>CP070707.1:2027176-2052892 GCA_020350205.1 bacterium
ACTTTTTCATACCGGTCACTCCTGCTAACCATATCCACCAGATATTGCTAAAACAGTACCTTTTTTTCATCCGGGATATAAAGACTATTGGATTTTTTTGCTAATCTGGAATCCGGGCAACAACCCATATAAACTGTTTGACCTCTTCTGGAAGCCTTCTGCAATTTCATATACAATACCGGATGTGTTTCCATGGGATCAAAATTACAGATTAGCATAAAATCAGATCGCTCAATTTTTTCGAAGGTGGTATTAGACATCGATGCCCTGATCAGAGGCTCAGGGAATTCATTTAAATTTGAATAGGAACCGATATTATTTGTTTTCAGGATAGTACGGGCAAATTTCTGCAATAAATAATTCTCTTCATTGGTAGTATGGGGAGAGCCGAATATTGCCCAGGAAGCTTCCTCCTTAATCAATTTTTTGATTTTTTTTACAGTAAAATCCAAAGCTTCTTCCCAATCTACCTGCTCGAGCCTACCATTTTTTCGAACTAGGGGTTGATGTATACGGTCTGGGTCGTTCAGATAACGGAAGCCATATCTACCTCTCATGCAGAGATTACCATATTCATTGACCCCAGCCTCTTTTTTCGCAGAAACTTTCAGAACCCGGTCTTCAAGTACATCTGCCTGCAATGAACATCCGATACTGCAATGCTGACATAGGGTGGAATAAGATTTTAATATCCATGGTCCGGGCTTCGTCGCATCGACTTTATCGGATAGAGCCCCGGTAGGACAGGTTTCGACACATTGTCCGCAGGATATGCAATTGGTTTCAGCCAACGGCATCTCCAGCTGAGGTTTAATTTTGGCTTCAAAACCTCTTTTTACAAAACCAAAAATACCCAGCCCGACAACTTCATCACAAATGCGGACACACCTTCCGCATAAAATGCATTTATTTAGCTCAATCTGAATATAGGGATGGCTATTATCGGGTTTAACTTCATGATATTCACCCTGAAACTTCTGCTGCACGGCTTCATACTCAGTGGAATATTTTTGCAGATCACAATCATAGAAAACCTGACATCCGCATTCCAGACAACGCAAGGCTTCATTGTAAACCTGGTCAGTCGTAAAACCGAGTTCGATCTCATTCCAATCTCTTTTACGTTCTTCCGGACTCCGGACTGACATCTTGGCACGGACCGTTTTAGCTACCTCTGTAAAATCGTCAGCTGAAATCTTTTTAAAACTGTCCTTACGGCTGATGAATGGCGGTTTGACAATATCCAGTTTTTCACCGGTGAGGTATTTATGGATAGCTTCAGCGGCTTTGCGGCCATCCGCTATCGCTTCAATAGCCGTAGCTGCTCCTAAAACAACATCACCACCCGCAAAAACACCCGCAATATTAGTCTCCATAATTTCAGGACGTACTTCAAGTGTTCCCCAACGAGTCTGTTTAATGTTTACCAGCTTGCTGTCTCTGGTCGCAAACTCTAAATCAGGTTTCTGCCCGATAGCTGCGATTATCCAGTCAAAATCTAGCTGATAATTTGAATTCTCTACCGGAACCGGTCGCCGCCGCCCGCTGTCATCGGGCGGACCCAATTCCATCCTAATACATTCCAGTCCTTTAGCCTTCTTATTTTTATCCAAAATCACCTTAACCGGTGCTGTTAAAAATGTAAACTTGATTCCCTCTTCTTCTGCCTCTTCAATTTCCATCTGATTCGCCGGCATTTCTTTCAAGGTGCGGCGATATACAATATGAACCTCTTCCGCACCCAGTCTGAGTGAGGAACGCGCGGCATCCATGGCAGTATTTCCACCGCCGATGACCGCAATTTTTCCGGCAATTGAATCAATTTTTTTAAGCTTTATATCTTCCAGGAAATCAATTCCAGATAAAACACCATCCACATTCTCATTTTCAACCCGCATACTGGTGCTGGCCTGGGCTCCCAATCCTAAAAACACACTTTTATATCCCCGGTCGAATAAGTCATCAATTGAAAAATCTTTACCCAATGCTCTATTCAAAAATATTTTTACTCCCAACTGGGTAACTCCTTCAATCTCTTTATCAATTATTTCCTCTGGCAGGCGGTACTGGGGAATACCCCAGCGCAACATCCCACCCGCTTTCGGTTTTGCATCATAGATATCAACCTGATGCCCCTCTTGTCTCAGGTAATAGGCGCAGGATAATCCTGCCGGTCCTGCTCCAATGATGGCTACTCGGTACCCTGAATCATCCTTAACCTCCGGGAAATAGCGATCTGCACTTTCCAGATCGATATCCGCAATAAATCGTTTGACATGATCGATGGCTGCCGCTTCATCCACAAAATTCCGCCGACAATTCATCTCACAAGGTCTGGTACAGACTCTTCCACACACCGTCGGAAGAGGATTGTTCTTTTTAATAAGTTCAATGGCTTCTCTATATTTTCCCATGGCTGCCAGTGCAAGGTAACCCTGTACATCGACACCTGCAGGGCAGGATAATTTGCATGGACCCAGACAATCTGCATAGTGGTTGCTCAGCATCAGCTCCAGAGCCATTTTTCTGGCTTCAATAATATTATCATTTTCGGTAATGATTTTCATCCCCTGTTGGATTCTGGTCCCGCAGGAAGGTACCAGGGTCCGGGCTCCCTCAAGCTGCACCACACATAAAAAACAGGAGGTAAATGGTTCCAGCTGGTCATCGTGACAAAGTGTGGGAATATGAATACCCTGGTCCCTGCAGACTTCCAATATGGTCTGTGATGCTTCTGCAATAACCTGTTTACCGTTAATATAAACTTGAATCTTACTCATGTTGTAAACCTCGACTCAGATAAGAATTTTGGCTCTACTAAATGACTCTCTCATGCTGTTTTCGCTTCGTCTTCAAGAACACCGGTTAAAATGTCAATAGCGTCAAATTTACATGCATCATAACAGGCACCACAATGGGTGCAAATTTCTGGATCAATATAATGAATTTCCTTTTTCGCTCCACTGATGGCATCTACCGGACAGACCCTGGCACACAGCATACATCCGGTACAATTGTCGGGTATCACCCGATATTCGATAAGCTCACGGCAGCTTTTCGCAGGACATTTCTTCTGGTGAATATGTGCCTCATATTCTTCCCGGAAATATTGAATTGTTGTCAGTACCGGATTTGGTGCTGTTTGCCCCAACCCACATAGTGAACCCTGTTTAATATATTCTGCTAGCGATTCTAATTTTTCAATATCTTCCGGTTGACCTTTGCCCTCAGTGATTCTTTCCAATATTTCCAGCATTCGTTTTGTTCCAATCCTGCAAAAGGTACATTTACCGCAGGATTCTTCCTGGGTAAATTTTAGGAAAAATTTTGACACATCTACCATGCAGGTCCGATCGTCCATCACTACCATTCCCCCGGAACCCATGATAGCCCCGGTTTTGGTGAGGGAATCATAATCAACCGGTGTATCCAGTAAAGATTCCGGAACACAACCTCCCGATGGACCACCCAGCTGAACTGCCTTAAATTCCTTATCGTCTTTAATCCCGCCCCCGATCTTGTAAATTACATCTCGCAGAGACATACCCATTGGGACTTCAACCATTCCCCCCCGTTTTATTTTACCAGCCAATGCAAAAACTTTAGTACCTTTGCTTTTTTCGGTCCCCAGACTGGCAAATTCCTTCGCTCCTTTAAGGATAATCCAGGGAATATTGGCATAGGTTTCAACATTGTTGATGTTGGTTGGCTTATCCCACAGTCCGCGAACTGCCGGGAAGGGCGGGCGCAATCTGGGCATACCTCTTTTTCCTTCAACACTGGCAATCAGGGCGGTTTCTTCTCCGCAGACAAATGCACCGGCTCCAAGCTTGAGGATTATATTAAATGAAAATTTACTTCCCAATATTTTCTTTCCCAGGAATCCCCTTTCTCTCGCCTGCTGGATTGCAATTTCAAGACGGTGCACCGCCAGTGGATACTCAGCCCGCACATAAATAATCCCCTGCTGCGCGCCAATTGCATAACCGGCAATTAACATTCCCTCCAGGACACTATGCGGATCGCCTTCCATAATACTCCGATCCATAAAAGCACCGGGATCCCCTTCATCTCCATTACAGATAATATATTTTTCATTACTTTCGGATTGGCGGGCAAATTGCCATTTCAAACCGGTGGAAAAGCCCGCTCCCCCCCGGCCCCGGATGCCAGAATTTTTGATTTCCGCAATAACATCTTCCGCTTTAAAATCTTTCAATACCTTTTGGATCGCCTTGTACCCGTCCCGCTCAACGTAATCATGGATATTTTCCGGATTAATTTCACCGGCATTCCGAAGCACAATTCTACGCTGATTTTCGAATAAATCCTGTTCAGAAGTTTGAATACCTTCCCCCACTACTGCCCATTCCGAAATTATTTGGCCATTAACCAGATGCTGCTCAAGAAGCTGTTTCACCCTTTTAACAGTCATATCACCATATATCACGGAAGGTATTTGAGCCGTTTTAATTTCAATCAAAGGTTCACGATAACAGGCTCCGATGCACCCTGTTTTCGTTAATTCCACGTCGAGTTTCATCTCGGCAATATGCTTGGCCAGGCTATCGAAAACCTCCTGAGCCCCGGCAGCAATACCACAACTTGCCATACCAACAATAATTTTGGATTTGCCATTATTGGAAACTGCCATATCTGCCTGCCTTATTATTTTTTCAACTTTTCAACTACTTTTCGAACTTCACGATCGGTCAGACGGCCATAGGTATTATCATCCACTGTCATTACCGGTGCCAAACTGCAGCACCCCAGACAGGCCACTGATTCCAATGTAAATTTCAGGTCTTTACTGGTCTCGCCGTCTTTTATATCAAATTCTTCTTCACAGACCTCCGTAATACGGGTAGCACCGCTGACGTGGCAGGCTGTACCATGGCAGACCCGGATCAGATGTTTTCCCACCGGCGCAAGCCTGAACTGGGCATAGAATGTTGCAACACCATACACTTGACTAATATCGGTATTCGTTGCCTCAGAAATTTGAACCAATGCCAAGCGTGGCAGGTATCCATAGATTTTCTGGGTTTCCTGCAGGAGGGGAATAAGAATACCTTTTTTCTTGGCGTACTTTTTTAATATTTTTAAAAGAGGACGTTTATCAAAGGTATCCAGATTCTCCACCGGAGATGCTTCCATGAGATTTTCCAATCAGTTTTATTCAACAATTATGTGTAAAAAAGCACAAATTTTATGGTAAAGATATAAAATGGCCTAGGTATTTTTCAATTAAAATAAATATTAATCACAAACTTTCCTGTTTTGAATCATTACAAAAAAGCATAATTCAGTTTTTATGATCGATTACCAGCAAAAGATCTTAATACACAAAAGAAATTCAGACTGGTGTTGACCGCTAGGATAAAATACGAATTCTAATATTGTTTTTGATATTCAAGAAAATGATTATATTTGAAACAAATTCGTGATCCAGGAATCCAATATAAAATTTCAGATTATCATATTACTATGAAAACATTTTATTTCGAGAAGGATATCTATATTGAACGGCCGGTCTCGGAGGTATTCGACTTTTTCAGTCGTGCTGAAAACCTCGAAAAAGTGACCCCGTCCCAATTACAATTTCAAATATTGACTCCCCTTCCCATTATAATGAAGGCTGGCACTATTATCGACTACAAACTAAAATTACATCGTATACCTTTGTCTTGGAAAACTGAAATTAGCGAATGGGATCCTCCTCATCGTTTTACCGACATACAGGTAAAAGGTCCCTATCGAAAATGGATTCACCAGCACATTTTTGAAAACTCCGGGAGCGGCACTCGAATGAAGGACATGCTCGAATATGCAATTCCCGCTGGATTTCTATCTTCGTTTATAAATCAATTGTTAGTCCGAAAAGACATAGAATCCATCTTCCGTTATCGTGAAAAAAAATATCGAGAGATTTTTCAAATTCCAACCGATCATCAATAAACCCCCTACAGTGGAGAACCTGACATGAACCATTCATCTTTTTTTTACATTCTGCTCACCTTATTTATTATCATCTCCGGCCTGCATGCCGATGAAGGGATGTGGATGCCCCACCAGATGCAATCTTTACATCTTGAGGAACTTGGATTAAAAATGAATCCTGAAGATTTATATAAGAAAAATGGCTCTGGGCTCATGAATGCTATTATTACTCTTGGAGGTGGCACCGGTTCGTTCGTTAGTCAGAACGGTTTAATTTTGACCAATCACCACGTCGCATTTTCCTCCATTCAAAGGGCATCTGACGCTCAAAATGATTATTTAAATAACGGCTTCCTGGCGTGGGAAAAATCCGAGGAATTACCAGCTCCAGGCAGATATGCCGATGTACTTCTTTCTTATGAAGACATAACCGATCAAATTATTTCCAAATTGCATTCAGATATGACACTCGCTGAAAAATGGCAGGTGCTGGATCTGGAAGAAAAAAGAATTATTGCTGATGTTGAAGCGGAATCCCCGGATATGAGAGCAAAAATTGCCAGTACATTTGACGGAAAATACTATTATTTATATAGATTTAAGAGACTGCAGGATATCCGGATCGTTTATGCACCGCCGTTAGATTTAGGAAAATTTGGCGGGGAAATTGACAACTGGATGTGGCCCCGTCATACCGCGGATTTTACTTTCTTTCGCGCCTACGTTTCTCCGGAAAATATCGGCCGAGAATATCACCCTGAAAATAGACCTTACCAACCCGAATCCTATCTAAAAATATCCTTAAATGGTTTTCAGGAAGGAGATTTTACCTTTATCATGGGATTTCCGGGTAAGACCTTTCGCAATGAAACCGTAGCCGAGTTTAACTATGCTATAGAGCAAATGATTCAAAGAATTGATCAATATCAAGCTATCATCGATTTTTATGAAAGCTATTCACAGGATAATCGTGATATCGAACTGAAGTACATCAGTAAATTAAAATCACTGCATAACTCTGCAAAAAATTATCGCGGTAAACTTGAAGGTTTTGAGAAAAGATCAATTCTGCAAAAAAAGGAAACATTTGAGAATGATCTGATCCACTGGGTGGATACGTTATCAGACCAGACAGCCAACTATCGCACTATATTTAAGCAAATGCAGGAAGTATTGGAAGAACAGCGAATTTTAGACAAAAAGATGGAACTTCTCACCGACTGGGTGAGCCGATATTTTGGACCAAATCTCATGTATCTTGCCCATCAGATTTATCGAACGGTATATGAAAGAGAAAAACCGGATATGGAGCGAGATGCACATTTCCAGCAACGGAATTTCACGCTCATAAAAAACAAAATTCTTCTGGCGGACAGGGAATTTGACCTGACTATAGACGCACTGTTTTTCCAAAATGCTCTGGCCAATTTAGAAAACATCTCTGCCGACCAAATACCCCGCGCTCTGAAGAAACTTCGATTAAAGAAAAAAGAACAAAATAGTCAGCAATTTGTTACCGATCTCTACCAAAAATCAACCTTAACAAATTCGCAATCCCGAGAAAAAGCATTGGAAATGAATCTGAATTATTTGTTGGCACTAAATGATCCTTTTATCCAGATTGCCCAGGATATCGAGGAAGAATTAGGGCAATTAAGAGAACAAGAAAAACTGATTGAACTGAAACGATCTCAGATTTCCAAAGAATATGCAGATATTCTGCTTCAGTATAAAAAAGATCGGGTAGCACCGGATGCAAATTCAACGATTCGTTTTACTTACGGATATATTCAGGGCTACAGCCCGATGGATGGCGTATATTATCAGCCTCAAACCACCCTAGGCGGCGTGATTGAAAAACACCGGGGTCAGTATCCTTTTAACGTCCCGGAGAAATTAAGACAGTTATACACCAGCCGGGATTACGGTATGTACACCGACCGGGCATTACAGGATATTCCGGTTTGTTTCCTGAACACGACCAATGTGACCGGAGGAAATTCCGGCTCCCCTACCCTGAATAACAAAGGAGAGTTAATCGGAGTCATCTTTGATATGACCTATGAGAGTATTATCGGTGACTATTACATTATTCCAGAACTTCAAAGGACTCTCAGTGTAGATATTCGATATATATTATTCATTACTGAAAAAATGGCGGGCGCAAAGCATATTATTCAGGAATTGCGATTGAGTGGGTCTGCAGGATAAAGCTATTGTATCAATTTAAAAAATAGGAAAATGAATCCTCAAAAACCAAAAATTTTAGTGGTGGGAGCTACCGGATATGTAGGCGGACGTCTGGTGCCACTTCTTATCAAAGAAGGATATCCGGTACGCTGCCTGGCGCGAAATCCTGAAAAATTAAAAGCGCGGGAATGGAAAAACATTGAACTTTATCAAGGTGACGTGCTTGAACCGGATACACTTTCAAATCCCCTGAAAGACATCGATGTTGCCTTCTATCTGGTTCATTCAATGAGTAATCAGAAGGATTTTGAAGACCTTGATGCCAAGGCAGCCCGAAATTTCGGCAGAGCTGCCAAGGAAGCCGGGATAAAAAGAATTATTTACCTGGGAGGGTTGGCCAGAGAGACACAGAATCTTTCTCCCCATTTAAAAAGTCGGCAGGAAGTGGGACAGATTCTAGGTGAATCCGGTGTTTCGGTTACGGAATTGCGTGCCTCCATCATCATAGGCTCGGGAAGTGCTTCTTTTGAAATAATCAGAGACCTCACGCGTAAACTTCCCGTCATGATCACACCCCGCTGGGTAAAATCACTTTGTGAGCCTATTTCAATCCGTAATGTGCTGGAATATCTTTTAGGTTGTTTGAAGGAGCCTCGAACCCGCGGTGAGATTCTGGAAATTGGGGGAGGTGAGATTCTTACTTATGCCAATATGATGAAAGCCGTGGCGGAGGTTCTGGGGAAAAAACTGTTGATTATTCCGGTGCCTGTGTTGACACCGAGGTTATCTGCATACTGGTTAAACATTGTTACTACCGTACCGATGAGCATCGCATATGCTCTGATTGATGGACTGAAAAACAACTCAATTTGTACTGATCACCGTATCCGCGAGCTCATTCCAATTAAATTGTTTTCGTTTAAAGAATCGGTACATCGTGCGCTGGATCGCGAAGCAAGCGGAAGTGTCGCTTCCAGCTGGACTGAAGCTTCTTCCGCAAACATGGGAATTCCGGTTACCGAGGGTGAATCAAAAAAAATATTACAGGACATCAGGATTCTGGAAATAAAAGATAATCCTAAAGAAGTTTGTCAACGAATTCAGAAAATAGGCGGCGATGTGGGATGGTATTATGCCAACTGGGCCTGGAAGTTACGGGGTATCATGGACCGCATGATCGGGGGTGTGGGTATGCGAAGGGGTAGACGACATCCGGAAAAAATTCGCATTGGAGATGCTATCGACTTCTGGCGGGTGGAAGGTTACAGTCCGGGCAGTTATCTTCGGTTGCGGGCGGAGATGAAGTTACCGGGCTTGGCCTGGCTTGAGTTCAGGGTGTATCGAGATAAAAATGGGCAAAACATCTTCCAACAGACTGCTACCTTTTTACCCTCTAACTGGTTCGGCATTTTATACTGGTACCTGGTAATGCCGGCACACTTTTTTGTATTTAAAAATATGGCACGCCGTATCGTTAATTCAACATCCCCGGATTAAAATCCTACCTGATTTCTGTCCTGAATTTTAAAATATTACTCGGCTTATTTTCTCTACCAGGCACCGGGATTTAATTGGGCGTGCTTTGAATAAACACGCCCAATCATGTAATTAGTCAATTGAGAATTATTCGGCGAGTTTAATAACTACCTTATCAAGTTTCCCGGTGAAGGGGAAATGATTTGTGATGCTATATTTATTACTGACAGGCGTTCCGGCATCGATACCCACGTCAAATGTCTCTGACAGTGAGAATGTGGAAATATGCATATCTGGCATATCCACTTCATCAACCTTTTTACCATTAATATACAGTTGACCCTTTCCTCCGGGGAGTCCCTTGGTTTTTCCCCCGGTTTCAATAAAGTTGAATCTGATATCAACATTACCCTTTGGAAGTGAAGGTGATTCCAAGGTGTAGTATAAACCGTGATAGTAATTATAATCGTAGTACACCTTGTTATTTTTAATAAATAAAGTATAGCCACCAGTAAAACCACCACAGGCAACTATGACGCCCTCTTCTTTCCCGGTTAATTGCAGAGATGTTTCTATGGTATGCGATTTACCTTTAACAGGCGCAGAAGCTTTTTCTGCGATCCTTTGTGCCCCCGGGAAGTAATAGGTAAACTCTTTTCTGTCTCCAAATAATCTATTTTGCTGTTTCGCAAGACGCTGTATCATATCATCATAGAGTGGATAAACATTATTCTCCCAGGCAAGTTTATCCCATCTCGTTTTCAATTCTTCAAGCTTTTCGGGATATTGATCCGCTACATTATGTGATTCAGAAAAATCTTCATCGATATGATACAGTTCCCAAACATCGTCCTCAAATGGAAATACAGCGTTTGTTATCCAGGGCATCCGGTTCCCATGAATCGTTACCGCTTTCCATCCGTCTTTGTAGATGGCTCTGTTTCCAAACAGTTCATAATACTGTTCATTATGTTTCTCTATGGCATTCGGATCATCAAAGGAGTATCTCAAGCTTGTACCGTCAAGATCCATTTGTATATGGCCATCAATCTCTTCAAAAAAGGAGGTACCGGTAACGTCAAGAATCGTCGGAGCAATATCAGTAATATGAGAGTACTGATTTCTGACCTCACCTTTTGATTTAATCCCTTTTGGCCAGGTAATGATTAACGGATCAGCAATTCCCCCATTATGGACAATTTGTTTAAAGTATTTGAACGGCGTATTTCCGGCCATTGCCCAGCCAGCGTGGAAATGTGGATAAGTGTTTGGTCCGCCCCAATCATCGTAATGTGACATATTGGCCTCAAATGGCGTTTGCAATCCATTCAAAACATAGGTTTCATTGAAAGTCCCGGCAAGACCACCCTCGCCGCTGGACCCGTTGTCTGATGTTACAAAAATAAGGGTATTTTCGTACTGTCCCGTTCGTTTTAATGCTTCGATCATTCGACCTATCTGTTCATCGACATGCGTTAGCATTGCCGCGAATACTTCCATTTGTCTGGCGTAAAGTTTTTTCTCCTGGTCACTTAAACCATCCCAGGCAGGAATTTCGGGTATCCGCGGAGACAAATCAGTTCCTTCCGGAATAACTCCCATGTCTAGCTGATTCTTATGGATAATCTCCCGGGCTTTATCCCAGCCCATATCAAATTTGCCGTTGTAGTAGTCAATATATTTTTGCGGAGCCTGATGGGGTGAGTGCATTGCAACCGGAGCCCAGAACATCATAAATGGTTTATCCGGCGAAACAGAAACATGCGCGGTTATATTTCGGATAAACTCATCTGCCAGTGCTTCACTCAGATGATAATCCTTTTTTTCCGTCCAATCCTCAATAGGATTGTGATCTCGCCAGAGCAGCGAACGATAATTATCAGCATCAGCAGCCATAAAACCGTAATAGTGATCAAATCCCTCACCACTGGGCCAGCGATCAAATGGTCCACTCTCGGAAACTTCATACAATGGTGTATGGTCCCATTTCCCGATGGCATAATTAACAAAACCTGCCTTTTGTAGATGTTTTGCTACGGATTTTCCACTTTCAGGAGCATAAGCATTATAGCCTGGAAAACCCATGGCAGTGAGAGAATGCGAACCTAGACCAATTCTGTGATGATTCCTTCCGGCCATAATACTGGCTCGGGAGGGGGAACACAGCGCAGTCGTGTGGAAGTTATTGTACCTCAGGCCATCATCTGCAAGTTTATCGATATTCGGAGTTTCAACTAAGCCACCAAAACTACTGAGATGACCGAATCCGGTATCATCTAGTAATAAAATAACCACATTCGAGGTTCCCTCCTTTGGTTTGGGGGGTGTCGGCCACCATTCCTCGGATTCTTCATAAGATTTGGCTATTTTGCCTTCAAATTCCTGGCCGTATTTTTTGAAGGATTCGGATTCCTGCTCACTCCACTGTTGACAACTACTAAATATAAAAGCAGCAGCAACAAATATGAGAGATAGAGTGATAAATTTTTTATTCATATCATCTCCTTTTTTATTTGTTTTATCCACTAAGTTTATTCATAGCATTCTACAAGTATCTATACTTAACAAATCTTAATTATATAGTGATACTTGGATAGGCCGGTACCTTAAAAGATTAAATTTTGCTATGTTTTACATTTTAAAATTTTCTAATTATTTACATTTATCTTGTGTAACGGTTGTGACCGCTTCCATAACACGATCCAGACTATATCGTTCGGGTTTCTAGCGCGACAGGAAATCCCGAAAGATTTGCATTCATCGAGCGACAATCAAGGCTGCTGGATCCAGTACAATCATTCGCTCAAATCGCCAATGGGTATAGCGAATACCCTCGTAGTCAGTTCGCTCGAAGGGATCGCTGCAGAAATTAAACAGTCTAGGAAAACTGGGCACAACGAACGTTTCTACCAGATTTTTAAGCCGTGGGTCCTTTGTTCCAGAAGGTTCATTTTCCAATGGTCATAGCGAAACATGCTGATAGAGGTACCCTCGCAGGGTAAACATAATTTGCGGCGGATATTTGAATATTCTTATCGTTAATATTCCTCGATTTATTAAAATAATTATTCTGTTCTAAATTTTACTTAGTTTTGCGGTCTGGTGGTCATTTGCTGTAAAACTTTATCGATTCCCAGGGATGAACCAATTACCGGTGGGAATTCAATAAAAGTCTTTAAAAATTCAGCAGTAATTGCTTGCGCTGGTACAAAGGTCCACATATTATCCGCAAACCAGCGGATATACATTGCCGATTCTTTCCAGGCAGTTTCGTAAGGATCCGCCCGAAGGTTAATCAGAATAGGCCAAGCAGGCTGTTTACGATAAGCTGTATTAATGGCACCTTCCAATAACGTAAAATGCAGTTTCCAGTTGTCATAACGGATGGCATTCAAATTGCCGCCTTGATCGAAGTAGAATATCTCATGGCGAGGATTTTGTTTAACTTCGCCTTTCCAGAAAGGAAGCATGTTGTAGCCATCTAAATGAACCTTAAAATTTTTATCACCGGCTTTGTATCCCTTCAATAATTTTTCCTTTACTTCGGGGACACCGGCTGCAGCAAGCAGAGTTGGCATCATATCTTCATGTGAATAGATATTGTTATCAACGGTTCCCGGCTTAATAACACCCGGCCATCGAATGACACAAGGCACCCGGAAACCACCTTCCCAGGTTGTGCCTTTTTCCCCGTAAAATGGTGAGGTCCCCCCATCCGGCCAGGTAAATTTTTCAGCACCGTTATCAGTGGAATACATGACTATAGTATTATTTGAAATACCTAACTCCTCTAATTTGGAGAGAACTTTACCAATCAGCCTATCATGTTCCACCATACCGTCCGGATACAGCCCGATACCGGTCATACCATCACTTTCTTTTTTCAGGCGGGTCCACACATGCATTCTTGTTGCACTCAACCAGACAAAAAAGGGTTTGCCTTCTTTTTGAGCTCGTTCCATAAAAGAAATAGCGGCATTTGCAAATTCGTCATCTGCCGTTTCCATTCTCTTGCGAGTCATGGGACCAGTATCTTCTATTCTTCCGTCGGCATAGCTGTGAATAACACCTCGAGGCCCAAATTTTTTGTGGAATTCTTCATTTTTTGGGTAATAATATGTTTCCGGTTCCTCCTCAGCGTTCAAGTGATAAAGATTGCCGAAAAATTCATCAAAACCGTGGTTGGTCGGAAGGTGCTTATCCCTGTCACCCAGATGATTTTTTCCAAACTGGCCTGATGTATATCCAAGCGGTTTTAATAACTCTGCAATAGTCGGTTGGTTGTCCTGAATTCCTTGCTCAGAACCCGGCATTCCAATTGTGAGTAAACCAGTTCTGAATGGATGCTGACCGAGTATAAATGCTGCACGTCCGGCTGTACAGGATTGCTGGGCATACCAGTCGGTGAACATAGCACCCTCGTTTGCAATTCGGTCAATGTTAGGGGTTTGGTATCCCATTATACCGTGATTGTATTTACTAATATTGGACCAGCCGATATCATCTCCCCAGATAACCAATATATTGGGCTTATCTTGAGCCCACAGAGCAGTCGCTAAAAATACAATCACCCATAAAATAGAAATTAAGCCTGATTTGTTTCTCAACATACTTCATTCCTCCTTAAGGTTTAAATAATATTATAACAATGGATTGCAAATATTTTTTAATGCTGATTTGCGATATTAAAAAGTAATATAACTACCATATGGAGGTAAGTCAAGAAATATAATCGCTTATAACGCTCATAAAAGAAAATAATTCCCGGTGGGTAATATTATGTGATGGTGCAGCTCATTAAAAATATTCAGGAGATAATGATTCTTAATCTGGAAATTAATTGTGCTATTGTTCTTGTGAAACTTTTTAATCAAGGCAGAATCAATTCCCCTCATCACGTGATGAGAGGAAAGATCCTTATGATTATAAAATCTCTGAGGTCAAATAAGTATCTTGATGATTACGAGTATTAAACACAAAAATAATGCTGACCCGTTTTTAAAGAAAGTATGCTTTACACCTGTCCTCTAAGCCTGTTAATATGTCCCCGTCCCATTCCTTTAACGGCGCAACCAAGGTCCAGATATTGTTTAATCATCTTATCGTTCAAGACACCGAATGCATCTACGATGGCCACAGGTTTTCCGATGCAATTGATAACCCATTCGGGTTTTAATTTCAGATAAGCTTCATGTCGTACTGCAAAAACCACCGCGTCGGTTCCCTTTAAAACATTCTTCAGATCCTTCTGAATGCGTATTTCTTTTAGTTTTTCCTGATTTCGAAAGAAATTTTTCCGGCTGTGCCCTGCGCCCGGATAACTATCCTGTTCTTCCAGTTCCCACCAGTGGTCTACATAAGGATCGTGTACCCGGATTTCAGCACCCATTTCGGACAATTTCCTAACCACGATTTCCGAACCACTATACCGAGTATCGCCCACATCTTCACGATACGACGCACCCAGTATCAGAACTTCGGCAGCAGCGATGGGCCGCTGCATAATACGCAGGGCATCCCGAACTAATTGCGCGGTGTGTGTCCCACGGGTATCATTGATATCTATGGCCATGGGGGTGATTTTAAAAATATCATCCTCGAATCCCAATATATGCTTGTATGCCCAGACCCCCAGTCCCCCATCTTTGGGCAGACAGTATCCGCCGATACCTGGTCCCGGAAAAATCATGTTACTATGGGTCGGTCGAACCTTGATAGCCTCAATCACCTTGATGAGGTCTACGCCGTTTCTTTCCGCAAAAAGGCTCCATTCATCCATAAAAGCCAATATGGTGGCCCGATAACTGTTCTCCACTATTTTTGCAGTCTCACTTTCAATGGGTCGATCCAGAACTGTCAATGGGAATTCATCGGTATTCAAAACCTCATTTAGAAATTTAACCACTCTCCTCTTCGCTTCATCATTTATACCACTGCAGACTCGCCAAAAATCTCGGATGCTGGCAACATAGTTTTTACCAGGCATCACCCGTTCATAACTATGAGCCAGAAGCGGAGCAGTCTTTATTTTGCGCTGTTTGAAAATTTTATGCATAATCGGAAAAGCGACCTGCTCAGTGGTCCCGGGAGGCACTGTGGTTTCAATTAGGACCAACGCATGGGGTTGTATATGGGTAGCAATGATTTCCAAGGATTGTTCAAGTGCTACCATGTCAACCTCACCGGAACGCACATTTCCCAATGCTTTTTTAAGGTAATCGCACTGAACATCGACAACGACTACATCTGCCAGGGAGAGTACATCATAAGTGTAGGTAGCAATGAGTGTTTTTTTCTCCAGCACACAGCGTTTGATCATGGGTTCAACTTCCGGGTCCTCGGCCTTAACAGGCGAAATACCTCGATTTAAAAGCGGAATTTTCCAATAACTTCTTTGACTGGGCCTTTGCATGCCGATAACAAATTTTTGTGATTTACCGGTTTTTTTATCTTTCGTATCGGCAACAATAGCTGCCATCACGACTCCGACAAACCCAATACCCATGACAACTACAATCTCTTTTCCCAGTCTGCGTTGTTCTGATACGAGTTTTTTTACACGTTCAAATTCTTTGTTGTAATCTGTGTCACTTGGTAGTGGAAATTTTTCACCCGCTGGACTAATAGACACGTTTTTCATCTAAATCTCCATTTGTATTAATATTCAGTTGTTAATGATCCCATCTCGCACATGATGAATTGAACTCATTATTCTACAAACTTGTAACCGGAATGTACAGATGAAAAAGACTTATTAAGCTTGAGAACCTTTTTTCGTATTCCTCATTAAATATTTGTGAATCGGAATATGATAATAAGGGGAAAGTAATCGCTTTATATTGCATGGTCTGCATACGCTCCAGTTTATTTAGCAATTGTTGGCGTTCCTCTTTATTCAGTTTTTCCACTTCGTAGGCCAGGTTAATAGCATGGATAATCAAGGCACCATAAAAAATCTGCATTAATTCTGGTAGTAAAGGAAAATTTTCTTCGATAATTTTAGTTCCAAACGTTTTTATCATCTCTTTTTGTATAGCTTCAAGTTCAGACCGGTTATCTTCACTCTTTGAAAATTCTGTAATCTCAATGGCAATCTTAAATAAATTTTCAATAATTTGAAACCGCGCTTCTTTTTTTATAGATGAATTTGCCAAGCTCTCTCGTAATATTTTCCCTTCCATCCAATCCGAAAAATCCTCTAATCCAAACAGTAAATGAGTTCCCATCCCTTTCTCAAGCTCAACCAGCTGGTGGTAAGGTGTTAACTGGTATGAAATTTCCTTGAATTTTCCCATTTTTTTTGGGGTTTGCTCCTTGAGTCTTGCTTTTATATGAATTAAATCAGTTACGATTTTTTTTGCCAGCTCTCCGGAAACAAAATCTTTTTTGATCCATGACTGACAAATCTGAGCAATGCAGATAAATATTTTTCGTTTATAAATCAGGGTTATTCCTTGATTAATAAGCAGGTCATAAAAAAAATTCAGACATTGCTCAATATTTTGCATCAATTCTTCCCGATATGCCTGAACTCGATTATAGAAATCCCAAACAAGAAGATTGATAGGAGATCCCGGGGGAGCTTTAAAAAGAGTCAGCGGTTGAAAAAGCACATTTAACGCGGTAGCATCCGGATATGCTCTAAAATTTTTACTGATAATTAATAGTAATTCCAGATTCTGGGTAAATTTTTGGTCATCCGGTCGAAATGGCTTTTGGCCTTTAATGACATTGAGCGTCGCAATCGCTTCATTGATCTGCCGGACTTCATCAGTCTGATACCATTTACTCAGGTATTTTAAAATTTCAATAAACGGATAATCATAGGAGACTTTAAGTTCACTCAGATCTCCATTAAACGACTGATTCCTACGGCCTTCCGATAATTTTTTAAGTAAATAGAAACATGAATTAATCAATTCGAATTCTTTTTTCAATTTACGCTCAATAGACAATTGCTGCCCGGTTCGGTCCATCTGTAAAATTGTTAGAATGGTTTCCTGAATTGCTTTCAGCTGTGACGCATGGAATATCATTTCTTCATCGTCGTTCGCCTTAAGGTTTTTTATCAGCTCACGCAGGTGATATTCCGTCGTTTCATTAATTTCATTAAAATCTTTTCTTAAAATAGACAAAAGCAGCTCTTCAATCTTATTCTCTTTCTTTAAAACGTGTAAATCAAACTCGTAAAATTTAAATTCATCATCAATTTCCAGCGAGCTGTTCAGAATTATTCCGTCTCTTAGTAGAAAATAAAATAAACTGTCACAGATTTTCCTAAAATATCGAACATGATAATCACGCTCCCGGCCAGGTACTCTTTTAATAAAACTAATATGATTATTTAAATTGAGAAGTGTCAATTCACCGGAAGAATGGGTTAATAGAGCATTCATAAAATCAACCCAGGAAGACACCATGATCCTGGCATGATTGAAATCTGCATCCGGAAGTACCTTTTGCGATTCTAGGAGTTGGTCGAGTCCTTCCTGAAGAATCGGGATTTTCTTTTCTTCCAGTCCGGTGAGAATGGACTCATAAAAATGGGCCATTTTTAATTGATCAATCATTTAAAATAAATTCCCTGATTGTCATTTTTACCATATGTAAATTACTGATAAAACTTACTTCGAACCACCATCTAAGAATAATACTCCAACCGCTTCACAGAAATTACTTATTATCTTAACATGATATAAAATAATAAAAATTATTATTGTGACATAAATATCTATTTTTTCCTCCTTAATTTAAAAAGTGAAATTGTTAAGACATATATAAATTATCAGAAAAGTTATTATCTGATAAGCGTATTGAGCGATATATTATAAAATAAAATTGGTTTTAGTCTACCCTGTGAGTAAATTTTATTGTAAGCATGAGAGGGCGATTGTAAAATGAATATATATAAGAATTTTAAATTTTCTATTACTTTGATATTGGTTGTCTCCAATCTGGTCTTTACCCAAAGCGATAGAACCGGGACAATTACCGGAACTGTAGTTGATGCACGTACTAAAGAAGTTTTGATAGGAGTAAATGTTCTGCTTGTAGGCACAAATAAAGGCTCTTCGACCGATGAGAATGGGGTATTCACCATCGAAGACCTACCCTTTGGTACCTATGGTCTGGAATTCAATTATATCGGATATACCACACTGTTAAAAAGTGATGTTGTGGTAAAACAGGCTAAGCCTGCGGTGATTCGGGTTGAACTGATAGAAGGCTTTGTGGAAGGAGAAGAAGTGACCGTGACGGCAGGTTATTTTATCGAAGAAATGATGACCCAAACCAGCACCCTGGGATTATCAAGAGAGGAGATCAGGCGGTTTCCCGGAGGTTTCGAAGACGTAGTCCGCACCGTATCAACTTTGCCGGGAGTGGCAATCAACACCGGTGCAGGGCGGAACGATCTGCTGGTTCGTGGTGGAGGTCCTTCTGAGAACCTCTATGTCATCGAAAATATAGAAGTTCCTAATATCAACCATTTTGGTACGCAGGGATTCAGTAACGGAAGTTTGAGTTTTGTAAATCTGGATTATGTGGATAACGTCTCCTTCTCAACCGGTGGCTTTAAAGCTCGACACGGGGATAAAATGTCTTCAGTCTTAAACCTTTTACTGGCCGATGGACGTAAAGATCGGCTGGGAGGGAAACTGCTCATCTCAGCTACTCAATATGGACTAAATCTTGAAGGCCCGGTGGGAAAAGGCGGAAATTTCATCTTTTCCGCCCGTCAAAGTTACCTCGACCTCATTTTTAAGGCGGCAGGCCTTCCTTTTGTACCGGTATACACCGATTTTAATCTTTCCCTGAAATATGATATTACATCAAGGGATAAATTATATTTTATCGGATTAACAGCCATTGACCGTGTCAATAGAGATCAGAGCACTGAAGAAAATCGTGTAACTAATGCCACCCTGTTAGACAATACCCAAAATCAATATATCACAGGCTTAAAGTATCGGAGATTACTGGATCATGGTTATATTGATGTAATCATGAATTTAAATCTTTTTCAATATCGATTTGATCAACTAGATGAAAATGAAATAAAATACTTTAAAAGTGCCGCTGACGAGCAAGAATTTAATATTCATCTGGTCCATTTCTGGAGTATATCAAATAAAGTCGGTTTAAATACGGGTGCTGCCTGGAAAAATGTATCGAATCAGAACGAGACTATTTTTGCAGACACTATCTATGATCGCAGCGGAAATCGTATTGCACCCTCTTCCATCGGCTTGAATCAAATTAATATATTAGACACGACTGCCCGTAAAATAAGCGCTTTCTCAGAACTTGACTGGCTAGTTTCTCCCCTCTTTGCCATAAATGCTGGAGTCAGGTTTGACTATTACAGTTTTATTGAACAATCTTTGTATGTCTCACCCAGAATAGCGATAAAATATAAGGCATGGGACAAAAATACCTTTCGCATAAGTGGCGGCATATATTATCAATCCCCTTCATATGTCTGGGTCGTCAATTCCTTTAATCGGGGACTTAAAGCGCTTCGCAATGATATGGTTGTCCTGGGGTGGGATTATCTGATCCAAAATGACCTCCGCTTGTCGGTTGAGGGATATTACAAAAAATATCGGGATTTACCGACCGGGATAATACCCGAGATAACAGATTATATTGTACAGACTAATACGGGGACAGGCTATGGCGGCAATGAGGACGATTATCAGTCTTTTGGCTACTATGATATGGTTTCAGATGCATTTGGAAATGCTTATGGTTTGGACATTCTGCTTCAGAAAAAATTCTCTGAAATTCCCTGCTATGGGCAGGCTAGTTTTACCCTGGGAAAAAGTAAATATACAGCAGGAAATGGACTCCGCTATCCAGGACAATACGATCAACGATTTATTTTCAATTTATCTGGTGGGTATATTTTCAATAAAAATTGGGAAATCAGCGCAAAATTCAGGCTTTTTAGTGGCGTGCCCTATACACCCGTTTACCGACCCACTGAAAATCCAACACAAATCGGCAATATTCAGAACTTGCCCGAAGAATATCTGTCGGCACGACTTAAAACGGCTCATCACTTAGATGTCCGTGTGGATCGATTCTTCTATCTGGGAAATTGGACTTTAATTTTATTTGTTGATATTCAAAATATTTATAATTATAAAGTTCCCCAGAGACCCCGCTATGATTTTTGGGCTGATGAAATTACTACCACCAGTGAGATCGGTATATTACCTTCAATAGGTTTTAGTGCTCAATTTTAAGAACTGACAATTCACGCAAACTGGTTCGACTGCAGAGGTACAATTTAAAAATAATTACTGTCGAACCTGGATAGAGAGAAATGGTATAACAGAAAATAGAAAAATATAGTTCATATAAATATTCTTATGAATTTTTCTCCTAAAATATTCTGGATTTTGTTCATTATTGCGTTTATGCTGAATTGTTCCCGCAGGACTAATCCCCTGGGACCTGAAGCACCCCCTTCAACCCCGGCAGAGATATCATGGTCCCAAACCAGCAAACCCCCGACTCATTCAATCGAAGACCTGGTTAAAGATCAAGATGGAAGGATTTTTGCAGCCACAGATGGCGATGGAATTCTGTTCTCAAGCGATAATGGCCAAAGCTGGGATTTTATAAACACCGGATTACCAGACACTATTGTATACAGTCTATGCGTTGACTCTCAGGGAAACGTTTACGCCGGCACTGCAGATCGAGGATTATTTTTGTTACCTGCGACTGAGCAGGTCTGGACTCCGGTTGCTTTGGCCGATTCAACCATCTGGGAATTACAAACCAGTCCCGCTGGAGAAATCTTTGCTTCATCCACAAATCACCTGTACAAAAGGGAAGCGGGACAATTATCATGGCAGACACTGAATACAGGTCTTACTGATCGCCCGGTTATCGCGATTCTGTTTACACTTGAGAATCAGATCATGGCAGGGACATATGCCCGAGGAATAATCACTTCTAAAGACGAAGGATTGACCTGGGAGCAAAATATAATTTCTGGTATATCAATTATTTCTCTTGGCCAGAGTTTAAGTGGTCACATTCTGGCCGGTACTGTTTCTCAGGGTGGGTTTAGATCTGATGATGCAGGAGAAACTTGGATGAATCTCGAAAATGGATTCGGGAGCAGTGGATACCAATTTGTGAAAAACAGTCATGGAATCCTGTTTTGTGCAGACTATTACGAGGGAGTTCTTAGATCTATCGATCATGGATTCTCCTGGAAAAAGGTGATCAATAATTTAACAGATATTTCTGTTTATAGCCTTACCTTTGATGCAGGCGAATATCTCATAGCAGGAACTGCAAACGGTAATATATTCAGGACCACCCACCCCACCGGATCCAACAATGAATCAGTAGTTCCATAGCAGATAATAATCATTTACAAGTGGAAAGTATACCCATGAAAAGCAAAAACTGGAATTCTTTTATTCTATTAAATACCCTTTTTATCTTCCCATTCCTTTTCGCCTGCTCCAATCCTGCGGAACCAAACGCAAATTCCCCGTCAGATGAAATACAATACTATACCTATCAGGTTATCAGGGAATATCCTCATCAGCAAGATGCATTTACGCAAGGATTGGTATTTACAGAACAATATTTCTTAGAAAGTACCGGTTTGTATGGGCAGTCTTCACTCAGGAAGGTCGAGCTTGAATCAGGAACCGTGCTGGAAAAGTTCAACTTAATTAATCAATATTTTGCAGAAGGGATAACCTTGTGGGAAAATCGGGTGTATCAGTTAACCTGGCAGTCTCAGATCGGCTTTATATATGACCAGGAAACCTTTGCTGTATTAGATACCTTTTATTATAATTCAGAGGGTTGGGGGCTGACCCACAACAGTACCTACTTAATCATGAGTGATGGGAGTGCCTTCATTAGATTTCTCACCCCAGACAGTTTTAAAGAAGTAAAAAAAATTGAAGTGACCGCAGATGGAAATCCCGTCAATCGGTTGAACGAGCTTGAATATATTAAAGATAATATTTATGCAAATATCTGGTTAACCAATAACATTGCGATTATTAACCCTGAGAATGGTAAAGTGAATGCATGGATCGATTTATCAGGTCTATTACCTGCCAGTAGCTGCCCACAATCCACTGATGTTTTAAATGGTATTGCGTATGATCCTCAAACTGACCGATTGTTTGTAACCGGAAAATGGTGGTGCCGCCTTTTTGAAATAAAACTGGTCCCGCGATAGAGGATTAGCTGTTCGGATCAAAATTTGAACGATTTCGGAAAACAAAGCCGGATCCCTGGTGCATTTCAACATAATCCAGTTCAACATCCATCATGCGATCCACACTAATCGGATCCATAATTATTGTAATACCTCCCCACTCATATACTTTGTCATCCGGAAGGGGTGCTTTTTGGATCCCAAGGTAATAATTCATACCACATCGGGCCTCTCCCCGGGCACCGATCCGAATACCATGATCCTGCTGACCTTTCTCGACCAACATACTACTTATTTTTGCGACAGCTTTATCGGTTATCTTTATCATTTTATAGGGTAGTTAATTAAACTATCTGGTATTTAATTCATTTTTATCAATTAACTTGATTGTTTGAAAATATGACTATTTGATTTCAAATTGGTACAATAGATTAATAAAATAATTTTTAACGTCCGTCAATTTTTAAAGAAGAATATCCAAATACTCAGAATATCCAGATTCATGGTAACTGAGAAATATATTTCTGGAAAAGATAAGGTGATCTTGTAACTTTTCTAAAGAATATTTTTCGGGCGCAAAAATAACCAACAGAATTGCTCGGGTTTCCAAAGAGATCGAAGTCCGAAGACTGTCTGAACTTGGATTTCCAAAGGGACCTTCCTGATCTGCCAGGGTGAATCTTCCCGATACATTGACTTGATCTTTACCGATACCGCTATAGCTTTCCCCTTCTCTACCCAGACGGAATGTTACGGTTCCCCTAATTCTGCTTAGATCATAAAGTCCGATGGGCAGCATGAAACTCACTGATGCCAGATTTCCCGCATCAACGATTGAGTTGATCTGATATAATGGTTTACCTTTGATGATTCGCCTGAGTAAGGCCTCGGAAGAGGGTCTGATTCTGGTTGGTTCTATTCCGACTGCCCGATATAAATCTCTTGCCGGCTTCAGAATCTCCAGGGCTTCCGAGGGTGAGTCATACTCATTTCTATAATGATCTTCGAGTTTATTAATTTCTGACCACAATTCTTTGTTGAATTTCTGACAATTCAGATTTTGTAAAATGAGAATACCCGCAATCAATTTATCGGATAACCGCGGGTCCTTTTTTAATTCTAAAGGTAATGTCATAAAATGTATTACAGGTAACTACCGCTGTAATTGTCAATCAATTTTTCAACGATAGGAATATCGGCAGGAGATAAATCGTATGCATTGAGTTTTTCGATGGGTACCCAACGTACTTCCTGGTGATCCGACAGACGGACACTGCCAGCTAACAACTCTGCAAAATAGGCCAGCAGCAAAATATTTTCATGAGGATAGGAATAATTGACAGCTGAAAACAACTGACGAACAGAAATTTTAATGCCTAATTCCTCCTGAATTTCTCTTGCCAGGCAATACTCCGGTGACTCCTTAGCCTTTAATTTGCCACCTGGAAATTCCCATTTTAAAGGATTATTTTTATCCGGCCGGCGCTGAGCGAGTAACACGCTCCCGTCATGGTTCATGATTATTGCCGCAAGTACCGGAACAATCTTATTATTTGTCGGTTGATTAAAATTCATCATTGTCTACTGAAACCAAAAAAACATATATTTCTTCAGATTAAAACCATCCCTGTTTTATTTGAGAGCATATTTTTTTGATTTTAAATGTACCGCTCCCTTTTCCTTCTACCTTAACTCTAATAAAATTAAAAAGAAAAAGCTCTAAATCAAAGTAAAAGTGTTATAATTTAAAAAATTCTATCATTTAGATCATTTTGCGCACTTCTCCACTTCTGCAATCAGACCTCGTTTGAGGTCTTCGAAATTTCCCCTGAAACGTGTACCTGCTGCATGTTCATGACCTCCTCCGCCCATTGATTTAGCAATCAAGTTAACATTAATCTTCCCTCTTGAACGTAAACTCACTTTAAAGAAATTTGGTTCAACTTCTCTTATAAACAGCCCTACTTCCACACCACGGATGGCGACACTGTAATTTGCCAATTCTTCTATCTCAGCATGATTATTATTTTTCATCATGGCATAGGGAAGAAAAATGATACTTAATATCCCATCTAAATAAATCTGTAAATTATTCAGGGCGTATCCCAAAATTTTCATTGATTGAAAAGAACTGCTGAAAAAAAGATAATTTGCAATTATATGCGGTTTTACATCATAGCCAGTCAGAACTGCAGCTATTTCAAAATCACGCCTGCGGGTATTAGAAAAGGAAAACCTTCCAGTATCATACATGATCCCGGTAAAGATTATCTGGGCTAACTGAGTGGTTAAGGGAATCTGCGCCACTTCAATCAACTCATAGATCAGCTGGCTGGTTGAACTGGCCTGAGTATCTACCAGGGAAAATTCAGCAAAATCTTCCTCAATGGGATGGTGATCAATTTTAACACAGCGCTCTCTGGGCGGTAATAATCTCGCCGGATCTCCAATTCTCTTCATACTGGGTACATCCAGCACAATGGCAGAATCAAATTTATTCTGAATTCCGGCAGAAATCGTTTTTATTTTATCAATTCCCCACAAAAATTGATATTTCTGATCGATGGAATCGTCATGGATAATAATATGAAAGTTTTTATCCCAATTCTCCAGTATGTAAGCCGTTGCCAGAATGGAAGCAAAGGCATCACCATCAGCACTTTGATGAGCGGTAATTAAAAAGTTATCTGATTTTTTAATAAAGTTGAGTATCTCACTAACTTTAGATTTCATTGGTTACCTCTCATGAATTCAAATTGGTAAAAATCTTTGAATCAAAAAAAAATAGTGAAAATAATAAGTGTTCCGTCCATTGAAATCAAGATATTTTTGCAGAATTGTGATTTTTAATTTTTAAACCACCACTTTCCAAACCATTCACAGTGAGGGTTTGACTCAGGTATCCT
>CP070707.1:2052992-2063796 GCA_020350205.1 bacterium
GGAATTGCCCTTACGTCTTGGTCTGCATTTCATTTTTTGAAAGTTAAAGGAACCCCGGTGCCTTTCAATCCGCCGCCTAAATTGGTTAGGACTGGACCCTATGGGTACATCCGAAATCCGATGCTCACCGGAGTATTCTTGATTTTGGTTGGCCTGGGATTCTTTATCAACTCTTTTTCTCTTGTGCTGTTCTTCACGCCACTTTTCGTGTTGATCAATGTCTGGGAATTGAAGCGAATTGAGGAGCCCGAGTTGATAAGGCGTCTAGGAGAAGAGTACATTAAGTACCGGAGAGAAACTCCGATGTTTTTACCGAGTTTCAAAACAAGAACGAAGCTGAAAGCCTAACTATGGTATCAATCTGATCCGAAGGGCTCGGTGTTTCTTGAGTTTCCAGCCAACCATCTCAAATTTTATAGTCTCTGAAACATAATTAGGTATACACTTCGGGCTGCTAATGCCCTTTCCGTTAGAAATTTAATAACACAATGAGGAGGTAAGGTGGACAAATTCTATCTGTGTTTATCCATAATATTACTTTTTCTCAATTGTACAGATACAGGGATCAAGGAAGTACGATTAAGTTTTATTATTTCTAATACTGAAGAGACAATAAATAAAGCATTATCAGAGCTTGAAAGTGGAGTTGAATTTGGGGAAGTGGTAAAAAAGTACACTTCTGGACCCAATGTGGAAAACGGCGGAGATGCAGGATATTTAAAATTAAATGATATTCAACCTTTTCTAAGGGATGAAGTTTTAAATCTTGAAGTTGGTGGTTACAGTGGAATCATAATAAAGGGAGATAAATATTATATATTAAAGAAAACTGATGAAAGGATTATTAAGGTTCCATTTAGTTGGCATAGGATTTTAATAACATCTATTATTGCTGTTATCTCATTCATCCTTTTAATGCTTATAATAAATTCAATAAAGTATCATATAAATATCAAAAAGTATTCTATAACCTTACCAGATGGTACAGGTTTGACTTTCTATAGCGATGTAGATCTGTCAAAAGAATCTGCCAAACATTATTACAGCCAAGGTGCAAAAATAGTCGTATTCCAATACTGTATTTCACTGATATTTATTACGTTCAAACGGCCCACGAATGGTTATTTTATTCAAGCGAATGAAAGTACACTTTCGAAAGCAATACCATATATATTAGTTTCTTTTTTATTGGGGTGGTGGGGATTTCCCTGGGGTCCCCTATATACAATATCAACACTATATACAAATTTTACGGGTGGAAAGAATATTTTAAAGTAAGCTATTCAATTAAACAGATAAAATTGTAGTTCTGGAGAGAAGATAAAAAATTTCTAACTCGGGCTTCTCCGAAGGGGTCCTTTCCCCAAGGGATCGCTTCGTGACGGACAAGCTGATCCCGTCACATTCGTGTGCCGAACAAAAGGCCTGTCACTTCCCGGTGCCAGACTGAAGGCCTGTCAGGTTTTTGTGCCAGACATAAGCGGGAGGGCACGACCTTCCCGGGATTTTCAGCTTGCTTAGCCTGGTCAGTAACAAAAGCTGCTTTAGTTTCGCCGGCAGCTTAAGCCCTAACCGTTAGGTGAGATGAATGAAAGAAGGATTAAAGATGAATGAAGAAGAACAAACAGAAAAGAAAAGATTTTTAAGATCAAGAAAAGGGTTTCTAAATCCCAGAATAGTAAGGGCAATCACCTTCTATATTATCACGACATGTGTCATCCTAAGTGTAATAGTCTGTATACTGGCAATCTGGGATTTTGCCCGCACCGATGTATTCTGGCGGATGATAGCCACATTCTCAGTGATTGCTGTCGGGAGCGCTTTATTTGCCTTCGTTAACAACATATTTGGTTTTGAGGATTAAAAAATAAAGCACTCACCTAGCTCGGGCTTCCCTGAAGAGGAGCTTTCCCCAGGGGATCGCTTCGCGACGGACAAGCCGACTCCGTCACATCTGTGTGCCAGACAAAAGCGGGAGGGCTGACAGGTTTTTGAAGGTAGGTCAATAAAAGGGATGTTCGATAATATTTTCAGCTATCCTCACGCCGGCGGCTGAATAACATTTATTAGGATAGCCATAAATTTATTTAAGATTAAAGCTGCCAAAACTAAAGGAGGTAATCAACACATGAAAGCGAATCACCATATGTGCTGCAGCAACATTCGGCAAAAATATATTGTTGTGTTTTTCTGTCTGTGCTTTACATATAGCGGATTTGCACAGGACAAAATCGATCCGATGGCTGCTTCTGTAGCTCAATGGTTCACAATGATCGAGCAGTCATTTATAGCGTTAGCCGATGCAATGCCTGCTGATAAATATGATTTTAAGCCAACCACAGGTAAATTCGAAGACGTACGCACTTTCGGTGAGCAGGTTAAACATGTAGCATGTGCAAATTTCGCGTTTTTCAATCAAATCGAAAAGATAACACCCCCCGCTGAGTGCTCCACTGGCGGACCAAATCCAGCTAAAACAAAGGTCGAATTAATGAATTATCTAAGAGAATCCTTCGAATATGCACAGAGAGTACTTAAAACCATGACATCTGCCAATGCGCTAGAATCTGTTAGCGGACCTTATGGCGGCAATTCTACGCGTTTAGGAATCACAACTTTGGCTGTGTGGCACGCCTCGGATCATTATGGTCAGCTTGTCGTATATCTCCGTATGAATGGAATCGTGCCACCAGCTAGTCAGGGTACAAGGTCGAAATAGTAATGTGCAGTGATTTATGACAAAACAAAGCTTTGCCGATCTAGAGTGGATATGTTTGTCAATCCTTTATATTTACCTGATAGGTCACCAGCCAACCACCGGCTTTAACAGGACGCCTCCGGCTGTGGTATGTCTGATGAGGTCAACATAAGTCTCTGCGCCTATTAAGCCTTGCCGTTAGTCATTTAATGAAAAGTCTGGCGTTTTAACCGTGCTCGCCAGTGTAAGCATATAAAATTGTATATAAAAAATATTAAAAGAATATTGCATGAGTTCGGCAGTATATTATTTTCAAAAAAAATCCAAGCAGGAGAACTGTCATATCTATGATGAATAATTCGGCCAGAATAAATGAATTTGAAAAATTGGTGAGGAATAAATATAACGTTTATAACAGTATCTTCCTGAACTTGCCATTTCAAAAAATAAAAAATGTGGGCATTCTGATCCCTCTGATTTATGAAGCTTGCCTGCAGGGGCTTCATCAAGTGCTGGATCCCATGGAAATCCTGGATGCTTTTTTTCGTGGACATACCGCTCTGAAATCTGAAGCGGAAAAAATTGATTTTATGTTTCGGGTTATTCAATATATTGAACGACAGGTAGTTCTGTATGACAGTGTTGAAGATGCCGCATTTCCACAGGTTTGGCGGTTAGGAAATCATTTATCGATTAAAGACTACCTGAACCTCTCCAAAGGTAAAAAAGAAAGCATAAATATTTCCGATAAACTTTCTACATTCAGTATCCGGATAGTTTTTACAGCCCACCCCACCCAGTTTTATCCACCCGCGGTGCTGGACATAATTGCCAAATTAAGGGAGCTGATCACGAGAAACGACATCAATGAAATTGATATTACCCTGCAGCAACTGGGATTGACCTCCCTGATCAACTCCCAAAAACCGAAACCCTTTGAGGAAGCCAAAAATATCATCTACTTTTTAAAAAATGTGTATTATGATGCGGTGGGGGAACTATACGGTCATATTAAAAAGAGTGTGCAGGACCGTTTTTTTGATAATCCGGATATAATTCAGCTGGGATTCTGGCCGGGTGGGGACCGTGACGGCAATCCATATGTAACCTGGAAAACGACCAATGCCGTGGCAGATGAACTGCGAATGACGCTCATGAAATGTTATTACCGTGATATTCAAAGTTTACGGCACAAACTCACCTTCCGCAAAATTGAGGACATTCTGGCGCAATTAGAAAAACTCCTCTATGGGGGCATGTTTGATGCGTCTGAAACCATCACGTATGCGGAAATAATCCATCCGCTGTTGCAAATTCGCGATTTACTGGTAAAGCACTACAACCGTCTTTACCTGGATGAACTGGAAAATCTGATTGATAAGGTGAAGATATTTAAAATTCATTTTGCTACCCTGGATATCCGGCAGAATCATAGTATCCATCAGCAAACTGTGCAAACCATTCTGCAGAATGAAAAACTGGTTCACAATAGTCTGGAAGAGCTCGAAAAGGAAGAGCTGATTTTTATTCTACTGCATAAAAATATTCAGTTGAAGCCCGAACAATTTAAGGATAAAATTATAAGTGACACCATTCAGAATATTTCCCAATTACCGGGGATTCAGCATAAAAATGGGGAATCCGGTTGTAACCGTTATATCATCAGTAATTCTGAAGATGAATTTTCAGTTTTGTTTGTCTTTGCGCTGCTGCGTTGGTGTGGCTGGCGCAAAGGGGATATTCCCTTTGATATCATTCCATTATTTGAATCCATGGCGGGCATGAAAAATGCCATAAACATTATGCAGGCATTGTTTGAAATTCCAGAATATCGTGCGCATGTGAAACAGCGGGGCGATATACAGACTATCATGCTGGGCTTTTCGGACGGTACCAAGGATGGCGGGTACCTGCAGGCCAACTGGTCCATCTTTAAAACCAAAGAAGATTTGTCGGCGCTTTGTTCCGATTATAATATTAAAGCGATATTTTTTGACGGTCGTGGTGGTCCACCTGCCCGCGGAGGTGGAAAAACCCACCGCTTTTATGCCGCCCAGGGTCGGGATATAGCCAATCATGCTATTCAACTGACTATTCAGGGACAGACCATTACCAGCACCTATGGCACCAAGGAACATTTTATGCATAATTGCGAGCAGTTGCTGACAGCCGGTTTATCCAACAGTCTGTTTCAAAAAGAACATAATATTTCACCGCAGTCGCGGGAGTTATTAGAATCACTTGGCCGAATCAGTTTTGAGAAATACCAGCAGCTGAAAAACCATAAAATGTTTGTGCCCTACCTGGAAAATAAAAGTACCCTCAAATATTACGGTAAGGCAAATATAGGCAGTCGTCCTATTAAACGAGGGGATACTGAAAAACTAGAATTTAAAGATTTACGGGCTATTCCCTTTGTTGGTTCCTGGAGCCAGCTGCGGCAAAATATCCCGGGGTATTTCGGTATCGGTTCGGCCATTCAGGCATTAATCCAGCAAGGGCAGCTTTCGCCGCTAAAAAAGCTGTTCAGGGAAGTACTGTTTTTTAAAGCACTGATTCTGAATAGCATGATGTCTCTTTCCAAATGTAATTTTGAGCTCACCAGTTATTTAGCCAAAGATCCCGATTATAAGGAATTCTGGAACATTTTATTTGAAGAATATAAACTATCCAAAAAAATGGTGCTGCTTATTTCGGGGTATAACCATTTAATGGAAGAAGAGCCTATTTCGAGAAACTCCATTGCGATCCGGGAAGGGATTGTCCTGCCGTTGCTGGTTATTCAGCAATATGCATTGCAGAAAATTGAACAGGGTTCGAAAAATAAGAAAACCTATGAAAAAATCGTGGAACGGTCATTATACGGTAATATTAACGCCAGCCGTAATTCGGCATAGAAACAAAACTACTTCTCAGTCCGGGAAAATCATTCGACCTGCTCTGACTTTTAGATTATATAAAAGAAAAAGATTTTTATTGTTTTAAAAGGAGAAATGGATTCAGGGTAACTTCGGCAATTTGATAATTTGGCCCAACCATCAAATTTTGAAAGAGAAATAATATAAGGTGGGCACAACACTCATTGAGCCGCTCAACTGCTAGCCTTCGGTGGAGGAGTTACCAGTATCAAAAGATCCTCATCCGTTAGTCAAATTGCAGTCGGTCCTTTGATTTCACGCAAGACTTATTATTGGGTTGACTGGGAGGTTTTTGAAAATCCGGCAGCACCCAAGAAGTTTAAGATATATCATCGGTTTTGCCGGGGCCGGCAGCGGAACAACTATCGTTAGATACAATCAAAAATCATGAGAAAATTTTACAGCAGAACCGCAACGAAGGTCAAGAGAGGAACGGTACAATTTAAAAACCGTTGGGAGCAGAGTCCCAACATATATAATGCTCAGTTTGATGTGCCTTTTATAGATAAAGAAAAACCCGGAAGAGATTACAAGCATCTTCTCCGGAAGCATGAGGTGGCGGCATTCTTGGAGCTTTTGCCAAAATGGGAACAATTATCTCAAGGTTTAAATGTAATACTTCTTGCCTCAGGAGAATATGATACCCTGGGTTGGCATGAAAATGGGATTGTTGCGATTTGTGCGTGGGACAGAGATATTTATTGGGAAAATTGCGAGCCAAGCTTTCTAGATGAACATAAAAGAGTATTTAGTAAACTTAGTATTCCATTCAAATGTACTGGAAAATTCTATGAGGTTGATTTCACCATTGAGTCGGCAAAAGATTTTCAGCTAGTTCACGTTCTTGTACATGAGCTGGGCCACCATCATGATAGAATGACTACAAAAAGCAAGATTTTTCCTGCCCGGGGTGAATCATTTGCGGAATCATATGCTAAAGAGTATGAGAATGAAATACTAAGTCGATATCGGGAAACATTTAACTATATATAGGTATGTCTGATACGGTCTTCCCTGAAGGAGGCCTTTCCCAAAGGGATCGCTTCGCCACTGGCAAGCTGACCCATGCCAATCGCGCCGGTTGGCTGATGCGTCTATTGACACACTGATGGGCAGCTTAAGCCCTACGCGTTGGGCTGACAAAAAGCTATGGAAAAATTCTTTTCAATAAAGAGAACACTGAATCATAAGTTTATCTGGCAAGGAATCTATTATGAAATTTCGAAGGGAATATGCGAGAGAAGAATATCATAAGGTTGGGAAGAGTCTAAAAGAAAAACTTGCTCTTGAGACCGAAATTGTTTCAGTAAAATTCATCAAAAGCCAATCGGAAATCCCTAATGGATTCATACGGCCAGCTCAAGACATGGGACGGAAAATGACCATATGCATGTCATTCGCCGAGGCTAGGAGAGAAGGAAAAAAATTGGCCATAACTGTTGATGATACCCCCTGCACCCCGGGTGCAGTAGTGCAGGGGTGGGCTAAAGTTTCATTCTGGGCTTTCGTAAAAAGCCAGATAGATAACAAATGGCAAAAAAATGCTTTATCTATGATACGTGGAAATAATAAACGATATAAACTTGGAGGCTGGAGCGCACAATATCCCTTTAACAGGCTTTTAGGTCACAGAGGAGTTTTAGTCACCCCTCTTTCAGAAACCACTTTTGTTCCAGACACGGTTATCATTTTTGGCTATCCAGAACAATTAACGCATGTTGCTCATTCTCTTAGTTATGAGGGAAGGTATGTTCCCAAGGCGATTCTCACCGGTTTTGGCGAATCGTGTTTGGCGGCCGGTTTAATTCCGCTAAAATCAAAAAAACCGGTATTTGCATTACTTGGTATGGGTGACCGAGCTCTTAGGTGCGTAAATAAATTCGAAGTAGCCATAGGAATGCCTGGATCAATGATTTTTTATGTTAATGATAATCTTTTTAAATCAGGCGGTGAGCATAACTTGAAACATTATCTTGAAAATCCAGAACCGCTTGAGAAACTGGATGAATCGATGCTTCCTGGATGGACCAATGTCAGAAAATTAATAAATAAGCATGAAACCAGATTTTAATTTACTGCGTTTTCGAGCGATGAAGATTTATGGAATAATATGTAGTTTGCCCAACTATTTTCTGCACCTGACCGGCGTTACGCTGCTGCACCACACCAGCCGGTGAGAAATGTGTTAGGTATGCGAATCAGATCAATTATTTTAAGGAACATGTATATGATAAGAAAAAGCTTATTTCTTCTAAAAATATTGCTTCTAATATGTTATGCCACTGCTCAAGATAATAAAGAACTTCAGCCTTATATTGATGCACTAAATGATAAAGGAGAAGATCCACTCACTTTTATACTTGAGAAATTTGAACATTTTGATCTTATTCTATTTGATGATGGATTGCACAATGCGGTAGAACCGTTCGAGTTTTATCAAAAATTAATTAAAAGCAGTGAGTTTAATAAAAAAGCCAAATATATTTTTCTCGAAGCAGTGTCAGTTAACCAGCAACCGGCTTTAGATGCGTACTTTAATTCAGACACTAATGATATAAAACTTTTATATCCAGCTTTTCAGAATGATTTTAGTGGAACAGGTTGGTCGTATAAAACCTATTTTGATCTTCTTCAGACAATTTGGATAATCAATTCAAAACTACCTGTTGAGGACAGATTTAAAGTAATCCCAGTAAATGCTCCAACATACTGGAAACAGATAGTCACTTCAACTGATTTGGAATTATTCAGACTTTCGCTGGTCGGGAATGATTATACAATGTATAAAATAATACTAACATATTTAGAAAATTTTGAGTCGGGACTAAAGGGTATATTTCTCACAAACACACGCCATTCCTATAAAAGAATAAGAAATAGTCAAAATAAAAATTATTGGAACTGTGGGACATTCTTCCATCTAAATCATCCTCAAAAAACATATTCCGTTCGGTTGCACAACATTAGTTTTAGCTTCACAAAGAAAAAAGAAATTGATCCTAAAATACCAAAAACAACTCAGGGGCTGGAAAAGGTGATTGTAAACTGGGTACGCATGGAAAAAGGATTATGGGATACGGCTTTTAAGACAGTTGGAAATAATCCTGTTGCATTTGACCTGAAAGATACACCTTTCGGGGAAGCCGAATACATTGGTAATCACATGTTGGATGTGGCTAATGGGCAGACAATTTTTGATGCATATGATGGGCTCATTTTTCTTGCACCTTTGGAAGTATTGCGTCAAACTGCAATGGCAGATTATATATATACTGATGAATATAAAATTGAGTTGGAAAGACGGTTGCAGATTCTCTACACTGAAGAGCAAATAGAGGAAATATTAAAAGAGAATGACGTAAAATCGATACGAGAATATATAGATAATTCTTTTACATTCAGACCTGAAGTTAGACAACCGCTAACAAAAATGATTGGTGCTATTGACGAATGGAAAATAAAGGATTAGCCGCACTGCCACCAATTATCGATCAACGACAGGCCGAAATTTCTATTAAGTATCTGTCTAACGTTGGTAATAGGGCGACGCGACACACTGCCGATGAATTTCACTAAATGCATATGTAAATATTAAGTACGGGTGTACGCCTTATACCAGAAAGGTTGGGCAAAAAAATAGCAAAAATATGGGAATCATATTTCATATGAAGAAATACAGTCAGGTTCCTCCGTTCTTGATTGCCCGTGCGACCAGGCTTGTAATTACGGGACGCGTCCATTTCCCAAAAGATCAAATAGGCGCGATAATAAAGGAAAATGAAGATTTTATAGTTTTTCGAAAAGTTGTTTTAGATCCTCAAGGATCACAACCAATTATACCAAGAGCCATTTTCAAAGTATATTTTCATTTTGCAAGATTCTCATTAGACGCAAATAAGAAACTTTCTCTGATTCCTATCCCCTTTATCATAGCACAACCTGGCTTTATATCGAAAACCTGGTTATTTGGCAGAGATACGGGGATGTTTCAGGGAAAATATGAATGGGCAAATCTAGAGGATGCAGAGCATTATTGGAGTTCATTCCCCTTAAAACTCATGAAGAGCCGTGCTGAAGAAAATACTCTAAAGCATGAAATCATTAAAATTAATGATGAAGAAACCGAATAAAATTTAAGAATAATTTGCCTAACTGGGGTACTAAGCCGACCCCGTCACATCCGTGTGCCGGACAAAAGGTCAGTCACTTCCCTGTACCGGACTGATGGCACGCCACATCCTTGTGCCGGACTATCACGGGAGGGCGGAGGGTTCTCTGAATTTCTGCATTTTGTGGCCTGGTCCGGAGTAATCTCAGCTTTTATCCCGCCGGCAGCCTAAGCCCTAGTCGTTAGGTGCTATCTTGCAAAATACACAAAATATGGAAGACAGATGATTATGAATTTCCAACTAAGATTTAAACATATACTTATTATGATTTTACTGTTTTTAAATTCTGGATCATCTGCTCTGTCTCAAAGTTATTCACTTCGAATTTCAGAGCCAGTAGATTCAGTCATCGCCGATCTGAAATCCTATATTCCCCATCGTATATCTGAAGCAGATGTTCCGGGACTTGCAATTACACTCATTCGTGACAATAAAATCGTTTGGTCAGAAGGATTTGGCGTCGCTAATCGAATAACCCGTCAACCCGTTGAATCCGGAACTGTATTTGAAGTGGCATCCATAAGCAAGGTGATCACTTCTTACTCTAAAAAGCATTCACAAAAGGAAAAATATGAACTTATTTAAACACACACGCCCAATCGGTATTTCTTTAATTAACCTGATCGCAGGATTTTTGCTGTTCGGTGAAGTCTACTCACAAAATGTTAGTCTTCATGATAGTCTTGATATTAAGGTGGATAAAAATACGTACTGGTGGGTCGGTGTCGTTAATCATGGCCACAGAATGCCCCTGGTGGAGACGTACCAGGCGAACTTCAACAGTAATTATGGAAATCAGGTGCAACCGTTGATGCTCTCCAGCACGGGTGAGGTGATCTGGTCTGATCATCCTTACCAGATCGATTTTTCTCCGGGAAAATTAAAGATAAAAGGCCAGGTTCAGTATTATAAAAAAAGAGGCACACTTAAGGATGCCTACCAGTATGCCAGCCAGACATACTTTCCACCTTCCGGTAAAATGCCCGATCCCCTGTTGTTCACCCATCCCCAGTACAATA
>CP070707.1:2063896-2080308 GCA_020350205.1 bacterium
CCAGTCCAACAACTATCAGAACTTCTACTACAACAGCGTCAACGTCCCCGGTAATACCGACTCCCGGGCCTTCGAAGACTATGCCAGCGGCAGCAACATCAATGTGGTCAACAACATCTTCTCCGCCCCCAATGGCGGGTATGCCTATGTCAGCTATACCCCGGCAGCTATTAATATCAGCGACTACAATGATTTGTATAGCACGGGTACAAATCTAGCTTACTGGGGAAGCACTAATTATACCGGATTAGCTGCACTCCAAGGAGCCAGCGGAAAGGATATGAATTCCATTTCAGCCGTTCCGGGTTTCATTGATCCCCTCAACCTGCATGTGAGAGGAATTGCCCCGGACAGTGCGGGGACATCCCTGGCGGCGGTAACAGATGATATTGACGGGGAAGCCCGGGATGCAAATTATCCGGACATCGGTGCGGACGAATATATATTTGGGTTTAACTACCATGTCCCGGTAATCACTTCATCACCGGATACAACGGTAAATGTAAACGAGTTATACCAGTATCAGGTTATTGCTACTGACCTTGACGGAGATACCCTGACCTACAGTTTTGGAACCACCCCAGTCTTTTTAACTATTGATCCCAATACCGGCCTAGTCCAAGGGACTCCCAGTTCCGGACAAGTAGGTTCGTATACAGTTGTCATTATTGTTGACGACGGACGGGGCGGCATCAGCAACCAGACCTATACACTGCATGTTCTCGGTCCTAATGGGATAGATCCACTGGCCGGACAGATTCCAACAGAATTTATCATATTCCAGAATTATCCCAATCCGTTCAATCCGGTTACCCACATACGGTATGGCGTACCTCAGACGGCTTCTGTAAAAATTGATTTATTCAATAGTTTAGGACAGAAGGTTACCGAGCTGGTGAACGAACAGAAATCCGCAGGCTATTATATGGTTGATTTTGACGCATCGCACCTGGCCAGCGGTATCTACTTCTATCGCATTTACGCCGGTAGTTACCAGAAAATCATGAAAATGATGCTGATGAAATAAGTGAGACATACTCGGAAGAGGAAATCGCGGGATTTCCTCTTCCGTTATTATAGCACATAAATAAAACTAAGAATAATTAAGGAGAATATCATGAACTTCTGTTACAAAAGTCTCGTCTATGTATTCCTATTTATCACAACCCTGATGCTCCATGCCCAGATTCCCAATGCCGGATTCGAACAATGGACCGCCGGAAATCCGGATGGCTGGGTAACAACAAATATAATCGGACTGGGAACCCCAATTACTCAAGTTACTCCCGCCCACAGTGGTACGTCTGCCGTACGAGGTGAGGTAATTACCACAGCTTTCAACGATACGATCCCGCCCCTGTTGATCGGCGGCAATTTCGGGCAGGGATTTCCAATCTCCAATCGCTACGGTTCGTTAACCGGCTTCTACAAGTTCTCACCCTCAGGAGGAGATGTGTTTATAGTGGTGGTTCTTCTGTACAGTAATGGCTCGGGCATTGGCGAAGGTGCAATCTACATTTCAGCAGCAAATTCAGTTTTTTCACAATTCACAGTTCCCATCGACTATTATACCACTGATGTACCTGATGAAGCCATAATCGAAATAACCATCGTAGATACTACAGGTTCTATTGTTGCTCATCCCGGTTCTTATTTTATCCTTGATGACCTGGAGTTTTCCTTGGCAACTGACATTCAGGAAGGTTTTGCCAGTGGAGTACCTGTAGAATTCCAACTGGAACAGAATTTCCCCAATCCATTCAATCCGGTTACCCAAATCCAATACGGTCTTCCCCACGACTCTGAAGTAACCCTGGTGATCTACAACCAGCTGGGGCAAAAAATAGCAACGCTGGTGGAAGGCAGACAGACAGTGGGATACCATACAGTAAGTTTCAATGCGGCTCAACTTCCCAGTGGTCTCTATTTTTATCAAATTCAGGCCGGGAGTTATCGGAAAGTGATGAGAATGATGCTACTCAAATAAATAGCACCTCCCAGACCTCCTGCCGGTCTCTGTATCGGGGGAGGTCTGAAATAAATTTATGGGGCTCCCGTGTAGATGATTGAACTCCGCATGAGCAACAATCCTCCAATCAGAAAGAAATGTCTTATGAATAAGATCACTTTAATCTGGCTGATATTAACGATGACCATGGGCACTTTGTACCCGCAGGATTCTTCCCCCTATTCCAAATTATTAGACCTCACATTGCCGGATCATTTCCTCAAAGAAAAAAATGTTTTTGCAATCTTCGCCGGACAAGCCATCCTGGAAATGGAAACCGAATCCCATCAGATCGCTATTGAGGAGGTAGAAATTTTCAGCTGGAAAAATCCCAGCGGAAACCTGGCTGAATCGGAATTGATGCTGAATTCCATTTTAGAAAGTCTGAATCAGGCGGCATGGAAGATTACCACCTCGTCCCGAGATCAAGATTACCGCTGGCTGGTAGGCCGGAATCGCTACCTGGTGGGTTATTTTGCCGCAACCTCCCGGGAAACCGCTGTCTATATTGGCAGAACCTCTCAACTTCCATCCTCCATTAAAATTTCTACACCTCCAATTGAATCCTTGAAAGTACCCCCCCCTGCACCGTCCCAGCCTGATTTCACCGATACAACCACCCTAACCGGCGAGATAGTAGGAAACTGGGGTGATCTCAAGGCCAGCCAGATCAATTATTATGATCCCACCGGAATGATGATCGGCTCCGGACTGAGCCGCGGATATGGTTTGGAATTTAAATCAGATATGAGTTATGCCCAGTCATTTCTGGCCAATTCCTCTTTTCCGAATTATAAAATTTTTGTTTTTACCACCGGAACATATATCATCAAGGGAGATCAGTTGATTCTTTCCCCCCAGGATCGCCACTACCGAAAGTGGGAAAGCAATGTTTTAACCACCGATGAACATTCCCGGGCGGAGGAGGAACTTTATACCTGGAAAAAGCAGAAAAATAATATTACCGGAAAAACTTGCTTATACCTAATCAGGGCGGGAGAGTCTGAGGGGAGGGAATATTGCCAGGAGTAAAGTGGAATCAAGAAACAAACAAAATATTACACAAAAGAACCGGTATAATAAATCCTGATAAAAAGGGCATCTTAATGAACGGTTTTTAGTGTTCCTGTCAGTACAGTCACAGGAGATCAGGTTGAACTGACGCTTACCGCCCATAGTGAGGCAGAACCATTATTGACTGTAGCGATTGGCAAAATGGAAACAGTGGCGACATTTATGTTCAGAAGGTAAGCCATACCAGATCGCCTGGGAATTTATCCGGAATTAGAGCAGAATCTTTTCCATATTTTCACTCCGAGCAAAACTATCCCCATCCTTTCAATCCGCTAACCCGAATTCTTTATGCCCTTTCATTCGATTCTGAGGTCACGATTGAAGTATTTGATGCAGCCGGAAAATGATTTTCCTGAAGTAAACTTTTATGCAAAAAAATACTATCTCACTGTTAGAGAAGAAAACCGATCTATACCTGGTCGGCTTTCTTCATAAGCGCACAGCTGTGCGTTTATCTTACATTTCTGGAAATGTCAGGCATTCATTTAAGATATCCTGATCCAGACCCTGACATATCTCTGATTTTTCAGATACCTCCTATTTTAAAAGGCATCATTGAGCAAAGTGTTTTAAATTAAATCATTTCGGGCTTATCCCGATCAAATATTTTATTTTAAAATTATCTGACCTCTGGGTGAATTTTCTCCCTTTAAGGATTTTTTCCAAAACTGGCATCATCTTTGTCACTTTCGTACCTGTACCTTCAGAAAAAATAAAATGAATGACCAACTAAAAAAATCAGATGATGTTTGCGGGGAGGTGAGGCCTATGCTTTTCGATTTAAAGAGGTATTAAAGATTTTCTGGTATATTTTATGGAAGTTTATTTAGTGATGCAGAACCCAATCCCCAAAACTTATGATCCAGGGAGATACCGTGAAAATTCCCGTGATATCATCTCTATTTATCAGTTTACTGATTTTTCAGAATTGTAATAAAACGACAACACCATCGACACTACCGCAAGTTTCACTCCAACCGGAGTATCTGGCCACCACCGAGGCTGAATTGAAGTTAAAATTTAACTCACCCGTTTTGCCGCGTAATTATCAGTTGCAAAGAAACAATGAGGTTATCATGACCGGTTCTTTAAAAAGAGCCGATACCACACTTCATGATACGATGCTGCTTCCCGCCAGCAACTATACCTATCAGGCGGTGGTGCAACAGACTAATGGGGTGACCGTTCATAGTCCGGAGCTGTCCCTTACCACGATAGATACCACCCGTCATAACTACAGCTGGGAAATATTTACCATAGGGAACAGTCCGATTGAGAATGAACTGCATGATGTTTCAATTATTGATAATGATGATATCTGGGTGGTAGGATTGATCAAGGTAATATCTTCCTCAAAGGATGAATTATATAACGCGGTTCACTGGAACGGATCGGAGTGGGAGTATCATAAAATTTATCTGAAAGATTACCTGGGAAATGAATTTTTGCAGACAATTTTTACCATTTTCGCGCTTGGTCCAAATGATATTTGGGTATTTGGTTATACCGGAGCTTACGGGCACTGGGACGGAAGCGACTGGGAAAGTGAGTTTGTGTGGGAGATGAGCGGTGATGCAAGGAAAATCTGGGGAACGGATAGCCGGAACTTATATTTTGCCGGTTCAAAGGGAAATATTACCCATTTCGATGGACAGAACTGGGTTTATATGAATAGCGGCACCACTATCATGCTGAGAGACATTAACGGTTACCAGGATCCTGCGAGCGGTGATAATATTACCTTGGCCTGTGGATTCAATTTTGGTTTTCCTGAAGGGATCATTCTGATAAAACCGGAGGATGAATGGGAAATTCTGGATAATGGTATTCAGGGTCCGATCAGTAAACTGGACAATAATAATTTTGCATCCCTCTGGGTCACCAGAAGAAATATTTTTTATGTTACCGCCTTTAATAAAGTATATAAGGTGAAACTTTTAGACGAAAACTATTTAAGAGTGAAAAATGTTTTAAATGCGGACAGAGGAATTTACCGAATCCGGGGAGATGCCGACAACAACCTGTTCGTGGTAGGAGAGGAAGTCAAGCTCAGACACTACAATGGATATTCCTGGAAGCATTACCCTGAACTGGATAATCTCACGGGGATTATGAAGGGTCTGGATGTCAAAGGTGATTTGGTGGTCGCCGCGGGTGGAGATAGCATAATTATGGGAAGGCGCTGAGTTTAAAACCATGCTTAAAAATGAGAACTGTTTTGAGATAATTTTGTTTTTATAATCAGTTATCTAATTATAGTAACCTGCTTAATTGGGAGGTTGGGCAGGATTACTGCACTACTTTTCCGCCGTTAATTCACATTCAATTCACCACTTAAAATTATTCATTTGGGAGGGAGTAATACATGAAAAAGTTATCATGGTTATATGCTTTTATTCAAATTCTATATTTGATTTCAGTCCTCCGGGGTCATGGCAGTGCGGTCCATATGGGTCAATATGAAAAGGTACTGCAATATTATCTGAATCACTACGGATCCCAGAACAGTTATTACCAGATCATGCTGCATTACCCGGAATACGTCAAGTTCGGGGCCAATCTTCCGGATATGAACGTGGTCAATTCCGGAAAACCTACCCTGCAAAATCTGTACGACAGGATTTACCAGGAAACCGGGCATCCCCTGACATATCAGATCAACCTGGATGAGGTCCCGGATCCTGAAGATCCAGATATAGGTACCCATTCATTCGGGATCGATACTCATGATCCCCGTTATGCATTTCATTTCGCCCAATATTTACTGGAACAGGCCAATCTGGTTGATCCACCGGGAATCGATCCGGGAGGAACAGGCATCGATGCTGTAAGCCGGGCTCAAAAACTGGCACTGGCTATCGGATACTATTTGCACCTCTGCCAGGATATCAGCGCCCACAACTTCTGGATCCCCCTTAAAACCACCCAGTCCGGACTAGCAGAACTAAGCCTGGCAGAACCGAAGAATACTGCCACCCAGATTGAGGTTGTTCCCGGTGCACAAACTCATAATGCCATTGAGACTTTGCATGATTACCGATATGGTCAGGCAGGATGCCAGGAGGTGGCAGATGTTATTTACAGTAATTTCTGGTATTGTGCCGGCAGTTCCGGGATACCGGTTCAGATTCTGAATGGCGTTACCATCACCGGTCAATTTGAACCACCGGTGGGTCCGATTCCTTATCCGGCAAGCGTGACCGGACAACCTGAATTATACGTGGGATTAAATCCAGCCCTTCATTTCTTCTATCAGGTGCTGCAAGACTGGCATCAAAATAATCCGCAAGGATTACCCGAGCATACTAGCGGGCCATTGATTTCCCTCAAGGGTTTTATTGAGGAATGTCACATGTGGCGATTTTTGAACCGCTTCTATCCTCAAATTGTGGGGCACGGAGATTTCCCGGCTACATTTGCCGACTGGATTTCCAATCACACCCAACCCACAGGATTATTCGGACAGGCAGTTGTCAATTTTGTTGATCTGTTTATCGGTGACGCTTTTAATGAATGGTTCCGGGACAAGGTAACTCAGGGAGCGATACCTTCCATTGAATATGGTGCCAGTTCCACTACCCAATCTTTCATCGGAATCATGTTGAATGATCCATCCAAGGCAGAATTTCTGGCATCAGATCCTTATACAGACGTAAATTATGCTGAATATCTGCGCCTCAAGAATAATCCCATGTTTACAGATCCCAACTATTTCAGTGATTTCACCTATTATGAGGATCTGGGCATACGCTATTTCGACCAGATCGGTCCGGGTGGGAATCTTTACTCATCCTGGTATCCCGAATATTATAATGCCTATTACTGGGGAGTCATAAATTCCCTAAACGGATTATCGCCCGCTTATCAGCAACGAACTGATATCGGGGTATTCGACGCCTTCTTCACGGTTAATGGTGAACGATACGGACCGGGAGTAGAAGTGGTGGCATTTGAGGGTAATATTTTTAGTGCTGTTGCAGAACTGTATGCATTCCGGAATATGACCGTACCCCTCACCATAAGTGCCAAAGTATATTTAGATCACAGCAGCGGGATTCACACCATGGACTATCTGGTAAAAACCGCCTCCACCCAGATGCAACAAAATCCTGAGGATTATAATTCAATTCCGCGGAAGTACATCGAGGTTCCATTTACTCTTGCCGATTTTCAGGGAATTTCCATTGAGGATTTCAGAGGAGCTTACCTGGAACTGAGCATTGCCGGTCAACCCTTTTATTCAACAGACTGGAAGCAATATGCCGCATTGAGTCAAGTGCAGGGAAACCGACGCTATGAAGAGTATAATACTTATATCTCTTCCCCCTATTCTTATCCCCAGAACTACCTTCATTTTAAATTTACCAATGTCAATAGTGACGGCATCGATATAGGAGGAACTGTTAATATCAACGGAGCGGATATTCCCTCAAACCAGACAATTCCCATATTCTTTCTGGATATCGTTGAGATCCATGCCGAGGAAGTTATAGAAGAGGGATCAAGAAAATGGAAATTCTATAATTGGAACAACATACCCAGTGATTTTTACCTGCATAAGATCTTTCCTGCTAATAACTCTCCAATATGGCATTATAAAATTGTATTCAGAGAACAGGATGACATAAAATTAACCACACACGGGGGAAATATTCTCGATTTAGAAATCAAAGATCCCTGGTGGGTGGAAAAAAGCGGTCCCAGTAGCGGAAAACAACTTTATCGTTTCCATTCTTTAAGCGAGCAACCGGGATTTCAGGGAAAATATTCAATTTTTCCAAATCTGCCGTACAATCCAAATTTTCCTGATAATCCTTATTATCAGATGCGGGCATCCGATCATTTTCATAATCTCATCTACTGGTATTTTAAGTCCTGGTCCGGTAGTGATGTGAACATCGGTAACTCCAATGCCTCCCAAACTTGGGTATCGTTTGATAATGAGAGTGCCGTTCTGAATGCCAATTTTAAAGGACACCTGGCATCCAATACCGCTTCGGCAACCCGCACAAATGGACAGCGTAAGCTGGTCTATGCAGGGGGAAAATATCATATGGTGTATGAAGATGAAGGAGAAATTTATTATACCTTTTCAAATGACGACGGGCAAAGCTGGTCCAGGGAAAACCGACTCAGCGATGATTCGGGTCTGAACGTATCACCCTGCCTGGCCGCAACCGATGACGGTATTTTGGCCGCAGTGTGGCAGAGGCATGAAAAGATTATATTAAGAATAAAAAATTTTGGAGGTCAGTGGGAAAATCCCAGAGTATTTCATGATATATTTATGACCTCCTATTATAAATCCATACCGGTTATTACCTTTACCCACGGTTACTTTTATATCGTGTGGAGAGATTATGACCCTCTTTTTCAGAAATATGAACTAAAAATCAGATCATACGAACCTGTCCAATCAATCTCAGGCCCATTGTGGAGCATTGATAAAACCAGTAGTCAATCTATCAATCCCTCACTGGCGGCAGACGGCCACGGCAAACTGCACCTGGTCTGGCAAGAGTCCGGTCATATCTACTACTCACTCATCAGTCAGAGCGCTGGCGGCCAGAGCTATTTTTTCCCCATCAGCAAGGAATGTCTTTCAAAGGGTTCGGGATATTTTGACCATAAATACCCCAGCATTGCTTTGACCAACGATTTCCACCCCAATGTCATCTGGCAGTCCTACAGCGGCGAGCTGCTTGAAACCGAAATCATTCTGCATAGAAGAAGAACTTTTAGTAACCCCGGGGCTGGCTGGCACAGTTTTACGGCTTTTCTGGGAAACGAATTCTATACCCTTCCCTCCATTACCGGTTTTCAGGGTGTTCCCCAAAATCAGGAACTTCGCGCCGCCTGGGGGCGTGGATCATCATATATCTGGAATGCCAGCTTTGACGGGGAATCATGGGAAGAAATCTATTTTCCCATCATGAGCGGATCAGAACCGACACTCAGTATCAATCTCACCGATGAGCAGGTCTCCAAAATGTTATACCGGAGCCATACCTCGCCTTACCGCCTGACTACGACCTCAGAACGGCTGGATCCCCAATACAATTTACCGGTTACTGAAAATTTAATAACCTCCACCGGAAAAATTCAGAACCGCCGCGGAGTTATTTCCATTGATAGCAGCGAAATCAGTCTCGAACTGGGAGACATCGAAGTGGACGGCAATCCAGTGACATTCGTACACTTTCACGATTCGCTCAGCTTGAACAATAACGGTAACTGGGGAGATGTTTTTGTTACTGAACCATTTGAGATGGAGGTGGGATCTAACCTGCAATGGCGCAGCAGCTTTCAGGTGAAGGATCGTTTTAATCTAAAAAAAATACTGGGGAAAAAGGCAAGTATTGCGCTCAAATTCGATATACTTGATGCAGAGACCCAGCAGATACTGAAAAGCTATGAGATAAAAAAAATAAAACAGATTATTCCAAAAGATACCAGTGAATATCATCTGATAAAGTGGAAAATGCAATCTCACCATAAAGTTTACTTTAAAGCCAGATTTGAAGTGTCGGCCGGATTGGTCTACCGGGAATCTGTCGTTAATTGCCGGTATGAGGAGGAGGTTACCCAACTCACCAGATCCGTCACTCCTGATACAGAAACAATGTCCGTCATTCCATCGAAATTCGCCCTCTTTCAAAATTATCCCAATCCTTTTAATCCACACACCAGGATTACATTTGATATTCCCCGGGAATCGAAGGTGACCCTGAGCATATACAATACCCTGGGCGAACAGATTACTACTCTGATTTCAGAACGAAAACCAGCCGGTCGGTACAGTTACATCTGGAATGCACGTTCAACAGCCAGTGGAATTTACATCTGTCATCTGGAGGCGGAGGGTTTTCATGAATCCAAAAAAATGATTCTTCTCAGATAGAATGGAGATATCCAAACAGTTAAAATATCCAGAAATGAGGGCTGCATTTTATGCGGCCCTTTCCCTATTGATTCAGATCTATTTCAAGATCATAAATGACTGGATTACCTCATATCCCCGGAATAATTCTTTAAGTTTACAGATTCAGATCGATAATACATATGATAGATAGATTTATTCATTCAGGAGCAAACATGATACGTTCTTTCGTCGTCTTTTTCATTTTGATACCTTTGGTTACTTTTGCACAGAAATCTTCTGAAATGGTCATTTTGCCGGGAGAAGAATATGCTGCTGGAACCCGGGTTCAAAATGCCTATCGCGGAGTATCCTTTATCATTCCCCGGGATTGGCGGGGAGCCATGCCGCCGGATCAACGGATTTTTTTGATGACATCAGAGCAAAAAGCCGGGGTAGGATTGGCTATCTTTCAGAGCAGTGTGAGTGAATCAGACATTATACAGTATCTGAAACAATCGCAGAATTTGGGAGATAATATCATCCTGAAGCCAGTGGGTAAGCCCAAAATTAATCGTTCAGAGATCACAATGGAATATACCAGTATGACCAGTACGGGTCATGCTCTGGCTAAGAGTGGTCCATTTCAGAACACCATCGTCTTTCTATTTGCCGGACCTGTCGAGGATCGGGAATACTTCCTGAAAGTGCTTCAGAAAATGAATACTTCTGTTAAGTTTTCAAAACCAGATCCCGGCAAACTCAGCAGTGCCTGGACGCGGGCCTTATCAGGACAGATGTTAAAAAAAGTATCCGTGGATGACAGCCAAGGGATATTCCCAACAGTACTGCATCTTTGTCCGGAGGGGAAGGCACAGGCCACCTTACCAGAGGATCCAACCAATATTGGAAACCAACCCACCTTAGTTGACGGAAACTGGAATGTGATTGCTGATGGCGCACAATCATATTTACAATTTACCCCTTCCCGCGGAAAAGTAGTTCGGGCATCGCTTGATGTTTTCGGCAATTATGTCATTTTACAGGGCGGGAAATATCATCTAACCCGAAGTGATGTCTGTAAATAATAAAATAGCTAGAGTCTTATTTCGCGAATGCTCAGCACCCAAAAAATGAAATCTTTACTATTGATCCCACAATAACGCCCAAAAAATTCGTCCCAAAACAGTCAAAGGACTTGGAATTAAAAATTGTAGAAATTCGAAGATAAAAAAAATCGTATTTGAGCAGCCTGACATTTTTTGAGAATAAACCGGAAAACATATTGCAGAGAAACTAATACCAATTTTTTTCAAAAAATCGACCTATGCCATAAAAATAATATCTATAAACCTATTGCAACAGGAAATTCAGACCCCGGTAGCGACGATTGTCATTACAAAGAAAGAATATTTTGTACCCTGATAATTTAAATATACTTATTTATGAAGATTTGTTTTATTCTTTGGTCTGCTTGACCGTTATAGAAAATTAAAATGTTCCCAACCTATAAAATTCTTGGTTCGTGATTGCAATCACTTTATATTCTATTCTAAGAGCGTATCTTTGAAACAACTCTGATAATCCGAGATAAATATTATCGGCACATGGATGGATGTCAAAAAATATCGCTAACCCAAATTACTAAATCAACCTTAGCCTTGGACACCTCCCGCTGGAATTGCGTGACACCTGTTTAAAGTTTTACCATCCCGTAGGAATAGATCGCGATGGTGTGATGCGATGTAAACAGTAATTTTCATTTGTGTTTTTTCATACGATTCTAGCCATAGGGAGGATGCCCTGAATTTTAGATTCAAAACATCCGTAAACATTCTCTTTTTCATCCAATTCGTAATTTTTGCATACCCAATTATCCCTTTATATACTATCGGTGAAGAAAATAACTTCAATGACATAGACCGTTCACTTTTGGTTAAAACTCAATGGGAAATAACACAGAGGACCATAAATCTAACGGAAGCAGTATACTGTTTCCTGTAATTTTTTCTACAAAATAGAAATGGGTGAAATGGTAGAACAAGATTTCAGAACAGGAATTTCCTTGCGTGTCCACTATTTTTTGCATAATGGATTCTTGGTAAAAATTTAGAGGAGAGTGACAATGTCAAAACATTGGAATAATTTATTCATGATTTCCATCATTAACCTGGTTCTGTTTCCCCTGACCTTAACCGCCCAGTGGAGCAGCGATCCTGCAGTAAATACCCCGCTGTGTACCGCAACGAATGACCAGCTCGATCCGGCCATTCTAGCGGACAGCAAGGGGGGTGCTTATATCGTCTGGTCCGATCACCGTAATGAGCCTACCCTGTTTGGCGGTGACATTTTTATGCAGCGTATTAACAACAACGGCGAAACCTTATGGACCACAGATGGCCAGGTTATTTATCAGTGGGCGGACGGACAGGTCCAGCCTAAAATCGTTCCGGATGGCCAGGGAGGTAACATTATCCTGTGGAGAAGCATCTCCGGTCTGCTGGACGGAAAACTCTATGCCCAGCGCACCGATAGTACTGGCCTGACCCTCTGGTCAGGATTCGGAATGCCCATATGTGTCACAGGCGTATCAAATTATCATGCTTTGATTGCCAATAGCAGCGGCGGAGCTCTGATTGCCTGGACTCGCGATGGGGATATCTATGCCCAACAGATTAACAGTGCCGGATCTCCCCAATGGACAGTAAATGGAATCGCCGTCTGTAGCGCCACCAATAATCAAAGCTTTACAGCTATCGCGGCAGATGGTAACGATGGTGCGTACATCGTTTGGAAAGATGAACGGGCCGGATTTTCCGATCCGAACATCTATGCCCAGCACCTGACAGCAAGCGGAAATTCATCCATGCAAAGCGATGGGACCGCAATCTGTGCCAGTTCCGGCTGGCAACAGAATCCTAGAATATTGGCTGGTAATAACAGCACTGCCTATATCCTCTGGCACGATACCCGGAATGCCAACGGCGATATCTACGCACAACGGATTGACACCACCGGAAATAACTTCTGGTCGGCCAATGGTATAGCTATTTGTAACGAATCACACGAACAAAATAATGCCGTGATGACCTCCGATGGTGCGGGGGGTGTTATTATTGCCTGGACCGATTCACGAAACGATCAGGGAAATATCTATGCCCAACGGATTAATGAAGCCGGAAACGTCTTATGGGCGGCAAATGGAATTCCGGTCTGTACATCCGGAAACATCCAGGATTGGTCTTCTATTATATCGGATGGATCCGGCGGGGCAATTATCTGCTGGGAAGATCAAAGACAGGGGGCACTCGAGACGGATATCTACGCTCAGCGCCTTGATGCCTCAGGAATCCCGCAATGGGAGGCGAATGGTGTTGCAATCGTTACTGCAAGTAACATGCAATCCGCTCCTCAACTCATTAGTGACGGTTCGGGTGGGGCATTCATCACCTGGGAAGATCAACGTGCAGGTTCATTCCAAAACGATATCTATGTCCAGTGGGTGGACCAGCAGGGAAATCTTGCAGGCGTCGTGGGGATTGAGCATGAGAATTTCGGGCTGATTACGGATGTTTACTTATATCAGAACTATCCCAATCCGTTCAATCCGGTGACAAAAATCAATTATCAATTACCAATAAACAGTCATGTAGTGTTGAAGGTTTATGATATTATTGGCAGGGAAATCATGACATTAGTCAATAGAACGATGCTTCCGGGAAAGCATCAGGTTTTGTGGGATGCCAGCGATATGCCCAGTGGGATCTATTATTACACAATTCAGACAGAGCATTATCGGGCAACCAGAAAAATGATTCTCATGAAATAGTCTCACATGGGACACAAGCTGCATCTGTATAGAAATTCAGACAGGATAACTGGATGAATAACTGAAATGGAAGAAGTTAAAAGTTTCTCCGAGTAAATCTTAACAAGTCCTGTATGGAATTAAGAAAACAGGAGGTCGGAAATATTTACCAAGATAAATTGAAATCAGAGAATGATCAATGCTTCTTTCCTGAACCATGACTAGTTATAGAAAAGAAGTTCTTCGTATTAATTCATCATGTTATCTTGTCCTCGATAAAAATCTTAGGGAGGATTTGAAAACAATCTCAAAATTCATTGTCCGGCAGGGATTCAAAAAAAACCGTCCCGGAGGGACGGTTAGAAAGTTTTAAGTGTGACTCATATATTACCGCATTAATATCATTCTCCGGCTCTGGGTGAAATTATTCTTGCCATCTGCCGATTGTATCGAAAGCTGATAAATATAGGTTCCACTGGCGACCGGCTGCTGTTTTTGATTAGTTCCATCCCAGCGTATCTCGTAATAACCTGCCGGCACATCTCCCTGCAAAAGTAATTTTACTTCCTGACCCAGAATATTGAAAATTCGTAGACTTACCCGGGATTCCACCGGTAACTGATACTCAATTAAAGTTTCAGGATTAAACGGATTGGGATAATTCTGGGATAAACTGAAATCCTGCGGAACAGCCTCTGGAACAAGGAAGATTACCGGGTGATAGTATATCTGTCCGTAAACCGATATATCAGCTAACCGATAAGCATAAATGGAACTAATCGAGGCGCTCTGATCCACAAAACGGTAGTTGGTCTGGCTGTTGGTGGATCCCTGACCCGGGAGATTACCGACATTTTGGAAGGGATAGAAAGTGCCCTCTACTTTGATTTCACCGGAGATTACCTGTTCATATTCCTGCTCGGTTAATTCCTTACGGTCCACCAACCAGTATGCATTATCAATTTCACTGGCGGTTTGCCATTCCAAGAGCACCTGTCCATTTTGAATCAGGACGGTAAAACTCACCAATTCAACAGGCAGGGAGGTATCGTCATTAGCATCGCTGATCACCACCGTATCTGTTACTCCACTGACCAGCGCATAACCCCCGCTTCCCAGTTCAATATAATTCTGCACAGTATTTACAGTTCCTGCCAGGTTAACCCAGCTTCCTTCCCGTCTGAGCCAGATTTTCAATTCCGCCTCTACCTCGCCCTGTAATTCCACATCTCCATAATACAATCGAAGATCGCTGGTGCCGGAATTAGTCGGTGTTATGGTATAAAACCGTGCTACCGAAGCTGGTGCAATGGGGAGAAAACGATCTTCTAGAACGACATTGACCAACCCCAGGTTTACCGCCGAGGAAAGAACCGCATCATTACCGAATGTCTGTGATCCATTATTGACAATTTCGCTTTGCGTGAAATACCAGCGCACATTGCCCCGGGTGCCACTGCCGTTATCACTCTCGAAATTTACTCCGGAGAGAGTTCCGGTATAATTCGAGAATGTAATACTTCCACTCCCGTTATAGACAATATTATTAACAGGTTCACTTCCGGCATTAGCTTCAAATTGAATCCCTTCCGAAACCAGGCTCTGTGAATTAGATAACGTCAGATAAGCATTACCTGATCCGTATCGAAAAAGTGTCTGATCCAGATTACTCGCCGGATCAATCGTGGCTCCATTTTCTATCAAAATGCCATTACCTCCGGTATATTCAAAAATGGCTGTGCTGGCATCCAGAGTTGCACCATTCAAGACCCGAATATTATAATTTCCGCTGTTCAGGCGGCTGATCACCGGCCGGGTAGCCGGCGATGTTCCAACAATCCGTAATCCGCCACCTGAATTGACAACCACCTCAGATCCGTTGAACATCTGCAAAACCGAAGAGTCATCCATATGAAGTATTCCCGATACGGACACCTGATTTCCGGTGCTGCTGCCAAAAAGGAGATTTTGGCCGTTCACATCAAATACCCCGCTATTCACCGATAATAGCCAATCCACATCCAGGCCTTGTTGCAATCTTACGGTATCAGGATTAGTGGTGATCAGGTTGTAAAATGATCTGTTAGTTCCAGTTCCACCACTGATAATATCCTGCAAATCCGTACCATCGAATACGACGGTGCCCTGCCCGTGAATAAATGATCCATTGTTGGTCCAGTTTCCAGCCACATTGATGGTGGTATTTGCAGAATTGATATTCACAGTGGCATTACTGTTAAGATAATATCCATTCACATCCAAATCATATCCATTTTGAATCGTCAACACAGCACCGCCATTCAGGGTGATATTCCGGATCCCGGCATGATCCACACTGATGATAGGATCATTTGCCACATCACTAATCATCACATCTTCACTCGGTGAAGGAATTCCCAGTGGACTCCAGTTCTGGGCATTGTGCCAGTTGGTATTTTGCTGCCCGGTCCATATTCGCAGGGAGGCAGTGCTTGCCCACTGAATCAGATTCCCGGCCGGTTCCAGGGGATCATTATCATACGCATCTCCAGCAAAGTTTCCTGAAGCATTCTCAAATCCAAGCGTATCCGACGACAGGGTTTTGGTGACATTAAAGGCACCGCCGCCGGGATTGGTGATAAAACCGGTATTGTTGATCACCAGCCGCTGAGTACTGCCGCTGA
>CP070707.1:2080408-2083551 GCA_020350205.1 bacterium
CCACCGGAATCCGGACACCGGTTTCTTTGATTTTTCCCTCCAAAATCAGGCGGGTTGCAATGGCAGCCGGCAGGGAAACTGTGCGCGACATCGACGAATCTCCGTTCGGGATACCGTAATCTACCAGGGTAGAGGTAATCCGCTCCTGCTGATGGGGATATTCTGCCAGAAAATCATGGTACAGCACAATCATATCACGCTCACCCTTCTCATAAGGCATTTTGGCCAGCATTCTTTCCGCCAAAAAATCCATGGGCGTCGTCGTGTCCTTCCCAAAAGTATCCGATTCAAACAAACCCAACCAGCGTAATTTTTCAATAATCTCATCATCTGCAGAGAGATTTAATTTATCCACCAGATATGCAACCGGATCATCACTACCGCTCAGCCCCCATATTTTTTGCATGATGCTTCGGTGATCGAGGCCCTTGGTTCCGGGAATTTCATTATCTGTTAAAAGATGTAAGCGACTTATGGCCAGTAAAGTTCGGCACCAGCCGGGATATCGCAACGTTCCCCGGAACATGGTATCTGTTCTTGAAATCCCATATAATTCAATATATGGTAGTGAATCGCGATTGGGATAAGTTTCAAATGCCATATCGGCAATATTGATGGGCCAATTGTGCTCAAACAAATCCTTACCGGGAATCTCTATCCTATCTCCCTGTTTTAGATAAAGAGCGTCATTTCTACCGGCCATTAGGACCGCCCTGGGACTCCAGGAGAATTTATACCCCCAGGGATTGTTATTGGCTTCGGGTGCAGGTAATCCGCCACAATAGGAGCGAAAAGACCGCACGTAGCCCCCCTGTTTCCGGACATTATGAATAATTCGCATGGCAGACATATGATCGATCCCCGGATCCAGGCCGATTTCATTCAGGATTAAGATATCATTGTCGCGGGCTTCCTGATCCAGTTCCTTCATGGCTTTACTTACATATGAAGTTGTAACCATTGGTATTTTATACTTTAGACAATATTTCGCCGTTTTCACATGATAGGTATAGGGCAGTAAACTGATCACGATATCCGCGGCTTTAATGAGTTTTTCCAAATCTAGATCGTTGTCAACCAAAAGGGATACGGCGCGGGTATTCTCCCGCTGTTTTAAAATATTCTGAGCTTTTTCCACGGTGCGGCTGGCCATCACCACGAAGACGTTTTTGCTGTCTACCAAATAATCAACAATTGGTTTGGAAACCATTCCGGCGCCTAAAATAAGTGCATTCTTCATAACTTTCTCCGGTAATTACGAATTAGATGAAATAAGTCTTTTTGGATGAATCGTGAAGGAAACAGGGGTAGTGGCAAAAGACAGATATCCAGAACATAAAGCACTAAAAAATTCCTTCTTTTCACCACTGTTTTTATTTAATGAATTTATGTACAATCAAATATTCAAATCAAACAAAATATTTTATTTCATAGTTAGTAACGATAAAAGATTAATATCACAATTATCGGTAATTCACGTAAATCATAGTCTCTCACCGCTTATCTGTTACAATTTTTTGGAAATATATTTTGTGAGGTATTGATAATTCGGGGTGAGTCGTCCCTGATGGGTGATAATCGACCGTTTAAATTCTGCTGAAAGTTGGAGTTGTTCATAAGGCTGCTTAAAATCAACCTTGGCGAGCTCGGCGATGTGGGGAAGCAGCTTATTTCCAAACATTTCGGAAGCTTCCCGGGGTAATTCTGACGGTAGTTTATCAACTGCCATTATCAGAATACCCTCCCCTTCAAATCCATCCGTTTCTTTTTCACTAACTGGATTATAGACATAAACGGGATTCAAAGAATTTGTCGCTCTAAGAGTACATTCGATTGACCCGCCGACATCACAGGTAATATCACCGATAACTCTCAATCTGGGTTGAGATTTCTCTCTGAACCATTCTTTCAGAAAGGAGCAAGTCAGAAGTCGGGGATAGCGCGGTTCCCAGTATATACCATTTATAAGCAGGGTAAGGTGGCGGATATATTCCGTAAAAATGCTGATATATCGTTCGGGGAAATCATAATACTCCTGTAATTTAAAAGGACTATTGTTTCGGTGCTGAACTAAATCAATTTCCTTGAATTCCACTTTATACAGCTTTTTGTTTGAATAGCTTCCCTTTTCGATAAACTCATTTAATTCAGCGGGTTCAACGGTTTCAAATGGTAGCAAATCAAAAATCTCCTGGGCGCCCCGGGAAACATGGCCATAACCGGTGAACCCGCAAATCATGGGGACTAATTCAGTGGGAAGTCCTTCTTGTTCAATTTGCTTCCCAATCTGTCTGATTGCCTCCCGGGCAGCGATCAGACTTGGATAATGCATGGCTTGCTTCAATTCCTGCAGAGGCGTGGCCAGTCCGGCAGATTTTAAGCGTACACCCAGAGCCCACAGGGAATTGATCATTCCCGCATAGCCGGCAAATCTTCCGAAAAATATCAGCCGTCTCCCCTGCTCGTCAGTGACACATTCATAATCCAGTAAAGTGTTTCTGAGGTCCAATAATCGCTTTAACATGGGCATATTATAGGATTGTCCCTTGATGGTATGGGAAAAATAGCAGTAGGCTAGCTGGGGCATTAAATCAGCAATTGGGATTTCCTTTACGCCAAATATAATGTTTGATTCCGCTAAATCAGCAGTCAGTGAGGCACCTGCAGCTTTATATTCATCATCAGAATAAATTCGGGTGGAGGACGGCTCCACCTGAACTCTGACCTGATAGTTCTCAATCAATTTTTGCACATGCTCCGGATTTAGGGGGGATCTCCGCTCTGTTAAATCCTTGTTTTCTCTTCGGATACCGATTACACCTTGCATAGCCTATTCCTTTATCAAAAAGTCCATCATTCCCTTTGAAATTCGCATAAAATTTAAAAAAAAAATACGTCACAACCACGAACTAATATATATTTATGGGTTGAGTACACTGTTATATCTTTAGATTGACATAAAATGGAAAATAATTCATCGTTAACACTTTCATCTCAGCAGTTGCTTGATCAAATTAAAAAGACCCCCCTTCTGCTGGGGTATTTTTCATTCCCAGAATGCCAGATATGTAAAGTCCTAAAACCCCGACTACAAGACATGCTGGAACAATTCTCTTCCATTGAGTTTCTGTATGTTGATGTTC
>CP070707.1:2083651-2119274 GCA_020350205.1 bacterium
AGGCTCTGAACTGCTACTCGGCATTGGTGATGACTGCGCCGTAGTGAAAATCGAACCGGATCGTGCCCTGCTTCTCACCTGCGATATTCAGGTCCAGGACCGTCATTTTCTTTTGCAAAATATTTCCGCTTATCAACTGGGAAGGCGCGCCATGGCGGTCAATCTAAGTGACATTGCCGCCATGGGTGGCCGGCCTCTGTACGCCCTGGTTTCCCTGGGCCTTCCACCCCACTATTCTGTATCGGACTATGAAGCATTATTTCAAGGAATGCGTGATGAGCTGAAATCTTTCAAAGCCCTGATCATCGGAGGGAATCTGGCTCAGACCGAGCAAAAATTAATCATCGATATCACCCTGACCGGAGACGTGCATCCGGATCATTATATAGAGCGGAAGGGGGCCAGTGTAGGAGATAAAATTTATGTAACGGGTCAGGTGGGCGCTTCCGCGGCAGGGTTTTATATTCTACAGAAATATGGTGTAAAATATCCCCGGGAATATCAATCCCTGGTCCAAGCTCACCTTCAGCCACACCCAAGGGTCGAAATCGGCCAAAGACTGGCGCAGAATCAGCTGGCTTCCGCCATGATTGATATAAGTGATGGTATTGCCAGCGATCTCTATCATATCTGCAGGATGAGCGGGGTTGGAGCAGAGATTGAGCTTGATGCGATTCCTGTTCCCCAAAAATTATCTAAAGTTGCGCGGGTTTGCCAGCAGACGGAAGAAAACTTAATTTTACACAGCGGAGAAGACTATGAACTCCTGTTCACCACCCGGCCGGAGATACCAGAGGCTGAATTCAGAGAGATCGGATTAGATTATGGTGTTCCTATTTCCTGTATCGGCCGGATTATAACACAATCAAATGGTTATCTGATCATTGAAAAAAATGGTCAGCGGAATCTGCTGCAGCCCGGGGGATGGGATCATTTTAAGAGTAAAAGAAAAGAAACGGAGGCAGAATGACTATAAAGAAAGCACTTACCATTGCCGGATCGGACAGTGGCGGTGGTGCCGGGATTCAAGCTGATCTCAAAACATTTTCCGCTTTTGGGGTCTATGGCATGTCTGCAATCACAGCATTAACGGCCCAAAACACCATCGGTGTTCAGAGCATTCAAGAAATTCCGGCAGAGTTTATTCAGAAGCAAATCGAGAGCATCATGACGGATATAGGTACCGATGCTGCCAAAACAGGAATGCTGGCCAACCAGGAAATTGTGGGCGTGGTGGCAGAGGCAATCAATTCTTTTCACATCCCTAATCTGGTGGTGGACCCGGTGATGGTGGCTAAAAGCGGTGATCACCTGCTGGCACAATCTGCCCGAATAGCTATGAAAGAAAAACTGATCCCTTTGGCAGAAGTCATTACTCCCAATATTTTTGAAGCCGAAGCCTTGGTCGGATACACCGTGGATAATCTCGAAAAAATGAAACAGGCGGCCAGAGATCTGCATCAGCTGGGCTGTCGATGGGTGGTTATCAAAGGTGGTCATATCTCTCTCGAGAATCAATCAATGGATGTGGTCTTTAATGGCAGTGATTATTATATTCTTAAGTCGGTACGTTTTGATACCCGGAATACCCACGGTACCGGATGTACTTTTGCCTCCGCTATCGCAGCCTCATTAGCAAAAGAAATACCGCCACTGGAAGCAATTAAAAGAGCTAAGGATTTTATAACCGAAGCGATCCGAAGCGGCTTAAGTATTGGAAGCGGGCATGGGCCCACTAATCATCTGGTTGGTGTCCACTCCAAGTGGTAGTGAAAAAGAAATCGTCTATGCAGGCACCTCAAACAATCTGAATGAGCATGCCGAAAAAAAATCATGATACCAAACCCGGGTATTCTGCCCTGATAATAGGTGAAACCGGATTGGTGGGAAAATACTGTTTACAAAATTTACTGCGGGACCCCCAATACAGCAAGATCACTGTTCTGTCCCAGAGAGACCTTTCCCTGCCTCATCAAAAATTAACCGTTCACATCATCGATTTTGAGAAGATACATCAATTTGCTGATCTCATAGAAGCCGATCACATTTTTTACGCCCCGTGGACAGCCCTAAGAACTGCCGGACCCCGGGAAAATTTTCGCAGGGTCGTTTTTAGTTATCCTATGCAAATTGCACAAATCTCACAAAAAAAGAGTATAAAACAGTTTATGATGTTAAGTACACTCACCGCCTCAAGTCAATCCCGCTTTTTTTATAACCGGGTGAGGGGTGAACTGGAAGAAGCCATCACGAAAATACCATTCCAGACCGTCCTTGTCTTTCGAACTTTATTGATTCTGGGAAAACATCAGGAAAACAGTCCCGCTCAGAAACTGGTGCAGATGGTTTCACACCTATTCAATCCTTTATTATGCGGGAAGCTCCGCCGATTTCGGCCCACCCATGCCAGAGTTATTGCAACAGCCATGACGGAATTTGCAAAAATAAAGCTAAGGGGTATCCACATTTTTGAACCTGATCAGATGCAATTCTTTTATAATCAGCTTTCAAAAAAAGGACACCCCTAAGTGATCATCCGCCCTTTATTTTTGGTTACTGTTCACAATGATCTGACTTCTTGGTAATCCTCAATAATCAGATTTCCGTTTTCTCATTTTTCAAATGAGTGTCGGTGATTACATTTTTCTGACTTCTGGCAGATCCGGTCGTATCCTCTTCCATTACTTTTTTTAATTCAGAGAGATTCGAATTTACCGCTTTCTTGAACTCAAAAATACTCACACCCAGAGATCGTGCTATTTCCGGTAATCTTTTAGCCCCAAATAACAAAAGGATCACCAGTAAAATGACTAGGATCTCGCCCATTCCAATACCGCCCAACATAGGTATCCTTTCTCAAAATTTTAATCGGGGTAAAATCTTCTGAAAACAATATCGGTAAAAGCAATGACTTCGCGTTCCCGCATCGTACGCTTCTGACGTACAAATTCATCTTCCATTTTTTGAAAGCTACTGCTCCAATTCTTAAGTGTATTAAGGACTTGAATAAATTCATCATACCGAACCGCATTATTTTCAAACAGATTCTTCACAAATTTTTTCTTTTCTTTCCGGCTGATCAACGATTCAATTGAGGGGGGTACGGGCCGCTTTCTTTTTCGAAGGTTTTTCCCCGATTCGAATATTTCATAAATCGGATCAGTTTCTCTTTCAAATAATTTCATATCAATGTTCCTTTATACAGTCTTTTCAATCCGAAAAACATATACTTATTCGCCACCGATTTGCTTTAAAATTCTGCAAACATTCAATGCTGTTCATCCGGGTATTATTTCTTTTTTTTCTTTGGTCCTATTTTTTGAGACAGTTCCGCAGGTGGAACAGGATCCTTTGATATAAGCACGCGATAAAAACTATAAAACATGAGTCCAAGTAGAAAACTTGCCAGAACAACCAACGATACATAGGAGAAAATATTTGACATTTTAAACCCCTGATATTTTAATTTTTAGTCTACACCAATCGAACCAAATTTCAATCCGTTCAAGGAAAGCACATTAATTTGGTACGTGAAATTTCCGGGTCAGGGGTCAACCCGCTGCAGTGTATTCACTGGGAGGAAATTTGTAGCATACAAGGGGGGAATTATATCCTGAAAAGAGGTGATTAATTTGATAATCTCGTATACTTTCGCAATTCTGATAAGGGTGATATTTTGAAATTTTTATGCTATGCACTTCCCAAGAATGCAATCCTCTGGGAATTAAAAGCGATTGGTTTCCTTCCTGGGGAGCGGTTAAAAAATAAAGATCGGCATAACTTTTTGTATAGGATTCAGTGGATCTGACATTTACGACTGATATAATGGACAAAGTCAGGTAAAAAAAAGCAAGAATAACAAAAATGTGCTTTCGAAACGGAGTAAATACCACTTCTCTCTTAACCTCGCGAAATTACCCAATAATTTACAGAAATGTTTGATTGGAGGGAAATGAAATTTTTTGAATTATTCCGGATATATATTAAATCTTACCAGGATGCCGGTGATTTGGAAGAGGAGATGCCGGAATTAAAAAATCTGTCCTCAATGGATCCGTAAGTACGGTATACCAGGACCTGACTTGATCGAAAACGGGCTGCCAGGCGCTTGGCCTTTTGGATAGCTTTATCTTTGTTCTCATAACTGCCTAATATGACGCTGTCCCTGAGGACTAACCATTTATCTTTTTTTAAAAAAACGCGAAATATATATCTCGCAGCCATACACAATCCTTTAAAATTTCTTAATTATACTCCTTCAGGTTACTTTAGATTCACATTTTCGATACATTTTCATAAAACTTAAATCAACAGCGATAAATATCTTTCTCCAAATAAGAGACCCACCCAACTCTTGAGGAGGTATAGACTCAAATACCATTGATTCTAGAAATATCAAAAATCCCAATAATAACTCAATTTTTTCCGCTTGATTACATTTTTGAAAATGGTTAAATTTTATAAATATATAAAAAATATTAAATAAACTACTGTTTTATGCCGGAACTTCGAAAAGACCCTGTGATTGGAAGATGGGTTATTATTTCCACCGAACGCGGGAGAAGGCCTTCAGATTTTGCTGAGGTAGAGAAAAAAAAACACGGTGGTTTCTGTCCATTTTGCTATGAGCATGAAGATAAAACACCCCCGGAGATATTCGCCATCCGGCCGGATAAATCCGGTCATGACCAGCCGGGATGGACGCTGCGGGTGGTTCCCAACAAATTTCCTGCCCTGCGCGTGGAAGGTCAGTTGAACCGGCAAGGTGAGGGATTATACGATAAAATGAATGGTGTGGGGGCTCACGAAGTTATTATTGAAACTCCGGAACATTTCAAAGATCTGGCAGACCTTGATATTTCCGGTATCCACGATGTGTTCTGGATTTACCGGGAAAGAATCCTGGATCTGAAAAAAGATATGCGTCTAAAATACGCTATGATTTTTAAAAACCATGGTATGACGGCGGGTGCTTCCCTGGAGCATACTCATTCTCAACTGATTGCCACACCCATCATCCCCAAAACTGTTGTTGAAGAAATGGTGGGAGCGGAGCAATATTTTGAGTATAAAGATCGTTGCATTTTCTGTGACATCATCCGTCATGAGATGCATGAGAGAGTAAGGGTAGTTTACGACGAGGAACTTTTTATTGCTCTAGAACCCTATGCACCGCGGTTTCCGTTTGAAACATGGATTCTCCCCAAAAATCATTTCTCGCATTATGAAACCATCTCGGATGAAATGCTCAATCATCTTTCGGTCACCATGAAGGAAGTTCTGGGAAGAATTAATATCGCATTAAATTATCCGCCGTATAATTTTGTGATTCACACCTTCCCTATGCAGGACGATGCAAACGATTATTATCACTGGCATATCGAACTGATGCCAAAATTAACTAAAGTCGCAGGTTTTGAGTGGGGAACGGGATTTCACATAAATCCAACCAGTCCTGAGGATGCGGCTCAGTATTTAAAACAGATTACTCTTTAATCCAGAGGTATCGAATGACACCCTTAAAAATTTGTTATGTTTCTTCAGAAGTTGTTCCATTTGCCAAAACTGGAGGCCTTGCCGATGTCGCCGGTGCATTACCGGTTGCTCTCAAGGAAATGGAGCAAGATGTACGGGTTATGATGGCAAATTATAAATCCATTAATGAAAGAAAATTTGTATTGCGGGAAGTCATCCGATTGAAGGAAGTTAAAGTAACCCTGGATGCAGAGACCAAAATTGTAGATGGAAAAACTGCCTTCTTGCCGAACTCCAAAGTTCATGTCTATTTTTTACATATTCCCGACTATTTTGACCGCAAAGAACTTTACGTCGATCCCGCAACGGGCAAAGACTTTAAAGATAATGCCGAACGTTTTGCTTTTTTCAGCAAAGCGACATTGGAAACCCTGAAATTGCTTTACTGGCAACCCGATATTATTCATTGCAATGAATGGCAGACAGCCCTGATCCCCTTCTACCTGAAAACCCTCTATAAGGATGATGAGTTCTTCAAAAATACCAAAACGGTACTGACACTCCATAACCTGGCCTACCAGGGTATCTTTCCTCTGGAAAAAGCGAAAAAAATTGAAATCCCCAAAGAATATATTAAGACCGGAGCTGAATTTGAATTTTACGGAAAGCTCAACCTGCTGAAAGGAGGAATTCTTTTCGCGGATGTGTTAAATACGGTCAGTGAAAAATATGCCGAGGAGATTACATCGGATCCGGAGTTCGGTTTTGGATTTGAAAAGATTCTGGCCAGTAGAAAGAAGGATCTGGTCGGTATCCTGAACGGTGTCGATTATGAAAACTGGTCTCCTGAGACTGACAATCTGATTCCCCAGAAATATTCCTGGAACAAACTGGAAGCAAAGATTCAGAATAAAAAAGTATTGTGCAAACAGAATAATCTAGAATTTAAAGAAGATGTGCCCGTGATTGGAATTATTTCCCGCCTGGCCGATCAGAAGGGATTTGATCTGATTGAAGAGGTTGCAACTGAGTTGATGGAAATGGACCTTCAAATCATTATTCTGGGTACCGGAGACACCAAATATCATAAATTCTTTGAAAAACTGGCCAAGAAGTATCCTCAAAAAGTAGCGATCAATCTTCGCTTCGATAATAAAATGGCACATTTGATTGAGGCGGGTGCCGATATCTTTCTGATGCCCTCCCGGTTTGAGCCTTGCGGATTGAATCAGATGTACAGTCTCAAATATGGAACTGTACCGGTGGTCAGGGAGACCGGAGGACTGGCAGATACCATCCTGGATTATAACGCTAAAACCGGTGAAGGCACAGGTTTTACCTTCAAAAAATATCAAGCCAAGGAAATGTTGAAGGCAATCACCCGGGCAGTAAAAACCTTTTCCAATAAAAAAATTTGGAACGATATTCAAAAAACCGGTATGAAAAAGGATTTTTCCTGGACTAAATCCGCAGAAAAATACATGTCACTTTATGAAAAAGTGATGGGTAAATAGATCTGTTTCTTATTATAAAAGCCTCCGGCCCCTCTTAGCGGAGGCTTTTTTATTTTGTTAAAATCCGGAAAAGTATGGAAAATATTCCAAAACCTGCGGTTTTTCTTGACCGAGATGGAACAGTCTGCGAGGAGGTCGGTTACCTTAGCGACATCGACCAGCTTCGCCTAATTCCGACCGCAGCAAAAGCAATTGGTATCATAAATCAGGCGGACTGGAAAACCATTATCGTCAGTAATCAGTCCGGAATTGCCCGGGGTTATATGACTGCAGAGGTAGTGGATCAAGTCAACCGGCAATTGCTTAATCTGTTGCAGCTGGAGGGTGTCAAGGTCGATGGCATCTATTATTGCCCGCATCATCCGCAGGGACTTCCACCCTTTGATATAGACTGTGCTTGTCGTAAGCCGGGCGGAGGCATGCTGCAAAAGGCAGCCCGGGAACATCAATTGGCTCTAGACCGGTCAATCATCATTGGGGATAAAGTCTCCGACGTGGAAACCGGCCAGCAGCTGAATATACCGGGCATCCTGGTACGGACCGGTTTTGGAGAAGGAGAAATAAAAAAATATCAGCATCAATGGCAACAGGCGCCAGACTATATTGCCAGAGATATACTGGATGCGATACAGTGGTGGTTTAACGGAATGACACAAAAACCGGATTCGGCCAAATAAAAGATTACACATAAGGCCTTTTCAAAGCACTTGATTTGCAGAATTGGCTGCATTACTTTAAATTTGTTAAACTGTAGATGGTATCAAACCATGAAAAATCAAACCTACCAGAATTTACAGAATATTGTTAAATCGCGCGGTGCCGGATTCGTTCTATTGCTGGATCCGGATCGCTTACAGCTTGAAAATATTGATGATATTGTCTTTCCGGCGGTGGAAAACGGGGTGGATATTTTTTTAATCGGCGGGACCTTGTTACTCAACAGAAACTTTGAAGATTTTGTAAAAAAAGTCAAGGCGTCAGCCGGTCATGTCCCGGTGATCCTGTTCCCGGGGAGTATTTTTCAGGTTTCCCGTTTTGCAGATGCCATCTTATATCTTTCGGTGATCAGCGGCAGGAATCCTGCCTACTTGATAGACAATCAGGTGCTGGCCGCTCCGGTGGTGTGGCAACTCCAGATCGAGGCAATTTCATGTGGTTATATGCTGGTTGAATCCGGTCAAATGACCAGTGCCGAATTCATGAGCAACTCCCGCCCCATCCCGCGCAATAAACCCGACCTGGCCCTGGCACATGCGCTGGCCGCCCAGTATCTGGGTTTTAAAACGGTGTACCTGGAAGCAGGCAGCGGAGCACAGCTGTCTGTTCCCGAAGAGATGGTAACAGCGGTAAGCAAAACCATCTCCATTCCCGTAATGGTAGGCGGAGGCATCCGTACCCCGGAAATAGCCGCTAAAAAAGTGGATGCCGGCGCATCATTCGTGGTAATTGGGAATCATTTCGAGGATACCAAAAATTATTCGAAATTGCAGGAATTTTCAGAAGCAATTCATCTCAAATCTTAATGCCATACCGGAAATTGTTTCTTATGAGAGACGAGTGGAAAAATTTGATTGAATCCGTTATTCAAGAAAGCATTACGGTAAAAAATCGTTTAATGCCGGATCTCGCTCCAGTCCTGGATCAGGCTATTCAACAGCTGGTATCGACCATCCGCAAAGGCGGAAAGATTTTGCTGTGCGGAAACGGGGGAAGTGCCGCAGATGCCCAGCACCTTGCTGCGGAACTGGTGATCCGTCTCAAGAGCAGTAATGATCGACCAGCTATTGCAGCCCTGGCGCTTACTGTGGATACTTCTATTCTGACGGCAGGAGGAAACGATTACGGTTTTGATTATGTCTTCTCCCGCCAGATAGAAGCACTGGGAAAACATGGAGATACTTTAATCGCACTCAGTACCAGCGGAAACTCTCCCAATGTAATTGAGGCGGTCAATATGGCACACGAAAAGGGATTATATGTGATCGGCCTGCTGGGTGGAGATGGGGGTAAATTAAAAAAACTGGTGGATTTGCCTATCATCATCCCTTCTAACAACACAGCCCGCATTCAGGAATGCCATATTCTGATCGGTCATATTCTCTGCGAGATTCTGGAAAATGAATTATTCACTAAAGTATGATCAGGGAAAAATCCTCCCCATAAATCAAGCCAGATCGCGCCAAGTAAATAATGCCAGAAAATCACCATAAATCCGGGAATTTAATCAGTATTGACTGAATCATTCTTTTCAAAATATTTTGGCTTCATGAAAGGGACCTCACGTTCCGATAAAGCCAAGAAACATATCATATACCTCATTATCACCTACAGTTTTAATTTCATATTAATTCTCCTTCTAGTCCCGGTAAGCTTGCGGTGTCTGAGCAGCAGTGAATACGGTATCTGGTTAACGCTTACCTCCATCACTGCCTGGTTTGTATCTTTGGACTTTGGTATCGGAAATGGCCTGAGGAATAAATTATCGGAGGCACTGGCTGCGGACGATCTGGAGACCGGTAGAATTTACATCAGCACCGCATACGCCTATCTGACGCTCTTTTTTGGATTCATATACATTCTATTTCTATTCGTTTATCCCCATTTGAACTGGCTGAAGATTTTTAACACTTCCACTGAATTAGGAAACACCTTACCCACTCTGGTTCTCATCGTTTTCAGCCTGTTTTTTCTTAATTTTATTTTGAAGTTGGTCACCGCCATTCCCTTGGCAGATCAGAAACCGGCACTTAACGGGCTATTCAATTTTCTCAACAATCTGTTTACCGTAAGCGCCATTTATCTGCTTTCTTTCACCGAGCATGCAAATCTGCTGAACCTGGGTATCATTTCCAGTCTCATGCCTGCCCTGGTTTATTCGATTGCCAGTATCATTTTCTTTAACGGCAGTTATAAGAGGATCAGACCTTCGCTAAGGTTTGTCAAATCTACCTATTCAAGAAAACTTCTGACGTTAGGATTTCGCTTTTTCATCATTCAAATTGCATCGATCATCATATTTACAACAGATAATTTAATTATTACCCAAATTTTTACCCCGGCCGATGTCACGATTTATAATATTGCCTTTAAATATTTTAATACGATTGTACTTGTCTTTGGCGTGATTCTCACCCCTTTCTGGTCAGCCTTTACGGAGGCACATGCCGAAAATGATTTCGCCTGGATTAAGAATGTTATCCGACAACTGTTGCGGATTTGGGGGGTATTTGTGGGAATAGCACTGATCATACTGGTGGTCTCACAGCCGATCTACCGGATCTGGGTCGGTTCCGAAATTCAAATTCCCCGGATGTTATCCATCCTGATGATGGTGTTTGCGGTCATCAGCATGTGGAATAATATTTTTGCAAATTTTTTAAACGGGGTGGGAAAAATTCAACTCCAATTATACACCGCTGTAACCATAGGTATAGTGAATATCCCCTTGTCAATTTTTTTTGCCAGACATTTACAGTTAGGGGTGTCGGGTGTTATTCTGGCCACTATTGTCTGCCTACTGCCATCTGCCCTATGGTCACCCATTCAATATCGGAAAATCGTCAATCAGAAGGCCCGCGGTATTTGGAACAAATAAACAACCTGAAAAAAACAGGAATCAATCTTCCAGTCTTACAGCCTGCTGGGCAGCCAGGCGGTCGGAATCAGATTTAATTTGATTAACAAAAAAATTGATTTCGGAGGAATAAAACGCCTGTAATTGTTCTTCCGGCATGAGCAAAATATCATAATAATAATAAACACGGGTTAGCTGATAAAATAGCGCATTTTTAAACTTGAAGACATCATCAAGTTCTAGTCGACCGTAAAGATAACCAAAGTTATCATAGAGGAGTGCACTCCGATATCCATTTTCATGGAAAAACTTTAAAATATTCTGCATTTCTTTTACATAATCCGGGTTTTCATTGGGTTCACACTCAAACAGGACAGCAGGTTTATTCCGGAGAATTGTTTTTTTTGCCCCTTTGAGAACTTCAAAATCATAGCCATCCGTATCCACCTTTAAAAAATTTACCGATTTGAAGTCACTGTTATTGGTTAGAATGGTATCCAGTGACTGGGCCCGAATGTGATTTTGAATATTCTCCACAATCCTTGCGGTACCCTGGTTTCTGTGTAAGCTGCCGTTTATTTGTCCATCCTTTGATGAACAGATGGTCTGGATGAGGGTGACACCGCGAAGATGTCCGACATTTTTTTTAAGGTAATCCAGGTAGATATCATCTGCATCAATACCCAGAACCCGATCGTTCTCTTGAGGATTGCTGAATAGAATAGTATCACCGATATTGGCCCCAACATCAATATAAATTAATCTGCCCTCCCGGCTGCGAATAAATTCTGAAACCCTTTCAATCACGCCATCATAATGTGGATGCTGAGAAACATTAAAGGCCAGCGGATGTGAAATAGGAAGATAGATAGATCTACCCCGAATTTTCATTTTACATGACGGATCACCCAATTTAACCAAAATGGATCTTGCCATCGAAAAAAATGCCTGATTAACCTTCCCCATAAAGAAAGGATTGTGATAGGATCTATTTAACTGCGTATTAACAAAAGTCGCTATTTTCTGTATCATTTTACATTAAAACGTTTCAGGATTAATATAATTCTTGCTATTATCGCTCAATATAATCTAATAATCCCCAGATGAGAATCATAAAAAAAAGACCGATAATCAAATCCCTTGCTTACTCAGGATATTTACAATAAAATTATTACCTGTTTTTCGAATAAAATACAAAAATAAAACAAATATAACAGGAATCATGATCCGTAAATGTGGATCCGAATGTGATTCTCCTAAGAATTAATTGGGTCACTATCCCCGGAAATTTATTCAGTTAATTCTCTACTATGTTTTCACTTTTTATTATAAAAATTAAAAACTTAATTGTATTTCTGATTTCCATTCTAATCATTATTTTGTTGAAATTTCAGAAAACAACAACTCATCTTCACACTCTCTTATTAATCCGTTTGGATGAAATAGGAGATTTCGTCCTGTTCTGCAATTTTATCAGCGCTGTGAAAGCGAGCCAGAAATACCAAGCTTACAGAATTTCCCTGTGTGGCAATGAATTGTGGCGGGATCTGGCTGAGCATTTTTTTAGACACGAAATTCATTCTTTCATCTGGATTCAAAAAACTAAATTCTATTCTAATCTATTTTACAAGTACCGCATTTTGAAGCAAATTTACCAGGCTGGCTTTGAGGTGGTTATCAATTCCCGATACTCCCGGGGAATTTTGTATGATGATCTGATCGTCAGGGCCAGCAGGGCACCGATAACTATCGGCAGTGAGGGAAGTTTGGAGAAACATGCTCAATGGAAGCGCCATCTCTTCACCGACAGGTATTATACCCGACTCATTCCTCAAAGCGGGGAGGTTAATTTTGAATTCCTTCGCAACAAGTATTTTTTTGAAAAAATCTTGGAAGAACCAATTTCTTTAAGAAAACCAGCCTTAAAACAGATTAAAGAAATTCCTTTTCAATTGCCGGAAAGATATATCATCCTTTTCCCTGGTGCCGGGGAAATAAAAAGGGAGTGGGCCGTAGAAAAATTTGCACAGCTCGGTAAATTTATTCTGCAAAAGTATAACATTCCTATCGTCCTTTGCGGTTCGCCAAAGGATTTGGAAAAGTCACAGCAGATTGATAAAATTCTCAATAATAACAACACCTATAACCTGGCTGGGAAAACCTCATTACCCGAATTAATCAGCATCATTGCTAACTCCGAACTGCTCATTTCCAATGACACCAGTGCACCTCATATAACGGCTGCTGTAAATCGGCCTTTCATTTGTATATCCAATGGAAAAACTCTGGGGCGATTTTCGCCCTATCCAAAAGAAGTCTTTGCCGGTAGCTCATATATTTACCCCCCGCAGATTATGAACAATTTGCATGAGATGGACAAATTAAAAGAACAATACCAATTTGATTCTGACCTGGCTATTAATGAAATTACGGTAGATCAGGTTAAAATTTTAGTCGCTGAAATACTTGAAAAGAAACTGAAGGGTTATACTTTCTGAAATAAACAAATATATCAAGAAAGCAGAAATAATTTATTTTGTTTACTACCTTAGATCATGAATATGAGCAAATCCAAAATATCTGTCATAACCGTCGTATTCAACGGTGAAAAATATCTGGAACAAACTATCAAGAGCGTGCTAGACCAGACTTATAAAAATGTTGAGTACCTGATTATCGACGGGGGCTCTACAGATGGTACCCTGGCGATTATCAAAAGATATGAATCACAGATCGATTATTGGGTGAGTGAGCTGGACAACGGAATATTCGATGCCATGAACAAAGGGATAGCCAGAGCTTCCGGTGAACTCATCAATCTTCTGAATGCGGATGATTTTCTGGAACCTGATACTCTTGAATCGGTGGCCGAAAGATACCATTCCATCAATCAGCCCTGCGTCATATATGGCCATGCCTCGGCACTGGACGATAAGAACCAGGTGGCGGCAGAGATGTATTCCCATCCCAAATACTGGCGGGGAATGACGATTAACCATCAGAGCATGTTCGTCCATAAGGAGGTTTACCAAAGCGTTGGCCTGTATGATACTCAATATCGTTATGCTGGCGATTATGATTTTCTGGTCAGAACATTCCGCCAGAATATACCCTATTTTATCATTGATAAAGTGATGGTACATTACCGCCTTTCCGGCCAGAGTACCAATAACCCGGAATGTGTGAGAGAGTCCAATATCATAAATAAGCAGTATTTTGGACATTCTATGGCAAGACAAAAGTTCCTGCTGTATAACTACGTCTGGCAGCCTTTAAAATTTTCAGTTCGGTCATTTTTATACCGAACCGTGGGTGCGAAACGATCCCGTAAAATCATGGCCCTTTATAAACGATGGGTTCAAAAACCCAAAGCAATAATTAAAAGCTGATCCAATCTAATTCGTTCGTTGAGGATCCCTTGCAACAAAAGAAACGATCTGTAGAACTTGTAATACCCAGTTACAACCGTCTGTCTATTCTGGAATCTACATTAAATAAAATCCGGATGATCTATCCTGAGCTGCCTATTTGTATCGGATTACAGGGTGACCGGCCCGATGGCAAATTTTTACTCTGGCTGGAACAGGATGCTCACTTGAGAATTCTTTCGGAAGAAAAGCCTAGCACCACGGTAACCCTCAATCATTGTATTGCAACCTCTAAGGCTGATATAATACTGTTGCTGGACGATGATGCCATTCCCAGCGTGGGTTGGCTTGATGCCCATCTAGAGGCCTTCGAAAAAAATTCAGCGTTGGCGTATACCTGTGGAAGGGAGGTACGAGTCTCATACAAAAATCCCGGGATATCGAAAGTCTTACGCGCTATAGTCCAAAAAATGTTAGGGGTGTTTTTCTCTCCCACTAAAAAGTTACAGGGATATGTGGTAGGATGGTTAACCCGCAGTGGATTGCTGCTCGGCAACTTTGACCTTCCAGGAGAATGTGTCATTAATTCACCCCGGGGATGTAACATGGGAATACGAAAAGCCCCTTTTTTAGAACTGGGAGGATTCAATGAAAATTTCCGGGGAAACGCCTGGGGTTTTGAAGCGGATTTTGGTTTAAGATTGCAAAGACAGGATCAATTAGGAAAATACATTGGCAGTGCAATAGTACATCACCTGGAGGTTTCCAGTGGCGGTAGTCGCCAGAAATCCTCTCAAAAATGGTTTGATGATTTTATGTTTAATCAGAGGCTGTTAATCGAACGTCTGGGAAAAACTGCCTGGATCGGTTCACTTCCCAGGTTAATCAAATTTTATATCAAGATGATTCATAAATGACATAACAAGACTATTGGAATAAATATTATTTGAGCTTAAACATCCTATCGAATACATCTTCACTATTTTCCGGTTGTTACAAGAATATTTATTATTTACATCAAAATTATTAGACGATATAAATAGTAGGAGGATTCTTTGAATATTTTTCAAAAATTAAATCAAATTAAAAAGGGATTGAGCAGTTTATCGAATTTGGCAATTTATCAGGAGGAACAGAAACTCTTACTGGGAAAATTACTTATTGAAAACAAGTTAAGAAGACACCCACCCTCCAATTTAACGGAATGTGAATTCAAGATATTCTCACAATGGGGGGAAGATGGGATTATCCAATGGCTGGTAAATAATTTAGAAATCGAACATAAATCGTTTATCGAATTTGGAGTAGAGGATTACCGGGAATCAAACACCCGCTTTTTGATGATGAATGATAATTGGTCTGGGTTAATTATGGACTCCTCGGAATCGCAAATTTCAAAAATCAAACAATCTGAATATTACTGGAAATATGATCTTCAGGCAAAAACCGCTTTCGTGGATTGTGAGAATATTAATGACCTCATTCTTACTAGCTCTTTTGAAAATGAAATCGGTCTGTTAAGTATAGATATTGATGGAAATGACTACTGGATATGGAAAAAATTTGATGTTATTTCTCCAGTCATCGTTGTGATCGAATACAACGGTCTATTCGGAATAGACCGAGCGATAACAGTTCCCTATGATAAAAATTTTAATCGGACCAATAAGCACTACAGTAATTTATTCTTTGGGTCGTCTCTTAAAGCATTACAATTGTTAGCACAAGAAAAGGGATACGCATTTATTGGTTGTACTTCAGCAGGAAATGATGCATTCTTTGTGAGGAAGGATAAATTAAATCAAATCGTTAAGGAAAAAACTTTAAAGGAAGGTTATGTACTACCAAAATCGCGACAAAACCTTGATATTAAAGGAAATTTAACTTATAAAAAAGATATTGACCAAATCGAGTTAATGAGGGGAATGCCGATATTGAATGTTGTTACGAATAAAATAGAAAGTTTTTAACCCTACTCCACCATATCCAAGCGACAATATTTAATTAATCTCACTCTCCTAGCCATTTTTTTGATATTGGGCTCTAACTTGAGTTTAAACAAAGTTAATACCCACTCACCAGGGCGGATAGATCATATCCCTGCATTTTCAGGCGGTCCAGGTTGGTCTTAATGAATGTTAGAATGATCTCGGTTGAGACAATAAAGGTAATCCCATAATTGATGTGGCGGTTGAGCTCCACAAAAACATCCCCTTCATAGGGAATTCGGGGATCGAAAGCACTGCGGCCAATATCATTTGGTGGAATAACCCGATACTCGAAATCGGCGGAAACCGAACTCGCCAGTCCCACCAGCTCAAAATTAGGCACCCCGTCCTTGATTGCCAGGACAATCCCTCCGCTGAATCCCCTGTTAAAGAGTGCATCTACCAGAAAAGAGCCCTGCCGGTCACGGTCCGGCTGGCTTACAATACCGCGGGTGACCATCAGATAGCCCTTGGGATATCCCATTAAATATACAAATGATCCCCACTCCAGTTGAACGGCTTTCCCGAAAGGATAATTAAAAACCGGAATGGGAAATTTGGTATCGCTGGTGAACATACGCCCCAGCAGCGCAATATCCAGCTCCTTATCGATGGCCAGTATTTCCAGCTCCCCCCTCTCCGGTAAATCCGCCACGAAATTGTTCTGCTTTTGTTTAATGGCGACGCTTTGCAAAAAAGGCGTTTGCATCCCGCTTTCTGTACTAAAGTATGTATAAAGGGTATCCTCAAAATCGACAATATGGGCACAGGTTATTAAGGTAATGCGTCTCCCCACATAACTGACTACCGTAGCAGATCCGATGACCGAATTATTGAAGTAAACCTCCTTGACCGCATGATCACGAAAATTTTTATTCTTGAGATCAGATTTTCTCAGTCGGCTTTCTTCGCTGAAAACATAACTTTTGTAATAGGCAATGGCAGATAATTTACGAACCGTCTGCGCAATATTATTTAGTTCGGTAGAGGCATTTTTGTAGGGAAACTCACTGTCGTATTTACCATCATTGAGGGTGGGATAGGCGACCTGATAAATTTTCCTTGAGCATCCAGAAGCCACAACCAACAGGACTGTAAACATGAGCAGCAGGAGTATGATGGATAATCTCAGAGATTTTCCCATGTTTTTAAAATAGATAAAATTCTTCTTATTATCAAGTGCATTCATTCTACATTCTCATTCTGATTGTTTTGCTGAAATATACGGTACAACACCAGAATGGATGCATCATTACCCGATAGCTTGAAATAAAATATTTTAATTTCTTGAAAAAACTGATATTTGTCCTAAATTTTATTCTTAAAATTTGCAGAAGGACAGGTTGTTCAATATCTCTACAATATTACCCATTGATATTGATTTGGTTTAATATTCTAAAACTTCTGGGAAATATAGTGAGTGCGAAAGATAGTCAAAAATATTGTATGATTTGTTTTATCCTGTCATTCCTGTAGACATTAAGTAATTCGAGGACACAAAGAGAACCCGTCATCTCGACAAGAGTCCCGGATATGAGGGCCGGGACGTAGTAGAGAGATCTATAAAACAAATCTCTCCACTTTCTCGCACTCAATACACTGAACATATTACTAATGCATACTGAAAAAATTGATTGCAAGATTGCTCGAGAAGACTAATAAATGAAATTTTCATGAATATTTATTATTCGTCCATGTCTGAGTTCATATTTAGTGGAATGACTTTTCAGGATATACTTCGCAGTATGGAAATCAATAATATATTTAATCAAAAAATTATAACTTTTCAGAAGAAATTATTCAGCCCATGTCACACTGAGATCAACTCCGGGAGTAACCATGGATCTGAACCCATTTTTTAAACCCAAGTCAATTGCGATCATCGGAGCTTCCCGTAAAGCGGGAAGTCTGGGACAGGTATTTTTCGAAAAATTGCTGCATTATGGTTATCGCGGTACCATTTATCCGGTCAATCCGCAGACAACCGAAATCAACGGAATTCACTGTTATCCCTCTGTGGAAAATTTACCCGAAATCCCGGATCTGGCTATCATCCTGGTCCGGAAAGAACTGGCCATAGAAGCCACGGAATCCTGCGCCAAGAAGGGCATCAAACATCTGGTCATGATTACTGCCGGTTTCAGGGAAATAGGAGGAGAGGGGATAAAACGGGAAAAACAATTGTTGAAACTGATCAGGAAATACAAAATCCGCCTGATCGGACCGAACTGCATGGGTATCATTAATACAGATCCGGCGATTTGCATGAATGCCAGTTTCTCCCCCACCGAACCATATCAGGGTAATGTTGCTTTCATCTCCCAATCCGGTGCATTGGGTGTCGCGGTTCTGGAGATGAGCAAATTACTGCACCTGGGATTCTCTGTTTTCGTGAGCGAAGGAAATAAGGCGGATCTGGTCGATCACCACTTTCTGCAATTTCTTGACGGTCATGAACCCACAAAAGTTATTACACTGTACCTGGAAAGCATTGAGGAATCAGATCTTTTCCGGCAGATTGCCCAAAAGCTGGCCAAGAAAAAACCCATTATTGCACTCAAAGCCGGCAGCAGCAGTAGCGGAGCCAGTGCCGCTGCTTCTCATACCGGGGCGCTGGCGAGTTCAGACCTGGCCACAGAAGCACTTTTCGAACAAGCCGGTATTATTCGTACCCAAACACTTTCTCAATTGTTCGATCTGGCCATCGCATTTTCGAACCAACCCCTCCCAGCCGGAAAGCGGGTGGCCGTGATGACCAACGCCGGCGGACCGGCCATTCTGGCCACAGATGCCATAGAACGGAACGAACTATCGATGGCAAAATTAATGGATAAAACTATCCAAGAGTTGAGAAATATCCTACCTGAAGAAGCCTCTGTGAATAATCCAGTGGATATGATTGCCAGCGCCAATGAAATTACTTATCAGCGAACATTGACCGCTCTTCTTAAGGACTCCCAGGTGGATGCGGTCATGATAATCATTGTGCGACCCCCGATCAACACAACTCCGATGATGATCGCGGAAAAATTTAAAGAACTCCTTCAAAACAAAAGTAACAAACCCATTTTTGTGGTGCTGATGGCAGAAAAGGATCGGGATTGCGGACTTGCGATTTTTCAGGAACTGGGACTCCCGATTTATGATTATCCGGAATCAGCAGCATACGGTCTGGCTAAAATGGCTGAGTATGCAGAATGGAAAAAGAAGCCGGCATCCAAGGTTAAAAAAATAACGGTCGACAAGGCCTCTCTCACCTATATCTTTGAAGCAGCCGCAGCAGAAAACCGGCAATTTTTGAAGACCTCCGAGATCATGACAATTTTATCAGCCTACAAGTTTCCGGTTGCTCTAGGAAAGCTCATCCAGGCCCCGGAAGAAGCTATTCAGTTTTATGAAACAATGAAAAATCCGGTGGTTCTGAAAATTGAATCGGAGGATATCATCCACAAGTCAGACAGTGGGTGTGTTCGGATCAACTTGAAAGATGTCCGGGAAATCCGACAGGCCTATGAAGATATCATGCAAAAGGCTCTGAAAATTTCACGTCCTGAAAAGATTGGCGGAATGGTGGTTCAGGAAATGGTTCAGGGCAAAGTTGAAATTGCACTGGGAATGAATCGAGATCCTAATTACGGACCGTTACTGATGTTTGGTATGGGGGGTATATTTGTGGAACTATACCGGGATGTTTGCTTCCGTCTTGCGCCAATTACCGAAAGAGACGCCCGGGAAATGATCCGGAATACCCGTGCGTTTCAGCTTCTACAGGGTTTCCGGGGAAGTGAACCGATCGACCTGGAAGTCATCGCAGACAGTCTGATCAGGTTATCACAGCTTTCAACTGACTGGCCGGAAATTTCAGAAATGGATCTGAATCCTTTTGTTGTTGCGCCACAGCTAAAAAATTGTAAAATTGTGGATGCCAGAATTAAAATTCATGTAAAAAAATGAGGAAATATTTCATATAAATTACTTTATCGATAGATTTAATATTCTCTGCAATCTCCTGGTCTTTTATATTGTTCTTGCCTCAAGTCACCTGTACAGTCAGGATTATGTCTGGCCGACCAGCGCCAGCAAACTTTTGACCAGCAGCTTCTGCGAATTTCGTCCCAGGCATTATCATGCCGCCATTGATATTAAGACCTGGAACCGCACCGGATACCGAACATTCGCGATTGAAGACGGGTATATCATGCGGGTGAGAGTGTCAGCCTTTGGCTATGGGAAAGCCCTCTATGTGAAATTAAACGATGGAAATATTGCAGTCTATGCCCATCTAGCCAAATTCACTCCCGAATTGGAAGATTATGTAAATTCTATCCGGCAAAAAAATCAGCAATATTCACTGGATCTCCATCTGACACCGGAGAAATTTCCGGTAAAAAAAGGGCAGTTGATTGCCTATACCGGTAAAACGGGTATAGGATATCCTCATCTTCACTTCGAAATCCGAAATCCCAAAAATCAACCTATAAATCCCCTGCAGTTTTACCGGGAGGTAGTGCAGGATAACTATCCTCCCCAATTATATGAGGCTGCATTTTTTCCACAGGACCACAAATCGCTAATTAACCAGCAAAGTGACACCGTTTTTATCGATCTGAGACGCAGCAGTGAAATATTTCTGGAAGATACTTTGTACATCAGCGGAAAGGTAGGACTGGCCCTGAAATGTTACGACTATGCCGAAGGTGCGAATAATCGTTTTTCTTTTTACCGGAGCAATATGTGGATCGATGATTCGCTGGTCTACTCAGTTCAATATGACCACTTTTCTTACGCCCATACAGAAAAAATAGAGGTCGACAAAAATTATTCTCTGTGGCGAAAAGGCGCCGGTATCTTTCATAATTTTTACCGGCACCCCGCCAACAATTTACCACATTATTCCGATACTCCTCCCTATGGCGGGATAATCGACAGTAAATTACTCCGGCCGGGTCTGCACAGTTTGCGAATTGAACTGGAAGATTTTTCAGGTAATCAGTCTCTTTTCCAGACATATTTCCGGACCGGTGAATTTCCTTTTCTGACTTATGATTTAAATCGCCGTTTAGAGAATGAGCTATTTTTGCGCATCCAATCCCCTCTTGAATTATCAGAAATTCATGTGGCAAAGGGAGGAAATCCCGGAGAATGGTCTGAAATTGCCCTATCCCAGGATTTTATGCGCCTGGAACTGGATGAGATTTATCATTATACCTTCGCTGTAGCAGCCCCTGACAGCCTCAACGGACACTACCTGCAAATTTCCGGAGTAACCAGCTTAGGAATGCCCAGTTTTCCGTTATATTTGCCCCTGTACACACCGGAAAAACGTTCCGAAGCCTCGACAATCTTCCAGATTCACTCGCTTAAATATAAAAAAGACTGGATTGAATTGAAGACCTCGATCAATTACCCCATTCCAAGTAAGTTACTCAATCAATTACGAAAACAGATACCCGATTTGATCTGGTTCCCGCGGGAAATTGGAGAATATCAGATTAATATTCCCACACAGGCAGTCCAGGATCATCAGGAATTACTCTCCCGAATTTTACCCTCTGATCAGGATAATTTTACACTTATTTCAACCCGCGAAAAATATCGACTTTATTCCCGCGATCAACTCTTCGAGGCACACTTTCCGGTTTCCGCATTATATGATGACGGAATAGTTTCCATCAGGGAGATGGATTCTAAAGAACAATTATTCGCACCACCTGCAGCGGCAGGAATGGTCGGTAAAATTTATGATTTGAGTCCCTTCGATTTAGCAGTAGAGGAGGGGGTTTACATTTCCCTGGAGGCTCCGGATGAACATTTTCAAAGTGCAGGGATGGGATTGTATTACTGGGATAATAAGAAAGGATGGCTTTTTATCCCGACTAATGTTGATTCTGTTCGGATGCGCTACGAGTCCAGAGTAACCAGTCTGGAGAAATTCGTTCTGCTGCAGGATACCACTCCCCCTGTGATTTATCCTGTTCAATCAAGCAGAAACGGGATAATCCAAAGTCTGGACAATCAGATTCGTTTCACTTTAAAAGATGAAATATCAGGTATTCGCCGGGAATCCCAGATCACAGTATTGATAAATGGCCAGTGGCAATTATTCGAGTATGACCCGGAGGAGGATTATATTGCCATAGACATTTCCGGTCAGGAAAAGTTCCCGTTGCAGCTGATGCTATCTGTGACAGACAATATGGGGAATCAAACCATAAAAGAATTTAAAATTCAGTAAGAATGATCCAACCATCCTTCAGGAGTTGTTTTTAAAAAACATTAAATAAAAAAATAAACAAAAAAGAATCATTTATTAATGATTCTGATACAAAAACCGATTATTCGATAGTATAAAAGTAGTTTTATTTTTTACAGCTAAATCAGGTAACTCATCCATGCAAAAAAAATATATCATTCTCCTGTTTCTCTCAATTTATTTAGTTTCGCTAAATTGTTCCATAGACGAGCCGGTGTTGCCGCGCTGGAAAACACCCTACCTTATACCGCTTATCAGAGAAACCATCATTTATTCAGATGAACTCGCCAAGGATAGCACCATCACGGTAAAAGGTGACAGTCTCTTTTTTGAAGTCGACGGAAAATTTGATGCGGATACCCTCACTTCACAGGATCTGAGCGTCGATGGAGCTGATTCAACCTCCACATTTTCCCTTGAAAAAATCAGTTTGGATTCTTTAACCCGGATTTCCACTGGGGAAGTGGGTATCACGACCTTTATTCCCTCTCTTCCCATCTTTATAAACCAGACTATCCCCTTTCCGGACACTACCATCTCTGGGCAAGCCGTTGTGACAGACACCAGTGCATTTCGATCCATGAAGGTCAATAACGGTGTGGTATATTTGACAATTTACAATAACTTGCCATTTACCTTGTCTCCCGATCCGGTATCTGGGAATAGCATGGAAATTTCAATTTACAATCAAAACGATCGAAATCATGTTACCGATGTTATCTTTACCCAGACAATTCCCCCCGGAAGTAGCGGGACGGGTTCGGCTGATTTGGGAAACGGGGATGGATGGGTTAGAATTCCTCTGGATCTGGACTTTAATTTTCATGTGGACGCAGAAAATATATTTATTACTGAGGATTCTCTTAATGCCTGGCATCTCCAGATTGATTTATCCTTCAGGGATCTGGAAATCTCAGAAATCACGGGAAAAGTGTCATCTCAGACAGTGGATGATACCCTGCGGATTGGGATTGATCACGAAGACCAGATTATCGAAGCGCGGGTTGACAGCGGAAGCATTGAGCTACGATTTTTTAACCAGCTGCCCCTACCCACCAGTCTGCTCTATGTGATTCCGGATATCGTAAACGACATTTCCGGGCAGCCATTGTCAGGACAGCTGTCAGTTGCTCCCAATGATAGTGTCTCACTGGGGATACAAAATCTTCAGGGGTACCGAATTTTTAATTCCCAGGCCACAGGTCAACCTCTGGACACTTTCACGGTCCTTATTGAAGCATCCACAGACACCGGCTGGGTTACCCTGAAAGCGGAAGACGAGATTTCAGCCCGGGTTGCCTCGTCCCGGATATTATTCAGTTATGTGAGAGGCATTCTGGCACCGGATTCTCTCGTACTGGAACCGCGTTTTGTAACCGACATCGCGGATTATGACCAACTTTCCCAGGGCATTCAAATTCAGGGAGTGCAACTCATTCTGGGTTTCGAAAATCAACTGAATATTCAGAATCTGGAGGTAAATGCAGTTCTAACCGGATATAAGAAAAACTCATCCGGAGATTACACGGACTCTGCCAAGGTATTCATCCAGAATCAGACTCTGGTGGTGGGACGAAATGTTCTTGTCCTGCAGGGACCGGATGTGGATGCGCTTATTAATATTTACCCGGTTGACCTGAAAACTGAGGGAACCCTTTCCTATGGCGGATTGGCAGAGGTAAGTGCGGGCGATACCCTGGGAGGAGATTATTTGCTAACCAGCCCATTCTGGATCCGCATTCATAATGCAGATCCTATTACCCTCGATCCGGATACGGTGCGGGAAGTGGATGAAAACTTTAAAGATGCTATCAGAGATACTGTTATACAATATGCCCGCTTAAAAACAAAAGTCCTCAATGCCGGCCCGGTCAGTGGTATGATGGATATATTTTTCAGTGCAGACCGTTCACGTCAGGATCTATTTGATACCACCGGATACGGTAAATCAGATCTCGAATTTTATAAAACTGTCAGTGTTCCTGAGGCGGTGGTCGATCCATCAACCGGTTTTGTCACCGAACCTACTGAAACCGAATATATCATAGACCTGACGATGCAAGAACTGCAAGTCTTCGTGAAGCTTCCTTTCCGGGTCGGATTACAACTTCACCTGGATAATACAAATGGATATGTAGTTCTGAGAGGGAGTGATTTTGTAGAATTCTCAGGATTGATAGAAACCGAAATATTATTTAAGGATTATGACTAGACTTATGATGAAACAGATTATTATCTCGACCCATATTTTTCTGTTGTTTTTTCTGACGGTAGAGGTTCGCTCACAGAACCTGTATAACGCCCGCAGTCTGAGTATGGCGGGAAGTAATGTGGCCATTACAGAGGGAAATGAATATATCGGTGGTAATCCTGCGGTGCTGGCACTTCCCAGGCATTTCAATTTTGAAATCCTTCTGGTATCAGCCCACGCCATGTTGCGAAATAACAGTTATTCACTGACGGAGTACGACCGCTATTTTACAACCGGTGATTCACTTAGCAGTTCTGATATTGATTTTCTGGCAAGTCGTATACCCGATAACGGTTTGAAAGGTGAGTTCAATACCGATGCCAGGGCCCTGGCTTTTTATGCCAGACCTTTCAGTCTCTCCATCGGTGGCATGGGCAATGGTTTTGTGAACTTTCCCAAAGATGCCGCCCGTATTCCATTTTATGGAAATACCGAGATCAAAGAGTTTAAAATTGACGATCTTGACGGGGAAGCCTGGGCTGGCGGATCACTGGATTTTGGAATAGCTTTCCCGATTACTGAGTGGACTCCGGCTGAATTCGACTTTTTCTCGGTGGGACTTACGGCAAAGTATATTGTGGGTTTCCAGTATGCCAATATTGAGAACTCTTCCGGCACTCTCATTACAACTGATGATTATCTGCTGGTTGACGCAATGATAGAAACCCGCCGCAGCGAAGGGGGAAGCGGCTGGGGAGTTGACCTGGGTATCCTGGGGATCTATGAAGAGGATTGGACTCTCTCCCTGCATTTTTCCAATATTCTGGGAGAGATTTTCTGGAATAAGGAAAATAAAATCGATGTTATTGAATACGAAGCGGATTCACTCTTTCACATCGAGGAAATTGCAAATTTTGCCGATAAAAGGATTGATACCACGCTGTCGATTGGAAGATTCGGTACGGGCCTGCCGCGAAGCGCGACCTTCAGCACGGCCTACCGGCTTCAGCCCAACCTGGTTCTCACCGGTTCATATCGGCAGGGCTTTAATGAAGAACTGGGAAACACCACGATTCCCCGTGTCGCCGGTGGCGTTGAATATGCTCCTGTTCCCTTTGTTCCTTTGCGGGCCGGTATTGCTGTCGGCGGAAAATCCAGTTTTTCGCTGGGTTTAGGATTCGGAATTGATCTCAAGTATTGGCAATTAAATATCGGATATCTGAACCATAATTTTCGCTGGTTCCGTGGTGCCCGAAGCGTGGATGTTGCAGTCACCACTCAATTTAGATTCTAAAAGAGAGATTCAGACCTTTTAGAATATTTTATCTTTCAGAAAAATAACGGGGAGATTTTTTATAAAGTTCTCCCGGGATAGACTTTCAGGGCTTCGCGAAGGATTTCCATCGATCGCCTCATCGATTCAACATTCAAAACAAATGCAATCCTGACTTCATCAACACCCTTTCCGGGCGTGGCATAGAAACCGTTTGCCGGAGCCAGCATAATGGTTTCCTGCTGAAAATGAAAGTCATTCAGTAACCAGGTTGAAAATAAATCTGCATCATCCACCGGAAGTTTGACGATGGTATAAAAGGCCCCCTGCGGTTTCAGGGCAACCACTCCCGGGATCTTTTGTAATTCTTCAAAAACCACATCCCGCCTTTTACGGTATTCCTGAATCACCTCCTCAAAATAGGAATCAGGGGTGTGAATGGCAGCCTGGGCAGCCATCTGTTCCAGGGTCGCCGGACACAAACGAGCCTGACCCAAGCGCAGGCCGGAATCTAAAATTTGCTTGTTATGAGTGATCAGGCAACCTACCCGGGCACCACATACACTGTAACGTTTTGAAATACTGTCCAACAGGACTGCCTGTTGTTCAATGTCCTTCAAATGCAATACGGATGTATACACCGCACCTTCATAAATAAATTCCCGGTATACTTCATCAGAGAAAAAGAAAAGATCATGTTTGATAACCAGTTTTCGCAAGGCCTCCATCTCTTCAGGAGTATAAACATATCCGGTGGGATTATTGGGTGAACAGATCATTACGGCCCGGGTTTTAGCGGTAATTTTCTTTTCTATTTCTGTAATGGGGGGTAATTTGAATCCCTCTTCCACCTGACTCGTTACAGGAACAATCCGAACGCCTGCTTCAATAGCAAAACCATTGTAATTCGTATAAAATGGTTCCGGGATAATGATTTCTTCTCCCGGATCCATCACCGTCATCATGGCAAAAATAATGGCTTCACTCCCTCCGTGAGTAACCAATATTTCCTCACTACTGATGTGAATATCAAATTTTTTATAGTATGAAACCAGGGCATCCCGGTATTCCCACAAACCGGCCGAGTGTCCGTAAGGAAGAATTTCCAAATCGTGGTTTCTGAAGGCGTCCATGAACTCCTGGGGTGATTTAATATCAGGTTGGCCAATGTTAATATGATAGACATGTATTCCCTTTTTCTTAGCTTTTTCTGCATAAGGTACCAATTTCCGAATAGGTGATGGGGGCATAAGATGAGCACGATCTGCTAATTTTGGCATGAATCACTCCTTAATTTGAAAAATCCGATTTAAGCTAACTGCGTTTTCATTTCTTCCATGGAGTCATAAACATAAGTCAACCAATGATTATACTTCGTTTCCTTTCCCCGCACAATAGCTTCATACGCCTCTGAAATCTGACGGGTTATGGGACCCGGTTTTCCCTGACCAATAAGATGGGTTTTCCACGCTTGCTTATTGGGTTCATTTTCTTTTTCAACCGTGACCCGGCAGATTGGGGTGATTTCAGCTGCCGTACCCGTAAAAAATACTTCATCTGAATCCAATAATTCTTCCACTGTAATCGGCCCTATTTTTACCTGATACCCCATATCTTTTCCTAGCTCCAAAGCAGTAGCACGGGTGATTCCGGGAAGAATGGATTCGCTTTCATCATTGGTCTTCAAAGTGTTTTTATGAATCACAATAATGTTTTCTCCGGGACCTTCGGCAATTCTTCCCTCCATGTTGAGGAATATTGCCTCATCATATCCCTGTGACCGGGCATAACTACCCGCAATATTGGATTGGGCATACATACCTCCGATTTTTGCCCGCATATCCATTTGGCTCGGATGAATGCGGCGACGATTCAAAAGCAGGGTATGAACACCTTTTTCGAGACTCTCCTCGCCAAGATAGGCTCCCCAAGACCAACACGCCACGGTGAGCTCAACCGGACAGACTTTTGGAACTAGCCCCAGATTACCATACCCAAAAAAAAGATTCGGGCGAATATATGCCGAACGTAATTTATTTGCTTTCATTACCTGTTTTATTATATCTGTAATTTCTGCATCACGGAAAGGGACTTTCATATTTATGGTCCGGGCAGAGAGATAAAATCTCTCGATATGATCCTGTAAGCGGAAAATGGCAGGGCCCCGGTCAGTGTCATAGGCGCGAATACCTTCAAACACTGAGCTTCCATAATGGACGGCATGACTCATAGCATGAACATGCACGGAATCCCAATCATAAATCTTGCCCATATGCCAAAATTTCTTTGCTCCCGGGAAAAACTTTGTATCAAACATCCATTCCTCCATTCCTGATTTATATCAATCCTCTGACAAAAAACCCGGTTTGATAAACCGGGTGGCTCATGTATTTGATCTATCTCATTTTGATATAAAAATTTCCATTCTATTACCAGAATTGGTTGAAAAAATTATACATTTCAGGCTGTGTAAAGTCAAGACAATAAAAAAATCAAAAATGTCATTTTAAATATATTTATGTGACTCACATCTCTTTGCAGAATTTCCAGTTGGGTTAAAAAGAATTTACCCAGTTGTATGACCTATTTTACCTGTCATATAAAAAAATATCACTTTTGAATCATATAATTTGTTCTTAGACTATTAAGATGATAACGGTTGGAGAATAATCCGGGAGGAATTACCATTCTCTAAACGAAATAAATGGTCAAAATCGCAAAAAAGCAATGATTTTACACGATCTTATTTTCAAAAATCAATTGACATTATATGCTTATTTTATTAAACTTTTTAAAATGTAGTCCAATAAATAATGCCATGTAAATCTAAAAAAATATATAACTTATAAAACATAAAAATCTCACGGAGGCAAAATGGCTGCGAAAGGTGGTAAGGGCTCCATTCTACTGGAGATCTTGATTGTTCTTATGGCCTTGTTATTAATTGCAGTAATTATTATTCCCAATCAGATTTGGGAAGAAGAGGAAACGATTACCTCCACATGTCAGCAGAACCTGAACGCACTCTATGAAGCTGAAAGGTTCTATTATCAACGCAATTCAACCTATACCGATTCATTGGGAAAGCTTTTAACCTACGTTCAGACCGATTCGGGTTTAAATAAGCGCCAAACACTAGTTTCTTTGACCAACAGTCTGACCCAGGTACTGGATAATATCCTGAATATACCCAGTTTTCAGAATATTTCGAAAATCTCGCAAGCCGCCTTTGAAATTACCGGTGATCTGGTAGGTAATGAGCGGTATTTCAGAAAATATCCTGAAATTGATAAAACCCGGGAAGAGATTGTGAGAGAAATGACCAGACTGGATTCCAGTATTGTGTTTCCGAATTTCTCCCAGACTAAACTTTTTGTAGATTCTTTAAGATTCCTGAAGGAATCAGTAACAGATTTTTCTCTGCAGGTCGCAACCTACAGAGCCATTAGTGCGGCTGACTCACTCTCCCTGTACTATGATAAATTGGAAAAAAACGAGTTAGTAAGAAACTGGAATGCCCAATATAGCAAAATTAACGAGTTTGTTTCAGAAATTCGGAAAACAGATATCAGCAAGGTATCCACTGTACCGGATCGCCTTAAAAAATTCATTGATCAAATCAATAAGAGTGTAGATAATTTAAATATGGCCAATACCAGCAAGGATGCAGAGGCTTTGGGTGTCGAAAAACAAACCCTCACCGAATTGCATAAAAAATTCCTTTCCGAATTTTTCATTCTCACCAAAAGTTATAGTTTGACCAAACTTAATGAAACCGACTCCATTCTCATCAGCTTAACACAGGAAGATTTCAATTGCCCGGACGCGAAAACAATCTATGTCTTTGATACCACCCAGAGAAGATTGACTATCGAATGCCCAAACCTGTTAACAGAATTTCAACAGAAATTTCAACAGGATATTGGACCTATAAGGACCCTGCCCCTCTATCAGCAGGTTGATGAGATCGCAAGAATTCTGCAAAATGCAAAAAATATGCTTGACCAAAACCGGGCGGAGCTGCGCCGCTACACCGATATTTTGCTAAAAATAAAAGAGTTGCTGGTAGAAATAGACCAGATGAACAATGTTTTCCTGTACAGATATGCAAATGAGGTGAAGAATTTCATTCAGCTGGTAGACCAGGAAAACCAGCTCTCAATTCTTAAACCGGCCATCGAAGACATTTTAAATCCTCTGGATACACTTGCTACCAGAATCGAAAATCGTAATATTGCAGATTTAGAAAACCGGATGAATTATTACAATCAAAAGCTCGCCGAAATTGATAGTGTTGTAAAGGGCATGAATTTACCCAGGCGAACCCGTGCCCAACTCACATCAAATCAAGAACCCCTGCAATCCGTATTTGATGAGCTCTCCAAAATCAAAGCAGGTTTCAATCCCCAGCAGGCCGAAGCCTTGCGTACGGCATCGAATGCTCTTGAGGAAAATTTACTGGAGGCCTTGGAAGGAGAAAGTGAACCAATTTTTGTTATTTTCAGGAAAGAACACAGGAATCACGGATATATCGCAAGTGGCGAAAAAAGCTGGGAACAAGAAGAGTGAGGCCTTAGCGTGGCAAAAACAGCCAGTTTATCCCTCAGAGAAGATTCTCTGATTTGGACCGAATTTATAAAAACTGGAAACAATATCCATTTAGAGCGGGCAGTCTTTGAAACACTGCCCGTCTTTATTAATCATCAAACAATCCAGCAAAAACTTACAGCAACCAAGCTCATTAACTTCCTCAAGGAAACCGTAAAGAAAAACAACCTCACTCCTAAGGATCTTCGACTCACGATTCCAGGCCGTTTTTCATTAATCAAGAAGATTGCTATTGATCCCGTAATTCCGGAGCAAAACAGAGAGGAAGCCGTTGCGTTTGAATTTGAGAAACTATGGGAAGAATCCAATCAAAATTACCATATTTATCTTCCGGAAAATTCCACCTCAGAAAAAATGATTACAGTAGCTATCCGTAAATCGGTTCTGAAATTCTTCAACCAGATATTTGATGAGGCTCAACTACCTGTTTCTATCATTACTTCTAGCTGCTTTACGATTGAGGAACTTGCCACACAACTTTATCCAAATTCTAATGGTCACAACCTACTTCTTGGATGGCAACGTAGAGGATTCGACGCCATTGTAACCGAAAATCAGGCTTTCCACAGTTATGTTTTCAAAAACTACAATAACAAACTTAATCCGGTTGAGAGTGTGAGTGAATTTGATCTGGCCAACAGTTTCTCGAATCTGCTCTTTGATTTACAACACCCAAAGATTCTAAATAAACCATTGTTAGATATTCAGACAATTTATAATTACGGATATTATTTTAAACCTGAATGGCTGGATTTTATGAGAAACAGGGTACAGGTTCCGATAAATCTTTTCAATATAGATGCCTCCAGCTTAATTACCATAACAACTAGTGAATCCGATATTCCTCCGGAGCAAATATTTAGATATATTGAACCCATATCCAATTATTCTGAATGACGACATTTTATTTCTATGGTTAAATTAAATTATAAAACTGCAATACCCATCAAGAGTGTACCGCCGCTAAAGGAAAAACTAAAAGCGACTCCGGAACCGGAAATGCCACCTCCGGCCGAAGAAGAGAGCTTAAAGCTCGAAGAAGCAGCCGAGGTCGTCGAAGAAACTTCGAAAGTTGAGGAAGTTGAAGAAACTTTCGAAATGGAGGAAATTGATACCTCCTCCAAGAAAACAACTGGAAAATCAAAAGAATTCAAATTTAAAGAAGATATCTTTCAAGAATCCGGGGAAGTATTTGATGACCAGGGTAGCAGTGGATTCAAAAAGACATTCATTATTATCGTATTCGTGATTGCCATACTGGGAGGAGGTGGATTTTTCCTTTATAAATTTACCGGAATTTTTAACAATCTGCCCTTTATTTCTAAACCACCTACCACAACTGAAAAACCGATCGAGGTCGAATCCCCTGCCCAGGATATAAAAACACCGCCTGCTGCAACACAATCAAAACCTGCATCAACGCCTGCATCTTCTCCTATGCTTCCGATATGGCAAAAAAATATGGGAAATAATCAATTTGTAAGCTCGAATTTAGAACGGATTATGAGCCAAAAATCCAGTTTTAGTCGCTTCTCCCTGATTATTCTGACGCCCAATGAAATCAATCTCACCATTTTATCAGATTCCCCTGATAAAATAGCCCGTTTTAAGGATGATCTAAACAAAGCTACTGGCCAGATCAATTTTCGAACGATTGACACACAGGAAAAAAATATTAATCGCAGCCGTTTGATTTTTGCAGATTTAAGTGCCCAGGTACCCGCTGGATATATTCGCCCTGCTCTGGAAACACCACAGCGCGGTATACCGTCAGATAATCTTAAAAATGATGTCAGCAACCTTAGCCGGAAACATAAAATTAAACTGGATTATTTTAAAGCCGGCAAAAGTGTGAGCGGTGCACAATTCACACAACACTACTACTATATAAATATCAGCGGTAGCCGTGACGGTACACTGAGTTTTTTAAAAGAACTGACATCAACTTTCCCTGCAATACAGATTAATAAAATTGCTGTGAATCCCACCAATTTAGTTACCTATTCTGATAATTCTCTGTTTATACGAATAAATTTCCTATACATGAACTAGATTAAGATCCAACACCTGACCTTTATGCGCATTATATCCGGAAAATATAAGGGAAGACATCTTTACTCCTCAAAAAATCAATCTATCCGCCCAACTACTGACCGTATTAAGGAATACATTTTCAACATCCTGGACGACTTTCCCAGGGACTCCCGGGTTTTGGATCTTTTTGCAGGATCGGGTAATCTGGGTATTGAAGCTCTGAGTCGCGGGGCTAATAATATTACTTTCGTTGATATTGCACACAGTTCAATGAAAGTTCTAAAAAAAAACCTTTTACGGATCAGGGTAGACGAAAATTATACGCTCATTCAGAAGAATGCATTGACTTTTCTTCGGCAGAACAAAGAACCATTCGACTTGATTTTTGCAGATCCGCCCTTCAAGTGGAATCATTATATTGAACTATTGCCATTGGCATTTTTACCCGAAAATTTAAGTAATTATGGAATTTTTGTTTTAGAAAGCGAGAAAACTCACAATATTGAATGGGATACCAATATTTATGAGGTCATCAGACAAAAAAAGTTTGACAGAAGTCTGATTACATTTTTTGGAAGAAAGGGAATTAAATGAGAACAGCAATTTATCCCGGTACTTTCGACCCAATCACCAATGGTCATCTTGATATCATCAATCGAGCCATCAATTTATTCGATGAAATTATCATTACCATCGCAGTCAACCCGGTAAAAAAACCACTTTTCTCGCTCAATGAACGAAAGAACTTAATTAAAAATGCTCTTAGGAATCACTCCCACAAAGGACAGGTAAAAATTGAAGGATTTGACGGTCTTTTGATTCATTTTGCCCTGGAAAAAAAAGCAACTGCCATCATCAGGGGTTTGCGGGCCGTTTCTGATTTCGAATATGAATTTCAAATGGCCTTGATGAACCGCCGTCTGGCAGAAGACATATCAACTGTGTTTATGATGCCTCACGAAAAATATACCTATCTGAATTCAACTATCGTCAAGGAAGTAGCCCGCCTGGGAGGGAAAATATCAAACTTTGTACCTCCCGCTGTCGAAAAAGCGCTCTTAAAAAAATTTGCAAAATAATCCCCTCTTAATCCCAAAAATATTTGCAAAAAGATCAGAACAGAAAAAAGAAAGACATTGAAAGAGTTGTAATTTTTATTAAATTTTATGCTTCAAATATGATACCTAATTTAGGGGAGCAGATCACATATGAACGTGATTGGAAAAATTAAAGATCTCGCGAGGAAAGCCCAAAAAACCATCGTTTTACCTGAAGGAAACGAAGAACGTGTCATTCAAGCTGCAAGCCGGATTAAAATTGAAAATGTCGCCGGACCTGTTTTACTGGGAAATTCAGAGCTCATCCACCAAACTGCAAAAGATAAGAATATTCAACTTGATAAAATTCCTATCATCAATCCCCCCGAACACCCGAGATTCGAGGATTTTGTTGAAGATTATTACCAACTTCGACAGCATAAAGGGATCTCAGTGGAAATCGCACGCAAGATAATGCACAATCCACTGTTTTTTGGAGCTATGATGCTTCGGCATGATATGGCAGCGGGAGCGGTCGCAGGATCAATTAATACCACCGGGGATGTATTAAAGGCAGCTATCCAGATAGTGGGATTAATGCCTCAGGTTGATGTGGTTTCAAGTTGTTTTCTGATGGTTCTTCCAAATGGTAAAATTCTCACCTTTGCGGATTGTGCTGTGATTCCTGATCCCACCCCGGAGCAGCTGGCAAGTATCGCTATCAGTTCAGCCTATACTCACAAAAAGTTGGTGGGAACCGATCCTAAAGTTGCCATGTTATCTTTTTCCACCAAGGGGAGTGCCAAACACACCTTAGTGGATAAGGTTGTCGAAGCGACCGAAAGAGTAAAAAAATTGGATTCAAAACTGGTCATTGATGGAGAACTGCAGTTTGATGCGGCTTATCTGCCTGAGGTAGGTAAAAGGAAGGCACCAGATTCAGCCGTTGCAGGTCAGGCCAATGTGTTCATATTTCCAGATCTGAACTCAGCCAACATCGGTTACAAAATGGTTCAAAGATTAGCCGGTGCTGAAGCAATCGGGCCGGTCATCCAGGGACTTTTAAAACCTTATAACGATCTTTCACGCGGATGCAGTGTGGACGATATCGTTAATGTAACAGCAATTTGTAGCATACTCTCCGGAAATAACTAGTATGTTAGATTTGCAGAAAGTGAATTTATATCATGCAGATTGCCAATCGAATAAATAACATTGAAGCCTCAAAAACACTTCAGGTGAAGGAAAAAGCGCTTCAATTAAAGGCAAAAGGTATCAAGGTTATTGACCTGACTGCCGGTGAGCCTGATTTTCAGACTCCGGAACTTATTGCACAGGCCGGAATCCGGGCGATACAGGAGGGATTTACTAAATATACCGCGAATACTGGAATCCCTGAGTTACGAACAAAAATTGCCCAGAAATTACATACAGATAATAATCTTGATTATACACCGGAACAAATTATCGTCTCGAATGGTGCTAAACAATCCATTCTTAATGCCCTGTTATCAATAGTGAATGAAGGTGATGAGGTGATATTACCCTCTCCTTACTGGGTAAGTTATCCGGAGCAAATCAAAATTGCCGGGGGAACGCCGGTCATCGTCGATACCCGATATCACCAGTTTAAACTGTCTCCTTCGCTTCTGCAACAGCATATCACACCTAATACCCGCGTTCTGATACTCAATAGTCCATCTAATCCCACAGGTGTGGTCTACAGTAAATCAGAATTATCAGAACTGGCTGAAGTCCTGAAAAATGAGAACATCTGGATTATCTCTGATGAAATTTATGAGAAGATAATATTTGATGGATTACAGCATACCAGTATCGCTGCCTTGGGAAATTTGATAGAAAAAAGCATTGTGATCAACGGATTCTCGAAATCCTACTCCATGACAGGCTGGCGGGTCGGGTATGCGGCTGCTCCTTTACCTGTGGTAAAAGCCATGTCTAAAATCCAGGGGCACTCTACCTCAAATGCTTCCTCCATCTCCCAAAAAGCAGCTCTGGCAGCATTGCAGGAATCCGATGCAGAAGTTGAAAAAATGCGCAAGACCTTCGAGGAAAGAAGGAACTTCATACAACAACAACTCGATAGTCGGCCATATTTTTCTTACATCTATCCCCAGGGGGCATTTTATTTTTTTATCAATATTTCAAAAAGTTTTGGAAAACAGGCGGGAGACAAAGTCATTGAGAATTCGCTGGATTTTTCAACCTATGTGACCGAAAATTATCATATGGTAAGCGTTCCCGGAATTGCCTTTGGCGCCAATGATTATATCAGATTATCATTTGC
>CP070707.1:2119374-2122394 GCA_020350205.1 bacterium
ATCCTGCCGGTAGGAACCTTTGAAATGGCTTTCAGCGATAACGCAGAAAGTGGATTTTCTCAATGGATATCCGGAGGTTCATCAGCACTCTGGAATACTACAACGTCAGCCTTTCAGTCTCCGACTCACAGCTTTACTGATTCACCCGGGGGAAATTATCCCAACAGCGCCAATTACTGGATGCGTTCTTCATCTATTGATCTGATCCAAGCAACCACGGCTGAATTGAATTTCTGGACTAAATGGGATATTGAAGCTGACTGGGATTTTGCCGTGATTGAAATTTCGAACAATGGCGGAAGTAGCTGGAATCATCTGATCGGTCAATATATGTCCTCAGCCAGTGGTATTGGAACTCAGACTGCAGGACTGCACGGTTATGATGGCCAACAAAACCAATGGGTTGAAGAATCTATCGATTTGTCCGCCTACTGTGGTCAGACCATTATTCTGAGATATCGAATGACCACCGATGGGTCGGTAACCGGTGATGGATGGTATGTGGACGACGTTCACATTCGTACCTTGGGTCAAACTACAAATATCCCACCCTACATCGCTACTGCCACTGCCTTAAATAATCAGACCTTCAGCGGTGCTTCTTATGGTGTAGATGCAATCATTCTGGATGACTCAGGCATCGATTCAGTTTCCCTCTACTATTCCACGGATAATGGCCAAAGTTATCAGGAAATTCCTATGAACGGATCAGACAGTTTGTTTCATACCGCTATCCCGCCCCTCAATCCCGGTCTCAATGTAAAATATTATCTCATCGCCTGGGATAATATGGGTGCATTTTCTTATTATCCCTTTAATGCCCCTGGTAATACATTAAATCTAATGATCAGTGGCAGCGGGCCGGTACTGGTGGTTGAACCGGCCAGTGCGAATATTACCGTGTCTCAACTTTCTTCATTCATACAACCATTCAAAATATTTAATCCAGGTACCGACCCGGTATCCTATTCAATAACAGACTCAACGATCCAAAGCATTCAGAATTTGCCCACTGTAACGGATGGCGGGAATCTTCAGGATTACATCATTTCCTATCTGCGTTCCATGGTAAAAAATATTGGCTCAACTTCAGTCCCATCATTCAAAGTTCCATCAGATTATAATAGCACCGCTGCAGATCAATTTGCAGTGATTATTAGCGACAGCACCGGTGACACCGGATTACCGGGGGTTGATATTTTAGAAGTTGATTTTTCCGAGACCGGCTTTAATTATCAAATCAATTTGACCTTTGCCGGTCCACCGGACAGTAACAGTATTGCGGTAGTTTCTTTCGACAGAGATCAAAATTTTGGAACCGGTGCATATCCGGCTCCCCTCGGATACGGATTGGGGAATCATGATATCGGTTCCGAGTATGATGTGGTGTTCGATTTCGCCAATTTCATTGGCGATTCGCTGGGTTTACCGCCTTCGGGTTATGTCCTGAATGTACAGGACAGTACTCCTATTCTGGTCGGTTTACCCTTACCCCTGAATATTAACAGCAATAACGCCTCACTTACCCTCTACAAATTAATATTCCCGGCGCTTTTTGATAACACCATGAATATCACAGCAACCAGTCTTCATCTGCTTGGCCAGTCAGTACCGGACATGGGCCCGGATTTCGGCCACGGAAATTTAGGAGGTGAGTTAGGTTGCTCCTGGCTGACGACATATGACAGCAATGGTATATCGGGATCTCCGATTACCGGCATCATCAATCCGGGTGATTCTGTACTTATGAATCTAAGAGTTGCAGCGGCTTATCCATTGGGAATCTACCAGGCAGTGATAAAAATTTCAAACAACGGACCGTTTTCTCCACTGGAGATGCCCGTCACCATGACCATCGCACTTCCGGGAATTGCCCAGATCAGTATCGATCCTCCCGCTATTTCAGATACAGTGGAAGTCGGTACCGGGGTGCTATCCAGGGACCTCTCAATCATTAATAATGGAACGGGTACTCTTTACTTTACACTCACTGACACGACACTGGTCGGTCAGAACTGGCTTACCTTCAATCCGATGCTGGGAGCGGTTCAGCCCGGTGCTTCACAGACTATTGACGTACAGATAGATCCCGCCAACCTGAGTGCAAATAATTTATATGACGCGGAGTTGCGGGTTTTTTCCAATGATCCGCTAAGTCCCGAAATAGTAGTACCTGTCTCCATTTTTGTCACATCACCGAATGTACTTCAGATGCCCGAACTGATTCCCCGGGAGCTGAACCTGTACAGCAATTTCCCGAATCCTTTTAATCCAAGCACCACCTTGACATTTGACTTACCCCAGACTTCGCCTGTATCTCTTGAAATTTATAATATACTGGGACAAAAAATAGTCACTCTGGTGGATCAAAAACTGTCCGCCGGAACCCACACCTGTGTATGGAACGGAACCAATTCACTGGGTGAGCTTATTTCAGCAGGAATTTATTTTTATAAACTGGAAACGCCGGACAAAACTCTGATAAGAAAAATGATTTTAACAAAATAAAGGGAAATGATATTATCGAACATAAATCTATTAAAACATAATTGATTACTCAGTTTACGCCAAAGAATCCGGTTATTCCCATTCCCGACCCTTTCAGCAATCCAGCTTGAAAAAATTCCCGCACCAGGGTGATTATCGTTGAAGATGATATAATTATTCCTTACATTATCAATAAATATCCCCATAGAAATGATAAGAGTTAAAGAAAATTTTTTCTTTATCGTCTTAGCTGTCTTTTTTTCATTTAGTGTTGTTGCAATCTATAATCTCTCTCTCCGCCCCGCCTTACCTTTTCCTGTAAAATTCTCAGACAAGGGAGTTGTGATTGCACCGGGAAAAACCTCACAACTTACCAATATGAATCCCAAGACCTCAATTATAGCCCTCAATGATAAATTTGTGCAGAGCATCCATGAGGTGGATGAAATTGTCGACCGAAGCAATATCGGGAATATAATTCTGGTTAGATTCAGTACCGGTCAAAGCTTTTCCGTTGCCTTAATCGCCCGGAA
>CP070707.1:2122494-2132757 GCA_020350205.1 bacterium
CCTCTGTTTAGTATCTACCGGTATTTTCGATTCCTGCTCCGTAATTTGCCGGGAAATCTGCAGATTTTTAGGGTAATGGGTCAATATCTGGCTTTCAATGCGGTCTTTGAGAGGGGTAACGATTGCACCACGATTCGTATAGTCTTCCGGATTTGCTGTAAAAACAAATTGGATGTCAAGAGGAAGCCGTATTTTAAATCCCCGGATTTGAACATCCCCCTCCTGCAGAATGTTGAACAATGCCACCTGTATTCTGGCCTGAAGGTCCGGTAATTCATTGATCACGAATATACCCCGGTGGGAGCGGGGTAGTAGTCCAAAATGAATCACCCGCTCATCGGCGTAAGGCAGTTTAAGGGCTGCAGCTTTAATGGGATCCACATCCCCGATCAGATCTGCTACGGAAACATCCGGTGTAGCCAGTTTTTCTGTGTAACGTTCATTACGGTGAACCCAGCGAATCGGCGTATGGTCACCTTTTTCTGCAATTATATCTTTGGCAAAACGCGATAGCGGAAAAAACGGATCATCATTGAGTTCAGATCCTTCAATGATAGGGATAAATTCATCTAACAGTTCTATCATTTGCCTGGCAATCCGGGTTTTAGCCTGACCGCGTAATCCCAGCAGGATGATATTATGCTGGGCTAAAATTGCTCGCTGCAAATCCGGAATAACCGAATAGTTGTATCCCAGAATACCGGGAAATGCGATTTTATCCTGCTGAATGTTCCGGATCAGGTTAAAGCGCAACTCCTGCTTGATCGAGCGGGATTGATATCCGGAAGCTTTCAGATCTCCCACTGTTTTTATCTTTTCTATTTGATCTAATTTCATTATCACAAACTCCTTGTAAATTCAAATTATACTTCCGCTCAATTTTTGAAGGAAACTGCTTCAAGCACTGGTATTATTATTTAATCCTTTTTCGTCTGTTTCGAATATAATCCTCGAAAATAAACTCACCCAGATTTTGTAAGGTACTGTAATAAGCCCGCCCCTGATTTACCCGGGTGAAGTCCCGCACAAACTGTTGTAGATATGGATCTCGAGCAATCATGAAGGTAGTGATGGGAACATGTAATCTTCGGCACTGGGCCGCCAGATTGAGTGTACGGTTGATAATTTTTCGATCGAGCCCGAAAGGATTTTTGTAATATTTTATGCCTTCTTTTAAACAGGTAGGCTTTCCATCGGTGATCATAAAAATCTGCTTATTATTGGTCTTACGCCGGCGAAGAATATCCATGGCCAGTTCAAGCCCGGCGACGGTATTGGTGTAGTAGGGCCCCACCTGCAGATAGGGTAGATCTCTGATCTCGATCGGCCAGGCATCAGTTCCGAATACCAGAATATCCAGGGTGTCTTTGGGATATTTGGTTGTTATCAGCTCAGCAAGTGCCATGGCAACTTTTTTTGCCGGGGTAATCCGGTCTTCCCCATACAGAATCATGGAATGCGATATATCTATCATGAGAACCGTGGCGGTATGAGTCTTGAATTCTCTCTCTTCAACTTCCAGGTCTTTCTCGGTGAGATGAAAATCTCCCAGGCCATGATTTATCTGGGCATTGCGGATGGATTCGGTCATGGCAATCTGATCCATGGTATCACCGAATTGAAATTGCCGACGGTCAGAAGTGGATTCATCCCCCAGTCCCGGATACGGGGTTCTATGATTTCCGGTACCGGACTTTTTTAATTTTGAAAAAATTTCTTCCAGCGATCGTCTTCGAATAGTCTGTTCGGATTTGGGTGTCAGGACAAATTGTGCTTCGCCATTTTCATTTTCCTTGATATATCCTTTTTCTTTTAGATCTTCTATAAAATCACCCATACCATATTCATCTGTAGTCAGTTTATATTGGCGATCTAGCTCATTTAACCAGCTGAGTGCTTCATCCACGTCCCCTGCCGTATAATTTAAAATTTGCATAAATAAGTCCCATAAGGTCTCAAAGGGGGATTTATCGCCACGGGGTGGAATATATTCTGAAAAACGATGGCCGATCATAGAAAATTGCCTAAAAAATGCAAATAATGATGATGGATTAATAAAAAAGTTATTTAATCTAAACGACTAAATTACATAAAGGTTCTGTTTAAAGGTAGTTTTTTTATCTGTGGAGTACGATTTAAAACACATGCCCGAAGTTGAAGAAAATTCGCATTCCTTCGCTGCTGATTCCCATGTCAAAGCGGGCAAGGAAAGTGGTCAGATAGTAACGCAATCCCCAGCCTATGTTGAAATGCCAGTTATCGAATGTTAGAGAAGTGAGATTCTCTGCTACCCGGCCAGCGTCAGTGAAAATGACCCCGCCCAGTGGGTGATACAGGGGAAAGCGATACTCGAGGGAAGTCAGGACCATTGCTTTATCCAGATACCGATCTGCTTTATAACCGCGGGCGGTCCACCCATCTCCTATTTTACTCAGCTCCTGATATGGTGCAGTTCCACTTATATCCTGCAGCCAGATACGCGCAGCCAGAATGTGTCTTGATGCAAAAATATTCCTGTAAAAACTGGTTTCAAGCCGGTACAGTGTATAATTCCAGTCACTTCCCAGTCCCTGCCGGGACAATCCAGATTTGAGGTATATTCGATATCCACGGCTGGGATTGATATGGCTGTTGCGAGTATCAAGTCTCAGACTTCCAAAAATAAAAGATACCTTATGGGGTTGGGCTCCCGGAGTGTCTTCTGTGATGGTCCCCCAATTCAGGTCATAACCATACACTACATAGTGGGTGAATTGATATCCCAGTTCTGCAATAATACGCCTGGTAAAGCTATGGGAAAAGACCGGATTGAGTCTGAAGAATTCCCGGGGAAATTGAAAATTATTGTCCGGCGTGTTGTTGCCGATTCCAAAAAAATTGCTTACCAGTAATTTATCCCATTCAATTCTCAAATCAAATGCCAGCGGATAAAGCTGACCCTGCCGGAGTTCAAAATCAGGTATTGAAAACTGAAAGGCATACCATTGCTGACCCTTGGAACTTGCAAAAATGGTTACATCGAAGGACTCCCTTTTTTTGAAATAATTCTTAAAGAAGGTTTTAGCACCGACACCAAAACCGATATCAGAATTATACAGTGCAATGGGAAAGATGTTAAACTTCCGCGGCGGTTGCTCCGTCTCTTCTGCCGGAAGGAACGAGTAAAAAATACACATTAAAACTAGAATAAGGCTTTTTTGGAACATAAATTCGAGAGGTTTTGTCAATTTTGGTTTCTTTAATGGTTTATATCAGAATTGGGGAATGTTCCACCTGATAATTTACCGGCAAAAATTATTGTAGGGTAATATAACCATTAGACCCCTTTATGTCATCTATTTTTTACAGTGTCTGTTTAATGAAGATGGTGTGCATAGATCTTTTATGAAATCAATGTAGGTTGTCCAAGATGCTGGTTTTGCGTTTTAATTTCCGGTGAATGCAGTTGGATATATAAAGAGGGCCGGGGAGGCCCTCTGTTTATGATGTCATAGTTTTAAAGAATTCTAGCGCATTAAAATCAGTTTACGGGTATACTGCTGTTGGGTGGTTTTTAGTACTACGAAATATATCCCGCTTCCAACCTGACAGCCCCTGTCATCCACTGACTGCCAGTGAAATTCATGGTATCCGGCCGGTAAAATACCTTCATGAAGCGCATATATTTTTTGTCCCAAACAGTTGTAAACCAAAAGTTCAGCTTCGCTGCGCGATGGCAATCGAATTGGGATAGTGGTTTCAGGATTAAACGGATTGGGATAGTTGGGTAACAACTCAATCTGAGAAATTAACTGGTCCCCTGGATTTCCAGCCTCAATGGGTAATAAATTGTGCCCACTGCTCAGAAAATTGAGGGTGTCAAATTGTTCCACATATTCTTTCACGATCTGAATGACAGACAGAGAGTCATAGACAATATTACGCGGTGTAAACGAAAAAAGCTCTTGAATATAACCAACCGTCCGATCGCTACTCACAATACGATAAGTGGCAATTGGATCAAGAGGCTGGTTCTGGATAGTGACCGCTGTAAGTTGAATTCCAGCGGAGGTGTAATAGGCATTAAAATCCAATCCGGTTGATTGCGGTAAATACTCAAAATCACTGGTAAGGGGATTAATTTGAAACATCAATCCTTGCAGTATCGCAAATATTTCCATTCCTGAAAGATCAAAGGATGCCAGACGAAAGCCCAGCCCATCTTCCTCCAGTCCATAGGGGTAAACACGAAGCAGATCGGCCGCTGTCACGGGTCCCGGGTATATCTCTTCCACAATGTGCCCGTTCGGTTCCAGAGCGCAGTCCCCTGCGGGCACATGGTCCAGCATAGCCATAGTAAAGAGGTTGCCCACCGGGGTGTCTAAAGGTTCCTGGAGATTCATGGGACTGGATATCTGGGGATAGTTGTGTAATAATTCGGGTGCATAGGAGATAGGCTGGTATGGATTCCCGATGACTGGACTATATTGTGCAATAATCCCCAATTTGAGTTGTTGGACGATGGCATCAATGGAAGGTTCTGGGGGTATCAGAGGTGTGATCTCCTGCAAAGTATAGTCTGCTGCCGAAACAGTATTTCCGTCATAAACCAGAGTCAGTTTGCCCACGTAATGATAAAACTCTCCCGCCTGTACAATGGCGATCCCGTTTACGAATTCGATATTTGACAAAGCATCGTGAGAATGTCCACCAATAATGACATCGACGCCTGAGAGATGGGGGGCGAGGGCTTTATCCGCCTCAAAGCCCATATGGGACAGCATGACGATAATTTGACATCCCTGAGCCTGTAATTGGGCGACTGCCGTCAGAGCAGCCGTAACAATTCCCGTTGTGGTGGTGTCAAAAACGACCGGACTAGGGTTGCTGATAACGACGGTTGATGGAGTGGTCATTCCAAAGATACCGACCTTCACATTACCCCGCCGTTCAATGGCATAAGGACGCACGATGGAGTCCAGCGTGGGTACTTGTGACATTCCCAAAGCGTTACTACTGATAATATCAAAGCTTGAGTCCAGTTGAGCAGTTGCCAGTATATTCCCCAGATCGACCGGTCCCGGATCGAATTCATGGTTACCCAGAACCAGGGCATCGAATCCCAGGCTTTGCAGGATCTGAAGCTCCGGAACTCCGAAGTACATGTTAAACATGAAAGTACCTACCATAAAGTCTCCGCCGTGCAGGAGAATGGGATTGGGGACGGTCATTCTCCACTGACCGATTACACTGGCAGCTCGGGCGATGCCGCCATAGTCCCCAGTCACCATGGGATAGGGGAGGAGGTTGGAGTGACTATCATTCACATGGATAATCGTGAGGGTGTCTGTTTGAGCATAATTAAACTGGATTAGAAAGAGGGTCAACACACATGCGAAAATAATTGCGGTGATCAAAGTTTTCATCTTGACTCCTTTCTTGGTTGATGTTTTCAATTTGTTGATGCGTCTTTGTTCATCACTCATCATATTTATCTCAATATGTGTGCCAAAATTATAACCTATTATTATTATATAACTTAAACATGATCCATGACTTGTACATTCTTATAATAATTCTGGTATTGTATACACCTGTATAAATTTTTGGACAGTATTGCAAAAGAATAAAGAATGCTTTTTCATGGGTGCACTCAGCATCATGGGAATGATTTGTGAAATCTTGATAGCAAGGTATGGTTGGTAGGAGGAAAATCCTCTATTGCTCCTGTCAGAAGAGACTCGATATATTGACGATTCATATTAAATAGCTTGAGATATCGAAACTGGTTATCCCGTTTCTTAACCCCCAGTTTTACTGCATCGAACCGAATGTAAAGATTTCTGAGGCATCGGTAATTCATCTTAATTAGATAAAAGTATGCCACAAGTGTAGACAGGTTGATTCCTTTTCGATCCCAACTAGAGGAAATAAGAATATTTTTGAGCCTCTCGAATTTTAGTTTTTAAGGATGTATTACTTTTTTCTTCCGTTTAATTTTTTTTTGTAAATGAAGCTTGATGATTTGATTCTGCATCGGATAATCTTTTGAAATCTTCTAATTCAAGTGTGATCGAACCTAAAAAAATCTTTAATTGTACTTTTAATGGGATAGCGCTGGAATCGTCCAAAATCCAGCCCCGAAACGGTCCGGTAATACCCGCCCAGGCATTCCCCACCCAGTCAGCTCTTCCGGAAAATTTCACTGTTTTTTGTTCAGTATCAAAAGCTGAGACTTTTATAATTTCTCTTTCTCCGATGAAATTCAGGTGGGTCTGGGTAATTTTAAATTCAACTATATTGTTTAAAGTAACATTAAATCCTGAGTTAGAAAGACATCGGATCATCATGAATATTCCGACCGCGTCATATATATTTTTGGCATATTTCATACTGTCCATTCGAATAATCTGGTGATTTTCTTTAGTCGTCATTAACACAGTTTTTGTGACCGTATTATAAGTATAGGTTGTCACATTGTTTCCATCCTTGCCAGAAATCAGAGTGAAGGACTTTAATGTGGGTTCAGCTGGATTTAATACTCCTTCATTGGTAAAGAAAACGTTAATAAAGGGTAAGTTTACAGACCGGGCATGCATTGATATCCTGAAAAGAGAAGCTGTTTTAAGATCTAATTTTTCCTGATATATTTCTATAGTACCTAATCTGATCACCCCCCATTTAACTTTATATCTCAACCATTCTCCATGATGGAAAGCTGATACCTGATACCAGGATTGTTGTCCTTTTCCGGATTTGATACCGAGTATCATGAAAATGAATCCAAGGATTATAATAATAAATTTTGATCGCAGTGTTACAAAAGATCGCATAATTTTATCCTCAAAATCGAGAAATTGATCGAATAAGATTTATTTATGCTCTTTTCATACCCATAGTTTGATTTTGTGGTTCTACAACTTCAGATTTCATACTTTTAGGGATAGACCGAACCCAGCAGCCAAAAGTTTTCAATTCTTCCAGGCGACATGACCAGACCAGTTGATCTTTCCACACAGTCATATCAGGACAGCTGTCACACATATTTTGTGCTCCGGAAGGAAGAAAATCCACCGGTTGGATAATCATTATAGATTGATAGTATATTTTTTTGAAGAGACGGGTGGGCTTGGTAAATAGTGATTTCAGGTACCGAACAGCAATTGTTCTTATGCGGGGATCCAGGAATGAAAATATAAGCATTGAACGTCCCATCTGACTGTAAAGAGGCTTACAATATGCCAAATAATGACCTTTTACCAAATGATGAATAGATTGAATAATTTCCATATGTTTTGGCCCTGGATATCCCAGAATTCTGTCCCTAAAACCCATGCGAGCTGTCAGTAACCATTTATATGAATCGGGTTTTTCAGTACCGTTGAGGAAAGCACAGGGTGTAAATTCGGGAAATTTTTCTTGGATGACGGACAGCAGTTCAGTGGATTTCAGGTCTATTTTTTCACCATCTCTACCGGCATATTTCAGACAATCCAATGCAATTTTTTCTCCTCCTATATACCAATCAAAGGAGAGATCGGGAATGGCTGCCCGGTATAGGATAAATACCATGAGTTGTACGATATCTATATGTTTTCCGGCCCACTCAATCATCCCGTTAGCATAGGGAAGGGTATCCTCATAAACGGTCGAATTAAATGCGCAAAATATTCCTCCCTCCTCAGCAAGCATTTCTGCATATTTGAGTCTCAATTCGTTTAATTCTAATTCGTTTTTATCCTTCCACCCCGGCCTTCCCTGCTTGCTATCAATATGGATGGTAAAACCGCATACGCCTGCCTTTTTCAATGATTTTAAAAGCTCTTTGGTGAGTGCTATTCCATTTGTATTTATGATAGGTTTGAGACCTGCCTCTGAAATTAAATGGACGATTTCTTCAATGTTCGGATGTAAAAGCGGTTCTCCCCCTGCAATCGAGATGCCATCAGTGTTTCGTAATTTTTTGAAAATTTGCACCTCTCTATCAATTTCGGATAGTGTTTTATGACTGTCAGGTTCGTTTCCGCGGTAACATCCCTCACAAGCTAGGTTACAAACAGATGTCGGTTCAAGCCAGGAGATGGGGTTATCAGGCAACGACCAGGGAAGACGATACAAATTTTGAAATTTAGATGTTATGTTTTCCATTCTGTTGTCCTTTCGTGGATAAGGAATTATTTTGAGTCGCTTAATATTTACATATTTCTACAGGTATAAATTTCTGACGACGACTAAATTTTCTTTTCTGCTGAGAAGTAGCCAATAATTGTGCCAGAAAGTATTAATCCTGTATCTCTATATTAAACAAATAGCTATGTTATTATTAATTGGAGCCTGATTGATGAGAATTGTCCACTTTTGTAGACACAGTTATAATTTGTGTAACTTGTGTAGAAATTAAGTGAGAGGGAGTGATTAATTTATTCGTTTGAGTTTGAATTAAGACTGGTACAAACCTATTTGGAACTAAATTTCAGGATCTTCAAATTGATTGATTATGAAGATTCGGTATTTAACTCTCTTAGAAGTCTATTTAAATAGGTCCTTTGAATCTCCAATATTCTGGCAACTTTGGTTTGATTTCCCCCATTTTCTTCCAATAATTTGTGTATGAATTCTTTTTTAAAATCATCAATGGCTTTTTTCAGGGATTGTGGCTTGAATATCTTATCGGTTTGCGATATGGGCCTTACATTGAAAAATTGAAAATCATTTTCAGTCAATTGTTGAGTCTTGCAGAAAACCATAGCACGTTCTATGGAGTTCTGTAGTTCGCGCACATTCCCGGGCCAGTTATACTGACACAATTTTTCAACCACCAGATCTGAAATATGACAATGGGGTTTACCCAATTCCTGCCCAAATTTTGACACAAAATATTGGATCAATACAGGGATGTCCTCTCTCCGTTCCCGTAACGGAGCTATGGTCAGGTTAATCACATTTACGCGATAAAAAAGATCCTCTCTGAAATTTCCCTTTTTAACTTCATCCTCGAGATCACGGTTGGATGCGCATATAATACGGGCATCCGAGTGGAGATTTTGGTTTCCGCCCAACCTCTGAAACTCACCGTATTCAATAAAATGCAGCAATTTTGATTGCAGGTTAAGACTAATTTCCCCTATTTCATCCAGGAATAAGGTGCCCTTTTTTGCCAGTTCAACCCGGCCCAATTTCTGTCGATGCGCCCCGGTAAAGGCACCCTTCTCATGCCCGAATAATTCACTCTCCAAAAGCTGTTCGGATAGATTCGCGCAATTTACATAAACGATTGGATAATGAGATCGTTTGCTGTTTTGATGTATATAATGTGCCAATAACTGTTTCCCGGTTCCGGTCTCTCCGGTTAAGAGAATGGTGGTATCCAAAGTGGCTGCGGTCTTGCATTTTTCAAGAAGTGTTTTCATTTTCTTGCTGTTTCCCATGACCATTTTCCTGCGGTCGGCAATTTCCAGCTCCTGTACAAGCAGGCGGTGATGTAATTGTTTCTGCTCGATGAGCTTTTCCAGGGTAATGATCAAATAATCCGGATCCACCGGTTTGGTGAGAAAATTAAGTGCCCCATTTTTAATTGCATCCACAGTCAAAGAGATGGTCCCGTATCCGCTCAGGATCAAAATCATGGTTTCGGGTGATTTGTTTCTTACCTTTTTAAGAAAATCCATACCTGAGCCATCCGGCAATTTCAAATCCAGCAGAATAATTTCAGGTGTAAAATTTCCAAGTTTTTCAGTTGCCTCCTGCAGCAGTGATGCTGTCTGTACATCATAATGATGTCTTTTTAATAATTTTGATATTTCCTGGCTTAATGCAATATCATCATCAACAATCAGAATTTTAATTTTCATGGCTCTTTCCTCACTCTGGTTGATAGCCTGCGACACATGGGAAAGTCAAGACTATGGTAGTTCCCAGACCTTTCCGGGAGTCAATCTTGATTTTTCCATTCAGGGATTTTGTAAAAACTTTTACCAGATATAATCCAAGATGGAAGCCTTCCTGCAGATTTTTTCCGGTTTTCTTGCTGCGTAAAGGATTCAAGATGGAATCCAAAATATCTCTGGAAATTCCGCCGGCTTCATCCTTGATTGCAATTGATATGAACTTATTATTTCCAGTTTGTACGGGTGAAGTAAAAATATGTATTTGCTTTCCGTGAGGCGAGTATTTAATCGCATTTTGTATGATATTCAACATAATGATTTGAAAGAGGTTCGGTTCCGCAAGAATCTGGAGGGTCGGTTCACAATCCACTGCAATCTTCAATTCTTTTTGATTAAT
>CP070707.1:2132857-2134485 GCA_020350205.1 bacterium
AATATTTTTACATGATGACGCCATTCCTTTATTCCTTTATACCCGTGTGATCTCATATCATTTTGCCGTTTTACATTTCTCCTTCCAGGATTCACATTGATATGGCGTATCAAGACTTGAATTTTCTCCTAATCCAGGCTTTTAACTCTCATTTTGGAGTACCCCTATATTTTTCTTTGTAAAACAGGGAGTGGTAATTATATTTATATGATATAATTTAAGTTTTCCATTCACCCCTTCAGACACTCAGTGAGAAAAATATGTGGTCTAAAATACAGCAGCGGAGACGCATATCTGTCCCCGCATTGTCGGAAAGCAGTTTTTTAAGATATATAACGTTTTCTGTTCTTTATATAGCCCAGGGAATTCCGGAAGGAATACTCTATTATGCAATCCCTGCGTGGTTGGCCATCAATGGTAAGAACCCGGCTGAAATCGGTAGCTATGTCGCTGTGATTGCATTACCCTGGAGCTTTAAAATAGTTAATGCCCCTATTATGGATCGTTTTACCTATCTACCGATGGGACGTCGGCGCCCCTGGGTGTTATTCGGTCAGTTTGGTTTGATGGCAAGTTTCCTTTCCATGTCCCTGATTACGAATCCTTTGGATAACTTACTCTGGTTGATGATTCTGGGTTTTGTGGTTAACTTTTTCGGGGTTTCACAGGATATCGCGGTTGATGGCATGGCTATTGACATTCTTCCAGTCGACCAGCAGGCCCGGGCAAATGGGTTAATGTGGGGATCTAAGACTGCAGGTATCTCCATCTCCGTTGCTCTTGGAAGTTGGATTCTGAACAGTTATGGATATTTCTATGCAATATCTTCATTCTCACTCATTGTTCTGCTGATCATGATATTTCCGCTCATTCTTAGAGAGCGACCAGGTGAAAAACTGCTGCCATGGATGCGGGGCGTTGCATCCGATACGGCAGCACACCTTCAACTGCATAGCTGGAAATTGATTGCCAAAAGTTTATTCAAAGTTTTCTTTCTACCAGTCAGCTTTATCATGGGTGTGGGGGTATTTAGCCAATCTATCGGCAAGGGCTTGATCGATACCCTGCTGCCCATATTCACAGTTCAGGAACTGGGATGGCCGGACACCCAGTATTCCCAGATATTCGCCACAGCCAACCTGATCTCTGGTATCGCGGGGATGTTCATTGGCGGCGCTCTGGTGGACTTTTTCGGGAAAGTGCGGATGATTTCAATTTATCTTACTATTCTGATAATATTAACTGCCTTGATGTCCTTTTTCTCAAACTTATGGGCGAACGAAAGTTTTGTAATCGGTTTTATCATCATTTTTTATATCTTTATTACATTTAATACCATTGCCATTTTTGCCACTGCAATGCGCCTGTGCTGGAAAAGAGTTGCAGCCACTCAGTTTACCCTGTATATGGCCATCTCAAATTTGGGACTGGCAGTGGGTGCAGGTATTATTGGTCCTTTGAATGAAATATTCGATTGGAAATACATCATCCTTACCTATGTTGTTTTTGCCCTGGTCATGCTGGTCGCGCTCAGGTTCATACATTTTGAAAATCATCAAAAGGGGATTGATGTACTGGAGGACCAGTATGTTGAGAGTGAAGATTAAGAATTCAGATAGATCTTATGT
>CP070707.1:2134585-2144026 GCA_020350205.1 bacterium
GTGGTTCCGTTCATGCAGGAGGTGATCGATATAGAGACTGAGCCTTCGGGGAGCGGGACGTTTTTACACAGTCAGTTTCAGTTGCGGTTGACGAATCTGGGAGGTGCGAGTCCGATCACGGTGAATGATGACTGGTTTATTGATAACATCTACTTTGGGCTTCCCGCCCCGCTGCTGTCTATCCCAGGTGATTCTCTGTCCTTTGGTTTGACTCAGCTTGACAGTACTTCTGTGCGGGATCTCGTAATCACCAACCTGGGGATTGATACGCTCGCAGTTTCAGAGATCCTTTCCTCAAATAATGAGTTTTTGGTAATTCCGACCACTTTTATTCTCAGTGGCGGATCTCAGGAAGTGCTCCAGATATCATTTACTCCGACACAGCCCGGTGTGCGGACCGGCTGGCTGGATCTGATTAGCAACGATCCTCTCCGTGATACGGTGAAAGTTTATCTTTCCGGAGTGGGTGAAGGCATTACTGGCCTGGAAGAAACAGCTCTTCCCAGATCATTTATGGTCTATCAAAATTATCCTAATCCCTTCAATCCGACAACAAGTATAAATTATGAGTTACCACAAAACACCCGGGTTCAGATTGTTATCTATAACTTGTTGGGACAGCGTGTAAAAACACTCCTGAATTCATACATAAAGGCAGGTCGCCATTATGTTGATTGGGATGGTCGTAATGATCAGGGATATCAGCTTTCCAGTGGAATTTACATCTATCGATTCGAAAGTAAAGAATATTCAAAAACCCTGAAGATGATTTTGCTGAAATAGGTTCATCTGATATTTATAATGTGTTTGTAAAAAACCGGCAACGGAAAAAAGGTCTATTTGAGATATATTCTATCGATGACCAAAGAAAATTCTAAAGGATTCTTTTTGACGCAGGGGAGATCCATTGATCGCCTTTTTTTTTCATATTGAGTGCGGGTTATTTGAATATTAATCCAAATGAGTAAGATATTTTAAAAAATATCCAACTTATTCAGAAATCTTCCGTATTGAATTGTATATTTCACTGTATTGATGAAAAATTAAAGGAAGGCGATCATGAGCCTGCAAGATGTTCTGCAGAAATTGACAGATGAAAACAGTCCCATTTTATTATGCGACGGTGAACATGACTGGGAGGCCCAGTCATTGCTGGAGACTCTTTCCGGTCCGGTCTTAAAAAGAGAAGTATATATGCAACCCGGGCTTTACATTGCCGAGATTAATACTGGCGGATACCTGGGGCAGGTTTTATATAAAGTAAAGCAAAAAAATTGAAGCAATATCCGCAAAGACCCGGCTGGATAAGTTTTAAAGTAATAAATCTCAATTCTTAAATAATTTATTTTTTAAAATTTTATTTTGTGATATACGGCCCAAAATTATTTATCATTCTTCCTGAAGTTGACGATGAGAGATATAAAATACCAGGGATGGCAGGCAGAGACCCATTATAAACCCTTACCCCAATTTACCCAAAGCCTTGTCATCCCTAGGTTTAAAATTTTCCCCTAAATTTATTTATTCTCATGAATAGATCTGCTCGGTTATTTTATAAGGCCGAGATGACTCTTAATTTCCTCTTAGCCCAGTAAAATAAAAATACATAGGGAATCTATCCGGGCAAATTCCTGTGGCAGATTCGAAGATAAAAAATGTTGTATCAAATTCTTCTATATGATTATTCCCTTAGGTCATAAAAATCCGAGTCTAATAAATTGTATTTATATTATTTACAAATCGTTGTCATTTTGAGTCCCGCCAAACGGAAAAAAATCTTTATAAATTCAATAGATTCCTCCCCGTCTGGCCAGCCGGACAGGCACTTCGCTCATCTCATTCGCTTCGGTCGGAATGACGTATAAGTAATTATTTTCGGACCTAAGAGAATAATCATATTCTTTTATTTAAAAAAGAACTGCCGGCAGAATGTATTCTCTAACCAAATCATTATTAGAGGAGCGGCTAACATAATTGCTTCCGGTAAATACAGCCACCATATCCAGGGAAGGAAAGATTTTGATGCTTTGTCCACCCCAGCCAATTGCAGAGTAATTTGGAACATAATAGACCACATGATCTGAAGAACGGATTTTGAAAGTGCTGGTCCACCACTGATAACCGTAACCTCCCATAAAAACAGTCATATGGGTTTGAGTGGATTCCATAATCCATTCCTCGGAAAGTATCCGTTCTCCCTTCCAGATACCCTTTTTTAAAAACAGATATCCTAATTTGGCCATATCACGGGGACGGAGATAAACATCTCCCGAAGCGTATACTAAACCATTGTAAAAATATTGCCACTGAAAATCTATGATACCAAGGGGAGTGAAGAGATAAGTTTCCGACAACAAATCCAGTTTCATCCCGCTATATTTTCGGATGATTTCACTTAAAAGATTGGTGTTTCCACCATTATAATTAAAATGTGTACCCGGTGGATCAACCAGTGGTTTTCCGAGGATATAACCCAGGGGGTCATGTGACTGGGCAAGATGAATCAGGTCATTTGATGGGTCACGCATATCCACATCCTGCTCATTCCACTCCAGGCCGGATGACATGGTCAGTAGATGTCTTATTGTGATTTGGTCTTTTTCCGGGCTGCTTAATCCTGAATATTCAGGAAAAAGTGCAAATACTTTTTCCTCAATATTCTGCAGGTAACCCAGATCACGACATATTCCTACACAGATTGAGGTGATACTTTTAGTGACCGAGTGCGTACACTGCGGGGTTTCGCGGTCGAAAATAATATCTTCACCTTGAAAATTAGGATTATAATACTGGTAGGCATGACCTTTATAATATGTTTCAAAAACAAGTTTAGCTTCTTTTATTAACAAAATACTATGCACATGGTGTTCTGGCTGATTTTTTAGATAGGACAACATATCAAGAATGGGTGCTGTTCGGATCCCAACCTCTTCCAGACTGCCGGTTTCCCAGCCATCCTCCGTCTGTTCCGGTATGGTAATAATAGGGGGTGATTGAATATCTAAAAGGCTGGTATTTTCTCTACATGTGAGCAGAATGAATAGAAGCATGGTGAGACTGATATACAATTTTAGCCTGATTCCGGATTTCAATCTTGGATAGACTACCATTTAATTACCTTGAAACATTGATTTTTAATTAAACGAGCCCGAGAGGGAATGATTCTAAATCCAGAAAGAACATGAATGGCAATGATGTAGGTTTTAAACTTGGAAAGGTTCCGGATAACCTGTTCATTGCGTTGTAATGTATCTCTTTCACGAAGATCAAGGATAGAGAGTGTTTGATACGACCGACAATTATTCTATAAATCAATATTTTTAATCAATTCTGGTACAAAAAGATAAATTCATAAAAAATGTTACTCATATTCTGGCAGTTCAAACCGATAATAAAGTTGTAAATTAGGTGCAGGTGCATCATGACTCTCAGGGAAATCCGGGAAGCCTATGATAAAAACTATGAAGAAATGCTTCAGGTCATCCTTGAGATGGGAGGCGAAAAATATATAGAGTATCATAAAAAAATTCAATCCCCGCTTTACAAAAAACTGCAATATCTACAGCGGATTGAACACCGCTTAAGTCATCTGGAAGAATCCGTAGGTAATCCAACATAGAAAAAAGGGCACAGGGAAGTGCCTTATATTTTTCAATTATTCTCCTCTAAAATGTGATCAATTCGTTTTTTTATTGACATTACAGGGAATCTTCCTTATATATATTCATACGCGACATATTGGATTTTCACTTCTAGCTTCGTTCTGGTTCTTATTTGCTTCAACGACAGGGGAGTGGTGTCTCGATTAACGATGCGTGGGGATTAAGAATAACTGAACAAAAACATAATAATTGACGTTTATTGATCAAGACATCTTTTTTATTTCTGAGCCCGAAATAAAGGGGGTGATGATTTGGATCGAAAATCGAATCATCAAAGGCGAACAGGTCATAAATCAAGGAAGGTTGGTCCGGAGAAGATGAAAAAGATAAAAGAAAGAGTAAGAAAAAATCTGTATGATACTGACATCGATGAAAAAATTACTCCTCCTGAGATAAAATATACTGTATACCTGAAAGATCTGTGGAAGTCGAGTCCGCCCATTTATAAAATTTTACGTTATTCAGAGGACTTGGAAGAGGCCCGGGACAAATTATACACCTATTTGGAGAAAAAAGAACGCAGATTATTCGATCTTGATAATAATCTGCATGTGATGGAGAAGTCCACCATCCGGGAGTCAATCAGAGTTCTGCGCAGCATTATTGGTCCGATAAATGAATTTCATAGTGAGTTTTCAGCGCTGGAAGTATTGTGGAAGCTTGCCAATGGTCAAACCTCCCCCCTTAAAGAAAAATTGTCATATGGTTTCCTGCTGGAATTCATACACCTTTTTCGCGGGATAATGGGTGAGGCTCACATATATCAGGAGAAAGCAGTCAAAAAGGGAATTCCAGATTTTCTGAAATTAAAGGGACGCCATGCCGCACGACAAAGAATGGTATTACTGGATAAATTGGGGAAACAGGTATATGAGAATTTTGATAAGTATGCTTCTGGCTTAGATGACGAGGTGATCCAAAGAAGAATAGAAAATCAGCGGAGAATATTAACATATTTTAAAGGGACTGAGAGCGACTGGAATGATTATAAATGGCATCTGACACATGTCATCAGAACCCCGAAACCGCTGGAACAGCTGATTGAATTATCAGAAGAACAACGGGAGACTGTGGAACGGGCGATACAAAATCGAATTGCCTTTGGAATTACCCCCTATTACCTCAGCCTGATGGATCCCGAATTGTCGTTAGGAGAAGACCATGCCGTTCGTGCCCAGGTCATTCCGCCCAAGGATTATGTAGATAGCATCCTGGACCATCACATGGATAGGGAATTGGTGCTGGATTTCATGGGTGAACAGGATACATCACCTATCGATCTGATAACCCGCCGTTATCCTCTGATCTCCATTTTAAAACCTTTCAGCACCTGCGCCCAGATCTGTATTTATTGTCAGCGCAATTGGGAAATCGAGTGTGTTCTGGAGCCCCGGGCTATGGCTTCCCGGAAAAAGGTGGATGAGGCTCTTGCCTGGTTAGATGAGCATAAGGTTGTGGGTGATGTATTGCTTACCGGAGGAGATCCTCTGGTTATGAAAGACGAGCAACTACAGCGAATATTGGAAATTCTCTCCAGAAAAAAGCAGGTCTACCGGATAAGGATTGGCAGCCGGACACCGGTTGTATTACCCATGAGGATTACGGATAAGCTGGTTAACATGCTGGCTGGTTTCCAGAACCCACCTAAGCTGGAAATTGCCATCGTCACTCACTTCGAGCACTCTTATGAGATCACACCCGACGCGCTGAATGCCGTTCAAAAATTACGCTCCAAAGGTATAAGTGTTTACAATCAACAGGTGTATACCATCGAAAATTCAAGGAGGTTTGAACTTGCCAAACTTCGCCGGGACCTGAAGAGCATTGGCGTAGATCCCTATTATACCTTCAACATGAAAGGTAAAGAGGAAACCGCCAGTTATATGGTTCCCATTGCCCGGATTTTACAGGAAAGAAAGGAAGAAACACGACTATTACCTGGTTTAGACCGTACCGATGAACCAATTTTTAATCTGCCAAAACTTGGAAAAAATTATCTGCGATCCGCATTGGACCGACGACTGGTCATGATTCTCGCGGATGGAGCACGGGTATATGAGTTTCATCCCTGGGAGAAGAACATTGCTGCCATGCCTCCATACAATTACATTGATGTACCAATCTACGATTATCTGGCTGAATTAAAAAAACGTGGTGAGCAGGTAGATGACTATCGCACTATTTGGTATTATTACTAATTCAGAGGAAAAGCTAACCAACCTAATATACTGACTAAATCTGATGCTTTTCCTTGCAAGAATTTACTTTCGCTATCCTGTATCAGATTCTAAGAGATTTTACCTTTATCCCACGGCCGTTGTATCATTTTTTCTGATTATTGGATGTCAAGAAAGATATGGTTGTGTTTGTTTGTCATCCTGAGCGCAGCGAAAGATCTTCTATAAATTATATAAAATCTTCACTCAATAAGCCGGTATAAAATTCACATTCCCTCCGGAAACTTAGAATCTGATTGCCGAATACTTTATAGGGTATTGTGTTATAATACTGTATTACTGGCTTTGGGAGTTTTTGTAGGCTTGATTCAGCAGGGTGATAGGATGCAGAACCTGAATCGCCAGATTGGCTCTTCTCAGACCATAGGAAAGTTGTCCCATGCATCCCGGATTGCCGGTAACCACGATGTCTGCGCCAGTCTTTTTAATATTTTCAATTTTTCGATCCAGAATTCTCATAGAATCTTCATACCGCGTTAAATTATAAATCCCCGCACTTCCGCAACACCAGCTGGCCTCATCCAGCTCGATGAGTACAACGCCAGGTATCAGTTCCAGTAATTGCCGGGGTTGCTGACTGATGCCCTGAGTGTGGATTAAGTGGCAGGCATCATGGTAGGTCACCCTTCTGGCAAAAGGATGGCTGGGTTTTTTAAACTTATGTTTTAACAAAAATTCGCTCACATCCAGCGTTATTTCGCTGATTTTTGCCGCTTTTTCGCTATATTCAATATCATTTGCAAGGAGTTGGCCGTATTCTTTCATAAAAGCACTGCAACCGGCGGAATTGATAACGATTGCATCCAGTTTCAGGTTGAAGAAGATATCGATGTTTTGCCGGGCCAGTGTTTTGGCAATTTCAAAATCTCCGTTGTGGGCTGCAAGAGAACCGCAACAGACCTGGGATTTTGGAGTAATTACTTCACAATCATTAACCTGGAGAACTTCCACTGTATCGGCGTTAATATCGGCAAACATGATGTTCATCAGGCAGCCGGTCAGCATGCCTACCCTGTACCGAACCTGATCCTGAGGCATACTCCGTTCAGGAATATAATCATCAAAAAATCTGGCGGAAATCCGCGGTGCCAGCTCCTGCATCGAACGTATACGCCGAGGGAGAAGTTTGTAAATACCTGATTTATGTAACAGGGGTTCAATAATTTTCTGATAAAACCGAACAAATCGGGCGAGTAATTTCAAGCGTCCGAACGAGGTAAATACGGAACGAAAAAAGAATTTTTTAAGCCATAAACCGCGCTCCTTGCCGGATTCGAAGATTTGAGATCTGGCAGCTTCCACCAGCTGACCGTATTTTACTCCTGCCGGACAGACTGTGACGCAAGCCTGACAATCCAGACAAAAATACATTTCCTCGATAAAAGTTTTACTGATCTCCAGGTGCCCGGCAGCTACTTCTTTGATAAGTCGGATTCTTCCCCGGGGAGAAGAACGTTCCATCCCGGTGAGAGTATAAGTGGGACAAACCGGCAAACAGAGACCGCAGTGCATGCATTGCGTTAAAATATCATCATCGGGAATCTCGACATCGTGAAAGTGCTTAAGGTGTGGCTTTGAGTTCTTATTTTGGGTCATGTATGAATAGAATTAAAAATAGTAAAAGTTATCAATTATCTATACCCGGAAGTTGAATCAGTTTCGCTGGAGCATTTCGATTCCAGTGTGTGAATAAGTTAATGCGGTAATTTCCCTTCACATTTCGGAGTTATATCAAAGATTTTTCCTGGATTTAATATGTTATTAGGATCAAACATGGTTTTAAAGGTTTGCATCATTCTGAAGGCACCCGGATCCATCCACTCCTTCAGGAATGATTTTTTGGCGATGCCAACCCCATGCTCACCGGTTATCGTGCCCCCCATTTCCATGGTAATGCGAAATATCTCCTCAAAGGCTTTCTCAACCCGGGAAATTTCATCATGATCTCTTTCGTCAGTCAAACCGGTAGGATGCAGATTACCATCCCCGGCGTGTCCAAAATTACCGATCATCACATTATATTTTTGGGCAATTTCCTGAATCTTGACCACCAGCGGAGCCACCTGGCTGCGGGGTACCGTGGCATCTTCCAGAATAGTAGTTGGTTTCACCCGTGCCAGCGCTGAAAATGCCGACCGGCGGGCAGTCTTTAAACGGATTGCCTCTTCATCATCACGTGCAATCTGAATTCTGAAGGCGTCATTATTCTTGCAAATCTGAATAATTTTCTGGGCTTCTTCCTCTACCTGAGCCGCATGGCCATCAACCTCAATGAGCAGCAGGGCTTTACTATTTACGGGGAGTCCTATTTTTGCGAATTCTTCTACACTTTGAATAGTGATCTGATCCAGAAATTCCAGGGTGGCCGGAATAATATGCGCAGCGATAATATCGGATACCGTTCGAGCTGCGTGATCGATAGCATTGAAAAGCGCCAGCATGGTCTTGGTAGCTTGCGGTTTGGGTACCAGCTTTAGTAAAATCTTGGAAAAAATTCCCAGGGTGCCTTCGGAACCCACAAAAACATCTTTCAGGTTGTATCCGGCAACATCCTTGACATTCTTTCCCCCAAACCTGGCAATTTCACCATTGGGTAAGATCACTTCAATTCCCATGACATAGTCTTTGGTAACCCCGTATTTAAGTCCGCGCAACCCGCCGGCATTTTCCGCGACATTCCCGCCAATAGTACAGATACTCATACTACCGGGATCCGGCGGATAAAACAATCCCATCTTTTCTACAGTCTCGTGAATTTTACCGGTGATTACACCTGGTTCCACCCAGGCAGTGAGGTTTTCCTGGTCTATTTCCAGAATTTTATTCCAATGATTGGTAAGGAGAATAATCGAATTCTCGGCGGGGATTGAGCCACCGCTGAGACCTGTTCCGGATCCCCTGGGAACGACCTGAAATTTTTCCTGATTTGCCAGCTCAAGAATTCTTGAGATGTCTTCGGGCCCTGCCGGAATAACGATCGCCTCCGGAGACTGGGAGAGAAGCTGAGTGCCGTCATAGGCATATGCAATCCGGTCTTCCTGGCTGTTTAATACCTTATCTCTGCCTACAATTTCCTGAAGTTTTTTGATAATGGTCGCATTCATGACGGATTCCTGCTTCTTTTTTGTTAAAGAAAAATAATAAACAAAACGATACCGCAAAATCAATAAATAATTTGCCTGATTTATGAGGACAGCGTTTAAACCTACCCAACTTTTTTGTGGGGTCGGATTTTAAAATTCTAATAACTAACTGGATAAAATTGAAATATTAAATTGGAATCTTTTTCTTCCCATGATACATTAATAATTTATAAGAAATTTGCTTGAGGAATTTCAATGAGAAAACTAAATCTGAATGCAATCAGTGTAATCTATCTTGCCATGGCCAGTATGTGTCTGTACGGACAGCAATTTTCTTCAGAAAACGCCCTGTTTACATTACAGAAAGAGGAAAAAATTGTTTCGACAGTAACAAAGTGGCATCTCTTTGAGGCACAGTCAATTGCTGAATTTAAAGATGGCTGGCAAATATCGGAAGAA
>CP070707.1:2144126-2150155 GCA_020350205.1 bacterium
CGGGATGGCAAGATTAATTCCCTGGAAGACCTTGAAAAATATAAATCACAATACCCAGATAGAAATATCCAGCCGGCCGATGAGCCGTACTTCCCTTACCATAGCATTTGGAGTTTGCCCCCAATTCTTTCACTTTTCTATTCGAATAATCAGAAACCGATTCTCAGGAAGTCATCCGCGTTGAGCCCTCAAATTTTGGATGAATATAATATTATTTTTATTGGAAGTATAAAAACGCTTTATATTCTCAAATATACCCTTTCGAAATCAAATTTCGATTTTGAGATCTCTCCTCATATTGTAAGATATACACGACCAGAAAGTAATATTACAGAAGAATTTAATACGAACTTACACTCTGCCGGGCCTAATGAAGATCTCATTCTAGCCCTGAAACTACCCGGACCGGCAAATAATTCTATTTTTATAATCGCATCATACCATTCTTTGGGTGCACCGGAGATTGCCAACTATCTGACAAACCCTGGTACTGTTTTTGAACTGGAAAATAAGTTTACGGAGAAATATGGGAATGTCCCCCAATACTTTGAACTGTTGTTTAGAGTGACCGGAATTGATAAGACGGCATATAATACTGAATTACTAATCTATAATAAAATTAGCAAAGAAAATGTATCAGGGTCATAGTTTCAGAATCATTGAAAAAAGGTGGGAAAACTTCCCGACTCCACAGTGTGTTCCCTTCGATACGGATCAAACCAAAAAAGCCCGTACGTAATTCTTATAACGGTTTCAATTGACTCACCAAATCAACTGCTTCTTTAACCAACTGCAAAATCTGGCGAAATTTTTTTTCTCTTAACAGCTCTTTTTTAACCATCCAGCTACCCCCGCAAGCCAATACCTGTTTACATTTTAAATAATTCGTTATATTTTCAGGAGAGATACCGCCGGTGGGAATAAATTTGAGCATGGGAAAAGGCGCACTCATGGCTTTCAGGGTGGATAATCCACCGAGTGCCTCAGCAGGAAAAAATTTTAGAATAGAAAGGCCATACTCCAAGGCCAGTGTAAACTCCGAGGGTGTGCAGACTCCCGGAGTTACCGGAAGTTTTTGCTGTTCACAATATTGAACTACTTTGGGATTGAAACCGGGCGATACGACAAATTTCGCACCACAATCCAGGGCAAGTTTTGCCTGTTCAGTGTGGAGAACCGATCCGGCACCAATCAGGATATCTTTGCGACCAGATAACCCACGAATAACTTCCGCCGCAGCATCCGTTCTAAAGGTAATCTCGGCACAGGGCAGACCTCCGGTAATCAACGCCTCCGCAAGAGGTTCCGCATCTTCTGAATTCTCAATAGTAACTACCGGGATAATTTTAATTTTCTCAAATAATTTATAAAGATTATCCATCAGTTGTTCCTTCTTTTTTTACACTCCCCTGTCCTCCCTGCCTGCTGCAGGCAGGCCTCAAGGGGGGATTTTTTAACCAATCATTCACGTCCTGAAATTAATTGAGCACCCATAAATCTAAATTAATCCTGCAATCCGGAACCTCTCCCCTATCGATTTTGCTTTCCCGTTTGTAGTAATCCATATCCTAAACCCAAAATCCTTGATCCTTAATCATTGTTCACTATTCATAATTCGTTATTCTTTATTCCTTTTTCTATGCCTGTTTTTCACCGCTCCACCCGTGCCGACCCACCGCCCATTAGTTTTTCAACCTCTTTTAAAGTTACCATGGAGGTATCGCCGGGTGTTGTCATGGCAAGCGCACCATGAGCCGCCCCATAATTTACTGCCTTCTGGGCATCGCCGGTGTTCATAAAACCATAGATCAATCCGGAAGCAAAACTGTCTCCCCCTCCCACCCGGTCTAAAATTTCCAGATCAGGGCGATGAACAGCTTCATGAAACTTATCCTGATACCAACAGACCGCCCCCCAGTCATTCACGGTAGCTGTTTTAACCTCTCTCAGGGTAGTCGCAACCGCTTTAAAATTCGGATAAGTTTTTACGGCCTTTTCTATCATACGTTTAAATTTGGAGACATCCAGCTGGCTCAGGTTTGCATCCACCCCTTCAATCTCAAATCCCAGGCAGGCTGAAAAGTCTTCTTCATTTCCGATCATCACATCCACCTGCGGCGCAATAGCCTGATTGACTTCCCGTGCTCTCTCTTTCCCACCAATAGATTTCCATAACGAGGGTCGATAATTGAGATCGTACGAAATTATCACACCATTCGCTTTTGCATAGAGCATTGCTTCCAGGATGACTTCCGGGGTACTTTCTGACAATGCAGCAAAAATCCCACCGGTGTGAAACCAGCGAACCCCCATTTGACCAAAAATCGTTTCCCAGTCAACGTCCCCTTTTTTTAATTGTGAGGCGGCTGAATGTCCCCGATCGGAGCAACCCACCGCTCCCCGGATTCCGTAGCCACGTTCAGTAAAATTCAAACCATTGCGTACAATTTTCCCAATACCGTCGAAAGGGACCCACTTAACCAACGAGCTATCTACTCCCCCCTGCAAGATAAAGTCTTCTATCAACCGACCAACCGGATTATCAACCAAGGCAGTTACCACTGCTGTCCGCATCCCAAAGCAGCGCCGGAGTCCGCGGGCAACATTATACTCCCCTCCCCCTTCCCACACTCTGAATGACCGGGCGGTATGAATTCTTTCTTCACCCGGATCAAGACGTAACATGACCTCACCCAGGGACAACAGATCTAACTTACAATCTGATGAATTTTTGATTTTTAAAGACATTTTTTTACCCTACCTTTATCGCCCCCAAAAGAAGGCAGATTTTTTTCAGACCGTCTTTCCCCGACCTGACTTCCGGATTTGGGATGCTGTTTTCATTCAAAATATGACTTTATTTCTTAGACTTTTACCTTTTTCCCTGCCCCTTCTTCCATTTTTAACGTGACAACCAACCGCCATCCACTGCTATGGTGTATCCATTCATATAGGCGGAAGCCTCTGAAGCCAGGAAGACTGCTATACCCTGCAAATCCTCCGGCCTGCCCCAGCGACCTGCAGGAATCCGATCCAGTATGGCTTTGTTTCGGGCCGGATCTTCTCGCAAAGCTTTGGTATTATCCGTCGCCATGTATCCTGGCGCAATAGCGTTCACATTTATTTTATGTGGAGCAAGTTCATTCGCCAGTAAACGGGTTAATCCCATAACGGCACTCTTGGAGGCCGTATAGGATGGTACCAGAATTCCTCCCTGAAAAGATAACATTGAAGCGATATTAATAATTTTCCCTCCCTGTTTCTGTTTGATGAAAATTTTTGCAACTATTTGACTCAACAGAAAAAGGGCGGTCAGATTCACCTGAATGACCTCATCCCAATCTTTCTCCATAAAATCGACCAGGGGTGCCCGGCGTATAATGCCGGCATTATTCACCAAGATATCAATGCGACCGAAGTGGGACAGTGCCGTTGGCGGAATTTCTCTGAGTGCGTTTCGATTACTCAAATCCACCTTCAACGTATAGCATTTTCGACCCAGTTTTTCAATTCTTTTCCGAGTCTGATTTTGATCATTTCGATCCACCGCAATGATATCAGCGCCTGCCTCAGCCAGACCTACCGCAATGCCCTGACCCAGACCCTTGGAGGCACCGGTCACAATGGCTACCTTTCCGTCGAGCTTAAATTTTTCCAGGATCATGCAGCCCTCCTTTGACCAAAACTAATTAATTCTTTCAAAATTAACGCCGTCCATGTCATCGAATTCCTGATTTTCACCTCCCATGCCCCATATGAACGAATAGGCACAAGTTCCGGCCCCGGCATGAATGGACCAGCTGGGAGAAATCACCGCCTGTCCCTCCCGCACCACCAGATGACGGGTTTGCTCCGGTTTTCCCATAAAATGGAAAAGAATTTGTTTGCCCAGGTCGAAATACATATAAATCTCGGTTCGCCGTTCATGAGTATGAGGACTCATGGTATTCCAGACGTTTCCGTTCTCAAGTGTCGTCAATCCCATTACCAGTTGACAACTTTCCACCTGCGGTGGTCTGATATATTTGTAGATGGTCCTTTTATTCGCCATCTCCTGATTTCCCAGATGTACAGCTTCAGCTTCTTTCTGAGCAACTTTACAGTTGGGCAGAGATTTATGAGCAGGATAACTAAGAATGTAATATTTTGCTGGTTTTTTTTCATCCTGCGATACAAATGTTATTTTGCGGGCGCCTCTGCCAATATACAATGCATCCCGATTTGCCAGTTTGTATACCTTGCCATCCACCTTTACGGAGCCTGCACTTCCAATATTGATAACGCCTACCTCTCTCCGTTGCGCAAAAAAATCCGACGCCAGTTCTTTCCCTCCGGGTAAGGAGAGCTCCTTCTTAACAGGAACTGCTGATCCCACTATCGCCCGGTCAGTTTCAGTGTAATATAGGACTAACTTATTCTTTTGAAATAAATCTTCCACCAGAAAGGTCTGACGAAATTCGTCGGTGTCCATAGTTTGATACCGAACCTGATCGGCTAAATATCTAATTTTCATATCATGCTCCTTATTCCGCACACACATTTAAGTTACAGCGCAATCTTTATCGGGTAATTTAATTTTTGCCTGACTGTTTCAAGATATTCTTTAAATTGCATCTCTGATTGTATTCCCTGATATTCTTTCTCCCAGGCTGCCAGGAAGTAGTACTGTACTTTTCCATCAGCCGGTTTTAATACCACCACAAAATTATTTTGATCTTCAGTGGTGTCTATTAAGTCTTGTTTTTTATAAAATATTGCCATTCCCAACTGATCTCCGGCCAGGCTCTGGTTACCATAGGTTGCCAGATACTCCCATTCTGTAGCGTCAGATGAATATTCAATCCGTGAAATGTCAGCATGTTTTACAATCCCAGTGCATAAGTTGAGAGGCTCACCTGAAATCCTGATATCGTGCCGGGTCAGCCGACTCCCTGCTTCAATTGAAAGATCGGAAACCAGGTCATACTTTTTCCCGTTAACCTCCCATCCATAATAATTTGTGTGAATTTGAGAATGGATTGGACCACTGGCCAGAATTTCGCAAGTTATACTATCGGTTTCAGAAACTCTGTTGACCAAACCCTCTACCCACATTCCTATTCCACCGACACCGAGGGCATCGCCCACTTTTAAAATATCCATCCCCCAATCTGACATTTCATGATATGAATCAAATCCATCCTGCCCCACCTTCTGGAGCACCATATCCGGAACTATTTTCCCAAAGATATCGATGGCATTTCGCCAGTCCAGATAAAAACGATAGCCGACTTTGTCTGATTCCCAGCCCGGCCCTTCATAGCGAATGTAGAATGAATGATCAGTGTGCTCGGGGGGGACACGCAAATAACTCATATTCTTAAACTGACCACCCATGTATTCAAAGCGCCCTTTCTGATTCTTTCTAAATTCACCGCCAAATTTATAAGAAAGTTCTGCCTGAGTCCTCATGGGATAAGAACGTTTTTTCTCTCCGGTGATAGAGTAACAGATGACAAATTGTTTTTTCTCAACGGGCCCAAAATCAGCCACAAAAGTAAGTTTATCTTGTTGTCTATCAGCCTTTTCACTCCAGAAATGGGAGGGAATTTCCATTGAACCATCAAATACCACAAATGCTTGTGGATTGAAATCAGCATATTTAGATCCAATTTCCTCGAAATCAATAGTTACCACTTCATCCTTCCGGCTCAGATCAGTTTCATTTTCTGCAAATATTATCATTGTAGAGGGATATTCCTTAAGTATCTCCTGCGGAATATCAGATGTGGAACTGCAAGACAACATAACGCCCAACAAAAAGGTTCCAAAATACGTTAGGGGTTTCATTTTATGCTCCTTTTCGAATACTGACTTAAGAAAGACTTCTGAGAATAATTTTAAATTTGAATGAAAAACATTCTTGAGTTCCAAATTTTATTCATTTTTAAAGCCTAGGTTTCCTCGTGCAAATTCCTATCGCTGAACTCGGGCCGATCCGCCTTTGGCAAAAGCCTCTACTTCCGGAAGCCTGGCCATGCTGACATCCC
>CP070707.1:2150255-2154361 GCA_020350205.1 bacterium
AATAAAGATATCGATTACAAAAAATGTGAAGGGCTAATTTATTCGCCAGCGATATTGATATACGAAGTGTTAAGAGATGAACAACAATAGCAATAGTGTGCATACACAATTTATGAAGGAACTGGTATTATCCTTTATCCTGGCCATGCCGGAAGAGGTGGATCGGCTCATCGCAAAAACGCTGAGCAAGCTTTCCGAAATTGTCAAGGCAGACCGCTGCTATATTTATCTTTTTGATGAACAGAATAGCCGTCTTTTACTTACTCACCAGGTAGCTTCCAACGGATATAAAGAGAAAATACCTCAACATGAGCGGGTAGATTGTGAGGATTTTTCTTGGCTTATTCAACCCATATTAAAAAATATGTCGGTAAAAGTGGCCTCAGTTGAAGAATTACCAAAACGAGCTAATACCATTCGGGCGATCATGGAGGTGGAAAACACCCGGTCATTTTATATATGTCCACTCTGCATTAACTCCAGTACTATCGGTCTGATCGGAGTAGATGCCGTTCAAGGTGAAAGGAGTTTTTCAGAAGAAACCAACACGCTGCTTCGAAGCACCGGAAACTACATTGCAGCGGCCCTCAAGCGGAGAAATACCGCTAAAGCAGCTGTGATGCTGGAACAAAAATACCGCAATCTTTTTGCAGACATCGATGATGTCGTATTCATTTCAACCCCGGATGGACGATTCTTAGAAATGAATCCGGCCGGGGCAAAACTGTTTGGATACGAGACTGTTTCCGAAGTATTGCGGCTTAATATTAAAAAAGATCTCTATTATAATCCGGAAGATCGAATTCGCTTCACTGAACTGATGGAATCCAAGGGACACGTTAATGATTTTGAATTAGTCCTCAAGAATAAGAAGGGTCAAAAGCTTATTGTTTCTGAAACGGCGACCGCCTTGCGAGATGAGAATGGTAACATTATAGCTTATCAGGGAATATTAAGAGATATTACCTATAGAAAACAGCTGGAAGAACAGCTTTTCCAGGCCAAGAAAATGGAATCTGTCGGACTGCTTGCCGGAGGGGTGGCCCACGACTTTAATAACATTCTTACCATAATCAGTGGATATACTGAACTAATCAAAATGGATTTGGATGAGGCCCATCCCCATTTTGACAATCTAAAAAATATCCTAAAAGGCGTTAAAAGAGCTGAAGATCTCATTCACCAGCTGTTGGCTTTCAGTCGTAAACAGATGATCGAGCCCATAACCATCAATATAAATGATATCATTAATGAATTAAAAGGAATGCTGGTTCGATTAATTGCAGAGGACATTCATTTTGAATTTAATTTGAAACAAGGGATTTCCTGCATTAAAGCTGACCCGGCTCAGATCCAGCAAATTCTGGTAAATCTCATCGTAAATGCCAATCAGGCAGTGAAACAAATGGCTGAAAAGAAAGAAGAAAAAGTCATTCGTGTAATCACCACCGAAGTAAATTTAGGGAAAGATAACGGGCAAGGTGGGTCGGAGCCCATCCAGGGGAAATTTATTCTGCTGACTATACAGGATAATGGTATCGGAATGGATAAAGAGACTAAACAAAATATTTTCGAGCCATTTTTTTCAACCAGAAAAGAAGGCGAAGGAACCGGTCTGGGACTGGCAACCGTCTATGGAATTGTGAAACAGAATAACGGAAATCTGCATGTGGAAAGCGAACCCGGCCAGGGAACGACCTTTAATATCTATTGGCCCGTTACTTTGGGAGTGCAGAAAAAAGAGATAAAGATGGAAAGCGAGGCACGATTCGAACCCCGCTCCGAAATGATTCTTTATGTAGAAGATGATCACAACGTAAGAGAACTCATGGTCCAAGCTCTAACAACACTAGGATATCAGGTAATCGAAGCAGAGAATGGTAAAATTGCACTGGATCGGGTAAAAAAAGAATCTCTGCTCCATAAAATCGATCTGGTCATATCGGACATTGTAATGCCTGAAATGAATGGTGAGCAACTTGCCGATACTTTGCGTGAGCTCAGACCGGATATTAAAATCCTGTTATGTTCAGGATTTACCGATACCCGTGTATCAATCGGGAAAAAAAACAAACAGAATAATTATCACTTCCTCCCCAAACCTTATAGTCTGAACAAACTGGAAAAAACCATCAGGGATATTCTGAACAATTCCGTGTGAGCTGTTTCACCTTGCCCCTGTTCAGGACTGATTCAAATTTGAATCAAGTAAGGCCATCCAACATTTTAATTATAACTGTCTGGGTAAAGTTAGGATTTAAGGCAAAATAATACGAACCCAGTCTACTTTGCGGCGGGTGGCTCGGGTGATTACAAATTTAATACCGTTATATTCAAAGGTTTCTTCCCGTTTGGGGATGTGCCCCAGATAGTTAAGAATAAATCCTGCCAGGGTATCATAATCGCCTTCCGGCAGATCAACACCGATTTCCTCTTTTAAATCTTCCGGTTCGATTCGAGCGTTTACACTGAATATTTTATCTTCCATCTTCCGGACATGGATTTCAGCAGCATCATATTCATCAATAATCTCGCCCACCAATTCTTCTATCAGGTCCTCTGTGGTGACTAAACCGGCTGTCCCCCCGTATTCATCGATCACAATTGCGATCGATGCATTTTCCTTTTTGAAATCCCGTAATAACGATAGACTTCGTTTCGTTTCCGGGACAAACATAACCTCACGTACAATACTTTTTATTGATTCAGGTTGAAGAAATAGATCTTTTAGATAAACCACGCCGATAATGTCATCCAGATTTTTTCTGTAAACCGGTATTTTGGTTAATCCTGTTTTTTTGAATATGTTAATCAGATCGATGATTGCAGCATTTTCTTCGATTGCTTCAATCTCCGTACGGGGGATCATGGCATCCCGGATGTGAAGCTGTTTCAAATCCAGTAATCGGGTTAGAATCAGGTTTTCTTTCTCTTCCAAACTGACATAATTTTGGCTTTCCTTGATTAAAATTTCCACATCCCGTTTTGAAAAAAAGTCGGTCAGTTCATCCGAAGAGTGATGAAAAAGTTTCAGAATCATTCTGCTGATAAGTCCAACGACCCAGATTATAGGTTGAAACAGATAATAAAATAACAAAAGAATAGGCGCAATTTTGCGTATAAACCAATCGGCCAGGCTACGGAATAAAGTTTTGGGTATTATTTCTCCCCACAGGATTGTTATGGAGGTGATCAGAAACCAGGTCAACGTTTCACTTATATAGCGATGAAAATAAAGAGTCGCAAAGGATGCAAAGGCCACATTTGCAAAATTATTACCGATAAGTGTCGTATAAATGAATTTCTCCGGCTGCCTGAGAAATCCTGCTATGATTTCAGCAGAATGTATCTTTTTGCGTCTCCAAAGCTCAATACGGACACGGTTTACCGAAATAAAGGCGGTCTCGGTTCCGGAAAAATAAAAAGTAAGCAGAAAAGAAATAACGATGACAGTCAATTCGAACAATTAGTTTTCCCTAAACTAAATTTAAAATGTCTACTGATAAAAATAAGCAGAATTATACCCATAAACAAAATGCAATTTCGCTTTCATTTCAAAGCAGTGGATCAATAATTTAGAGAGAGATTAAAATCGGAGCTGAAATGAAAATTTTGTTCCTTTATTTTATCAACCTTTCACTGGGCTTGATTACCATTCATGGAAGTTCATTTTCCCCAATCAAAAGCGCAAAAATTCAAGGCCCCCATTATATTGAAATACAGTATTCTGGAACCGTCCCGAATGTAGAAATAAATGATGTAAAAATAATTCCGAACAATAAAATCAGTAAAATAGAATCAGAAAATAAAATATTGAAGATATTTACCGAAGTTGAACTTTCGCTTCAACAGCATTATTACGTCTCAGTCCTGGAAAATCCCGATCAATTTCTCATCCCGGATGGTATTCTCGATTCTTTGTATTCCGAGAAATTACTGGGATATGAGACTTTACCAAGTGGCGTTAATTTCCGATTATTTGCACCGCGAGCTAAGTGGGTGAAATTAGTCCTATTTGAACACTTTTCTGATATTCAGGGCAAGCCGTATCTCATGCAACGCGATGAACAGGGAGTATGGGAATATCAGCTGGACGCCAGTTGTAC
>CP070707.1:2154461-2161771 GCA_020350205.1 bacterium
CGGAATGGATACCTTGGTGATCGGAAATTTTAATACTCAATCACCTTATTTTTGGATTGAGGAGGCCAGTTTACAGCTCCTGCCCGGTGCACAGCAAACCGTTCACATCAAGTTTCAACCGAACGATACCCTTCATTTTACGGATACACTCACTATTTTTAATAATGATCCGGTTAATTATAATCAGAAGATCTCCCTCGAAGGAACGGGAATTTATGCGCCCGCTATAAGTCTGTCTCCGGACAGTCTGGTCGCCCAGCTTAAACAGAATGACTCTATTGATATTCCACTGACCATCAGTAACCATGGAGCTGGCGAGTTGATTTTTACTGCTCAGATCGGTAATTACCAACCGACCCTAATACTCCCGGAAGGTGCCGGCGGAAATGACAGTTATGGGCATATCTGGATTGACAGCGACGAATCCGGAGGACCGCAATACGACTGGATAGAACTGGGGACTGGCGCCGGGACACTTATACCATTAAGCGGACTTAACAGCACCAGTAATGCCATTCCATTAGGATTCACAGTATCTTTCTACGGGGAGGATTATTCTACACTACGCGTTTGCAATAACGGCTGGATCAGTTTTAACACTTTTTCAGTCAGTTACAACAACACCCAGCTTCCCAGTAATCTGGCGCCCCGAGCCCTCATCGCTGCATTATGGGACAATCTTATTATGCAAAGTGACAGCCGGGTGTACTATCTGCAGGATACCACCCGATTTATTGTCCAGTGGGAAAATTTGTACACGGTGACCGGTTATGGACCTTATACCTTTCAGCTGCTTGTTTTTAAAAACGGCAATTTTGTGTTGCAGTATGAGACACTAACCAATTTAGAGGATGCCTATACAGTTGGGATGCAGAATCATAGTGCCAATGATGGATTTCATATTGCCTATAATGAACCGTATTTGCATAACAATATGGCGATTCTGATCACCAAACGATCCTGGATCTCTCTGAATCCGGTGGGCGGTACAGTGGCACCGGGATCTCAGATGGATATGACTGTGAGTCTAAACAGCAAAAACTTCCCATTGGGAGATTTCTGGGCCGGCGTAGAAATTTTCAGCAACGATCCGCAGGCACCACACCGGCTTATTCCGATACACATGAAAGTCGATAGCATCCTGACTGGCATTTCCGGTATTCAGGAAATACCCCGGAACTATCAATTGTATCAGAATTATCCTAATCCCTTTAATCCGACCACCACAATTCGCTATGGTCTGAATCAGCCGTCGAACGTCAGGTTAACCCTATTCAATTTGCTGGGTCAGGAAATTCGGACTCTGGTAAACAGCAGACAGGAAGCCGGATTTCAGTCCATGATCTGGGATGGCCGGGACGATACCGGCAGGCCCGTTGCCAGTGGAATATACATCTATCGTCTGGAGGCAAATCCCATTTCCGGTAACGAAAAACAATTTGTGAATACACGTAAAATGATTTTGATGAAATAGGGTAACCTTCTGAAGGGTAATTCAATCCGAAAAGAATTCAGAAGGCTCGACAGGATAAATTGATTTGATTGCCAGGTTTTTCAGATTTTCGGGTTTATCCTGTTCTTACAACACTCTAGCAAGATCACCAATAATTTATATCGCCCCTATCGCAAAATGGGGGCGATTTGATTTATATATCCAATTTTTTCAGATGCTGATAAAATTTCCCCAGTGGAAAACCAACCACATTAAAGTAGCACCCTTCAAGCTGCCGGATAAACAGGGAAGCAAAACCCTGAATACCATAGGCACCGGCTTTATCAAATGGTTCATCTGAATTCAGATACATTTCAATTTCAGAATCGGAGAGTTTATAAAAGGTCACCCGGGTTTTCTCATAATCAATCACCTTTTCCTCGGGGGTTAGCAGACAAAATCCGGTGATCACATCATGGGTGCGGTCACTCAGCTCTTTTAACATCTGTTCTGCCTGACGATGACCTGACGGTTTTTCGAAAATATGTCCATCCAGGGTCACAATGGTATCGGCCGCAATAATCATATCATAGTTTACATGTTTCGCAACCCAGTGTGCCTTTTCACTGGCAACATGGCATACATGGTCCTCCGGAGAAAAACCGGGTAATGACTTTTCCTCAATGCGCGGTGGATAAATCTCGAATTCCAGACCCACAGAGCGCAACAATTCTATCCGCCGTGGAGATTGACTGGCCAGTACAATTTTTTTGTGTTCAAGATCGCATAAAAGGGTAATGAATTTCATATCGGATTTCCTCGGTTAGAGAAAAGAACTATACAAATAAGGTAAAAGGTATAAATGGTATCTATTCTTTGATATTGTGTGAATAAAGCTTATAAAAGGATGAAGTGAGAAAATCAAAAGTGTATCGGCGTGATCAATCATCCATAAATTAGTGATATTCATTTGATACTGACCATCTTTCTCACAAAAAAGAGTCTTCTGAACTGTATCGATATTCAAGATTCACTGCTACACCTGATATCACTCGCCGGTCAACATTCATAATTCATATTTCAGTATTCTGTATTCGATGTTCAATTTTTCCCTGCCTGCGTCAGGCAGGATATGCAGCACTCTTTGTCTTCTTTATTCCCTGGTCTACCCACCAGCAGCGAAGTGATCTCTATGCTTCGTATTATTTTACCCTAAATAAATAGCCAGTAATCCCACCAGCATGTCGACTTTTAATAAATTACTGAGAAATCCCAGATTTTTGGGAGCCCGGTTTTTCCACATACTATAGGTGACATAAAACAACACCGGATAAATACCGGCAATTGTCACACCTAGATAAATACCATTGTACCAGTTGAACAAAAATGGCAAAGGTAAAATAATTCCCAGCAATAAAAATATAGCGGTGGTCAGTTTTAATGCTGCCATTTCACCATACAACAGTGGAAACGTATGCGCCAGACCAATCGAATCACCTTCACGGTCCTGCAGATCTTTAATAATTTCCCTTCCAAGGTGAAAGAAGAATGCCAGGACAGCCGGAACAAAAGTTTCTGTTATCCGATTTACTGCCACTCCCCCGTAGACAAAAGCCATGGCAGTAGAAAAACTCACTGCCAAATTGCCCAGCAGGGGCATACGTTTGAGTCTGTATGAATACAGAATGATAATCCCGGAGACCACCAGGGCAATCACGAAAGCGGACAAATTAATCCAGATAGCCAGAATGCATCCCACACCGAATTCCAGACAGGAAACAATAAATGCCTGCTGTGGCGTAATATTTCCCTTCACCAGTGGACGCCCGGGACGATTCACCCGATCAATATCCAGATCGAAATAGTCATTGATGGTGTTAGAGCCGGCCATGATGATGCCACCGGATATACAGGCTAAAATAACTTTATAAAAGGGTTGAACCGAACCGGTAATTATCACTGCCACCAGAATTGAAAGCATGGCGATCAGTACATTGATTGGTCGGCTAATCTCAAAAACAGCAAAAAATCTCTTGAATAACATGGATTCGATACCGGATTATGGCATTTTTTCTTCAAGCACGTTCAAATTTCCATCCGGTTGCAGTTCATAACGGGAGCCGCAATTGCTGCAGGCCGCCTGCATACTCTCCCCATAACTTGCCGGAAGCTTCAAGCGGATTCCACAATGACACATCCAACCCACTACTTTTGCCGGAATTCCTACCATGAGTGCATAGGGTGGAACATCCTTCACGATAACCGCTCCGGCACCGATAAAGCAAAATTCACCCAGAGTTACGCCACAAACTACCGTAGCATTCGCACCGATAGAGGCACCCCGTTTCACCAGCGTATCTTTATACTCATCTTTTCTGATAATATGACTGCGCGGATTCACAACATTGGTGAAAACCATGGAGGGCCCGCAGAAAACATCATCTTCCAAATACACATTATCATAAATGGAAACATTATTTTGTACTTTTACATTATTTCCGATCACTACTTTTGAACCGACAAAAACATTTTGCCCGAAGGAACAACGTTCCCCAATCTTTGCACCGGACATGACGTGGCAGAAGTGCCAGATTTTAGTTCCATTCCCTATCTCAACCGGAGTATCAATGACACTACTGGGGTGCACATAATAGTTATCTTTTGCCATAGTCTTTCCATTTTTTTTGAAAAATATAGTGCATTCAGGGCACTACTCCCAAATAGTTTCTGGTAAAAACAGCAAAATTCAAAATCTGTATGACACCCGAACACAGCTTAGTACTCAAAATAAAACTTGATCTCAGGATAAGTGATGATTAAATTTTTCAAGTTTAACTAGATGATTTATAGAAAGTTACCGCTTCAGGAAAGCGGTCGAGCGAATTCCTTCAACGAGGTCGTAAAAATTGCAGACGCCGTTTCCTTATCAAACCATCTACTTCCGTCGACCATTTCTTACCACGGACAATAAAAGATTATGGTCAATCCTTGCTGTTACAGCCACTGTAATCCTCATTTTACATAGTTTGATAAGTCACTGGACGGCGAACATTTCCTCCGGTGAAGTAAGGGCAAAAATAAAGCAGAATTATATCAGTTTTCTGGCTCGGAGTGTCACTCAAGTTGAGATAAAATCTCCCGATGCCCCCCCAGCATCCTCGGTACCTATTCCGGAATCCTATAGGACGCAACTGACCGACATCAGTCCATCGGTCAGCCACCATCTGCAACCGCGGTCAATCCCAACTCAGGTAACACAGGACATTACCGATCTGATTGAACAGACCGATCAACTGGGATTTGCAACTATCGGTGCCGCAGTAGAAGGAGTACCTGGGCTTGCCGGAAGGGATTTTGGAACCAGTCGACCCCAAAAAAAACTATTCTATCGGAATGAAACCAAAATATTCCGTAGCCACCAGGAACACATTCATATCCCGATTCCGGATGCTATTCAATTTGCTTCTCGGAATGGGACTCGAAATCTGGATGAAACTATTGCGATTATGGAAGCCAATGAGCATGATATTAAATATTGTTTCGAAAAATTTGCCCGCTTCGATCCTTCTGTTTCAGGAGACGTCCTGTTAAGTTTTAGCATCCACCCAGACGGATTCGTGATTCCCGCCACCGTCAGGGTTCTGCAGAGTTCGGTACGTGATCCGAGGATTATTGACTGTATCAAAAAACAGATCCGGCGCTGGCGAAATTTCACCCCCCTGGCCTACCAAGACGGAAATTTTTCTGTTACCCGCAAATATGTGTTCTGAGTTGGGAAAAATTATAGAGGGACTGAGTTAACAGGTTTAGGTTACAAAGAATTGATCAAGTATTATTCTGCTCTTTTCTGAAGAACTATCTGGAGCAGTTCTTCGATTTTTGAAGCCTGGCCAGGTCAAATTGGATAAAGGCACTTAAAATTTTCTTGGCCTTTTCAATAAGTTCCTTTCGCCTCATACCTTATAATAAATACGTTACACCTTTATCATGCTCAAAAGAACTTCGGCTCGTCATACTCCCCAAAAACTCCCTTCAGGGTATTCACCATCTCTCCCAAAGTACAATAGGATTTGGCACAATTGATGAGCAGAGGCATGAGATTAGTATCCGTCTGCGCCGCTGCTTTCAACTCGGCCAGATTTTCCTGAACCTGTTTTTGATTACGGTTCTTCCGTAATTTACCCAGGTTACTAATTTGCTGTTTTTCCACTTCCTCGGGAATCAACAGGATAGGAATTTCAATTTTTTTGTTGGAGTCCACATAATCATTCACTCCCACGATAATACGTTCTTTGTTATCAATCTCCTGTTGATACACATAGGCTGCCCTAGCAATTTCCTGTTGGAAAAAGCTTTTTTCAATGGCGGGAATAACCCCACCTAATTTTTCTATTTTTTCAAAATACTCCTCAGCACCTTTTTCCAGCTGGTTAGTCATCATTTCCACATAATAGCTGCCACCCAGAGGATCAACTGTATAAGAAACACCTGTTTCATGGGCTAAAATCTGTTGTGTTCTCAGGGAAATTTTTACCGCTTTTTCGGAAGGAAGTGCCAGGGTCTCATCCATTGAGTTGGTATGCAAAGACTGGGTTCCTCCCAGTACCCCCGCCAGGGCCTGGTAAGCAACCCGTATGATATTATTTTCGGGTTGCTGGGCGGTGAGACTGCATCCGGCCGTCTGGGTGTGAAAGCGCAATAACCAGGAGCGGGGATTCTTGGCTCCGTAGGTATAGCGCATTTTTCTTGCCCATATACGCCGGGCGGCCCTGAACTTGGCAATTTCTTCAAAAAAATCATTATGCGAATTAAAGAAAAAAGATAACCGGGGAGCAAATTTATCAATGTCCAAACCGCGCTCCATTGCTGCTTCCACATAGGCAAAACCATCTGCCAGGGTAAACGCCAGTTCCTGAATCGCGGTGGAGCCTGCTTCCCGGATATGATAGCCGCTGATACTGATGGTATTCCATTGGGGAACATGTTCGGTACAATACTCAATCATGTCTACAATTAAACGCATGGAGGGCCGGGGCGGGTATATCCACTCTTTCTGGGCAATATACTCTTTCAATATGTCATTTTGTAAAGTCCCGCGAATCATTTCAAATGGGACGCCCTGTTTTTCAGCAACCGCCAGGTAGAAGGCCAGTACCATCACCGCGGGTCCGTTTATTGTCATTGAGGTGCTTACCTTATCAAGGGGAATTCCCTCAAAAACCACTTCCATATCTGCCAGAGAGGATACTGATACGCCGCATTTACCGACTTCCCCTTCGCTCAGTGGGTCATCCGCATCTCTCCCCATCAGGGCAGGCAGATCGAAAGCAACTGATAAACCGGTTTGACCCTGCTTCAATAGATATTTAAAACGCTGGTTGGTATCACGGGGTGTCCCAAAACCGGCAAACTGCCTCATGGTCCACATTTTGCCCCGGTACATATTGTGATGGATACCGCGAGTATAGGGAAATTCTCCGGGAAGATTCAGATCTTTAAAATAATCAAAATCCTGCAACTCTGCCGGCGTGGCTAACAATTCGACAGGCTCGGATGAAACGGTGACGTACTTGATATCTATATCTTTACTTTTTTCCTGTTTAGCTTTTAACCATTCCTGTTTGGCTTTTCTCAATTTCTCCATTTCTGCAAACATATTTTCCTCCTGAATAGAATCTGTATGAACCGGATTAAATTAACCAATCACAGATAGTATTGCAACGGGTAATAGAACTGCTGCCGGTCAAGCTTCCCCTCCTTAATGCGGCAAGGGGAAAATACCTCAGGATAATGATAGGGAACCGTACAGTGTTGATCACCTCTAGTTTGCAGATTGACATCCGGGTTAAGTTATTTCCATAATATGAAAATTTACCGA
>CP070707.1:2161871-2167777 GCA_020350205.1 bacterium
TGTATGGAACGGCTTCGGCGGTTGATACTGCCTATGTGATCTGCCTGACCAATGATCCGTCACTGCCGCTGGCGAGTATCCTGGTAACCAGGGATGTTACCGTTGGCATAGGAGATTTGGAGCAACTGCCGACGACGTTTGACATCTCGCAGAACTATCCGAATCCGTTCAATCCGACCACCACGATCAAGTATCAGCTGCCGCAGGTGAGTGATGTGCGGTTGATGATCTACAACGTGTTGGGTCAGCGGGTACGTACGCTGGTGAATGCGCGGGTGGAAGCCGGTTATCATCAGGTCGTGTGGGATGGTTTGAATGAGCAGGGCAGCGCAGTGGCTTCTGGGGTATATATTTACCGCTTTGAGGCGGGAGACTTCCAGAAGACCATGAAGCTGATGCTGTTAAAGTAAAATCCGGAGGATTTTATCCCGACAGGTAACCATGGAAGGTTACATCTTGGTCGGGATCTATAAAGAAGTTGATTTTATCCCGACGTCTATCCAGGAAGGGATAAGGTTTAGGTCGGGATCTCCTGAAGCATACAGAAGCCGCGGGTTTACGGACCTGCGGCTTTTTTTATGGAAAAAAATACAAGGTGTAAGATATAGAGAAGATGAATGATGAATATTGAATATTGAATGTTGAATTCAGGACCCTATGGGGGTGATATATTCATTTTCTCTAACTTTATTCAGGAGCTAACAATTCTTACATTTTTCTTGACTTTTTCATAAAATAAATTCATTTTATTTCGTATCTCTGAACACGGCTTCTGTGAAAATTCTGGAAGTTAATTCGATGGATGCTACCTCTGCACAACTCCTGTTGCCATTTTTATTGAATAATCTCATTAATTTCATGAAATAATTCGATCCAATCACAATTATTTTTTTGTATCGTGTTAAGGAGGTGATACTCCCAAAAAATTATTGGTAAGGAATTGGAAACCGAGATTATGAACCCTATTTCAGGAGGTGCTATGAGAAATGTTTCAATTTTTATAATTGTAATTTTGCTTTTTGGTTTAGCGATGGGTCAGAGTCCGGAGGAACTGATGGATTTGTCTCCGGCAGATAGAGCTGCCTTTGAAGCAGTTGAACCCGAGCCAGTTTTCTTTCAGAAGGTGAGTGTTGAATCTTCTCCCTATACTTCACCGGTTCTGAATTCGAGTATCGATGCTTTGTTTGATTTACAATTCAGCTTCAATCTTGAGATAGTGACCGGTGCACTGGGAAATGCAGGAGCTGAATTTGATGGTACTTATTATTACAGCACCCGCTGGGCTTCCAACCTGTTGCACAAAATGGATATGAGCGGTAATCTGGTCGAGGAGTTTTCCATTGCAGGAGTGACAGGATTGCGAGATCTGGCGTTTGACGGTACCTATATGTACGGTGGAGCGGCGGGGAATACCATTTATCAGATGGATTTTGTGAGCAAAACACTGATTGGTACCATACCTTCTCCGGTGGCAGTTCGTCATATTGCCTATGATGAGAGTGTAGATGGATTCTGGGTCGGCAACTGGGCAGATCCTCCGACTTTGATTAACAGAAGTGGAACTACCATTGGGACACTGACGACAGGACTTGCTGGTCAATATGGCACGGCCTATGATAATTACAGTGATGGTGGCCCCTATCTGTGGGTATTTGATCAGGGATCGGGTGGTGGACTTCCACAGCTCATTCATCAGTTTAATATTGCAAGTGGCACCGCTACTGGCGTAACCCATGACGTGCTGTTAGAGTTAGGCCCCAATGCCTCGGGTATTGCTGGTGGTCTTTGGGTCAGTGAGGGTATTGTTCCTGGATTTGCCTCGATTGGTGGTGTGTTGCAAGGTACACCGGATGTGTATTTTGTCTATGAGTTAGCACCGACCTCGGATCCGGATGATCCTGAACCGCCAACCAATGTAACGGCTTATAGCGATTATTCAACCCCTACATCCATGGCGTTAAGCTGGACAGATCCCACCGCCCTGGTGAATGGCACGACCATATCTCCAACCGATTTTACTATTGAAATAGAAAGAGATGGTACGCCCTTGACTTCAGTAGCGGGCGGTGTTGAGAATTATACCGATACCGGCTTGACTGATGGTCAGTCATATGATTATACCCTGTTTGCTAAATTGATTGCGAATGACAGTACCAGCAGCATGGTAATGGTGTCATGGATTGCGGGTGGTGCCGGTCAACCCATGCCTCCCACTAATTTTTCAATTGTCAATGCTGGCGGGGGTCAGTTAAGAGCCCGCTGGACAAATCCCGCGGAAAATATTGACGGAACGCCCATGGATGATTTCGCGGGGATTAACATATACGAATCCGGGGCTTTGCTCACGACGTTTACCAGGACATCAGCAGATACTGGAAGAGCAGATTCTGCTCTATTTACTCCCACCAATGTTAACCTGGAGTATTACCTGACGGCTGTTGACAATGAGACCCCTGCGAACGAGAGTGCTGGCAGTAACACGGCGTTTCCACCGTTTTCTGCACCCTACCTGGAAGATTTTGAAGGGGCAGTCGTAGGAACGCCCGGTACCCTGCCGATTCTGTGGACCAATGAAACGGATGATGATTTTGACTGGTATGTGGATGCGGGAGGCACTCCCTCTGCAAGCACCGGTCCTTCAGTTGATCACACTCTGGGGACCTCGGCGGGCAAGTATATGTTCACCGAATCCTCATCGCCCAACTATCCGGCCCAAATTGCTCATCTGACTACGCCCTTCATTGATATGAGTGGAGTCAACCAGCCGGGGTTGTCATTCTGGTATCATATGTATGGTGCAACAATGGGTGAGTTGCATGTGGATGTATTTTCTGGCGGTGTGTGGGTTCTGGATGTCATGTCACCCCTGATCGGCCAGCAACAGGCGGCACAAACCGATCCCTGGTTGCAGGCCCTGGTGGATCTGTCTGTCTATGCCGGCAGTCCGGTAAAAGTACGTTTCCGTGGAATTACGGGCACCAGTTTTACCAGTGATATGGCCATTGATGATGTCTATTTCACTACCCTGGCCGGTGATCCGACCATGGTGGTAAGTACGACGGCAATCGGTGACACTCTTTTAGTCGGTGCTACCAGTTCAAAAATGTTTACTATTTCCAATACGACTGCTGCTCCGAGTATTTTGAGTTATACCATTACTGAAAATCCGGCAGTCACCTGGTTGAGTGTAACACCGAATGCAGGAAGTCTTACTTCCTTAAACAGTGAAGATATTCAGGTGGATTTCGATGCCACTGCCGTGAGTGCCGGAACGTTTACCACCCAGCTGGTTATTAATGGTAACGACCCAGTTACACCGCAAGTGATTGTAGACGTTACGCTTCAGGCCAATGAGGCGCCTGTTATAGCGATCTCTCCGGATACCTTTGATGTCAGCGTAACCAGTGGACAAACGCTTTTGGATACTCTGAACATTAGCAACTCCGGTAATGGTCCTCTTTATTACAGAGTTGAAAGTGTTTTACCTTTAGATGGATTTATGTCGGCGAACCATGCGAAGGTGAATGAATCTGCCCTTGCACCCGGAGTTCGGGTTGCGATGGAACAGCGTGCTTCGATAACTGGAATAGCAAATAGTATGGAAGAAACCGTTCCCGGTACCTTTAGCGGATTTCGTCCTCCAGATGTGATTGAAGCAGAGGAAATTTTTGGATCTACCGCCAGCCCCTTTACGGGTACCCTCAGGGACCGGGGCAACGTATTTCAGGTGACAACTGCAACTACTCTTCTCGAGCATAGATTATACCTGGATATACCCACTTCCACCCCAATTTATTTCTTTGTTTATCAAGGAACTAACTGGAATGGTCAATTCACTAAAGTGAATGAAGTCTTTTTTGCAAATTCCGGTACCGGACAGGGATTTTATTCTTCTGGACCGATTGGTGTTCCCCTGGAAGTCGGTTCTTTCTATTATATCGGTGCTTCCTGGCAGGGTAGCGCAACCTATTATCGCGGGACTGAAACCACACCGATTCCTTGTTCCTTTGGTTTCCTGGAAACAGGAATTCCCGGCAATATTGCAGGTGGTTATCCGCCAGCAGCTACAGCAAATAATACCTATACTACCAGATATTCCCCATACTATTGTGCCATTGTTACCGGTGCAGGCGTTGATTGGTTAACGGCGGTCCCCGATACGGGTATGGTGGCAGCAGGAGGAAATGTCGATGTGGAGTTAACTTTCGATCCTGCTGGTTTGCTTGGAGGAGATTACTACGCTAGGCTTAGGGTCAATAGCAATGATCCGGTCACTCCGGAAGTATTTTCTGGCGTACATATGTTTGTCATTGCTGAACCGAATATTATAATTGCTCCGGATTCGATACTTTTCCCTAACCTCACAGTCATTGGTGCTACTGACACGCTACCGTTTACGGTGTATAATACCGGTGCCGGTGTGTTGAATGTCACTGGAATATCTTCCTCGAATGCCACTTTTACAGTGAGTCAATCTGTGTTTGATATTCCGCCGTTTGATTCTACCGTGGTCGATGTGATCTTTACTCCAACGGCTGCTCAGGTGGAAACCGGATTACTGACGATTTCCAGTAATGATCCGGATACGCCAACCTTTGATGTCTATGTGGAGGCTGAAGGGATTGATGCACCGGTCATTGGTGTGGCACCAGATACGCTGGATGTAATCGTTAAAAGCGATACGACAGCGACAGAAGTGGTAACGATTTCAAATACTGGCGCCGGACCCTTGGTATGGGATCTGACTATAGAGGGTGTTTTTGACAATGCCAGAAATATAGATATTATCAGTAACGGACCTTCTGCAAATACCAGAATTATCTCCCGGGGTCGGTCCATTCCGGTAGCTTATTTTCTGAATCGTAAAACGACATCTCAAAATACTGTTTCAATGGCGACATATGAACCTGTTGATGAAGCGCTGTCATTCATAAGGAATAATGCCGGACTTTTACCTATTGAGAACGGCAGGGGTGAGGAAGTCTTCGGAGGCACCCAATTCTCATATGGACCTTCGGGAGCCCGTGGCAGAGGAAATCATTTCTACTGCAGTACCGCGACCACCTTGCTAGAACACCGCTTATATCTGAATATGACAGCGAATTCCGACATGCAGTTTCTGGTTTATGAAGGTGATGTACAGATTGGCAATTACAACCTAATTAACGTTGCAGAAATTGCCAACTCTGGTACCGGAGAAGGTTGGTATAGCTCCGGTGCAATAAATGTACCGCTGGTTGCAGGTAAGTATTATATGATTTATCCGCAGTGGACTCAACCCGCTAATTACTATAATAATCAGACCATTACTCCATATCCCATTCCAACGTCTTTTGGTGAATTGCAGATGGGAGTTGGCTTTAATTATGCACCGTCCTATTCGGTACCAGCAGCGGCCACTCAGAACGTTCCTTCGACTGCTTTTGGGGCCGCAACGGCATATTACCAGACCATTGTCACCGGAGCCGGTGTGGATTGGTTAACGGCCGATACCGCTAATGGCATTATTCCCCCGGGTGGGAGTACCGATGTGACCTTCACCTTTAATCCCTCCGGTCTGCTGGGTGGAGATTATTATGCAGTGGTCAATATCAACAGCAATGATCCTATATTGCCGATGGTAGATGTAGGAGTGCATATGTTTGTGGATGCCGAACCGGATATCTCAACCAATCCGGATTCACTCTATTTTGCAAACGATTTATTTGTGGGAGCCAGTGAAACCAAAACCCTCTGGATTGTTAATGATGCGCCTGGTGTGTTAAATGTCACTGATATAACTTCCTCAGATCCGGTTTTCACTGTGGATACCACTAATTTCCAGGTTGCGGCTTTCGACAGCTTTAGTGTTGAGGTTACCTTCGAACCAACCTCAGCCGCTACCTTCAGCACAGTTCTGCAAATAT
>CP070707.1:2167877-2176944 GCA_020350205.1 bacterium
CCCAAAGTGATTGCCTTTGATGACAATTTTGCCACGAAATATGTGACGGATCGTGGGGGCGGAATCCGTAATGATTGTCTGGGAACCACTGATGCAAATAACTGGTATCTGGAAAGCCTGAATCAGGTAGATCCCAACCTGAATGACCGGGCCTGGAGAAATGCTATAATTACCGGTGAGTTTTGTGGAGGGGATTGGGGAGCTATTCAGGGTACGACAGTGCGGTTTGAATTGAATTTTCAATTTATTCAGCAAACCCATTGGTCTTTCATCGGTCCGGCTGGAGGAGCAATGGTTCCTCAGAGTGATGAACATAGAAAGAATCTGGATGAGCTTCATAAAAAACTGGGATACCGTTTCGTTCTGAGAAAAGTGATCAATAATAGTGGTGTTAATCGCGGAACGAAGTTAAATATCAGTATTGAAGTGGAAAATAAAGGGGTTGCCCCTTTCTATTTTCAATGGCCTCTGGCGATCTACCTGGTCAATTCGGCCGGATCTGTGGCGTTACAGCAGAACAGTGGAATTGACATTCGTGAGTGGATGCCGGGTTTGAAAGTCGATTCTACCCAAATAGATATTCCCGCTGATTTACCTGTGGATAATTACGAAATTAGAATTGCGATTCTGGATCCTGCTACCGGTGATCCGGGAGTGCTTTTTGCCAACACCCGCAGGGATTCGGAAAATAGATTCTGGGTAAGTCGGGTCTCAGTGAGATAGATCGGTTTTGGTTTATTCAAAATCGCATAAACTTCCATTTTGTAAGGTGTTTTTGAGAAAACGGCTCCTTCAGTAACCTATGATGTACCAGTGCCATTTACGAAGGATTCAATGGAAGAATTTCGATTTTTACCGTTTAAACTAAGTTATTATTTACGTGATGTATAATTTAATTTAAAATACCAATTTAATTTGAAATTCGACTCTTAGCTTGGTAAGTGATATCGATATTTTCAAGTACTCTTTTATCGTAGCCGTACAGTGTGGTATTGATCATAGAGAGTCCCAGATCTTCCAGGCTGCAGACATGTTTCGGGAAAAGGGTTTTCCAGACAGGATAGAACGGTGCCAATATTTTATATATTTTATAGGCGTTTTTTAAACCTTTGGTTGGCTGAATATAACCGGGACGAAACATATAACTGTTTTCGAACAGTTTTAGTAGAGCATTTTCAGTCTTACTTTTAACCTTTACCCACATAGTTTTAGCATTTTCGTTCCCGGTTGTCCCTTCTCCCGATACATACGTAAAAACCATATCCGGATTTATTTCATGGCAGGTTTTCGCCACATGCAGGGTTAAGTCGTAGGTTATTTTAAGGTATTCATCTTCACTTTTTCCCACTGCCGAAACACCGGCACAAAAATAACAGGCTTGAAATCCGTCCAACTGGTTCTTGATTGGAGATATATCTGAAAAATCATGATGAATGATTTCTGTTACCTTTTCATGTTGCACATGGCAGGGTTTTCGATTCATGACTAATACCGATTCCACTTCTGGGTGCTTCAAACATTCATGTAAAACACCTTCCCCCACCATGCCGGTTGAACCGGTTATGATGACCTTTATTTTCTTTAATTCCATGAGACCCACCAGTCATTATTTTTAACAATTGTTTTATTTAATGAAATCTGTTCTCCAATTATAGGTGTTATGATATTCACACCCAGTTCTTCTGCTTTCCTGGACAACCTTTCCACCGGATCTTTCCAGCTGTGCAATGCCAGAACGAACGACCCCCAGTGAATGGGCATGGTCAGGCCCGCGTTTAAATCCAGTGCTGCCTGGGCGGTCTGTTCCGGTAACAGATGAACGCTCTCCCAACGCATATCATACTGCCCGCATTCCAGCATGGCAAAATCAAATGATCCGTATTTCTCACCAATGTCTTTAAAATGCGATCCATATCCGCTATCTCCGCTGAAGTAAATCTTGAAAATTTCGGATTTTATGATCCAGGATGCCCACAGGGTGGTATTTCTGTCCAATAGACCGCGGCCGGAAAAATGTCTGGCCGGAGCACATACAAATTGTAAGTTATCCAATGTAAATTCATCCCACCAGTTGAATTCATGTATCACATTTTTTTCGACTCCCCATGCAGCCAGGTGGGACCCCACTCCCAGCGGTACAAAAAACCTTGATACTTTGTCCTTTAATTTTAATACTGACTGATAATCCAGGTGATCGTAATGATCATGGGAATAAATCACTGCATCAATTTGGGGAAGCTTTGCAATTTCAATCGGGATCCCATCGCTAAACCGGCTGGGACCGAGCCAGGGATGTGGTCCTGCGTTTTCCCCAAGCATGGGATCCAGCAAAACATTTTTACCCGCAATTTCCAATAAGAAGGCCGAATGCCCGAACCAGGTGACACGAGCCAGGGAATCATCCTTCAAAGCAAGAGTTGTGGAATCTACCGGTACGACTGGGAGTGGCTTGTCAGGTGTCTGCTTTGGAACCCCCAGAATCCAATCTTTCATAATGGAGGTAAATTTTCCTAAACTCATATCCAGAGACGTGGGAATTAAGTTGGTAAATTTCCCATCCTGGTAATGGCCTGATTTTTTAAATGTTTCGATTTTTTCAGCAGAATGTGAACCCCCAATGGAGGGGTAAAAATTTACAAAGAGAATACCACTGATTCCCAGCATTAGAATACTGCCCGCAATGATCAGACCAGTCATTTTTAGAATCCGTTTTAGCAATGAAATATTATTTATTTTATTCATCTTGAATTACTTCGATCTAAATATCCTGTTCAAATAATATTATTCCTGAAATTTATTTATCTCTAAAATCTTCGATTAACAATTTCTGCAGATTTTAATAATTTTTGCTGAATTGTTCTGGAGGTATCAGAACCGATGAAAATTACATCACGGCAGATTCTGAAGATCCCTCACTAATTAACGCTTGAAAAGTTTTGTAGGCCAAGGCCAGGATAACCGCACCCACAAACAGCCCCAGAATCCCAAATGCGATCATACCGCCAATGGCGCCCAGCAGAATGACCAGCATCGGCACTTCTACACCCCGACCCAGAAACATGGGTTTTAAAATATTATCAGAGAGTGTGATCAAAATACTCAGTACCAGTAAGATCACTGCCGATGTGGTATTCAAGATACTGAATCCATAAATAGAAACGGGTAGCAAAACGAGAATTGTGGGTAATTGAATAATAGCCAGCACGAGCACCAGTAATGCCCATAAACCGGCGGCTGGAATGCCGAAGATGAGCATCACAATCCCTGCCGCAACGGATTGCAATGCAGCGATGCCCAGAACGCCCTGCACTACACTGCTGATGGTGGCCCTGGCCAACCGCGTAAAAGCCTCCCCATCCTTTCCGATGAGAAAGTTGAATAATCGTTGCGTAAACTGACCGGAAGCCTGGGACTGGGTTAAAAGCACGCCGGCGATGATGATCGATATCAGGGTTAAAAGGATTGTGCCCCCCATTCCGGTCACGGCGCCAAATATCTTGGGAGCGACCTGCTTTAATTGGGGTTCAAATTTTTCAATAGCTGCCATGATATTGATTGATGCCAGGTTCCAGGTTTCATAGACCGATTTTCCCACCAGCGGCCACTCGGCTATACTTTCATCCGGTGCGGCAATAACCAGTGTCCCGGCTTCATATTTTTCTGCGATATACTTTACTCCATCAATAGTGGAACCCAGCAGTAAAATAGAAGGGATGATGATCACCATCAATACGGTTAGGGTGATCACTGCCGATGCCAGTTTGTCCCGATTTCCCAATGCAGAAGATAATTTCCGGAAAAGGGGATAGATTCCCACAGCAATAATAATACCCCATAACAGCATAATGATAAACGGTTTGATGATTAAATAAGATAAAATTATTAGGAGTGCTACAAATCCCAGTTTCAGAGAGGCCGAAATAATTCTTTGGTAGTAGGCCTCATTTTCTGCTGATGGAATGGAATTGATCATGAATGTCTCCTCATTTATATTTTTATTGTGTTGGAGTCCTGGGTTCCTCAGAATAATTATTGATAAAATAAACCATTAAAATTTTTACAATACGGATTTTTTTAGCGGTGAATTGTCTTTTTTTAAAAGAGATGAAGACAATTATGTAAAATTTAATCCTAATTATATCAAGACCAAGTGGTTATGTCAAGAAAATCTTTGCTGGAGAAGCGGGAATGATCGAGGGATATTCTGAAGGGATATATAACTCACGGAACACTTTTATAAACCTGAAGACTTTGTAGAGATGATGGTGTGGCTGAGCTTGAATTCTGTACAGGAACAAAAATTTTAAGACCGTTGCACCCTATTTCATCAACATCAGTTTACGGATTTTCACAGAGTCACCTGCCTATTATTGATAGAGGTAAATTCCGCTGGCAAAATTGGAAGCAATCCATTCCACCCAATGTGAACCAGAAGGTAGTGACTCAGAAAGCAGGGTGAACACTTTTTCTCCCAGGAAATTAAAAATCTTCAGTTTTACGCGACTGACCTCGGGTAACTCGAATTTTATCGTGGTTGTCGGATTAAACGGATTGGGATAATTCTGATGGAGGATAAACCGCCACGGCCAAAGTAATTGCCGATTCAGAGGTATGGGTGGTATAGTGGTTGAATCACTTCTAAAGTTTGATCAGATACTTTGTGCAAAAACGACATATTACTGAAATATTTGTTGATAGCTATAAAACTGTTATTCTGAAGGCACCAAATGATACTGAACTAAAATGTACCATCCTGATTTAAAAAAACGGCAATGAAAAGTTCAAATTCAATATCTTGCTCTTTTTGTAATTTTCTATATATGAGTTAATCTAAAAACCCAATATTTCATGATTTATAATTCTGAACTACCAGCTGGCCGATCCGGCTTTCGGCGTGATTCGGAAGGACACTATTGGGAATTTTTAGAGTGAATTCATATATTAGTATAGATAAAATAAAATCCTCCCGCCAGAACGAAAACGCCCGCTACTTTTCTCAAGTATCTTATGATGTTTGAGTGACCAGCCCAGTTGAGATATCTCTGAACGAGTGATGTTAGACTTCCCGCGGTCACAATAATACTGCAGTGACCCAAAGCAAATGCGGTGATAAGTAAGACGGAATTAAACCAGTTGTTTGTTGCTGTTTGAAAAACAAGCGCCAGTACTGGTGCCATAAAAGCGAAAGTACAGGGACCCAGGCCGATTCCCATTAATATGCCGATAATGAAAGCACCCAGTAATCCTTTTTTTGTAGGGTTGCTGATTGGGAACCTACTCCAATTTAGGGGGATGATATCAATCAGATAAAGTCCCATTAAAATGAATACAACAGCCACCAGATAATCGGTCCAGCCTCCGAGGTCTCCCATTATTCGACCCAAGAATGCCGTACCCATTCCAATAGTAAAAATGGCCAGCAAAACACCAACAGCAAAATTGAGTGAGAGGTTGATTGATCTCCTTAGAGTTAAATTTTTCTGGATAGTGATATAACCAATAATCAGGGGAATGCTTGTGAGATGACAGGGACTGAGGAGCATACTGAGCATTCCCCAGGCAAAAGCTGCTATTATCATAAGACTCAAGCTGCCAGACATTGCCAATGTGAGTTTACTGAGTATTTCTTCAATCATGTAAATTCGGTCCCATTGGTTTCAAACCCTGAGATTGCAGAAATTTATCAATTTCTTCTTCCGGGAAAAATCCCTCATGTCGTAAAATTTCTGATCCTTCCCGATTTAAAAACACCTGGGTCGGAATGAGCCGAATATCATAAGTTATTGCATAAGGACTGCCTTCATCAGTCCAGACATCGTAGAATATCACTTTAATCTGGTCGCCATATTTCTTTTCAATAGCTTTCATGACAGGTTGCATTTTTTTGCAGGGGATGCATCTGACAGATCCAAGTTCTACAAATATAATTTGAGTTTTTTCGTTAGCGGGATTTTCCGGATTAAGAGGAAGTTCTTGCTGTTTTAACATCGACAGATTATCCTGGGAGGCATTCTCTTCTACACTGGAAATTTTATCACTTGTTTGAGATTTTGGTTGTACTGTTTGGTTCTTTTCTGCCTCACATGAAATTAGAATGAAAATACTAAGAGTTATCAGGAGAGATGAGGCTGCTACTTTCATTTTTTATCTCCCGTTTCCATATAATGATTTTTTTGTCATTTTGTACTTTGAATTTCTTTTTCAATTATCTCTGTGGATCAGATTTCGGTGGGGCCTCCAAACAGCAGCACTGCCACACCGACTGTCTTGGTAATCGGCTCCCGACTAGCCCCGTGCTGAGTGCCCACCGGGTACGAATTTTAATACAAGACTTGCACCTTGAAACAATGTAAAAGCCGATTGCTATAAGTTCCTTCACCTTGATGGACTAAGCCCCTTCTTTAATGATCTCAACGGCCAATGCATTCAAATGTCTAAAAACATTTGGATGATATGACTTAAAAATGGAAGACATTTTTGCCTCATAATATAGATTTATTAATTAAGGGTAAACATCGGGCGCTTTGACGGAATCCTCGGTGGCCATACCTCCAAAATATTTTCTCTGAAACCACAAGGCCACATTCACCAGACTGATCAGCACCGGCACTTCTACCAGCGGACCGATAACAGCCGCGAACGCTTCCCCGGAATTAATCCCAAACACCGCGACCGCCACCGCGATAGCCAGTTCAAAATTGTTGCTGGCGGCAGTAAAGGAGAGGGTGGCTGATTTGGAATAATCCGCACCCACTTTCCGGCCCATATAAAAAGAGATCAGGAACATAATAATGAAATAGAACAGCAGGGGAATTGCAATCCGCAACACGTCCAGGGGAATTTTAACGATGTATTCACCCTTCAGGGAGAACATTACCAGAATGGTGAATAACAAGGCGATCAGGGTGATGGGACTGATTTTGGGAATGAACTTTTTATGATACCATTCTTTATCTTTGATGTTAATTAAACTGAAGCGAGTGATGATACCTGCCAGGAAGGGAATTCCCAGATAAATGAATACGCTTTTAGCTATTTGACCAATGGTGATGTCCACGGCTGTACCCTCCAATCCAAACCAGGTGGGCAGGATGGTAATGAAAACATAGGCATACACCGAGAAAAACAGCACCTGAAAAATGGAATTAAAGGCCACCAGACCGGCCGCATATTCGGTGTCCCCTTTGGCCAGTTCATTCCACACGATTACCATGGCAATACAACGGGCCAGGCCAATCATGATGAGTCCGTACATGTACTCCGGGTAACCACTCAGAAAGATGATAGCCAGGAAAAACATCAGGATGGGTCCCACAACCCAGTTCTGAACCAGGGACAGGGCCAGAATCTTCCAGTTGCGGAATACCCGCCCCAGTTCCTCATAGCGTACCTTGGCCAGCGGGGGGTACATCATTAGAATCAGGCCGATGGCAATGGGAATATTGGTGGTGCCTACCTGGAACATATTCCAGAAGTCCACGATTCCGGGAAACAGATAACCGGAAAACACCCCGATAAACATCGCAGAAAAAATCCACAATGTTAAAAAACGATCCAGAAAGGATAACCGTTTTGCTATTTTATCCATAATTTTCTCCAGCAAGAAATTAAAGTTTTAATTCTTATTCGTCACACCGGGATACACTGAGTATTCACGGAGTTACACGGATGACTATATAAATTTTTAAGTTAGATTACTTCTCTATGGTCCTCTGCGCATTCTTCATGTTTCCCTGTGTATAAAAAATTAAATGTTACTTGGCCGCCTCTAATATCCACTGCAACAGTGTTGATTTGGTCGGTATTTTCCCACTACTCATCACCTGATTGTTGATGATTAATCCTGGTGTCATGAAAATACCCAGCTCCGCAAACTTGTGAAAATCGGTCACCTTTTCGATATGAGCCTGAAGGTTTTGTTCATGAACCACTTCCTGACACATTTCAGCAAGTTTTTGACAGTTCGGGCAGCCGGATCCGACCACTTTAATGTGTAACATAATTTTTTCCTTCAATTTTGACAGGATAACAAGATTTAAAAAACTTATAGAATATTAAAATAATTTATTTCAAAATTAACTTTGATTCCTAAACCATTACCTGTGGTTTGATGAAAGACTTCAGTATGAAGAGGTAATCATTGTTCCGAGTTAACATGAAATTTCAGAATTGATTTATCAATCATTTACACATATAAATACAAGTATCTTGAAAATCCTGTTATCCTGTCAAATATACTCATTAAAAAATTTCAGGAAATCCCTCTGAATCTCATCGCGTACCCGCCGGAATACTCCCATAATTTCCTCTTCGCTGCCGGTGGCTTCAGCCGGGTCTTCAAATCCGATGTGGAGCTGTTCGTTCACTTTACCCATAAAAACCGGGCAGGTTTCTCTTGCATTGTCACACACGGTGATGACGAAATCAAAAGATTGATCGAGGAACTGATCAACATCTTTGGGATAACCCTCGGAAATATCAATCCCAACTTCTCTCATTACCTGGATGGCTTTAGGGTGTACCTGATTCGAGGGATAAGTACCGGCGGAATGAACGACCAGTTCCGGATCAAATGATTTCAGGAAGCCCTCTGCCATCTGGCTACGGCAGGAATTTCCAGTACACAGAATTAATATTCGCATCATTTCTCCATTTTGACAGGATAACAGGATGACCTGATTATTTTTTATTTAAGACTCTCACTTTTCTCTTAACCTGGACACATTCATCTGAAAAATTAATGAGTAATCCTATATCCAATCCTGTTGCTGTTAAATAGTTTACCAGTTGTGCTTCATGAATTTTATTTAATTGGTGTATTGCCTTGAGTTCCACGATAATATTGCCTTCAACTAAAATATCCGAAACAAATTCTCCGACGATTTTTCCCTCATATCTCACCTCGATGGGTTTCTGTGTTTCGACCTTTAATCCTAATTTCAAAAGTTCTATTTTTAGGCATTTCTCATAAACTGATTCTAAAAATCCAGATCCCATTTTATTATAGACGGTATAAGCACAGCCGATGACTTTTTCTGTAATCAATTTTTCTTTCATACCATCCTCC
>CP070707.1:2177044-2181397 GCA_020350205.1 bacterium
GCAAAATTATCCTAATCCCTTTAATCCGGTCACGACGATCAGTTGGCAGTTGGCCGTTGGCCGTCATGTTAAACTGGAAATATATAATATAACCGGACAAAGAGTTGCTCTCTTGGTTGCTGAAAAACAAACTGCAGGTTTACACTCTGTCGTGTGGAATGCCTCCAATCTTACCAGCGGGGTGTACCTGTACCGACTCCAAGCAGGCGAGTATGTTGAGACTAGGAAGATGGTGTTGATGAAATAGTATCATATAATACAAAAGGTACATAGCTACTACCACAAATAGGGATCCACAATTTTCCCCTGTCAGGCAGAAGAAGATAACTGGATGACGGATCCTTGGGAGCGCAGTTAAGCGGACCGATTTCAGGTCCGTTTTTTTGTTTAGTGACACGGAGATCACGGAGCAACAAAAGGAAAATTTAGACTGGGTTAATGAATTCTTTCCAAATCTCTGTGTGAAAATATAAGTTGTTTTCTGCAGAGTGACCAATCAGTAGCCGGGGAGGAAAAACATGAAGAGAAGAGCATCCTCTGAAATTAAATCATTTCCAGATAAGTTGTTCTGACTGAAACGGAGTGAGAATCCTTGTCCGGTTTCAGGCGGGAGCATGGGGGCTCAGTTAACGGATCACTTTTTGATCTGTTTTTTTATTTGAGATAGGTGAAATAAGTCGTTGTCATTTACCGGCCATCATATATCTTTATTTTCATTCGTTATTTTAGGGGAGGGGTGACTTTTGAAAATTCCCGAAAATTTCGTATATTCAGTCTAACCAGCTTCATCTGTTAGAAATGATTTTTAATGGTTAGTGTTAAATACCAAAGGCCGTTTTTGAAAATCATAAAATTATAGCAGATGTCACGGTGACCGATAATATCATATCACATTACAAAATCCTCGAGAAACTCGGTTCCGGCGGTATGGGTGAGGTATATAAGGCAGAAGATACCAAGCTCAAACGCCTGGTTGCCCTGAAATTTCTTCCAGCCGAATTTACCCGCGATGCTGATTCCAAGAGGCGTTTTATTGAGGAAGCCCGGGCAGCCTCTGCCCTTGATCACGCCAATATTTGTACGATTCATGGAATTGATGAAACCCATGATGGGCAATTGTTCATTATTATGGCTTACTATGAGGGAGAGACTTTAAAAAATAGATTAAAAAGCGGTACTGATGATAAAAAAAGATCCCTGACACTTTTACATATTACTGACATTTCCAATCAAATTGCCCAGGGATTGGAAAAAGCCCATGAAAAGGGCATTGTACATCGTGATATTAAACCTGGCAATGTTATTCTGACAGTTACCGGACAGGTCAAGATCCTGGATTTTGGTTTGGCCACAGTGGCTGGAGACTCAATGTTTACAAGAGATGGAATTATGAGCGGAACTATCGCCTACATGTCTCCAGAACAATTGGCAGGAGAAATTGTGGATTTCCGCTCCGATATCTGGTCCTTTGGGGTGCTGCTCTATGAGATGTTATGCGGGAAGCTTCCATTCCGGGGAGAATCCGACCAGGCAATCATCTACTCCATTTTAAATGAATATCCGGAACCCCTGACCCCTTTGAATGAACGGATCCCTGATCAACTGAAGGCGCTGGTTTTTAAATGTCTTTTGGAAAATCCGGCATCACGCTTTCAGAGTTTTTCTGAAATCATCGGGCTACTCACGCGTATTAAAAAAGAGCTGGAGGTTAGTGTTTCAGATGACCGCCCCTCGTTCAACGGCATAAAGTCCTCCATAGCTATCCTTCCTTTTGCAAATTTAAGTGGAGATCCGGAACAGGAATATTTTTGTGACGGTTTAGCTGAAGAATTAATAAACATGCTTGCCCAGATTGAGGGACTCCGGGTGGTGGCGCGCACATCATCCTTTGCATTCAAAGGTAAATCAGATGATATTCGGTCTATCGGACAAAAGTTGAACGTGGAAGCCGTCCTGGAAGGAAGCATTCGGAAAACGGGAAACCGCCTCCGGATTACCGTTCAGCTGATCACTGTTTCTGATGGATTTCATAAATGGTCAGAAAGGTATGAGCGCCAGCTTTCGGACATTTTTACCATACAGGATGAAATCTCATTAAATATTACTGAAAAGCTTAAAATCCAATTGCTGGGAAAAGAAGCGGCAGCAGTCACCAAACAATATACCTCGAACGTTGAAGCTTATCAGATGTATTTGAAGGGTAATTTTTTATTGAATCGTATGACGGATACCAACTGCCGAAAAGCGATCGAATACTTCAACCGGGCAATTGCTAAAGATTCGAATTACTCACTACCGTACTGGGGTATCTCACGTGGCTATTTCATTCTGGGAATGTATTTTTATGTGAACCCGAAAGAGGTGTTTCCTTTGGCCAGAAAGGCTGCCATCCGCGCATTGGAAATTGATGACACCTTGTGGCAGGCAAAACATACTCTGACGGCATTGAAATTTATATATGACTGGGATTGGAAAGGAGCAAAGGAGGGATATGAACAATTATTAAAAACAAATCCTTCTTCGTCATTACTCCATTATAGTTATGGCTTGTATTGGGGAATCATGGGAAGACTGGAACGAACAATTGCCGAGTTAAAATTTGCCCTAGAAATCGATCCGCTCTCAACAAATTATTATCTAAACCTGGCACTCTGGTTGCGTCGAATGGGCCGATTCCAAGAAGCCCGGGAAGAGTTAGACAAATGTTTGGAATTAAGCCCGGATCATCCCTGGATATACTGGATTAAGGGTAACACTTTTGTTGCTGAATCTCGATATGATGAGGGTCGAGATATGCTCAAAAAGGCGTTAAAACTCTCCCGGAATTTTCCTCCCATACTCGCCTCTTTGGCCTGGCTTTATGCCAGGGCGGGGAATGTTGCAGAGGCAGAAAAGATTTTGCGCAACTTAAACCGGATAAAAAGAACTGGCTTTGTGGGCTCTTTCCAGTTTGCTAAAATTTATAGCGCTTTGGGAGATAAGGACAGAGCCTTTGAGTATCTAAACCAGGCGCTAGAGGAGCGCGATGTTTCCCTGCTGCATATCCTGACTGATGATGCCGCGGTTGAGCTTCGGACAGATTCCCGATTCCGGCACTTATTGAGAAAAATGAAACTGAATTATCCTGAGCACTGATAATTTCGTCGTAAAGATAATTATTCATAAAAAAGGTATAAATATGAAAAAAATCCTGTATGTCAGCGGATCTATTGGTTTAGGGCATGTGCCAAGAGACCTGGCCATTATCAGGCAGCTGAGAGAACAATGCGGCGAAATAGATGTATCCTGGCTAGCCGCAACTCCTGCGTCAGATGTAATCCGGGAGTCAGGAGAGAAACTGCTCCCCGAATGCGAATTATACCAGAACGAGAACTTGTCGGCTGAGTTGTCCTCCCAAGGTTACCATCTTAATCTGATGTATTATACCATGAAGGCCAGGAAACCCTGGAATACCAATGTTGAAGTTTTCAAACAGGTCGCAAACAAAGGAATGTATGATCTGATTATCGGGGATGAAACCTATGAAATCAGCACCGCTATTAAAAAGAATCCGGAGCTCAAAAAGTTCAAATTTGTCATGATCTATAATTTTGTGGGCGTGGATTCCATGAGTTCCAATCTGTTTGAAAAATTCGGGGCTTATTATTGGAACAGAATCTGGTCAAAAGGATACGGTAAAACCACCCGGCATTTTGACCTGGGGATTTTTGTGGGTATGGAAGAAGATATCCCGGACAGAACATTTGGTTTTTTCCTTCCCTATCGGCGGGATTATGCCCGGGAAAAGTATAAATTTGTCGGGTATATCATAAATTTCAATCCGGGAGAATACCGGGATAAAGAAAAAGTGCGCCGGCAACTGGGTTACGGGTCTGAACCTCTGCTCATTTGTTCCATCGGCGGTACCTCCATTGGAAAAGAGTTGCTGAATCTTTGCGGAAATTCCTATCCCATTTTAAAAGAGTCAATACCGGATTTGCGCATGGTCCTGGTCTGTGGCCCCCGTCTTTCACCGGATACCCTGACCGTACCATCGGGTGTAGAAATCAAAACTTACACACCTAATCTCTATCGGCATTTTGCCGCGGCGGATTGTGCGGTGGTACAGGGAGGTCATAGCTCTACCATGGAATTAACTGCTTTGCAACGGCCCTTCCTTTATTTTCCCCTGGGAGGCCACTGCGAGCAACAATTGTATGTCCCAGCCAGACTGGAACGGCATCGTGCGGGCATACGGATGGATTATTCTCAGACAACACCGGAAATCTTGGCCGAAAAAATAATGTCCATTTTTGGTACCGAACCCCGTTATGCCGATATCCCCCTGGATGGTGCCCAAAAAGCAGCGGCTCT
>CP070707.1:2181497-2189639 GCA_020350205.1 bacterium
ATCCAGCTTCAAACTCGGAATCAGAACCGGGGAACGTTTCAAAATCGTGAAGAGAATAAAGTAATCCATGGAGCACATTTTGTCGATCAAGATGGGGATGGTTTCCATGATTACGCACCGGATCATGATAAGGACGGTATCCCAAATGGCCAGGATGCTGATTATCTGGGCGCTGGCAAAGGCCAGAGGAAAGCCGCTTTTCGGGATACGGACGGGGATGGAATTGACGATAATATGACTAAAATTATGCGTCAGGATCAGAAACGAAATAGAAAAGCGGGTTACGGTCCTGGGGATGGCACAGGCTATCAGGGTCAGGGGCCAAAGGATGGGAGCGGATATGGGCCGGGAACTAACTGTGACGGATCCGGACCTAAAGGCAGAAAAGGAAGTCGGTAGGGTTGACATAGATGAGGATTTTTCTGGCACCCACACGAGGGATAATTGCTGCGGGTGCCAGATCCTCTATTAAGGAAGAATTATGGTTAAGCATTTTAAAATATTCAGTATAATTATCGCATTGTGGCTGCTTTTTTCAGGCCAACCTCTCTTTTCTCAGTGGTATTATTCTTTGTATGTTGAACAGGAATTCAATTCCAATCCATTTGGTATCCCCGAACCGCAGGAGGATCAGATTTCTAGATTTTCAATGGGTTTACAGAAAGATGGGGAGAAGGTTTCTGTTCAGTATTTTGGCAGTTATTTGAGCTATTTACAGAACTCATCCCGAAATTTTTACTGGCACCAACTGTATTTGGGAGGTGGAAGTGAGCAGACGGGTTGGAATATAGCGGCTGAGAATCGCCTGAATCAGGAAACATTTGATCTCTATAATTACCTCACGGTCAGAGCAGGTTTCTTTCATGCCCTGAATTCAAAAGATTTTTTGTGGCGAATCAGGGGAATTTTCTCTTTGAATAATTTTCTTCAAATTGAGGAATTGAATCATTTACTATTTTCTGCCAGTGCTTCGCTAAACCGTTCCTTTCAAACCCGTACCGCGCTGATTGCAGCAATGGCTTTCAATTATAAATATTATTTAGAGCCTGAACCAGCAGCAGAAGTATTACCGGACTCGAATTTCAATTATCTGGCATCCGTCAGTAGCATTAATCAGGGTCCTGGAACCGGACACGGATCCGGGGATGGTGGCGGCAATGGATTCTATTATACATCTTCGGCAGAAACCCCACATGTGGGTCAAATTTTCCTCTCCTTTCGCCTGGCGCAATCGCTTACCCGCTCGACCGGTTTGGCTATTCAATATCAAACTCGACTTAACCTGAATAAATATGACCGGAGCATCGCCGGGCTCATTCCGGGATATACCACCGAGTCTCAGATATTCGATGATCCAATGAGTTATGAAATGCAGTCCTTCGGGACAGAGTTAACTCAGATTCTGCCTTATCTTATCTCTCTTAAAATTGCAGCCTATCACCAGCAAAAGAAATATGTAGCCCAGGGCATTTATATTGATCCTGAAAATTATACTGATACAATACGCAGAGAAGATACTTTTGATACTGCCTGGTTTATCCTGGAAAAACGTTTTAATTTTAAGTTATTCGCAGAAACCAGTCTCGCATTCCAGTTCACTTATCAATGGGTTGACAACCAATCGAACAGTTACTGGTATGATTATAATAGTCACTATTATTCAGTAGGTTTACAATTAGATATGTAAAAGAGAAGAATCATGAATCGTCCTGTAAAATTATTAACATTAAAAGAATTACCAGAGCAAACACAGCAGGATTTACCCGAGATTTTACAAAAGCTCAGGTGTGCCGGGATCAGGGACGTGGACTCTTTTCTGACCATCGAAAGATTTGCCAACAACAGTGAATTAACCTCAAGGGAACTCATGGAAGCGGCTTCAAATTATTCAGAAGATTATGGAGTTACCTCTGCGGGTTATAGAAGAGAAACTATCAACGGTATTTCAATTATTTTAAGACTTGATGAAAACCTGGTAATGCAGCAAATGCAAAAAAATAATATTCAGTTTGAAAAAAATCAGATATTGAAAGAAATTACTAACAGGTATAATTTCAACCCTAGTGACCGGGTCAATATGATTTCTGGGGAAGGGGAGTATAAGTTGGAGGAACCATCATGAAATGTCTAATAATTTCAATTATTTTGAGCGTTCTCTTCCTTTTAGGTAACAATGTTGCTGTTACACAAGAAAAGGATTCTGCCAAAGTCGATAAACAAGAGGTAAAGAAGGAAAGCAAAGAGAAATCCGAGCAGCAAAAAGTTCAACAGGTTAAATCTGCTGAAGATGCCAAAGAGTCACCGGAGCAACCTCAAAAAGAGCTGCAGGGTTTTATTGATCAGAACGCCAACGGGATTGATGATCGCTTGGAAGCGAATCAAGCCTCAAAAGGTAAGGGAAAAGGACAACCGCGGGATCGGTTTGTTGATGCAGATGGTGATGGAATTTGTGATGGCAAGGAAAGCGCCATAGGTCTGCGAAAATTATTCAGGAAACGACAGGGAAGACAAAATAAGTAATTAGATAGCCATTGTTTAATATTTTTAGATATTCCCTGCCCGGGCTGTAAATTGAACCTTCCAAAAATTGTAAACCGGTGGAAATGATTTCTATAAGCAGCTATATTTCATGAAGATAATGGTTCTGAATGACAAAATTCGTCAACACCGAATAGAATTGAAAAATATTGGGCTGCTTTGAGATTCCAGATTCCTCTTGATCTGCAACTCGGGATTACAGTTGTTTATTTAGTCCACTTGTTCATTTAATTAGGTACATATTTTCATAAAGGGGAGTTGATCCATGAAATATAGACTTGAAACTGAAATGGTGCATGGGGTGCATCAAACAGATCCCCATACCGGCGCTTTATCGATGCCCATTTATCAAACTTCTACATTTGTGTTCAAAGATAGCGAGCAGGGAGCGCGACGCTTTAAGGGAGAAGAATCCGGATATATTTATTCCCGGCTTGGAAATCCCAATACTGATGTATTGGGAGAAAAAATGGCCAAACTTGAGGGTTATGAAGCAGGAATGGTTACCGGTTCCGGAATGGCAGCGGTGTCTAATGTTATCTTTGCCACTGCTCAGGCTGGTGATCATATCATTATTGATGATACAGTCTATGGCGGTACCCATTATCTGGTGGAGGATGAAATCAGGCACCTCAGTATCGAAGTCAGCCGGGTGGATGCGGCCGATCTGAATCAGGTGGCAAAAGCCATGCAGAAGAATACCAAAATGGTATTAATTGAAACACCGGCAAATCCCACTCTGAAAATCATTGACATTGCGGGAGTGGTTGACATTGCTCATCAGGGAAACGCCCTGGTATGCGTGGACAATACTTTTCTTACACCCTGTAATCAACTACCCAAAAAGTATGGCGCAGATATCGTACTTCATTCTGCAACAAAATTTATTAGTGGCCATGGTGATGTGGTTGCCGGGGTGGTGGTGGGTCAGAAAGACTTTATCAAAAAGGCTTTTAAAATAGCCACCCATTATGGCTGGACGCTGGCACCCTTCAACGCCTGGTTATTGCTGCGGGGATTAAAAACCATGGCTCTAAGGGTAGAACGGAGTCAGGAAAATTCGGTGCAAATTGCGCAATGGCTTGAAAAACATCATGCGATTGAACGGGTCTACTACCCCTTCCTGGAATCTCATCCCCAATATGAATTGGCTCGCAGACAGCAAACCGGTGGTGGTGCGGTAATCGCGTTTGAGTTGAAAGGCGGTTATGAGGCGGGAAAATTTCTGATGAACAATGTTAAATTATGTACTCTGGCTGTTAGCTTGGGGGATTGTGACACGCTTATTCAACACCCTGCTTCGATGACTCATGCAGGGATGAGCGAAGAAGCACTTAAAGAGGCTTTTATCACGCCGGGGATGGTGCGATTGGCGGTGGGAATTGAGCACGTACAGGATTTAATCGAAGACCTGGATCAGGCGTTGGTTAAATACCGGGGATGATCAGCCAAACAGGTTTTTCAGTTTAAGACACAGGCAACCACAGAGAGGGGAAAAGGATCAACTTTCCACGAATCTGATCACTCAGTCCATTATTTTGTTACAATTTTATACCTTTATATCTCCCTAACTTAAAAATCCTCCCACTTTAAACTCCCGATAAAAAAGCTCAAAAGTGTCTGAAGTTCTCTCAATGCTTCGAATCTTTGGCTGCCAGGAATCGGTTATAAAACAGTAATGCCAAGATCGTTGCCACGCCGATGAAGCTAAAGACCAGCCATAGGGTTTTGGGTTGATTTAAATTATCAACGAAATGCACATATAAGCGGGCCCCCATAATACCTCCGATGGAACTGCCAAAAACGCCATAGAGGAACAGATAGCCCATATACATGGCTTTACGGTCGGGTGGAGCAATCAGACCGATGTAACTGATAAATTTGGGGTGTGCTGTCATTTCTCCAACTGAAAATAGAATAATTCCAATCAAAAAGATCCATATATCGGTTGATATGGCTAAAATCGCCATGCCAATAGTCCCTATCCCAATACCAGTTATCATGGTAGGAAGCGCTTTTTTCTTTTTTACGATATTTGAAATAATCAATTGCAATAAAATGATAGTACCGGCATTGATCACGGTAACATGCTCCACATCAAAAAACCAGTTAATGTGCAGACCAAAAAATCCCAAAAATTTGTTGATGGCATGATTTAAGGATTCAGCATCCACATACGCCTGCACGTACCAGAGAACCGAATCGAACATCTGGAAGTACAGAATCCAAAAGCCGGAATATAAAAATATCATAAGCAAAAATTTGGCATGGTCCTTGAATTTCGCAGGATCACTTTTATCGATAATAAAGAGAGCAGTTACGGTGATATAGATAATGTATGAAACAATTCTTCCAAGGATGGTCAGGCCTGGAATAAACCACAGGATTAAGCCTAAAGCTGATACCACAAAGAATGGAAGTGTGTAACTGTTGCTTTCGGCCCCGCGGGGAATTGCAGATATCCGCTGGGTGCTGAAATTAATAATCGCCAGTCCGATCAGAATTATTCCAATGACGTACATGAAAAAGAAAGAACGACCATTACTGGCATCATACAGCCCTCTGAGGTTTGAACCGGTAATACCCGCCAGGCTGGGATAACTTTTCAGGTCTGCTTCCAAATTTGCCTGATAATCTGCAAAAGAATCCGGATTGTGCAAAATGACCGTAAAATTATAGGGATCTTCTTCCACGATCTCGTAATTCCCGGTTTTCTTGTCACCCCGAACAAAACTGAGACCCACTTTGCTATCGGAGGATTTGATATAGGATTGAATGTCTGAAATTGATATATCAGCTAAATCGGGATATTGATGGAGTTGTTGGAGAAGCTCCTGCGCAAACACTTCAAGTCTTGCCGGTTTAAATAATGTGAATGCAATACGGGAGGAGTCCTTATTCAGGGTTTTTAAGTCAAAATCCTGCTGAGAGAGCATGTTTCGGTCAACTTTGAATATTAAAGTTGTTTTATTTAACTGAATTCCAATGGTTGGGTATTTTTCGGTAGCGACTGGAGATTCCAGGTAACCGATTAAAGCATAGACAAATAATCCGGACAGAATTAACAAGATGATGGAACGTTTCATCAAGGTCTGTTTCATCAGGTTATACAGCAACACCACCGGGCTATATATGATTTCAAAAGCGTTGGCGAGTGTCTGTATAATATTGGTCTGCTTAGACTTTTCATCCCCGGTTACCTGTTTTACCGGATCTTTATAGAAAAAGAAAGTAGGAATAATCATGGCTGCGGTTCCGATGGCCGAGGCAATAATCACGTAACTCCAGTCCATCTTTTTCAGTATCGGTACCAGGATGAGTGGAAAGAGAAAAGCACCCAGATTTATTGACCAGTAAAATATCCCAAAACCCAGGGTACTGTTGTCTTCATCCGTAACCCGGGCTATAGAACCGGAGATTATCGGTTTAAAAGTACCTGCGCCAAAACCCATGACAACCAGCGCGCCGAATACCAGTGCATAACTGGTTGCCTGTGCTGTTAAAAAGTATCCCAGGCCCAGAAGTGAAAAAGCGATCATCAGCATTTTCCGATAACCGAATCGGTCTGCAAGTGCACCGCTGATAATGGGTAAAAAATAGAGCAGAGGTTGAATGGTGCCCTTGATAATCCCAACGCTCTCCTTCGCAAAATGAAGATGTTCAGTCAAATATACCGATAGAATGCTCATCATTCCGTAATAAGATCCGCGTTCGAAGAATTCGAATATGATAACTAGCCAGAATAATCCTGGAAATGAAGACATACCCTTTTTTACAGGTTGTTGGTTTTCCATTATAATCCCCGTGGTTAAAATAAAGGAATTAAAATAATTGAATCATATGGTAAAAGCAAAGCGGAATTCGAGAATTTAAATTTTCAATAACAGAATTATTGATCTATTAAAATTATACCACTTGTGGGTGGAATTGAGATTAGTTTCGTTTTGATCCATCGCAAGGGTACATCAGAAGCCTGATCCTGGTCTGCCAGAATTCCCCAATTTCCTGAGGGCAATTCAAAATTAAAGACGTTTTCCGGGTGACCATTTAACAGTACCAGGTATTTTTGATTCAGGTCAGTAATGGTAAATCCAATATATATTGAATCGGGTTGCTGCATAAAGTTATACTGGTCCTGGCGTACACGGGCAAATGCCGGATGCCCTTTTCTCAATGAGATTAATCCCCGATAATAATCAACAAGTTCTCGATTAAACCTGGCATGATCAAAATTTAACCAGTTAGTTTCGTTATCTTTATTGTAACTGTTATGGTCAATCATGCCGACATTGTCATCTGCGACAAGGGTAGGGGCGATGACCTTACTTCGTGCAAATTCCTGTCCTTCATGGATCATGATGGGACCCTGAGCGACAAACAGGAAAAGAGCTGCCAGTTTATTCAGACGCATTTGTTTTGAAGTGAGTTTTGCATGCCTGTCAATGTCTGTGATGCGATCATTTTCCTTGATATCACCTAATCCCAGACGAATAAAATCTCCCAGAGTGTGATCATCATGAGACTCTAAATAATTAACCGAATGAAATGTGCTGCGATATTGTCCTCCATTCTGGCGCAATGAACCTTTGATGTACCTCTGCAGGGAACCCATGTTATTGCTTCCCTCCCATTTACCAAAAATAAATCCCATGCCATCTTTGGGATTTTGACCTTTAACGCCATTTCTTATCTGATCATTCCAGGAAGCCCATCCATGATCGGAAAACCCACCGGGATCATATCCGCCTCCCCAGGGTTCGGCAATCAGAATGACATTCGGATTTAGGTGTTTTGCTACTTCTCGAATTTCGTCAATCGTCTGCCAGTCAATCATTTTTGCCAGGTCGAATCGAAATCCGTCGATATGATATTCCTTCATCCAATGGATGACACTATCTTTTATAAGCCGTCTAACCATGGGTCTTTCGGTTTTGAGATCATTGCCACACCCGCTGACAGAGGTAAAAGAGCAGTCCTCATTCAATCTAAAATAATAAAATTTATCAATATATTTCAGAGGATTATAATCGTACTGGGAAACATGATTATAAACCACATCCATAAGAACCGCAATCCCCTCGCGGTGAAAAGCATCAACCATCTCTTTAAATTCTGTTATCTGACTGCCACCAGCCCCACAATAACTGGCTGGGTCCAAGTCAGCTCCCGCTGCATAGTAAGATTCCGGTGCGAAAAAATAACTGGTCATATATCCCCAGTGATTTCTTGCATAAGGATTCCAGGTATTATAGACCGGGGCGGTATTATCCATATAAGGGACCTCAAGATTTCCGAAATCCTGACAGGGGAGAAGCTCCACTGCGTTTACCCCAAGATTTTTAATATAATTGAGACCACCATATTGATTTGTATCCAGTAAGCTGGTATAATAACCACGATTTTCGGCGGAGAGACCCGAGGTTGAGTGGGCTGTTAAATCCCGCACATGCATTTCGTATATAATCAAGTCTGACCAGGGAATATTCAACCAATTATCACCAGCCCATTTGTATGGATCCAGCGCCAGTATGGGTGTTTTCGCCGGATGAGTATAGTGATTTTGGGTCACACTAGCTGGGCTATACGGATCTGCAATAATGAGCG
>CP070707.1:2189739-2216789 GCA_020350205.1 bacterium
CAGCTCAACTGACTGACTCCCGGGGTGAACCGGTTCCGAGAGCACTGGTACAGGAAATATCTGTCAGCTTCCAGAACCTCCCGCTACCCGATGCGCTTGCCCTGCTGGCGGAAAAGGGACAGTTTCATTTTAATTACAGTCTCGAGGTGATTCCCTCAGAACTTCAAGTCTCCGGACAATATACAGACATGGCCATCTGTATCATTATCAGCGCACTATTGGAGGGCACCGGGGTTGGTTTTATTGTTATGGGAGAAAACCAGGTGGTTCTGGTCAGTTCAGAATATCTGGAAAAAACCAAGAAATATACTCTCAGTGGTTTTATTACTGATGCCCAAACCGGCGAAGCCTTAATCGGTACCAATGTTTCTATTCCAGACTTTAAAGCAGGATGTACCTCAAATGTGTATGGATTTTATTCCCTGACTATACCAGCGGGAATTTACAAAATTAACTACGCTTACATCGGATATGAACCGAAAGAGCTGGGGTTGTCTCTTGATCAGAATATCAGGCAAAATATTGAACTGCAGCCCACTTCTTTTCTGGGGGACACGGTTGTGGTTAATGCGCCCCCCGAAGAACATACCCTCAGAACCACCGAGATAGGAACTTTTACACTTATCCCCAAAGAACAGAGCCACATTCCGGTATTCTTGGGAGAGCGGGACATATTCAGATCAATTCAGTTATTACCGGGCGTGACACAGATCCGCGAAGCAGACTGCGGATTTTACGTGAGGGGAGGCAGCTCCGACCAAAATCTTATTTTATTGGATGAAGCCCCTGTTTACAATGCGGTTCACCTCCTGGGATCTTTCTCGGTGTTTAATTCTGACGTAATCCGGGAAGCCAAATTAATCAAGGGTTCTGCCCCGGCGAAATATGGTGGAAAATTATCGTCGGTGCTTGACATTCAGATGCGTGAGGGCAGCTCGAAACAGTTCGGGGGAAAAGCCGGGATCGGCACCGTCTTTTCAAGATTAACCCTGGAGGGACCGCTGATCAAAGACCGGGCATCTTTCCTGGTGTCCGGCAGGCGTACCTACGCCGATATCTTTACTAAATTTTCTTCCGATGAAAGCGTTAGAAATTCACAAATGTATTTCTACGATTTCAATGTTAAGGCCAACTATCGCCATACCGAAAAAGACCGCATCTATCTTTCCGGCTACTTTGGCCGGGATTTTCTCAATATTGAGGAGGAAGAAGATGCCATTGCGATCCTTTGGGAAAACAAAACCGGCACCCTGCGCTGGAATCATCTGTTTAATGAAAAACTGTTCTCCAATTCTTCCCTTATCTTCAGCCGTTTTCGGTATGGGGTGAGTAATGCCCATGATTACGAAACGGTGGATTTAAACTCCCTGGTCAATGACCTCACGCTGAAAGTGGACTTCGAATACTTCAGCAATCCGAATAGCGTTATTTACTTTGGCGCCCAATTTATTAATCATCAATATGAACCCTCCCGCTGGTTGATTAACGGTAGCGAATATTTTGACATACGTATCGGGGAAAGAAGAGCCAAGGAGTGGGGGGGGTATATTTCCCAAGAACATCGGGTGAATTCAAAACTAAAACTTGATTATGGGTTCCGGGGCTGGATGTTTTTTGTCTCCGGTCGGCCTGACCTTTTTGAAATTGAGCGCATGGACAACATACCCCACGAATTTTATGGCCTGGCCCGTCATGGCGAAGAACAAAAAATGCATTCCGGTTTCGAACCCCGTTTCTCTGCCAACTATCTGATCAATTCCACCACCTCGATCAAGGCCGGATATGCCCGCAATTATCAAAATGTTCACATGCTTTCAAACGCGACCTCAGGGACACCCCTCAATGTATGGCACCCGAGCAGTTCAACCATCAAGCCCCAACGGGCCGATCAGATTTCTTTAGGACTTTACCAGAGCCCTGCCGGCACTCCGCTGGAGATGTCCTACGAAATATTTTACAAAGATATGCGAAATCAGCTGGAATACAAGAATGGGGCAGACGTTTTGTTGGGCAGTTTATTTGAATCAGAAATGACTACCGGCAGGGGCTGGGCCTACGGTATCGAATTGTTTGTGAAAAAACGGGCGGGGCACTTAACCGGCTGGATTGGATACACCTGGTCCAGAAGCCAGCGTAAGTTTGCGGAAATTAATGAAGGTAATATTTTCCCTGCCGGCAACGATAAAATCCACGATCTGGCAATTGTGAGTATCTACCAGATGGGATCCCGACTGACTCTCTCAGCGAACTGGGTTTACCAATCCGGTGCACCGGTAACTATTCAATACGGGAAGTACGTGGTAGACAATAAGATTGTAGATGCGTACACCGCCAGAAACGCCTACCGGATGCCGGCTTATCATCGCCTGGACATTGGATTTACCTATCGAATCGGAAAAAGAAGTGAACTCAATTTCACTCTTTATAACGCTTATGGCCGCAAGAATGCCTATGCCATTATTTTTGAGGAGAATGAAAACAATCCCCAGGTCCTGCAACCCGTCAGGCTATCTCTGTTTTCATTCATCCCGTCGCTTTCCTATCAATATACTTTTTAAGGATTATATGATGAATAAAAAACGTATCGAAACAAACCATCTAAAACGATTCTGGATTTTCTTCGCATACATCGTGATCTGGATCAGCGCTCTCTCCTGCTATCGTGATATTATCGATTTAGATCTGGAAAGTGTCGATCCGCAACTGGTGATCGAGGGTAACATTACCGACCAGGTCGGACCTTATCAAATCAGGATCAGCAAAACCGGCGGATATAATCAACTAAATAATTTCCCACGGATCAGCGGGGCAGAAGTATTTATTCATGATAATCTCGGTAATTCCGAGATGTTGGGCGAAGCCGAAACCGGTCTATATTTATCTCAATCCCTACACGGGAGGATTGGCCGAACCTACAGTCTGCAGGTTCAGGCGGAAGGAAAGGAGTACCGTGCAAATTCAAAGATGCCAGAAGCATTAACGCTTGATTTTCTAACGCTTCAGAATCATGGACAAGAATTTATTCTAAGCTGCGGCTTTACAGACCGGGAGGGTATGGTAGATTTTTGCCGACTCAAAATTTATAAAAATGGCGAACTGGTTGAAAAATATCTGTACCATGGCGAATACACCGACGGGGAACAAATTATTCTGGATGAATTCGGTGTTACCTTTTCAAGAAACGATAATATTATGGTGGAGCTTTTAACTATAACCGAAGAGACCTATGAATACCTGGCGATGCTCAATCCGGATGAGGATGGTGGTGGCTATGATTCCGAAACACCCGATTTTTTTCCGGTTTCTGCGGCCAATCCAAAAACAAATCTATCAAATAACGCATTAGGTTATTTTAGCGCCCATACCGTTCGGAGGTATTACAAGATCGTCCAATAGCCGTTACACCCCGTGGATTTCCTCCACAGATCAGGTTTCTGAACAAAAAGAGTGGCTTAAAGCGCAATAATTTGTTATTATTACGCTCGATTTATCAGGGAAAACTACGCACTATGACCATCCTCCCTGAGTAACGAGTAATGCTCTCATTTATACTTTTAAAATATACTCTGGAAGAATTCAGGATTTTGGTATACAAACCCATCACGAAGGGGTCTAAATTTTCATGCGAAGATTCGACTATGATTTGCTGGTTATTGGATCCGGTCCGGCCGGACAAAAAGCTGCAATTGCAGCTTCCAAGCTGGGAAAGTCGGTTGCTGTTATTGACCGTGAAGATATGATCGGCGGGGTTTCCCTGCACAGTGGCACCATCCCCAGTAAAACCTTGCGGGAGGCCATTCTGTATCTGTCCGGTCTGGAACAGCGGGCATTCTACGGGAAAGATTATACAGTAAAAGATAAAATCGATCGTAATGATCTTCGCCTTCGAGTCAGGAGAGTCCTTCACCGGGAAATTGAGGTCATCCGCAGCCAGTTCAGAAGAAACCAGGTGGTCTTCCTAAACGGAACGGCCCAGTTTGTTGACCCACACACGCTGGAGATAACTTCAGACACAGGTCAAACCCGAATTACCGGCCATAACATCCTGATTGCATGCGGTACCCGCTCGGCTCATAATCCCCGGGTACCTATTGACGGCACGAAGATCTTTGATGTGGATCAGCTCCAGCTGCTGGAAGATTTGCCACAGCAAACTATTATTGTGGGAGCGGGGGTCATAGGACTTGAATTTGCTGCCATGTTCGCGGCGTTAAATATAAAAGTAACCGTCATTGAACAGCGGGATGATATACTGGGCTTCATTGACGATGAAATCACAGACCGCCTCCGCTATCATATGCGCAATCTGGGTGTGACCTTCCGGCTGGGAGAAAAGGTGGTTTCCGTAGAAGAGGATAAGAGTGGATGGGTAGTTGCAAATATGGAAAGCCGCAAAAAAATCAGGGCCCAGACCCTGCTATATGCTGTCGGCAGAGAAACGAATGCGGATACGCTAAACCTGGAAAATACAAAGATCTCAATCGACAACCGTGGACGTATTAAAGTAAATGAATTTTACCAAACCGAACAGCCCCATATTTATGCAGCCGGAGATGTTATCGGTTTTCCCGCTCTGGCAGCAACCTCCATGGAACAGGGCCGAATTGCCAGTTATCACATGTTCGGATACCCCGTGAGGCATACCCCGGAACTGCTTCCTTATGGTATTTATACCATCCCGGAAATTTCCATTGTGGGAAAAACTGAAAAACAGTTGACTGAGGAAAAAATTCCCTACGAATTCGGTATTGCAAAATATGAAGAACTGGCCCGGGGGCAGATTTTGGGGGACCGCATCGGCTTGTTGAAAATTTTATTTGATCCGGAAGATCTGCATATTCTTGGCGTTCATATCATTGGAGAAAGCGCCACCGAGCTCGTTCACATCGGGCAGGCTGCTATTGCCATGAACGGAACCCTGGAATACTTCCGGGATGCGGTTTTCAATTATCCGACACTGGCGGAAGCCTATAAGGTGGCCGCGCTGGATGGACTGAATAAGATATCAATTTAAGAATAATTTTTATTGTATCACTCTCTTTATATCTCACGAACCAGCAAGTCAGATTGATTACGACACAGCTTTTCTCTTGATTCATTCGTTCCAACCTGTTATTTTAACTTAAGTTTATAATTTAACTTTTCTCCCAACACCCGGGGGTGAAACTTGAAATGTTTTTATCAATCGATCTTCTTTTTTCTCGCTTTATTTTTGTTTCATAAGATCCCGGCTTTGGGTCAGCCTGGATGGATTTCCCTTAATTCAGGAACGTCTTATCACCTCAAGGCGGTTTACCCTCTCAATTACAATTATATTTACGCTACCGGGGAGGGGGCACGCATTTTAAAATCATCAGATGCCGGTAACAGCTGGCAGGATATCTCTCCCGCTTTTGCTTCGGTAAACTTTAATGACCTGGTTTTTTTTGATTCACTTACCGGGGTTGTAGTGGGTGATAATGGAACATTCCTGCGTACCACAGACGGGGGGGGCAATTGGCTGTCCATCCCCGGCGGGATTGGAGAGAATCTGTTTTCCATATCCTTTTCAGACAGCAGTGGCATCTGTGGCGGATCTTCCCAGTCTATTTTAAACTCAGCGGATCGGGGTGCAACCTGGACTATTGCCCAGTCCGGTTTTTTCGGGGGGGGCTTTTGGGGAACTCACATGCTGACATCTCAAATCGGTTATGTTGTTGGAGAGAATTCTATATTTCAGCCATTGATGGGAAAAACAATTGATGGCGGAATAAACTGGAATTTTTTCCCTTTTTATCTCAACAACAATGAGGGTCGGGCTTACGGCGTCCAGTTCACAGATATCAATATTGGGTACGCCGCCTGCCGAGTATGGGGCGGACGGGGGGCCATGGCTAAATCCACTGACGGTGGATCTAGCTGGAATTCCAGTTTCTTCAATTCTCCTCTGTATAGCGTTAGTTTTCCCATCAGTAATACCGGCCTGGTCGGGTACGCGGTGGGAGAATCCGGTCTGATTATAAAAACCACAGACGCAGGCAACTCCTGGCAAAGCCAGATGAGCGGAACCAGTCAAAGGTTGAACGACGTATCATTCTTAGATTTCGATTACGGTTTTGCCGCGGGAAACATGGGAACAATTCTAAAAACTGAAAGCGGGGGAGAGCCTCCGATTCTCATTGACCCCCCCACTTCAGTAAACATCCAGGAATTTATGCTCCTGGGCAATTATCCAAATCCCTTTAATCCCGCCACGGTAATCCGATATCAATTATCAACAGACGATCATGTTTATCTAAAAATCTATGACCTAAGAGGTATAGAAATTGCCACCTTGATCGATGGTCAAATACCTGCCGGAAAACACCAGGTTTCATGGAGTGCCGGGAATCTGGCTGGCGGCATTTACTTTTATACCCTGCAAGTTAAAAACAAGGTGCAATCCGGGAAGATGGTGCTCCTGAAGTGAGCTAATCCGGACAATAAATCGTTTTGACTTGAGGCTAAAAGAAGGAGCCGGGGGATAGGATTTGAGGTTTTGTTGTTCGCTGGTTCTTATTTTACAATACACCGGATCGCTCCTTCAAAAAGTTAAAGACGGATAATAATCCTTAAATCATACAAACAGATGAACAGCCATGAAAAATTTAAACAGGCCATTATTATACCTGTTTTCCGCATCCCTGCTATTTATGGCAACTTTTTTTGTCACACACTTAAAAGCACAACCCTATAACCAGTACGCCTTACTACCGGAACAATTATTATATGATGTCAAATTTTATGATCTCGGCATCGTGATTGATGTAAATACCCATTCTATTTCAGGTGTGACCCGAATTCAGGCAGAAATTCTACAGAACAATACCAGCCAAATTGTACTAAATTTTTATAACATCATGAACATTGATTCGATTGTGTACCAAAATCAGTTGTTGACATACTCCCACCATGATAATATTCTCCGGACAGATTTACCGCTGCCTCTCGGCAGCAGCGATACTTTTTCAGTCCGCGTCTATTATCACGGAAATCCCCTGTCGTATCCACCTTATTCATCGGGCCTCAATTTTGTTGATTATTTGGGACAGAGGCTGATTTACAGCCTCAACTGGCCCTACTTTGCCTGCAGTTATTTTCCCTGCAAGGATCACCCCTCGGATAAAGCGGATTCCGTACGCATTGCCGTTACTGTCCCTGCCAGTCACATTGTTGGTAGTACCGGCCAGCTGGTAAGTACCCAGTCTCTCCCGGGAAATTACCTGCAGTATATCTGGGAAAGTCACTATCCGGTGGCACCCTATAACATCTGTATCAACGCCTATCCATTTGATAGTGTTAATTCGGTTTATAACTCTGCTCTGTCGGGAACTATTCCGCTCGAATTTTATATGTTTCCCCATCACACGGCTTCCGCACTCCCCCGCCTGCAGGGCGAAGTCCCCCGGATCATAGAAGCTTTTGAGTCATATTACGGGCCGTTTCCTTTTCCCAACGATAAGTTTGGGGTCTGTGAACTGTCTATGAGTGGTTTCGGTATGGAGCATCAGACCTTGCTTACTATGAATTACAGTTTTTTCTTTGACATCGAACTTCCTCATGAAGGGGCACATGAATGGTTCGGCAATATGATTGCCATCGCCGATTGGGGAGATATCTGGCTAAGCGAAGGATTCGCCACCTATGGCCAGGCTATTTTTCGGGAATACTGGGAAGGTCCTGCCGGTTACCAGCAAGAAATCTCCAGCCATATGGCCTCTTCCGGTTCTGGAACGATCTTCGTAAGCGAGCCCTGGGACCCCCAGAACCTTATTCCGCTGGCACTGGTTTATAATAAAGCATCCACAGTGCTGCATATGTTGCGTTTCGTTATGGGAGACAGCCTTTTTTTAGACATGTTAAAAGATTATGCGACACTTTCAGCTTTCCGCCATGGCAATGTCAACACCGCCCAGTTCGAAGTGTTTTGTGAAAGTTATTATGGACAAGATTTAAGCTGGTTCTTTGACCAGTGGATATATCGGGATGGAAAAATGTCCCTGGAATACTATGCCTATTGGAATCTAGCGGCCGATTCTCTCATCTTTAAGGCTCACAGCACCCCCTCTATCGGCGGTACCTATCATGCCATGCCGGTTCCGGTGCAATTTAATACCGCCAGTATTCAATTTCTGGATACCCTCTTGATCGACTCTCTCAATTTAACTCAGAGATATGAATTCTCCGATACCAGCGGTTTAGAAATTCTGATTGATCCCGGGAACAAACTCCTCAAGGGCCAGATAACCTATCTGGATCATCCGGTTCTGGAATCCGCCGCCATGAATCAGGACTCTGTTGTAGTCCGCTGGAGTCCGTTTTTCGATTTCCCCGAATATGAAGTGCATCTCTGGAGAAAAGATAACTCCGGTAACTTTGTGTTTATCTCCTCCTTGCCGGTCAGCGGTTATAATCTTACATTCAAACCATCCCAGGCCGGTACCTATCGGGTCGCTGTGCTGGCCGCCAAGGATGGGCATCAAACCGGATTATCAGAATTTATCGAGGTAAATTATACCACCTTTCCCATGGATCTGGATATTTTGGTCGTGGACGAAACCCGTAACGGGAGCGGCAGCAGCATGCTCGACCCCACCGATGAGGTTGTTGATCTGTTTTATGACTCAATATTGTTGAATTATGCCCATGATCAGCTTGATGTAATAACGGCCGGCCGAGCCCCGGATGTGTTCGATTTTGCCCATTATAAACTGGTTATCTGGCATTACGATGTAGCTTCTCAGACAGTTATCAATGAATCACTGGCGGCAATTCGTGCTTATCTGGAAGCGGGAGGAACTATCATTTTTAGTGGCATTAATTTACTGACCAATTTGAGTTCTGATTTTACCGCCCCCTACTTGGGGTATACCCAGACAACCGTTAATCCGGTAGCAGACTATTCGGGCGCCCTGGGCCTGCGGGGATATTCGGATATCCCCCTGGACACCTTCAAAATTACCATCCCCTCCTATAATAACCGCTTGCGTTTCGTTTCCATATTTGATACGACTTCCGCCCGTGCCATATATCAATTTCTCTCCCATAGTGCGAATCCTCAATTTCATAATAAAGCCTGCGGGATAGTCGCGCCCTCGGTTGCTAATTCTACCAGATCCGGCGTTATTTCTCTCGGCTTCCCGCTCTATTTTACCCAAATTGATTCCGCCAGAAATTTTATGTTTAATGCCCTGGAGGAATTGATTCAGGTATCAAAAATTACCGAAGAATCAAAGTTGAAACTGTCCGGCTTTCGCTTGGTGCAAAATTACCCCAACCCCTTCAATCCGGTCACGGTTATCGGCTGGCACTTGGCCACAAACAGTACGGTTAAGCTGACGGTATACAATATTACCGGACAAAAAGTTGCTATTCTGGTTAACGAAAAACAACCGGCGGGGTATCATTCGTTTGTGTGGAATGCCTCGCAAATGGCCAGCGGGGTGTATCTATACAGGTTACAGGCGGGAGACCATATCGAAGCCCGTAAAATGATGTTGTTACGATAGGGTAGCAACGGGTTGTCTAAAATACAAATATTGAATATTCAATGATGAATTACGAACGTCGAAGTTAGCATCATTAATTTTTGATGTTGAAAAAAATGGCTGGGTTAAGGAAGAAGTAAAAATCTGAAATCGTATAGAATTTAAAATTCGATATTCATTATTCAATATTCTTTATTTCTTTTTCTGCTCTCCAGCCCCCTCTTATCACCCCCCCTTGCTCCCCGATTATCTCATTATTCGTATTTCAGGGCATTCACCGGATTAGCCAGGGCCGCTTTTACGCTTTGATAACTTACTGTGACCAGGGCGATAATCAGCGCCAAAATTCCGCTGGAAATGAAAATCCACCAGGAGAGATCAATACGATAATCAAAGCCCTCCAACCAGTTTCTCATTACGTAATATGCTATGGGCCAGGCAATTAGATTGGCGACCAATACCCATTTGGCAAATTCTCTGGCGGTGAGGAAAACCAGGTTTGTCACTGACGCCCCGAGTACTTTACGGACACCGATCTCTTTGGTGCGTTGTTCTGCGGTAAAAGATGCCAGGCCAAACAATCCCAGTGAGGCGATCAGAATTGCCAAGATCGCAAATGCATTTAGCAGCCGGCCCATATCTGCCCATCCCTTATACATTTGATCGATATCCTGGTCAACAAACTCGTAATCAAACGGATAGCCCGGAATAACCTTTTGCCAGGTAGATTTTACATAATCAATAGCCGCCGGAATATTGCCGGCCTGTAATCGCATCACCATAAAATTCAAACGGCGGGGATTGATATAAATAGCCAGTGGTTCTATTTTTCTATTCACCGGCTGGAAATGATAATTTTTCAGAACCCCAATAATAATGCCGTCGGTATCACCATAAGTAAGGCGTTGATTTACCGCCGATTCCATCCCCATAATCCGAACCATTTCTTCATTCACCATGAATGCATTTGCCGTATCAGAGGTGAACTGTGGGGAAAATGAACGGCCCTCCGCCAGTTCAATTTTCATGGTTTCGGGGTAATCATAACCGACCGCATTGACCGATACCAGGATGGAATAGTTCGGATCTTTACCGGGCCAGTCAAAACCGCTGGTATTGCTGCCAATATTCGATGGCGTATGCCCGGTTCCGCTTACCTGTAACACCTTTGGGTCTTTCAACAGCTCTTGCTTCAACAGATCAAATTTTTCCCGGGTATCTCCCCGCAAAGGAATATACAGCAGATAATCCTTATCATAACCCAGCTCTTTAGACCTCATATAATTCACCTGATTATAAATAACAATGGTACCGATGATCAACATGATCGATAGAGTAAATTGTAACACGACCAGAATTTTTCTAAAAAGAGATCCTTTTGCGCCGGCGGTCATCTTCCCCTTCAGAACCTGTACCGGCCTGACGGCCGATAAAAACAGGGCCGGATAACTTCCGGAGATCAGACCGGTAAATAACGTCACCACCAGCATGCCGATGACAAATTTTCCCTGAAACAAACTCGTTTCTGAAAAATCTTTTTCAGCAAAGGAACTGAATTCCGGTAAAACCAGCGTTACCCAGATCAGTGCAAAGACTAATCCGATAAAAGCCAGCAGAATCGATTCACCATAAAACTGTCCGATGAGCTGTCTCTTTACGGCGCCCACGACTTTCCTTAATCCGACCTCTTTGGCTCTTTTTGCCGAACGGGCCGTAGAAAGATTCATAAAATTGATACAGGCAATCAACAGCACAAATAAAGCAATAATGGAAAAAACATACACATATAAAATTTTCCCCATGGAACGAGTATACCCGAAGTAGCTGAAAAGATGGATATCCTTGAGTGGCATCAGCATAAATGCGGTTTTACGCCTCTTCTGAAAACGTTCTAATCCCTCCGGATCATCTTCATAAAGTTTTTCAACCCTGCGAAAACGAAGATCGGTGATTTTTTCATTCACCGCCTCAACATCTGCTTTTTCATGCAATTGAACAAAGGTAAAAATGCTGTTGGATCCCCAACTGTCCAGGCCCTGAAATTCCAGATCCTTTAGAAAGTCATAAGGAGTAATCATATCAAACTGAATACTTGAATTTTTGGGAATGTTTTCCAGAACACCTTCAACCGTAAAATCAAAGCGGTTATTCACAGTAATGATCTTGCCCAGGGGATCTTCCTTTCCAAAATACTTTTCCGCTATTTCGCGGGTAATTACAAGAGAGTGGGGTTGCCGTAATAATTTTTCCTTTTCACCACGAATCAAAGGAAAGCTGAACATGGCCAGAAAATCAGGGGGTACCGCCAGAACATCTTTCTCAAAAAAAGCCTTCTCCCCGTAGCGACATAATAAGGTTCCGGTTTCAGCCAGGGGGGCTGCGTACTGTATCTCCGGGATCTCCTCCTTGCCCCCCTGCGCCATGGGATAGGGTGTGACGGTGACATGAAAAGTCCTCTCGGAATAGAACTGGTCCTGTTCAATCCGATAAATCATTTCGGCATTGGCGTGAAACCGATCGAAGCTCAGTTCATCCATAACCCACAGCATGATCAGCAGGCAGCAACCCAGACCCAATGCCAGTCCGGCAACATTGATGAAAGAATAAAATTTCTGTCTGACGATATTTCGGAAAGCGACTTTCAGATAATTTTTCAGCATTTTGAATTCTCCACCTGATGAAGATTAAAATCTGTTATACACGAAATGTAAAGCATTAAAAAATTGAGGTGATCACATCAGCAGGAATTTGCAGATCAGACCTCCTGTTGTTCACAATGCGACCCAATTTAACAACTTCCTGATATTAGTTCCCGTTTTAGAACAAATCAAATTTACGATATATAACGAGAGGTTTTTTAATATGTTGCCGGAAATAAGATTAACAGAATTATATGTAAAATATGGGTAATATCAAAATAAATACTTGTTGTGAAAAATATTTCACATATTCATGGCGTAATCTGCTTGCAAATAATCGGTTGAAATCATGCCCAGATCCACTGTCCCCGGAAATACTTCTCCGTTTTTTAGTCCCAGTGTAACCTTTTCTCAATTTTCCCAGTATGTTTAAGATTAAACGATATCACGAATTGGGTAATACTAAAAGTCCCTTAGACAACATTACAAAGAGGTAATCTGAGACACTTTTTTCCTCTAAAACCATAATTTTACTATTTTGGAGGTTATTATGAAAATTTTCCTGTTCAGTACTTTTTTTGTGCTCATCCTCGTTTCTGCAATCATATCTCAGGACATTCTACCGCTTGACCAGCAAATTGTCCGGCTGGTCTTTAACGGAGAATATATTGCAGCTGACTCACTATTAGAAGACCAAATTAAATCCGATCCAGACAATCCTAAATATTATGCGCTGAAAGCACACGCAGTTTTTTACACCCGGTATTTTGATAATACCGGAATGAACCGCGATTCTCTGGTGCAGCTGGTGCTTGATTACACCCAGAAGGCCCTCGATGTATCTGAAGATCTGGATGAAACAACCGAAGTAAAATTTTACCGGGGAGTCGCCCTGGGATACCAAAGTCGTATCAACGGCATTCGCCGGGAGTACTGGGATGCCTATTGGGAAGCACGTGACAGTTATAATTATCTCGAAGATGTCCTGCAGGAGAATCCCGGGTTCTATGATGCCATGATCGGCCTGGCCGTGATTGATTATTTTACTGCCACACAACTAACCGGCTGGCGCCGGACACTGGCCTGGTTTCTGGGATTTTCCGGCGACCGGGACAAGGCACTGGAATATTTCAGCACCGTTGCAGAAAAGGGTACTTTATTTAAACCCGAGGCAACATTCATAAACGCCATGATGTACAGATTTTTTGAGACAGACCTCGATAAAGCAACACCTTATTTTGAAAGTTTTCTGGCCCTCTATCCCGAAAACGCTTTTATGCAGGGACAATTCCGAACCCTGCAACTGAACCAGCTGATCCTGGAAAAAGGCGTTGCCTACCTGGCGGAGCATATCGACTCTTTGAGGGGCCCCTACGGAATTAACAACGCCAATGTATTGAACGGCCTTGGCTATAATTTCATCAATAATGAAGAGTATGAAACAGCCGTAACCGTTTTCCAGATCAATGTCGGTTTATATCCCGATATCGCCAATGGCTACGACAGCCTGGGCGAAAGCTATATGCTGCTGGGAAATAATCAAGAAGCCATTCGAAGCTACCAGATTGCCTTCGAAAAACTGGATTCAGACACCACCATCACCGAACAATTCAGGGAATTTCTGCGGGAAAACATTCAGGATCGTCTGAACCAGTTATCTCAATCCTGAGAAAAGAACCGAATCCTCGCTGCTTTTAGAAAATGACTGAAACCAAATTGAAAATAGGGAATTTAAAAAATATTGTTATGATTATAAATCCACTTGACACTTGCCGGTTCCGGGAAACGTCAGAAAATAAGTTCCCTACAGGATACATTCATCATAAAGAATTTGGTCTGGACTATTTATACATTGGGAATCTTTGTCTGGGGATTATACTTCTTGCCCTTTCTGCCATTTTGTTCGCCCAGGATCCCTCGGGCCTTCCCGGCGGGGTTCCGGGCGACGATCGGTTCGTTATCCACGCTGGTATTTCACGCTCTTTTCCGCCCTGGACGGATGGCATCGTTGCCTATGAATTCGACTCTACCATTGTTGAGAGAACGCGGGATATCTGTATTCAGGCATTTTATAAATGGGAAGAAGGGACCCCCCTCAGGTTTCCTCCCCGGACAACCGAAGAAAATTACCTCTTGATTGTAGATAGCGGCAACTCCCCCAGTTTTTCGGCAGTGGGGATGCGTGGCGGCAGACAAAGAATTTATATTGCTCAACCGGCGAATTTGCGGAACATTATGCATGAGCTCGGGCATGCCATTGGACTGCATCACGAGCATCAACGATCTGACCGGGACCAGTATGTGGTTATTCATGAAGAGAATATCGGTTCCATTTATGGGGGCAACATTACCTTTGTGATTTCCACGATTAATTATACACCTTATGATTTTCTCTCCATCATGCATTATCCGCGGAACGCTCTCACCTCCACCGGAAAAAATACTATTGTTCCCCGGGAAGAATATATGGAATACCTTGATTTGATGGGAAGGTCCAATGAAATCAGCGAGCTGGATAAGCTTGCCGTAACCAAGATTTATAGTGGTATTCCCGCCCTGATTTCCCCCGCAGACCAGGCAGGCCAGCAACCACACAGCGGGGTCTTTTTAGAATGGAGTACTTTTCCGGATGCGATTGCCTACCATGTTCAAATTTCCAAATCGAAGGCTTTTGATGCGCTATTTTTAAATGAATCGATTGCCGCCATCAGTCCAGAGCCACCCCTTGCCATGGGCACCCAGATTTATACTACCTCTTCTCTTGAAAAAGGGGAAACCTATTACTGGCGGGTGCGCATGATAACACCGGCCGAATCGAAGCCATGGTCAGACCCTTTCGGTTTTCAGGTAGCTCATTATCTGCTCCGCCCAAATTATCCCAATCCTTTTAATCCCGGTACAACCATTGAATTTGTTCTTTCCCGCAAAAGTGACGTCACAGTAAAAATTCTTAATCTGCTGGGAGAGGAAGTGGAAACCCTGTTATCCGGTAATCTGGAACCGGGCCTGCACACCGTCCAATGGAACGCCTCTGGCCATGCTGCCGGCATTTATCTCTACTGGTTAAGGGCGGGTGATATCGTAGAGGCCCGCAAAATGATACTGATGAAATAGTTTCAAATAATACCCAGGGGATCCCACGGGGTATTAAGGACTGACTTTCCCGGCAGTTCTTGCTTGCTTTTAAAATTAATATCATCCAACTTTAACAGAACCTTTTCTTTGAGGAATATATCATGAGATTTTATTCCTTTCTAATTCTTTCCCTGGTCATTTATACCTTTCTTTTCATCTGGCCCCGCATATCAAGAGCTTCCGATACCTTAAAAATAGTCACCTTTAACATATACGGGGCGCCAGACAGCGAATGGGACATTCGTCAGCGTATGATTTTAGAGGAGCTAGCCCAGCGGCAACCTGACATTATCGGATTTCAGGAGATTGTTCAGAATCCGACCGTCGGTGTTGGGCCTGACAATCGGGCCAAGGTGATCGCGGAATCCCTTTATTACCGAACCGGTCTTCGTTACGATTTTCGCTTTGCCTACACACATTTTTCCTGGGGACAATATGATGAGGGTATCGCAATTCTGAGCCGGCACCTTATTCTCGACGGCGATTTTCTCAGCCTGCCTCCGGGATTATTTGCACGAAAAGTCTTGTGGAGTCGTATCCTGTCTCCCGCGGGTATAATCAATTTTTTTGACACTCATCTTTCTTTCGGTGAGCAGGAACCGGTTCGAATTCTGCAGGTGAATGCCATTAAACCCTATATAGAGCAAATAAATAGCGACAGCGTGGCAATTGCCAATATCTTATGCGGAGATTTTAATTCAATTCCGGATTCGCCGCCCATTCTGCTGTTAACGGTTCCCGATACCAATGGTACGTTCTATCTGGACAGCTGGGAAGAGACAAATCCGGGATTGCCAGGATACACTGTACCGTCAAATAGTCCAAATGCACGCATCGATTATATATTTTTGAAAGATGGACCATATGGCCATATTATTCAATCAGAGCTGGTATTGAATCAACCAAATAGCAATAATGTATACCCTTCCGACCATATCGGGGTGCTCAGTCGCATCGCCACCGGAATCCAATCGGTCGGCCTGAATATTCTGTCACCGCTGGCGGGACAGGTGGTTTCCGGACAAAGTACAATTTCCTGGTCTATGAGCTCTCTGGTCGAACCGGTAACTATCCATATTTATGTAAGTAATGACGATGGACAAAGCTGGTGGGAAGAGTGGTCCGGTCCCGGCAGCAGCAATTCCTACAACTGGGACACAAACCTGGTACCAGATGGAACACGTTATTTGTTACAGATCGCTGCGCGCGGTGACACCAGTTTTGGGCTGGCAAAATCCTTCGGGCATTTTACGGTGAATAATCCCGGCAACGTTGCTCCGGAAATAGAACTTCACTCACCACGAGGGAAGGAATATTGGGGGGGCATTCGGTCGGTGAGGTGGATTGCCGCAGATGCAGACGGAGATCCCCTCAGTATCACCCTGGATATTTCCAGTGATGGTGGCAACAGCTGGGAAACTCTGACAGCCAGTTTGCCCAACGATAGCCTGTACCTCTGGAATACACCCCAATTTTCTAATTCACCTTATTATCGATTGCGATTACAAGCTCACGATGGGACCCATCTGGTAAACGATACTTCTGGTATATTTGAGATATTTAATCCCAGAAACCCCTTACCTGCCAGTATATTTCAGCATCCTGGCGGGACAGCTTCCGCAATTCTTCAGGCCCTGGTAGTGGATCCCGTTCAAATCACCGGCCATGAGTATCAAATCACCTTTAATGATACCTCGCCGCCCGTCAAAACATATGATGTGGAGGATTTGAATACCGGCTCGCTTGTGATATCCGGCGCATCACAACTTAACGGACTTACCGAGGGCCCCTATTTTGATGGACTGCGTCTGCTGATCCGGGATTTCGATCCGGCCGAAGTAAATCCGGACAGTAGTCGCTGGCTCGTTGGAAGCTCTACGCTGGAGATCAGCATATTTTTACCCTCCATCAATATCGGGGGCACCGTCTATCAGGGATTTGCGAATCCGGCTGATTACATTATTACGGTTTTCGACCATATTGTAGATACCTCCAGCAGTGCTTTCGGGGCACCTGCCATACCCATGAAATTTACGGTTTGGAATATAACGGAAAACCGGCGGGCTGAAATTCTATATGACGATCCTGATGGTAATAACGCTATTTCCCGCTTCGATACCATCTACATACTGGATCAGGACAGTGTGGGTCACCCACGATTGGTCTGGGCAATAAACTTTGGCGGACCACCCACTGTATCGGGGCCGTTGGCGGGTGATGTATATCGCCTGTCTACCCTTAAGCCGTTGACACACCTGGATATTTATACCTTTAATTCTATGGTTTTTATCGATGGCAGGAAGACCATCGCGGGACTGGATGGCTTCAGGTTGCATCAAAACTATCCCAACCCGTTTAATCCCAGGACAACCATCGAATTTGATTTGCTCACCCGCAGTGAGGTTACTTTGAAAATCTTCAATATTCTGGGTGAAGAGCTGATAACAGAAAGGTTTTCCTTGCTTTCTGTGGGCTCCCACCAATATGAGTGGGATGCAACCGGTGTCGCCAGCGGTATATATTTTTTCAGGCTGGATATGCCCGGATATTCTGAGACGCGTAAGATGATTTTATTGCGGTAACCTGTTATCCAAAATCTTAATTCTTATAACGACAATGTCATAAATGGTAGGCTAATATTTATTGGGATATGTTTCACAATGAGGTTTACAAAACCCCGACGCCCCTTTAATATCCGGTTTAATTGGTGTCTAATTGTTCCTTTTTGGCCATTGCTCGCGGCTGTAATATAATGCAGTACAGGCCCAGGCAAACCAATAATAGGCCCACAATTAGAAAATTTGTAGAGCCTACCATGATGCGGGTGCTCACACTCATCCAGTCGTGAATACCGCTTATAAATAGCCACAGCCCCAGAATTCCAAGAACTGAAGCCTGAAAAATACGGGAGGAACTAAAACAGCAGATCGCAGTGAAAAAACCCGTAACAACCATATTTACGGGGTGTTGCAATGAGGATATGAAACCGCCAAAAATCAGCCAAATTCCTATCCCCAGTATAATACTTCCGTGCCACATGATGACCTCCGTGGTTTTGGGTTATCCCTCCCTGGGTGTAAGGTCATTCACATTTTTAGACAATATTTTTTCAAAAATGTTTTAGCACGCAATTTTATAATTAAATATACAATTATTTGCTAAAATAAACAATATTTTAAATGTGATTGTAAAATTATACAGAATCTGTCGCGTTTGAAGTTACTTCTTTGCCTGGTTTTAAGTTAATTGGATTTATCAGCTGGGCGAGATGAAAGGTAATTTTTTAAAGAAAGGTCCATTTCCTGCGATAATAAAAAACATGATAAAAAACTTTTTAAAACAGCAGATTGAAAAACGGAAATATATCCGACACCCCGCCAAAATTTCGCTGGAATACCGCATTTTCGGGGAGCAGGAGATAAAAACTGAAACCACAAAAGATATTAGCTTTGGAGGAATCTGTTTCCGGGGTCAAGATTACATAGAACCAGGCACTACCCTAAAACTGAAATTCCCCAGTGTTCACACAAATTACGAAGTAGCCGGCCAGGTTGTATGGTGTTCCCAGAAAAAAGATCATGTAGAAATGGGATTACAATTTCTGGACGAGAATGAGGCCTATCGTGCCAGGTTGATCGAAGAGATATGTCATTTAAAAAGCCTTCAGGAAGAGCGATATGGTGTGAGCGACTAAGATAAGCCCTCGGGGCTTAGGGGATCATTGCATTCCAATTTTGAAACTCTAAATCCCCAATCCCAAATCCTCAATTTGCATGAAATTTCTCTTGAATCTGTCCTCCCCACTCACTAGAATAGATTATTATAGTCTAAACATTCCATCATAACAACTGAAGATATCTGAAATGAAAAATTTTCGCTATATCTCACTATTGTTATTATTCGCAGTTACCGCCAGCGCCCAGACATTTGCTGATTTTTTAGCCCGACTCAACACGACGCCCTTAAATCAACGCCCGGCGCTGGTGGACAGTTTTATAAATGCCGTACCAGCTTTTCCCTATCTGGAGCAAGACACCCTGGCACACTTCATTTATCGCGGAAATGCCAGTACCATCACGGTGCCGGGAGACGCTAACAACTGGAACATCAACGGTTCACCCATGACGCGTGTCGAGGGTACCGATTTCTGGTACCGCAGCGAGATTTATGAGGAAGATGCCCGTCTGGATTATAAATTTGTTTTAAATGGGTCCAACTGGATCCTGGATCCCAGAAATCCCAATACCGTTACCGGGGGATATGGTCCAAATTCAGAACTTCGTATGCCAGCATATATTATACCCCCGGAAATTTTTTACTACGGCTATATTTTTCATGGCACCTATGAAGATACCCTGTTCTACAGTGTAAATATGGGAAACTCCCGCACCATCCGGGTATACCTTCCTTCCGGCTATCAATCCTCCACCACAAGTTATCCTATGATCCTGTTTCATGATGGCCTGGAATATACCACCCTGGGAAGCGCCATCAATGTGCTGGATTATCTGATTGACCGGGATCTTGTCGAACCGGTCATTGCCGTATTTGTTCCTCCCGTCAACCGGACCGAAGAGTATGCCGGGAGTCTTCAGGGCCAGTTTACCCAATTTATTGTCAATGAAGTTATGCCCTGGGTGGACTCTAAATATCGTACTATCCCTTTGCCTGAGAAAAGAGCGGTACTGGGAGCTTCGAATGGTGGGAACATCTCGCTGTGGCTGGCCCTGAATCATCCGGAGGTCTTTGGTCATGTTGCCGCCCAGTCCAGCAACATCCAGAATTCAATCTCCAGCGGCTTTCAAAACTCACCGCTACTGGATCTTAAGCTATACCTGGATCTAGGAACTTATGATATTCCAATTTTAATCCAGCTAGTAAATAATTTTCTTCCCCTTCTGCAGGCAAAGGGATACCCTTATCAGTATCATGTTTTTCACGAGGGTCACAGCTGGGGAAACTGGCGAGCCCATATCGATAACGCCCTGATCATGTTTTTCCCGGGCACCGCAACCAGACTGGGAACTTCTTACAATTCCCTGACCAGATATAAACTTTCTCAGAATTACCCAAATCCCTTCAATTCGAGGACCACAATCACATTTGAATTACCGGAACGTTGCCATGTATCTCTGATAATCTATAACGGTCTCGGAGAAATAGTTGCCCGGTTTTATTCCGGTATACTACCCCCCGGTTCCTATAAACATGTATGGGAGGCATCTGAACTGCCAAGCGGGATTTACCTCTACCGTTTAAAAACTGGTAGCTCTGTGGAGATAGGCAAGATGATAATGATAAAATAAGGTGTGGGTTTAGGGGTCTTTTATCTTCCAAAATTCTCAATTGAGCGGGTATTGGTTTGCTTCTGCGGCGGCTGTGACCATTTTCTTTTCCTTTTTTAACATTATTATTCACAATATAACACCCGGATGTGAATGACGTGTGATTTAATATGAAAAACTTTTCATATTCTACAGAATGTTTTCACAGAAATATTTCTCTTCATCATTCTGTTTTCACTTTATTTTCATATTGACACACCTTGTTTTTCTTGTTTTTCTCTCTGCTTTCTTCTTCTTCACATCCTAATGATGATAATGAAATATATCCTTTGTTTTATTTTATAATATTATATTAAAGATAATAGATAATATGTAAAGCTTTTTCTAGCTTTTCATAAAATGCTGGTATGTGGAATCAAACATGTCTTTTCCAGAAAGTAACGCTGTGGATAAAGGTAAAAAAGTTTTAACCAATACAACCATTTGAGTAGCAATATTACGTATGTCCCACTGGGCATGCTGGTCTTCTCTTAATCTAGAAAAATGATATAGCTCACGTAAATTTATTTTGAAAAGAACTCGCCTTCGATGAGCATTGGTCAAAATATATGGAGAAATAAGAGGATTTTGTTTATATACTTTTTCGTAGAGAGATTCTGTTTTTGTAATTATTTTCTGAAAGTTATGATGCTGTTTTGTTTCAATGATTGATTCGGGAACTGTTACTCCCAATGAGGGATCATAATTTTGGGTAATGATATTGGCCATACGATGTCTTTTTAATTGACCGTAATTTGATGCGCTCACGATTAATTCAAATGTAAAATATATAAATTCGAACTCTCTTAAAACACTGTCCCATGGATTTATGTTTGAAAAAACAGATTTAAAGAATTCCAGTTTCTGAGCCGGATTAAATGAAGAGGATATTTTTTGTGCATGTTCCAGAGAAAAATTTCCCTGTTTTAATAAAATAATAGTCAGAATTTGTTCATCTGCATCAGCCGGATAATCCACTAGCCGCACATCCGGTTCGTTTTTTCTTTCAAGGACATACTTTTCTGGTGTATTATTTTGAATAAAATCGCAAATATCCTTATTTTTATGGGCAAGGTAAGGTGTAGGCATAACATATTTAACAATAGAAGGCGTATAAGATTTAGTGCACCCATATAAAAGATCAGCATATTCTCGTATTTCTGACAGGGGATGACTGTTACACTTTGAAATAATATTTTCCAGGGAGCGTGCATTGACAGTCATTCCCAACTGGGTCTGAGTTGACAGAGAAATTACATACCGGGCATCTTCCTTGGCAAGCCCCTCAAGCATTTTATGGTTTTTGGGATCATTTGCCAGCGTTGCGTGTTTTTCAAAAAAATAAGGGCGAAGATTTTCATAAAGTGTGTAATAGGTCTGATTTTGTTCATGAATTGTATGAATATAAGCTTCTTCCAATCCGGTTTTCTGTAGCTCCGATGGAATCACGAAATCATCTTTGAACAAAATATATCGTTGGGATTTTTCGGTATAGGAAGCAAGCCGAAAATGCTCTATAATCTCAACCGCGTAACGGGAAACACCCAAAATATCAAAATTGAACACCGCATGTTCTGCGACCGAACTATGCCCCAGACCAAAAATAATATTCTGATTGGATTTTCGTGCTTTGTCCACTTCTTGCCGGGCAATCACTCGAAGCTCATTAACCGGCTTGGGATTACGGGAAATTCGGGCATAGGCGGCGGAAAGTGTTTCGGGTGTTAAGTTATCCTGTTTTAGTAAAGCCTGTGCCTCCCGATAAAGAGAGCGGAGGTGTTTTTCTTGGGTTTGTTCATCAAGAATATCAAAAGCAGATTCATTCAGCAGGAGCGCGACCCGCTGAATGAATCCTTTTAGTTCCTTGATCGTCTCAATGTCGAGGTTCAATCCCGACAACAGTACTTTCATATTTTTCCCGAGAGGTCTATTTTACTCGCTATTGTAACTTCTTCAGGCGTTCTTTGGCTTCTTCCTTATGCGTATCGTCGTCCGAATCTTTCTTGGGAAGATTGAGAACCAGCTGATACTGCTCTATTGCTTTTTCCTTTTCCTTAAGCTCTTCATAGGTCAGACCAAGTTCCAGATGATGATTGATATGATCTGGATTTATTTTGATTGCCCTCTGGAAGCATTTTGCCGAGGAATCAACAGAGGCCTCTTTGGGTATGCCGCCCAGAAACATATTGGCAAACTTTTTCTGGATCCAGCCCAGGGTGGCCATTTTACGATGCCACCGACCCAATACGTGCCAGGCAACGTCATCGTTCGGGTCCAGCTCCAGCGCCCGGTCCACCGCAGACTTTACATCCTTTGATAACTGCACCTGCTCCTTTTTACCGGCATCAAGGGCAACACGCCCGATTGCAATACTCAGATACAGGTATCCTTTGGCCGCCTTCCGGATTAATTGCTACTGACTTCTGAGCACAAGCTTCGGCATTTTTATAATAGGCTTTACGCTCCTCTTTATCAGAAAGCGTTTCTCCCACATCCACATAAGCGCGAGCAAGTTTCCATAAGGCCTCGTAGTGAGTTGAATCAGTCTCCACGGCTTTTTTGTAAAAAGCCAGTGCTGCAGGATTATCGAAACTTTTGTACGCATTGTCGCCCTGAACAATTAATTCCGTAATTTCCTGGGCTTGTCCGGTTTGTATGATACAAAACAGACTAAAAATAGCGATTAGTACGACATAAACATTTTTCATAGCACCTCCAGAATTTTTAAAGTGTTGTTAATTGTGACCGAGAAATTCATTCGGTTAAAGAGTATTAATTTAAAATCTCAGCCTTAATTATTTTATCATAAATCTGAATTTTATCGACTACATCCATTCCTGAAATTACCCTTCCGAAGGCAGTGTGTCGACCGTTCAGGTGGGGCTGTGGCGTGTGAGTGATAAAAAACTGGCTGCCTCCGGTGTCCTTTCCGGCATGGGCCATTCCAACCACACCACGATCGTAAAGGATGTTGTTGTACTCGCAGGGAACTGTATAACCCGGCCCGCCCCAACCATCTCCACGCGGATCACCGGCCTGAATAACAAAACCGGGAATGACCCGATGAAAATAAATATTTTCATAGAAACCCTGTCCAACCAGATCCAGGAAATTTGTAACCGTCAACGGTGCTTTTTTAGGATACAGCTCAATAATGAAATCACCCCGCGAGGTTTGTAGCCTTACCCTGGGAAGGGGGGGGTACTTGAACTGACCGAAATCTGTTTTTGTAAAGCTGCTGTCCCGGCTCGAATCGGGCTCATATTCTGTTCCAGCAATTTTTGTTAGCGCCTGGTGGGCTGCCTGGCGAATCGGGGGATATAAATTTTTCGATTCGCTTTGAAGCAGTTCGACCGCCTGTGTATCGGCAATGCTTTCAAGGGCAGACAGAATAGCCAGCATCGGCTCCGCGTCTCGGGGCGCCTGGAACTGATTATAGGCCAGGATCAGATCTGGAACGGAGCGAATATCTTTCAGAACACCCAGCTTGGTTGCAACAATGGTAGTGATCGCAGGATCGAAAAGTTTTATTTTGGAAAGAAACAGTGAGGTCGGTACATCCGGCCGGTTTACCAGAGATTCTAAAACCAGACTCAACTGAGCCCGGTTATCACTCTCGGCCAGGGCCAAAAGCATGGATGTGGCGGCAGGGCCTTCAATCAGATCTAAAGCCTGAATAAGATGATAATTCTCGGGCCAATCCAGTGAATCCAGCAGGCCGGGTATTATTTTTAAAGCCCCGCGTGGATCCAGCCTGGCCAGGTGTTGCAATGCGGTTCCGCGGATTCTCCATTCGGAAGAGCGATCTATTACGTCTTGTAAGAATAGACGTGCCGATTTGTTATTATAGCTTGCAATTACCTGCACAGACATGCTGCGAATGTGAACATTCTCATCGGTATATCGTTGTTTAACCGCATTGAAAAGAGCTCCTGGAGTGAGCTCTTCCAAAAGCTGTAAAACGGCTAAACGCACGAACCAGCTGGAATCTTCCAATACAGTTTCCAGCTTACTCAAATAGTCCTTTGAGCTGATTACATCTCGAACCATCCGCACGGTTGGAGAATGCTGATATTTACTAGCTTGCGGGGTTTTGAGGTAGGTTATAATCACACCCTGGGCACGCAAGGCAAAATAACGACTCAGCGGATTGGGATTATCAAGGGCATCGACGAGAACTTTAAATTCAGAAGGAGATCCCAGCCGGAATAAACTGTAGGCACAACGCCAACTCAGCTCAGGACTCCCACCCGCCTGCAATAAGGCTATTAAACCCTCAGTGGCCTGATAGGGCGGATAGCCGCGGTACGCTAAAATTCCACTGGCCACTGCAGCCTGCATCTGCAAAGAGGAATTACTGCTCTCCAGGTAATTTCGCATAAAGATGGAGGATGTTTCAGTCCCGCTTTTTCCAAGCGCCTCGAGAATTAAACCTTTAATATCGTCATTTTTTTCTTTTGGGAGCGTCGTTTGCAAGGATTCTTCCGCTTTGGGAGAAAAGTATTGCCCCATGGCAAAAGCCGCCTCAGACCGCGTGGAATCATCATCATCAATTAGCCGATTTGCTACCCACGAAACGGTGGAAGTATCCTGAATTCTGCCGAGGCTTTTAACCGCCTGTCGGCGTATCTCGGCATCTTTGCTGTTAAGCCAGGGAATAAAATGTTGGGGATCTGCCTGGCGTAAGTATTCCATATGTTGAATCTGTTTTATCACTTTTTCGTTACCCGTTTCGCAGGACAGAATAAGAATGATAGGAAATAGGATTATTATAAAGAAAAATAACCGCATGGCGATCCTCGTTAAAATAATTTGGAAAGATCGAAAATTTTTGTAAGTGAATCAAGCATTAGTTATGACGCTTTCAGATATCCTGCGCCAAGGAAGTTACTTTAAGTGAAATATAGAACAGTTTTATCTGCTAATGCGCAATGGTTAAAATAATTTAGGCATATGAATGGATTCTTTTTGTGCGTACCTTTGAGGCCTTAAAAACCGTATCATCCAAGGAGGAAAAATGTCAAAAGTAGTCTTGTTATCTCTGGTAGTCGCCCTGTTCATATTTAGTTGTGGAAAGGATGAGACCCGCCTGGAGAAAGATTCACCCGCCTATAATTTTGCAAAAAAGATTGCAGATAAGGTTCCTTATTTTGATCCCGATGCTAACAATATAATCGTAACAACCCGGGATTTCAAAATAACAACCGGTGAAGTTCTGGGTTCAATTTATAAAACGGCCGGGAAAAGAACCAGTCAGTTTTATAATCTTGACAGTACCGTCTTGAAGGAGATTTTGAGAAACAATACCCAGCAGTATGCTGAAAAAACTCTGTTACTTCATGCCATGAAAAAAGACGGGTTTGACATCCCCCCGTCAAAAATGGACAGTCTTTTGGAACAGCAGTATCGTCGTCATGGAGGTCAAGAAAAGTTCATGGAATCGGTACAGAGAATGGGCGTCGATAAAGAGGCCGTGGTTCAACAGATGATGGAAGGTCTTCGTATAGAGAATTATCTGAATAAAAAACTGGAAGAAAAAGTAAACCTGTCGGACGAAGAACTTTTCCAGGTATATAATGAAGATAAAACCGCCACCGTGCGCCATATACTCTTGAATACCCAGGGCAAGAGTGATGCCGAGAAAGAGAAAATCAGGGGAGAAATGGAAGGAATTCTGGAAAGAGCTCGCGCGGGAGAAGATTTTGCCCTCCTGGCCAATGAATATTCTGAAGATCCCGGTTCCAAAGACAAGGGCGGTTTATACGAAAATTTTGCCAGGGGAGTGATGGTAAAACCCTTTGAAGAAGCGGCATTTAGTGTACCGGTTGGAGAAGTCAGCGATATCGTTGAAACTCAGTTTGGATATCACATTTTAAAAGTTGAAAACCGGAAAAAGGAAGATAAGCCATTTGAAGAAGTCAAGGAACAATTACGTTCCAAGGCGGAACAGCTGAATCGCAATACAGTTTATTTCGAATTTATGGATGAGCTCCGTGAATCAGCAGAATACCAGATGGTTGAATTCTAGAATCGATTCTGCGAAAGCGATGCATAATATCAGGGTTTAATGTAATAGCGCATAATGGGGCGTGTTTCCGAGCGCCGGGCCACCTCTCTGAATCCTGCACGAATAAACGCTTTTGAAAATCCCGTCCAGGCAAAAACGGCCGGCATATGGTCTTTTTTGGGTTCCACGGGATATGCCTCCACAATCTGGCCACCTCGTCCTTCGACAAACCGGGTCGCCTCCTGTATCAGCAGGGTGCTTAGTCCCAGGTTGCGATATTTCTTGTCGATGAAAAAGCATACAATGGACCAGACGGGCTGGTCATCCACGGGTTTCAAAATTCGTGAATTGGCAAGAGAAAAAAAATCCTGTCGAGGCCCTACTGCACACCACCCGGCCGGTACATCCCCCACATAAGCCAGAATTCCGGGAATTTTAC
>CP070707.1:2216889-2227617 GCA_020350205.1 bacterium
ATTGGTTTTTCCCATAAATTTTTATAAGATTCGTAGTTGGATTGAATAAGTTTGAGTTGTTCCTGTTCTCCCTCGATAGTAATATTATCGAATGCCAAATCTAAGTTTGCATTGAACAGACTGTCCGCGGAGGTCAGGATGGCCCTCCCCTCTTCCCATTTTCCCAGTAACAGCAATAATATGCCACTATCCTCGCGTTCCAATGCTTCCTTCATAATTTTTGCGGCGTGAATACTGCGATAATTATCGTCCAGTATTTTTTGAACCGATGAACCGATGGTGCTTAATTCGTAAATTGACCACAAACCGGCAATCAGTAACATCAGTGCAAGGATCAGGAAACCTGACAAAATTTTGATGCGAAGTCCCATGATTATATCCTTCTGATAATAAGTTAAACTAATATACGTTTTTCGAGAATTTAAATAAAGGGGAGAACTGAATTTGTCCGCAAAACTGGATTGTTTTAAAACTAAATAATAGTATTCAGAGAACAGTCAAAATAAAAATTATCAGGAAATTTTTTATTATAATAAATGCTTGGAGGAGATAGTTTTTTATTTAAAAATTTCTGGCGGTACATAGTAAATTTAAATTCACATCGGATATAAATCTGATTCTAATTATTCCCTTACTTACCAGAATACAATCTTTGCCTGCCTAAACCGAGTTGTATTAATGATGCACCACCTGTCACCCGGATCTTTAAAAAGGGGTATCCCACACTAATTACTTACTACCTCGTGAAACAACAATTTACTCGAAATAAGCTGTTCGGGAAAATCCGGCCCTTCCATCAGCATTTCAAGTTTTTGCTCTCCTATATATTCGAAATAGAGGATATGAATGGTATGAAAACCCGGTGCCAACGCTATCTGCCCTTTCAAATTATCCAAACGGTGGAAATGGTCATGATCAACGACCAGCTGATTATCAATATAAAGCCGGCTGCCATCATTAGATGACAGAGTAAATGTATACATACCGCTGAAAGGAATTTTTATATATCCGGCCAGTTCCACAGCAAAGTGTTCATTGGGGGCATCAGCCGGTATTCTAATTTGATCAATAATACCTTCATAGAGGAAGGTTAATTCTGAAAAATCATTCAGGCTGCAAATCTCACCTTCGTAAAGACGGTAGTGTAATCCCTGTTCAATGGATATATCAGGAAGGCTGGAAGGTAAGGGATGTTGTTGAATAATCCGACTGCTTCGAATCAGACCTCTATGGCCATTCTCCAGGAATAGCGCCGCCCTGATTTCCTGATTAGATTCAAATTTCAAAGTCTGATTGAATACCATAGAATTGTCCCATCGAGGATCATCGCCGTTCAGGGTATACCGGATCTCTCCAAACGGGTAGGGATTTGTTAAATTTATGTGAATTGAATCGACAAAAATCATTTTTTGGATCAGCCCCTGGGGAGTAGGGAGGTGATAGTTTATATCATTTCTTTTGAGCAGATTCAAAAATGCAGGCAGGCGGCCCAGAAAATCTTCCTCGCTTTTTAAGTTAGCCAGAGTCCATTGCACCTCCGAGAGCGCAGTCATCCGCGGCAGTATCATGTATTCAACGTGAGCACCGGTTTGCATGAACTCGGTCCATACATTCCCCTGCACCCCCAAAATATGCGCAGCCTCTTCTGAATTCAACCGGGCGGGAACAGGTTCATAGGAATACACTTTGCGCAAGTCCGTAAATCCCCCGAAAGCCGGGGGTTCGATATCCTTATCCAGACTCTGATAGTGGTCAAAATAGCAATGAGTCCCCGGGGTCATTACCGCATCGTGACCCAGCCGGGCAGCCTCAATGCCCCCACGGGTACCCCGCCAGGACATTACGGTGGCATTGGGAACCAAGCCGCCGTCCAGTATTTCATCCCATCCGATCAAAATACGGTCGTGCTCATTTAAAAAATTCTCAATCCGCTGAATAAAATAGCTCTGAAGTTGGTGTTCATTTCTTAAGCCTTCATTCTTCAGGCGAGCCTGGCATTTGGGACAGCGTTCCCACTCCATATGGTCCGCTTCATCCCCGCCGATATGAATGTAAGCTGAGGGAAAGAGATCCATAACTTCCGTTAATACATCCTGCAGAAAGAGGAAGGTGCTGTCATTTCCCGCACAATAAATATTTGTGATTGGCCAGATGCTGCCGGGAGGAACCGTTAAGAGTTCTCCTTTACAGGAAAATTGCGGATACCCTGCCAGTGCCGATTGCACGTGGGCCGGCATTTCAATCTCAGGTACAACAGTAATGAAACGTTCTGACGCATAGGCTACAATTTCCCGAATCTCCTGCTGGGTATAAAATCCCCCGTAAGTGGCTTTCTCCCCGGGTTGGGCTTCGGGACGGAAATGCCAGGGCAGTTCCTCCCGGTCCACCCGCCACGCCCCCACTTCCGTCAGACGGGGATATTTCTTGATCTCGATGCGCCACCCCTGATCATCCACCAGATGCCAGTGAAAGGTATTCATTTTGTGCAAAGCCAGAATATCTATATATTTTTTGATAAAGGCTTTATCAAAAAAGTGCCGGCTGACATCCAGATGCATCCCCCGCCAGGAAAAGCGCGGATAATCCAAAATCTCAACACAGGGGATAAAAACCCTGCCCGTGGAATCCAATCCTGAAAAAATGAGTTGATTCAATGTCTGAATCCCATAGAACACTCCCCGTGGTTCTCTGCCCTGAATCTGTATGTTTTGATTCACCCGCAGTCTATATCCTTCAGAATGTTCGATAGTTTCATCCAGAGAGAGGATAATAATCCCGCTGTCTGGCGGGACTTCCTCTGTGATGACAATATTTATCATTGTCGAAATCTGGGAATGAATAAAGTCTCGTAAAAATTCGGCAGTAAATTCCATCATGGAATCGGTGTAAATAATCTTAAGATCTGCTGGTAGAGAAAACCAATCTGGTCTGGTTTCAACACTGACCGGCCTGGGAATGACTGAGAGCTCGGGTAATACGGGTTGTTCAGTCACCTGCTGGGGAGGAAAACAAGAAAGGAGAATCCCGCTAAAGATAAAAGGATAAATTCTATGGCCTTTCCAAAAGAATGGAGAATCCATCTTCAGTTTACACCCAATTTTTGTTAAATGAACCTTAATAGACTTTAAAAATTGAGAAAATTATTGGACATATCTGCCTCGATGAGAGTCGTATTCAATATTTCGATTGATTTTATTCTTCTGGAATGTGTACGGTTAAACAAAAAGGATTTTTTTCCCTCTTTCCAGATCGCGGCATTGTGACGAACCATCTCCGTCTCGCCATCTGCGTAGATTATTCTGAGGTGTACCGGAGCCGGACAGAGACCGATCCGTTCGATCAGTATCTGATCGGATGATCCCTCTACTGAAACCTCTCGAATCGCCAGATCCACGTACCCGAATTCAAAAAACCAGGGGGTGATCAACCAGTTCAGATCCTGACCTGAAACATACATCAGGGTATAAAACAAGTCATAAGGGGTCGGGTGCCTCCCTTCCCAGCGTGTCATAAATTCATGCAAAGCCTCTTGAAAAAGCTTTTCACCCAGCAAATCCTGCAACACCAGCAGAAAGGCAGCGGTTTTGGTGTAATAAATAATGTTATAAATAGGTTTCTTGAGATAATCAGAAGTTATAAATAACGGTAGATCGTTAAAACTTCCGGCATTTTCCAAATATTCCTCATAAAAAGAGAGCCGGGCATTCTCGGGCCCATCCAGCGCGGAAGTAAGAATGGTAGTGGCAAAGGTGGTGATTCCCTCATCCATCCAGGCATAACGGGTTTCGTTAATCCCGCAGTAAAAGGGAGCATAAGTATGGAATATTTCATGGATGGTCACCCGGATACTGCTATGATGATCTGCATAAGAGAGCAGATTCACCATCATGGGGTATTCCATCTCATCCAGCCCGTTGAAAATTGTAATTTTGGGATACGGGAAGGGAATGCCCGGAAGCTCCCGGGACATCATATCCACTGCCTTTCTGGCAATAACCGCAGTATTATAATAGTCTTCCGAATGCTTATTATAAGCTGCCTCTACCAGAACCCGCCGTCCGTTTTCCGGATCCACCAGCAGACTGGAGGCATCCCACAGGTAATGATCACTGGTGGCAAAAGCCATATCGGAGACCCTCTCAGCTTTGAATTTCCAGGTTTGTGTTTTATCCACAGGGATTTTTTTATCTTGATGAAGAAAGGTTGAATCGACGATATGAACAATGGTATCCGACAACCAGGCCAATCTGTAACGGCGGTAAACTGCCGGCGACAAAACGTCTTCCGCATTCTGTAATTGCCCGGTTGCCCAAACTTTGAAATTCGCTGGCACGGTGACAGACAATTGGAAATTTCCAAAATCATTATAAAATTCAGTCTCACCCCGGTACTTGAAATAATTCCAGCCATCGATATCGTCATAAACAGCAACTCGGGGATAGAAATAGGCAGTGAAACAGGAGGAAGAATCTACGGCACCGGTGCGTAAATGAGAGTTGCGATTAACCACCGAAGCCCAGCGAATATCCAACTGCAGTGAATCGGAGGGGAACAGTGGAGTAGACAAAGCAATAATAAGACTGCTGTGTCGCCTGTCAATAGAGTCAGATTTGGGGGAGAGGTCAATCTGATTTCCATTCAGCAGGATCTGTTGCAGGATGATCCCGTCGCTTTCATCCGATGGATCGATGTCGTAATCGCGGGCATTCCCCTTTTTGTAGAAATCAGATAACAGGTACAGTACCAGCTGTTTCAGGGTGTCCGGACTTTGATTATAATATATAATTTTCTCTTCCCCTTGAAGTTGCAATGTTACCGGATCAAAAAAAACCCGGATATCGTAATCAGCCGAATTTTGCCAGTACTGCGGACCCGGTTTTCCATCGAAGGTACGTGTTCCCTTTTCACATGCCTGTAGGATATTACGGGGGATATAGAGTTCAGAAGATTGAGAGAATACATTGAAATTTTGGCATATAAGCACACCCCAGAGCAAAACAATTAAATGATATTTCATTTTAGTCTCCCCTATATCAACCTTCTTTAAAATATGCATTTTAATAAAGTAAGTTATAAAAAGAAATCCTGGATGAAAAACAATAATTTTTGAGATTCGAGTTAGAAATTCAAATAATACAATATGATGATTACTTTGGCTCATAAAAGTACGGATCTGAAGAAATGTAAATTATATAATTACAAATATTTGTCATTTCGAGCGGAGTCCGCCAGCTAGCGGCCGAAGCCGAGATATCTATCTAACTTTATAGATTCCTCTCTGCCAGGCCGTATTCCTGCTACAGATAGGTACTTCGCTCTTTCGAACTCAATTTTTTTATATCCCGAAGGGATATGTCCAGTATATTGAGTCGGGAAAGTCAAGAGATCTGGTATTGAAGATCTCTCCATTCCATACGTCTGTCGACGGATTTCAGTCGAGATGACCGCGTCTTTTGTCATTGAATAAGTTGACATTTACAAGAATAACTCATAGAAAACCTTTCTCGGAGTTAAGGCAATAATCATATACTACAAAATCATATCTGATTTATGAGAAAAGATAATCGAATCAACTTATGATGCGGGGTATTAATATAAAATGGCAGTAATTTTTAGTCAATAGCTTTGCGGTACTCCCTCGCTCCCGGTACTGCTTAAAAACACAAAATTCTAATATTTCACACCATCTTATGGTCGATAGTATTGAATCAGCCATATAAATAATCTCTCCACCGTTACCCTGTTTTCGCTGCAAAACTGAGAGTTGTTAATCCATTGCTCTCGGCTGCACTGTCAGGAACAATAAAAACATTTCAGTATATCAAACAATTTTTAAAAACAGGGATTACTTTTTTTGTTGCTTCTGAGGAGGTTCCTGCTTAATCTCTGGTTTGACGATTGTTTTTAAGACTTTACCTGATTCCCGGCTAATAATCGTCGCCACCATTCCTGGTATCAATCTAATTTCATTTTTATCACCCTTTACATCCTGATAGCAAATGGCGTACGGATCATTCTTAATGCACCGAAGCTGAACAGTTACATTTTCAATGATTTCAGGATCTGACCAGCTGGTTTCCATTTTAATATTCACATTGCTGAAAACAAAGGTAGTATCTCCAGGTTGCCTTTCCTGCTTGGTGGAATCTTCAAGTGCAGCAGCCAAAATGAATTGGGGAAAAATAAAAAAAATTCCAATTCCCAAAATGAGAAGTGATTTTAGATTAGATTTAGTCATCATTTCTCCTTTAATTAATAATATTTTTAAACCCCAAGAAATGGATTTTCTACCATGCATCTATTCTACCATTTTTTCTTTTGATTGGTTCGAAAATTCAGAATACGCCAGAAGCAAAACCCGGTGAACCAGATAATAAGTATCCAGCTGATACTGAAAAAAACCCACCCATACGTTGACATATAGTTCCCGTTTATATTTGTTCTCTTTCACGAATATTAATATTGATATTGCTTATAGTTTTTTTTCGATTTAAAGATTTATAGGTAAATATCAGAAATAAAATCAGAAGACCGAGAATCAGCAATCTGGCACCCCATAGGTAGGGAATATCGGCGGGATTGCGCTGTTTCATCAGTAATATCGGAATACCATCCTGATATCCCCAGAAAATGATAAGACCGACCAAATACAAAGGCGAAACGTATTTTAATATCCATTTAAAGATTTTGGGAATCTGAAGGTCAGCACCTTCATGCATTTCTGTCCAGGCAGAATTAATACCAAAAATCCAGATAAAAAATATTACCTCTACCAATGCAAAAAGAACCAATCCGAAGGTTCCAGCCCAAAAATCCATTTCATCGAGGAAACCATGTTTGAGAAATAATAACACTGCAAATCCTCCAAACAGCAGTATACTTCCGATAAAAAGTGTAGCTTTTTGACGCGAGAATTTCAGGTGATCTTGCAGGAATGCCATCGCTGGAGAACAAAGTGCAACTGAGGAGGTAATCCCCGCAAAGAACAGTAAGGAAAACCACAACATTCCAAATACTGAACCGAAAGGCAACTTGTAGAAAATCACCGGCATGGCAACAAATCCCAAATTAAACGCCCCCCCATTAGCAATTTGGGTGGTTTGTAAAAGTCCGAAAAATGCTACCGAGACGGGAATTGAAATGGATCCACCCAGAATAACTTCCGCAAATTCATTGGTCATTGAGGTCGTTAAACCGGTTAGTACAATATCGTCCCGTCTTTTCAAATAGCTGGCATAGGTCAGTATTGAACCCGTTCCGATGCTCAATGTAAAGAAGATTTGACCTGCAGCTGCCAGCCAGGTTGAGGCATTTTTTATATGAGAATAATCAGGATTCCACAGAAAAGCAAACCCGTTAGAAACATTATTCTCCGGAATATCCGGATTTGGGGTGCCAAGCGTTAATACCCGGATTAAAAGGATAAATGCAAATAAAAATAAAAGGGGCATGGCAATTTTAGCCAGTTTTTCGATTCCCTTTGAAATGCCCCTTGATAAAACATAAAGATTCAATGAGATAGTTAATATAAAAAAAACCGCTGCTGTCCCCAATCCTGAGAACTGGTCATTAAATTCACGTCCCTGATAACCCGCCAGGAAACCCGACATCCCCTCTAAAGTTGGGGGACCTGCATAGCGGGAGGTAATCGAAAAGAAGCTATAGGCCAATGTCCAGGATTCAATATAGGTATAATAGATGGCAAAGGCGAGCGGTATGACAATGCCGAGCACGCCGAGATAATTAGCAAACAGAGATAACCGACTTGATCGACATAACTTTCCTAGGCCTCCCACTGCAGAACCAAAACCATAGCGGCCACTATGCCTTCCTATTCCCCACTCCACCCACATCAGTGGAATGCCCAGCAATAAAAGGGCTGTAAAATAGGGAATCATAAAAGCTCCGCCGCCGTTCTGGGCAGCTTTAACCGGAAACCGTAAAAAATTTCCCAGACCAATAGCATTTCCCGCCATGGCCAAAATCAATCCCAGACGGGTTGCCCACATTTCCCGATCCCGCTTTTCCATACTTTCGCTAATCAGACCCCTATTTCAAAAATTCAGATTCCTGTGTGTGAATAATAATATTTTACAGATCAAGCAGCCTTACGGTGTTTTTTTCTGTGTTCGCCAGGCCCCTCTTTTCTTCCAGACGGATTGTTTGGAACTTCCCGTCTGTTCGGTGAGGAATGATTCAATTTATTAATTGGAACATCCGATCCTTTTATTTTAGGTTTATAATTTTCGTCTTTAGATATGAGCACAATGAAAAAGGAATAAAATAATAATCCCAGAAGAAATCCCCCCAGGATGATCACTAATATATATGAAAAAATTTCATTCATAACCTGATACCCTCTCATGGTAGCATGATTAAAATAATTATTTTGTTGCAGAATCCTAATTTTTAAAGGATTCAAAATAATATCGTTCTCAGCAAATCAGAGAGTCATATCAGTCATATGCATTATGTTGTGCAAGGGAAATTTTATAAACGATAAAGGGAAGGTGCAAACCAGGGCTTAAGAGGGGATATAACTTGGTTTGCCTCATTTCTATAGTATCTTGAACAACCAAATTTTCAAATTTTTGAATGGTTAAAGGCTGAAAGCACTTTAATTTTTTAATGGTGATGTAAAAGGGTAAAATACCCACTTCATTTTGAGAATCCCAGGTCAAGACAAACCTCTGGTCAGTCGAAGTATATTTACTTGAAAAGGAGGGAAAAGCCAATAGGACCATTGGCTGCAGCAATACTACAGCAAGAACACACAGGGATAACGCACCCTTTAATTTCAGCAGACGTTTCATTTCTGTCTCTTGACTATTCAAATTTAATATAAATTCCGATTGGAATATAGAGAATATTTACAATTATGTATCAGAACAGGTCAACACTTTCTTGAGTATGATTTTCAATGAAAGGCAAGGATAGCTCAGAAGTTTCACAGGTTAACAGGAATTTATATCATGAAAAATATGGATTGACAAATTCAAAAAATATATCTACATTTCGACAGTTAACGAAATGATCTTTATCGATGCGCGACCTCATTAAAATTTTCAAAGCGTTATCCGATCGCAACCGTCTCCGGATTCTGAAAATGTTGGAAATCAAACCGCTCTGTGTGTGTGAGATTACCGAGGTCCTGCAACTGGCGGCCTCCACAGTCTCCAAACATCTCTCCCTGCTGCGTGATGTAAATTTAATCATGGATGAAAAAGAAGGGAAATGGGTCAATTACCGCTTAAACAGGCAGGAAGCCGATAAATATGTAAAAAAGCTGCTCCCCGAAATGATTTTATGGCTCTCATCCGACCCTACAATATTAAAGGATCGGGATAAGGTTAAGAGCGTTGACCGACATAAAATATGTAGCGGTTAAGTTGGTCCGTAAATTTTAAGTCTCCCGACACCAGCAGCTAGAATTATGAGATAAGCATGACCTGGAAAAATGAATATAAGCCTTTCTTATGGATTCTGGGATTTTTCCTGCTGGCTTTTTTTATGCCACTGCATCATCCTATTTTTAAAGATTCCATTTTGTCCGCACTGGAGCTCACAAAATGGTATGCCCGGGAACATGTACTGCTGTGCCTGATCCCCGCATTTTTCATTGCCGGTGTTATTGCCGTATTTATCAGTCAGGCTGCAGTCATCAGATATTTTGGAGCACAGGCGAAAAAATGGATGGCTTACAGTATCGCCGCCGTGTCAGGTTCTGTCCTGGCGGTTTGTTCCTGTACGGTTCTTCCCCTGTTTGCCGGAATTTATAAACGCGGAGCAGGTCTAGGTCCGGCTATTGCTTTTTTATACTCCGGACCGGCCATTAATATTCTTGCCATTATTCTCACCGCCCGTATACTGGGTCTTGAACTGGGAGTTGCCCGGATGGTTGGTGCAATCCTGTTCAGTATCGTCATTGGACTCATTATGCACCTGATATATCTCAAGGAAGAGACGGAAAAGTCTGCTGCCGAACTGACCCTGGGGGTGGAAGCCGAAGAGCGTCCACTCTGGCAGACTACTTTTCATTTTGTGGTCCTGGTTGCCATCCTGATATTCGCCACCTGGGGAAATCCGGGAGATAACAGAGGATTTTTTGCATTTATTTTTAAATATAAATGGTGGCTGGTAGGTCTTTCTTCCATTCTCCTGGCCGCCATCCTGAACAGAATTTTAAATATCCCTTATGGGAAAGTTTTCCTGGGTTCCCTGCCCGTCATTGTCCTTTCCCTTTTATTTTCAGACACGCCCCAGCTACCATTCACTGCCGGGGTGGTGATGCTAAGCTTGACCCTGTCGTCCTCCCCCGGAGAACCCCGGGAATGGATGATCGCCAGCTGGGGATTTGCCAAACAAATCCTGCCTCTCCTGGGAGCCGGAGTATTGGTGGCCGGATTGTTATTGGGAACACCTGAAGGGGGTATCGGTCTTATCCCGGGGGAATGGATATCCTCACTTGTTGGCGGTAATTCTGTGTTTTCCAATTTTTTTGCCTCGGTTGCCGGGGCATTTATGTACTTCGCAACCCTGACGGAGGTCCCTATTATTCAGGGATTACTGGCCAGCGGGATGGGAAAAGGTCCGGCCCTGGCGCTGCTTCTGGCAGGACCGGCTTTATCGCTGCCCAATATGCTGGTCATTCGCAGCGTTATCGGCATCCAGAAAACCCTGGTTTATGTGGTACTTGTCATTATCATGGCAACGATCAGTGGCATTATT
>CP070707.1:2227717-2231972 GCA_020350205.1 bacterium
TTTAATTCGGAAATAGAATTAGAGCATACCTATATTAAAGGTGGAGATGAGACGGGAGAATTATCTATTGAACAGGCTTTTCTCAATTTACAATTTCACCGTAATATTGGTTTCCGGGCCGGAATTATTTTAGTACCAATCGGTCTGGTAAATCCACTGCATGAGCCTCCTACTTTTCATGGGGTGGAACGTCCGAATGTGGAACGCTATATTATTCCCTCTACCTGGCGGGAAGCCGGTGCCGGAATTGCCGGATCACTCAAACGGCGTTTACGGTATGAACTGTATTTAATGTCCGGTCTGGATCCGGATGGACTAGACGGTAAAAATGGTATTCGCAATGGACGGCAGAAAGGTTTTGAATCTTCCACCCAGGACGTATCTGTGGCGGCTCGGATTGACTATTCGATGAATCTCTATTTTAGCCTGGGAGGAGGGTTCTACTATTCCACCCTTGAAAAATCAGCAGATTATGCAGATGTGCTAGAGGGTGCCCGTTTGAGCTTGGTTGAATTGCATAGTCAATTTACCTATTCCAATCTGCAAATCCGCTTTTTGCTGGCCTACAGCCAAATATCTGAGACAGAAAAATTAAACAACTTCTATTCTGACTCTGTTTATACATCCCGGATCGGGGATGCCCAGCTGGGAACTTATGGAGAATTGGCATATGATTTATTCGGATTTTTAAATCTGCCCACCGAACAACGTCTATTTTCATTTATCAGATACGAATTTTATGATACGAACTACAAAACCACCGGATTTGAACCTGATCCCACTTTTAAGAGAAAGGAAACCACGCTTGGATTGACCTATCTTCCCACATCCAACGTCTGTTTGAAATTAGATTATCAATTTTTCACTAACGATCTGAGAGAACAAAAAGAACAGTTTAATCTGGGGATCGGATATAACTTTTAATATTGACAGGAGTACGAATGAAAACTTTAATCATCTTTCTCATTGAAATTCTGCTTTTATATGCTCAACCTGTTTTTTCTGATGATTCCGAGCAACTTGAGATGGCACTACGAAATTCACTGAAAGAGGTTTTGAACAGTGAAGACAAGATTCAGTGGAATCATATAAAGATTGGATTAGAGACAAGGGAACATGTAGAATCCAAGTTGAAAATGAAACAGGAGATTCCTGATTCCCTGCAATATGGAATGATCCGGGTTGATGCAGAGAATTTTATCCTGCTGATTGATGAAACACCGGGGAAGACCCATCTTTTTACTTATGCACTTTATCTTACCAGCGATTTAACCATATTTGATGTGGACGTTCTCATCTACCGGGAGCTCTATGGGGGTGAGATTGATGATAAAAGCTTCAGAGAACAATTCCGGCAAGTGAATAATCCCGGAAAACTAATCTTTGGAAGGACAGTTCAGGGGATTACCGGTGCGACCATCTCCTCCCGCTCTCTTACCTATGCGGTTCGGGACTTGCTCTTGATATTTCAAACTGCCTATCAATCTGACTAACCCATAAATTTTCGGTTTCCCACATTGCCTCATCACGCAGTAAGACTAAAGGATATTAGGATTTAAGATTATAATTCAATGATACTGTATGATTGACTGGTATGGATGGGTGAATGAGCGGACTAATTAAAGGGATTGGGAAAATTCTGATATAGTTTCCATTGGGTAATTTGCTGATTTTCATGAAAGAAGATCTGTTTTTTCCGCACCATTTCTGGTAAGATGGAAGTCGCGGATAATGATCGCGAAGTCTGAGGATCCCAGGTCAATTCAAAATGATTTTTTCCGGGTTGAATTTTCCTTTGATAATCCTGGCCCACAAAACGCTGGGGATCCCACACAATAATGACAATCTGATCACTGATAGTGATTTCTCCCAGGGGTTCCGGTGAGGAAATGTCGGTATAAACCAGCTCGGGAAGGTTAGCTAATGTACTGGGAAATTTATAACGATCATCAGTCTGATATTCACCCTTATAATTCGTCAGACCTAGAAAAGCGATCGTAGGATCCGGCTGGTATAAAACCATATAAGTAGAATCTTTAAAAAAAAGATAATGTTGTTTTACATCCCGAACCTCCAACAGGCATTTATAAATAACCAGTCCATCCCGGCTCTGGAATGAGGGGGCAACGCTGTATTTACCGGGAAACAGAAGTGTCTGCTCATAAATGTTCTGGATAATCTCATTTTTCAAGTCTTTGATAGTTAAATCTACCTGGGCATCATCAAACAGATCGAACATAATGGTCGTGGTGGCGGCTTTTAAACCATGGGGGATAAGCCCTGCTTTTTCACCCGGAAACCGGATCAGATTCCAGGCACTGATAGTGAGTCCCTCCAGGGGCCGGTTGTCCGGGGATTTTACCTTTACCGAGAACATGAAATCACTATTTTCCAGATCAGAGGTGATCTGTCCGCAATAAAAAATAATTGCCAGCGAAAGAAACAGGATAAAAAAAGTTATTATTTTCATTTTTGATACATCCAAATTTTAACGATGCGGAATTGATTACAATATTCATGGGTCCATTATGTTCAGCATGCAAAACTGCTTAAATTTATCAGAATTCACAGGCATTGTCATGCTGAATTTATTTCTGCATCTTTTTTTAGTTTGATTATTTAAGAATGCCCGTCTGGTTACAGACCGGAATAGAGAGTACAGCTATATGGGATTGATTTCTAATAATATTTTTTGATGAATCGCTTCAAGCGGCGATTTTCATAGATTAATGCCAGCAGGATGAAAAAGGTAGGCACCAGTATAAAAATAAGGGCTGGCAATATAATATCGACAAACATATATCGTCCTTGATATATCAGATACTCTCTGATCTTTATTCAGCAAGACAAGAGACAATCTGAATGATTCCTTTTATCTTTTATTAATCAAAAACCTGAAACTCCAAGGTTAATTTCTTGTCATCAGTAATTAAATCAACCTTTAATAAAAATAGTTAGATTTAAATCACAGATGATGAAAACAGTTTTAGAATTGCAAAATTGATCCAACGCCTGAAAATCAAGGGAGAACACTTGATTTCCAGAATCACTGATGCGAAATAGGAAATTTTTACAGAACTAAAGCGAAAATTGCCTCAACTCCGAAAATATTTTTAAGAGGGTCATTCCGATTGATGTTAATAATTTTTAGGGCAAAGAGAATAACAGTCATCTCGACTGTAGGCCCGGCTGCTTTAGCCGGGACGTAGCGTAGAAATCTTAAAAAATAGATCTCTCGACTCCCGAGCACCCAATGTTACTTTTATCAATTTAGGGAGAATTAAGTATAGGGTGCTCAGTTACTCGAGATGATTCTTAAATCAAATATTCATCATGATAAACATAACTTTCCTTTAAGGTGCTAATTATCTCAACTCAGCCATTTATTAAAGTATCCGATTTAAAAAGAATGAAAAAAACTTAAAGATTGCCTCACTTTTCAACATCTTTTATATTTGCATTGTTAAAAAATGCCTCCGTAGCTCAACTGGTAGAGCAGCGGACTCTTAATCCGTTGGTTCGGGGTTCGAGTCCCTGCGGGGGTACTTAGCAATCAGGTGAATGTTTCCGGGTGTTCCCCCCACCCTTTTTTCCTGATTGCGGCAGAGGAAGGCGTTTGAGCCTGATAGCAGTTTCCCCCAACTTCTATGGGGCGAGTCGGCCTCTGTACACGAAGCCTCCCTGTATGGATCGCAAGATCAGATATGGGGAGGCTTTTCTTTATGGCAGACTGGAGAAGGGAGACCGGAAATTGGCTAATGGTGAGAGGCCCATGGCGAAAGGAAGAGAGAAGGCAGAAAATAGTAAACAAAATTAAGTAAGAAGTTCCCTGTTTTCTTATTTCAAGATTCCAAGATAACAAGATACAAGACACAAGAAAAAAACTCTATTCAGATAGCAAACATGATGTCTTGTCATCTTGTATCTTGTATTCTTGTTCTTGCCAACTGCCAACTGTCAACTGCTGCTATTCCATGCCCGATGTGTAATACCCCTGCTTTTGAAAATCCGGGAAGATTTTCATCCGGTTGATTACCGGAGGCAAATCAGAAGACGGACTGCTCCTCTGCTTTCAATCTTAACTATATCCGATTGCATCGGGAACTCTGAAAGTGTATATTTTGTTCAATAGACGCATTGGGTCTATCACATTGGGGACGATCTGGCTTCGACGGGCAGTCGAAGGAGATGAGAACGGCGTGCCGGGATGCTCACTACCCCGTGATTAGTGGGAACTTGGTTAAAATGCCAATGA
>CP070707.1:2232072-2295361 GCA_020350205.1 bacterium
CCCTGCTGGTATAAATTTCATATGCCTCGGTAATATCTTGAAACAACTCCACATTTTGTACTTTTCCTTCAAGTGCCTCCATTAAGATTGTGGAAGGAAGAGCCCGATCTGAAAACTGATCGACAATTCCTACATGATTGACATGACGAGATAATATGTCGGCAATTTTTTGAAAATCTTTATCTTTTGCCAGACCGATAATAGTCCAAATTTGTTTATTCTTAAATTTTTTTTGAAAAAACTTAAGTACATTCGAAAATCCTTCCGGGTTATGCGCCACGTCCAGCACCACATATGGATTTTTTCGGACTACCTGCATTCGTCCGGGCCACACCGCTTTTACTAAACCGTTCCTGATCATGGCATCAGTCAGGGATGGTGTTTCAATTTTTAGGATAGCTGAGACCGCCAGCGCAGCATTCAAAAGTTGGTGTTCTCCGGTTAATTTTATTTCAAGTTCCGAGAGGGATTTATCTGGTAAGGTCAGGTTAAAGCTGGCTGAAGTGAGGGTCATGTCAAGTGGCTGAATTTCCTGTACAGGATCCAGGGGATAAAAGGGGGCTTGCCTGGAAATACATACACTGTTAAAGAGGGCTAAAATGTCGGGATCGGTATTATTGGTGACACAGGGAATCGACTCTTTAATAATTCCGGCCTTCTCGCGAGCGATAGTCACCAGATCATCACCGAGATATTGCTGGTGATCTAAGCCGACCGGCGTTATGACAGTAACTTTGGGAAGCACCAGGTTGGTGGCATCCAAACGTCCTCCCAGACCGGTTTCGATGACGGCAATATCTACCTTATTATCCGCAAAATATTGGAACGCAATTGCACTGGTGGCTTCAAAAAAGGTAGCATGGTTTTTATCAATCTCTTTCTTCAGCATCCGGGTATATTCCACAATGGAGTTCCAGCTGATCGTCTTCTGGTTAATACGGATTCGTTCACTAAAGTCAACCAGATGTGGAGAAGTATAAAGTCCCACTTTTAATCCGGCCTCCTGTAACATTGAAAAAATAAAAGCAGCTGTAGAACCTTTTCCATTGGTGCCGGCAATGTGTATCGCGGGCCATTTGTGTTGTGGATCTCCCAGGAAATTTAAAATACGGGAGACATTCTGCAATCCCAGTTTTATTCCGCTGAATTGCAGATTATAGAGATACTGCACCGTCTCTCGATAACTGTCCATAATTGTCTAAATGAAGTGTTAGATTGTTATGCTGTGAGCGTCGGGTTACGACATTTTAAATGAGTTTTCCTATAACGAAGCCTGTGGCTACTCCCACCAGGAATACGATAGTTAAAACCCGATAATTGACAACTTCTTTACTGAATCCTTTTTTTATGGCGATGAGGGAGATGAAATATCCCAGTGCGTTCAGTATCCAGTAAATGGGAAGGGCTAATACTTTGGCAATTAAAGGTCCTACCAGCGGGATAAGAGCAATCAAATTAATAAGGCCCAGGAAGGCCTGACTGATCAGGGCAAAAATGATAGCAAAAAAAGCAATAGCTTTCTTATCTAAACCTAACGCAAAGCCCACAATGATAAAAATGGTTAATATTGACCAGATGATAAATATTTTGCGGAAGGAATAAATAAATTCCCAAATCCGTCGGAAAAATGATTCAAGGGATCTAGAAAAGCTTTTAACCCGTGGCATTTTGGACGACTTGTTCACTGACTCTTCCGAACCGTCTTTCCCTGGATAAAAAATTTAATAGAGCATCATAAAGTTCATCTTTGCGAAAATCAGGCCAATAGGTCTTCGTCACATAAATTTCAGTATATGCTGACTGCCAAAGTAAAAAATTGCTGATACGACTTTCGCCGCTGGTTCTGATCAGCAAGTCCGGATCCGGTAAATCATAAGTGTGTAAATGAGCAGCAAAGACCCGTTCTCCGATTTCTTCCGGCTGTATAATTCCCGCCTTTACCTTCTGAGCAATCTCTCGCACTGCATCTACAATTTCCTGGCGGCCACCATAGCTGAGGGCTAAGTTTAGCATCAAGCCGGTATTGTGCTTGGTTCGTTCGATACCATAAAGCAATTCCCGGTAGGCAGGTTCAGGAAGATCTTCAATATTTCCAATGGCTCGCAACTGGACATTTTTTTCCTGAAGTTCATTGATTTCCTTACGTAAAGTAGAAACCAGCATTTTCATCAGGGCAGAGACTTCTTGGCGCGGTCTTAACCAGTTTTCCTTGGAAAAAGTATAGAGTGTTAATACTTTTATTCCGAGATCACCACAAGCCTCCACAACTGCCCGAACCGATTTGATACCCTCATTGTGTCCGGCGACTCTGGGAAGACCTCTCTTTTTTGCCCACCGACCGTTTCCATCCATAATGATGGCAACATGTTGGGGAAGGTGAATGCCTTTTATTTTTAGATTTTCAAGTTCGTTCAACTTTTTATTCTGTTTTTCCATCTTACTCCAGTATTTCCTTTCAATTTAACCAATGTATCGACTAAAACAAAATATAGTTTAGATTTTAAAAACACAAGTTTGTTACAAGCTTGACACATATTTAAAGGTATCGTTATATTCAGGCATCATTTGTGACAAATCTAATCTTCTAAGGAAAAGTTTTATGAAATTAGTCTCCATGCTCCTATTTGTATGTTTTATCACCTACCAAAGTTATGCCCAGGATCATTTGCTTGTAACAGAATTCGTTGTTACCCCTACCGAAGGAGAATTTATTGAAATATATAATCCGACCAGCAATGTAATTGTATTGTCAGATTATTATGTGACGGATGCGACTTTCGCCTCCGGGGGTGCCTATTATTACAATATTGTCACAGGTTCCAATGCCGGCGGGGGCGGTTTTGATGATTTCCATGCTCGTTTTCCGGAGGGTGCCAGTATCGGTCCCTATGAGGCACAGACTATTGCGATGAACGGAACTGCTTTTAATACCTCTTATGGGATGCAGCCAACTTACGAGCTTTACAATACTGATTCTGCGATTCCGGATTTACGGGAAGCGTTACCAGGTTCAATCAATAATCAGGGTGGCTTAACCAATTCGGGGGAAGTGGTCATTATCTATTATTGGGATGGTCAAACCAACCTGGTAAGTGATATCGATTATGTGGTATGGGGAGACAAGGTTGAAGCGGTTGACAAAACCGGGATAACCATCGGCGGATCAACCTATTTGAATGATACCCCGATAGCCCAGCAAATCTCAATATCCAGCAGTGACCCCCATGGAATTGGTGAATCGGTTCAGCGATTGACAGCAGAGGAAAGTGGGGAAATTACCACCAATGGGAACGGCATCACCGGTAATAATGAGACCAGTGAAAATCTTGCTACCTCCTTTCAATCAGGAAGCCCTTCTCCCGGACAGGGACCAGCACCTGCCGGGATACCGGTTATTTCAAATATTCAGCAAAATCCTTCGGTACCCACACCTACCGATCAAGTGACCATTTCCGCGCAAATAACAGATGAAGGGACCATTACCCGCGCTTTCCTGTATTTTTCTTTGAACAGTTCCAGTTACGATAGTCTTTCGATGACGGCACTGGGTTCTGATCTGTATGAGGGTATAATTGCAGCCCAGCCTGCTGGAACCGTGGTAAGTTACTTTCTGACGGCAAAAAACAATCAGAATCTAAGTTCAGTTTCTGATACCTCCTCTTATACCGTGGTGTCAACCACACCGGGCGATCCTCATGTATTCATTACAGAAATGGTCGTTCAGCCCAGTGATGGTGAATTTATTGAAATATTTAATCCCACCGGCAGTGTAGTTGATTTGAGTAATTACTATCTGACGGATGCGACCTTTGCCGGGGGTAGTACTTTTTATTATAACATTGTTTTAGGCTCTAACGCAGGTGGGGGAGATTTCGGGGATTTTCATGCCCGCTTCCCGCAGGGCGCGGTGATCCAGCCCAATGAAGCCCAGACTGTTGCCATAAATGGATCGGGATTTGTTACAACTTATGCGGTGAATCCAACCTACGAATTATTTAATTCTGACGGAAATATCCCCGATATGCGGGAGGCACTCCCGGGTTCCATTAATAATCAGGGGTCCTTGACCAACGATGGTGAGGTGGTCATTTTATATGCCTGGGATGGCCAGAGTGATCTGGTGCAAGACCTGGATTATCTGCTGTGGGGGGATAAAGCGGAGGCGGTTGACAAAAGTGGCGTCAGTATTGGCGGATCGACCTATCTGGAGGATACGCCCATATCTCAGCAAATTGTTATCTCATCGGGAGTACCACATGATTTTAATCAATCAGTTCAAAGACTGACCCAGGCAGAAAACGGGGAAAGATTATTCGGCGGGAATGGCATCACCGGTCACGATGAGACCAGCGAAAATCTAGCCGTTTCATTCCAGGTAGGAGTTCCCTCCCCCAATATCGGCCCGGTGGAAGGGGCACCTATTATTAGTGACATTCAATATTCTCCCGCTGAACCAACGGAAACTGATCCGGTTACCATTTCTGCCACCATTACCGACAATGGTCAGATTATAAATGCCCGACTGTTTTATTCCGTGAACAGCGCTGGCCTGGACAGTTTAGAGATGCTTCCTACCTCGGGAAATCTGTACGAAGCGGTGATTGATCCGCAGGAAAATTCGGCGGTGGTTCAATTTTATGTCAAAGCCGTTGATGATGAAGGAAATTCCGCGAAATCCAGCGGTGAATATTTTGTTGTTGGAATAATAAATGGTGCTATTCCGATTAAGGCCGTTAAGGATAACCTCCCTCTATTTGAAGGACAGGTAGTTACGATTGAGGGTGTGGTTACCCTGGGAGCAGGTATCATCAACCGCTCAAGGGTTGATGCTTATATCCAGGACAATTCAGCGCGGGGAATTAATATTTTCAGCTTCGATCCTCCCAGTCCTGCAGCGGGCATCGTTCGTGGTAACCGATTAAGAATGACCGGAACGATTACTGTATTCGGCGATGTTACGGAAATAACCGATTATAGTATTCAAATCATTTCTCAGAATAATCCCATTCCCGATCCTTTATTTGTATCGACGGCAATTGCCAATGATATCGCTTATGAAGGAACCTATATGAAAGTGTCTGGGATTATTGACGATATCGAAAAAGATCAGGGCGATAATGATGCCAATATTACTTTGCGGGATGACAAGGGAACAGTGCTCATCAGGGTATGGCAGGATACAGGCATCAATATAGATTTTCTTGGTACCGGGGATACGCTGACCGTTCAGGGGGTGATGGATGTATTCAGCAGTCAGGCACAGATTATCCCGGGTTATCGTGATGAAATAATCGTTCCTGGTAAAACAGCCCGGGCAGATGGAAGTGGTATTGCCCTGACCATACCCAGTACGGTTAATCTGAATGATTCCCTGCAGAATTTTACTATTGCAATTATCGGCAATATCGATGCCCCGATTCAAAATATCCGTCTCGATTTGCCTAAATTCTGGGGATGGTCCGGTTTGACGTCGGATCTTAGTATCGGTGGTAGTGGGGTTCAGGACGTCAGCGTCTCATTCGATATCGAGCCAATTGACAGTGTGTATCAGATTTATCTTTCCAATGCCGACATTTCAAACGGAGATACGGCACTGGTATCATTTTCAAATCTTACAACCCCTGCAGAACCGCTGATTTCACTTTTCTGGATTTGGACCGCCGGAGAAAATGGCCGGCTGACTTTTATCAACACAATGCCCCGGGTTGTGGTTGGAGGCGGCGATCGCCATTTGATTTATGACCTGCAGCTGAACTCCGGTCAATTTGGGGGTGACGTCAAAGTGCAGGGTGTGACTACAATTGGTGCCGGACTTTTACGAAAAGTATCTTCATCCGGTGATTCTCTCACCACCGCTTATATCCAGGACAAATCCGGCAGAGGCATCAATTTGTTTAGATTTGGGTTAATCGATCCGCTGCTGGTCAGGAAAAATCTGGTTGAGGTAACCGGTATTGTGACGGAGTTCAACGGAGTAACGGAAATTGAATACACCACGATCCGCCTTTTGTCTTTCGATGAAGACCTGCCGGAGGCGCTGGAATTGAGTAATGCTGAAGTGAACTCCAGACGCTGGGATGGAACGTTGGTGAGAACGGCTGGCGTCATCCTGGAGCGCTTTTCAGCCGGTGGGGGAACAACCCTGGAAATTGGTGATGGGAAGGGGAATACCAGCGTACGCGTATGGGATACCGCCGAGCTGGATCTGACAAATTTTGTTGAAAACAGCCGTATTTTTGTGGAGGGTGTGGGAGGTCTGTTTATCTCGAATGGAGATAGTATATATCAGTTGCTCACAACCTATCAGGATCAACTCGCCATTGATCCCAATTATTCTCCCACATTGGATATAATATCACTGAACGTGCCTCCTTATCCTTTTGTACCGGACCGTGGAGAGAAACTTGAAATCAGTTACAATGCCGGTGCGGTCAACAACCGGATAACCCTGCGAATCTTTGACCTGGGTGGCAGGTCAATTGTCACCCTGCTGGATGAGTCCGCACAACTTGTCGAAGGTACCATTGCCTGGGACGGTCGGGATAAACTGCTGGATTTTGTACCTTTGGGAACTTATCTGTGTCTCCTTGAGGTAATGGAGCCGGTGACGGGTAAAAAAAGAACCAAAGTTGCTCCGGTTGTGGTGGGTACAATTTTACAAAAATGAAAATTAATTGGTTATAATCTGTGAAGGCACTCCTATGAATACAACATTTATGAAGTTTTTGCTGCTATTTACCATTCTGATCATGTTTGTGCAACAGGCAGCTGCCGGCCTCTTTGATGATCGCTATCCCAGTGCCCGGGCGACAGCTATGGGAGGATCCGGTGTGGCGGTCGCGAATGATGTATGGGCCTCTTACTATAATCCGGCAGGTCTTTCCCAGTTAAGTCGCATCCATGTCGGTACTTCTTACCTGCGCTTGTTTAATGTCTCCTTCTTATCCAATTTTTTTGGTGCAGCGACCTATCCATTTCCCGGCAGATATGGAACTGCTTCGGTTTCATTTCAATATTTTGGAGTTAATTATCAGGATAAGAATCTCTCCGGTGAATACACCTTCGCTTTTTCCCACGGATTTTATCTACTGAAAGATATTCATAGCAGCCTTTCCTTGGGATATTCTTTTAAAGGGTATCACTGGGCGCTTGGGGAATCTCTGGAATGGGGAAATCTTGGAAGTGCGACCACTTTTGGCCTGGATGTCGGATTACTGGCTTCGATATATACGCGGACTTTTATTGGCGTTTACCTCTTGAATATAAACAGTCCCCAGATTGGCGCATATACCCAACATGATCTGCCCCAGCGGGTAGTGGTGGGTTTGGCATATCGACCGTATGATGGTGTGACCACCTCTATTGATTTCAATCGTTCCATCGGGCAGGGTGAGATGCAGATCTGGGGAGGAGCGGAATTTCGCATTTTATCCCGCTTAGATCTGCGATTTGGTGCGACCACAAATCCGAACCGTTTCAGTGCCGGTTTGGGTATCCACATCGCCCAGTTTGTTTTGAATTATGCGCTTTTGACGCATAGTGAATTAGGTGAATCTCACCAGATAGGGCTTGAAATTGAATTCTAACATTAACTTAAAGTCAGATATGAAATTGATACGGTACATTTTATTATTGATCCTGCTGCTTCAACTTAGGGTGTGCCCGATCTATTCCCAGAGTCCTGATAATAGTCCTCAAAATCAACTCGATCTGAATAATGCTTCATTTGAGGAAATATCCCGACTCCCAATTCCTGTAGACCTTGCGGAGAAAATTTATACCAGAATTTTATATCAGGGTCCCCTTAATAACGTTTTTGAACTGAATGAAATTGAAGGGATGACTCAGGAAACATTTCTTGTAATTAAGCCTCGGGTAAAAGTTGAACCGTACATACCGCAAACCGACCGTGAGGAACGTCTGGAAGATCTGTACTACCGGCTCTCCCGTTGGGAGGGAGATGAAGGTGTGAGTCAGTCACTGGTGGATCTATGGATCGAGCGTTCGCTGGAACCTTTTGATATTAATAAAATACGCTTTGGCGAATTGCAAAATCTGCAAAATGTCTCGCCGGTTGATGCGGCTGCCATCGTAAACTATCGTAATCAGGTCGGATCGATTTACAGCGAGCGGGATTTACGGAATGCACCGTATATCTCGTATTACGGATACCGAAATACCCGGGATTTCGTTACCTTTGAAGCTATTCCCGAGCATCGCGAATTTCACGGACATCTGCTTACCCGGATGGATAACACGCCCTTCATGACCGAAGAGGCAGAAGCGACCGCACAAATTCCGCCGGAACAGATTGTGAATAATTATCCCAATGTGTATACCCGGTTTTTCGGATCTTTGGGACCCAATATCAAATTTGGATATTCCTATTATCACGCGCTGAATGAGCCGTATGCATATCAGGATATCGGATTCATGCAGGTACCCAAAGCCAAGCTGTATCTTGGCATTGAGAATCAGAACATCGGACCCGTGCAGATTCGTAAAATTTATCTTGGTAACTATGCTCTGGCTTTCGGTCAGGGTGTGGTTATGGAAAATAACGATTATTTCCAGCCCCGGAAATCGGGATATGGATGGCGGAAACGTTTTATCGGACTTTCCGGGGATAATTCCCGTAACCGCCAGTATAAATTAACCGGAGCCGCAACCGAGCTGGGTTTAGGCCATGGTCACATTTTCCTTTTCGGTGCGTTTGATAAGCGGGATGCAATTCTTAACACCGAACCCCTGCTCATTGACGGGGAAGAGCATCATCCGATGAATCAGCTGATTGTACTTGATCAGCGATTTGAATTCGCGCTTCAGGATCCTACCAGGAAAAATTTGGATTTGCCCTGGCGGGATAATACCCGTGAATTACTGTATGGTGCCCATGTTGCTTACGATTTCTGGCCGGCCACTCAACTGGGTTTTACTTATTACGAGAGTGCCTACGATCGTTTATTGCGCCCTGATTTTGAGGAAGTAGTATCAGGGGAAAATGTGGCCAATATCAGCATGGCAGACAATGAAATATTCAATGCATATGGCGGTCCGGTATCTGACAGCAAGAATCCGATCTGGGGTGATGCTCGATCCTTCCGGCGGGTGTATGGATTTGATTTTCAGAGTGTCTACCGTAACCTGGCAGTTCAGGGAGAATATGCTGAGCTGGATAAAGCCCGAGGGATGTTTAATGGTAATCCACACGCCCTGGTACTCAACGCCTATATCCAGTATAACAGCTTTTATCTGCTGGGGCTCTATCGGGATTATAGTCTGGAGTTTGACAATCCATACCAGCGGTCATTTTCCAACTATCGCCGCTATAAACGTACTATTTATGAAGATTACTTTTATCTGCAGGATCCCCAGTATGGTCAGTTGTATACCAATAATCCCCAGCCCCAGGCTGAAAAAGGATATTACCTTATGAGCCGCTACCAGATTAATCGGCATTTTGTAGTCAATATAGAATACGATAATTGGCGACGGGTAGCCGATGATGCCACCCAATACCGACTGGTAGGGATCCTGGAGTACCGACCGATTTTTCCGTTACGGATAAATCTGCGTCAAAAATTTCAGGGGAGAGAGGTATTGAATAATTTGACTACAGAATACTTTGAGAGCCTGGAATTCCGCGGTCGGGTTATTATGCAGTTATCCCGCTATAATCAACTGGGATTATTATATTTGAATGCGGTCACGAAATTCCGCCCCCGTCCCCGCTTTCTTTTTCCGGTAGAGCCTGGAGATCCTGTAAATATGAACGGTAATGTTGCCTCACCGGCCGAAGCACTGGGGGGATTCTTTACGCATAATTTTAACGATTGGATGAGACTCAGTGGGTATCTGGGCTATTACAAGGGATTCTTCTGGTCTTTTGAAGATACCCAGTTCATGGTAATGGAAAGCTTCCGGGGCGCCATGCGGTTCTGGCTGTCCCTGTATACCCGGGTATCCCAGCAAATCAGTGTGCGAATGAAGTATACCCGCGACTATCAAAAAGGCATCCATTACATTCAAACGCGGGAATCTGACAATAGCCCCCAAAGTACTGATAATGGATTGTATTATCAGGGGTGGTTATTTCAGCCGACACAGGATTTTTATTATCTTGAATTAAACTTTCATTTTTAATATGGTAATGCGTTGTAGGGAGCAAAATATGATAAAAATGACTTTTACCCTTCTCATTATGTTGTTCATGACCACTTTACTCGTATCTCAAAATTACCGCTATTTTCCCATTGGACAATCCTGGAGTTTCCCGGATGCACGTTCTCTGGCAATGGGGGGAGCCGGAACGATATCCCTTGCTACTCCAGGTGCCATGATTCATAATCCAGCAAGTCTGACTCTGATTGATCAAGACCTGACAGTTGATTTAACCCTGAATGCCCGCAAACTTGAGGAGCGGCGATCGTATCCGTTGTATGACCGTTTTCAAAGTTTTTTACTTAATTCGACTTATGTAATCAATAACAACTGGTATCCGGATTTTCAGGGTGGGGCAGCATATTGGCTGCCATTCGGAAGAACACCCTGGTTAATCATTGCAGGCGGATCGTATCCGGAAATTGACTATCAGTATTCTTACCAGGAAGAGGTTCGTGAAAACGTTTTTGGTGATCAGTTAATTGCCTACAACAGAATTAAAACGACCGGAATGCTGCGTCGTTATGGTTTTGCTCTGGCTGCAACCTTACCGCCGCTGCCTAAATTATCTTTGGGGGTTCAGGCGGGTTTTTTGCAGGGGGACGCTACCTATCAGAGTGAGGTTAATTTTATTCAGGATAGTGAGCGGCTAGTATTTGCGGATCAATCCAGGGAATTAACCAGTACCCCACTACTGATATCTATTGGTTCTCTGTATCGGTTTAGTGAGAGAATATCGGCCGGTGTGGATTTTGCCTTACCGTATGCGGTAAAATTTAGAACGCTCTCGGAAGGAGTTGAACTGACTGAAACTATCGAATACCCTTTTAAATTGAATGCCGGCTTTGAATTCAGAGCCAGACAGCAACTTCAGGCCCGCTTGAATGTAGACGTGGGTTATGAATTCTGGTCTGGTAAAAAATATAACTCGCAGATTGGCGGAAATATCCCGGGCAACCAGTCTTTTGATGATGTGTTTTATTTTAAAACCGGAATAGAACATATTTTCTTTAATCAGATACCATTCAGGGTGGGTGCGCAGTATAAAACTTCCTACCTTTCCCGGGGAACTACCCAGACTCTTCTTGGAGCCGGAACCGGATTCTTCAGGAAATCCTGGCGGGTGGATGTGGCGGGTGCTTTCGGAAAAATTAGTTACCGCTGGGAAGACCTATTTGATGATGCGATGTATGTTGATGATCCAAATTTCCAGAGCCGTGTCGATCTGGATACGGTGGATGAAACCACTTTTTTAATCATGCTTTCAGTGAAGTATGATGTTGATTTTTAATTTTGGGTTAATACAGACTGAATCTCGACTATTAATCGATTTCATAAGAAGCTGTTGCTGCAGCTACGATTAGTTTTTTTTGAGAGTTATATCTGTCCAAATATCGGGAAATTTAGTAAGGTTTAACTCCCTTCTTATATACCCCCAGTAAGCTGACTGCCTGGCTCTTTTCTCGCATGGCCTCCAGGGCCCTGAGAAAATCTTCCTCTATGGTCCACTCCAGATCGATGTGGAAACTATACTCGTCCGGATAGCCTGGAACGGGGACAGACTGGATGAGGGTGAGATTGATGTTGAATTTTTTAAAGATTTCCAGAATTCCTGCCAGTGAACCGACCTGGTGTGAGATACGGAAGTTTAGAGATGCTTTCTGGCCGCCGGTTTTAATTTTGATTTTTTTCGGAGCAATTACGAAAAATCGGGTATAATTCTGTTTCAAATTTTCAATTCCTGCTTCCAGAATATCCAGGTTGAATAGTTCCGCCGCCAGAGCGCTGGCAACTGCCGCTACTCCTCTAACCTGATTTAAAGCAATCTCGCGGGCGCTTTCGGCTGTGTCATCTGTTTCCAAAGGTTCCAGATGAGAGTATTTTTCAAAAAATTCGCTACTTTGGGCCAAAGCCATCGGGTGAGATTTGACAATCTTAATATCCTGCACAGTCTGACCTGGTAGTGCCATCAGATTATGACTGATTCGGAGATATTGTTCTCCGATAATTTGCAGAGGATGGTTTTCCAGAAGACCATAATTGGGGAGCAAACTTCCGGCTAGACTGTTTTCAATCGCCATAACACCATAATCAGAATCACCATGAACCACGGCATTACAAACCTGTTTGAATGTTTTACAGGGTAAAAGTTCTATTGACTGGTCTTTAAAGTATTCCCGTACTGCCAGATCATGAAACGAGGCAATACCTCCCTGTATTGCTACTCGATAAGTTTCTCTTCTGGTTGTTGAGTATGACATGGGTATAGATAGGTTTAAGGTGCTAGTTATCCAAATTTAAGTCTTTACTGATTATGCCAGTTAAAATTTATCCAGTTTCTGTTTTAATGACTGCAGGGAATCAAATAATTTTTGTCGCATTTCCTTGGTATAAGGATTATAGTGATGCATATCTTCAAATAACTCCCAGGTATCGCGATTAATTTTTCTCATCAAATCGATAAGATTGCGGTAGTCGCGGGTGGCAACCGATGGTTCCGGCAGGGGGAGTCCGTTCAGGGCGCGTCCGATAAAATGTGTCATGGCCAGGGTCCATGCCATCAGACGATCCTGTTCATCAGGAGTCATTTCTATGATCCTGATTCCGAATCCCTCCCAAAATCTTTTGATTTGGTCCAGATCATCATCTCGAATTTGATAAGGGGTAACTATCATTATATGGTCCTGCAGAGAATCCTTCACCGAGTCGGGACCGAACAAGGGATGGCTCCCCACAATCTGTACTCCTGCCGGAAAATGCTTGGCCATAACCTGCAGGGGATAGGTCTTCACGGCACATACATCCATCACCAGAGATTGGCTGGAGAGGTAGGGGGCTATCTCCTGGCAAACCGATCTGATACTGGAAACCGGAACGGCCAGGATAACCAGATCATTTTTACAAACATGTTCCAGATTATAAAAGGGAATGGCCGATAAATTCTGGTCTGCCTGTTTATCTGGATCATAGACTTGTATGGGGATGGCAGTATGCAACTGATTGTAGAGCAATTGACCAAACCTGCCAAATCCAATTAAACCCAGAGTCTTCACTTTAGTGTTTCTCCCTGAAGGTGATGAGAATCGCTCAGAATGGATGTGAATATAGAATCAACCAGATCTTTGGGTATATCGAGGGTTCTGGCCTGTTCTTGCCATTGCCTCACTTTAAATTCCTCCCGTTCGGCATCATGCACTTTTCGGGAATTTTGGGCTTTGAATTCCGCTATTTTACGGATTAGATTCCGCCGCTGTGCTAGTAGAAGGATGAATTGCATGTCGAGCATATCAATTTGGTGACGAATTTCATGTAAACGACTCTCATTCGATAAACGTTCCTGCATTAATATATGGTCTATCAGAACAAGAGCGACCATAGCCTCGGCAACAGGCACGATTCTGGGACAAATGCAGGAATCATGGCGACCCTCCACAGTTAATTTTACCGGATTACCCTGATTATCCACAGTATCCTGTTCTTTCCGAATGGAAGATGGGGGTTTTACTGTAATACGCATGATCAGATCTTCACCATTGGTGATTCCTCCCAGAACACCACCGGCGTGATTTGTTCGGGTACTGAATCGCTTCTTTTTTTTATTGAAATAGAAGTTATCATTAAATTCACTCCCTTTCATCGATGCTGCTTGAAAACCGTCACCCATTTCAAAAGCCTTCACGGCACCAATGGACATTAAAACCTGTGCTAAATCAGCTTCCAGTTTGTTGAAAACAGGCTCACCCAATCCGGACGGACAATTTTTTACCTGAATTTCGATTACCCCGCCGAGAGAATCACCCTCATTTTGCGCCTGAAGAATCGCCTCAGTCATTTTTTTTGCGGCTGTGGCATCTGCCGATCTTACAGGATTTTTCTCAATCTGATCCAGATCAATCGATTGAATTTCGATTTCTCCAATCCGCCGGGTATAGCCAAAAATCTCAATTCCCCTACTTTTCAGAAATTGCTTCGCTACCGCCCCGGCTGCGACCCGAGTCGCTGTTTCACGACCACTCGCCCGACCACCACCCCGATAATCGAAAATTCCATATTTTTCAAGGAAAGAGTATGCTGCATGTCCGGGTCTGAGTATATCCCTTAATTTCTGATAATCACCGGACCTCTGATCCTGGTTTTGAATCAGTATACAGATTGGAGTACCCGTGGTCTTTCCTTCAAATACCCCGCTGATTATCTTTGCCTGATCAGTTTCCTTCCGGGGTGTGACCACCGAACTCTGTCCCGGTCGCCTCCGGTCCAGTTCGTACTGAATCTGATCTGTGTCTATGGGCAATCCCGGTCGCAGACCATCTATAACCAAACCGATGTAGGGGCCATGACTCTCTCCGAATGTCATTACCCGGAAGGCAGATCCATATATATTTCCGCTCATGAAATCCTCGGTTTTATGATAAAATAAGACTTGATTAGATCTATGTCATTTGCTTGAGTGACTCGAAATAATTCCAAAATTCAGGAAAAGATTTGTTTACACAACCCGGATTCTCGATTTTGATCCCGGGAATTCTTAAACCGGCTAGAGCGAAACTCATGGCAATACGGTGATCATCAAAAGTGGGCAGGGTCGAACCCACTAACGGAACAGGTTTAATGATCAGATCATTTCCATCCAGCAAAATCTTGCCCCTGAGTTTCTGAATATTACCGATGATGGCATTCAGGCGATCGGTTTCCTTGAAACGCAAATGTTCAATAGCCCGTAATCGGCTTTGTCCTTGCACGAACAGACTCATCACGGCCAGAGTAGGAACCAGATCCGGCTGCGAATTCATATTGACATCAATTCCCTTAAGATTTCCGGCTTCAATACATACCTGATCATCCCTCCAAAATATCCTTGCCCCCGCTGCTTTAAGAAAATCCAGTACGGCCCGATCTCCCTGGACGGAATTCTGATAAAGATTTTCAATGCAGACTGAACCACCACTGATCGCTGAACCGACTGCAAAATAGGAAGCACTGGAATAATCTCCTTCCACCTTTGCATCTGTCAACTGGTACTTCTGATCACCGGCAATAATGACCAGTCCCTTTTTTTGCTGAATCCGGATCCCCGCAGTTTTAAGCAATTCTTTTGTCAGCTGAACATAAGATTCGGAAACGATTGCTCCGGTGCTCGAAATTTCCATTCCCTCCCGGGTGAGGGGTGCCAGCATCATGAGTGCCGATAGAAATTGTGAAGATTGGGAGGTGTCGATCTCAACTTTTCCACCCCGGATCCGGGTACCTTTTAGTTTAAGAGGTAAATATCCATCTCGGTGTTCCAGGCAAACCCCTAGTGCACGTAAGGCATTTATAAGAGGTGACATGGGACGTTCCTGCATGCGGGGGGAACCACGGAACAGATATTCTCCGGGAAGCGCCGCAGCGATGGCGGTTAAAAGGCGAGTGCTTGTCCCGGAATTCCCCAGATCTATTGTGATAACTCCCGCGGGTGGTTTCCTTATACCAGAGAAAACGATGCTATTATCTTGCTTCTCCCACTGGAAACCCATCTTGCGTAATGCCTCAAGGGTAATCAGAACATCTTCACTGAAAAGTACATTGTGAATCCGGGAGGGTTTTTGAGTTAAAGCTCCCAGGATAAGTAATCGATGGGAAATACTTTTTGAAGGTGGTGCAGGAAACAGACCCCGAATTTTGCCGGGTTTTATCTCGTAGGGTGGGAAAGGGTTCAGCTTATTTTGAGGAATTGATTTCATAGATACCGGAAAATTTCTCAGCACCATTTTTATTTCAGGAACAATATACGGATATTTATTAAAGTATCTTCTATGCCTGTTTTGATTCTGATTTTATGTTATGTAAAAATGTTGCAGTCCAAATTTATTAAATTTGGCCAGCCGAAATTTCTTTTTGATAAATTTCCTGCCATTCAGTAAAATGGCGTATACGGTTCATCAGCCTTTTGAAGGATGCCGGATCCAGCGTCTGGTCGGCATCAGACCAGGCCTGTTCCGGATGGGGATGGACTTCGATCATCAGTCCGTCTGCACCTACCGCCAGGCTAGCCAGGCTAAGGGGTTCTATAAGATCTCTTCTGCCAGTGCCGTGGCTGGGATCTACAATAATGGGAAGATGAGAAATATTCTTAATTGCTGGTACGACATTGAGATCCAGGGTATTTCGGGAATATTCTACAAAAGTTCTGATTCCACGTTCGCACAGAATAATCCGATCATTTCCTTCCGACATGATGTATTCAGCACTCATTAGAAATTCAGTCATCTGTGCGGACATTCCTCTTTTTAAAAGAACCGGTCGATTTACCCGTCCCACCGCCTTCAGAAGCTCGTAATTTTGCATATTTCTTGCCCCGATTTGCAGCACATCAGCATATTCTGCCACCAACGGAACAAACTGGGCCTCCAACACTTCAGTGATAATATACAAGCCAGTTTCTTCTCGCGCTTTTTGCAGATGCTGTAAGCCCTCTTCGCCAAGGCCCTGGAAACTATAGGGGCTGGATCTGGGCTTAAACGCACCACCCCGCAGGAGATGACCGCCATTTTCCTTTACGATATGAGCCGTCTCAAGAATTTGCTCTTCACTCTCCACAGAACAGGGACCGGCGATGACAACGGGAGTCCCATTTCCAAAAGCAACGCCGTTCAAATAGATTACGGTATTATCTTTTTTAAATTCCCTGCTTACCAACTTATATGGTTTGGAAATGGGAATCACTTTTTCGACACCGGATAAAGTGAGAAGATGTTCGCGTCTCACCTGATGTTTGTAACCTATAACACCAATAATAGTTCTTTCCTCCCCTTGCGAGATATGAGCACGGGCACTATGGGTATTTATGAATTGTTCTACCTGCTCAATATCGTGTGAAGTAGCATCTGCTTTCATTACAATAACCATGATGTTCCCTTCTGACTTTATGTCATAAAAAAACCCCTCCCGGTATCCTGAGAGGGGTCTGTGTATTCAATGTTTTATTTAGCTAAGGTAAATTTATTGAATACCCCCTCTGATAAAAATAATAGCTAAAATAATAAATTTTATTCACATTTGTTTTCATTTGTAGTTACTCGTTTTGCTTCAATATATGCCCTAATGGGTGTAAAAACAATATTAAATTTTAACTTAAAATAGAGAATACCTCTTGCATCTGATGTGATTCAGCTCAAAAAATGAACTAAGCGGATTGTGCCTGCAGTCCGTGGACAATTTGAGCAGTATCTTTAGCGATAACCAACTCTTCGTTGGTCGGAATCACCAATACTTTAACGCGGGAATCAGGGTGGCTGATCAACGCCTCTTTCTTACTGGTTTCATTATTCACTTTTTCATCCAGCTGAACGCCCAGAAAATCCAGTTCTCTACAGGTTAATTTCCGGACCAGTGAAGAATTTTCCCCCACTCCGGCAGTAAATACTATTGCATCTACTCCTCCCAGGGCTGCAGAATATGCTCCGATATATTTCTTTATCCGGTATACGAACACATCCATTGCCAGACGGGCTCGTTCATGGGTTTCATAGTTGTCTTCAATTTCTCTCATATCACTGCTGAGCCCGCTGATCCCCAGAATACCACTATGTTTATTAAGCATGGTATTCATTTCTCCTGCAGTCAGTTCTTCTTTGGCCATGATGTGCAGGATAATTGCTGGATCCATATCACCAGTACGGGTCCCCATCAACAGTCCTTCGAGAGGGGTAAATCCCATGGAGGTATCAATCGATTTTCCAAATTTTATTGCGGCTATGCTGGAGCCACTTCCCAGATGGCAGGTTATAAGTTTCAAATCCTGAATGGATTTTTGCATGAATTCGGCAGCACGTTCAGCCACATAGCGGTGAGAGGTGCCATGAAAACCATAACGGCGGATGCCATGCCTTTTATATAGAACATAGGGAATACCATACATATAGGCTTGTGAAGGCATAGACTGGTGAAAGGCGGTGTCGATGACGGCAACCTGAGGTACCTCTGGTAACAGCGATTTTGCTGCGGCTATGCCCTTCAAATTAGGTGGATTATGTAAGGGTGCATAATCGATACAGCGGGTCATTTCACGGATTACTTCTTCAGTAATGAGAACCGATTCGCGAAAAGCTTCCCCGCCATGAACCACCCGGTGTCCGACAGCATCGATTTCACTTTTATTTTTTATCACTCCGTGGTTACGGCTTAATAAAATGCTGAGGACATATTCAATGGCAATCTTATGATCCAGTATTTCTCCGCTCAATGAAACCGAAGGTTTACCGGACGCTTCGTGGGTTAGCATGGCACCGGAAAGACCGATGCGCTCCACAATACCTTTGGCCAGTAATGTAGCTTCTTCCGGGATTACAAGTTGATATTTTACTGAGGAACTACCGGCGTTCAGAACAAGGATTTTCATTTGGAAATTTCTCTCTCTATGTAAATTACATCCAATGCAAAATATCCAGATTATTTTTGTTACTATTCTCGCATAGATTCTGGATATTCAAATATTCCTTTTCCTGTTTTCCGGCCGAGATGACCTGCACGTACTAGTTTTTTAAGAAGCGGGCAGGGGCGATATTTAGGATCCCCTAGTTCTCTGAACATGGCGTCCATCATACGTAACAATTCATCCAGTCCAATCATATCTGCCTGGGCGAGTGGTCCCATGTTAAAATTGAAACCCAGCTTCATAGCCGTGTCAATATCTTCTGCTGAAGCAATTCCTTCCATCAGCACATATAATGCTTCATTAATAAGAGGTATAATGAGTCGGGTGGTGATATATCCCGGGTATTCGTACACCTCCACCGCGGTCTTATTGAGAATTTCCGCAAATTTTTTTGCTGTGGCAAATGTATCATCGGAGGTCTTCAATCCACGTATAATTTCAACCAGCGGTATTTTTGGAACAGGATTAAGAAAATGCATTCCGATTATTTTTTCTTCCCGCTGAGTAATTTGGGCAATCTCGGTGATACTGAGGGTAGAGGTATTCGAAATGAATACGGTGTCATTTTCGCATATATCATCCAGTTTCAGGAAGATTTCTCTTTTAAGGTCTATTTTTTCAGGAAGGGATTCGATAACCAGGTCTCCCAGAGCCGCATCTTCCACTTTCCAGGAGGTATTGATCCGGTTAAGAATGTTTTTCTTCTCACTGCTGGTCATTGTCCAGCGCGCGATTTCTTTATCTATTGCCCGGGTGATACCTTCGATGGCATTTTTGGCACTTTCCTTATCCTTTTCAATCAACAGTACTTCTAATCCTTTTGATGCCACGAGCTGTGAGATTCCCTGTCCCATGGTTCCTGCACCAATAACCACTACTTTTTTAATACTTTGTTCGGTCTCATCAATTTGCAATCCACCTTCGGTTGATAAAACCTCGATATCCAATACTTTTCTTTCGTCCTTCATTTCACAAACCTCGGGATTACAAAATACTCTGTCGTTGCCACCGATTAATTTTATTGATTTAAGATTATTTCTTTGGCAGAGAAAAAGAAAGCAATTTCCTTTTGGGCATTCTCAGGACTGTCTGAGGCATGGACACAATTATTTTGAATATCTGTACCAAAATCTTTTCGGATCGTTCCCGGAGCAGCATCCTTTGGATTTGTTGACCCGATGAATTTCCGGAAAGCCTCTACACAATTATCCTTTTCCAAAACCATCACCACCACCTTTCCGCTGCACATGTATTGTACCAGTTCCTGATAGAAAGGCCGGTCTTTGTGTATCAAATAAAATTGTTGGGCTTCCTGGGATTGCAGGCGAACCATTCTGATTGCTAAAATTTTGAAATCGGCTTTTTCAATACGTTGTAAAATATCGCCAATATGATGTTTGGCAACGCATTCAGGTTTAATAATCGTCAGTGTCTGCTGTATCACCGAATCCTCCGTGTGTAGTTATTCTTCTAAATATTTTTTACCTTCTTCTGCCAGTTCCAGTCCATACTTGAGGGCCGAGAGATTCAATTCTTCAGTGCCTTTGGGAACCCGCGATAGAACTGCTTTCTCAAGGGATGCAACACTTATGACCTGACTGAGTCCTACCAAAGCTCCCAGTGAGACAATGTTCGTGGTCATGATTCGACCGACTTTATCGCGTGCGGTCCGGACCAGGGGCAGCGATATCACTTTGATGGGCGGTACATGTTCAACCGCATCGGAATCTGCCAGAAGTAGTCCGTCTTCCTTCAAATCATGTGCGTATTTATCACAGGATTCCTGATTCAAGGCCAGTAAATAATCCAAACGGGTGGTTTTTGGATAAAGAATTTCAGTATTACTGATAATGACCTCACTTTTGCTGGCACCTCCGCGTGCCTCCGGTCCATAACTCTGAGTCTGAACAGCATTTTTACCTTCGTAAATAGCTGCTGCCTCCGCTAATATCAATCCGGCTAAAATAAGTCCCTGCCCTCCGGAGCCGCTCAAACGAATTTCAGTCTTCTGAAACTGGGCTTTCTGACTCTTTGCTGCTTGCTTCGGGCTCATTTTTGCCTTTCTGTTGACTCAATTGAGTCATTTGTTCTTTAATTTGATATTTTTCGATAATTTTCTGATACTCAGCGGTGAATTCCGCCTTGGGAGTATGATGTAAAATTCCGATAAGGAACTTATCCTTTAATTCTTCTTCTGAATATTTAGACTTGGAAGTAACAGGAATAGCATTGTCTTTATAATATTTGAGCATGGTCGCTGCATCACCCCGTTTGTTCCATTTGCCTTCATAGGTCGGACACTGTGAAAAAATTTCTACCAGAGAAAAACCTTTATTTTCAAAAGCCTGCTGAATAAGCCGATCCATGGCGGGCACATGATAAGCCGTGGTGCGGGCAACAAAACTGGCACCTGCAGCGATGGCTAGTTGTGATATATCGAAGGGATGTTCCGGGTTCCCTGATTTGGCAGTTGAGCCCCGCCCACCATAAGGTGTAGTGGGGGAGACCTGTCCACCTGTCATGCCGTAAATGTTATTGTTCATTAATATTATCGTGAGATCAATATTGCGGCGGGCAGCGTGAATGAAATGATTTCCCCCAATGGCAGTCGCATCACCATCTCCGGTTATGACAATCACCGGCAGTTCGGGCCTGGCAAGTTTTAAACCGGTTGCATAAGCGATGGGTCTGCCATGAAGGGTATGGAGTGTGTTGAAATCCACGTAAGCGGTCATTCGACTGGAGCAGCCAATTCCACTCACCATAACCACATCGTCTTTGCTCAGTGCGAGTTTATCGATAGCCCGTATGAGTGATCCCATGACCACACCATGGCCACAACCGGGACACCACACATGAGGAAATTGTTTTTTGGCCCTTAAATAATTTAAAACCAGCGGTTGAGTCATCTATTTTGCCTCTCTAATTTTTGCGATGATCTGGTTCGGAGTAATCATTTCACCGTCATAACGATTGATCCCGAATATCTTTTTATGGTAGCATTCCACTTTACGGACTTCGTCTATCAACTGTCCCTGGTTCATTTCAACAACATAGACCTGGTCGACTTTTTTAATAATCTGCCGGAGTTGTTTTTCAGGAAACGGCCAGACTGTGATGGGTCTGAAAAATCCCACCTTACGGCGGTGGTTTCTCAGATACTGCACCGCTTCTTTGGCGGAACGCGAGGCTGATCCAAAAGTGATGACCAGGGTATTTGCATCATCGGTATATAATGATTCATAATCCACAATATCTGTGGTGGAGCGCATGATTTTGTCGCGCAGTTTATTCATTTTACTAATGATTTCACTCTCTTTATTGGTGGGGAAACCCATCTCATCATGTGTCAATCCGGTTATGTTATAACGGTAACCGCTTCCGAAAGGAGCCATTGGCGTTACGAAATCTGTCGTTATTTCATAGGGTTTATACCACTGCGGCGGTACGATGGGTACCAGTCGGTCCTCGGTAAGAATATCGCCATAATCCGGAATGACGACTTTTTCCCGCATATGCCCGATAGCTTCATCCAGTAACAGAATAACCGGTACCCGGTACTTTTCCGAAAGATTGAAGGATTTTATGGTGAGATAAAAGGTCTCTTTTACGGATTCCGGCGCCAGAACGATCAGAAAATGATCGCCATGGGTGCCCCAGCGTGCTTGCATGACATCACCCTGGGCGGTTTTCGTCGGGAGACCGGTGCTTGGACCCCCTCGCATCACATTTGCGATGACGATAGGGATTTCGGCCATGCAGGCGTACCCGATACCCTCCTGCATCAGAGAAAATCCCGGCCCGCTGGTGGCGGTCATCGATTTTAATCCACCGACGCTTGCCCCGATAATGGCACTGATACTGGCAATTTCATCTTCCATTTGAATGAACTTGCCTCCCACCCGGGGAAGTTTTTCACTCATGGATTCGGCGATTTCGGTAGAGGGTGTAATAGGATAACCAGCAAAAAAACGACAGCCCGCTGCAATTGCACCTTCGGAACAGGCCTCATTACCCTGCATTAAAACAGTTTTTTCCGGCATTTCTCTTCCTTTACTTCTTATCTTTGATTTCGGCCTTAGGGGCTTTGCGTGGATTTCCCGTCACTAGAATCGCAAAATCCGGACAGTGAAGTTCACAAATTTTACAGCCGGTACAGGTCTCCGGAAATTTTATGTAAACTTTTCCTTCTCTGTCTGCTTCCAGTGTTCCCTGTGGACATAATTCGTAGCAAATACCACATGCCTTACACCATTTCTGGTAGATTACTAGCATATCGGATCGGCGTAACTTTTCAGGCGTCTTCTGGGTTAGCTCGTCCTTTAGTCGCCGAACCGCCTCTTCTGTCATCATATCCTCCGGTACAGTATTTAAAGAATTATAAATTTAAGAAACAGCACATAGTTATACTATGGTTTTTTCAAAATGCTTGCAACCGTTTTACCAATATCGGCGGGACTCTTGCAAACTGAAATACCAGCTTTTTTCAGCGCATCCATTTTTTCTGCTGCAGTCCCTTTACCACCACTGATGATTGCACCGGCATGTCCCATTCGTCTTCCTGGAGGAGCGGTCTGACCGGCGATAAAAGCAACCACGGGCTTGTTGAAATGTTCTTTGATCCAGGCAGCGGCTTCCTCCTCGGCCGTTCCGCCAATTTCACCAATTAGGACCACTGCTTTGGTGTCAGGATCATCTTTAAATAATTGCAGGGCGTCAATAAAACGGGTACCTATCACTGGGTCTCCCCCGATACCGATGCAGGTGGATTGTCCCATTCCCTGCCGTGTAAGTTGATCCACAGCCTCGTAAGTGAGGGTTCCGCTGCGGCTGATAACTCCAACGTTTCCTTCTTTATGAATAAAACCTGGCATAATCCCGACTTTACATCTCCCGGGAGAAATAATGCCCGGGCAGTTGGGACCGATTAGACGGGTGCCGGTTTTTTTCAAGTAATTATAAACCTTTAGCATATCCATGGCAGGGATTCCCTCGGATATACAGACCACCGCCTCGATTCCCGCGTCGGCTGCCTCGTAAACAGCATCAGCTGCGAATGCCGGCGGAACAAATACCACCGATACATTCGCTTTGGTTTTATCCACCGCTTCTTTTACGGTGTTAAAAATGGGCACTTTCCCTTCAAATTTTTGTCCGCCCTTTCCAGGCGTTACGCCGGCAACCACCTGTGTGCCATATTCCATCATTTGCAGAGTATGGAAGGTGCCTTCTTTTCCGGTAATTCCCTGAACCAGGACTCGTGAGGTCTTATGAACAATAATACTCATTTTATTTTCCTTTCATTCATTTTTCACGGATGAAGATAATCGTTTTGATAACAGTTGATCGCACACCAGTCTAATTCAGGACCTGCACCACTTTTTGGGCTGCCTCCTCCAGTGTCTGTGCAACTTCAAAATTCATCTGGGAGTTCTTCAGCAACTCGGCTGCTTCTTCAGCATTTGTTCCGGCCAAGCGAATGACCATGGGTACTTTAATTTCAACGGACTGGGTTGCTTCAATAATTCCCTGTGCCACTCGATCGCAGCGAACAATGCCCCCGAAAATATTAATGAGGATGGCTTTGACATTGGAATCGGACAGAATGATTTTAAACCCGTTTCGAACGGTTTCCACATTGGCACCACCACCTACATCCAGAAAATTTGCCGGCATTCCTCCAGCCAATTTAATAATGTCCATAGTCGCCATTGCCAGACCCGCACCATTTACCATACACCCAACGTTTCCGTCCAGTTTTATATAGTTCAGTTTATATTGGGAAGCCTCAATTTCCAGGGGATCTTCCTCGTGTTGATCTCGCATTTCCAGTATGTGAGGGTGTCTGAATAATGCACTGTCATCAAAATTCATTTTTGCATCCAGCGCCAGTACCTGACCTTCGGCAGTAACGACCAGCGGATTAATTTCAGCCAGAGAGGCATCGGATTCTACGAATGCTTTGTATAAACTACTGATAAAGTGAACTGCATTTTTAATCTGTTCCCCGCTTAAACCCAATCCGAAGGCAATCTTTCGGGCTTGAAAAGATTGTAATCCAATTTGAGGATCGATGTATTCTTTGATGATAGCTTCTGGCTTTTCGGCAGCCACCTTTTCAATTTCCACACCACCTTCGGTGGAAGCCATAATGACAAGTTTGGATACTGACCGGTCCAGCACGATACCGAGGTATAATTCTCTGGCGATGTTAATTCCTTCTTCAATGAGAAGTCTTTTTACTTCTTTACCTTCCGGACCGGTTTGATGGGTAACCAGATTCATTCCCAACATATCATCGGACATCTTTTTGACTTCTTCGACCGATTTAGCCAGCTTCACCCCTCCTCCTTTTCCTCGTCCGCCGGCATGAATTTGTGCCTTAACCACAAAAACATGACTGTCCAATTCTCTGGCATTTCGGACCGCTTCTTCTACCGTAAATGCAACTTTACCGCGGGGTACAGCCACATTGTAGTTTCGTAAAATTTCTTTAGCCTGATACTCATGGATATTCATGAAATAACTCCGTTTGATTTATTTTTTAAAGAACCTATTTAATATACACAAAAACGACCAGAATTTTTATGGTTCAGGGGACAATAATTGTTCCCCCTCCATCCTTAACGGCTTCTACTGATTTTTCAATAGAGGTAATGGTAACTTTTTCACCCCCCGCTTCCAGGAAATTAATTGCCGCCTGAATTTTTGGTCCCATGCTACCGCTGGGGAAGTGTCCTTCGGCTAAATAATTTCTGGCTTCAGCAAGTGTTATCCGGTCAAGAAATGTTTGATCGGGTTTACCCCAATTCAGAGCGACTTTTTCCACTGCTGTAATGATTAATAGTTCTTCCGCCAGTACATCCCTGGCCAGCACTGCAGATGCCAGATCTTTATCTATAACCGCATCGATTCCCTCATACCAGCCATTTTTTTGATTGATATAAACCGGGATGCCGCCGCCCCCGGCTGCAATAACAAGGATATCATTATCCAACAACAGACGAATTACTTTTTTACCCACAATTTCTTTTGGAATGGGTGAAGGAACGACCCGCCTCCAGCCCCTACCCTTGTCTTCCTTTAAAATCCAGCCCGGTCTTTTCCTCAATTCCTCAACTTTATCTTCTGAGTAAATCGGACCCACAAATTTAGTCGGATTCGTGATGGAGGGGTCTTCCGGATCGACTAAGATTTGGGTAATAATCGTTGCAATTTCACGGGTAATATTTCGGTCGTGTAATTTATTCTGTAAACATTGTTCTACCATGTATCCCATACCACCTTCAGTATCTGCCACAATAACTCCTAGAGGTAGAACCGGTACCAGGTGACGAGATTCTTCAACCCGAATGAGGGCATTTCCGACCTGGGGACCGTTGCCGTGGGTAACCAGAACTTGATATCCTTCTGCAATGAGTTGTACCACCCCATTTAAACTCTGGCGGGTATTGGCAAACTGTTGATGAATATTTCCTTCCTCAAACTGGTGACTGATGGCGTTCCCGCCCAGGGCAACGACGATGGTCTTCTTCTTTTTCATAAAATTCAGTTTTATTCGTTAAAATTTTCACGCTTTTATAGCAGTAAATTTTAAAGGAAATAACTGATAATCAACTGAAAAATAAAAATGCTGAGAGGAATCCTCACAGCATTTTATTGAACAAATATTTGTTTATTTTAAGAGTTTTTTAAGTGTTTCTCTTAAATCCGGTTTTCCAATTTCCTGCAATTCATAGGTTACCCTGACCGCTGGTTTATTAATGGTTATAAGCTTTCGCAAGTCGATTGGGGTACCAATTATTACAATATCACACTCAGTCTGGTTTATCGTTTTTTCCAGATCCCTGATTTGCTGATCTCCGTATCCCATCGCCGGTAGTAAAGTTCCTATTTCCGGATATTTTTCATAGGTTTTCGTGATAGTTCCAACGGTGTATGGTCTCGGATCAACCAGTTCCAATGCACCGAATTTTTCTGCAGCCACCACTGCTGCCCCGTAATTCATCTCGCCATGAGTGAGAGTTGGGCCATCTTCTACCGCCAGTACTCTCTTTCCTCGAATGAGTTCATAATCATCAATAAATATTGGAGATGCTGCTTCAATGATAATTGCTTTGGGATTCACTTCAAAAACAGATTCTCGCACGGTTCGGATATCTTCGCTGTCTGCAGTATCTATTTTATTTATAATCACGATATCCGCCATGCGGAGATTGGCTTCTCCCGGATAATAAAATAACTCATCGCCAGGCCGGTGGGGATCCAGGACTGTTATATGAATATCCGGCTTATAAAAGGGGAGGTCATTATTCCCGCCGTCCCAGACGATAATATCTGCTTCTTTTTCAGCCTCTCTCAAGATTGCCTCATAGTCAACCCCGGCATATATGACATTTCCCCTCACGATATGCGGTTCATATTCTTCTCTTTCTTCGATGGTACATTGATGTTTGTCTAAATCGGAAAGATTGGCAAAGCGCTGTACTTTCTGTTCCACCAGATTACCGTAAGGCATGGGATGCCGAACGGCCACCACTTTTTTTCCACTTTCTTGAAGAATTTCTATGACCCGGCGGGTGGTCTGGCTTTTACCGCTCCCGGTTCTGACGGCACATACCGCAATGACAGGTTTGTCTGACTTTAACATAGTTCTATCAGGTCCCATGACTTTGAAATCTGCCCCGGCAGCATTTACCACAGCAGAATGGTTCATTACATAGTCATAGGGTACATCGCTGTAGGAAAAGATGACCTCATCCACCTTAAATTTCTTAATCAAATCAGTTAATTCCTGTTCGGGATAGATATCGATTCCGTTGGGGTACAGTTTCCCCGCCAATTGAGCCGGATATTTTCTATCATCAATATTGGGGATTTGAGTGGCCGTAAATGCAACCACTTCATACTGTTCATTATCCCGGAAGTAGGTGTTAAAATTGTGAAAATCTCGACCGGCTGCGCCCATGATAATCACTTTAGTTTTCATCAGAGTGTATCTCCTTTTCTATATTTAAAACATCTTTTATAGTTCTCAAGAAATTCAAATTTGAAGTATGCAAGTGAAATGCAGATTTAACTTCATTTTTTTATAAATTATAGAGAATGCTTTGAAAATTTAAGGCAGGTTATTGTAGAGGCAATTCAACTAAATCCATACCAGTGTCGGCAACTAACCAGGTAGCTGTCATTAATAATGAACATAAATATGCGTCAATCGACTTACGATTTTATATAAAATAATAATTTTATTCAATAATTCATATCACTTTGAACGCCATGCATCCACAAATGCCCGAATGGCTTTTATGGTTGCGGTCACTGTAGTGACAGTATCCATAATTGGCGCTTCAATTTCGGCCCGAATATTTCTTTCGAAATCAACCACATCGTCAGCAATGTCATGAAATTTTTCAACAACATTTTTCAAGCCATCTACCTGATTATAGACTGTTTGTGTCGTTTGGTTCAAGTTGGTGGTAATTTCATCCAAATTGGTCAAGATACCAGGCAGATTTTGGTTGAGCGTCTTTGAAGTCAGTTCAAAGCTTTTGGCTGTCTTTCTAACCTGCAATAGCATAGGGATAGCGGAAAGGCACAATAGGAGAAATGCAATTGCGATGACCAGCAGACTTATTTCCCAGAGCATAGACTTCTCCTCGGTTTAGAACAGCTTAGGCTTTTTTCTTCTTTGATCCTTTTTCTTCCTTAAACGATTCCACACCTGCATCAAGCGCTTTTTTTAATCGGGTTTTACTTTCTTCAACGGTGTCCCGGCCTTTTGTTGCCAGCTCCTGAACCTGATCTTCAACTTCTTCCACTTTCTTTTTCGCAATCCCCTCCAGTTCTTTCAGACGGTCCAAGGCACTCTGATAAGTTTTTTTGCTTTTCTGCAAGGCAATTTCATATTCTGCTTTTGCCTTACTTGCCAGCTCATCGGCTTTTTTCCCGATATCCTCTCGGGTTTCTTTTCCACTTTTAGGGGCATACAGTAAGGCAACTACCGCGCCCAGCATTCCACCGATTAATAGCCCTTTAAAGAAATCTCCTGATCCTCCATTTGCCATGATTCCTCCTCCTGCAAGTTTAACCTTGCCTGTTTAATAATATAAAGATATTGGACCTGTAAGTTAACCAAATGTTGTGAATGAGTCAAGTGATCTCGAAGGGGAACTGTTGAATTTCCACATATATTTAAGGTTATGCGAATGATAAGTGATCAGAGACGGTCTTATATTGCTGGATAAATGATAAAGCATAATTGTTTTTTAAAATATTCTAAAAATCTGAGGTATGAATGCAGTTTAATGAATACGATCATTATAAAAATCAAAGGTTCGGAATTCTGGGAGTGTTGAACAAATTTTTTCAGTATCCGGATTCTTTCTGAGTGCTTGATCCGAAGTCCTTCTCATTCTTCATTAGTTTAAGATTTGTACGAGTGGATAGCCCTTATGAATGACAAGTAATACGACATGTCTTGTTGATACACATATAAAATAAAGTTACTTATTTGGTAATGATCGATCTCAACTGATGTTTATTCTAAGTGGGTAATTGTTTCTATAAAATAATAATGTTAATTTCAATTGATACCCTGGATGAACATGATCTTAAGGTGGAGATAGAAATTTGGCAAAAAAATTATTCATTCTCGATACCAATGTCATTCTGCATGATTATAATTGTATTCATAGCTTTCAGGATAATGACATCGTTGTTCCGATTACTGTTTTAGAGGAGATTGACAATTTTAAACGGGGAAAAGACCAGATTAATTTTAATGCCCGTGAGTTTATTCGAATTCTGGATGGTCTGGCGGGAGATAAGTTGGTTAAGGAGGGTGTCTCTCTGGGCCCGGGTAAAGGTAAAATTCAGATAATCACCAATCACCAACATAATGCCGAGGTTGATGCCATCTTTTCATCCAATAATCTTGACCATCGCATTTTAAGTGTGGCGTATTACCTTACCCATGAGAGAAAAAATCGCAAGACGATCTTTGTAACAAAAGATGTTAATCTGCGCCTCAAGGCCAAATCACTGGGCATCCTGGCGCAGGACTATTTCACTGATCGTATTCAGGATATTGAAAAACTTTACTCAGGGAAACGCATAATTCATAATTTTAATGAACTATTTATCGATCAACTTTATCGTGACGAGGGTGTCATCAAACCCGCAGAAAGTGCTGAATTGGATCACCTGTTTCCTAATGAGTACCTGATTCTTAAAAGCCAACAAAAATCTGCCCTTGCGATATATAATTCCAAAGAAGCAATAATCCGGCGGGTTGAAAAAAGAAATGCATATGGCATTACTCCGCGAAATGCTGAGCAGACATTTGCTCTGAATGCTTTGCTGAATCCGGAGATTTTGCTGGTGACACTTTCGGGGAAAGCGGGCACGGGTAAAACTCTCATCGCCCTGGCAGCCGCGTTAGAGATGCGTCGATTTTATCAGCAAATCTATCTGGCGCGACCAATTATCCCTTTGTCCAATAAAGATCTGGGGTATCTACCGGGAAATCTGGAAGCCAAACTTGATCCCTATATGCAGCCCCTTTATGATAATCTGAATGTGATTAAAAATCAATTTAATGAAAATGATAAGGCATTTAAAAGAATCAACGATTTACTGGAATATGAAAAACTTTTTATTGCACCGCTAACCTACATTCGGGGCCGAAGTTTAGAAAAGATTTTTTTTATTGTCGATGAGGCTCAGAATTTAACCCCGCACGAGGTTAAGACAATTATCACAAGAGCCGGAGAGGGGACGAAAATTATTTTCACTGGAGACCCGTATCAGATTGACACACCCTACCTGGATGCTCAGTCAAACGGATTGACCTATCTGATTGATAGGATGAAAGGACAATCGATTTACGCCCACATAACCCTGGAAAAGGGCGAACGTTCCCTGCTGGCCGAATTGGCAAGTGATTTATTATAAAATCATATACTTCTAAATATTTTTTTTCACCCCGTTAAAAAGTGTCCAGGCCTCCACCCTGCATATATTTGAAAATCAGACTACCGAAGATGGCGATGGCAACAACGGCCACCACAACAGAAACGATAATGAGGACACCCTGGATAACAAAGTAGAGACGTAACTTATCCATCATCTGGACAAGTTCTCCCTCATTATTGGCAAAACGGGCGTTGGTTATCCGGGTTGCTGCCTGAAGAAGCAAAATTCCCAACCAGATGGGTAACCAGGCAATGATAATTCCCCATAAACTCAACGCTGTCAGTGCACCGGATATGATGTTTACGATTCCCAGAAATTTTAACCAGCCGGTCATCCCATTACTGACCTGTTGAATTTGATTCAGGATGACAGCTTCCCGCGGTTTGGGTTGAGTGACAGGTTGTTCCATAATATGTGCCTCCAGTTTATTGAGTTTGATGTATAAATCAGCAGTAAAAATAACCTAAACTTTAAAGCAGTTTGATGGATTGACTCGTAATTTCCCGATTCACTTTAATAAATTATTGAGTGGACATTTCAGAAACAAAGAAAAATTTATCAAATTTGTTCTGCCAGAGAACCGTGACAGACCCGTAAATATTGAATATAATATTAATCATATGAGTTCAATCTGAATATTCAGTATTACGCTTAAAAAATGGATTTGGGATGATAATCTGTTCAACCTAATAAAATTTAGTGAGATTATTGGTAGTATTTTTTTCTGAATCCGGTGAATTCAGATTTTCCCAGTATAATCCGGGATATAAATGCACTTATAAAGCCCATGCCGTATCCTACAATTTGAATGGGCATAATGATGGGTACGAGGATAAGCATACTGAATCGGCGATACTTTAAAGCGGCATGAATTCCGGAAAAACCGAGAATACCCAGACCGATAAAAAGCAGAATACGTGTAATATACCATAGGGATTGTGAAAAAAAACTTGCCGTGAACAGCAGAAACAAAAACAGTGTAGCAGCTGCCGGTGCGGCATGTAAAGGTTCCAGCATGGTGGGATCAATTTTATAAAGATTGATTCTGGCAACCCCCCAATTAAATACCTGTCTGAAGAATTTTTTGAGACTGGTTCGGCGCTTGTGATAAACGACGGCATTATCAATAAATACGATTTTGGCACCGCTTTTAATCATACGATGACTGTATTCAATATCCTGTCCGTGACGTAAAGATCCGAATCCGCCAATTTTATCATAGAGGTTTCTGGAAAGGCCCATGTTGAAACTTCGAGGATAAAATTTGGCCAGTTTTTTTCCCTTACGACCCCGAAGACCCCCCGTGGTAATGAAGGAGGTCATTGAGTAATTAATGGCCTTCAGTAAATCTGGAAAATCCGGACGGAAGCTATCCCGGCCACCGAAAGCTTCTGCCTGGGACTGTTTCAATGCCAGATCAATATTTTTTAACCAGAAGGGGGGGACCGTACAATCACTGTCAATAAATATAAAAAAATCTCCCTGTGCATACTGCATCCCCATATTGCGGGCTGCCCCCGGACCCTGATTTGTCTGGGAATAAAAGTATAATTGAAAAGGCAATTTCTCCTGGAAATTTTTGACCAGCAAGGCGGTATCATCTTCCGAACCATCATCTGCAATAATCAGCTCCAGTCGGGATGGTTCAAAGTCCAGGGCGGTAAATGAGGTCAGTAATTCCCTGATTTCATCAGAACGGTTAAAGGACGGAACAATGATGCTGTAGAGATGTTTCGGAGAGGGAATAGTATCTTTCATTTAGAAAAAATTATTTTACTTCCATATTATTCAATTTTTTCCTTAACAGAATACTGGGTTTGCTCAGCAAAACGTGCAGTTATCATCTCCCCTAATAATCCGAAAACAATGAATTGTACACCAACGATAATAGCTAATATACCCAGGAAAAACAACGGTCGATTCCGGATGCCTTTACCCATGAACCATAAGATACTCAGATATAATTCAATTGCAATACCCAGCAACGATGATGCAAGTCCCATCATCCCAAAGATATGGAGGGGTGAAGTCTGATATCGGGTAATAAAAATAACCGTTAACAAATCGAAAAATCCATTAAAAAATCGCGAAATACCAAACTTGGTCTTCCCATATTTCCGGGGGTGATGCTGTACGGAGAGTTCACCTACACGGAATCCGTTCCAATGTGCCAAAACCGGTAGAAAACGATGTAATTCTCCGTATATCTTGAGATCTTTGATCACTGCATGGCGATATATTTTCAAACCACAGTTAAAGTCGTGAATGTTTATTCGGGTTATCTTCGAGGTGACAAAATTAAAGATTCGTGAGGGCATTGTCTTTGAAAAGGGATCAAATCTTTTCTTTTTCCAGCCGGATACCAGATCATAATTACCGGATTCCAGAGTTGAAATCAGGTTGGATATTTCTGCAGGGTCATCCTGTAAATCAGCATCCATTGTAATGACATAATTTCCCTTAGCTAATTTGAACGCTTCCGATAGGGCGGCGCTCTTGCCATAATTTTTTCTGAAGCTCAGTACTTTCAGTGCCGGAAAGTCTCTTTTCAGGGTTTTTGCAGCGGATAAGGTTCCGTCGGTACTGCCATCGTCAACGATAATAATTTCATATGTTTTTTTCAATTCGTTCAAAACCAGTGAAAGTTGCTTAATAAGCTCAGGAAGAGATTCTTCTTCATTATAAGCGGGAATTACGATAGAGATATCCATAGGCATTCATTATTCATTTATGTTAAGTTGTCTTGTCTTTGGTCCGATCTCGATTGAATAGATTTTTTTATCAACAGGCTCATTAATTTTGATATTTTTATGGTAAATTGCAACCATTTCATTTTTCTTCGGCAGGATAAGTCGAATAAAACGCGGGAAAATGATTCCTTCGATTTCGGTATAATTCATAAATTCTTCTTTAAAAGTTACCTGTCCATCTTCAATTACTTCGAAAGTTTTTAGTGTCCCCTTTTCAACATCAATACTGTACCGCCATTTTTTGCCCTCTGCAGAAGCCAGAAAAATTCCCTTATTTTTGTCAGCTAAAATGAGATCTTCCGGTAGTGGGGTAAAACCTATAAATCCATTTTTAATTTCCCGAAAAGTCAGACCTGATTCCAAAAATGTATTATAATATTCGTCATCTAAAGATCCGCTGAGGAATTGATTATTGAACTGATTGTATATAATAAAACGTTTCCCGCCGATGAATATTTTTCCCACGTCAATCCCGAATGGTCCCTCAGCTTGAATGAAAAGAGTGTCCGGTGAACCATAAACAACATCCACGTTAAAACTAGTCGCAAATTCGGGGGATTCTACGCTGATGCGGGCTTCACTTTTGAGAGTATGTAACTGCCGGTAATTATTTTTGTATAAATTAGGCCAGTCCTGCAAAACATCAAGATCGAATTTCGCTGATTTTTTCATACTAACGGTGGAGCAGTTCAGGATCATGACCACGATGGTCAGACACAATGAATATTTTATAAATCCTGAATTTTTTGGGCTAATTCGAGATTTTGGGGATCTTTTTCTAAAGCTTTCTTCCAAAAATTTTTCGCTTCCTCTAATTGACCAAGTTGATAGTAAACATCGCCCATATGTTCCAAAACTTCGGCACTTTCTTCCCTGGAATCCAGTGCTTTCTGTATGTAGCGTAATGCCTCGGGATAATTACCTGTTTTATACAATATCCAGCCTTTGGTATCAAGGTAGGCACCGTTCTCAGAATCTATTTCCAGAGCACGATTGACCATCTTTAATGCCTTGTCGAGTTCCATTTCCCGCTGGGCCAGGGAGTAGCTGTAATTGTTGAGCAGTAGGGCGTTATCCGGGTTTTTGATCAAGGCTGCTTCATACAGGGAATCGGATTTGCGCCACAATTTTAGTTTATCATACACGGCCGCGATGGATGTCAGAGTTGCCATATTATCCCGATCCAGCTTAAGGGCTTTTTCCAGAGGGGCCACAGCTTCACGATCTCGATTTACTTGGCTGAGAGTGGATCCATACATAGAAAGCAGATCCACATCATCTTGATGAACGTTGAGTGATTGTTCCAAAATCGCCAGGCTTTTCTGATATTCATTCTGCCGGTTGTAAATGACGGCCAAAAATAGCCAGCTAAATCTATTTTGAGGTGTTTCTTCGGTCAGTGAGGTAAAATACTCTTCAGCCTTATCAAAATCTTCACGGTCGAAGGCGATTCGACCTAACAATTCGAAGGCAGCCAGTCTATACGTTTCATCAGAAAGAACCGGTTCCAGAATAGCTGATGCAGCTTCATTTTTTTCCTGAAAATAGTAAGTTTCTGCCAGGATCAGGCGAACCTGGGTATTATCCTGATGAGCTTCCAGAAGAGACTCAAAAATATTTTCGATCTCAGCCCAATTTTCCTGCGCCCGCAGTGTTCGATAAATACGGTTCAATACTTCGTCATTGGACGGATCAAGAGATAAAATCGTTTTATAGGTTTTAATGGCGTTGCTGGTATCTTTCTGTACCTCATAGAGGTTCCCCAGCACCAAAAGAGCGTTAATCTCCGTGCTATCTGACCTGACAACGTCCTCCAGCACCCTCTGGGCCTCAGGAATATTACGTTGCTTTATATTGGAAAGGGCGTACTGGACAGCATACTTATTATCATTTGGATAGTAGGACATCATCTTCTTGTAAAAATTGAGGAGTTCTTCTTCCTTCTTTAGGTGGGAATACAGAAAAATTAAATTGTTCTGAACACTACTGTTGTAAGGATCCAGCACTAATAATTTGTTATAATACTGTATCGAATTTTGAAATTGATTCAGGTTATAATAAACTTCAGCAAGATAATTCAGAGTTTCCCGGTCTTTGGGGTCGAAGGAATGGGATTTTGTAAGGTGGATGAGAGCGGTTTCGAAATTCTGCAAGCGGATTTGATCGCGTCCAATCGCTTTGTGTATTTGAGCCGATGAGGAATCGTATAACATCGCTTGGTAATATTCTAACAGGGCTCTTTCATACTCATCCTGAAAATCATATAGAGATCCCTGGAAGAAATGCTGGTAGGCTTTCTCGTTCTTCGCCTTTTCGGCTTCCGATAAGTTTTCCTGTTTTACGCGGGAACCGGAAGCACATCCCACCACTAATATGAAAAACAGAAAAAATGAATAAAAATGTTTAGCAGTCATCCGAATTAAATTTTTAATCTTTAAATATAACTTTTAAAATCACTGAATACCAACATAGTTTTAACCCTACTGAATTCCCATAAAAAGAGCTTGCATTGAATTATCCCGCATTCTAACTTCAGTTTTTATTGTATTAATAACGGGAATACAAGTTCCCCTGTTAGAGTTGGAAACATCGATGTTAATTTAAATATTAGAAATTGACCCTTGGAATTTCAGAATCCCAACAGCGAACAAAGTTTTTTTAAACAGCATCGCAGGACGATTATTATCTCCTCGCTTTCCATTCTGATCATCGGTTACTTCATTTATTTAATTAGCGGTCTTCCCTCTTTAACTGATCTTGAGAATATAGATCCTGCACTGGTTACCCGTGTTTATTCAGAAGACGGAGTTCTCATTCACGAATTGTTCAAGTTTAATCGGGTCTATATTCCCATTGAAAAAATTCCGCCTCACACAATTGCCGCATTATTATCAACTGAAGATCGACGATTTTATTCACACTGGGGGATTGACATTAAACGCATTCCCAAAGTGATAGCGGTGAATCTAATCTCTCTGCGCTTTCGACAAGGTTTCAGTACAATTACCATGCAACTGGCGCGAAATTTATACTTTGGATTTCAGAAAACGCTCAATCGGAAAGCCAGGGAAATTATTACTGCCATCCAGATTGAACGGACCTATTCCAAACAAGAAATTTTGGAGATGTATCTGAACCAGGCCTATTTTGGTTTGGGATTATACGGAATTCAGGCTGCTGCGAAAAGATATTTCGATAAAGATGCTTCTGAGCTGAGTATTGAGGAAAGTGCAACCCTGATCCCTATTCTTAAATCGCCGGCTTACTATTCTCCCATTAATCATCCCGATCAATCATTCATCCGCCGTAACCTGGTCCTTCGAAATATGGTAGTTACCGGAGATTTAACTCAGGAGGAATATGACAGTCTCAGTCAGATTCCAATTCAGGTACAGGAGTTCAAAGAGCAAAGCAAGATGGCTCCCTATTTTACGGAGTACGTGCGTCAGTCACTTCAAGTGATCGGAGACTCACTGGGGGTTAATATATACGAGGATGGATTAAATGTATATACCACCTTAAACAGCAAAATACAAACGGCTGTAGACTCAGCCATCTATTTTGGATTACCTGAATTGCAGGATCGGGTTGCACCAAAGCTTCTGAACATAAAAAAGAAACTTCAGATGCCTGATTCAGTATTTGAAGAAAAGTCTAAAGTACAAGTTGCGTTTGTGGTTATTAATCATGAGAATGGTCATATCATGGCCATGGTAGGGGGAAGAGATTTCGCTGAATCCAAATTTAACCGGGCGGTTCAGGCCAAAAGGCAGCCGGGCTCTGCCTTCAAACCTTTTCTGTACACTGCAGCAATTGATAATGGTTATACAACCGTGGATAAATTTCTAAATCAACCTGTTGTTGTGATGAATCCGGATGGGACCCGCTGGGATCCTGAAAATTATGAAAAATCTTTCGGAGGTCCAACCACCATTAGAGAGGCAGTAAAACTTTCCATAAATCTGGTTGCAGTGCGATTGATACAAGAAATTAATCCAGCAGCGGTGGTGGATTATGCACACAAAATGGGTATCAATACATCCCTGAGACCCTTCCCGACCTTAGCGTTAGGAAGTTCCGAAGTTATTCCTATTGAACTGGTTTCAGCATATGGGATTTTTGCAAATCAGGGAGTTCGAGTTGAACCTTATGCGATCACCCGCATAGAAGATCGTTATGGGAATGTAATATATAAAACACCAACCCGCAGAAATGAGATATTAAGTAAGGCAACAGCATATCTGATGACTAATCTGTTGGAATCTGTGGTTAATGCCGGAACCGGAGGTCGCCTGCGCTGGAAATATGGTTTTACGAAACCTGCCGCAGGTAAGACGGGCACCACGAACGATTTTACAGATGCCTGGTTTGTGGGTCTCACACCCGCTCTGACTGCCGGTGTATGGGTGGGATTGGATGATCCCCAGCTTTCCCTCGGTAGAGGTGAATCGGGTGCCATTGCAGCCTTACCGATCTGGGCTGAGTTCATAAATCGCGCCTATGAATATTTAAACATCGCGGATGAGAATTTTAAACAACCTGCGGATGTAATTAATCTGCAGGTGTGTGAAGATTCTGGTAAACTGGCCACAGACTATTGTCCTAAAATTTTGGATGAAGTTTTCAATATCAAATACCACCCCACAGAAATGTGTCCTCTGCATCGGGGACCATCTCCGAATAAGAAAAAGAACAGTGTAATATTCTAATTTTCTTATGTTCACCACTCTATTCTTACATGGAGAATGCGGGCCGCTTCCAAGGAATGTGGACCATTTTGGCAACTCAATGGAAATAAAAATTTACTTATCAGTTTGAGGCAGATTTGAGTCACCACCACATCAAATCCCAGGGTAAAGTGATCAAATCAACCCGGGGTCATTATCTGGTAAAGTGCGCAGATCTGACTTTAAAATGCGGCATGCGCGGAAAAATTGCGGCACTTCCACAGGAAGATCCAACCACAATTAAAGTGGGTGATGATGTGATTGTTGAAGTCATCTCCGATGAGGAGGGGGTGATTCAAAAAATCTTACCGCGACGTTCCAAATTGAGCCGTTCAGTAGAAGGAAAAGCTTATCAGGAACATATAATCGCAACAAATATTGATCAAATGGTAATTATCATGTCTGTGATGCAGCCACCCTTTAAGTGGGGACTTTTGGACAGATATTTGATCATCTCTGAAAAAAATAAGCTCAAAAGTGTAATTTGCCTGAATAAAATTGATCTTGCGGAAGCTGAAGATTTTCAGGAAGTTAAAAACACTTACAAGAAATTAAAATACGATGTATATTTTACCTCCGCGGAAACCGGGTATGGAATTCAGGATCTGGCCAGTTCACTGCGGGATAAAGTATCAGTTCTGGTAGGGCATTCAGGTGTGGGAAAGAGTTCTTTGCTCCAAAAAATTGAGCCTAATGTGTCTGTCAAAATAGCAGAAATCAGTGAAAAAACCCGCAAAGGAAAACATACCACCAGTTCTGTAGAGCTCTTTCCCATATCCATTGGGGGATATATCATTGATACGCCCGGGATCCGGGAATTGGGGCTCTGGGACATATATCGCAACGAGTTGAGGCATTATTTTATTGAATTTCAATATTTTTATAGCGAATGTCAATTCAATGATTGCTTACATTTGAATGAACCGGGTTGTGCGGTAATGAAAGCTGTAGAGTCCGGTGAGATCAGTAGTGATCGGTATAAAAATTATCAAAATATCTATGCTGATTTAAGAGCAGCTCCTTATGAACTGATTAGACGGAGATAATATATTAGATTATGGCTGAATTCTAATGAAATCATCCTTAACATCCAGACAGGAAAAGTTGTCCATGGTCTCGATTTTGATGATACTATTCTATAATGTGTTTTTTTTACCACTCTTTTATTTGCTATTGATACTTGTTGTGCCTTTTAATAAAAAAATTCGCAAGGGTGTACTGGGCCGAATCGGAATGTGGAATAAACTTCGATTATTTCGAAGACAGTATCCTGATCAGCAAGTCGTCGTCCTGCATTGTGCTTCAATGGGAGAATTTGAGCATACTAAACCTTTCTTACGTGAACTTAAGTCCGCCCATCCGGATCTGAAAATTGTAGTCCTGTTTTTTTCTCCGTCAGGATTTGAAAATGTAAAAGACTTTTCGGCGGTAGATCTTTTTACATACTCGCCTCATGAATGTATTATTTCAGTCTGGCGTTTTCTGAAAATTATCCGACCAACCGTCTGGATTATTGCCAAACATGATGTTTGGCCAAATCAGGTATGGATGACGGACTGGTTTCATATTCCCTTATTACTAATAAACGCTTCATTACATCGACAAAGCAGCCGCCTATTTTGGATTAATCGCGGCTTTCACAGGGAAATTTACCGATACTTCACGAGAATTCTGACGATTTCACATTCTGATGAAATTAATTTTTCGCAGCTGGTAGACGAAAAAAAACTGGTTGTTGTTGGGGATACCAAATATGATCAGGTCTTATTCAGACGAGATGAATCCAAGAAACTGGAAATTATTCCCAGGGAAATTTTTACCTCTCGCTGGATATTTATTGCCGGCAGTACCTGGCCTGAGGATCAGTTTCATCTTCTGCCGGCCTTCAAAACCTTGGCAAAAACCTATAAAGACCTGCTTTTTATTATTTGTCCTCATGAACCCACGGATGCTCATTTGGAAGAAATCATTGAATTTTCGTCACCTGAAAAAGTAATCAAGCTCTCGGAGATTCAGAATTATAACGATGAAAAGTTAATTCTCATTGACCGAATTGGTGTTTTGGCAAATTTATACAGCATTGCTAAAGTGGCATATGTGGGAGGAAGTTTCAGGCAGAATATTCATAACGTCCTGGAAGCAGCGGTCTATGAAATCCCGGTGCTGTTCGGACCAGTAAATCAGAATTCTTATGAGGCACAGTTATTGAAAACTCAAAGAGGTGGATGGGAAGTTCGGCAGTCTCAGGACATCATCACTCTGATAGAGAAGTTTTATTTAAATGATGTCTACCGCCGTGAAACCGGAATAAAAGCTTACCGGGTAGTTATGGAAAATTGCGGGGCCACTGCCCGAAGTGTGGAAATCATTCAGAAATATCTGGAAGAATAGAGTCGTCTAACTTTCTATCCTATTATATCTTTTAAATACAAACCGGTGTAGGAATCGGGATGACCGGCAATCTCAAGAGGTCTGCCTTCTGCAACAATAAAACCGCCTGCGTCTCCCCCCTCCGGCCCTAAATCGATTATCCAGTCTGCAACCCGGATGACTTCCAGATTATGTTCAATGATTACCAGGGAAGCACCCTGATCCAGGAGTTTGTCGAAAGCCTCAAGTAATTTGGTAATATCATCAAAGTGAAGGCCAGTAGTGGGTTCGTCACAAAGAAAAATCACATCCTGATGGTTTTTCCGACTTAAATGTGCCGCTAATTTTATCCGCTGTGCCTCTCCTCCGGAAAGTGTAGTCGCAGGTTGCCCCAACCTCAGGTAGCCTAGACCTACTTCTTTCAACACCGTTATTTTTCGGGTTATTTTCGGGAAGTTATCGAAAAAATCCAGCGCCTGATCAACCGTCATCTCAAGAATATCGACAATGTTTTTGCCACGGTAGTAAATGTCCAGGATATTCCGTTTAAACCTTTTACCTTTACATACTTCACAGGTCATATAAATATCTGCCAGAAACTGCATGTCAATTTTGAGTTGACCATCTCCCTCACAGTTCTCACAGCGACCTCCCGGTACATTGAAGGAGAAATGACCGGCAGTGAATCCATGCGCTTTGGATTGGGAAAGGGATGCAAATAACTTTCGAATATCATCGAATCCCTTGATATAAGTTACTGGATTACTGCGCGGTGTTCTTCCGATAGGAGATTGGTCAATGAGTTCTAGATGTTGAATATTTTTGAGGCCTCGAATTTCCCGGTATGGACCAGGTTGTTCCTTCGCTTTACCCTGTTCATGTAGAAAGCCTTTATACAATACTTCATGGATCAAAGTGCTCTTGCCAGAACCTGAAACCCCGCTTACGACAACCATCATCCCAAGTGGTATCCGGACATTGATATTTTTCAAGTTATGTGCTGTAACGCCCTCCAGTGAAATAAATTTTCCACTGCCTTTCCGGTAAGCTTTTTTGGCAGGCCCGGATTTTATGTGATGAAAATATTGAGCGGTCAAGCTATCCTGGTATAGTTTAAAATCAGCCATATTGCCCTGAAACATCACCTGACCCCCACCTTCACCTGAGCCGGGACCTAGATCGATCAGATAATCGGCCTGTTCAAGGACAGATCTTTCATGCTCGACAACGATGGTGGTATTTCCCATCTCTGTAAGTGATTTCATAATGTTGAGTAGTCTTAATGTATCTCTGGGGTGAAGTCCGATGGTTGGTTCGTCCAGGATATATAGTGTCCCGGTGAGTGAGGCACCCAGGGCAGTGGCCAAATTAATTCTCTGATATTCTCCACCACTCAGGGTGTTAGCACGCCTGTCAAGCTGAAGATAGTCAAGGCCTACATCTTTTAAATATCGGAATCGGCTCTGAATTTCCTTTAACAATTGTTGCGAAATTTCTATTTGAGATTCTGTCAACTCAATTTCCTGAAAGAATTGATCCAGTTGATGGATAGTCATTTTAACCAGATCAGAGATATCATGATCGGCTATGGTGATTGCCAGAGCCTCCGGACGAAGTCTTTTTCCATGACAAATCGTGCAGGTATAGTAACTCCGAAACCTGCTCAGGAATACTCTTACCTGAACCTTATACTTTTTCTTTTCCAGTTTTTTGAAAAAACCCCTGATCCCGGGAAATTTACGATTTCCATTAATAATGAAGTCTTTCTGTATCTCGGTTAGCTCCTCAAATGGCATTTCCAATGATAGACCGATGTCCTGGGCAAAGCTAGCCAAACGGGTGAGGAGATGCCGGTATGAAGGGAAATTCCAGGGTACGATTGCACCTTGCCTGATACTTTTTTGAGAATCCGGGATTATCTTTTTTAAATCAATATCCATCATGTCCCCAAATCCCTGACAACCTGGACAGGCCCCGAAAGGATTGTTGAAAGAGAATAGCCGAGGTTGGGGTTCGAGGAGTTGTGTACCACAATGACTGCAAATAAAATTTTGATTGAATTTTTTAATCTCCTGATCCGAAATGATCAGCCATAGATTACCTTCTCCCTCGAAAAAGGCGGTTTCAATTGAATCGATCAAACGGCTGCGATCCACCGATTCAGTTTTAATATGACGATCGACCACCACACATAATTCTCCAGGGGATATTTTTGAATCGGGATCTCTTAAGTCAATGAAATTTCCATCCTGCCAGATTCGAAGAAAACCCCTGCCAAGAATGACCTCTTTAGAGCCTGTTTTACTTATCTCATGATCAGGAAGAGGGAAGGAAATATAATAGCGGGAATTGTCAGGCAACCTTTCAATGACCTCAAGCACGTCTTGAGCTAGGTCTTTCTTAATCACTTTTCCACATTGATGACAATGTATCTCACCGATCCGAGCAAACAGGAGGCGAAGGTAATCATAAATTTCCGTAACTGTTCCCACCGTTGATCTTGGATTTCCCGATGGCGCTTTTTGTTGAATCGCAATGGCAGGATGTATACCTGAAATAAAATCGACTTGGGGTTTTGGCATTTTCTCTAGAAATTGCCGGGCATAGGTGGAAAGTGATTCCACGTATCTCCTCTGGCCTTCCGCGAAGAGGGTATCAAAGGCAAGACTGGATTTGCCAGAACCGCTGGGACCGGTAATAACCACCAGTTTATCCCGGGGAATATGCAGGTTGATATTTTTCAGGTTGTGAAGACGGGCACCTTTTATATCAATAAAATGAGACATATATCTTTTTCATTTAGTTAATGAATATACTATTAGATCCGGGAGCAGACAAATGTCGCTTAGAAATTACCATACTTCCAGAGGATGTTTTGGTTTTATTATCAGGAGCTACCCCAAACCCCGGATCTATATCGGCCAGGAAAGAGTCTCTTCAGGATGATACAATTTACCAAAAAGCAGTGCGAAAATTTATGAGTGAGTAAAACTTTTAATGCGATTTTTTCCACAGCATATTCTCATTCTGTTTAACTTCCAGAGAGTTTGCGGGAGAATATGGATTATGGATAATGCTGTTAAAAAAATATATTCTTGTTGATACTAAATCTAAATATTAATTTTGTCTGGTCGATGGTGTTGCAGACAGAGGGTTAGTCTGCGGTTGGGGTATTTATATTTATTAATTGAATTTATGAAATCCTTATTAGACGTTTCCACTCAAAAATCAGTAAAAATTGTCGGGATCAGCGGAGGAAAAGGAGCAAGAAGATCTCTCGCTCAGCTGGGTATCGGCATCGGGAGTGTTGTTAAGATAAAAAGGAACGCTCCTTTCGCAGGTCCATTACTCATTGAAAACCATGGCAGTTCTATTGCCGTGGGGAGAGGTGTTGCTGCGAAAATTATGGTTGAGGATATATGAAAATTGCGCTGATTGGTCAACCAAATTCGGGAAAAAGTACCATTTTCAATGCGGTTGCAGGCTACAAATCGGTTACCTCAAATTTGCCAGGAACCACGGTTGAATACATGGAAAGCCGCGTTCGTTTAAACGGGGCGGTGTATGATCTGGTAGATTTTCCCGGAACTTATTCCCTTTCCTCAACCAACGAAGCCGAGGCTGAAGTGGGTAAATACCTCCTGAGCCAGAAATTTGATCTCATCATAAATATTATTGATGCATCTCAGTTGGGCAGAAGTCTTCCCCTCACTCTGGAACTGATCGATTTAGGAATTCCCATGATTGTGGCTCTGAACATGATGGATGAAGCCAGTCGCAAGGGAATTGAGATTGAGGTTGATGCTTTATCAGAGCTTTTGAATATGCCGGTCCAGACCACAGTGGCCAGCAAAAATTTAGGGGTAAGAGATCTGTTTGTGAATGCCAAACACGTGATAGAAGAAGGAAAAAAGAGCATTCCAGGAAGTATCCCCTGTCAGAAAGATGTGGAAGAAATCATCTGTGAATTAGAATATGAAATTAAACAAAATTTTGCCCCTAAGGTGGTTTATCCTTCCCGGTTTCTGGCTATAAAGTTACTGGAAGATGATGAATATTACCAATCCATTTTATCACATCAGAATGGACATATGCTTTCTGATAAAGTGCGGGTGTTGCAAAATAAACTGGTCCAATTGAGGGGGAAACCGCAGGATAGTGTCCTGGTTCTGGAACGGCATGCCATGGCAATGGATATTTATGGAAAGGTTGTTAAAATAGGTCATCCGCATTCGGATTGGCGGGAAAAGCTCGATCATATTGTCATGCACCGCATGGGTGGTTATTTCATCCTTATCACTATTTTACTCTCCTTTTTTTATATTATTTTTGAATTTGGTGCACTGCTGGAAGGATATCTGTTGACCGGTTTCGAGAATTTACAGCAGAGCCTCTCGGGTGTGCTCGATCAAAATTCAATATGGTTTTACCTCGTTCAATCAATTGTGTGGGGAATTAGCGGCGGTATTGCGATTGTGCTTCCTTATCTGGTTCCATTCCTGATCGGACTGACTATTTTAGAGGACGCCGGTTACCTGCCCAGAGTTGCATTTTTAATGGATTCTTTTATGCACCGGATTGGATTACATGGAACTTCCATTATACCGGCGGTGCTGGGGTACGGGTGTAATGTACCGGCTGTAATGGCAACCCGGATTCTTCCCTCCCGCCGTGATAAAATAATTGCGGCGGTTATTTCCAGCATGATCCCCTGCTCAGCACGATCGGTGGTCATATTTGGACTGGTGGCATTCTATTTAGGACCATTCTGGGCATTCGCTATTTATCTTTTTAATATCGTAGTGATTTCTTTGACGGGAAAAGTTCTTTCCTGGTTAATGCCCGAGGTGTCCCCTGGTATGATCCTGGAAATTCCCCCTTACCGCTGGCCTTCAAGTCGTGTAATTTTTAGAAAAACCTGGTTTCGTATTAAGGAATTTATTATGGTTGCCTGGCCAATTCTCATTCTAGGTAGTGTGGTTCTGGGAATGCTGGAGTACTTTCAGCTCGATAAATTGATAAACCAGGGGTTGTCTCCTCTTACAGCCCTGCTGGGACTACCCGCCGTGGTGGGTACAACCCTGATATTTGGTGTGCTTCGTAAGGAACTGGCCCTGATTATGTTGACGCAGGCCCTCGGAACCACCCAGATTTTAACGGTGCTCTCAACCAATCAGGTACTTGTTTTTACAATTTTTATAACATTTTATATACCCTGTGTGGCCACCATGGCAGTGCTCTCCAGAGAGTTAAACCGTTCCTGGATGATACTGGTAGTTATGATAACTCTCATTCTGGCTATCCTGTTTTCCTTTATGTTTAGGGTTTTTGGCCACCTTATCCTTTAAAAAATCCTTTCTGTAAATAGTGTAAAATAATTTTCATTTTTATAACATCCTGTATTTATGAAATAATAGTTTCATTCATAGCGTAAGAAATATCAATTCTATTTGTTTAATATCAAAAAATCAAGTATATATGTTTGATTTATTAAAAATAAACCTTAATTTTGGAAAATTTTGGAATAATTTTGAATGACTAAGCAACTATATTATCAGAATCCCTATCAACTCGAATTTGATGCAAGGGTAATAGGCAGAATTGAAAAAGACCATCGGATGGGGATTATTCTGGATCAAACCTGCTTTTATCCGGAGGGTGGTGGGCAACCTTCGGATCAGGGGAAACTTAATCAGGTCCGGGTGTATGATGTTCAAAAAATAGATGATAACATCGTACATTTTATGGATTCAGAATTAAAAACTGATATTATCAATGGAATTGTGGATGGAAACCGACGCCATGATTTCATGCAACAGCACACCGGACAACATATTTTATCTCAGGCACTGGTAAGAATTGGAAAATATAATACCGTATCGGTACATTTTGGGGATACCTACACCGCCATAGAAACTGATGCGACCGAGATTCCTGCAAAATCAATTCAAGCAGTGGAAAAATTGGCCAATGAGGTCATCCGGAATAATCTGCCCGTGAATATCCTCTGGGTAGATCCTGAGCAGGTAGAACAGTTCAATATCAGACGTCCCCCGCCTGACGTGGAAAAAGTACGGATTGTTCAGGTGGGTGATTTTGATGCCTCAGCCTGTGGTGGACTGCATATGTCGCACACCGGCGAAGTGGGAATTGTAAAAATCACAGGGCAGGAAAAAATTCGGGGAAGGACCCGTATTCACGTGAAGATTGGAAATCGGGCATTAGAAGATTATTCCCAAAAAACAGAAATATTTCGTGAACTGGGGATCCTTCTGACCTGTGGCGAGGATGTTCTGGTGAAACGCGTCATTGACCTGCAGCAGCAACTGAAAAATGCTCAGCGTGATGTACTGACACTTCAATCAGCAAGAATGACCGACTTAGCAGAAGCAGCAATTTCAAAAGGTAAACAAATCCGGCACATACTTTTTGTTCAACAAATCCTGCAAAATGCCGATCATAACTTATTGAAAATCTTTGCAGATCGGGTTCTGACGTTGCCGGGTCGGCTAGTGGTGGTTTTTGGTACCTTCAACGGGAGATTAAACTGGATGGTTTCCCATTCTCTGGGTCAGGAATTAAATCTGGCCTTGTGGATTAAGGATCTGCTTCCGCTGATCGATGCAAAAGGGGGAGGAAGTCCGTTGCTGGTTCAGGGAGTGGGTCAAAATCCGGAGGGAATTCAGAAATTTATTGAAAATGTCATACAAAAATTAGAAAGGATTGAGAGTAGCGATGAGTGATATCAGGGGTTTAATAATTCAGTCCAGACTGGACTATGTTGAAAATCATAGAGATACTCAAATTTATCAGCAATTACTTCATAAGTTGGATGAGCCGGTCCGTAATGCCATTGGCGAGCAGGTCTTTATTACCAATCTTTATTCATTTCATGTACTAAAAGACCTTGATTCTGCCCTGGGGGAAGTCACCCAAATGCCGCTGGAAAATCTTTTCCGGGAAATAGGCGAACGGTCGGCCCCTCTCTTGCTGGATAGATATTTTTATAATTATATTCAAAACCAAGATCCCCATGGTTTTCTTGCTCAAATTGGAAGACTTTATGACCAGCTTTGTCATTTTGGACGTTATTCCTATGTCAAAACAGGGAAGCAGGAAGCTGATATCACATTTGACTATGACGAAGATATTCATAAATCATATTGCTGGTTCATTCAGACACTTCTGAAAAAAGGTGTTGAAGTGTGTGGGGGTAAATCAGTTTCGCTTAAAGAAAAACTCTGCTTGGCAGAAGATGGTGAGGCCTGTCGGTATCACTTAACCTGGAAATCGTAAATTAAAATGATATTTGCTGATATGACTTCCAAAAAGACTTTTGAGGATTCAAAAAATTATACTGTAATCATAGGAGATATCAGCGGTTCCAAAAGATTGAATGGTACCGACCGATATCAAACACAACTGTTTTTAAAGTCTGCTATCGTTCAGATTAATGAAGAATTCAGCTCCTGCCTGGATGCGCCCACCACTCTCACCAAGGGAGACGAGTTTCAGGCATTGATTAGAGAACCGTTACCTGCCTATGAAATATTTCATGCCCTCCAGAGAATGGTTTTTCCGATGGGATTACGTTTTGGTATGGGCGTTGGACCTATTTTTCGGATGGGGGGTAGGCTTCCCATTGAAATGGATGGGCCGGCATTTCATCGGGCTAACCGCGCTTTGGGTCTGGCGAAAAAGCATAAAACGAATCTATGGTTTATTTCGGATATGAGTCATTTTGATTCACTGGTAAATACTATTTTTGAGCTGATTTCTTCGATTAAATCCAAATGGAACGAACGCCACTTTCAACTATACTGGGATTATCAGGAACTCGGTACCTATAAAATGGTGGCTCAGCGGAAGAATGTAACCCCTCAGGCTATTTGCGATGTATTAAACAACAGTCGGGCCACGGATGTGATCCAGGCAGAGAAAAATGTCAAAGCGGTTTTGGAGAATTTTGCCCTGGTTACAATGAATCAGACTTAATTAAGTGAATACGGATTCTGTGGTTTATTTCCATAATACTGATAAAAATATTTCACGCCCCAAAACAGACCCGCCACAGCCAGAAGAAGAAATAGGGGAGAGACGTGGTCTCCCCATAAATAGACTCCTTCCAAATTCTCCTGCTGAATGTTGTTAAATATCAATGCTAGCGTATTGTTTATTGCATGTCCGATGACCGATGGAAAAATACTATTCGACCGCCAGGCCAGCAATCCCAATATAATTCCTAGCAGGAATATTTGAATTGCCCAGTAGAGCATTCCATGAATGATTGTCCAGGCAAGACTTGCGTAAATAACAGCTCGAGTTACGTCTTGATATTTTTCCAGAGATTTTTGTAAAAAACCTCGAATAATAGATTCTTCAATGAAAGCTGCAGCAAAAACAGCCCCGGCGACTAAAATGAGTAGGTCCTGTGTAGAATTAATCCGCATCGCAGCGGAAATTTCTGCCAGAAATTCGGGGGCTGGAATTATCATACCCACCAAGCGATCCATCTCATCTCCTAAAACACTGATAGAAAACCCGATGATCACGCTCCAGAGTACAATGACGGAAGGAATGCCGTTCCAGCGAAAGGTTTCTTTCAAAGATAAATTGAGATTTTTTATGTAAATCAGGGGAATGACAATTAATCCCAATTCTCCCAGAGTGATAAGTACTTTAAATGTGGTTGATGTCTCTTCAAGTTCCTCCGGTTGGGAGACAAAAATCCACAGAAAAAGCTGGGTTAACAGGACAATGAAAATAAATCCGGCAATAATCACCAGAAATGCTTCCAGTGGTCTGGGGAAGCGTGGTTTTTCCTCCATTCGATCTCCAGTAGATAAATCATCCAGATTTTTATCCAGTAATGATACTGAAACAAAAAAGGAGGTAAAAGTAATTTTTTAATTTAATTTTTTGCAAGTCGTGAATAGTAGTTCATTAATATACCGGATGCAACAGCCACATTTAAAGATTCAGCATGGCCAAACTGTTTAATATGGACCTGAATATCCACGAGGGGGTGTAAGTTTGAAGATATTCCTGTGGCTTCTCCACCTAAAATTATCGCTACCGGAAAGGCCGGCCGGTGATCTTCCAGCTCAAGGGATGCCAGAGGAGAAGAGCCGACAATAGAAATCTTATTTTTTTTTAACTGCTTGATTGTAACTTCTATATTTTTGGATTCATGGCAATTCACCCGAAAGATGGAGCCCATGGAGGCACGAACCACTTTGGGATTGTAAACTTCCACCGAATCCGGGGAAGTGATGATCGTCTGAATCCCGAACCAGTCTGCATTGCGAATAATTGTACCCATATTACCTGGATCCCTCACTCCATCTAGAAGAACCAGCATTCTTAGGTTTTTGATGATATCTTCTGTCTTTGGGAAGGAGAACGGCTTTTTGAGAACCAGTAGAATACCTTGTGGAGACTCCGTGTCCGATAATTTTTTAAACTGGTTGGTGTTGATTATTTGCAACCGGAGTGCTTTTCGGTTAATTTGTTCTGAGATCGTTTCAAAATCCGGGTCATTCTGGAAATCATCTGATCTGAAGGCAGCAACTATCTCCCAATTCGACTGTAATGCTTCCCGACATATCCGTTTTCCCTCTGCAATAAAAAGACCCCAGTGATCACGATATTTCTTTAAATGGAGCTTCTGATAATCTTTTAAGGAAAGCATATTGAATTGGGACAAATTTATTTAATACTATTCGGGTGAGAATTATATATGATCGATTAACTGATCGATTATTTCCCTAACCTGGTCGACATATTCTGCAGGCACCCAGATGAAGGCCTCATTCCCTGCAAGACTGGTACCGGTGAAGCCATAGGCGGTGGCCACCCCATCCTGAGAGAGGGAATAGGGAATTTGTTTTTTTTCTAGCACCTCGGAGATCATCTGGGCATATGGGAGACCCGGGAGAGGTCCAATTTTCTGCCAATCATTTTTAGAATCATGAGATTTCATATCTTATCCCCAATTAAAAGGTTTTACTCAGCCCAAAAATTTGTTCAATATTTAATATAAACAGTAAACCATTTCCGGGCTCTTCAAGGGATCCTACCACCTGTTCAATGGCTTTAACAGCTGGTTGAACCAGGTTTTCAGGAATTACAGTGAGAATGGTCTTGTTTGCCGGACGGCTGCCTTGCAACAGGCTTTTAAATCCGGCAAATATCGGGATATCACGAGCTACAATAGATCCCATTCCCACACTGTCCAGAATCGTGGCACCTTTGATATTCAGTTCCAGAAAAGCCTCCAAGATTTCTTCCAGATGCTCTTCCTTGTTGAGGATAAATACCAGTAATTTCATGAGACAATCTCAAAATATTTTTCCTCTTCTTCTTTTAACAAGGCATAGGCCGTATCTGGTTTGGATACACTTAGGAGTTTTTCCCGTAATTCTTCTTTTGCAATTAAACGTGAAATCCGGCTTAGTAACCGAATATGCATTCCCGGATTGTCTTCCGGACCTAGTAAAAGAAATATTATTTTCACTGGTTTACCGTCGATGGAATTAAAATCAATCCCTTTTGAGGTTAGTCCGAATGCGATGGCAAATTTTCTGCAATCCTTCTTTTTACAGTGTGGAATGGCAACCTCCCGCCCGACTCCGGTGGTCATAATTTTTTCTCTGTCTATCACTGACTGGAACACAGCCTGACTGTCATTAAAAATGTCCTGACCCTCAAGAACCTCGATAAGTTCTCTTATCGCGTCTTCCTTAAGTTCTGATTGTAAGGGTATCTTAATATAATCCGGTTTCAGAACATCGATCAGTTTCATGTATCACCTCCGAATCAATGGGTAAAAATATAGAGAATTATAAATATAATTCAACTAAAAATATAGAAAAAGGAGGGACTGACCGAAAAGTTGTTAACAGAGATGAGTTCAGAAATCATGCTTGTTTCGAAACTCTTAAATCTTCTTGATTAAGTATCGGTTAAATATTAAGTTACCTAAAATAGCCTGTGAGGAGTTTGTCATGAGAACGCTAAACCTCGCCCTCGCCCAGGTGAATCATGTGGTGGGAGATTTTGAAGGTAATTTTCAGAAGATTGTATCATATATTGGCCAGGCAAAGAAAGCAGGTGCAGATGTGGTTGCTTTTCCTGAAATGTGTCTTGCCGGTTACCCCCCTGAAGATTTGCTTCTTAAACCTGAATTTATAAAAGAAAACCAGAGATATCTGAAAAAGCTCTTACCCCATTCTCAAGATATAACGGTTATCGTTGGCTTCGTAGATCACGAAGATGATATATACAATGCGGCGGCAATCCTGCATGCTGGGGAGTTGGCTGGAATTTATCATAAGATATTCCTTCCTAATTATGGGGTGTTCGATGAAAACCGCTATTTTCAGGCGGGACAGAAAGTACAGGTTTTTGTTCTCAATGATGTAAAAATTGGAGTAAACATCTGCGAAGATATCTGGTATCCGGGGGGACCGACCCGAGAACAAGCTCTTTATGGAGGAGCTGAACTAGTGATAAATATTTCCTCTTCTCCCTACCATTATGGAAAAGCCCATGCCCGCTTACGAATGCTTTCTACCCGGGCGGAAGATAATGGGGTAATCGTTGCCTACGTCAATACAGTTGGGGGACAGGATGAACTCGTATTCGATGGCAACTCTATGATCATTTCGGAAGAGGGAACTCTCTTGGGCAAGGCCCCTTCCTTTGAGGAAAATTTAATGGTGCTAACGCTTCATCCCGAAAATGTATTCAACGAACGAATTCACGATCCTCGCAGGCGTAAAGAAAAAATATACACAGCTCCTGAATGGCATTTGGAAGAAATCACTTTGAAATCATTGGCAAAAAGCAAGAAGAAGCAAGATATTGATGGTCATATTTCTGATTTTCTCGACCAGGATGAGGAGGTTTATAAGGCCCTTCAAACCGGTTTAAAGGATTATGTCGAGAAAAACCGCTTTAAGAAAGTCCTGGTGGGTATCTCGGGAGGAATAGACTCGGCCCTTGTTGCAAGCATAGCAGCGGATACCCTGGGTAAGGAAAATGTGATTGGGGTGGCAATGCATAGCCAATTTACCAGTAAGGAGAGTAAAAATGATGCCCGGAAACTGGCGGAAAATCATGGTTTCAAATTACTGGAAATAGCCATTGATGAACTCTATCAGGATTTTTTGACCCAAATGAAGCCAGTTTTTAAAAATGCGGTAGCTGACAGTACCGAGGAAAATATTCAGGCACGTATTCGCGGCATTATTCTGATGGCTCTTTCCAATAAATTCGGATGGCTGGTTTTAGCTACCGGGAACAAGAGTGAAATTAGTGTGGGATATTGTACCCTTTATGGGGACATGGTCGGCGGTTTTTCACTCATTAAAGACGTTTATAAAACCATGGTGTATCAACTGGCGGAATACCGAAATCGCAAGGTCGGCTTTGATATCATTCCCAGAAGGATTATGACCAAAGCGCCTTCTGCAGAATTGAAACCCAATCAGAAAGATACAGATTCGCTACCTCCTTACGCCATTCTTGATCCGATCCTGACCGCCTATGTGGAAGAAGATCTTGCTACAAATGAAATTATTGAGATGGGATTCGATCGTCAAACGGTTGAAAAAGTAATCAAGTTGGTAGATGGAAATGAATATAAACGTAGACAGGCGGCTCCGGGTATTAAAATTACCCATCGCGCTTTTGGAAAAGATCGCCGATTTCCGATTACGAATCGATTCTAGCAGGATGAAGTTGAGACTATATTTTTTGAATTCTTACAGTAAATTGAACTGTCAATAGATATTCGGTCTCCGGATAAACACTACTGTATCTTATAATTCTTGCCAATTAATAAAAGCTCTACAGAGGGTTTATCTTAATCTGGAGTCTGCTTCCTTATTGATTAATCCACCTGAGTATCGTAAAGATTGAACTTTTCGATAATGAAAATCCGGTAATTTTTAATATGCAACCCAGGATTATTTTGTTTGGAGCTTCACTGATATTTTCCTAATTTTAAAGTTATTATCATAACATCATTTTCTGAGAGGAGAAAAATATGAAAATGAAAAATATGCTCATCAAATTATTCCTTGTGTTATTAATCAGTACAATCCCGGGATTTTCGCAGCAGAATATTGAAAGTCTGCTCAATGCGGTTGAAAATGAGATGAGTAAACTCAGACAGGACAAGTATGATCTGCTTTCACCGGAAAACTTTAGTAATGCAGATGAAGAATATAACAAGGCCAAAAAGGAATTTGAGGAAGGAAAAGATATTCGTGGTATTCGGGAAAGACTGGAGAAGGCCGGTCGCTATTTAAAAGTTGTGAATGATATTGGAAAACAAGGGGAAATATTGTTCAAGGATGTCCTTCAAGCGCGGGAAGATGCTTTACTGGCACAGGCTCCCGAATTTGCCATGACCGAGTTTGAAGAAGCGGAGAAAAAATTTTTAGAAGCCAGCGGTCGCCTTGAAAAAGGTGATCTGAATGGTGCAAGGAGTCGGGCGCCTAAAACCGAAGAAGCATATCGCCAGGCCGAATTAAGAGCGATTAAGGAGAGCATTATTGGGAGCGTGAGGGGATTACTGAACGAGGCAGAACGCCGCGATGTAAAAAATAATGCGCCCATTACTATGAATGAAGCCCAGCTTTCTTATGACGAAGCGTTGGTAACCCTGAATAGTAATCGTTATGCGAAATCAAATGCCCGGGAGACAGCCAACCGCGCAGCCTATCAGGCAAGACATGCCATGTACCTGGATGAGATAATCGAAAAATTAAAAAAAGATAATAAAAACTGGGAAAAGCTGATCCGAGATTTTGAGGACAGATTGAATAAGGTCGCAAATGAACTGGGTTTTGAGGCAGAATATGATAAAGGATTTGCGGGACCACATGAAAATATTCTCCTCGCTTTAAAAAATCTAAAAGAGGAAAATAATAACCTGACCAATGATCTCAATCAGCTGCAGAATGAAAATGATGAACTAAATCAGAAGATTCAGCAGTATGAAAAAACCGTGGTCAGTGAATTGCAGCAGAAAAAGGAACGAGAGGAGAAATTCAAAAAGATAGAGAGCATTTTTACCCGGGACGAGGCTCAGGTAATCCAAACCGAGGACCATCTGGTGATTCGGTTATATGGCTTGACATTCGCCTCAGGTTCGGCAGTTATTGCTCCAGACCAGTTTATGCTCCTGACCAAAGTCATGCGGGCACTGCGGGAATTTCCTAAAAAGAAGTATATGGTGGCGGGTCACACAGATTCTCAGGGTAATGATTCCTATAATCTGAATCTGTCTGAAAATCGTGCCGCAGCGGTGAGGGCTTACCTGGAGGCAAATATGAATCTGTCCCCTGAACAGTTCGAGAGTATCGGATATGGAGAAAGCCGACCGATTGCCAGTAACGACAGTCCGGATGGCCGGAGACTGAACCGGCGAATCGAAATTTTAATTAATCTGGAGAGTTCCGGAGGGGATGTCGGGACAGAATAACATTTAATTTCAAAAAAGATAATACAATTGCCCGTAGGGTTACGTTTTACTACGGGCTTTTATTTAATTGATTATAGTCAGAGGATCTCGAAGGAATATGTTCAGCAAAATTGACTATCAGGTATTTCACTCCTTCCCCCATATCCTCTCCCGTTCCATCTGGTGCAAAGAAAATTCAATGCCGGCTGCAGAGAAGATTTTGGATGAGCATAGACTGCTCCAGGATTTTCTTGAGGAATCTTCATTCTCGGCTAATCACTTGATTTCAGCCAAACAGGTGCATGGGAATCATATAGAACAGGTGCATGGGATTGGCGTGGTTGAAAACTGCGATGGACTGCTGACAACAGAAAAGAATATGCCCCTGGCCATCCGAACTGCGGATTGTGCCGCTGTAATGATGTATGCACAAAGCGAAGATACTGTTGTTAATCTGCATGTCGGTTGGCGTGGCGCAGCTGCTGGAATTATAGGAAAGGCTGTTCATCTATTGGCAAAAGATCAGATTAATTCGACAAAACAAATTTGGGTTGCTGTTGGACCGCTGATACGGGAATGTTGTTATGAGGTGGGACCCGAATTCTATCATACATTTGATGAGCAATATTTAGAAAGCCGGAATAAAACGATTTACTTTCATTTGCAAAATGTCATACAAAGTCAACTTTCAGACGCAGGTATTTGGCCGGAGCAACTGGAATTTTCCGGAGAGTGTACCTTCTGTAGTCCTCTGGGACTGCCCTCATACCGCCGGGATAATACCGGTCAACGTATAATCAATATCATTGAAAATAAGGGAGAATCTCAATGAAACTTTATCGTATCATGTTCATTTTTTTAGCGGTTTTTCCTGTTTATCTTTCCGCCCAGGATTCACTGCTGGTGAATCAGAAATATATTAATTTTGAAATCAATCGGACTCCCCTGATTTCAGCAGGTTATTTCCTGCAAAATGGACTTGCCCTTGAAGCGGGAATTGGGCTGGCCTTTGATGGAGAACGAGACAGTAATCATTTAGCTATCCGGATCGGGTTGGATAAATATTTTGGCACCGCCGCCCTAACCCCTTTCGCGGGAGGATATGTATTATTTGAAATCAATCCGGATGCCCTTTCTTCTGCCGGTTGGAACGGGTCCCGTTTGACCTTCGGAGGGCAGTGGGGTCTTAACTATTTTATCCTGGATAATTTAGCAATTGCCGGGACTATTGGGGGTGAACTCTTATTGAATTCACCCAAAGACCTGGATAATTCTACCAAGTTAACCAGTTATACATCGGGACTGAAGTTTCGGTTTTTCTTCTAAGGAGCCAAACAAGGTGCGTTAAATTTATCACCTGAGATATATACTCTCTCTTCAGTTACATAAGAGGCAAAATGGACTTGTTAAAAGCTATTATACTGGGAATTTTGCAGGGACTATCAGAGTTTCTTCCCATCAGCAGTTCGGGACATTTGGTTATTGCCGAGTATCTTTTGGATTTTAATATTGGTGGACTGGCTTTTGAGGTCTTTGTTCACTTTGGAACTCTTCTAGCAGTTTTACTGGTCTTCCGTAAGGATATTCTCAACCTGATTAAGGCAATTCCTGATATTTCTCGACTACCCTTCAATACTTTACCAGAGGAACGGAAAGAGTATGCACTTTTAGCCATGTATATCATATTGGGATCCATCCCAGCAGCTCTGATCGGCATATTGATGGTGGAGACCATTGAGCACATTTTTGAAAATCATATCCTGGCCCTGGCCATGCTGTTTGTTACCGGTCTGATTGTATGGAGTTCCCGTTACAGTCAGGAGAAGGGGAAGAGGCTTGGTGCTTTCTCGGCTGTTCTAATCGGGATCGCGCAGGCCTTAGCCATTTTGCCGGGAATCTCGCGTTCCGGATCTACCATTGTCACCGGTTTGTGGATGGGGCTTCCCCGGCAACAAGCCGCCCGCTTTTCTTTTCTCCTGTCCGCACCGGTTATTTTTGGTGCCAGTATTTTAAAATTAAAAGATGTAGTTCAACAACCGTTAGCTCCGGCTGAATTATTTTACACCTTAAGTGCCACCCTTGCAGCCGGGATTTCAGGATATATCGCCATCATCTGGTTACTGGACGTCATTAAAAAGCAGCGGTTGGAGTGGTTTGGAGTGTATTGTATTGCGGTCAGTCTGGTCGGTTTAATACTTCATTTTGTAATTTGAATTACCTGCTCGATGTAATTTGTTGTAAAAGTCGACAGGACAATATTTTCCCCCATATCTTCCTTTTGTTTTGGACAATATAATTTATCCAGAGATCAGCTCTTTCCCGTTCATTTACTTCTTCCCGGAATCTACCTCATATTAGTTTATCTGACCCTATTTATATAATCTTAAAAAAATTGCTCAATTTTTCATATGAGGTGTCGAGTAATTAGTAAAAGGTGATGAAAATCAGGTCATTTTTTATTAGATATGATGATAAAGAAAAATTATAACCCATTAATAAACAATAAGATGTACATATTGGCATGTAATTTGACTCATATGAAAATGCGCTACTAAGATAACATGCGTCAAGAAAACATGGAGGTTCAGGATGAAAGTACCCTAATTTAAATAAAGAGAACCTAACCTTTTAATTAAGTCATTCTAATTAACCCAATTCAATTAATTTAAGGAGGATTTACAATGGGTCAGCAGCAATTATTACTTATCGTGTTAGGAATTATCATCGTCGGTATCGCCATTGCAGTGGGTGTGAATATGTTCCAGCAGAGTGCAGTGGATACCAATCGTCAGTCAGTGATCAGTGATTTGACAAACCTGGCTGCCAAGGCACAAAGATTCTACCGTACCCCGCAGGAACTCGGCGGTGGTGCCCAGAATTTCCAGGGATTTGCTCTGGGTCGCTTGGATACTTCCAATGCGAATGGTAGCTTCCGGGTCTATGCTTCAGGTGCACCCACTTCACCGACGGCCCGCCCGGCTTATACCAGCAATATATCCATTACGACTTCCGTCATTGATACGATTTGGCTTGCCGGCTGGGGTCGGGAAGATGGCGACGTCGCAGCTTACAAAGTCATGGCAGTTACCGCTGTGGCTCCGTCAGGAATTCAGACGTCCATCGTCAACTAAGCTGAAAAATCAAAGGCGGGCCTCGAGCCCGCCTCTTTTTTCTACCAAGGTGAGGAAATCATGCCAGATTATAGATTCATAGGAATTGCGAATACCGGAAAATCGGTTCAGGGAGTCATCGCTGCTGACACGACGGCAGAGGCCAAGAAAAAAATTAAAAAAATGGCCGCCCATCATAAGGTAAAAATCAGCAAAATTCAAAAAAGAAAAACCTGGATCTATAAAATTCAGAAGAATGGTGAAAAACCTGTGAAGGGAGAGCAAAAAGCTTTCACCAAGCAGGAAGTAAACCAGGCATTAACCAAATTAGGTTATAAGGTTCTAAGTGTTCAACCGAAGATGGGATTTCTCGCGTTAAAACCACCCGCCGCAGATCTGGTAACTTTTGTACGGTTGAGTGCGGATCTTCTAAGGGAAAAATTACCTTTTAATGAAGTATTACAGTTGCTCTCGAATGATCTGAATAATCCGGCTTTGAGAGACGCGGTGCGTCAAATCAATAACGATCTGCGCCAGGGCAAAGACAGTGAGGAAGCTTTTCTGAAACAGGAGAGAGTCTTAGGAAAGTTTACTGCACGTATGCTTGGTCTGGCTTCTAAAAGTGGTAACATGGCGGACATTTATGAAAGTACGGCTAAGTTTCTGGAAAGGAACGCGGAGTTTCGTAAAAATATGCGGCAAGCCTTGATTATGCCGCTGTTTACTTTGCTCATTCTTTTTGGTGCTTGTGTGTTTTATGTGGCTTATATCTTCCCCGAAACAGCAAAGCTTTTCCTGAAACTTGGAAGTGAACTCCCGCCCATGACTAAGGCAACGCTGGATTTGAGCGACTTCCTTATCGCAAATATGCCCATTTTCTCAATCGTTATGTTAGTTCTCTCCGGCGGAATCATTTACTTTCTGAGAACTCCACAGGGACGATTCTTCAAAGATCGTTACATTCTCAAATTACCGATTATGGGTCCAATCGTTCATAAGACGACAATCGAGATATTTTGCCGGGTTTTCTATTCACTTTACAGTGGTTCGGGTGAAAATGTTGATGCCATTCGATTAGCCTCAGAAGCCTGCGGAAACAAATATTTTGAGGATCGTATCAAAAATGTTTCCATTCCTCTCATGTTGCGGGAAGGTCGGGGACTGGTGGACTCCTTCAAGGAGGCCGATGTCTTTACGCCTACTGCACTATCCCGTTTTAATTCCGGTGCCGAAACCGGTACTGTGAAAATGACCGCCGTTCAAATTGCTAATTATTATGAAAAAGAAACCGTCTATAAACTGAAAAATGCAGTGGATTTAGTCCAGATTGTGGTTGCGATGATCATTATGATTGTGATGACGGCTCTGACACTGGTTTCTTCAGAGACAGCCCTGGTATCCCCCAAATCTCCTGTAGGATAGATTAAAGAATTGAAGTAAACGAAGAAGAGTGTGATTGACATATGGAAATGAATAATAAGGTTGATATCAGTGATCGACTGGGCGTGATGCTCCTGAAAAAGGGTGTGGTGAATGTTGCTACCCTGGAGAAGGCGATCAAACTCAGGGAATCGGGCCAGAAAGATGGCCGGACACTGGCTCAAATTCTGGTCAAGGATTTTAATATCAATCATGACTCCGTTTTTCAGCATGTGACCCAGCTGTATGGCTTCCGGGAAGTATCACTGGAAAAGGAAAATATTGATGACAACCGCATCAATTTTATGAAAAAGATGATGGATCCGCTGCCTGAACCAATGCGGGCATTGATGAAGGAAGAAAAGATATTAGTCTATAAATATGATGAATATCGCCCTTATGTACTCATCATTCTGGCCTCGGATCCCACCAATAAACAAATTTCCAACATTGCCCGGGCTATTGGGGCAAAAAGATATGAAGTATGTTATGTAAAGCTGTCTGAACTAGAATCTCTGCTGGAGAAAATTCATCCGGAAGAGAATGTCTATCTCAAAGAGATGGACGATATGGCGTTGGAAATTGAGGGTGTTGATAAAGATGATGAATCGCTTGATGAAGAAGCCATTGAAGCAGAGATCAACAAGAGTCTTTTGGTCAATCTGGTGGAGGGAATGTTGGTGGAAGCGGTAAGGCGGGGTGCCAGTGATATCCATATCATTCCCAAAGGCAATAAGACTTCTGAAATTCATATGCGTGTCGACGGTTCTCTTCGAATCTGGCACGTCCAGGAAGGCGTACGGCCAGAATCTTTGGCAGCGGTGGTAAAGGATCGCTCTAAAAATATAGATCGTTTTGAAAGAGAAAAATCACAGGATGGTTTTATTCAGCGAAAAGTGAACGGATATATGATCCGGTATCGTGTTTCGGTGATCCCCATTGTGGGGAAGGAATTCCAGCAAAAGCTGGAAAGTATCGTTATCCGTATCCTGGATGATCGGAAAGTCATCACCGATCTGGATAAACTCGGTTTTCAGGGAAGTGCCAAAGAGTTTTTCATCAAAGCCATTTCCAAACCGCAGGGTATGATTATCGTCACCGGCCCCACCGGAAGTGGAAAATCTACCACCCTGATAGCGGCACTGAACTATATCATGCGTCCGGAAATTAATGTTCTGACTGTAGAGGATCCGGTGGAGTATATCATCGGTGGTGCACGCCAGATTAAAATTAGTCCCAAGAATGACTTTGAAAGAGCCCTGAGATCTATTTTACGGCACGATCCGGATGTGGTGATGGTGGGTGAGATCCGTGATAAAGAAACTGCTGAGACGGGTATTAAACTGGCCAATACCGGACACTTGACATTTTCCACCCTGCATACCAATGATGCTCCCAGCGCGGTGTCTCGTCTTTATAAAATGGGCGTAGAAACGTTCCTGATCGCCTATGCCATCAATATCATCATTGCCCAGCGTCTGGTTCGCCGCTTGTGTGAATATTGCAAGCGGCCTCTGCAAAAGCTCGATCCGGTTTTTCCGCAAAGTCTGGGATTCAGTGAAGAGGAGATCAAAAAGACAGTTTTTTATGAAGCCGTGGGATGCAACAAATGTCATAACGGGTATAAAGGACGGGCTGCGATACACGAGACTCTTTATTTTTCCCGCGAAATTCGAAAATTGATCTTTGAAACCGGAACGGATATTAACGAAGAGGCAGTTAAGGAGCTGATGACCAAACAGGGAATGGCTAATTTGCGGGCGGCTGCACGGGAACGCGTAAAACAGGGTTTGACCACTTTAAACGAAGTGGCCGCCGTAACCACTGAAGATTGAGGATTCAAGGAGGATAAAATGCATACAGGTCAAATCTTATTCACACTCGGAGCCTTAAGCCTGTTAAGTCTTGCAATTCTAAATCTCAATAAGAGTATCAGCGAAAACGATATCGGACTCGCTCAAAACAGATATCGTCTCGAAGCATTATCATTAATTACATCATATATCGAACAAGCCAACTCTCTCTATTTTGATGAAGTAACCACAGATACTTCAAAGGCCAAAGACAAGAGTACCTTTTCAATGGTTCTCAAAGCTGAGGCGAACGATTCCGGACGCTTCGATGATTTTGATGATTTCAATAATTACACTAAAATTGACACCGGTCTGAGCGGGGTGGAATACAAGGTGATGTTCAAGGTAGAGTATGTCCAGTTACACGGAGACTCCTTAAAATTCTCTGCCAACCGGGAATGGCATAAACTCATGACCATTTCCGTAACCGATAATTACCCCGGTGAACCGCTGCTATATCGGAATTTTGGGTCAGAAAAGGTCAGGGATACCCTGAGTGTAAAATTTTTAAATAGTTACTGGTTCTACAATTAAGGAATGAGGGAATTTAAATGTCTCTGGTTCTAGACATTATCGGTGGACTTTTCATCGGAGGCTTTCTGATGATTATCGCATTAACGGCCACTGATACAGCCACCACCGAGTTTTATAATTATAATTCCGATGCCATTGTGCAGCAAAATCTGTCCAGGATGTCCGATATAATCCAGTACGATCTCCGTAAAATGGGTTTCGGTATTCCAGAACAATTTAAGAATACTATTCTTCAGGTTGCCCAGCCCAATCATCTGAGATTTTTGAGTCATTTAAATAGCAGTCCTTCCTGTAAGATTGAAGATCCAAATGTAACAACTGTAGATAATGTAGTTGATAGTATTGAATACCGCGTGGTTCAGTTTGATTCAGTGGATTATGGAGATACCGTAATCGTTACTTATCAAGTTCGAAGGGATATTTTTGTTTCTCCGGGATATCATAGTTCTATTGGAATAGGCATTATTGGAAATGCCGGTGCCTTCCGTTATCTGGATCAAATCGGAAGGCCAGTGGCGGTTATGAGTCAGGTACAGATGGTGGAGGTCACACTAACGGCCTACGATCCCAGGATCGTGCTGAGTACCGATTGGATAGACAGCAGGGTCAATGAGGTTGGGTATAATGAGGAATTCAGAAAACAGGAACTACGGCGGCTTCTACGGGCATCTTACTGGCGGCAAACCCGCTTGATTTCAAAGAATTTAAAAAGGTAAGTCAACAAGGAGGTAAATAAAGATGTTAGGGAAAGGCGCTATTTTAACCGTTTTTGGTTTCATTCTGGCATTTTCGATGTACCAGGTTCGTATGAGCAGAAACGTTATGGCCACGGCTGACAATTTTAATACTGAATACGTGGAAACCATGATTCATGAGACGGCTTTGAGTGCTATGAATTTCGCAATTAATAAAGTCTGGCAAACCAAGGATACATCCGACTCTTTTCTGTTCAGAGCGAATAGTTGTTCTTCCCAAGTTGATATTTTTACAGTAGGGGCGGATACCACTCAGATCCGGGTAAGGACCTGGGGCTATCTGTTTGATACGGAATTACAGGATTTCAGAAAAGAAGAACGGGACATGTCGGCCTATTTTTCATACAATATGCCCATCTCAAAATATTTCTGGTTTACTGAGGATGAAAAAGGTGTATTCTGGATTACCGGCGATACGGTCTGGGGACCGGTGCACACCAATAAAACCATTAAGACCAGTGGTAATCCGGTGTTTTATGGAAAAGTTTCTGCATTTATGGGATTTTCACCTGATCCAACCTCTGTGAAAAACCAGGCTGATTATTTTGGAGGTTGGGAGACCGGTATTTATAATGAAATTCCTACAGATATGACCCCGTTGGTAAATGCTGCCACAATTGGGAATGCCGGAGCTCCTGTGAATGAGAAATGCATTTATAATACTGAAGTTACTCTGGATTTTCAGGCGGATGGGAGTATTATAAGAACCGTCTCGGGGAGCCCCACAGATACTGTGGATCTGGCA
>CP070707.1:2295461-2319761 GCA_020350205.1 bacterium
TAGGTATCTATAAAATCATAATCGTTGTAAAGAAGCATGATATTGTAGGTATCACCATTATCTTTCCTTTTAAAATTGGTGTCCATCATATTTTTTGTACCCGGCGCATCGGATGAGACAGTAACATGTTCTATCCGGGAGTCTGCCAGCAGCGTATTGCGGAATGCTTCATAATTTTGCGCTATTTGAGAACCATTAACTGAAACTGCGATGACATTTTCCTTCAGGAAACCGAGCGACTTTGTCTGAATAAAAACCAGTTGTCTGTAGACAGTTAGGGTGGAGATGATGATCAAAATAGACATGGCGAACTGAATCACAACCATAGTCCTCCGGAACATCGACCTGCCGCTTCCCGATCCTGCATTATTTTTCATCACATGGATTGGATCAAAAGCGCTCAGATAAAAAGCAGGATAAATGCCTGCAAAAAAACCAGTGACCGCCGTAATGGTTATTAATATGGACAGATTTTTGATCGTCATGAGCAGATTAAATGAAATATCTTTTCCGGAAATATCTCTGAAAATGGGCATAAATATATTGATGATAACCAGCGCCATGATCATGGAAATAGTTGCATAAAGCAAAGATTCTCCCAGAAATTGAAAAATCAGAGATTTCCGGTGGGCACCCATGGTTTTTCGCAAACCAATTTCCCGTCCGCGACGGTTCGCCCGGGCAGTGGAAAGATTTACGAAATTTATACAGGCGATCACCAGAATTAAAATAGCAACCATGGAAAAGAGTTGAACCGAAAATTGATTCCCCTGGGGTCCAATTTCATACTCCCGGCTGGGGTTTAAATGTATATCAAGTAACGATCGGAGCTTTACCTGAAATACATCGGTAACAGAAATTTCGGGTCCAAAGTAAGATAGAAACTCTGCTGCGACATATTTTTTTAAAAATGGTGGAAATTTTTTTTCCAGAATTCTGTAATCCACTTCAGGCTGCAACAGCAGATAGGTATATTGAAGGTTTCCAAACCACTCATTCATGGCTTCCGGTGGATGAGAATTCAGGGAAATGAGCATGTCAAAACGGATATGGGAATTATGGGGGACGTCTTCCAGGATCCCGGTAATTTCAAAATCCATAAGTTTATCGTTCCAGAAGATCGGAATTGATTTTCCCAGATAGCGGTCCTCTTTTCCCAGATATTTTCGAGCAGTTTCCATGGTTAGAACTGTCGTAAACGGACGAATCAGTGCACGATCAGGGTCTCCTTCTGTGAGCCTAAAATCAAATATATGAAACAGGCTGTTGTCTACAGCCATGAGTTGTTGCTTGTGAGGAATATTTGAATAATCTTTAACGGATAATTCCAGTTTTTCAATTCTGACGAAGTTCTCAATTTCCGGGTAGTCTGCTGCCAGTGCCGGTCCCCATGGACCAGACGCCAGGGGGGCCTGGCCATGCATTTCTTTAAAATCCCAGCTTCGTTCCAGCCTGAAGATTCGGTTCGATTGACTGTGGAAGGTATCATAACTCATTTCATCCAATACCCAGAAATATATAAGCGAGCAGGTTGCAATGCCAATAGCCAGACCGGTGATATTAATCCCGGAGTTAATTTTGTTTCTTCGCAGATTTCGCAATGTAACTTTGATGAAGTTCCTCAGCATAACTATATCCGGTTAATCATTAATTGAGTTATCAATAATTTGAATTACATATAGTCTAAACTCTATTCATATTTCAAGGCATTGACGGGATTTGATATAGCAGCGTGCCAGGCTTGACTTAATACTGTTACAAAGGCAATTAAAATTGCAATAATACTTGCGACAATAAAAATAAATGGATCAAGGTCGATTCGGTACGCGAAGCCGGATAGCCAGCGTGATGCGCCATACCAGGCCAGAGGCCAGGCGAACAGATTGGCCAATAATACCCAGCGTAAAAAATCAAAAACCAGCAATCTGGCAATTGTTACCGGGGAGGCCCCCAATACTTTTCGAATTCCTATTTCTTTTATTCGCATGGCAGTTGAATGACTTGCCAGACTGAACAAACCCAAACAGGCAATTAAAATAGCCAGAGCCGAAAATACATTGACCACCTGACTGGTATTTATATCCCGTCGATACGTGTTATCAAATTCATCATCCATGAATGAATAAACAAAGGGATGATTGGGATAAATTTCCCGCCATTTTTTCTCAATAAATTCTATTGCTTCCGGAATACGACCATCCGCCAGTCGTGCAGCCAGGACCGCTCCGGGGAAACTTCCCATGGGGAAAATTACCAGCGGTTCGATTGGCTGATGCAGCCCGATAAAGTGAAAATCCTTTACGATTCCGATAATCCTCACGCCCACTGAATCCTGGGCACCAAAATATAACCGCCGATTCAGGGCATTTTCCCAGCCCAGCTTTTTGACTGCCATTTGATTCACCAAAACCACACCGGATGAGTCCGTCCTAATCTCACGGCTAAAATTACGGCCATCAACCACTTCTATTCCCAGGGTCGGCAATGTTTCCGGACTTACCGCAAGACGACTCCAGATCCATATATCTTCTTCGGGCGCTCCCTCCGGCCGAATCCGAGTTCTTCCAAATGTCCGCCCGGGAACATTTCCGGAGGCGGCCACCGATACGATAGAACTGTGACCGGTCAACTCCTCCCTCAAAAGAGGCAGATTTTGGCGCATTCTCTGTTCTACCATATCAATCAATAAAACCTGTTCGCGATGATAACCCAAATCCTTATTCTGTATATAATAGAGTTGTTCCTGGATGATAGCGGTCATACCGATCATAGCAATAGAGAGTGTAAACTGAAATACGACCAGAGCTTTTCGGAGAGTGGCGCCGGTACTGCCTTTTTGAAATGATCCTTTCAGAATGGTAACCGGTTTAAAGGCAGATAAGACCATGGCGGGATATAGTCCCGCTAAAATTCCCACCGTGAATAGAGTCAAAAGGATAAACAATAGGACGAGACCATTACCGATCAATGAGAAAGACAAGGGTACATTAATGAGTCGACTCAACCAGGGCATGGCAAAATAGGTGATGATAAATGAGAGTATCAAGGCAATAAAGGTGATCAGCAGGGATTCGCCCAGAAATTGTGTGATGAGCTGACCACGGCCGGATCCGGACACTTTTCTTAATCCCACCTCCCTGGCCCTTTGGGTGCTCCGGGCAGTGGACAGATTCATATAGTTTACGGCAGCTATAATTAAAATCAGCAGGCCAATAATGGCAAATATATACAGATTCTTCAGATCACCTTTTCTGGCAATAGAATCAAAAATAACATCACTTGATTTCAGGTGGACATCTTTTAATGGTTGCAAGGTTATTTCAAAATTTTTACCCACCCCATTATCCCAGCACAATTGGGTAAGTCTTTCATCCAGCCCCTCCGGAGAAGTATCCGGTTTTAAGCGAAGGTAGGTGGGAAGTGAGACAGATTGCCAGGCTTCCAGCCAGATCGGCTGGTTAGAATTGGGGGGCTGGTTCTGTCTGATCAGAGCTGCAAGAGTCGACATGGAAATCAGGAGATCAAAATCCAAATGGCTGTTGGCTGGAAGATCCTGCAGGATACCGGTAATTTTTAAATCTTCATCATCACCCGTCTTAATTGTCTGGCCCAAGGGTGGGATATCGCCCAGTACACTCTTTGCCAGAGACGCTGTCAGGATAACGGTATAGGGTTCTTTGAGTGCAGTGGCAGGATCTCCTTCTAAAAGTGTAAAATTAAAAAAATCGAAAAAATTGGGATCACTGAAACGGGCACTTTGAGAATAAACTCCTACCCGGTCTTCATACTTTAATAAAATTCGATTGCCGCCCGTCAGTCGCAATGCATCTTCAGCTTCTGGTATGGATGCCGGTATGGTAAGTCCCAACGCGGGCATGGTAATCCCTACTCGCTGATTATTGGTTCCCAGGGCTTTATCGATGGTAAGCACCCGATAGATCTGATCGCGGTTCCGATGCATATTTTCAAAGGAGAGTTCAGTTTGGATAAAAAGTAAGATCAGGAGACAGGCAGCTATACCTATGGATAATCCAAAAATATTGATCAAAGAATAGGTTTTTTGTCTCAACAGATTACGAAACGCAATTTTGAAATAATTTTTTAACATGGAGTATCCTTAATGGCTATTTTCTGGATGTCAATCGTAACGAAGTGCCTTAACCGGATTTACTATGGCTGACCGAATTGCCTGCCAGCTCACGGTGAGTACCGCGACAATAAATGTCAGGATACCTGCAAAAATGAAAAACCACCAGCTCAGCTGGATGTGATATGCAAAATTATGCAGCCATTGATGCAACAGCAGATAAGCAATCGGCCAGGCAATGATATTGGCGATGGTCACATACCGGGTAAATTCTTTGGACAGCAGAAGTGTAATGCGGTATGCGTTTGCCCCAAGAACTTTACGAATGCCTATTTCTTTGGTGCGTTGTTCAGCGGTGTAGGATGCCAGCCCGAATAATCCCAGACAAGCGATCAAAAGAGCCAAAAAACTGAATGCATTGACCACTTTCTCAACCCGTTGTTCTGCATGATACATTTCATCTATCTGTTCATCTAAAAAACGGTATTCAAATGGGAATGCAGGAACCAGCTTATTCCAGGACGCCTCAATGGTTTTTATGGTCTGCCCAAGCATTTCCGATTTTACCTTTACCAAGAGGAGCTGAATTTCGCGGGGATCAAAATAGATTGTCATGGGACCTATTTTGGAATGCAGGGATGAAAAATGAAAATCCTTTACCACGCCAATTATTCGGTTCCCTAATATCTCTTTACCAAGAGGAGATTGCAGGCCCATGGCCCGAACCGCTGCCTGATTGACAATAATTCCCTCGGCAGTGTCAGCTGTAAATTCCCTGGAAAAATATCTGCCCTGAGCCATATCAATCTGCATTGTATTAATAAAATCATAATCAGCTGAAAGAAGGTAAATCAGAAATTGATCATTCGAATCACGTCCTTCCCATTCACTGAGAATGGTTGACCTTCTTATCTGAGCAGGGGCGGAAGAAACCCCTGAAACTTCCACCACGGAAGGATTATTTTTTAATTCATTTTTCAACAGGTCCACTTTCTGGTTGAGTTCACCGGCTAATTTGATACAAAGAACCTGATCCTTGTTAAATCCCAACTTCTGATTTCTGATAAAATGCAATTGACGGTTTACGCCGATTGTACCGATAAGAAGAATAATGGTTAGTACAAATTGAAATGATACCAGCAGTTTCCTGAACAGGGAACTTCTCGAATCCAGTCCCATTCTTCCCTTGAGAACTTTTACAGGTTTGAATGATGATAACAGCAGTGCCGGATAACTGCCGGAAACAAATGCAGTGACCGTTGCCACAGTAAGCAGGATGAACAAAATGATTTTATTATTCCAGAGATTGAAGGTTAATTCTTTTCCGGAAAGCACATTGAAGAGCGGTAAAAACTCCAAAATCAGGATAATGGATAAACACAGTGAAATAAAAGATATGATGAACGATTCAGTATAAAATTGCAGCACAATTTCTTTTCTGAAAGCTCCGACAGCCTTTCTCAGACCAACTTCTTTGGCACGTTTGCCTGCCCGGGCTGTAGCAAGATTCATAAAATTAATGCAAGCCAGAAGCAGGATAAAACCGGCAATAATGGTAAAAATATAAACGTATTTGATATCCCCGGTCCCCCCAATCCCCCACATGGAACCGGAGCGCAGGTGAATATCGGTAAGGGGCTGAAGGGAGAGTGTTACAATTGCTTCATCCTGGTAGTTCTGCACAATTTTGGAAATTTTTTGACTTACCACCCGGGCGTCCGCGTGATCTGCCAGCATGATATAGGTCGTATAGGCCCAGCTATTCCAACCGGTGGTCTGGTAGCCGAATTTTTCAATGGTTTTAAAAGGGGCGATAAAATCCAAGTCCAGGTGAGAATTGGAAGGGACATTCTGCATGATAGCGGAAACAAAAAAATCCAGCCGGTTATCAATTCGGATAGTTTTCCCGATCGGGTTATCATCAGCAAAGTATTTCTGAGCCATTTTCTCTGAGATGATGATTGAGAAAGGATCTGATAAGGCTTCTTGTGAATTAACCTCCAGCAGTGGGAAAGTAAACATTTCCAGAAATGAGGGATCAGCAAAGACCAGTCCGGTTTCGGTAAATTTTTTATCGGCATATTGAAAAACAGCGTTACGTATAGTTCGGATTCTGGCAGTGCTGACAATTTCAGGATATTCTTCCCGCAAGACCGGAGCCAGATCGGCCGGATTCATTGAGAAAGTAACCTCTTCTCCATTAGAATATTTTTCATAATCGGTTACTCGAAACAATCTTTGTGCGTTGACATGAAAGCGATCGTAACTCAGCTCATCCTGAACCCAGAGCAAAATGAGTATGGTGCAACTCATCCCCAAGGCCAGGCCGACGATATTGATGAGAGAGTAGCCTTTTTGTCTTCGCAAATTTCTTAAGGTCAGTTTTACATAATTACCAAACATATCGATGCCTCATCATTGAATCACAAAATTTATAACCAATCAGTTGCTCTCCTCTTATCTTAAATTCAATGTATTTCTGCAATCTATTCTATTCATAACGGAGTGCATCCGATGGATTTATAAATGCTGCTTTTATCGATTGGAAGCTGACAGTCATCACGGCAATAATCAGGGCAACCACAGCTGCCAGGAGAAATATCCACCACTCTATATTTATCCGGTAGGCAAAATTTTGTAACCAGCTATTCATAAAATAATATGCCAGTGGCCAGGCAATCACATTCGCGATCAGAACCCATTTTAAAAATTCCTGATTCAGGATAAGGATGATATGGGTAAAGGAAGCACCCAGAGCTTTTCGGATTCCCACTTCTCTGGTTCGTCGCTGGGCGCTGAAAGAAGCCAGACCAAAAAGACCTAAACAGGCAATAAAGATAGCCAGGAAAGAGAAAACCGAAAATATTTTACGGGTCTGCTCTTCATTGAGATACTGACTATTGTAATCCTCATCCAGGAATGAATATTCAAAGGGCTTTTGGGGCACAAATTTCTTCCAGGTACTTCTGATGTATTCAATGGTTGCAGTTACATTTTCGGTCCGCAGGCGAACGGAGATGAAATTTTCATTCTGCCTGAAATATCCACCTGCAAGAAACAGCCCCATTGGCCTAATCTCCTGATGCAGAGATTCATAATGATAGTCTTCAATGACACCTATAACGTTAAATTTTATCCTTTTCTCACCCCCAATTAAGATTCTTTTTCCGATAGGATCATTCCAGCCCAACAATTCGACGGCTTTTTGATTAAGTACAATCGCAGTTGAGTCCGAGGCGAATTCCCGGGCAAAAAACCTTCCGGTTCTGAGCTTTATTTTTAAGGTTTCCAGAAAATCCGGATCACAAACACACATATTTAAAGTAAACCCCCCATCAATACCTTCAGCGCGAAAACCTCTATTAGAAAATGAGCGACCCGGCAGTGTATTGGAACCGGAGATATCCTCGACCTGGGGATGCTGAGCGATGGATTCCTTCAAAGGATTAATCATATGACCGAGGGAAGATGGGTTCTTTATGACCAACACCTGATCTTTATCGAATCCCAAATTTTTACTCTGAAAATGCTTTAGTTGTTGAAAAACAACGATAGTTCCGATAATTAAAAAAATTGAAATGGTAAATTGGACCAACACCAGAATGTTTCTGAACCACACCCCTTTTTTACCGCGGTTGAGATTCCCGCCAATCACCTGGATAGGTTTAAAGCTTGATAGCGCAAATGCGGGATAGGATCCCGATACTGCACCAATCAGGAGTCCCAGAAAAATTAAAGCCGGGATAACTTTCGCATCTCCCAGATAATTGACCTGAAGACTCCTACCGATAAAATTTTGATAAAGCGGTAGTATACTTTCTACAATTAAAAGACCACATATCAGGGAAATAAAACTTAAAAAGATTGATTCTGTTAAGAACTGACCGATCAATCGTGTCCGGTTCGAGCCGACAACTTTCCGCATTCCCACTTCTTTGGCCCGCACGGCAGATTTTGCCGTGGAGAGATTCATAAAATTTATGCTGGCAATGAGAAGTACAAATACGCTGACGATAGAGAAGATATGGACATAGGTTTCATTTCCATTGGCCTCAAATTCCCCATTTAAATCTGAGGTGAGATGAATTTTGGTTATGGGTTGAAGATAGAACTGGTAGTAATTCCCCTTGGCGGCCCAGGCCTCATAATCATCAACATCCATATACTTGCGGTTGAATTCAATCAACTTGGTTTCCAGTTCGGCGGCTGAGGCACCCTCTTTGAGCAGGATATAGGAAACAAAATTGTTCCAGGACCAGCCCTGATTGTTGAGTAAATCCGGGAAAGTAATCGATGAAATCAAAATATCGTAGTGAAAATGAGAATTTTCAGGCATATCCTCCGCAACACCGGTAATTGCAAAATCCATGATCCCTCTGGAAGGGGAAACTTCAACCTGTATAATTTCGCCCAGTACCTCAGTATGTCCAAAATACTTATCTGCCAGAGAGCGGGATATTACCATGGAATTGGGTTTATTCAATACCTGCTCCGGATCGCCATGCAAGAGAGGATTGGTAAATACCTCAAAAAAGGTGGAATCAACCGCAAAAATTCGGGATTCGTAAAAAGTGCGGTTTCCCAGAATAACCGGAGTTCTTCCAAAATTAAGAAATTTCACACCATTTTCAATCTCGGGAAACTCTTCCCGCATTCGCGTAAAGACAATAGCCGAAGAATGGGTCTGATTGATCCGGGTATCTCCAATTAATGCCCGGACGGCAATCCGATATATTCGGTCCGACTTTTCATGAAACTGATCGTAGCTCAATTCAAATCTGACAAACATATAAATGAACAGAAAGCAGGCTACACCGATAGCTAAACCAATAATATTCAGGAATGAATAAATCCTGTTTCGGGAGATGTTTCTTATGGCAACTTTAAGATAATTGGATATCATCAGTTTTCCCTTCACCTTTATTCAGAACACCTCTCAATTACTTTCAATTTATTCATAGCGAATGGCTTCAACCGGATTTATGGTTGCAGCCCTGATAGACTGGTAACTCACCGTTACCAAAGCAATGAACAGGGTAATCAAAGACGCCAGAATGAAGGTGAACAGGTTTATTTCTATCCGATAGGCAAAACCCTCAAGCCACTGATTCATGAAGTAATAGGCAAGAGGCCAGGCAAGCACATTGGCGATGATGACCCATTTGGTAAACTCACGCGACAGCAGAAAAACAATATTGGGTACCGAAGCCCCCAGAGCCTTGCGAACCCCGATTTCCTTCGTCCGACGTTCGGCCGTAAAAGAAGCCAATCCAAATAATCCCAGACAGGCGATCAAGATAGCCAGAACCGAAAAAACTGTAAATAAGACACTGATTCGTTGTTCAGCCTGATATAACTGATCATAATCATCATCAAAGAAAAAATATTCAAATGGTTTATACGGAATAAATTTACTCCAGGTTTGTTCAATATATTTTATAGTCTCAGAAACATCCTGGGGTCGAATACGCACACTAATATAGGTTCGATACAGATTTTCGAATCCAATCAGCAAAGGTGCGATGGGTTTGTGCAATGACTCGTAATGAAAATCTTTCACCACCCCGACAATCGTTAAATAAAATCGTGAATTTCCCGGAAATCCGACCCGTTTTCCCACATAGGGCGGATCATATCCGAGAACCCGTGCAGCGGACTCATTCAACACGACGGCCAGACTGTCTGAAGCGACCTCTCTGGAAAAAAAGCGGCCTTCAACCAACTCCAGATTCAGAGTCCGGGCAAAATCGTAATCGGCCATATATAGATTGATGGGGTGCTGTTCTTCTTTAAGCGCACCCTCAGGGGTAAATATCACATTCCGAAGTTCCTTGCCGGGCAGACTGCTGCTTCCCGTAATCGAAATAATGTGAGGATTTGCCAAAAGGTCATTTTTAAAAGCATCAATGACCGTGGCATTGGGTGCGGTTTCAATGAGGCTACCGTCCGGTTTTTGCCCGATTGCCCAGCCTCGCTTGATCACCACAATATTCTCTTTACTGAATCCTAACCGTTTATTCTGAATATACTTCATTTGGCCATAAATAATAAACGTACTGATAAACAAAAGAATGGAGATCCCAAACTGGAATACGACCAGGACATTCCGAAAATTCCGTCCACGATTTTTCTTTCCGATCATCCCCTTTAAGACCAGTACCGGTCGAAAAGAAGAAAGAAAAAAGGCCGGGTAGCTTCCTGCGAGAGTACCAACGAGAACTGTTATAGAGATAAGCATGGGAAAAACAAACCAATTGCTCGCATATCCCAGGGATAGATTTTTTCCGGCGATATTATTAAAGGAAGGGGTCAGCAATTCCATCATAATCAATGCAATAATCATGGCAATCGTGGTGAGTAAAACCGATTCAAACAGAAATTGCAGAATTAGCTGGCGTCGGGTTGATCCCATCACTTTCCGTACACCAACCTCCTTACTGCGCCCGGCAGAGCGGGAGGTTGCCAGGTTCATAAAATTGATGGAGGCAATAAGCAGGATAAATACCGCAATCAGTGACAGAATATAGACATATTTGATATCGCTGTTGGGTTCCAGTTCCCCAGTAAAATGGGATTTTAAATGGATATCCTGCAAAGGTTGAAGGAAATACGACAAATGGCTTCCGGAAGCCTCAAACTCCTGCAAGGACATCCCGGAAATTCGCTGTAAATGTCCCGCCACATATTTTTCGATAAATGAGGGAAACTTCGCCTCCAGTTGTGGCGGATCGGCCTGTTTATGCAACATGACATAGGTGTACATAAAATGATTCAGCCAGAACTCTTCATAATTCCACTCCCAGGATGATAACGGAGAAAGCATCCCATAATGGAAATGTGAATTGGGATGGGGATTGGATATAATGGCACTGACAACATAAGGTGTTCCGTCTTCAAAGGTAACGGTTTCGCCAATAGCCTGAGAAGGATCATCGAAATATTTTTTTGCGACTTCCAGAGTCATCGCCACCGTATGATCTTTACTTAAAGCGGTAGCCGGGTCTCCATAGACCAGGGGTATCGAAAATACATCAAAAAAGTTTGAATCCACCCACATAAAACGGGTTTCATTGAACACTTTTTCTCCATAGCGAACCAGCATATTGGGGGTATGATGCAGGCGGGTGGCGTTCAAGACTTCGGGATATTCATCGATCAGAGTGTGAGCCATCAGGCTGGAGGTCTGAACTCCACTGATATCCTGATCACCCACTACCCCCCTCACCCCAACACGATAGATTCGCTCAGAGTTCAAAAAATGTTTGTCATAGCTCAATTCATCCAGGACATACATGACAATCAGCAGACAACACAATAATCCAATAGCCAATCCCGAAACATTAATCAGGGTATATCCTTTTTGAAACCACAGATTCCGAAATGTGACTTTGAGATAGTTTTTAAACATAATTACATTCCAAAGATCATTAATCAGACATGAAACTGTTCCTTGATATTCTCCGTGATAATATGACCATCAAAGAGATGGACGGTGCGGTGGCCATATTCAGCATAAGCCGGTGAGTGTGTGACCATAACAATGGTGGTACCATTTTCATTCAGTTCGGTCAGCATTCTCATCACCTCGTCTCCATGCGCAGAATCCAGATTACCGGTGGGCTCATCCGCCAGAATAACCTTGGGTTTGGCCACTATCGCCCGGGCCACCGCTACCCGCTGCTGCTGCCCGCCGGATAACTGCACCGGAAAGTGATTGCGGCGATGCATGATCTGCATGTTTTCCAACACTTCTTCAACACGCTTTTTCCGCTCCGATCCTGACATCCCCAGATAAAGGAGAGGTAATTCAACGTTTTCGAAGACTGTCAATTCATCGATCAGATTAAAACTCTGAAATACAAATCCAATATTGTTCTTTCTGATATTGGCTCTTTTGCGTTCGGTATATTTTGAAACTTCCTCACCTGTGAAAAAGTATTCACCTCCATTGGGATTATCCAGTAATCCCAGGATATTCAACAGGGTTGATTTTCCGCATCCCGACGGTCCCATCACCGAAACAAATTCTCCTTCCTTGACATCCAGACTTACACCGTTCAGGGCGGTGGTTTCTACTTCTTCAGTGGTATATACTTTTTTAAGATCCACTGTTTTGATGATCGAATTGTTTTTACTCATTTTCAATGCTCCTTTCTGAAGACCATCGGCTGTCAGCTATCAGCTTTCAGCTTCTGTATTAATGTTGTTATCATGCGTTTTATCTCTTTACTTGTTTATTCAAATTCTCATACGCTTTATTAATCACTAGATCTAAATCTCTAGACAGCAAAAAATAATAGTCCAATTCACACCGGGAAAAGAATATATTGAGCGTCGAATTTGATTTGCGATGACATACTGCTGTCCTTGGGAAATAGCTGAGTCATTTTGTATATGTCATCCGCAAGTTTATGACTTTTCTCCCACACTTTTAATTTCCTAAAATCTAGCATCAGATTCACCACCCACACTCCTGACTAACATTTTCTTGGACGGAAAGCTGAGAGCAGAAGACCGACAGCTAATAGCGCCTTCTTTCCCTACTTCAATACCAGTTTGTCATTTTCTCCAAAGGTTTCATAGCTGGAAGTGATTACCATTTGACCAGGGTGCAGTCCTTCAATCACCTCAAAATGCTGAGGATTTTGTCGGCCCAGGCGAATAGGTTGCTTGACCGCATACTCACCCGACTCATCAACCAGGTAAACCCACTGCCCTCCGGTTTTCTGGTAAAAACCACCCCGTGCCAGTAAAATAGCTTCTGAAAGATCTCCCAGGGCCAGCCTGATATGCAGGGTTTGTCCACGGCGAATTCCCTGCGGAACTTCATCCGTGAAATACATGTCAACCCCAAAACGTCCGTTCAGTACCTCAGGGTAAATCTTGAGAATTTCCAGATTGTAAGTATTGCCCGCAAATTCAAAATTTCCGGTTTTTCCAATTTCAATTCGCGCAATATAGTGTTCGTCAATATCCACCCGGACTTTGAAACTGTCCAGAACATCAATCTGGCCCAGTCTTTCCCCGAGTGCTTTTGATTCACCGATTTCAGCATTCAGAGAGGTTAGCTGGCCGCTGATGGGCGCCTTGATCACCAGGTTTTCCAGTTTATTTTTGACAATCTCCAGGTTCTCCTGCATACGTCTGACAGAAGCTTCCAGCTGCTTAATCTGGGCCACTCGAAACACCGAGTCCTGTTTATGGGTTTCGATGGTCAGATCTTTGCTGCGACTTAAATAGTTGAATTCATCCTGGGATTGTTCGTATTCAAAACGTGAGATTAAATTTTTCTGAAATAATTCCTTATTCCGTTCATAGATTCGCTTTTTAGTCCGTAAATCATAATCAATTTGGGCAATCTGAGTCTGAAGGTTGAGGCGGGTACGCTCCATATCCAGACGGGTATTTCTGAGATTGTTGATCTGCTGAAATAACTCGGCCTCCCGATACATGATATCCAGGTGCAGATTGGTATTATCCAGTTTCAGAATTTTGTCGCCGATTTCGACCAGTGTACCTTCTTCAATGTATTTCACCTCTACTCTACCACCTTCCACCGCGTCAAGATAGACCGTTTTTATGGGCACCACATTCCCGGTTACCGGGATGAATTCCTGGAAGGGACCCTTCGATACGGTGGATAAGGTTAAACGCTCCTTTTGTACATTCAACTTGGAGCTGCTATCCCCGAGTAAAAAATTATAAATAATGAAAAGCAATAGCAGAATTCCCGTTCCATAAGTTGCTATTTTTTTTATGGTCCATTTTTTCTTTTCAATTTTTCTATCCATCACTTTCTCCTCCTACCTCTTGTATCAACATAGAGATATATTTCAATAGTCGTGCCAATATTGTTTTTATTACACTTAGGATAATTCATATTATTTTTTCTGTTCGGATATGATACAGAAAGTGTCCGATATCGTACACTTAATTCAGCTCATTTTTCGGTATATACGGGTTTCTGTTTTTAAAAGGATGAACGAAAAAAAAAGTTTTTGCATAAATTCTGGAATATTTTCTATATTTTCAGATAATGTTTTCAAGGTGATCGAAAAAATGCCTGAAAAAGTGGGTAAAATCTTAATCGTGGATGATGATCAGGATGTGCTGCAGGCTGCATCGTTGCTCATCAAGAAACATGTTGCCTTATTGCATACTGAGAAGGATCCACAGCGCATTCCCACCTTATTAAAGAACGAGAGCTATGATGTTATATTTCTGGACATGAATTTCAGCGGAGATCTTACCAGCGGCAAGGAGGGATTCCAATGGTTAAGCAAGATCATGGAAATCGATCCCTCTATTGTTGTCATCCTGATCACGGCCTATGGCGATATTGAAACAGCGGTTCAGGCTATCAAATCGGGTGCCACCGACTTTATACTGAAACCATGGCAGAATGAAAAGCTTCTGGCAACTCTTTCTTCTGCCCTGATGCTGAGAAAATCACGGTTAGAAGTGCATCAGCTCAGAGTCCAGCAGCGGCAGCTCAGCGCGGATATGGATCAACAATTTCAGAATATTATTGGTCGAAGCCATGCGATGCAGAAAATATTTGCCACCATAACAAAAGTAGCTGCAACTGACGCCAATGTCCTGATACTGGGAGAAAATGGTACGGGCAAAGAACTGATTGCCCGCGCCATCCACCGGCAATCTCCGCGTGCCGAAAAGGTCTTCATCAGTGTTGATATGGGAGCGGTCAGTGAATCTCTGTTCGAAAGTGAATTATTCGGACATGTCAAGGGCGCCTTTACCGATGCCAAAGAAGATCGTGCCGGGCGATTCGAGGTTGCTGCCGGAGGAACTTTATTTTTAGATGAGATCGGAAATCTTCCCCTGGCTCTCCAGGCTAAAATACTTAACGTATTGGAAAACCGCATTATTTTTCGGGTTGGATCCAGTAAACCCACCCCGATTGATATCCGTTTGATTTGTGCAACCAATTTATATCTGTATGACATGGTCAAGGAAAATAAATTCAGGCAGGATTTGCTTTATCGGATCAACACCGTCGAGATTCATCTTCCCCCTTTACGGGAGCGGCAGGAGGATATCCCGGTTCTGGTGGATCATTTTCTGAAAATATTGTCCAAGAAATACAGTAAAAAAGCCCGGCAGGTCAGCGCAGCTTCCCTGAAAAAACTCCAGATGTATAAATGGCCTGGAAATATCAGAGAGTTGCAGCACACGATTGAGCGGGCAGTTATATTGAGTGACGAGTCAATCCTTCAGCCGGGTGATTTTTTATTTTCCACTCCAGATACTGCCGGAGAAGGTCTGGTGTTTGATAACTATAATCTGGAGACAGTAGAAAAGATTCTAATTCAAAAAACCTTAAAAAAACACCATGGAAATATCAGTAATGCGGCTAAAGAATTAGGTCTTACAAGAACCTCCCTATACCGCAGAATGGAGAAACATGGCATTTAATCGATTCCGATGGGGAATCATCAGTCGCATTACAGGAATTGGGCTCTCGCTGTTCCTGATCTTTTTTCTGGTTTTAAACACAGATTATGTGTTTCTGCTGATTTTCATAATATTTGTCTTCGTTTTCATGGTTTTCAATTTAATTCATTATCAGGAGGTCGTGAATCGAGAGATCGCACGTTTTTTCCGATCTATCGAGAATGATGATTTTACTCAGACTTTTTCCTTTAATAAGTATGGATCTGCCTTTCGGGAACTATCAGAATCCTTTAGCCAGGTAACCGAACGTTTTCTCAAATTACGGGCAGAGAAAGAAGAAAACTTTCAATATCTTCAGACAATTATACAGCATATCGAAACAGGGGTGATCGCTTTTCGCTCCGGTGGTGAAATTGAACTCATAAATAGTGCGGCCAAAAGACTGTTTGGAATCACTCAGCTTCGGCACCTCGATATGCTGGATAACATCGCAAAAGAATTAGCTCATACCATTAAGTCTTTAAAGCCGGGCGAGAAAACCTTGCTGAAATTTGAAAAAAATGGTATTATGATGCATATCGCCGTCAACACCACCCGATTTAAACTGCTCAGCAGAACCTATACCTTACTTTCCTTACAGGATATCAAAAGTGAAATTGAACGGGAGCGGATGGCCAAAGAACTTGAGATTGCCCGCCAGATTCAGCAACGTCTATTTCCACATGAGAATCCGCAGGTTCCCGGTTTTGATATCGCCGGTTTGTGTATACCCGCACTGGAAGTTGGGGGTGATTATTTTGATTTTATACCCGATGAAAAGGGTAAATTAGGACTCGTCATCGGAGATGTATCCGGGAAAGGATTACCTGCTTCAATTTATATGACCCTGACAAAAGGGATATTTCAATCTCATGCCAATGAAAATATTCATCCCAAGATCTTGCTGAGCCGCATTAACCGGTTTATATATCAATCCGTTGAAAAAAATATATTTATTACACTCTATTTTGCCGTTCTCGATCCCCAGAGTAAGGAATTAACCCTTGCCAGAGCAGGTCATCTTCCGGCACTATATTACCAGAAAGAAAAAAACCAACTTGCTGCAATTGAACCCAAGGGTATCGGGGTAGGACTGGAAAGAGGGGAAATATTTGATAAGAACATTGACTCCTTATCAATACACATGAAACCCGGTGACTGGTTGATTTTTTATACAGACGGATTTTCGGAAGCCAGGAACAAAAGTAATCAGGAATATGGTGATAAACGGTTACAGGAATTTATAAAAAATCATCTGACGGTTTCTTCGGCTGCCTTAATAGACCAGCTGGTCCAGGATGTCCTTACATTTACCGCTTCAACCTCTTTAAGTGATGATATGACCATGATTGCCATCAGAGCAAAATAATGATTAAAGCCTTAAGGAAATTTCGGTCTCAAATTGTTATTCGTATTCTGTTTATTTCTGCTTTAATGTTTCTATTTTTATATCTCCTGTTACAAACCACCCTATATGTCACCATCGTCTTTATCGCATTGCTGATCATTTACCAGATCGTCAATCTCATTCGTTTTGCAGAACATACTAACCGACGTTTGACTCAATTTTTGCAGTCTATTAGACACGCAGATTTTTCTCAATCATTTAAAACAAGCGGCATGGGAGCTTCATTCACTGAATTAAATAAAGCTTTTAGTGACGTGATCTCTGATTTTCAGAGGGTGCGCGAGGAAAAAGAGGAACATCATCGCTATTTGCAAACCGTGGTTCAGCATGTGGGAATTGCTCTGCTGGTTTACCAGAAAGATGGCCAAGTCGAATTAATAAATACTGCCGCAAAAAAACTTTTCCGGCTAACACAATTACGCCGCATAAAAAATTTGGAAAAGGTAAGCCCCGCTCTTGTCAAAACGCTGACCCAGTTAAAAGCCGGTGAAAGATCCCTGATCAAAATTTTCCAGAATGGGGAAATTTTACAGTTAGCAATCTATGCGACCGAATTCAGACTTCACAATCAACTGTACACGCTGGCTTCTATTCACAATATACAAAGTGAATTGGAAGAGAGGGAAATGGAGGCCTGGCAAAAATTGATCCGGGTGCTAACCCATGAGATTATGAATTCCGTAACACCGATATCCTCACTGGCTGCCACAGCAAGCAGTCTTTTGAACGAGGTATCTCCCGATTTAACCCGAGATGCCGAGGCATCAGAAAATTTAAAAGATATCAGTGAAGCAGTTCGCACAATTCAAAAACGCAGTGAGGGATTGCTGCATTTTGTTGAAGCCTATCGCAGTCTCACCCGATTGCCACAGCCGAAATTCAAGACATTTCCGCTTTCTGATCTATTCAGGCGGCTCAGACAGCTTCACGAAGAATCTATAAAGAAAGTAAATGTTAATTTTATTTCAGAAACGAAACCTCCGGAGCTACAACTGACCGCTGATCCGGAGCAAATTGAGCAGGTGCTTATCAATCTGGTAAAAAACGCTTTCGAAGCGGTGCAGGATCAGGCGAATGCTGAAATAATTTTGAAAGGATTTATGGACAGCCAGGGAAGGGTAGTTATTCAAGTCATAGACAATGGGCCCGGCATTCCGACTGAAATTCAGGAAAAAATTTTCATCCCATTTTTTACCACTAAAAAGGAAGGATCCGGAATCGGACTCAGCTTATCACGGCAGATTATCCGCCTGCATAAAGGTACCATATCCCTCAGTTCGAATGTAAAATCCGGGAGTATATTTACAATCAGGATTTAAAAAGAAGATCATCTCTAACTCATTATAAATAACAAATGATCTCCATCATTCCCCTGCGTCCACACCATACGATAAAAAAGGTGGATTCGTTATGAATGAATCCGCCGCATTTTGAGAAATTTTATTAAGCCAAACCGGTATTTTTAGTATTAAAATGCACCTGCAAAGGCATTTAATTCCACAAATATCTTCTCAATCATCGTCCTCTTCATCTTCAAAAACCTCAAAGGAATTCTTTATATTTTCTTCAATCATCGGTTTATTTTGAGGAATTCTGGGATCTAGATAACTAGAATTGTCTTCAACAAACCAGGTTGAAAGATCTATGATCAAAGTGATCACAGTTGAAGGATTATTTTCGTCGAGTATTAAAGGGGGATCGAATTCAAATTCCTGCTCTAATTCCATGGAACTGGTAAATATGAACTCTTCGGTCTCATTCCCATCCAGATATCCTTCTACACGCACACTAACATTTTGCAATTCCGGATTATTCGTATACACTAGCCCATCTCCCTCTTTCAACTGATCCACGGCTATCTCCATTTCCTCATAGACGCCAAAAGGAACAGCAACATTCTGGACTTCATGAATAATGCCATTTACATTCAATTCCTGAATAAATGGTTCCTCCAGTTCGAAACTATGGCTATCTTCATCACTACTCTCAAATTCAATTTCATCTATGACAACTTTTACTGATGTTAATGTGATGCTATCAATTTGAGCCCCGTTTAATTTTGGCAGACCACTCATTCCTTTTGTTGTAATTTGAAAAACAATTCTGGCAGGCGGACCGTCCCCCATGTCGGTAGTATCTTTCTCACAGGAAATCACCGCTAACATGAATACAATAATTATATACCTAACCACCGAATACAGTAATTTCATATCTGATATCTCCTTATTTCAAGTTCAGAGAATTCTTTGTACAAGAATAGTGCCAAATTTTGTTGTAAAAGTAAGTTCCTTTAAATACTCAATAATTTTAATCAATACTCAAAAATATAGTATATGAACTGTATAAATATTAAACATTTTTTCACATAAATCAACACTTATACAGGCAAGCAGTAAAATGTATCAAAGGTGTTACAATTGTGTTATCTCAATCTTATTTCAAGGATATCTTAGGTTGGGAATAATCCTTTGTGTATCAGGAAAAGTAAAATTACTTTTAACTAATCAAATAGAATGATTAAATTATTTGCGTAGCGATAATAAATGACACTCAATCCAAGAAAATTTTGATAATGATAAAATATCTGGCATTATTTGTTAAATCTAAACACTATTCCAAAATATTGAGGAAACCTTCATTTTCATATAGCACTATTTATTAATATTAAACAGAGAGAGATCAATCCAGAGTATTTAAGCTTCCTTAAAACTTTCCTGAGTAGGGCTGTCCATTCTCAAAAGTAGCTAAATGTTTTAAAAACATAAATTAAAATTTGCGTCTTTAATCAAAGCATGATCGGTGGTTGTTATATTATTTTTGTTTTATAATAAGTTATACTTAGCTCCTTAAACGTAGAGATTGATTCTTGGCAAAAACCCCGTATATTGGATCTCAAGATAAATCACAACAATCTGAGATCAACCATAACCTTAATATCCCCGACAATTCACATCAAGATTTAATAAAACGGGAACAAGTTTTCCAGCATCAAAACGAAGCACTCAAAGCCCTCATTGATCACACCGATATTCAATTAGCCTATTTGGACAGTCAATTTAATTTTATTGAAGTAAATCAGGCCTATGCAAAGGGATCTGGTTTTTCCAGAGAAAATTTGCTTCATAAAAATCATTTTGAACTATTTCCAAATGCGGAAAACCAGAAAATTTTTGAGGAAGTCCGGGACAGCGGTCATCCGACCACTTTTCACGCCAAACCATTCACCTTCCCCAATCAGCCGGAGAGAGGCACAACTTACTGGGATTGGAAATTAATACCGGTAATCAATGAAGATAATCAGGTTCGGGGAATGGTGCTTTCTCTCAAGGAAGTGACAGCGGAAGAAAAAATCCTGAGAAAATCAAAATTTTCTGCCTTAAAGCTTCTGTTAATAACCAGTGTTGTAATATCAGTTTCCGAAGCCATTATTATGATTCTATTACACCTCTGGCCCAAGCTTTCGATTTTCGGAACTGCCCTGATGGATGCGCTGTTACTTGCAATAATCACCATCCCCTCCCTCTACTTTTTCTTATTGCGTCCGGTAATTGCCAATTTATCCGCCCGGAGGGTGGCACAGGAAGCTCTTCAGAAAGCTCGAGAAAAACTTGAATCCCTGGTACAGGAAAGAACCAGGGATCTCAGAGAAGTCAATAAAAGGTTGAGATTGGAAATAAAAGATCATGAAAAATCCAAAATTGTTTTACACCATAAAACCTATGATCTGGAGATCCGGGTTAAAGCGCTGAACTGTTTATCCCAGGTTTCAAAATTAATTGTTCAACCGGATCTCAACCTTGAGCAGGTTTTGCAACAGATCAGCGATTTAACCTCCCGGGGAGTTGGAAGTTCTCCGGGTGCATCCGCCCGTATCACAGTTGAAAATGAATCATTTGTTTCAACAGAGTTTAGAGAAACAGAGCATCACTACAGTAAGCCGATACAACACAAAAATAAAAACATCGGAAAAATCGAGGTTTTTTTCCAAAACCCCATCGCTGAAGATCCAAAAATTCTTTCGGGAAACAGTGACCTTGAACTTATTGATAGCATCAGCCGCCTGGTTGGAAAATACTATCAACGTTTCCTGACAGAAAAAGAATTGCGCGATGCTTTACTCCTTTCCAAACAGAGGGAAACAGAAGTGACCGCCTTACTGCAGGGAGCGCGAACGGTTTTGGAGCAGCGTGAATTCCAGGATACAGCCCGGGAAATTTTTAATTCCTGTAAGGAACTGATCGGCGCCCAGGCTGGTTATGTCGCCATGTTATCTGATGACGGAACGGAAAACGAAGTTTTGTTTCTGGATTCAGGTGGCGAGGACTGCACCGTGGATCAAAATCTTCCCATGCCGATCCGGGGTCTGCGTGAGAAAGTATATCAAAAAGGGGAAACCTGTTATGAAAACCATTTTCAGCGCAGTGAGTTTACGCAGTTCCTACCGGAGGGACATGTTGTATTGAAAAATGTTCTGTTCGCCCCCTTGCTGGCTGAAAAAAAAGTGCTGGGTTTGCTGGGACTGGCAAACAAGCCAGGGGGATTTTCTGAAAACGATAAGAGAATGGCTACGGCCTTTGCCGAACTGGCCACAATTGCCCTGGTAAACAGCCGCACCCTGGAATCTTTGGAAAACAGCGAAAGGAAATTCAGGGTGGTAGCACAGAGTGCCAGCGATGCAGTGATCAATATCGATTCGAACGGGAGGGTGGTATTCTGGAATGAGGCCGCTACTAAAATATTTGGTCATGCGGCGGAACACATGCTGGGCAAGACTATCTCCCAGCTTATTCCGGAAGAATACCGGGAAAAGCACCGGAGAGCTTTAAAACGAGTGGTGACCACAGGAAATGCCCATATTATAGGAAAAACAGTAGAATTGACGGGTTTAAGAAAAAACGGCAGTAAATTCCCGGTTGGTTTATCACTTTCTGCCTGGAACCTGGGAACTCAAACCTTTTTTACCGGAATTGTCCGAGACATCAGTGCGCAAAAAAAGCTGGAGCAAGAATTAAGAAATTCAAAGGAAAAACTGGAAGAAAGGGTAAGCGAACGTACCCGGGAACTTTCTGAAGCAAATGCGGCTCTGCATGCTGAAATTGTGGAACGTCAACGAATTGAAGATGAACTGGAATTAGAACGCAAAAGATTATATTCGGTACTGGATGAAATTCCTGCTGCCATACATCTGCAGGACCCGGATTACCGAATACGATTCGCCAACCGTTACTTCAGGGATCAATTTGGATCCCCGGGCGATCGCCCCTGTTACGAGATCCTTCACAGCCTTGATCAACCCTGCCATCATTGTAATGCTTTTAAAGTGTTTGAGACAGGTAAGCCCCATGAAGCTGAGGAAACCCATTCTGATGGTCGGAGATATCGAATATTTAATTATCCTTACACCGACACAGACGGAACGGTGTTAGTGCTGCAATTGGGAATCGACATCACCGAAAAAAGCCGAATGGAAAAAGCCTTGAAGGCAAGCGAGGAACATCTTCGCCTGCTGGTAAATTCACTGGACGATACTGTTTTTACTCTGAACAGGGAACAGAAACTTATTGAAATGTATGGTAATTTAGTAGAAAGACTGGGTAATAATCCTGCTGATCTAATTGGCAAAACCCTCCAAGAAATTTTTGCTCCCCGGGAAAGAATAATTCATGAAAAGTTTCTCGAAAAAGCACTGCAGGGAGAAAGTGTAATATTCGAATGGGCGTTTCCCCAACCGGAAGGTGAACGATTTATTCAGAGTTCCCTGGCGCCAATTTACGATGTGGATAATAAAATTAATAGGGTCGTAGGGGTATCCAGAGATATAACCCAGCAAAAAATACTGGAGAAACAAACCATTCAGACTGAAAAACTAATGGCTCTGGCAGAAATTTCCGCAATTATCTCACACGAATTCAGAAATTCTCTGACTTCGATCCGAATGATCCTGGAACTCCAGCTTGAATCTCCTCATCTCACAGCATCTGAAAACAAGTCATTAAAAGTTGCGCTTAGTTCCATACAGCATATGGAAAATATTGTCAGCCAATTATTGAACTTCTCCCGCCCCTCGCCTGTCATCTTCACAACCGGCCATATCAATGCGGTGCTGGAAGAAAGTATTTCTTTTTTAGAGGCTCAGATCAGCAAACATCGTATCAAACTGATCAGACAACTGGAACCTGACTTACCGGTTCTGGAGTTTGACAGAATGCATTTGAAGCAGGTATTTATCAATTTAATCCTGAATGCTATCAATGCTATCGCAGCAAATCCCAGAAGAAGCGCTAAAAGGGAAATTACACTGGTTGCTAAAAAGTTTACCATTCAGGAAATTTTACGTGATATGCCCGTAAATATGACTGGCAGAGACTCAGTTTCCCAGGAATTTACTGAAAAATCAGAAATAATTTTTCGCGAGGGAGACTCTTGCGTTCTTATTGAAATAAATGATAGAGGAATGGGTATAAAACCGGAAATCATGGGACGTTTATTTGATCCGTTTTTTACCACCATGGCCAAAGGAACCGGACTGGGATTGGTGATGGTGAAACGCACCATCAATTCCCACGGAGGATTGATAAAAGTTAACAGTGAAAAGGGAAAAGGTACCACTTTCAGCATCTATTTACCCCTAAAGAAAACCGGAGTTTAAATGGAAAACCGCCAGATTCTGATTGTTGATGATGATGAAAAAATTCTTTACGCTTTCCGGGAGGTCCTTGAAAAAGATGGTTATATATTTCAGGAAGCCCGGGACGGAATCGAGGCTCTTAAACTCATTAAGAAGCAGACTCCGGACATGATCTTTATGGATATCAACATGCCGCAACTTGATGGCCTCGAAGCCCTTAAAAAAATCAAAGAGCATGATTATGGTGTACCGGTTATTGTAATTACCGGTCAGGGCACTATGGAGACCGCTATTCAGGCCATGAAACTGGGAGCGTTTCAGTATCTGATGAAACCGCTGTCGGTTAACACCATCCGGGAAGAAATAAAAAAGGCCTTGGTGAGCACCGGTAGTGCCAAAGTTTCCGAATTCTCCCTTGAAATAGACACCAGCAAACGTAACCATCTGATTGGTAACACGCCATTAATGCATGATATATATAAACTGATCGGCTCTATCTCAACCTCTGCCAACCATACCCCGGTATTCATCCTAGGAGAAAGTGGAACGGGCAAAGAACTGGTGGCCAGAGCTATTCATCATAATGGTGCCTTTCCCGGGGAGCCTTTCGTGGCCATAAATTGTACAGCATTTCCAGAAACCCTTCTGGAATCAGAACTATTCGGTCATGAAAAGGGAACTTTTACCGGAGCTGCAGACCGCAGGATTGGAAAATTCGAACTG
>CP070707.1:2319861-2357086 GCA_020350205.1 bacterium
AACCTGGACTCTGAAACCCAAACCATTTTCAGAATATCTGCAACTCACAGGCACAGTTGCAGCACGAAATCGAGTATACATCATTGCGGAAGAAGCCGGAACCCTGCGGAGAATCGTAAAAGATAAAGGGAGTATTGTACAGGCAGGAGATACATTGGCTATCATTGAAAATAAAATTATTGAAGCCAGTTATGATGAGGCCAAAGCAGCACTAAATCAGGCTGAGTTGGATTATGGTAGCAAAAAAGTGCTTTATGATAAACGGGCCATTTCAGAAAATGAATACCTGGTGGCAAAATATGGCCTGGAACGTGCCCGGGCAGCATATGAACTGAATAAAGCCCGCCATTCCAAGCTGACCGTTACGGCTCCCTTGAATGGTTATGTCAATGACCGAATGTATGATCTAGGTGCATATACGATGCCGAATACACCGATTTTTGATTTCATCGATAATGCTTACATGAAAATCTCTGCCGGCATTGCAGAACGCTTTATGAATGATATTAAAATGGGTACACCGGTCATGATTTCCTTTGATGCATTCCCGAATCTGGAAATGGAAAGTGAAGTCTCGTTCATTAATAAAAGCATCAATCCGAGCAGCCGGACATTCCAGATTGAGTTAAAAATACCCAATCCGGAGCGAAAGCTTGCACCGGAAATGATTGCCAATTTAAAGGTTTTGAGACGTTCTTATACGGATCAAATTGTCATACCGCTGGACGCAGTGATTGAATCAGAAACCGGACGTTATGTTTTTGTGGTTTCGGACGATGGCAAGGCGTTAAGAACCCCCCTGAACTTTCTGGCGATTTATCAGGACAGTGTCCTGGTGGATGGATTAAACCCCAATCAGCAATTGGTTATTTCCGGACAGCAGGAATTAACCGAAGGGGATTTACTAATAATTGAAAAAAATTAGATGGCATAGATACTTAGACGGTTTACCAAAGATATTTAAGAGGAAAATATGAAATTTATTAACTGGTTCCTTAAACATAAAATAAGTGTGTTTGTGCTTCTCTTTATCGTCATTCTCGCCGGTTTCATTTCTTATGCTAATCTGGCAGTAGAATCTTTTCCTCAGATTAAACAACCGGTAGTAATCGTTGCCGTTCCATATCTCGGTGTTGCACCTGGTGATATGGAAACACTGGTAGCACAACCCATTGAGAATAAGTTAAAAGAAATCACCAAGATCAAGAAAATGATTTCGACCAGTAATGAGGGTTCGACGACCCTGACGGTTGAATTTGAAACCGATATGGATATCGATGAAGCGGTTCGGAAGGTTCGGGAAAAAGTTGATCAGGCAAAACCAGATCTACCCAATGATATTGAAGAGCCAATTATTCAGGAAATTAATTTTGAAAATATTCCAATCATGCTGGTCAGTATTGTAGGTGAACAGTCACTGGTACGTCTAAAGAAAATTGCAGAAGATCTTCAGGACAAATTCGAGCAGATAACAGGGGTACTGGATGTTAATATCTCCGGAGGACTGGAGCGGGAAGTAAAAGTTAATATAAACCCGAGTCGGTTAAAATACTATAATATAGGGGTAAATGACATCATCAGTGCGATTCGATTGGAGAACATGACCATACCGGGCGGATCTGTTGAGAGCGGAAACCTGAAATACACAGTACGAATCCCGGGAGAGTTTGATAATATCGGAGAAATTAAACAGGTTGTGGTCAAAACTATCGACGGGTATCCCGTGTATGTGAATGATCTGGCTGACGTTGAATTTGGATATGAGGACCAGACGAGTTACTCCCGGTTAGATAAGGAAGCAAGCGTTACACTTTCGATACAAAAACGCAGCGGAGAGAATATCATTCGGATTGCTGATGAAGTTAAAGCAATTCTAACCTCCTACGAACCTAAATTTCCAGCGAAAACGAACTATGTGATTCTGGCAGATCAATCAAAAGAAATTCGCTCCATGGTAAATGACCTGGAAAACAATATTATTGCCGGACTGTTGTTAGTCATAGCCGTGCTTTACTTCTTTATGGGGGCTCGTAACGGTCTGCTGGTTGGTATCGCCATACCTTTGTCCATGCTGATATCATTCATTGTGATCAGTATGTTAGGTTACACTCTTAATATGATTGTACTGTTTAGCCTGATACTGGCTCTGGGGATGCTGGTGGATAATGCCATCGTGATCGTGGAAAATATTTACCGGCATCACGAGGAAGGCAAATCCCTCATGAAAGCTGCTCGTGAAGCCAGTTCCGAGGTCGCTCTGGCGGTTTTGACCTCCACTTTAACCACCTTGTTCGCCTTTAGTCCGCTCATTTTCTGGCCCGGAATTGTCGGTGAATTTATGAGTTATCTTCCCATCACGCTGATAATTACATTGAGTTCGTCTCTTTTCGTAGCTTTCATTTTTAATCCGGCACTTTCCTCCTCTTTTATGAAACTGGATGCGAAAATGAAAGAACTTCCCGGTGACCGGTTACTCAATCGGCTCATAGGACAGTATGAAAAAACCCTAACCTGGGCTCTGAAAAATCGCTGGAAAACTATGGGATTGACAGCGACTGCATTCTTGATCATGTTAATACTGTTCGGTATTTTTAATCATGGTGTTGAATTTTTCCCGGATCTGGAACCAACCCAGGCTTGGATTAAAGTTGAAGCACCTATCGGAACCCGCCTGGAAACCTCCGATGGAATTGTTCGTGAAATTGAAGAGCGGATTAAGGATACACCCGACATGGAACATTTTGTAACCGAGGTGGGCAATGTTTCTGATGTGTTTAGTTTTGGACTTGAAGGTGGAACACCCCATAAATCCCAGGTGACCATTGATTTTCTTGAAAAACATGAACGAGAACAAAACTCTTTCCGGACCCTGGATGAGGTTAAACATAAGGTAGAGGGAATCCCGGGCGCACGGATTGACGTAACTAAACCCCAGGAAGGCCCCCCAACAGGCAGTGCCGTAGAAATCCAGATTAAAGGGGAGGATTTTAAAATTCTGGAAAATATTTCGTCTAATATCCAGAGAAAGATAAAGGATGTTGAGGGATTGACGGAGTTGCGGGATAACTTTGAACAGGGAAAACCAGAACTGCGCATTCGAATTGATCGTGAAAAGGCTGCTTTACTGGGTTTGAATACCAGTCACATTGCAAGTACCATTCGAACTGCAATTAATGGGACCGAAGCGTCCAAGTATCGGCTGGGACAAGATGAATATGATATTACCGTAAGATTCAGCGAAAGTTTTAGACAGAGCTATACTGACCTACTCAATTTGACAGTCTTTCATGAGGGCCAGCATATTCCACTGGCCAATTTTGCGATTATTGACTTTTCATCAGGCCTCAGTAATATTAACCATGTCGATGGAGATCGGGTCGTTACAATTACCGCCGATGCATTTGGTCGCAGTTCGGCGGAAGTGCTGGCAGATGTTAAAGATCGCTTGCGAGATTATCAGCTGCCCGCTGAATATACCATGTCATTTGCCGGTCAGGATACCGAACAACAGGCAGCTTCCGAATTTCTGAGCAGAGCATTTATGATCGCGCTGCTGCTTATTTTCTTTGTACTGGTTACGCAATTCAATTCAGTAAGCCTGCCCTTCGTTATTATGGTATCCGTCTTTCTATCTTTCTTCGGGGTATTTTTTGGTCTGTTGATTACCTTTAAACCGTTTGGTATCATCATGACTGGTATCGGAATCATCTCACTGGCAGGTGTGGTAGTGAATAACGCCATAGTATTGATCGATTTTATCCAGCAAATGCGGAAACGTGGGGTTGAGAAAGTCGATGCTATCATACAGGGGGGTAAAATGCGCTTGCGACCGGTTATCCTGACCGCTATCACAACAATTTTAGGACTTATTCCGCTTACCACCGGAATAAATATCGATTTTATCGGATTGTTTAAGGGTGATTTTACAAAGTTTATTCAATTCGGAGCTGAAAGTTCTCAGTGGTGGAGCAATATGGGAGTCGCTGTCATCTTCGGTTTATTTTTCTCTACCTCCTTTACCCTGGTCATTGTCCCGGTTCTGTATGACATGCTGAGTGATCTGGAGACAGCGGTATTGAGAAAACTAGGACAATTTGAAGATGAACCAGAACAGGCTGTGGAGAGAACCTGAAGATGAGTAAATTTATAATACCCAGGCATCGCTTCCCTTATTCCTGCGCGGATATTTAATACAAATTGAACCTCAGATATGGTTGAATGGCAAAGACAGGCACTTATATTTAGAAGTATGAATAAACATAAATTCTTCAAGTCTTGAAAGAATATGAAATATTGGACAAACGAGGCATGAAAAATAGGCCGCCCTCACCATCAATAGAGCAGGTACTGGATCTGTTAAGGGCAGAAGCCCGTCCGGAGAATTTGGAGGGAATGGCCCGTTTTGGAATGACCATTAATAACCGCCTGGGTGTATCCGTGCCGATTATGAGGAAAATAGCCAGACAGACTAAAAAAAACCATCCTTTAGCACTGGAATTATGGGAAACAGGTATAGCTGAGGCAAGGATCGTTGCGGCACTCATAGCCGAACCCCATCAAATAACCGAATCCCAGATGGAAACCTGGGTTAAAGATTTTGATTCCTGGGATGTCTGTGACCAGGTTTGCATGAATCTTTTTGATAAAGTCCCCCTGGCCTGGAAAAAAGTGTTAGACTGGTCTAAGCGGGAAGAAGAGTTTGTCAGACGGGCAGCTTTTACACTCATTGCCTGCCTGGCCTGGCATGATAAAGAAGCCCCTGATGAAAAATTCAGAAAACTGCTCCCGGTCATTGAAGGGGCTTCCACAGATCCAAGAAATTTTGTAAAAAAATCCGTAAACTGGGCGTTACGACATATCGGAAAGCGTAACCTGACGCTCAATAAAGATGCACTGAAAACTGCCTACAATATCCGGAATATTGATTCAAAAACCTCCCGCTGGATTGCTTCCGATGCCATCCGTGAACTGGAGAGCCCGGCAGTACAGAAACGATTAAGGGAGAAAAAATAGCTACCATAAATCACAATATAAATAGTCAATAGTCTCATTTTTAATTCTTTTTACCATACAGTTGGTTATCGCTAAAGTAGTTTCGGGTTTCCCTGACGATGACCGGTGAAAGAGTTAATAAGGCAATCAGGTTAGGCAAGGCCATTAAGCCATTGAAGACATCTGCCAGAGCCCATACCAGATTTAGTTTTAACAGGGCACCTATCCCCACAAAAAGGACAAAGACCAGTCGATACGGTTGAACCGCTTTTTCACCCATGAGATATTCTACCGATTTCTCTCCATAATAACTCCAACCCAGCATGGTGGAATAAGCAAATAAGATCAGACCAATTGCCACGATACTGTTACCCCAGTTTCCCGGTAGTCCTTTGGAAAACGCAATAGATGTTAATTCTGCACCTGTTTTGCCGATATCCCAGGAGTTGGTCAGGATTAGAACCAGCCCTGTCATGGTGCACACGATAATTGTATCAATAAAAGTCTGGGTCATGGATACCAGGGCCTGTGTAACCGGGTGCTTGGTCTGGGCAGCTGCAGCGGCAATGGGTGCGCTTCCCAATCCCGATTCATTTGAAAATACCCCCCGGGCTACTCCCATGCGAATGGTCAACATGACCCCGGCACCTAAAAAACCCCCGGTAGCAGCAGTTGGGGTAAAGGCATATTTAATGATTAATCCGATGGCAGCAGGGATCAGATTTGCTTTCATTATAATAATTACCAGTGCTCCCCCCATATAAATAACAATCATGACAGGTACCAGAAAAGCTGTTACCCGGCCGATGCTCTTTATTCCACCGAGAATCACCAGCCCGGTTGCTACCATCAGGATCAAACCTGTTACATAGACGGGGATATGAAATGTGGCCTGCACTGCATCAGCCACGGAATTCGATTGCACCATATTTCCAATACCGAAAGCAGCTATAGCCGCAAAGATAGCAAATACCGTTCCCAGCCATTTCAGGCCCATCCCTCTGGAGATATAATACATCGGTCCACCACTCATGGTATTATATTTGTCCCTGACCCGATACTTCACCGCTAGTACGGCTTCGGCATATTTAGTGGCCATGCCCACCAGTCCCGTGATCCACATCCAGAAAAGGGCACCCGGACCTCCGGCTGCAATCGCTGTGGCAACGCCGGCGATATTACCCGTTCCAACAGTTGCAGATAGCGCCGTCATGAGCGCTTGAAAATGGGTAATATCCCCCGGCTCATCTCCCTCTTCCTTTCTTTTAATCAGGGCCAGATACAGGGCATGCCATAAATACCTGAACTGCAATCCACGAAGCGCAAGAGTCAACCACAATCCGGTTCCCACCAATAACACCATCAGAGGGTAACCCCAAATGAGATTTCCGGCAAACACGAAAAAAGATTCCAGATGTTTTAAAATATTCATATCCCTACCTGTTAAAAATGCTGGTGATTAAGTTAGTTTCAATCTGAATTGTAGATGTGACTTAAACGGGGTTATATGACATTAAAAAAGTATCCATTTCTTAGCTGAAATAATAAAGAATTTCTTTCAAGACACTCCCGGCCACCGCAATCTGTTTAAAATCAAAGTATCGATATCCCTGATGGGGCATTCCCTCATAGACCAGCGCCATGGGTTGTTTGGAGAATAAAATACGTCCGCTGTGAAGCAAACCCCAGATTTGACCCGCATAAGGTGATCTGATTTCAATCCCTGTGATTAAACCGATGGGCTCCCCGACGGAAACCGGATCTCCGATATTCTTGAGGCTGGTAAAAATTCCTTCCAGGGGCGCATGAATTTGCTGAAAGGGCTGCTTAAAAAGATGAAAATCAAATTCAGCGTTTTGCAGGGGTTCATCCGGAATAATCTGCCCCACATGATAATTTGAACGAGTTTCAATTAACAATTGGCACTCAGTGTTAGATTCATAAAATGGATACAGACCCATAACCAAGCCGGCACTATGGTCAGAAAATGAGATGGTCTTTTCTTCCTGTGCAGCAACGATAACAGCCGGATTTAAAAGCCCCAAAAAATCTGGAAAATCTTTCTTAAAAAACACCGGTACGGTTCTATCATTCAGCAAATATCTGATCGCCTTTTCCCAGGATTTAGAGAGAGATTCTTCCTGATATTCGGACAATCGGGATTCATCGATCAAGGACGCCTGAATCTGCTCAATTTTTTTCTTGCCGGTTGCAATAATATCAGAAAAGCACAGATTATGACGGAGCTCGGCTTCGAGGGGATCTATAACTAAAATAACATCTATCCCTGCTCGTGCCAGAAAGACTGTGATAGCGGAGCCGAACAAACCGCCGCCAATAACCAGCACTGACCGACTCTTATTCATTTATGTGGAATCCTTTTGAGACTGTTATCTTTCAGGTTGGACTGGTAAATTTTCTGTATTTTTTTCGATAACAGATCCCGGGCCAGATTAATAGACCGGTTTTCCAGCAACAGGTTGTTAATATCGGTAAATACTAAAGAGGTCGGCCACTTCTGCTGGAATAATCGGTATGCCCCGTTCTCCGCACTCGTCAGGTAATTGAAGATGAAATCCTGGGAAAAGAGATTATCGCTTTTAAATTGAGGAAAATGCTCGACAATCTCCAATGCATTTCCCATTTTTGAATGATCTAAAGGCTGATCGATGAGGTCAAGCTGGAAACAGTAAATCAGCTGATCCAGCAGGTTCAATTTGCAGATTTTAGTGATATCTTTGTTGCTCAAAAGACTATATTTTTTTTCACTTCCCAACAATAACAATAGATAGTCCTGGGAATGTTCGGACTTAAGTTTACGAATTCCGTTCAGGGTTAATCCGCGAACAAAGTGATCCTGAATCTCGGTTCCAACATAGACGATCGGATTAGTCTTTATTCCCTTTTTGATATCAGACAGCAGGGTTTTTTCATCCTTGTGATAGATAATTTTACCGGAAGGTGGAAGAATATCCTTTTCAATATTTGTTATTATAACTTTCTGACCCGCATGTGCGAGTTCACTCGCTACTTGATTTAACAAAAAATTTCTGCCCTTGCCACCAATAAAACCGATAACCCGGGTCTGCTTATTTTCAATAATCTGGTCTATAATCGCCATAACACTAGCTCAACTCATTCAGGCACAATTTTGAAGCCCATTTTACTGTAGGCATGATTAGTGGTCATAATAAATCGGATATTACGCCGATTCATGAGTACGACATTGGCAAGGTCAAATAACGACAAAGAAATATCCGGAAATTTTTTAAAAAGTCTCAGTGCATCTTTTTGAGTTCGACGACCAATCCACAAGTACCGAAGATGAGTCCCTAACCAGGCTTCCTCCAGTATTTCTGAGTATTTTATTGCCTGAACTGAATCTCTATTTATTTTAATTTTCGAAATAACGTTACCTACAATAATGTTCGTCGTATAAAAACTATGACCGGCATCCAGATGATACTTAAATTGTTCTTTCATGCCGGCATGATTTGGGTTCTGTTTGTCAGATAAAATCAACCAGGCAATTTCATCCATAAATATTTTCATGCCCGACCTCCTAACCGTCTGAGAATTTTATGATTTTGTAAAGCGGATTTTCACTGATCAGGATCTCAAGACGTTTAGATTTTACTTTTCTTAAGGTAATTTCTACCTTGTCACCGGGTTTGACATCCAGCTTATCTCGCACTTCCGGTGGGATATCCACCGAATTATCGGATTTTAATTCTGTCATAAATGTGGTTATTTTCATACCAAACCTGTTTTATAGGAAAAGTAAGAACTTCCCATACCATTTCCAATATTAATTCTCATATTTTGATTTAAAGAAGCCAACAGTCTGGGTAATTCCTTCCGCCAGGTCAACGGCTGGTTCCCAACTGAGCTTATTTTTTATCAAGGAATAATCCAGCACACTGCGCAGTTGTTCTCCCGGTTTCGCTTCTCCATGTTTTTCAGGAATACTTTTTCCTGATTTTTTTACAATCATCTGAAACAACTCATTGACATTTGTCTCAATACCTGTACCAATATTATATATACTGTTCTCACCACGGATCAGGACCATTTCATTTGCTTTTACAACATCTCCCACAAATACATAATCACGGGTTTGCAGACCATCGCCATTAATAACCGGTTGTTGATCAGTTAAGACTTTTTCAGAAAATATCGCTACTACGCCTGCCTCGCCGTGTGGGTTTTGACGGGGACCATAAACATTGGCATAACGCAGGACTGTATAATTCAACCCATAGGTCTGGTTGTAAAAATACAAATATTTCTCGGTGGTAAGTTTTGTGATTCCATATGGGGAAAGGGGTCGTAATGGATGTTTTTCATCGGCAGGGAAATAATCCTGTTCACCATAAATGGCACCCCCGGTGGAGGCAAAAATAAATTTTTTAACCTGATATTTTACACAATTCTGCAAAAGATTCAATCCACCTACTACATTGACATTCGCATCATAAATGGGATCCGAAACAGACTTTCGCACATCCATTTGAGCCGCATGATGATTTACGATATCCGGTCTCTCATTTTTAAATACGTCACCGATTTGGCTATCCCGAATATCCATTTCAATAAACTTTGCCTGAGCCGGAATATTTTCTTTTTTTCCGGTAATAAGATTATCTATCACCACGACTTCGTGCCCCAACTCAATATAGCGGTCTGCGACATTAGATCCGATAAAACCGGCGCCTCCTGTTATTAGAATTTTCATAAAAGAACCTCTTTTAAATTGATTTTGATGGGAGACAATATCAAAAATGCACAACTAAGGGAGTGTGATCAATTCCGGTTCCTGCCAATTTTTTTTCCGGATTTCGGTAATTCCACGTTCAAGAAAAGTAGGTTTTAAGTACCCGGCTCCCGATATCCTGGCGGTATTGTATACCCTCAAAATGTATTTTTGAAATATTTTTATAAACCTTCTGGATGGCACCATGTAAAGTATTTGCCGTAGCTGTGATTCCCAGTACACGTCCCCCGCTCGTGAAGATCTGATCGGCTTTTCTTTCAGTCCCCGCGTGAAAAATTAGTACATCCTGGTCCAGGTTCTCCAGCCCATTAATCTTTTTTCCCTTTTGATACGCATCCGGGTATCCGCCAGAAGCAGCAATAACACAAACTGCATATTCTGATCTCAACTGAATTGAAATCTCCCCTAATTTTCCTGATACCGTGGCATGAAAGATATCCATAATATCAGTGGCCAGCAGCGGCAAAACCACCTGTGTTTCAGGATCGCCAAACCGGCAATTAAACTCAACTACTTTAGGCCCGGTTTCAGTTAACATCAGGCCGACATATAACATTCCGCAATAACGAATTCCATCCACCTTTAAGCCTTCCAAGACAGGTTCAACAATCTGGCTGATGGCCCGATATTGCAATTCAGAAGAAAAAACAGGAGTCGGTGCATAGCTTCCCATGCCTCCGGTATTTTTTCCCTCATCGTCATCCAGGGCCCGCTTAAAATCCTGTGCCGGCGATAACAATGCATAGTCTTTTCCATCAGTAACCACAAACAGGCTGGTTTCTTCGCCGCTCATGCATTCTTCAATGATAATTTGATGTCCCGCTTTTCCAAAAATTTCATCCTGCATGATTACCCTGATTGCGGACTCCGCCTCCCGGATATTTGCACAGACTATACTGCCCTTCCCGGCAGCCAGACCATCCGCTTTGACCACTATTGGCCCATCTTGCTGTTTCTGCAGGTAGCGACGTGCATGCTCGTATTCGGAAAATTCTGCATATTCGGCAGTGGGTATCCCATGCCGCTTCATGAAGTTTTTTGCAAAGACTTTACTTCCCTCCAATTTGGCACCTGCAGCGGACGGGCCAAATACCTGCAAACCATGAGATTCTAAATAATCTACAATACCCTCCACCAATGGCTGTTCCGGACCGACAATAGTTACATCAATTTCCCTATCCTCAATAAATTTGCGAATCATATCAAAGTTGTTCAGAGAAATGTTTGCCACTTTGGAGATACCAGCAATTCCACCATTGCCTGGTATAGCATATACTTCCTCAACCTGAGGGGATTGTTGAATTTTCCAGATCAACGCATGTTCGCGTCCGCCGCTACCAAGAACCAAAACATTCATGGAGTCTCCTATGATTTTCGGTGACTTTGCAGGTTTTTTAAAATATATTTCTCTCTTTCAATGATGAGCAGGGTGTATTCATCACCGGTATTTCCAGCTTTTTTTAACATTGTTTCGGACATCGACCATTCTTCTAACTCACGCAATACCCTGGCATAAGCAATATATACCCATGCTCGATGAAACTCGTCCTTAAAGTGATTTATGTCCGCGATGATCATTTCATAAATTTCTTTTGCCTCTGAAATCCGACCCCCCTGAAAATAATAACGGGCCTGGAGGTCCCTGATGAGATATTCCATGGAGGTTTGGTGATAGGTTCGGGGATTTTGTTCCAGCTGCCCGACTAACCATTCGATTTGTGGCTGAGCCTTTTTTCTCTGAAATGAATAGACATTATTACTTGCCTCCAGATAGATCCGCATGACCGTATCAAAGGGGAGCTCCGTGTGAATTCTGGAAATATTATACCAGTACTGGGTTTCCTTATTTTCATAAATCATTTGAAAATAATAGTCCGCTTCTTCCGGTTTTGATAGCAGTGCTGCCAGAATACCTTTGTAATAAGCGATGGCTGCCTGATAGTATTGAGATTTGCGAAGGGAGGTATCCAACAATCGGTTAAAATATTGATTCGCTTTTTCGAATTGATTTAGGCGATAATAACAAACACCCAGATTATAATATTTCATAACAATAATTTGCGGCAGAATCCCGATATATTCCTCCGGAACAGATCTAAAGTAGCTTTCGGCCAGAGTAATTTGACCATGCCGACGATAATGGTATCCGATTAACAGAGTCAATGCCGGATTATCCTGATATTCAAGGTGAAGTTTTTTAAAAGTTTGCAGACTGTTATGCTTGTCCCCCTCCATAAAATACCGAAATACCGCAAAGGTGAATTCACCTTCAATTTTAAAATATTGACCCTGGGTAGCGGTCAGTCGGATTTCCTGCATCCCCTGTTCCCTGTCTCCATGAAACCCCAGAATACCTGCAAAAAACTTAAGAATTCCTGGCAAAAGATCAACATAATAATGAAAAATACCCAATCCCAGATAAGCGTCATAGTAGGTCGAATCCAACGAGACCGCATCCTCTAAATAATTTTTACCCCGTCTCCCATGAATATAGCCTTTTACATAGCTGGAATTAAGGACATGGTAAATACCCAGGATACCGTTCGTAGCTCCCAAATAATAAAATGCTTCCGGTTCCAGAGGATATTTTTCTTTGTACGATTCCCCGATCTCCAGAGCAAGTCTGACGCTACTTTGAAGCAGGGAATCCATATCTTTGTTGGTGCGGTCTTGGGAATATAAAATGGCATATATATACGATTCATAAAAATACCCATGGGGATATTCCGGAAATCTTTCCTGCACTTTCTGAAAAGTTTGAATCGCTTTATCAAGATGGAAGTGATAAATCTCTTCTTTGCCATCTATGAGGAGAGACTGAAGATCCGAGTTATTTTCAGACGCATTTGAACATTTGTGCACGAAAAGAATCAGGGAAAAGATACAGAAAAACAATAAATAGGACCGCATTAGTCAATTTTACCCTTCAGCTTTTTAATCTCATCGCGTAATTGAGCGGCTTTTTCAAATTCAAGGTTCTCAGCAGCTTTTTTCATCTCCTTTTCCAATTGTTCTACCAGTTGAAGACCGGTATAGCGATCCATATAGTCATATTGACGAACATCCTTCTTGGTCTTATATTTAGTTCTCACATCTGCTACGGAAGTTGTTTTGAGAATTTCCTCCACAGATTTTTGAATGGTTTTAGGTTCAATTCCGTGCTCCGAATTATATTGCAGTTGCTTCTGGCGCCGCCTTGCCGTTTCATCCATCGTGACTTGCATCGACCTTGTAATTGCATCCGCATAAAAAATAACCTTGCCATTAACGTTGCGGGCTGCACGCCCTGAAATCTGTAACAGGGATACCTCCGAGCGTAAAAACCCTTCCTTATCAGCATCCAGTATCGCCACTAACGAAACCTCCGGAAGATCCAGACCTTCCCGTAATAAATTTATGCCGATAAGAACATCAAATTCAGACAGCCTGAGATCACGCAAGATATCGACACGTTCCAGAGAGTCAATTTCAGAATGCAGGTACTGGGCTTTGACGTTCAGATTCTGCAGGTAGTCAGTAAGATCTTCCGCCATACGTTTAGTCAGTGTTAATACCAGTACCCGTTCCTGGCGTGTGACACGTTGATTGATCTCTTCATAGAGATCATCAATCTGTCCCCTGGTTGGACGCACTTCGATTTCCGGATCGATCAGACCGGTGGGACGAATAACCTGGTCAATTACCACTCCCCCGCTTATCTCAATTTCATAGGAAGACGGGGTGGCTGATACGAAAACCATCTGGTTCATTTTGGCCATAAACTCATCAAATTTCAACGGTCGGTTGTCCAGGGCACTGGGCAATCGGAAACCATGCTCCACAAGAGTTCTCTTCCTGGAAAAATCCCCGTTGTACATAGAATGAAGCTGGGGAATGGTCTGATGGGATTCATCGATGATGCACAGGAAATCATCCGGGAAAAAATCGATCAGAGTATAGGGCGGTTCTCCTGGATTTCTTCCTGAAATATGCCGGGAGTAGTTTTCAATCCCTGAACAGTAACCGATTTCCTGGATCATTTCCAGGTCAAAGTTTGTTCTTTGTTCAAGACGCTGAGCCTCCAGTAACTTCCCCTGGGTTCTTAACTCCTCGAGCCTTTCCTTCAATTCTTCTTTAATAGTTAGATGGGCACGCTGCATTTTTTGCTGGGTGGTGACGTGATGACTGGCCGGATAAATCATCACTTGTTCCACCTCGTCAAGAATTTCCCCGGAGGTGATATCCAGATAGACAATATTCTCAATTTCATCCCCGAAAGTATCAATTCGCACCGAATATTTTTCATAGGCCGGATAAATTTCAATGACATCCCCCCGCACCCGGAAGGTTCCACGCTCTGGACTCATATCGTTTCGGGTGTAATGAATATCAATTAATTTCCCAAATAATTGGTGTCGGACTAATCTTTCCCCCTTTCTGATCAAAACCATGAGTTCACGGTAATCTTCCGGGGAACCGATCCCATAGATACAGGAAACACTGGCAATGATAATCACATCACGGCGCGATATGAGAGCTGCAGACGCCTTTAGCCGCAGACGTTCGATTTCGTCGTTAATGGAACTGTCTTTTTCAATGTAGGTATCTGATTGAGGAATATAGGCTTCCGGCTGATAATAGTCAAAATAACTGATAAAATACTCCACCGCATTATGCGGGAAAAACTGCTTGAACTCTCCATACAGTTGGGCGGCCAGGGTTTTGTTATGAGAAATTATAAGAGTGGGGCGGTTAATTTTTTCGATTACATTGGCCATGGTAAATGTTTTACCGCTCCCGGTGACACCCAGCAAAGTTTGGTATTTTTTATCTCCGCTTATTCCCTCATATAACTGTTCTATTGCCTCAGGTTGATCTCCGGTGGGCTTATATTTTGAAACCAGCTTAAACGAATCCATGATGTTCCTCTCAACAAACCTAAAATTTATAACCACTGCAGCACTAAAACAAGTTAAGAACCACTCAATCGACCAGTATTTTTTATGTTTATGAAATAATCTTTGAATTTTACCTATAATTCAGATAAAATATTCCTAGTATTTTAATTATAGGGTCGGACAGGATTAATCGAGTAAAGCAATATCCAGACTTTTTCAAAGTAGCAATGGATTATTGAGACCAAATTAAACTAAAAATTTCAATGATTATGAAAAATTCCCAAGAAAATTTCCACCATATAAAACATTATCAATTTGACGGGGAGTATTACGATTTCTTTAACCCCGACAAATTTATGAGACAAGAAATCCGCCGGCGGTACCAGGAATTTTTTCACCTTTTTCAACCTGAGAAACAGCATAATGTCCTGGAGATCGGGAGTGGCGGCGGATTTGCACTACCCGAACTTCAAAAAGTCCAATCACGTTTTTTTCCGTTGGATATTCCTGCGGGAAATCTTAAAAAGATTCGGGACAGAAGCCAATCCCCTACTTTCCCCTGTTGTGCAGATGCATATCAATTGCCATTCAGGGAGCAATCTTTTGATTTGATTATTATGGCGGAGGTTGTTGAACATCTTCAGAAACCCGAGCAGGTATTAAGGGAGGTCTTTGCTTTATTAAAAAAAGGTGGAAAACTTCTCATTTCCGTCCCGTATAAAGAAAAAATTTCATTTCAAATTTGCGTTCATTGTCACCGCCCCACTCCAACCCATTCACATTTCCACTCTTTCGACCAGGCCAGTTTAACCGATCTGACCAGAACCGCTGGATTCAAGCCTCACAAAATATCTAAAAATTGTAATAAAGTTCTCAATCGCCTTCATTTCAATTTGCTGGCCAAAAACCTTTCTTTTCCCCTCTGGAAAATCATTGATAGCATATTTAATCGAGTGATTGATAAACCGATATCTCTGATTCTTCTCAGCACCAAGCCCTGAAATAAAAAACCCCTGTCTGGAGACAGGGGTATATACATCACTCTATATGGATGGCTCAACTCCCGAGCAAGGCATCAAGCTGCCGAATCAGTTCCTGGGCAGTCGGTTCACTGGTAGACTGTAGATTAATCAGAAAAATATCATAATTTCCGTTTTGATCGGAATGATAGGCGATAAATTTACCATCCGGAGAAAAGACCGGATTCGTATTTTTTGCAGGACTCATGGTCAGTCTCTCGATTTCACTTCCATCAATTCTGGCCCGATATATCTCATAACTGCCGGTCTGATCACTAAAAAAAGTGATATACTGGGAATCCGCAGAAACGAACGGATTCACCTCATTTGAATTCGGATTTTCGATCAAAATCATGGGAAGAGCCCCATCTGCTTTCATGACGAATATATCATAGGAGCCATTCTTATTTGAGTGAAAGTATATATGGCTGTCATCAGCACCAAAGGTGGCACCCCCATTATTCGCTTCATCATTGGTCAGCTGGGTGTGAAAATCTCCATCGCTCTCCATACGAAAGACATCACTATGTTTATCGGTATATGGAACGCTTCTTAGATCACCTCTTTCGGTCACAAAGGTGATGAGTTCATCGTTATGACTAAAACGAGGCAACCAGTCATCCGCCACGGATTCCGTAAGATTCTTTGTAATACCGTTCTTCAGGTCTAACAGGTAAACTTCTCGCACTTTATATTTATCATCTATCGGTCTGCGATCATCAGCATTTGAGGTGTAGAGAAGTTTCTGACCATCGGTACTGAGACAAGGAAGTTCCTCGGCGGCCGGGGTATTGACCACCATGCGGGTTTCACCAGTATTTAAATTTCTTTCTGTGATATCCCAATTACCATTTTCGTTGGTCTGGTATAACAGCTTCGATCCATCCGAAGAAAAAACCGGAAATGCTTCATCTGCAGGGCCGCTGGTAATCTGCTGAACGGTATATTTTCCACCCAAATAGCGTGAAACGCCTGTAGAATAGGATGTACCCCCGGGCGATTTTAAAGCATCGCGGAAGGCACGGTATGCAGGTATTGTTTCACCCCGTTTAATCATTATTTCCCCATATTCGAACTGCACGTCTGCCTGGTAAGGATCCTGTCTGATGATATCTTCCATGACTCCCAGAGCTTTTTCAACCATATTCAGATCCAGATATTCTTTATATAATTTCTTTTTTGATTGGATATCAGTTGAATTTTTCTTGGTATACTTTTCTAAATAGGTGATTTTTTCTTGGGGAGATAGCTGTTCATACTCATCCTGAGTCAGCTGTTTGGTGCCTGCACACTGGATCAGAAAAGCTGCAATGCTGATGAGAAGTACCCACAGTATGACAGTTCTCATGCGATCTCCTCCGAAATTATGATAGTGTAATATAAACATTTTCATACTCTTATCCCAAAGACTTTTTCATTCATCCAGATTCTTTCAAGCGTTCGATTCGTTTCTGTGCCTCTCTCTTCAACTCCACTAGAATTCCAGGTCGGTCCACAATTTCCTGATACATCCGAATTGCATCGGACTTTCGTCCCATTTTTTCATAGGCCTGTGCCGAGTAATATAAAGCACTTGCCTCCCATTGTAACTTGGTCTGTTTGGAAAGTAAGGGAATTTTGACAAATTCGCGAATGGCATTTTCATATTGACCGGCATTAAAGTAAGCTTCACCGATATAAAACTGAATCTCTGGCTCTTGATCACTGTTTGCTTCAAACTTGAGATTAGTTAGAAAATCTACCGCTTCAGAATAGCGGTTTAATTGAATCATTGCAGATCCCATAATAATTTTTTTATCGATGAGATCATCCGCTTTGGGAAATTCCTCCACATAGATACGGGCCTGTGCCAGCACGCCGTCCCACAAACCCAGATCGCGATAGATTAAGATCAGGTTCGAAAGCGCCAGTTGCCGGGTTTCCGGCGTAGTGGCTGTCTCTACCGCCTTTTGAAAAGATCCAACCGCCAGTTCCCGTTTCTCGGCACGATAATATAAATTGCCAAGCGACACATATATATTGGACTTTAATGGACTATCTGGATAATTTTCTGCAAACCGGGACAAAATATCCATTGCTTTATCAACTTTGTTCAGGGTGGTATAGGTTAGGGCCAGGTAATAGTCCGCATCATCAGCAAAATCAGATTTTTTATAAGATCTGGTTACTTTATCAAATCTTTTAATTGCCGCATCAAAATTCTGTTTCTGATAGTAATATTTTCCGATCTCAAATTCAAAACTTGCCAGATAATTGTTATAGTTAGGGTGCCGTTTAAAATTTTTACTGAATGAAGCAAATCTGGCATCATACGCCTTGAAATTACCCTGATTTATCATACAGATCATTTCTTTCGCCTGGTAGTCTATTCCCTCCTCCGAATCGCCAATTTTAGTCAGAAGTTTTGTATAATTTTTCTGAGCAGCCTCATACTCTTTCCGGTCTAAATATATATCGGCCATTTTCGCAGTGGCTTGAAGAAAAAAATCTGAGGATTCTGATTTTACCAATACCTGTAAATGTAACAAAGCTGCATCGGAATCTCCCTGCTGCAGTGCCATTTCCGCTAAGAGCATCAAAGCTTCATCCTGATTCTTTTCAACACCCTGATTAACAAGATAACCCAATAGTACGATTCGGGCGTTTTGGTAATCTTGCAGATTATAATAAGCCTTCCCATTATAGAAATAGAATTCTGGTTCCTCAATCACCTGCAGATCTCTCAGTAACAAATCTTCCGTGCTCATTTCCCTCAAAAACAGTTCAGTATAGCCTATTACCTCCTGATTTTTATTTGCCAAAAGATAGACCTCAGGAATACGGTTTTTTGCTGCGATTGCAGCTGCCGAATAGTCATAATCCTGCCGCAGCCGAGCCCAAAACTGGGCGGCAACCTCAAAATCTTCCTGTTTTTCGAATATTTTAGCCAATAATCCGAAAGCATTCGCCCGCAGGGGATGTTCACTGATATTTAACAGAAAATCCTTCAAATCCAACCCAGCCTGTTCATAATTTTTCTGTTCATACTGAATCATTCCGGCCAGATAGTAAGCCTTTCCGGCTAAAAGATAATCTTTAGCAGTTTTCAAATTATTAAGTTTCAGTAAAGCGGGTTCAATCTTCTGGCTCTCAAAATAGAGGTTTGCAAGCAGATAATTTGCTTTTGCGGAGAGATAAGATTGAGGATAACTGCTGACAAAAAATTCCAAAAATTCAATTCTTTTAGCGGCCGGAATATTTTCAATCTCGATGCTCTCCAAAATAAAAGCTAAGGCAAGACTATCCGGATGATTTATATACGAGACATAATTCATTGCCTGCTTGAAGGTGTTGAGTCCCTGCTGACGCATCTCCTGGTCATTTTTACCTTCAAATCGTTGTAATTCAGCAATTCTTCGATATGCCTCCGCCATGATATGCAAGGCTTCTCCGGTCATAGAGGAATCCACCTGACCGGCCACAATTTCCCGGCTCAACTCAATCGCCTGTTCCATATCATTCAGATATAACAGGTAAACCCGGGCTAAATCCAGTTTCATTTTCTGTTTATCGTCATCCGTAAGTACCCGACCGACCAGGTTGGCCAACTTACTCATGCCCGTTTTTTGGTCGGCAAGATAATAGTATTGAATAAGATGAAGATACTCCTGTACCGAGTCTATTTTTGCGGAGCAATAATAATCATTTCGAAACTCCTGAAAATTTATACTTGCATTCGTATAATCACCCCGTCGAAATCTATTCTGAGCAAGGGCAAAGAGCAAATTATCTCTTTGATCATATTCAGATGTTTCTGAAAGCAATTTGCGGTAAATTTTTTCACTTTCCTCCGGACGATTAAGTTCGAGGGCGGTATAAAAAACATCTGCCAGGATATTCTCCATTCCCGGATCTTCAGGGTAAGTGGAAATATACTGTTGCAGGATTGACCAGCCTTTGTCAAACTGCTTATTTTTCAGATACACATAACCCAGCTGTTTTTCGGTTTCAGGCAGATAAGATTGTCCGACAACCTTAAGATTCTCATCTTTCAGTAATTTTTCAAATTGCTCCGCGCTACTCTGAAGTTTCATTTCTTTAAAATAGATATTTCCCAGATAAAATAAATAGCGGGCTCGCAGTGTATCGGGCATATTTACCAATTGAATAGTTTCTAGACTTTTTCGGGCCGCAAAATAATCACCCTCAAGATAATGGACTGCTGCCAGTTGTAAATACAACTGAGATTTTTGATTTTGGGATTTGAAACGATTCAAATTATCATTCAGGATTTTTAAGGCATTTTCATAATCTGTCTGAATAGCCAATAGGTGACTATACTTGAGGAGTGCTTCAAACGCTGCTGGCTCGCTGGGAAATTTTGATAAGACAGTCACATATTGTTCTTTTGCACGTTCATCCTGTCCGAGATGTGTATAAAAATTCCCCAGGCCAAGATATGCTTCAGCCTGCAAATGATCTTCAGCACCGGATTTCAGAGCTTTATCATATTCCATTAAGGCCTGGTCATAATCTCCCTTCTGGAGTAATAAATTCGCATAGAGGAGACGTCCATTGGGATATTCGTTGCTGTCCGGATAACGGTCCAAAAAATCCTTAATAGCCACCTCTGCCTTATCAAGATCGCCATGCTGATAGTAAATTTCAGCCGCTGTATAAAGTGATTTGGGAGATAGAGGATGTCGTGGATAGAGAATTTTTACCGTTTCATAACTGCGGGCCGCTTCAGACCATTTCCCCAGTTTAAGGTAGGAATCACCCACTTTTTGCCAGGCTTCCGGTGCCCGGGAATGATCCGGAGAGGAAACCGCCATCGATTGGAATTCCACCCGGGCATCTTCATATTTTGCAGATTGGAAGAGAGATAGCGCCAGATAGTATTTGGCTTCAGGAACACGCTCACTTGCCGGATATCGATCAACAAAAATATTAAACTGCTGGGCCGCGATATCATAAAAGCCCTCGTTATAAAGCTTTAGGGCATATGAGAAATCATCACTTTCCCCATATCGCTGAGCAGAGGTGAATTGCACCAGCAAAAGACAAATTACAATGATCCATGTTTTATTCAGCATATCAGATTACTCCAGACTATCGCTGATGGTTAAATTAGCATATTCAGCAATAAGTTTCTTTATACTCACCTTTTCAAAACGTACAACCAGTTTGGTTCCCAAGTTTGTCATTTCAACCCCGAGAATCTGTCCATGACCAAATACCTCATGTTGAACATACTGTCCGATTTTAAAATCACTGCTTTCATCGGGAAGCCTTGCAAGATACAAATCCCCCGGCGCTTTTCCAACAGATGAATCCTCTCTCACGCGGCTGTCGTGCGAACCAGCCAGAGCATCTATTTTCAGAAACTGTTCGGGTATTTCCCGCAGGAATCGGGAAGGCATACTTCGGAAACTGCTTCCAAATTCTTCTCTCCCAAATCGATGGCGGTTTTGGGCATGGAGCAAAAACAGGTTTTGTTTGGCACGGGTCATTCCCACATAGAATAGCCGGCGTTCCTCCTCAAGTTCACCCGGCTTGTCAGAATTCCTGGACAGGGGTAAAAGCCCGTCTTCCAGACCGGTGATGATAACCAGCGGAAATTCCAATCCTTTGGCGCTGTGTAAAGTCATCAAAGTTACCACTGAACGATCGGCGTCCCAGCGATCAATATCGGTTAACAGTGATATTTCATCTACGAAACGACTGAGAGGAGAATTTTCCGGATCGTCACTGACAAAAATCTCGATACTATTGAGAAACTCATGAATGTTTTCCAGACGAGTTTCATCCTCGACCAGACTGGAATTTTCATAGATCTTTTTCAATTCAAATTCTGAAATAATCTTTTCAGCGGCCTGATAGGCATTCAAATGAGACAGGTTTTTTCGAATCCCCTCCAGCCGATCATAAAAGTCCTGAATTTTTGCTGAGATTCCGGATTTTATCTCGTCGATTTCTCCCACATTGGAAATAACTTCATAAAGTGATACATTCAGGGATCGGGCTCTATCCCTTAAATATTGAAGCGACGTGGTTCCAATACCACGAGTAGGAAAATTGATAATTCTTTCCAGGCTAACCGCATCCTTCGGATTCACCAGGATTTTTAAATAGGCCAGAATATCTTTAATTTCTTTTCTTTCATAAAATTTAATGCCTCCTACAATGGTGTATGGAATATTAGCACGACGAAATTGCTCCTCAAGCGCCCGGGATTGGGCATTCGTACGATAGAGAATGACCATATCGTTGTAGGAAAGATCCCTCCTTTGTCCTTCCTCCCTGACAATTTTAACGACCTGATATGCTTCAGCCCTTTCATCGCTGGTCTGTATCACTTGAATCAATTCCCCCTGCCCCTGCTTACTCCACAGTTTTTTACCCAACCGACTCACGTTTTTAGCAACCACTGCATTGGCAGCATCCAATATATTCTGAGTAGAGCGATAGTTTTGCTGCAGGCGCACAACTTTACAGGGTTTGTAATCGCTTTCGAAATTGAGAATATTTCCGATATCTGCACCCCGCCAGCCATAGATACTCTGATCTTCATCCCCTACCACACATATATTGCGACTTTTTTGAGATAATAACTTTACCCAGTAATATTGTGCCCGGTTTGTATCCTGATATTCATCTACCAGAACATAACGAAATTGCTTGTGATACTTTTCCAGAACTTTTGGAAATGCTGTAAAAATATCAATAGGTTTTAAAATAAGGTCATCAAAATCAAAAGCATTATTTCGTTTCAGGGCAGCCTCATATTCCCAAAATATTTTGGCAATTTGCTCAGTACGAAAATCATGTACGGTTTTTTCATATTTTTTAGCATCCATCATTTTATTCTTTGCATCACTGATCTGGTACTGAACGGTACGGGGGGTCATGATCTCCCGGCTGATATTCAAAAATTCCATGATACGCTTGATCTGGGTTTCCTGGTCATCGGTATCATAAATCGTAAAATTGGCCTGATATCCTATATGCCTGGCTTCCCGATGAAGTATTCGAGCGGAAATTGAATGAAAAGTCCCGATCCAGAGATTTTGTACCGGAATTTCGATCAGCTTTTCGATTCGACTTTTCATTTCGTTGGCGGCTTTATTCGTAAAGGTAACAGCCAGAATTTGATCCGGCCGGGATAGCCCCTCAGCCAGAATATAGGCGATTCGATAGGTAAGCACCCGGGTTTTCCCGCTCCCGGCACCAGCTAGAATAAGCAGCGGTCCTTCGGTATGTTGAACAGCTTCCTGCTGGGGAGGATTCAGTTCAGAGAGGAGATAGGATTGATTCATGAAATTTCATACTTTTAATTCAGCGCTAAATTTATTAAAATGTCCCTAACTATAAAAGCGTTTTTCTGCAAATTATTTCCAATATAATCCACCTTTTTGTATAAAATTATAACATAATGAAAGGATGTAACCTATGGCTGAGAAAGAAAATAATCCCAGAACATCCGGTGCAAAATTTATCTTATCTCTGGCGGCATTCGTGGTTGTGGTGGCCGGGATGAGAGAGGCAAAATCGATTCTGGTCCCGTTTATATTTTCTCTGTTCATTTCAGTCATTTTTTATTCACCATTTCACTGGTTAAACATACGGGGGATTCCGAAAGCACTGGCTCTGTTGATCATTATTGTTGGTATCATCATTACCGGAATATTAATGGGAACTCTGGTTGGGACATCCATTAATCAATTTAGTCAAGACCTACCGATTTATGAAAGAATGTTGGAGCAACAAACTTCATCTATTGTAAGTTGGCTCTCGGGACTGGGTATACAGATTCCTAGAGATCATCTGTTGGATTCCATCAGCCTTAACGAGCCCCTAAAATTGATCGGAAGCATAGTGGGTGCATTCAGTACCTTATTAAGCAAGACATTTCTTATTTTAATTATTGTGGTATTCATTTTACTGGAATCAACTGATTTCCCAAGCAAGTTGAAGGTTATTTCCCGAGATCCAAATTCCGCTCATTCCAATTTTACCCAGATCAATGATAATATTAAAAGATACGTCGGGATTAAAACACTTCTCAGTTTAGCTACCGGAACAGCAGCAACCATCCTGCTTATTATTCTTGGAATTCCATACCCGTTGTTATGGGGACTAATGGCATTTTTACTTAATTATATACCTAATATCGGTTCAATTCTGGCAGCAATCCCTGCAATCCTGATTGCATTGATTCTGAAGGGAGTAGGAAGTGCTTTATTGGTTACAGCGGGATATCTGTTGATAAACTTTATCTTCGGTACTCTTCTGGAACCCAAGTATATGGGAAAGGGATTGGGATTATCAACACTGGTGGTATTTATCTCTTTGATATTCTGGGCATGGGTATTGGGTCCGGTGGGTATGCTTCTCTCTGTACCCTTGACTATGGTTGTAAAAATCGGCCTGGAAAGTTATGATGATACCCGTTGGATCGCGGTTTTACTGGGTTCATCTGATAAAATAAAAGTTCAGACTGAATAGAAATCAACCTGCACAAACACTTAAAATCTTAGCGGGATTGTTTATTTATCTACTTTGAAGATTAAATCAAAACCGCGGGCCTTTGAATCTCCCTCGATAACCTGCAAAAAAATATTCCGCGTGATTTCATACTCAACAGTGACGGTTTCCGGGGCGATATCATCATCATTGGAATCGCCAAATTCCCGTTGGTAACTCACAAACAGTTCATTCGTGAGATACTTCCCCACCACAAAGGTCGCACTTTGCCAGTTATCCTTACCCTTGATTTCCATGTAGTCCACATTCAACTCCTGTCCCAGCTGTTGATTCAGCTGCCGGGATAGCAGGCCGGAAGTTAAATCCGTTGCAATAGTATTTTCTTCCAATCCTGCCTGTTCTCCATAGGACAGTTCATCTATGCTCCGGCCGGTAACCACATAAGAAACCGCGTCAGCCTGAGTAATCTCTCTTCCATCCAGAGTGAAGCGGAAAACCGGACTTTTCATCTCACCACTGACAAAGAGTCTCATTAGTCTCTTCTCCCGATCTCCGGTTCGTAATTCCAGTTCAGCTTCCAAAGAAATCTCCGGATTAATCTCCCTGCCACCTTTAAAATCCAAACGTCCCTGGCGGATCTTAAATCGTTTGCCCAAAAAGTCATAATCCCCTCGTACAATCCCTATCCTTCCAAATAGTTCGAAATCCCTTCCCTCTTTAATTAAATCAAGATTTCCATCCAATTCTATCCTCCAGTTAACTCCTTTTATCCAGGTATTTCGTGGAATTAAAACACTCAAATTTCCTGATAACCTATTTAAAATTTTAGAGGGACTTCTATCCACATCTGTATCAGGTATTCCTCCTTTAACAATAACGGTATCTGGCTTCTTCCCACCATCCTCAGTTGTCCTTGCCTGAATTAAAAGAGGGATTCGCTGTGACTCTTTCAGACCTTCTTTCCCGGTCAATTCCAGCATTGCAGGTAAATAGAAACTGGATCTTTTTATTGTTATACCGCCACTCAGTTTGGAAGAGTCAGGTGCCCCTGATATGCGTGCATCGCCGGCAATTAATATTTCAAAATCCTTATGTTTAATGGCGTAAAAGTCTTTGATATCAAATTCCAGCAGAGAACTGTTAATTTGACCTTGAATTAGATTATCCGAAAATCGCAAATAACCCTCGGCCTTCAATATGCCCTTATTCTTAACAATGTTGAGCTTGTCCAGATAGAGTGTAGAATCTTTGGCATGTATGTTTAGATCAATTTGATCATATAATATGCCATACTTTGGCATTCTTATCGAGGCGTTAAATAATTTAATAAAACCTTCCACGGAAAGATGGTTCAGCGTATTTCCAACGGAAAGATTCCCCAGCAGAGTACCCTGGATATTTTGAGCTTTCGCAGGATCCGGAGTGAGCATACTCAGTTTCAGGCTATCTGAAGCAAACTGCAGGGCCAGAGGCTTATTCCTGAATACTTCAAATTGAAAGTCTTTCAGACCGATGTAAACTGGAAGGCGACCTTCCAACCACAAGATTGAAGGTTGATCTGTGTTGAGATCGCCTCTGATGACCATTATACTATCCTGATAATTGAAGAAGCTTCTAAAATTCTGGTACTGGTATTCTCCCATTTTTAAACCGCTGATATCAAGTTTTCCTTCAATCAGAGGAGAGATGGCTGTACCTGAGATACCCAATTTAAAATTTAGCACTCCTCCAAAAGTAAAGGGCAGAGCAAGATACGGACTTAAAACAGTCAGATCCAAGCCGGTTACCTGCAGTGTGAGATCCTGCTCGCCTTCCGAATCTATCTTAGCATCAAGCTCTATCTTCTGCTTTGGATCGGACAGATTGGAGATCATCAATCCCGAAATCTCCATTTTACCATCATCGTAAATGACCTCAGCTTCAGGTCCCCCGCCCTGCCAAGCCAACTCTTCCAAATTTAAAAAAAATTCAGGTAATTTTATGACGATCAGACTATCCAATTGGATAACCGATTTTAGCCTTCCTGAGACATTTTCCTGGAGAGAGATATTTAATTCCAGGTCAATCTTATCCTGTAAAAATGAAGCTTCAGCCTGAGCAGAGTCGATAGTCGTTCCCCCAAGATTCATCTGCATCAGACTTAACGTGTTTCTACCCCAATATTGATCATCTTGGACCGAGATCTCTCCTTCACCTTTTAATTTTTTACCGGAATTGCCATTGATATTTATATCTTCAAATTCAAAATTCGCCTTTGCTGACAGTGAATCAAATTTTCCTGTAACATGCCCGGTAAGAAATCCAGAACCCTCCAGGGTTTCCAATTTTAGCCATTCACGAAATGGCGCTAAATCGTTAATTGATACGCGATATGACAAGTCACTTCTTCCGGCAAAATCAAACAAGCCGGATCCGTGAACCGATACCCTTGATATTTCAAGCATCAGGGTATCCAACTGAATTTGTGATCCTTCCACATAACCGGTACTGAACAGAGTATCGATCTCAAAGTCTTCTATCTTGGATGGCAAGACTGAGATTCTGTAATTGGCTTGGATATCTTCCAGAGTCAATCCATGACCCTCGGCCTGAATTTCTGCGCTAAGATGGGATTGAATTGAGTCTGAAGGGAAAAGGGTCGAATAATCAAAATCTGATACCCTCCCGTTAAAGGAATAAAAAGGTGTTTCCAGCAGATTTCGAACATGACCAAAAGCCTGGAATTCTCCACTTTCTCCAAGAATATCTAATTCAAGATCGGCATTTCCACTTTGATAGGCAGCACTGAATTTAAATTTTGAAAAAGGTCGTTTACCCAAAACAGACCGGGAAAGATTCCCTGAGATATCAATCTGTGCAATTTCTTTTGATAGTCCCAATCCAGAGAGGTTAATCACTCCGTTCAAAACCATTTCCATTGGAATTTTCTGATAAAAAGAGGCCACATCAGCATTTTTAAACAACAGCCGCGAGGTGTAACTGAGTGAATCGCCATGGCCATTAAAAAATGAACTCACCTGACCTAATTCGATTTCTACTACTGCTTCCAGCACAGAGTCACGTACTCCAATGATCATTGCCAGTGAATCTGCTTGAAAATCAGCTTTCATGCTGATTTGCGGCAGAGTTGAGAACGACATTTCAGGAAGTAAAAATTCAAACTCTTCCCAATGCATTGGAGCTGTCTCTGCTGTCAGCAAAGCTTTCTGCGGAGGTATCTCAGTAGATTCCGCAGCTAAATTTATTTGATTCATTGAAGTTTTGAGGAGGAAGTTTTTCAAAGTGTACTGATCGTTTGCTCGGGAGAATTGTAAAGTAAGATTATCAATATTTAATTCCGGCGAAACCGTCCTCAGATTTAAGGTGGTTATCTCAAGCCCGAATTCGGAAGGCCCATAAAATCCGGAGAAACCAAATTTGTGAATATGTATTTCCTGCGGAATCCATCCGTTGAATGCCTTTATGAGTATCCGGCTTGAATCAATTTGACAATAGTTTAATCTAATTTTATAAGGAAAGCTTTCGTCTGAAGGTTCTTCAAATTCTGCCTGTTCATCCTTTTCTCCGGCTAATTGAGTGATATTCCAGGTAGTGTCCGCCGATTGATTCAGAAATATTCGTGCATGGTCAACCACTAAATTTTCGATATATATTTCCTTTTTGAGTAGTTTCCGGGGTTCATAATCCACAGTCAGATGATTGATACGAATTAATGTATCCTCTTCCATGACAAGTTTTACATCATTAAGAGAAATACGAGCGAACAAATTTCCGGACAAAGATTCTATACTGAGCTGTCCCCGGATATTTTTGTTGATTTGGGTCACAATAACATTTTTTATCCAAGATTTAAAAATTGGGGTTTGCATGAATAACAGCACTCCCACAAGCAGCCCGAGAATAATCAGTAACACCCTCAGAAATATTTTGCTAGTTCTTTTCATTTATCAAAATAGCTATAATTTCGAAAATTTGAAATTCACCTCTTTTAAAAGGTCTGACCAATACTTAGATGAATTTCCCAACTTTTTTTGATATCCCAGATCGGCCTTCCCGCATCCAGCCGCAATGGCCCGATGGGAGTGTCTATACCAAATCCCACTCCCAGTGCATAGCGAAGGTCATTCAAGGGATAATAACCCGTTTCCACCCAGACATTACCAAAATCACAGAATACCACACCGCTGAATCTAGACCAAACCGGGAAGCGAAATTCGATACTCCCCTCAATAAGGCTGTTACCGCCGATAGGTTTTTCATTTAAATCTTTTGGCCCAAGTTCCTGTCGCGCCCATCCCCTCACCGATGTACTGCCACCCGCATAGAATCGCTCTTCCACCGGGATAAAACCCTGATCCTCGTATGAATTTATCATTCCCAGTTTAAGTCGATAAGCTACAATGAACCCGAGTTGTCTACGATAATGCCGGGCATCCAGCAGGTATCGTACAAATGGATAATCAGCATTTAGTAAGTAGCCATTTATTTTGCTGGAGACCAGAATAAAAAAACCACGATCGGGAGAAAAAAGTGGGCTTGAATTATCCCAGGTAAAGGCAATTAAGGGACCCGCCTTATCATATAAATCATTATCGGTTATCCCTGGGATTTGATCCGAAATATTTGTACTGCTGTCTTGCGAAACATTTTCCCGAATAAAAGTAAAAGATCCTTTCAGGTGGAGACTAATTTGGTAAAGGAGCGATATTCGAGCACCGGATCTGGCAACAGTGTATCCCGGTTCAGTTTCCCGTTTTAAAAAAGGATTCAGAGTTAAAGCAGTGCGGTGAGAGAAAAACAGCGGTTCAATAAACTTTAAATCGATATTGTAAGGTTCCAAACCAGAATGTTTCAACATCAATTCTAAACGTCTGGCACCCCCTAAGAATCCAATCCGGCGTCCCTGGACAAATGCCCTAAATTGGTCCTCCTTCCCATATCCCCCTCCCAGTTTTGCAGTCCATTGCGGGGCCTCTTTTACCGTAATGATAACGGGAATAGTCTCTCTGATCTTTCCTTCAAATTGTGCTTTAAGAACGACCACTTCAAATAGCCCCAGAGAAAATAATTTCCGTTGGGTATCGTCTAATATTTTTTGACTGAAAATTTGACCCTTCTTGAATTCCACCTGTCGCAAAATGAACTCATTACTCACCCGTTCATTTCCAAGAAGTGTGACCTCTCCAAAGGTTGAAAGTGGTCCGGGTCGTAAAATCCATTCAATATCTACCTGTGATTCTTTTTCCAGAACCCGTAGTTTAAAATTGACATCAATATAAGGATACCCGTTGAAAGCAAACACCCTCAAAATATTTAACCGATCCCGTGCAAGATCGTCATCCCGAAAGCGTGCTCCTGATGACAGAATGAGGTTCTGTTTTAGATTTTCGATCAATTCTTCAATGTCGGAGATATAACCATCCTTATTCACAAAGCTGGTTGTGACATTTCTCACCGTCACCGGCATCCCCTCATCAATTTGAATAAGAATATCAATACTTTTCTCTTTGTGATTGATATGTATGACTGGCTCCGGAATTCGGATCTTCAGGAATCCTTCCACCTGATAAAATTCAAGAAGTCTTTGGAGGTCTCCCTGCAGCAGTTGATCGCTAAACATAACTGGATCCTTACGCAAAATATTCCGTTTGACAAAGCTGGTGCTCCGTAAATTCATTTGCTCTCGAAGTGCGTGCTCAGAAAATTGCTCATTGCCGGAGAAGGATAAGGATGAAATGCGATATTCATCCTGGGAATGCAGGATGGACCAGCTGAAGCACATCAGAACAATAATTAAAAGCAGTGGTTTCTGTAACACACCGCAGGTAATGTCAAACATACTTTTCATGAAAATAATTTATTTAAAAAGTAACTCAGTTCAAAATTATAGATATAAAGTTTGAGATGAAATATTTTCTAAAGAGAACATTGCAGATTTCATCAGGGTGATGAAATATTGCCTCTGACAAACGCAGTATCATAAGCTTCCTGAATTTTAAAAATATTATGATAACCGATTAAATTTTAACTTTCTTGTTCTCTGAAAAACTGCAAAATCTGATAAACTTCCCTTCTTTTCTGCCGATAAGATAGTAAGATGGATCAAAATTAAACAGATGTGCACATTTACCGTAGAGAAATATGTCAAACGCCTATCTCGGTAAGGTTATAGATAACTACCGAATTATTGAAAATCTCGGTGTCGGTGGTATGGGTGTGGTGTATAAGGCCATTCATATCAAACTGGATAAATTTTTTGCATTAAAAATGATTGCACCGGGATTGATCATGGATGAAAATTTTATCAAACGGTTTCAGACCGAGGCAAAAGCACTGGCCAAATTTGAAGATCCCAACATTGTACGAATTTATGACTTACGTTCCCACGAAGGTCAATGGTTCATTGTTATGGAATTCGTTGAGGGTATAAATCTACAAGATAAAATCAAGAAAGATGGAGCCTATTTCTGGAAAGATACACTACCCATTATTAAACAAATCCTTTCAGCAATAGGTCATGCACATTCTACCGGGATTGTCCATCGAGATATAAAGCCAAGTAATGTTATGATCTCGAAACAGGGAACGGTGAAAATCACTGATTTTGGACTGGCTAAGGATGAATCGAGCTTTACCAACACTATGACCATCGCCAGTGGGGGGACTTTATACTACATGTCTCCCGAGCATATCAAAGGCTTTTCATTTATTGACAAAAGAAGTGATATTTATTCAATCGGGATGACCTTCTATGAAATGCTCACCGGAAGTGTCCCCTTCAAAGATATCACCTCAGATTTTGAACTGAGAGAAACGATTGTCCGAAAGGAATATGCCCGCCCTACTGCCTTCAATTCTGATATCCCGGCAGGAATAGAGGCTATCGTTTTGAAATCTCTTGCCAAAGATACCGATAAACGTTTTCAATCCGCAGAAGAAATGTTTCAGGCGATAGAAGCATTTGAAGCAGGAAAACCCTTAAAATCAGTATCAGTTCACCCTAGGTCGGGAACTTCATCCATTTCGAGATCCAATAACCGTCTGATATCCTATGGTCGAAAAATAAGTCTTGCCCTTTCTGCATTTACTATACTTTTCCTTATTTTATATTGGCTATATCCGAGCGCTTCTCCTACACCACCGGTCAAAGACAAAGCAGAAGAGATGGGATCCGTCTCAATTTCTGGTTTGCCTCCCGAAGCCAGAGTATTTATAAACGACGACTCAATCGGGGCACCTCCGATTACGGATATAAAGCTCCCTGGAGGAGAATATACTATAAGTATTGAAGAACCGGCTTATCTTCCATTTGATACGACCTTGGTATTAAAAAGCGGGAACAGTCAAAACCTGTCGGTCAGTATGCAAAAAAAAGAAAATCTAATCCATTCAGAAGCTCCCGCAGAGCGAAATATGCAAGATAAGCAAAAAATCATTTTTTCGGACCTTACGGTAAGATCGGAACCAAGCGGGGCTAATGTTTGGATCAATAATCAACCACGCGGTCAAACACCGCTGAGGTTATCAGAGCTAGTGCCGCAATCATACCAAATTAGGATTGGAAAAGAGGGTTTTGAAAACTATGAGACCTTGATGAATCTGGATCCCGGGAAACATGAGGAAATCCTGGCCAGTCTAGATGTGCAAATTTCAGGTATAAATCTTATCACTGATCCTTCGGGAGCTCAGGTTTTTCTTAACGGAAAAGAACTAAAAAACCAGGAAACACCGTTGTTTTTGGATGAAATTCCAGCAGGTCGATACAGCCTCGAAATCAGGAAATCCGGCTTTTCCACGTTAAAAGAAGAAATAGATTTACACCCCAATCAGGTTTTGCAGATCAACCGCCGGCTTCTTCAAAAAAAGGGTACATTAAGCGTTCATGTAAGACCCTGGGGATCCATTTACCTGGATAATAAATTGATTAAGGAATCAACTGACATCAAATACATCACTGAACTACCTGAGGGGAAATATAAGCTTGAAGTAGTCCATCCCACCCTCGGAAAGTGGCAAAAATCACTGTTGGTTTCAGCAGATGAGCCCAGAGAGGTAAATATTAATTTTGCAGCGATGTTAAATTTTCAGGTCAATGCTTTCGACGAGAAAGGTCTACCCGTCAACGCTACAGTTCTTCTGGATGGCGTCGATACCGGTTTAATTACTCCTGCGACAGTACAGGCGAGACCAGGTAATCATCGGATTACTTTAAAAAAGACAGGCTATTATATGGAGAATGGAGAAAAGGAATTATTGATAGAGGAGGAGTTTGTAAATCCCCAAACTTTCATATTAAAAAAGTTAAAATAGGGTGTCCAAATAGAGATGATATGAGACAAGAATGATTGAAATACACAAAAAGATGAAAAAACCGCCGGTAAAGATACTTATAAGTTACCTGGTAATCATTGTAATATTTTCACAGTTATCCGGATTATTTCAAAACCTGCTTCTGGCTCAGGATTTATCTTCCTGTGATCTCAATTTAAAAAAAGCAGAAGAAAGTTATTTCGCTGGTAACTTTGCGCAGGCAACGGAAATGATCAATCAGTGCTTGCGGGAAACCAGGATTTCAGAAGAAAACCGTGCAAAAGCATATATCATCCTGACACGGATATCTCTGGCAGAAGGAGACATCACAACTTCAAGACAATACATTGAAATTATTTTGAAAATTAATCCTGGATATCAACCGACGATAGAGGAAGAAACCCCCAAATTTGTCAATCTGGTTTCCGAGATTAAAGCCGCCATGGGAGAGGCAAAATCTGACAAAAGCAGCTTTAATAAATGGATCCTGATCGGTGCAGGCGGGGTGGCTACCACCGCTATTATACTCCTGGTAACAGCCCGGGGTGGTGATCATGATGTTCAGGATAATAATTTACCTGAACCACCGCCATTTCCATAAAAAATATAAACGATGAAGACATTCTTAACCATTCTTTTCATATTCACTTTCCTTCAGATGTTGAAGGCACAAACTCCTATCTATACCGGTACTATCAATGGTTCAACCTGGGATCATACGGGATCCCCTTACCTTATTTATGGTGATGTAACTGTTGAAGATCTGACCATCAGTGAAGGAGTAGTCGTTAAGTTTCAGGGTAATTTTAAATTTGAAATCAACGGAATTCTTGAAATATATGGATTATACAGTGACTCTGTTTATTTCCAACCTTCAGATTCCAATACTGTAGGCTGGCCAGGGATTAAATTCAGGACCGGTTCTTCTCCAGGAAATATATTGCGATACTTTCGCATTGAGGGGAGCAATAATCCCGCTCTTCATATTGATCAGAGCCATCCTACAATAGAAAATTCCAGAATAGTGCACAATAACAACAACGGCATTTATTTAAAAAATACCTCGGTTCAGATAAAAAATTGCATTATTCAAGAAAATCTCTCCAACGGTATTGAGCTGGATAACGCCTCAATCACCAGCATCAATTCCATCATCTCAGATTGTGATGAAGCAGGAATTTTATCCACCAATGCTGCCGATTCAATCACTCTGGTGAATTCAGTGATTGCTGGAAATCAAAGCGGAATTACTGGAGGATCAGCCTACATAGATGTATTAAATTCTATTGTTTATGAAAATCTTGTCAGTATAATCAGTTCAAATCCAAATCCATCTGTTCTTTATTCCTGTATAGAAGGCAGCCCGGTTTTTCCAGGTACCGGAAATATCAATGATCCACCTGTTTTTTCGGACAGTCTTCCCTACCTTCTCGAATCAGCTTCCCCCTGTGTGGATGCCGGTCATCCTGACGATCCATACCGGGACAGTTATTTTCCCCCATCCAGGGGAGGCCTGAGAAACGACATGGGCGCCTATGGAGGTCCACTTGCAAATGGCTGGTTTCCTCCACTCTACTTAATTCCACAATTTCTTGATTTTGGCAGGGTTTCCAAGGACAGCATATCTTCTTTTGATATCCAAATCGAAAATTACCGCAACTCCGGTATTACGGTAACTGACATTATATTTTCGGGTACCCATCCCGAATACTTCTCGGCCAATAAGAATAACTTTTACCTTCCTGCTTCAAACAGTACTGACTTAACTATCTATTTCACTCCTGCAGCGGATTCATTGTATTCCGCCGAACTGCTGCTGGAGACCCTTTTAAACGGAACTGTTACAGCTCCCATATCCGGGGAAGGAGTAATTGCCGAAATCAGTCTTTTAAAAACATCCCTTGATTTTGGTGACATCACCCTGGGAGATTCTGCTGTCTCGCATCTTCCCATTCTAAATTCCGGCAAGGATACCTTGCACCTTACCTTAATGCCAATTATTAATTCCGTATTCAACATCGATGAGTTCCAGCTGTCCATCCTGCCAGATTCCTCAACGGATTCTATCCGGATCAGTTGCTTTCCTGACACAGCACTTTCATATGTTGATTCCTTGATTATTCTTAGTAATGATCCTGAAAATCCCTTTCTCACAGTGCCTCTCCTGGCCCAGGGATATGGACCCGTAATCAGTGTGAGTTCTCCAGTTCTCGAATTTGGGCAGGTTAAAATACCATCAGACAGTACCCTGCTATTGGTCGTCCGTAATTCAGGAAATGATATTCTTTCCATCCATGACTTTTCTCTCTCTCAGCCAGACTCTGAAAATACCGTCTTTTTCCTTGAGGACAGCAGCCTCTCTCTTCCATTAATTCTGCCGGAAGATAGTTCATATATTTTACCCATTCGCTTTAAACCGCTTATGCAGGGGAATGTCAGTGGTGAATTGAAAATCCATTCAAGTGATCCGTTTAGGGAATTAACTACCATTACTCTATCTGGTGAAGGCATTGCCCCAGAGATTAATGTATCCACAAATGAAATCCAGTTTGGCTCGGTATTTGTTTATAAAGATACTCTTCAAATTTTAAAAATTTTTAATCTGGGATCAAATACCCTGATCGTTGAAAGAGAAAATTTGGAAATTTCCGGACCTGATTCAGCTGCCTTTAGGCTTGATACACTTAATACAATTTTCATACTGCATCCAGGAGACAGCACAGCAATAAACCTTCTCTTTAGTCCATCCAAGCTAGGAAATTGTGAAGCTGAACTCGAAATAATCAGTAATGATCCGGCAAAGAATGAGACATCGGTTGATTTGACAGGCACAGGGGTTGCTCCTGAGCTGACTGTTTCAACTTCATATTTATCCTGGGGACAGGTACCCTTTAATACCGACTCGTTAAAAATGCTCACCCTTTATAATGAAGGTGATGCTGAACTGATTGTTTACCGGGACAGTCTCATCATTCATGGATTGGATTCCATGGCCTTTTTGGTTGATACCTTGTGGGACGATATTTTTATAGATGCAGGTGATTCTGCTGATATCCCCATTCGATTCCTTCCAAGCCGGTTTGGTGAGCACTCTGCAGCTTTGATTATTGAGAGTAATGACCCCTTTGAGCCAGTCTACGAAGTTATCCTGGGAGGATTGGGTGTAGATATTCAACCTGCTTCAATTACCCTCGATCCAGAACAGTCAACAATTCCTTTAATCAAGAATCAGAATGCCATTCTGAGTTTTCATATAAGCAGTGTATCACCGGTGGATTCAGCATCACTCTTTGCCAGAAAAGGCGGCAAAACATTTTTTCAAAAAAAACCTTTAACTTACCAAAATACAGATTTATGGACTGCCCAGCTTGATTCATCTGATATAACAGAGAGAGGCCTGGAGTACTTTGTTAAGGTTGATCATGGGTACAGAACGACTATCCTACCTGAAACAGGAATGTCAAATCCGTCCGCTATTCAGGTGTCCATACCGCAAATGAATTTCCCACAATTAACGCTCCAATCAGAATATAAGATGATATCCATTCCATTTTCGACTTTCGGACAGACCCTCTATGACTTGTTTTATGATGATCTGGGGCCTTATGATCCTGCCATGTATAGATTTTTTGATTATATTCCCGGTCAATTTTATGTTGAGATCGATCAATTAAATATTTCTTTAGCGCCCGGAAAAGCACTCTGGCTAATCACTCTGGAGCCAAAGCAGCTAGATGTTTCCAATGGACAATCATTAGTCACAAACACCAATTTTACCCTGCCGCTTCAAGCAGGCTGGAATATGATCTCCTCTCCCTATGCCTTTCCATTGAGCTGGAATCAGACCAGTAATGAGCTGGTCCTGTGGTATTACAATGAAACCGACTGGGATGTTGCAACAATACTGCAACCATTCGAAGGATACGCGGTTTATTCTCCTCTGGACACAGCCCTTGCCATACCCCCCAGGGAAGCTACTGGAATGTTTTCAAAAAACTCGGGTCTATATAGCAAATTAGGCTGGAAAATACAACTAAGTGTCCGGCAGGGTGAATTAAAGGATGAATTCAATTTTGTAGGTATCCATCCCGAGGCCGTTTCAGAAGTTGATGTTTATGATTATCCGGAACCACCCCGTATTGGGAAGCATATTCAACTATATTTAAATTTAGGCGATTCCGATCTTCAGTTTGCAAGAGATTTCCGACCCCCGGAAGAATCTGGATATGCATTCGAATTTCAGATTTCAGGCAATGTGGAAGGTTCGAAAGAAATTACTTTCCACCCAGAACATCTTCCTGAGAAATTGAACTGGACTGTGGTAAGCACTGAGACTCATATTAATTATGGGCAGGATAAAATCAAAACCTTCCTGCAGAAAGCAAAATTTACCCTGCTGGTGGGCGAACCGCAGTATATGAGTGAGCAATTGCAAAATTTTAATCAAATACCCACAGAATTTAAGCTCTACCCGAATTATCCGAATCCATTTAATCCCAATACTACCATCAAATTTCAACTCCCCCAAAATACTTCTGTAACCATCAAGGTTTATAATTTACTGGGACAACTGGTGCAGACCCTGATGGAAGAGAACCCGATGGAAGCAGGTTATTACAGCATTGAGTGGAATGGCAGGAATTCATCGGACCAAGGTGTTTCAAGCGGGATTTATTTCTTACAGATCAAAACACAGGCAGATTATAAAGTCATTAAAATGATATTGCAAAGATAAACCGTCACAAATTGAAAAAAATACTCTAACGAGAGAAATATTGAATAATAAA
>CP070707.1:2357186-2382823 GCA_020350205.1 bacterium
GTGATATAGGGTGAGGTAATATTGATCTCCACATCCAGGTGATAAAATAAGACGTCGAAACTGTTCTGTTGCGGCATTTCGAGATAGCGGGAGATGTACTCATGCCACGATTGCTGCTCCTGCTGGTAAAAATTGAGCAAGACCTCACTTTTTTGGGCAAAATTTAGATTATTGATTATAAAAAGAAGGGCTACACTGCAGAGTAACTTTTTTGTTATCGTTTTGTAAAAACCCAACAAAATTTTCTCCCCTGCCATATTTCGGTTGAATGAATGAAATGGCTCAGGATTAATATAGCATGATAAATATGATTTTCTTTTAATTTTTTCTAATTATGATTATTGCCTTTTTCATAAAAATACAGATCTTAACAAATGTAATTTTTATAATTATATTTTTTTGTCATTTTGAGTCTCGCCAGGCGGAAAAAAACTTTCTAAATTCAATAGATTCATCCACTTCGCTCACTTCATTCGCTTCGGTCGGAATGACTCATAAATAACCATTTTCGGAGCTAAGGCAATAATCATATTTTCTAAATAACTTTTTTATTGCAAAATATGGGTAAAATCATGTATAATTCAGTGATTTTTATATGATTATCTCACGTTTTTCGGTCATCTAACATCGAGTGAGAAATGCACAACTGGGACTGGCAAATACTCAACCAAGATTTCCTAGAACGTTCCCACCTCAGGTGCCGTGAAAAGGGAATCGTTCTTCCTACCTTTGCGGAATTGCAAAACCCGGACACCATAGACAAATCCATTCAGGATAAGCTCATTTCCATTGGCCTGCACGAGGTACATCCCTTAAACCTCTTCCGTATTCACTGGTGTAATGATCCCGATAGCGGGACAATTGGTCCAATCAACTATCTGGAGATCCCCAGTCATCTATCGGGCGTGCCAGCCAGGATTATTGGTCTGGTAGGGAAACATTTTCCAACCGGGGCGCATAAGGTGGGTGCTACCTATGGCTGCCTGGTGCCCCATCTTATCAGCGGGAGATTTAATCCTGAATTCCATAAAGCAGTCTGGCCATCCACCGGGAATTATTGCCGGGGAGGCGTCTTCAACTCTGCGATTTTTGGGGTGCATGCAGTTGCTATTCTTCCCGAACAAATGAGCCGGGAGCGTTTTGACTGGTTACGTGACAAAGGGGCGGAGGTCATTGCGACACCGGGGTGTGAGAGTAACGTAAAGGAAATCTATGATAAGTGTCACGAACTGGAGGCGCAGGGTGAAGAATATCTGATCTTCAATCAATTCGATCAGTTTGGAAATGCCATCTGGCATTATGAAATTACCGGTCCCACCCTGGAAAAACTATTCTACGAGATAAAATCTGGTGAGCAACGGGTAACCGCCTTCATCAGTGCTACCGGATCTGCAGGCACCATTGCGGCAGGGGACTATCTGAAGGAGAAATTTCCTCACTGTAAAGTACTCGCATCCGAAGCCCTGCAGTGCCCCACCTTACTGATGAATGGATTCGGAGGGCATCGTATCGAAGGTATTGGTGATAAACATATTCCCTGGATTCATAATATCAAAAATCTGGATGCAGTATGTGCCATTCATGATGAAGAACCGTTGCGAATTCTGCGTCTGTTTAATGAGCCGGAAGGACATCAGTGGCTGGAATCGTTGGGATTACAAAATGATTTGATTTCCAGACTTCCTCACTTAGGACTTTCATCCATATCAAATCTGTTGAGCAGCATAAAACTCGCAAAGTATTATGAATTAACCTCGAATGATATTTTGTTTACGATTTTTACAGATTCTGCAGAGCTTTACAATTCCCGCTTAGAGGAGATGAAGCGGACCTGGGGAGATTATACGGGACGACAGGCGGAAATTGACTGGCATTCCGTGATCCAGCGGCAGGCCATCGATTATTTTAAGGAATTAACCTATTATGAACGGAAGGCCATTCATCACCTCAAATATTTTACCTGGGTGGAACAACAGGGGAAAGAGGTGGAAGAATTGAATGCCCAGTGGCATGATGAGAATTACTGGTCTGATCGATTCCGGGTGGTCCCGCAATGGGATCAACTGATCCGGGAGTTTAACCAAGCTGTCGGTACCTGAAATGGAACAGTATCCCGCCCGTGTTTTACGACATGTGTTCATCTTGTATAAGGATAACCAGCTGCAGTTAGCAGATGTATTTTTTGATGATCGAATCAAAGAAATTCGTCCGGTTTCAGACCGGGTAATTGACCTGAAAGATATTCAATCCCCGCAGAATTGGAAGATATTCAAACAACAAATGAAAACGAAACCCGGACCTATCCCTGCCGGTGAAATCGACGGCGAATGTATGCTCCTGATCCCCGGGGCCATCGATGCTCATGTACATTTCAACACTCCCGGATATGAAGATCGCGAGGATTTTGAACATGGATCTCTGGCCGCCGCTGCGGGTGGGGTCACCATGGTGATGGATATGCCCTGTACATCTGTTCCCCCGGTAGACTCTGTTCATCATCTTGAGCGTAAACGGGAAGCACTTCGCAAGCGAAGTCTGGTCGATCATGCATTCTGGGGCGGCATAAGCGGGCAGATGTTTTCGGATCCCAGAAATCTTGAACAAACCGTTGATAAACTGTCCGATGCAGGTGTGGTTGGTTTTAAATCCTATTTTTTATCAGGTATGCCGGATTTTTCCGACCTGACGGTTCAGCAAATGCAACAAGCGGCAATGTTAGTAAAAAAATGTGGTAAAATGCTGGCAGTGCATGCCGAGGATAAAAAGCTGGTTCTGGAACGCCAAAAAAAATTTCAACAGCAGCAGAAGAATGATTGGCAGGCATACTGGTTTTCGCGGGATATTCAGGCAGAAAGGACAGCCATAACCAATTTGGTCAAAATCTGCCAGAAAACAGGGTGCCGGATTCACATTGTTCATATCAGCTCAGCAGCAGGCGTGGAGCTGGTACGGCAGGCGAAATCACAGGGATTGCCAATGTCGGCAGAGACCTGTCCCCACTATCTTCATTTTACCAAATCCGATTTTGAGAATCCGGCAATTTGTAATTATTTAAAAACCGCACCGCCGGTCAAGGATCATGATGATAAAGAAGCTTTATGGAGTGGCCTGTCAGATGGTACACTCTCTTTTGTAACCACGGATCATGCCGGCTGTGATCCCGCGAAGGAAAAAACTTCAGATAATTTCTGGGAAGTTTATGGCGGTATACCGGGAGTGGAGCACCGGGTCGCGTTTTTATTCAGCGAAGGGCTGAAAAAAGGGCAACTTACTCTTCAGCAGACAGTCAGTCTGCTGGCAGAAAATCCCGCACAATTCTTTGCAGTGTCAGCCCAGAAAGGCTTTCTAAAAGCAGGTTTTGATGCGGATTTTGCATTGATTAATCTGTGGACGGAACAAAAAATCAGCGCTGATTTAATGCACAGTAAGGGAAAATATACACCCTTCGAAGGGCAGCTTTTTACTGCAGCTGTGAACGAAACCTACCTGCGAGGTAATTGTGTATACACACAGGGACAGCGAAAGGTAGAATTTGGGTATGGTCAGTGGATAAAACCGAATTAAGTTTTTCTTCACGGATCCTCCCTGGAAAGGGACTCAGGGGAAGGTCAGAAAATAAGTGTGATTTAAAATGACGGCACCTGATAAAATTTTTAAAAATACCTGGATCTGTCAACCTGAAACCCATAAAGTGCAACCGGTTTTTGGAGATATTCACATCTCTGATGGAAAAATCAGCAGCGTTATTGCGAAAGATTTCAATGTATTTTTAAACGACCGGGGTGCAAAAAGGAGAAAACCACTTCCATTTGAAAGGGATTTAGGCGGCCGTGTTCTTACCCTGCCACTGGTTAATTTTCATGATCACTTCTATTCCCGGCTGGCAAAAGGGCTACCCGCTGCCGGTCCTCAAAACAATTTTCTTCAAATTCTGGAAAATCTGTGGTGGAAACTGGACCAGCAGCTTGATGAGGATATGATCCGGGCATCGGTTCATCTCTCTGCATTGGATTGTGTTCGGCATGGGGTTACGACAGTTTTCGATCATCACGCTTCCCCCCGTACGACCAGGAGAATTTTAAATGTCATATCAGATACTCTGAGAGAACACGGTTTGCGAGGCGTCCTATGTCTGGAAACTTCGGATCGACATGGTGTTCTCCAGGCCGAAGAGGTGTTACAGGAGAACCGGAACTTTATTCAGCAACATACGGATTCGGATATTCGGGGTATGTTGGGTTTGCATGCCCCTTTCACGCTGTCAGATGAGACTTTAAGAGCAGCCTCCCAAATATTGCAAGACCTATCCACCGCTGTTCACATTCACCTTGCGGAAGATAGACATGAGATGGAATATAGCCAGAAAAATTTTGGTATAACCCCTACGCAAAGGTTGGAAAAATTCCAGTTATTAACACCGCAGACTATTTTGGGGCACGGGATTTATCTGAGCGAAAGCGACTATCAATTAATTGCGAGGCATCACAGCGCCATTGCCTACAACCCGGATTCTAATATGAACAATGCGGTGGGATTACCCGAGTATAGTCAGGCTCCTCTGGATATTCCCATCCTTCCGGGGACAGATGGCATGCATGCCAATATTGCCCGGACCCTTAAACAACTGTTTTTACTTTACCGTCATCAGGGCCATTCCTTTTCGGAGTCATTCCGATGGATCGGAAAAATATATTTTGACAGTTATCTATTTGTTAAGCATTTGTTTCCTGACTTTACCACACTGCAGCCCGGAGATCGGGCAGATTTGGTAGTTTGGGACTATGTGCCGCCTACCCCTTTTTCGGGGGAAAACTTTTGGGGGCACTGGATTTATGGAATTTTGGAAGCGCCTGTTCAAACAGTGGTACAGGGCGGTGAAGTGCTGCTGGATGACAAAGAATGGAGAAAAATAAATCCGGATGACCTGTACCCGGAAATATCACAACATGGAGAAAGACTCTTTAGACTGTTTCAAAAACTAGTTAAAAAACTGTAATACATTTGAAAATTAATGCCAAAGAAATCTTTTAACATTATCGGCAAGCCGGTTATCCGGGAGGATGGTTATGAAAAAGTAACCGGCTCCTCCCCATTTGCAGATGACATCAACTTTCCCGGCCAGCTTTATGGGGTCATGATTCGCCTGCCTCTGGCGCATGCTGAAATTAAAAAAATCGATTATTCCGCAATCCGGGGAAATAAACTAATCAAGGCCATTTGTGATACCTCGGATATACCTGGCTCCAGGAAAATCGGAGTTGTGCGCTGGGATCAGCCGGTATTTTGTTCGGAAAAGATCGTTACTCCCGGAGATGTGGTAGCCATGCTACTGGGTGAATCTGAACAGGAGCTTCACACATTAAAGACCCGCATAAAATTTTCTGCCAGGAAATTACCCGTTCTGACTGATCCATCACAGGCACTGGCGTCAACTGCCCCCCTGATTCATCCTGAACTGAAATCAAATCTTATCGTGCACCATCCACTCCGGAAAGGAAATGTTGAGAAAGGATTTGCAAATAGCGATTTCATTTTAGAACAAACTTATACCACTTCGGCAGTAGAGCATGCTTATCTGGAAACCGAAACAGTTGTTGCCCGCTTGTTCCCCGGAAGGCGGGGCATCCATATTATTGGCAGCATACAGAATCCCTTCACCACCCGTCGTTTGGTGGCGGCTGTACTCGACTGGCCGTTGACTAAGGTTCAGGTGGAACAGGCGACCCTGGGCGGTTCATTTGGAGGCAAGGATGATCTCATGAATATTCTGGCTGCCCGGGCTGCCATTGGTGCACTGAAGACCGCAAAACCGGTAAAAATACGCTATCACCGCGAGGAATCGATCCTGGAATCCTATAAGCGGCACCCCTACAGGATGCACTACAAGGTGGGATACAATAAAGATGGCCGTATAATTGCCATGAAAATTGATATCCTGGCGGACGGCGGAGCCTATGCATCCATGAGTCCTTTTGTTACCTGGCGAACCGTGGTGCAGGCCACCGGGCCCTATGATATCGAACATGTCTGGACTGATGTCCGGGCAGTTTACACCAATAATCCCTATACCGGTGCGATGCGGGGATTCGGATCACCGCAACCCATATTTGCCCAGGAATCTCTGATGGATGAGATCGCAGTGCGATTGAACATTTCACCCCCTGAAATTCGCCGGATAAATGCCCTCCGCTCGGGATCGGTTACTGCTACCTCACAGAAACTTAAAGAGCATGATGTTAATTTAATCCCGGTACTTCAAGAAGCTCTAAAGAAATCTTCCTTTATTAAAAAGTGGCAGAAGAATTTGAAAGATAATCCAGTCCAGGATTGGATTGATTTATCCCACACAAAAACGGGGATACTACATCCTGACCAGTTCAGAGAGAGAAAAGAGGTTTACCGCAAAGGAATCGGACTGGCTCTGAGTCTAAGGGGGTGTTCCCTGGGTGCAGAGGGGATCGATGCTGCGGCAGCCTATCTTTCGGTCCAACCCGATGGCAGTGTGTACTTAATGTGCGGTCTGGCGGAAAACGGACAGGGTCTGCGCACTACTTTTTCCCTGATTGTGGCGGAAGTCCTGGGAATCGATCCTGATCAGATCTATTACCTTGATTATCAGACCCGCTCCATTCCTGACAGCGGACCGACGGTGGCCTCCCGGTCCACTCTGATGGGAGGAGGTGCGGTTAAGAATGCGGCTGAACAGGTACGGGAGCGTCTGGAAAACCAGCTTCGGAAATACTGGAGAATTCCCAAGAATACTCAATTCCATTTTCGTAAAAACAAGATACGAGCTCGTGGATCAAAGCCATTAAAAATTTCATTTTCTGACCTTTGTCAACTGGCATATTCACAGGGAATTAATTTAGCCGCCTTGGGCTGGTACCCGGGACCGCAGGTACATTGGGATGAGGCAACCGGCCAGGGTCCGGCATATTTTACCTATGTATATGGATGTCAGGTGGCTGAAATTACTTTAAATATGACCACTGGAGAAGTTTATCTGGACCGGGTGACAGCCGTGCATGATCCGGGAAAGGTGATAAATCTGTTAGGTGCTCAGGGACAGGTTTACGGTGGTGTGACCCAGGGTGCCGGTTATGGTTTGTGGGAACAAATCAATGCCATGGAGGGCCAGATCATGGAGCTGAATTTCGACCAGTATCTCATCCCGACCAGCAAAGATATCGGGGAGATTATTCCGGTGTTTCTGGAAGGTCGGGATAAATATGGTCCCTGGGGAGCAAAATCTCTGGGTGAACCGACCCTTGAACTCACTGCGCCTGCCATTGCAAACGCCATTCGAAATGCCAGTGGGCAACGATTCTTCAATCTCCCCCTGAATCTGGAGGAACTCATTTTGAGGCGTAAACTCCGGCCGGAAGATTTGACGAGGGGGAGTGAACGATGAATACCACTCCTGAAATAATGATCGCCTTTAATCTTGACAGAGCCTTAAAACTGCTCTCCGGGGAAAAGTCCGCCCCGTTAGCGGGAGGAACGGATCTGGTGCCAGGAATTCATCAACAGGCCAAACGGTTCGCTGCTATTGAAAGGCTGGTTGACATTACACGTATTCCTGAACTGAAGCAGGTAAACGTTAAAAATTCAGGAACTACCATTGGGGCCGGGGTTACTTTCAGTGAAATCTTGACTCATCCCAGACTGGGATCTGAATATCCTTTATTAACGAAAGCTGCAGCAACGATTGGTTCTGTTCAAATTCGTAATCGCGCGACGATTGCCGGAAATTTTGTCAATAATGCCCCCTGTGCAGATAGTGTCCCACCCTTGCTGGTCTATGATGCGATCGTTCGAATTTGCTCCCTTAAAAAAAGTCGTGAAATACCGCTCCAGGAGTTTTTATTAAAACCATACAAAACTCAGCTGCAAACCGGTGAACTGGTTACTGAAATATTCCTGCCCCCTCCTCCGCAAAATTTTGGCGGGGATTTTTATAAACTGGGACGCCGGCGGGGAGTGGCAATCAGCCGCATCACCCTGGCTCTTTTATTGCAGACAGAGAAGAAAAAAATTTCGGGACTACGTATTGCAGCGGGTGCAGTCACCCCTATCGGAAGGCGATTTTATGATATTGAACATCAATATGTGGGGACGGAAATATCTGCTGCGGGATTAAAGTTTTTAGCAGTCAATGTCGGGAAAGCTATTTTAGAGGAAACAGGCTGGCGCTGGAGCAGTCCTTATAAACTTCCGGTAACTCAACAAATCGTGTATCAAATTTTATGCAAATTAACTTGATTGGCCAATTTACTATGACGTGTAATTACAGTTATAACCAGAAAGAATGAAATATATTACATTGACATTTTCATTGAATGGGAATAAGATTTCATTGAAGACCCATGGTAATAGAAGACTTCTGGATGTATTGCGGGATGATTTCGGTCTAACCGGTACCAAGGAGGGCTGTGGCATCGGTGAATGCGGGGTATGTACAGTGATCCTGGATGGAAAGGCCGTAAATGCCTGCCTGATTCTGGCCGGACAACTTGAGGGAAGCGAAGTGGTTACTATTGAATATTTGGCGCGGGATGGTAAGCTTACCGAATTGCAGCAAGCTTTTTTGGAAAATGGTGCGGTACAGTGTGGGTTTTGTACCCCAGGTATGCTGATGTCAGCAACCGCATTGCTCAATGAGGTTCCTTTTCCGTCCGAAATACAGATTAAGGAGGCGATTGCTGGAAACCTCTGCCGCTGCACCGGCTATAAACAAATAATTGACGCCATTCAAAAGACGGCAATACGATTGAAAAAATGAATTTGAAACTTGTTTAACCTGAGGGAATGATGGCTGATATACAGACCGAATTATGTGGTATCAACTTTCCCAATCCCATTTGGACCGCAGCCGGTCCGGGCGGGGCCAGTGCCGAGAAACTGCTGGAAGCAGCCCGGGGTGGAGCGGGAGGGCTGGTCACAAAAACAATCAGTGTTTCAGCTGCAAGGGTCCCCATTCCCAATATTTCCTCTCCTTCACCGGGAAGCCTGCTCAACGCTGAACTCTGGTCGGAAATTGATCATGATAAATTTATTGCCGAAGAATTTCCGAAGGCTAAAACCTCCGGTCTTCCCCTCGTTGCCTCTCTGGGTTATTCTCCGGAGGATCTCCGGATCGTGGGAAAAAAAATACAGCAGGCTCAGGCGGTGGATGCCATCGAATTTTCAATCCATTATGTGGGAAAGGATCCTGAGAATCTCCAGGCGATCGCCAGATCCTTGAGAGAAGTGGTTGATATCCCCATCTGGGTAAAATTAAGTCCTGCCATTTTAGATCTGCAGGCAGTTGTTGAAGCCCTGGATGATATGGTTGATGGATACGTAGCGATCAACAGCGTGGGTCCGGCGCTGGATTTTAATATTCAAACCCTGCAGCCGCACCTGGGGAGTGCCGATGGACGAGGTTGGCTTTCCGGTCGTGCTATTTTACCACTCGGATTGCACTTTGTAGAGCATCTATACAGGTTAACAAAAAAGCCTGTCATCGGAGTCGGCGGGATTCGACGGGTGGAAGATGTAATAAAATACATAATGGTAGGAGCGTCGGCGGTTCAGATCTGTTCAATGGCAGTTTTACGGGGCCAAACTGTATATGGACAGCTGGCACAGGAATTATCCGACTGGATGGACAAACAGAATTACCCAATGCTGGAAGTTCTGAGGGGAATCTATCACCGCCGGCAAAAACATCCCATGTATTTATTAGGGGAAGGAACACAACTGTATCCCGAAATCAGCTACCCGCATTGCAAATACTGCGATCTTTGTGTAAAATCTTGCATGCATGGTGCGATCTCATTTATTGATAAAGAATATCTTTTAAACCGGGAAAAATGCGTAAAATGCGGACTTTGTACATCGATTTGTCCCTATGACGCCCTTTACATGAAAGAAAGTTGAATGGTTCGATTTATGGACAAAAAATTACAACAGAAACTTATTCAAGCAACTGATACTTTGCAGGATGACACAGTACAAATTCTGCAGGATCTGATCCGAATCCGCAGTTACAGCGGGGAGGAGGAAGAGATTGTCAGGTATATTGAAGGTAAAATGCAGGATTTTAATTTTGACGAGGTTTATATCGATGGTCTGGGTAGTATTGTAGGCCGGATTGGGCAAGGGCCACTTAAAATTTTATGGGATGCCCATATCGATACGGTAAAGGTGACGGAAGGTGAATCCTGGCATTTTCCACCATTTCAGGGTGTGATTAAAAATGGTTTCATCTACGGCCGGGGCGCGGTAGATGAAAAACCAGCGATGGCTGGATTTCTGAGTGCCGGGAGAATTATTGCGGAAAATTATGTTCATACAGAGCTTCCGTTTAGTTTGTACGTGGTGGGATCAGTCCTGGAGGAAGACTGTGATGGCTATCCCTTATACCATCTCATAAAGAATGAAGGGATTAAGCCTGATGTCGTATTACTTGGAGAACCGACTAATTTACGGGTTTACCGGGGACAGCGCGGGCGCATGGAAATTCAGATTTCCACCCATGGAAAAGCTGCGCATGGTGCCCACAATCAACAAGGTATCAATGCCATATATAAAATGATGCCTTTTGTGAAGGCGCTGGAAGAATTGGATAAATCCCTGGTTCCGGTTGAGCCTCTTGGAAAAGGATCGATTACCGTTTCCGATATTATGAGCCGGGGACCCTCACTATGTTCTGTTCCAGATTTCTGCAGGATTCACCTCGATCGACGTCTGACAGTTGGAGAAGATAAAAACGCTGTTCTGCAGCAGTTAAAGAAGCTCCTGGATCAGCATAAATTAACGGCCGATGTCAAAATACCCGAATATCGGGGATCGAGCTGGAAAGGAACAAAATTTAAGCAGGATGCCTATTTCCCCACCTGGATATTGGGGGAAGACCACTTTCTGGTCCGTGCAGCTCAGGATACTGCAGAAAGGGTATTGGTTAAATCACAAGCGAGCGGATTCTGGAATTTTTCAACCAATGGTGTTGCCACGGCGGGTCGATTGGGAATTCCCACCATCGGATTTGCTCCGGGCAGGGAGGAGTTGGCGCACACTGCTCGGGAAGAGCTTTATTTGGATGATCTGCAGCTGGCTACACGTTTTTATTCCCTGTTTCCATTTATCCTGGCGGGGATTAACAGGGAGTGAAATTATGTTTTTAATAGATTTGATTATCTGAGGTATATCTGATGCCGAATATAATAGCAAATATGAAGGAATCTCTATGCAGACAAATTTAAAAGGTAAGCACTTTATCACTACCCAGGACTGGACAGTTCAGGAACTGGAGACGCTATTTAACCTCGCCAAAAATCTTAAACTGGAAACCGCCAGAGGAACATTCAATCATCAACTGGAAGGGAAATCGCTTGGAATGATTTTTTTTGATCCTTCCACCCGCACCCGAACTTCCTTCGAAGTGGCGATGACGCAGTTGGGCGGGCACAGTATCTATTTCGCGCCTGAAACCATGCAAATTTCTCATGGAGAAGATGCCTTTGATACGGCCAGGGTTCTCTCCGGGTATTTGCAGGGAATAGCGGTACGATTTTGTAAATATGGCGCTGGAAACAGATACCTGAAAGATTTGCAGAAGGCAAGTCGGGTTCCGATTGTAAATATGCAGTGTGATATTTATCATCCGGCTCAAATATTGGCTGACTATTTTACCATCCGGGAACACTTTGGGGAGAATACCCGGGGTTTGAAACTGGGGGTAAGCTGGACTTACGCCCCCAATTACATGCGACCTCTTTCAGTTCCCCAGAGCCTTATTCTGCTGATGCCACGGTTCGGTATCGATGTTACCCTGGCTTTTCCACCGGAATTCAAACTGATGTCCGAGATAGTAAAAACAGCCCAGGAAAATGCCCAAAGGAGCGGCGCTAAATTTAATATTACCCATAACATGGAAGAATCATTTGAAGATGCGGATGTGGTGATTCCAAAGTCCTGGGGACCTTGGGTTCATACCCAGAAGAGTGAGGAAGGATTAGCACTCATTGAAAAATATCCCCAATGGGTCTGTGATGAGAAAAAAATGGCATTGACAAAGTCTCACTCCCTGTATATGCATCCCTTACCAGCAGACCGGGGAAAGGAAGTCACGCCGGCGGTAATTGATGGGCCGCACTCTGTGGTTTATCAGGAAGCAGAGAATAGATTGCACGTGCAGAAGGCGTTGCTGTCTCTAATATTATAATTGAGAAAATAAAATATTATCTATCCCATGAGTCATTATCTATATCGCTGTTTTTCCTGTCAGAAGGAATATGCTGCCCTTGATATAGAGAAAAACCGCCATTATCTCTGCCCTTCCTGCGGCAGATGGGAGGCGAGAAGACCACTCCGCGGAGTCTTATGGATAATATATGATTATCATCAGATTCACAGGCAAATCACGGTTCAAGATTTTAAAAGATTTCCGATAGGTCAACCCTGGTATTATCCACATCTTTGGCCTCTTCATTGGAATTCACAAAAAAATGATCCTGCCTGGGAAGGGATTTCTGCGGCTGTTTATCCCCGATTAGCACTCCCTGACAACCTGCTCGGTCAGATTCAGGTAGAGGGGAATAATTTCTTCTACCTGGATGATACCCGGAATCCGACTTTTTCCTATAAAGACCGTGCCTCTATTCTGGTTGCGGCTAAAGCCATGCAGTTGGGCATTACCAAAATTGCTGCCGCCTCTACCGGAAATGCCGGCTCATCCCTGGCCGGTATATGCGCCCGGCTTGGATTGCAATGCTCCATCTGGGTGCCCGAGACCATTCCTGAGAATAAACGGCTGCAGATTCAGGCATACGGGGCTGACATCCATCTGGTAAAAGGAGATTATGATCAGGTTTTTGATGTTTGTCTGGAAATTTCCGAACAGATGAACTGGTATAACCGAAATACCGCCTATAATCCGCTTACGGTGGAAGGTAAAAAATCTGCTGCCTACGACCTGTTCATAGCTTTCGGAGCTCAGATACCGGATGTCATCCTGGTTCCGGTGGGTGACGGAGTGATTATTTCCGGAATTTATAAAGGATTTTGGGAATTGAAACAGTTAGGTTGGATCGAGAAATTTCCCCGGCTGATTGCCGTGCAAGCCGCAGGAAGTGATGCGCTGGTTCGCTACCTGTCCGAAAATGAATTTACTTATTCACCTGCCAAGACCATTGCGGATAGTATCTGTGCCGGAGCCCCGAGGAATCTCATGATGGCTGCACAGGCTGTGAAAGAGACAGGCGGTTTCGCCATCAGGGTGTCTGACCAGGAAATATTGCAGGCACAGCAAATGTTGGCCCGGCAGTCAGGTAACCTTGTTGAGCCTGCAGCTGCCGCCACTCTGGCAGGTTATTTAAAAGCGCAGGTAAAATTATCCGGAAAAATTCTCCTTCTGTTCACCGGTTTGGGCTTGAAAGATATATCATCCCTGCATAGCTGGAATAAACCGTTAGGGGCACGAAGTGCCGCGGAATGGAAAGAGTACTATCGAATAAAATAAATGTTGGAAACATAAACGGTTTACGAATGTCTGAATTCAAACCACATCAATTAGCTGCCCTGGAGAGACGTGTAGATGCGGCACCTAAAGTGCGTGGTCAGGTCCGCTATATCAGAGACCTTAAAATTCCGGGTATGTGGCTTGGAAAGACCATCCGAAGTCCCTATGCCCATGCCCATATTCTGGGTATACAACTGGATCGCAAGTTTGACTGGAAGCAGGTCGTGGTGGTCACGGCTAAAGATATTCCTGTAAACCAGGTGGCCATGCTGGAAAATGACATGCCTTTTTTAGCGGAAAAAACCGTTAAATACAGAGGAGAGGCGGTGGTTTTACTGGCCGCAGAAAATCAGGACCTTCTGAATGAGGCTGCCCGGCACGTTAGGATTGACTACAAACCGTTACCGGCCATCTTTGATGTTTTTGCCTCGCAGGTCAGTTTTACCAAAATCTTTGGAGATAACAATCTCTTTAAGGAAATAGCTATCAGTCGTGGGAATGTGGAAAAGGCCAGGCAGAATTCGGATCTGACCATTGAAATCGAGACCAAAACGGGTTTTCAGGAACATCTGTATTTGGAGCCTCAGGGTGTTATTGCGATTCCGGAAGGGGATCAGGTAACCATTCAGGGATCACTGCAGTGCCCCTATTATGTCAAAAGAGCCATCGACAACATGTTTGCCGGAGAGAAGCGAATTACGGTCATTCAGGCGCCTACGGGCGGGGCATTTGGGGGCAAAGAAGATTATCCCTCGCTTCTGGCCGGACATGCCGCACTACTGGCTGTGAAAGCGGGTAGACCGTTGGGGATGTTTTATGACCGGGAAGAAGATGTGCAGGTAACAACCAAACGCCATCCCTCCTACCATCAGGATATTGCCTATGTAAATAAGGATGGACGAATTATTGGGGTAGAATTGACCATCTTTCTAGATGGAGGAGCTTATTGCACCCTTTCTCCGGTGGTTCTGGCTCGAAGTGCGCTGACAGCCCTGGGTTGTTATCATGTACCAAATGTCAGAATTCTGGCCAAAGCGGTGGCAACCCATACCGTTCCCAGCGGGGCATTTCGTGGATTCGGCGGACCACAGGCGATTTTCGCGATTGAGATGCTTATTGAAAAAATCGCATATACCCTGAATTTACCGCCGGACCAGGTGAGAAAAAGAAATCTGATCAGAAAAGGGCAGCGAACAGCCACCGGGCAATTGTTAAAGTACAGTGTATCGGCCCGGGATACTTTTCAAGATGTATTACGGAGAAGCGGATACAAGAAGAAATTTCGGACCTATCAGAACCACAATGCGGATATTCTGAAATATTTAAGAAAAGGCAGCGTTTCTTCCCTTAAAGCGGGTGAGAAACTTAAAGGGATTGGAATATCAGTATCTCAACATGGGGCAGGATTTACCGGTACCGGGGAAAATAAAATTAATGGTAAAATCAGGGTTGAAATTCTGCCGGATGGGCGGGTGAAAATTTTTTCTGCTGCCACGGAAATGGGGCAGGGTGAGGAGACTGCCATTCGTACCATCATGGCCAAAGCTCTAGGCATTGGCCGCGAAGCGGTTATACTCTCCGACATTAATACTGATGTGGTTCCCGATTCCGGACCGACGGTGGCATCACGAACGACGATGATTGTTGGTTCCTTGCTCATAGAAGCGGCAAAGGAGATCGTGAAAAAAGTGAAAATTGATCTGAGTACGAAGCGAAAATTGTCGTTCACCTATCGAAACGGATTTTTTCATAACTCTTCCGAAAAGCATGCCTTTCAGGACGCTGCAAAGCTCAGCGCGGGCTGGTCGGTGGAAAAACAGTATCGACATCCTCCGATCATTCAATTTGATGATATTCTCTGGACGGGGGATGCTTATCCGGTGTTTTCCTGGGCAGCCGCCGTTGCAGAAATTGAAGTTGATCCCATCACATTTGACGTCAGGGTGAGTCGCTATACCACCAGCCATGATATTGGAAAAGCCATCAATCCGGATCAGGCGGTGGCTCAGATTCAGGGCGGATCGTTACAGGGAATCGGTTATGCTCTGTATGAAAAAATACGCCTGGAAGAAGGACACTTCGATATTACCGGTTTTACGGATTATATCATTCCCACCGCAACCGAAATGCCTGAATTTGAGGTGAGTCTTATTGAAAATCCTTATCCTTACGGACCGTTTGGTGCCAAGGGTTTGGGGGAATTGCCTCTGGTGGGTGCAGCGCCTGCAGTGGTTTCTGCTCTGTGGATGATTTTTCAGGAAGAGTTTAATGAGATACCGGTTTTGCCTGAATTTCTGGCAAAAATTTTCGAGCGAAAAACCGGAAAGAATGTTTCAGATTAATTTATTTCCAGATTCGAATTCATTGGTTTAATATGAAAATTCAATTTACGGTCAATGGACAAAATGTCCTCCTGGATGTGAATCCAAAAAGACGTCTGCTGGATATATTACGCGATGAATTGCAGCTCATCGGAACCAAAGAGGGATGTGGTAAAGGAGAGTGTGGTGCCTGTACAGTGTTTATGGATGGTCGACGCGTCAATTCTTGCCTGGTGCCGGCACTGCAGTTGCCGAAAAGCAAGATATGGACAATCGAGGGGGTTGAAGCTCTGCCCATTTTTCAGGAGATTGCAGAGATATTTGTCAATCAGGGTGCAGTTCAATGCGGATTCTGCTTCCCTGGAGTTGTCATGTCTGCGCTGGCCTATTTGCAGGAAGAACACAATTACTCTACGAAGGACCGGATTGCACACGGTATGGCCGGCAATATTTGCCGTTGCACTGGATACACTAAAATTTTAGAGGTCGTGCAAGTCCTGGAGACTCATAAAAAGCTAAGAATCGGGATTGAGGAGATTTTTAAGCGATGACTGATCGTATTGACATCATATCTCCGGTAAATCTTGCTCAGTTGGATCATATTTTAGAGAAACTCCGGAAACCGGCGACCTATGTGGCCGGTGCAACGGATATTATGGTCCAAAAATCTCGCTGGGAGCAAGCAGGCACCCTGATCGATCTACGGACTGTCCAAGAACTGGTTAGTACCCTGGAAATTGGTCCGGAAGGGATTTTGATAGGCGCAGCACTTTCTTTCACCGATATTATCCGATATCGAATTATTCAGGAGAAGTTCCCGATTTTAGTGGAGTCCTGCCGGCAGATCGGATCGGTTCAGATTCAGAATCGTGCCACACTGGGAGGGAATATAGCTAATGCTTCTCCTGCCGGCGACACGCTCCCTGTTCTCGCGGTGTTGAATGCTGAACTCTGGATCGGACCCCGCCTGAAAGATAATTTCACCAAAATGTCAGTGGATGAGATAATGACGGGACCCGGAAAAAACTGTCTGCAACCGAATCAGTATATTGCGTACATCTACCTGCCATTTCCGGAACCAACGGATCCTTTCTGGTATTTTCGTAAGGTGGGACAGCGATATTCCATGGCCATCAGTAAGCTATCTCTGGCGGTATTGGGTTGGAAACATAACAATCATATCAGGGAAATCCGGATTTGTGCGGGCAGTGTTTCTCCCCGGATCAAACGAGCTGTCCTGACAGAAAAATTACTTTCTAATCAGGAATTAAATTCGAAAGTCATCGAAAAAGCGGCAACTCAATTAATGAAGGAAATTAAACCGATAACGGACATTCGCTCCACCCACAATTACCGGAAATCAACGGCAGGACGGCTGTTGCAGGAATCATTGTCTACCTGGGCAAGAGCTGGTAAGTAATCAAAATTATTTTCTGGCCACCACCAGCATTTCAAAATCTTCAGTTGTCAGGGGATCTTCACGGCTGAATGCTCCCAGTTTGCAGCCGAAGAATTCAACTTTTCTAAATTGCAGAGATGTTAGCAGCCAGTGGATTTCCGACGGGGTATAATATCTTTCGTTACAGATCATACTCCGTTTATTCCCTGAATCATCCGTTACCTTTATTTCAGAGGTTTCCCTGAAGGTGATCAGATCAAATGTTAAACTTCCGGTGCTACTTTGTGTGGCGGCGGCATTTAAAAAATCTTTCACCGAATGGTACAATGGGAACAGGGCATTTAGGCAGGTAAAGATAAAAACACCCTGATTCTTTAAAGATTTTTCGGCATGTTGCAGGATTTGAAAATTCATTTCGTCTGTCTCCATCAGGGAGAATGCGCCCTCACAGATCATGATAATGGCATCAAATTTTTTCCTGAAAGTGAATTTTCGGGCATCTTTTTTCAGAAAACGTACCTGGACTCCGGCCAGTTGAGCCTTTTCCCGTGCCCACTTTAACTGAGACTCCGATATATCGATTCCTGTGACCTGATATCCCCGGCGTGCCAATTCTATGGCATGACGTCCGGTTCCGCATCCTATATCAAGTATGGTTTCTGTTTTGTGAAATTCGATCTCATCTTCGATGAAATCTACCTCCCCGGGTGTTCCCTGGGTAAAGGGTTCGCGGTCATAGGTTTGTGCATAGTTTGTAAACAGTTTCTCGTACCAGGCTTTCATCGGATCTCCTCAGATTTTTTTCCCTGCTTCATCCTCTTTTTAAATTTATCCAGCCGGTTTATCTTCAGCATGAGGTTCTTCAAAAAAACGGAGGGCGATGGCCCGTTCCTGTTCTTTACCAAGTTGTTCCAGTTTGTTTTCTTCCCGCCAGGTTTGCAAGAGCTCGCGAATTGCGGGGATAGCGACACCGCGAAATGGGATGATAGGTTTCCAATACCGCTCTCACCAGAATTTATTTTTGGCGGAGGCTACTTTATCTGATCCCAGTTGAAAGGCTTTTCTGAGCGACCGTATTTGTGATTTTTCCATTTATCCCAATAAGTTTTCTGCGGAGATCAGCATCTCTAATTCTCATTCTTTTTCAGCAAGTGGTCTTCATAGGTGGGTGAGAGCCTAATTGCCTGACCCCCTCCGGCTGCCAGCTTTAGTTTAAGAATGGTATCCCGATCGACTATGATTTGATGAATATCAATTGCCAGGGGATTTTTATCCCACTGAGCTTCCTGAGCATCTGCGTAGATCTCGGCGACATATTTGGTTCCCTCATCCAAAAATGATAAAGGTATTTCCAGGGTTCGGTTTTCGCCATTGGTGATGCTACCGATATACCAGTTGGGGCTATTGCGGTCCTTTCTGGCAATGGTAATATATTCACCGATACTTGCGTTCAATACTCTTGTAAATTCCCAATCGACTGCAACATCTTTAATAAATTTAAATGCCGGTTGATTTTCATAATTGTCAATTAAATCTGCGGCCATATGTAAGGGACTGTAGATGACAATGTAAATGGCCAGCTCTTTGGCCAATGTACCCCGGACCCGGTTATTTGGTTTTCTAGCATGCCTGAACTCCAGGTCGAAAATTCCCGGGGTATAATCAAAAGGACCGGCCAGCATGCGGGTAAAAGGAATGATGGTAAAATAATCTACCGGATTACCACCGTCCTCAGCCCAGGCGTTATACTCCTGTCCGCGAGCCCCTTCCCGTGTCATCATATTTGGCCAGGTCCGGCGTATTCCGGTATCCTTGATCGGTTCATGGACATCCAGCATGATCTGATATTTTGCCGCCAGCTCTACCACCTTGCGGTAATGCCGGACCATATATTGTCCGTGATGCCATTCGTGGGTGCCCTCGGTACTGATCACATCCTGTCCCACATAACCGGTTTTAATGGCATCAATCCCAAATTGTTTGAAGTATTTGAAAGCATCCTCCAATTGTCTCTCATAATTTCCGATATGCGCACCCGTTTCGTGATGACCGATTATTTTTACTCCTTTCTCGGCGGCATAGTGGGTAACCTCCTCGATATTGTAATCAGGATGTGGCCTTGTGAAATTGAAAATTTCGCCGTTCTCCCACCAGGTACCATCCCAGTCGACATTCCATCCTTCGATCAGCACGCCATAAAATCCATTTTTTGCAGCAAAATCGATATACTTTTTGGCATTTGCGGTGGTCGCACCGTGTGTGGGTCCGCTTCCCCAGGTATTCGTACCAAGATGCATGCCCCACCAGATTCCCACATACTTTGCCGGTTTGATCCAGGATACATCCTGTATTTTATTAGGTTCATTCAAATTCAGAATCAGATGTGATTGGATGAGGTCCCCGGGCTGTTCTGCAATTTGAATGCTTCTCCAGGGGGTTTTCATGGGAGCAGCGGTTTTCACTTTCACCCCATCTGACCAGGGAACCAGGTCGCATTTTAATACTAGATTTTGTGATCCCAGAATCGTCATGGCGGCATAGTCTGTTAAATTGGCTTCATGAATACTCAGATAAATTCCTGAGGGTGTTTTCATGGTCAGGGGTGTATGCACGGTATCGATTTGACTGGCAGGTGATTTTTGGAATAAATATTCGTAGCGATGGTACTTATAGACCGGAATCCACCACACCTCATAATCTCCGGCGAGGGCAAATTCCGTCAGTTCGTCCATTATCTGAAAGTCATGCAGATATTCCTGCTCCGGTATTTCATAGCGGAATCCCAATCCATCATCGTATATTCGAAATATCAGGTTGAGTTTTCTGGAATTTGGCTGATCTTCTTCCAGTTCAATTCTCATCTCATTATAATGATTCAGGATTAACTTGTCCTCCCCCCAGACCTGTTCCCAAATTTCCTGAAAGGTGCTTTTTTCTGCCCTGAGTAGCCGGAATTGTCTGCTCAGCGGTCGCTCACCCTTTAATATAAATCCCAACCGGGAGGGAGTGATAAGAGGCTGCCCATGGCGACTTAATTGATAAAAAGGTTCTCCATCAATCAACTGAAAAGTTACCTGGTTCAGTTCATCCGGTGAGAGGATTTTTACCGAATCCTGGCTGTGAAGCAGTTGGCAGGTAAGGAAAAATAATGAAAGAGATAGCAGAACAAAAACGGAAAAACTCCGGGAATTGCACATATTTTTGCCTACTTTCCTTGAGAGATTAAGGAAAAAATCACCACTGACACCTTATGATCAAACCGCGATAAAAACCGATTATTTATGGATCACTATTTATTGGTCATTTATCTCGGACTTTATTTGTAAATTTCTGATCTCCCGGGCTTCCTTTCTGGAGTTGTGGATTAGAATTTCTCATCATATTTGGTCCAGAGAAAATCACCCAGATCCCAGGCTTGCCGCACAACCTTTTTTCCCCACTCATTGGTATACTCTGTCAGAAATTTACGGGCTTTATTGCGGTCTTTTTCAAGCAATTCCAAGGCTTTCTTCTCCAGTTGTTCCTGGTTGGCAAAAAGTTCCTGTTGCATCGGACCCCATACAGTGGTTACATCATGCCGCATATCTCCCCAGCGTTGTGCTGTGAGGGTTCCCAGGCGGTTAAACGCCCACCAGGCACTATTCCGGTTAAATCCGTGTACACGCCCGGGTGTCTTGTAAGATTCAGGCAGGTCGGTAACGCTGCAATAGACCGGTACATAAATCGAGCTTGCCACGTTGTCCAGCGCCAGCCAGGTGACGCCTCCCACGGCATCCGGTAACCAGTCCCGCGATTGGGTAATGGTTGCATACATGGTGTACCAGCGGGCGATGGTGCGTTCTCCCCGCCAATCCCAGCCGCCATTAATATTAAAAATTTTATTCATATCGTAAGGCATAAAGGGATTAGCCAGAGGAGATATTTCATATTCTCCGTCGTCATTTACCCAGGTGATATTTTTGACAAAATTGTAAGGTGTGCCTTCGTAATAATCCTGAAAAATTTCAACCATTTTGGGGAGGGTAATCAGGGTATCAGGCTTGACTGAGAAGGGAAAGTTCTCGGCATTGGCATCCAAACCATAAGATGGGGCGACCAGGTCGAATACCCGCCATTCCCGCCTGCGTGCGGCAAATGATTGGCGTCCCTCCGGGTCATAAGCATAACAGAACTCAAAAGCGCTTTGATCCGGATTCCACCATCCACTGTCCCGAGCAACTTTAAATAAGTTCTCTGAGGCCATGAAGAATTCCGGATTTTCGAGGTCTACCTGCCGAATACGGCTGGCATTGGCATTTACCGTAACATGATCGTCCGGAACACGCTGAGCCACCCAGATTGCCCCCAGATTACCCTTACCGGGACCGACAATCTCAAAAACCCAGGCTTCAGTCTTGTCGGCGATCGTAAGACACTCTCCAGCATCAATCCATCCATAGGTCTCGGCGAGTTCTCCTCCCAGTTTTACAGCTTGGCGTGCGGTTGCACAGCGTTCGATCATAAGCTGAACAAGTTGCTCGCAGTCAATCAGTCCCTGGTCGGATTGCAAAGACTCGCGGCCACCGAAAGTGGATTCACCGATGGCCAGTTGCTGATCATTCATGCAAGGATATGCCGTATTGATATATCCGTAAGTTTTTTCAACCTGGGGTATGTTACCGGTAGGAATGTATTTATAGAGTGGCATTGCTAATGAATCTTCATTTGCTCTTTTTACCAGTGTGACTTCAGAACCTTTTTTATGCTGACGGGCCGGTTGAATATCCATCCAGGATGGGGTGCGGTGACTATCGCAGGTATGTGAAGTGATGACCGATCCGTCTGCAGAAGCATTTTTTCCCACCATAATGGTGGTACATTTATCGGGACGACCACCTTCCCAGTCAGAGACGGCGCCCTGGATTGGGTGAATGTTTAAAACATGGATCAAAATAGAAAAATATAGTATACGCAAAAATGCTGTTTTTCCGAGAATTTTCATTATGGGGTTTCCTTTTGATATTAATCCGAATTTATTTTGACGGTTAAAGTAATGAATTCCCCTATGAACTGCAAATGCTTTGGGAGAATAAACAGCCTGGCGATAATACGGTGGGATTTTCAGATGAGTAACGACGATGGAACAGGTGAGGTTAATCAATTGTAGAAGCAGGATTGGTAACTGAAGATGTTTATTACAGATTGATTCAATCTTTAACTAAAAATGATAACGGAATATAATGAAAATGGAATTATTTTGGCAAAAAAAGTAATTCTAATAAGGGAAGTCAGTCTGTTGCCTGTTGCTGAATCCGATTGGAATTATCCAATGTTTAATAGGATAAGTTTCTCATCCGAATTTTCTTCAATCGGTTCATCAAATTCGATGCGCCATTTAACCGGTTCATTGCGTTTCATGATTTCATCCGCAAGCGAGAGGTAGGCGATTGAACCCGATGCTATCGCGTCCACCAATATAAGTGGTTTCTTCTCAAAGGCCGCATAGCTTAATGCAGCATTTTTAGGAATTACCGTATTAAATACCTGGCTGCCAAATAAGCGGTGGGCTTCCTCAACCGTCAATTGTGACGCTCGGGTATTTTTCTCATAAAAATTCAATAATATACCCTCGATCTGCAGGTTCGGATTTACCCCATTCTTGACCCGGTCTATCATCTGAAGCAGTTTTTCTACTACTCTGAGAGAAAAATAGCCAGTCTGAAGGGGAATCAAGACAGAGGTTGCGGCGTAGAGCGCTGATATGGTGAGGTCATTGACAGCGGGGGGAGTGTCGATGATAATATAATCGTAATCTTTTTTAGCTTTTAAGCTTAAATCCAGTATTTTTCGCTTCAAAAGTATCCGGTTTTTAGACATCTGCTCCAGGCGTACCTCTTGTTCATGGGTATGAGTATTACAGGGAATAACATCCAAATTTTGAAGCTGAGATTTCCGGATCACATCAATACAATCATAGGTGCCGGTAAAAATTTCATAAATTCCCGCATCATAATTATTAGCTTCCAATTCCCAACCGGCGGCAAGAGAACCATTCGGATCTAGGCCTATCATCAGCACGGATTTTTCTGCAACCGCAAAACTTGCGGCCAGATTAATAGCGGTTGTGGTTTTACCGACTCCCCCTTTGGGATTTGCAATCACAATAGTTTTCGTCATATGGCCAATTAATATTTTTTTGTCTAAAATATCAAATGTTATTTTATAAAAATATTATCGAATAATAACAAAATTTATTTAGAATTTTCCCAAACTAAAATATTTTAATTATAAAGTGGTCTTTATGTATCATCCAGGTAAAGTGGTAGAAGCAGGGCGCCTGACATAATGAATACTGCTGAAATAAAAAATAGATATCCTACAATCTCACAGTTATCTAGCATGCCCAATTGACTGAGAAGATAATACCAGTCATGTTTACCATTCCCCAGTAAAGGGATTCTACGAACTTTCGCATCGGCAGCATATACACTGATGTTAATGAGGTTTTGGCCCAACCAAAAAATAAATATTTGTACCCCGGTTCGGTATCCGGCTCGTAAAAAATAATACGCCAAGAAGGCAGGGAATAAAATTTGCATCAAGGTGCCCCCTGCAGCCTGAATAAAGCTTCCAAAAAATCCGAAGAAAAAATGTCCCGCTTCATGGATGATCAGATCCGCATTATCGATCAGGGAATAATTACCCCGTGATAAGATAAAGTAGATGAAAAAAGGTGAAAGAACCGAACTGGTTATCCACTTTTTTAAAGGCTGAATTCCGCAGTATCCAACAGCAAGATAACTCATGGGTTCAATTCCTGATATCTTATTTTAAATATCGAAAAGAAATTCTATAATGTGAGTCGATTTCTGGAAAAATTGTGTCTACAGGGCGGTCATTGCCTTTTTGCAATTCATTGGTGTTCATATAGCGGAGTGATCATCGGGTTATATTCAATTAATTGAAAATATGTTTAATTAATTTTCTGATTGGACGAAAATATAAAAAGCATCTTGTGGAAACTTAATTAAATTAATCGCACAGAAAAAATCTGGAAAGAATCATGACCAAAGAAAAATTTATTCACTGGAGGATTAACTGTAAGAATTCATGGAGTTTAATTCCTGCAAATTTGACTTTTATATTGAAGCTCCGTCTATTTATTCCTATTTGGATTTTTATGCTGCTGGTTATCAGTATGGCATTTGGGGATGTTCCGCACCCGCGGGTCCAGAGTATGATTCAGAATGGGGAAATTGAAATCCCCTATTACCTTCAAAATCTGGATGAACTTCGTGCCCTGGGGGTTAATACACCGGCTGAATTACCGGATGGCAGCACGGTTCCGGGTCCTCCCCGAAATACCGAAGTTAATTATAATGCCATTGCTATCCTGGTAGATTTTAGTGATAACACTTCCCAGGTGATGCCTTCTTTTTTCGATAACCTGCTTTATGGAACCGGTTCCGGGACGGTGCGACATTATTATGATGAGGTAACCTATGGAAACCTGACCGTCGTTACAGTGAACCTGCCCAGTACTTTGGGGTGGTACAGAGCGCCGCAAACCTATGCGTATTATGTGAATAACCAAAATGGTTTTGGAAGCTATCCTCAAAATGCCCGCAAACTGGCCGAAGATGCTATCGCCCTGGCGGATCCTCTGGTGGATTTTTCCCAGTATGACAACGACGGGGATGGATATGTGGATGCGCTGTTTATTATTCATGCCGGACCTGGAGCGGAATTCACCGGCAGTAGTAGCGATATCTGGTCACATAAATGGGCTACCTCAAGTCCGCAACCGGTCGATGGTGTTTTGGCTTATGTGTACTCAATGGAGCCGGAATACTGGCAAAATCCCGGTGATATGACTTGCGGTGTGTACGCCCATGAGATGGGGCATTCCGTATTTGGCTTACCGGATGTCTACGATCGTGACGGTAGTTCCCGGGGTCTGGGACGATGGAGTCTGATGGCGGGAGGCAGTTGGAATGGCTCTTTGGGAAACTCCCCGGCACATCCTGATGCTTACAACAGAGTTCGCATGGGATATGTTACCCCGCAAAATATCACTACGGATACCACCAGTTATTCGCTCCCGAACATACAGGGCAATCAAACCATGGTTCGTCTCTGGACAAACGGAACTATGGGCACCCAGTACTTTCTAGTCGAAAATCGGCAACGCGCCGGCTATGATTCTGCTTTGCCAGCGGCAGGACTCTGTATTTATCATGTGGATGAAACAGTCGGAACCCAGAATGACAATGAGTGGTATCCAGGTCACACCAGTTCTGGTCATTATCTGGTGGCTCTGGAACAGGCAGATGGACTGTGGCAGCTGGAGATGAATACCAGCAGTGGAAATGGTGGTGATCCTTTCCCGGGTAACACCAGCAATCGTGTTTTTGATAACAACAGCACTCCGGAT
>CP070707.1:2382923-2397731 GCA_020350205.1 bacterium
AAAGGCTCAGGCTGTATCGGGAAATTTTCCTGAATTCCAACGATGGTATTGCTATATTCAGTCCCGGTGGATATTTAAAAGAACGTAATCCGGCACATAAAAAATATTCCGGTTATGGTGATGCAGAGGCTGAAGGAAAAAATATCATTGAATTTATTAGTGATCAGCATGCGCAGGAAATACGACAATCGCTGGTTCGAACCGGGAATTACCGGGGAGAGATCACAGGACATACCAAAAGCGGGAAATCGGTTGATCTAGATTTATCCATATTTAGTATTTATGGTGAGAAGAAAAAAGTTAATTGCTATGTGGGTATCGCCAGAAATATTTCGGAACGAAAAAAGGCAGAGATTGCTCTCCGGGAAGCCCACAGACATTTAGAAAAACGAGTAGCTGAACGAACCAAGGAACTTGCGCAGTTAAACAAAAAACTACGCGAAGAAATTGAAGAGAGAAAACAAACCGAAGCTGCATTGCTGGAAAGTGAAGCTCAGATACGGGCTTTTCTTGAAGCCATTCCCGATCTGATATTCCGTCTTAACCGCCAGGGCATTTATCTGGATTATCAGGCTCCTGTGGGCAGTGATCTGGCAATCCCCAAAGAACATGTGGTTGGTAAACATATTTCTGAGACCCTTCCTCCAGATCTTACAGAGAAAACGCTAAAAAGTATCAGAAAAGCTCTCCGAACCAGACAGACCCAGGTTCTGGAATATCAGTTGACTCATGAAAAAAGTTTGCGGGATTTTGAGGCGAGAATTGTAGTGAGTGGTAAAGATGATGTTCTGGCAATTGTCAGGGATATTACAGATCAGAAGCAAGCAAAAGAAGCCCTCCAACAGGCAAGAGATCAACTGGAGGTGCGAGTCAAAGAGCGAACCGCAGAATTGGCGCTGCTAAATGATTCCTTACTGCAGGAAATCACTGAACGGGTTCAGGCTGAAGAGACACTCGCAAAAAGATTGCATTACGAAGAAGGACTCGCAGCCTGTTCCGAGGCGTTGCTGACCCATGATGATATGACCAGAGCGATCACCGGGGCCCTTTCAGCTCTCCGGGATGCAGTTGATATCAGTCGAGTTTATCTGTTTGAGAATTTCTCTGATGAAAAAGATGGACTTTGTATGCGGCAAATTTATGAAGTCTGTGCCAAGGGTGTAAAACCTGAAATCGATAATGCGGAGCTGCAACATTTTCCATACAAAGAGGGATTCGATCGCTGGAAAATTAATCTGCAAAAAGGGTCATCAATTTCGGGCCTGACCAAAGATTTTCCGGAGCAAGAGCAAGCAATTTTAGTGGCGCAGGGTATTAAATCAATACTGGTGCTGCCTGTAATGGCAGCCGGGAAGTGGTTTGGTTTTATAGGATTTGATGATGTGGTCCATGAAAAAGCGTGGGACGGAGGAGATATTCGGCTATTACAAACTGCCTCAGAGATGATCGGAAATTTCCTGGGTAAAAAATCTGCTGAAAACGCACTTAAGATGAGTGAAGAAAGATTCCGCTCTTTGGTCGAGAATGCCCACGATATCATTTATTCTATGAAGCCAGATGGTACTTTTTCTTATATATCGCCGCAGTTTACAAAATATACCGGGTATCAGGTAAAGGAATTTTTGGGAAAATCGTTGAAACCGCTTATCCATCCCGAAGATTATACGGATTCAGAACGAAAACTCGAATTTCGGATCATTCGTAAAGATGGAAACTGGAGATGGTTTACCATGCATTCCACCTCGATTAGGGATGAAAATGAACAGATTGTGGAAACAATTGGAATTGCGCATGATGTTACAGAAATAAAAAACGTTCTGGAAAGTCTTGAAAAGGCTAATAAGGAACTACGGGATACCCAATTACAATTAATCCAATCCGAAAAGATGGCTTCACTGGGTATGCTGGTTGCCGGAATTGCACATGAGATTAATACACCGGTAGGTGCAATCAGCAGTATGCATAATACCTTGATGAGGGCAACCGAAAAACTGAATAAGGAGCTTATACAGAATTATTCAGGCATTTTTCAACAGGATAAAAAACTGGGCAATATTTTTTACATGATTGATGATGCCCACAAGGTGATTAGCAGTGCCAGTGATCGGGTTACAAATATTGTGAGAAGATTGCGCAGTTTTGCCCGACTTGATGAGGCTGAATTAAAGGAAGTTGATATTCATGACGGGATTGAAGATACCCTTACCATTGTGCATCATGAGCTTAAGCACACTGTAACCGTAAAGAAAGAGTATGGGAAACTCCCCAAGATTTCCTGCTATCCGGGACGCTTAAATCAGGTTTTTCTCAATCTTCTGATTAACGCTAAACAGGCAATTCGGGATAAGGGAACTATCTCAATTAGAACCTATCAACAGGAGAAAAATGTCTTTATAGAAATAAGGGATGACGGTGTCGGAATTTCACAGCAGAATCTGAAAAAGATTTTTGATCCGGGTTATACCACCAAGGGGGTTGGCGTAGGAACCGGACTGGGTCTTTCAATTGTGTATCAGATAATTTTGGACCACCGTGGGAAAATCAATGTTGAAAGTGAAGTGGGTAAAGGAACGGTTTTTACGGTGATGCTTCCGGTAAACCTGGAGGAAATTTTGAGTACTGGCAGGTGAAACGCAGCAAATTTAATACTTTTGCGGTTTTTTAGGTCAGTAGTATGAGACATAAAAATAACAATCTCTGATAAATTAGTTTTCCGTGAAGAGAAATTTTAAATTCAAGGAAAAAATTGATTTTTTTCTTTCTTCTTATTAGACTAAAAAAATTATTTGTATATATTTAGGATAAATTCTCAGCCTAAAATGTCTGCCATGGATTCAATTATTTTTTTCAAAAAAAATAAAAGTTTCCCTTATATCCACTTATTTGACAATTAATCTTCATCAAATCCTGGAATTTTACATTGTTTTCGATTTATAAACAGTTTCTGGTTTTACAAATCAAATTCTGAGGTTATTTATGAAGCTTAAATTATTGAATTTTAAGTGGTTGTTTACTATTTTGTTGTTTTTTCTATTTTCGAATCCCAGCTGGAGTCAGGAACTACCGGTGGTAAATATAGGAATTGTTCTGGATGGGCCCTGGGACATGAATGAAGAGGTTATTTCACTCTTCAAACAGGAAGTTATTGAATTAACCAAAAATGAATTTGATGTTCAATTCCCGCAAAACAAGATGTTGATTTCTGATTGGACTCCCGTTTCCATTAGAAATTCAATAAAACAATTGCTTGAGGATCCTCAGGTAGATATTCTGCTGGGGGGAGGCGTAATTACATCTCAGGAAATTGGCAAATTTAACAGCCTGAGCAAGCCGGTTATTGCACCGGTAGTATTGGATCCGGAATTGCAGGGATTTCCACTGGTGGATGGCCGTAGTGGATTTAAAAATCTCTGCTATATTCACAGCCCGGAAAGAATATCCAATGAAATCAGATATTTTCTTGAAATAGTCCCATTTCGGAAACTGACCATACTCGCCAGTCAAGCGTTTAGTGAATCGATACCTTTATTCAATCAGCGAATTGAGGAACTGGGGCATGATCTGGGAATTGAGACCCATACCATACAGGTGAAAGATAACGCAGGTGAGGTATTGGAGCAGATTCCCGGGGACGCAGAGGCGGTTTTTGTCGGTACCCTTTTTCAACTTTCAGAAGCGGAGTATCAGATTTTAGTGGATGGGCTAATTGAAAAAAAACTCCCTTCGTTTGCACTCTGGGGTCGGGCAGATGTGGAACGGGGAGTATTAGCAGGTTTATTACCGGAGAATTATTTGCCCCGCCTGGCAAGACGGGTAGCCTTGAATGTGCAGCGCATTCTGCTGGGACAAAAACCCGAAGACATTCCGGTGGCCTTCGCGCCGGAGGATCGTTTGGTAATAAATTTATCTACCGCCCGTAAAATAGGGGTGTATCCCAGCTGGGCCATTCTTACTGAGGCAGAATTATTAAATCCGATTCGTGAGGATGTAAGGCGGGCCCTCGGTTTGCGTGACGCCATGTTGGAGGCTCTTGAAATGAACCTGGATCTGGCCGTATCGAATCGCCGGATAACAGCCGGTGAGAAGGAAATTAGTATTGCCAGATCCGATCTGTTACCTCAACTGAATATCTCAGGATTGGGTCTGCAGATTGATAAAGACCGTGCGGAAGCCAGTTTTGGGTCGCAAGCGGAGAGAACTCTTTCTGGATCGCTCCAGGCCACTCAGGTTATTTATTCTGAACCTGCTCTGGCAAATTTATCGATTCAGAAGTCATTACAAAAGTCCCGGATGTATGAAAATGATGCACTGCGTCTCGACGTTATTGAAGAAGCAGCAGTCGCCTATCTGGACGTGTTAAGAACCAAAACATTTGAGCGTATTCAAAGGGAAAATCTGAAAAGAACCCGGGAAAATCTGGAGCTTGCCGAGGTCCGGCTGTCGATTGGGATTTCCGGCCCCTCCGATGTCTATCGATGGCAGAGTCAGATTGCCACCAACCGCAGAAACGTTATTTATGCTAATTCTCAGCGAAATCTTGCTGAAATTGGATTGAACCGGATTTTGAATCGGCCCCTGGAGGAGAGCTTTGAAACGAAGGAAACCGATCTGTCCGATGCCGCTCTGATCGATAAATTTAATAGATTATTCAAGTATATGAATAATCTTAGAGATTTCAAATTACTGAGAAACTTCATGGTGGAGGAAGGGATTTCACATTCTCCGGAAATCATGACTATTGACGCAGCTATGGCCGCACAGAAGCGTTTCCTGAAATTAACCAAGAACAATCTCTGGATGCCGACGCTGGCCTTGCAGGGAGAAGTTACTCATCGTTTCTCACAAAAAGGTGCGGGGTCACCTTCCGATCCCGGGGTGGCATTACCGCCGGGCGTTGGTATTGAATTTCCCAGACGGGACGATACGGACTGGAGTATTGCATTAAATGCCTCGCTGGATATTATTCGGGGCGGTGCAAAATTGGCAGAAAAACAGCAGGCACTGGAAGTACTTTTACAGTTGCAAACCGAAAGATCTGCTCTGGTTCACCGAATAGAACAAAGGGTTCGCTCATCATTTCATCTGGCGGGGGCTTCATTTGCCGCCATTCAACAATCCAGAATGGCAGCGGAGGCGTCGAAAAACAACCTTGAACTGGTGGTTGATTCTTATTCACAGGGTGCTTTGTCAATTATCGAACTGCTCGATGCGCAGAATGCTGCTCTGGTATCTGAAGAAGCTGCTTCCAATGCAGTGTATGATTTTTTAATTGATCTAATTAGAGTTCAGCGGGCAATCGGTAAATTTGATATTTTACAGACTGATAGAGAACGTAACGATTTTTATGACCGCCTGGATAATTACTTTAATAAAATGAATGAAATCCGGTAAAATATGAAAAATTGATCGTATGAATTTTCAAGTTTTCAATAATAGGGAGGCCTTATGAATTGGGGTCGTTTTATCTTTACCATCTCAGTGGTTTTAGTCATATCACAGATATATTATTCCTGTGGGGAAAAAGAGACTGTTCAGGAAGTCATCAGACCGGTTCGTTATATTGAAGTATTTTCAACCGGGGGTAATAGAGTGAGAACTTTTAGCGGCGTTGCCCAGGCAGGGGTTGAATCGAATTTAAGTTTTAAAGTAGCTGGAACAGTTCAGAAAATATGGGTGAAAGTAGGCGATAATGTGAAAGCCGGTCAAAGAATTGCTCTAATAGATCCCGCTGATTATCAGTTGCAGGTTCAACAAGCCCAGGCGGCACTTCAACAAGCCGAGGCACAACAGCGAAATGCAGATGCTGCCTACGAGCGCGCCATGCAGCTTTATGAAAATAGAAATATTTCCAAGAGTGACCTGGATGCAGCAAGAGCTGCCGCTGAATCAGCTGATGCTGCTGTAAAATCAATGGAAAAACAACTTGAATTAGCACAAAGACAACTGAACTATACTCAACTCACTGCACCCATTGAGGGAGATATCGCCCAGGTTTCAGTGGAAGTGAATGAAAATGTGCGTTCCGGTCAGAATATTGTATCCCTGACCGCCGGATCCCAGATTGAAGTAAAGATATCAGTACCCGAAGTATTGATTACTCAAATCAATGAGGGTAAAAAGGTTACCGTGACTTTCGATGCAGTGCCTGGAAGAGAATTTGAAGCAACCATCATTGAGGTCGGTGTGGCTGCTGTCGAAATGGCTGCCGCCTTTCCGGTGACGATACGTCTGGATCGCGCCAGTCAGGAGATAAGACCGGGAATGGCCGCTTCCGTATCCATCGGTTTTGAATCAACCAATCAAAAGGAACGTTTTATCGTACCCTCTTCAGCGGTGCTGGAAGACCGCCAGGGGAGATTCGTATTTACCGTAAAACCGGTTGCCGACCAGCCTGATTTTGGTATCGTTCATCGACGCCCTGTTTCGGTGGGTGAGTTGACTGCGGAAGGTCTGGAAATTATGCAGGGATTGAAAGATGGTGACTGGGTCATCACGGCTGGTATGAGTCGGATTTCCGATGGCCAGAGAGTACGCCTCTGATTTCAATCCGGTCATCTACCATGATTATCCTGTGAACCGGAATAGTCTTCGAATTGAAAGTAGGAGAAAAATTCAATGAATTTAACGCAAGCTGCGATAGAGAAAGATAGAATTACCGCGACTATCCTCGTTTTAATTCTGATTGCCGGGATGATGACATTTCTGAACATGCCAAGGGCAGAAGATCCTGGATTTATTATTCGAACTGCGATGGTTCTGACCTACTTTCCAGGTGCCAGCCCTGAACGGGTTGAAATGTTAACTACCGATAAACTGGAAAAAGTGATCATGGAAATGCCGGAAATTGATTTTGTTAACAGTGAATCAAAAACCGGTGCTTCTGTTATTTTTGTTAATATCAAGAAAAGTTATACTGAGATGCGTCCGATCTGGGACAAACTGCGACGCAAAGTGGAACGGGCCAGGGGAGAATTACCCGATGGAGTGATCGGGCCATTTGTAAATGATGAATTCGGAGATGTATTTGGCACAATTATTACCATCACTGGCGAGGGATATAACTATGCAGAACTAAAGGAAATTGCTGACAATGTTCGGGATGAATTGTTGCTCATCGAAGAAGTGGCAAAAGTTGATATTTATGGTGATCAGGACGAAAGAATCTTTCTGGAATTTAGTGATACAAAACTGGCTAATCTGGGATTAACATCGGCCCAGCTCATCCAGTTACTTTCCAGTCAGAATATAATCATTCCCGGGGGTGACGTTACATCAGATGATGAAAAAATTGTGCTTGAACCCACTGGCAGTTATCAAACCGTGGAAGATCTGGGAAATACCCTCATCAAACTGCCCGGCAGGCAAAATTTACTTTACCTGGAAGATGTAGTGAATATTCATCGTGGTTATATAGATCCTCCAACCTCTCTGGTGAGATCTTCTGGAGAACCCGCCCTGGCTTTGGCGATGAGTCTGCGCGAAGGGGGGAATATTACTCTTCTGGGTGATAAGGTTAAACAAACCGTCAGGAGATTACAGGAAAGGTATCCAATCGGAATCGAATTTGATGTGGTTGCTTTTCAGGCACAGCATGTGGAAAGAAAGGTAAAAAACTTTACGGGAAGTCTCATCCAGGCTGTAATAATTGTATTGGTTGTGATGCTGGTATTTTTAGGTTTCCGTACCGGTTTTGTGGTGGCTTCGCTGGTTCCCATGGCAATGATTATGGGAATATTTATTATGGGTCTGTTTAATATCGGCCTGGATCAGATGTCGCTTGCAGCTCTTATTATTTCGTTGGGAATGCTGGTTGACAATGCGATAGTGATGACTGAATCTATCATGGTGCAGATGTCGGAAGGGAAGAATACCATCAGGGCAGCTATTGATTCTGCCAGAGAGTTGAGAATTCCTCTGTTAACATCCTCTTTAACAACCGCTGCTGCTTTTTTGCCGATATATCTGGCTGAATCCGAAACAGGAGAATACACGGCACCCCTGTTCAAGGTGGTAACAATTACCTTGTTATCTTCCTGGATTTTATCATTGACTATGATTCCCTTTTTATCGGTTAAATTCTTAAGATTGAAGAAAAAAAGTACCGGCGCTGCTTTCGACTCAAATTTTTATAAAAAATACCGGCAGTTTTTGCTTGCTATTTTGAAACACCCCGTAATTACTTTGGGTACCACTGTAGTGGTCTTTTTGCTGATCATGCAGGGATTTCGAATTATTCCTAATATTTTCTTTCCCCAAAATGATAAAGCGATATACACAGCAGAACTGGAGTTTCCAATCGGTACCCCTATTGAGAAAACTGCTGCCATGGTTCAGGATGTTGAATCCATGATGCAGGATCGACTTCTGGCAAATTTGGAAAACCAGCCGGAAGGAATTCTGAATTGGTCGACTTATATTGGAGAGGGTGCACCCCGCTTTGTGCTCAATTATAATCCACAACCGGCACGGCCAGAATATGCGGTCCTGCTGGTTAATGCTACCTCGATGGGTGCGACAGAATTTTTAATAAGGGAAACGGAAAATTACTGTTTTTTGAATTATCCTGACCTAACGACAGATATCAAGTTATTACCAATCGGTCCTCCGCCCATGGCACCGGTAGCAGTCAGGATTTCGGGGAAAGAGCAGAATACTATTTTTAAAATTGCTGAAGTCGTAAAACGAAAATTGAGTGAAATATCTGGTACTAAAAATATAAGGGATGATTGGGGACAGCGTACCAAGAAATTGCTGGTTTCAGTTAATCAGCCCCGAGCTTTGAGAGCCGGGGTCAGCAATCAGGATATCGCTGTTTCTCTTCAGACTGCTCTCTCTGGCATCGAAATTACCCAGTATCGCGAATCGGATAAAGTGATACCGGTAACGCTGCGTTCCACCACGGCCTTACGTCATGATATCGGGAAACTGGAAACAATTAACGTCTATTCCCAGGCCACCGGTAAAAATGTACCTCTCAACCAGGTGGCAGAAGTTGAAGTGGTCTGGCAGCCGGCAAAGATTTTGCGAAGAGACCGGTTGAAAACGGTGACTGTTGAATGTGATGTTACCGATAAGAATACTCCCATTGCAGTCAGCCAGGAAATGGATGAGTGGTTGCGAAAGGAGAAAACTGGCTGGGAGGTCGGATATAAATATGGACTTGGCGGGGAACTGGAAAGTTCGGTAGAGGCAAATCAGTCAATTTCCGATAAATTACCCATTGCCATGCTCATCATAATTTTGTTACTGGTATTCCAGTTCAATTCGATCAGAAAACCAATCATTATCCTGCTAACGATTCCAATGGGATTAGTCGGGGTGGTTATTGGTCTGGTGGTGCTGCGCTCTTATTTTGGTTTCATGACATTTCTGGGAGTGATTTCCCTGGCAGGGGTGGTAATAAATAATGCCATTGTGCTGCTAGACCGCATTCAGATCGAAATACAAGAAAATCAATTACCCCCGCAAAAGGCTATCATGGAGGCGGCTCAACGTCGCCTGCGACCTATTTTTCTCACAACCGCAACCACTATCGGGGGCTTGATCCCGCTCTATTTTGGAGGAGGACCGATGTGGGAACCTATGGCGGTGGCAATTATCTTCGGATTGGGTTTTGCAACCTTGTTGACTCTGGGATTAATTCCGGTACTTTACGCTGTTTTTTTCAGGGTCGGGTTTAAAAACTTTAAATTGGCGGATGAGTCACTATAAGTTTTTAAAATTTACAAATACTTGTTCTTTAAGAATATTTTTAGATATTATCTGGCATGATGGATCTGTTTCCTAAAAAAGGAATTATTCAGATATAATATGAAATTTGTATTCAGTTTCGTTATCGTCACTCTTTTACAAATCCAATTATTCCCTGCTGAGGTGTCTGATAGTCTTGCCCAGGTAAACAGGGCAAATGAAATCAGAAATTTATTCAAGCAAAAATCTTTTTTTGACAAGGCGCTAAGCGTTCCCGGAAAAGTCTTATTTTTTCCCTTTGATATTCTTTTTTCGGGTATCAGTTATGGGATTTACAAGGTAGATGAAAGTAAAGTTATCCCGAAGACCAGGGATTTTTTAATTTCTGAAGATGGTCGAAGGGAAGTTCGTCCAACCTATGTGTCGCGGATTGGTGTAGGACTTAAGTATTATCAGCGTGAAATTCTTAATCCTGGATCTCGATTATTACTTCTCGCCACCGTGGGATTGCACCAGAGACAACGATACGGCATTGCACTGGAACGGGTCAGCTTATCCGAACTGTTCTATCATTCAAATTACCGAGCACTCTACGAAAAATTAACCACCGAATCATTTTTTGGGATTGGCCCCAACACCGAAAAGAATGCGAAGTCTGATTATACTCGGGAAATGTTTGGGGCGGATATCTCCTTGGGAATAGATCTCGGTCAGCGTTTTACGTTACAGGCTCGTGCAGGATTTGAGCTGAATAATATTCTGCCGGGGCGTGATAATGACAATCCCTCGATTACGGATATATATAATCGATCCGACTTACCCGGGTTAGATACCCAGGCCAATCTGTTTACTTTTTCATTGGGTTTTTATTATGGGTCTCTCAATCGGCCAGCGAAACCCAGCAGAGGATATGAACTCAATGCTGTCGGTCAATATTTTCAGCAGGTTAATGCGGATGATTTTTATTTTTTAAAACTTTCTGGTGATTTTCGTTATTATATCCCGCTTTTTTACGAGCGGGTACTCATGATCCGTTTTGGCACAGAATTAACCGAGCCCTTACCCGGAAAGGAAGTTCCTTTCTATTATCTAAGTGAATTAGGAGAAGGCATTTCTTTCCGCGGTTTTGAACGTGGCAGATTTCGCGATTTTGATTCGGTATTAGGCTCGCTGGAATACCGTTATCCGATCTCAAATAAACTGGAGTCAATCCTTTTTGTTGATGCCGGCCAGGTTTCAGCAGATATCTTCAATGCTTACAATTCCTCAAATTGGGAATTTAGTATTGGAACAGGTGTACGATATGTCACCAAAGGTGGATCAGTAAGTAAAATAGAACTTGCCCGGAGTAGGGATGGGTTTTTAGTCAAAATAACCTTAAACTGAAAAAGAACAGATGGCAAGCTGGTGTGAAGGTATGATAAAATTCGGATTGAGCCTATTCTGGAGTGGCGGGTTGCTGGCTCTCATTACGACTACATCCTGCGGTCAACAAAAAAATTTGTTAGTCACTTACCCGGCACTGGTGGATACGCTGAATGTTCCCCCGCCTAAGCCCATTAAAATACATGCCTATTCGGAGTATTTTGATAAACAGGTCACGCTTCAAGTGGAAGAAGCACTCGATTTTTCCCGACAGGTTCAAAATTTGACCCACAGCAGATCCGAGGCTAAAAATGTGGATTCATTTGAGCAGGTCGCCAACTCATCCTGGTTCACGAACCGTAATGGGACACGCAGAATGAGTCCGGCCCAGATACGACATGGACCAAATGCTGGAGAGGGCCCGGATACAGCTCATGCCTGGACCATTACACGGGCTAAAATGGAAGGTGTGACGCCGGGTTTCAGTATCCGCGATTACCAGGGAGATAATTATGTCATCAAATTTGATCCTTTAGGTTATCCTGAACTGGCCTCCGGAGCGGAAGTTGTATCTACTAAGTTATTTTATGCCATGGGGTATAATACCCCGGAAAATTATATTGTTTATTTTGATCCCAAAAAATTACAATTGGGGGAGAAAGTAAGCTTTACCGACAAAAAGGGTCGCAAAAGATATATGAACCCGCAAGATCTGAAGGAATTACTGGAAAGAATCGAGAAATTACCGGATGGGCGGATCCGGGCTTTGGCGAGCAAATATCTGGATGGAAAACCCATCGGACCTTTCAAATATAAGGGAATCCGGAAGGATGATTTGAATGATTTCATTCCTCATGAAGACAGGCGGGAATTGCGTGGCCTTCGTATTTTTGCAGCCTGGCTTAACCATTTTGATACCAAAGATGGAAATTCTCTGGACATGTATGTTACAGAAAACGAAAAGAGTTTCGTGAGGCATTATCTGATTGACTTTGGTGCTACTCTGGGGAGTGCTTCCAAGGGACCTAACTTTTTATGGCGGGGATATCAATATGATGTTGATCCGGGGGTAATTCTGTCAAACATTTTCACTTTGGGACTTTATGTCCGTCCCTGGGAGAAACAACCGGGGGTCATTTATCCGTCCATTGGTATTTTTGAATCAAAAATATTTGATCCCATGGCTTATAAACCGCAAGTTCCCAATCCGGCTTTTCAGAGTATGACCCTGTCAGATGGATTCTGGGCGGCGAAAATTGTGATGTCATTCAGTGATGAGCAGCTGGAGGCTATTATTGAGGAGGGTCAATATAGCAATCCACTGGTTGAATCATATCTGCTCCAAACGCTTAAAGAGCGACGTGATAAAATCGGCCGGCATTTTTTCAGCAGATTGAGTCCGCTTGACGAGTTTGGACTTCAACATGAGTCAGACGGGCTACTCAGGCTGGAATTTAAGGATTTGGCTATGTCTAGCAATTTAGATTCGGGTGCTGCTAAATATCGTTATGAGGTTATTCCTCTGGCGCATACTGATCTCCATTTTGAAGAGGGAGAGGTGATCGGGGATACGTTGATTTATCTGCAAAATACCTTAACTTCCGGTTTCTCATCTGGCTTTAAAGGGGGCGATTCTGCTCCGATCCCCAAACTGTGCGTTCGAATTAATAAGTGGGCATATGACCAGAACAAATGGATGAAACCTGTGTTGATTTTTATAAACTACCAGTCGGAAAGTAATAAATTTGAAATAATAGGTATACGGAGAGAAAGTTGAGGTTTCATTATATTAATTTAGATACATTGTAAATAAAGGAGATCATGGAAAATCACTCAAAAAACCGGCTTGAAAAATATCTCAGCATCTTCACTGAGGTTAAATCCGGTGAGGGAATTAAGGCGCTGTTTCTGGTATTTAACATTTTTTTAATCCTGACAGCGTACTACATCATAAAACCGGTTCGTGAAGCCTTAATTCTGGCGGGTGGTACCGGTCAATTCAGTGGCGCGGTGTTAAAAAGCATTGCTGCGACTGGCCAGGTATTTTTGCTCATAATGGCCATTCCTCTTTACAGCTGGATCGCAAGCCGGGTTTCACGTCGAAAGTTAATAAACTCGGTCACCATTTTCTTTACTGCATGTCTAGTTATATTTTATATTCTGGCCATGTCTCATGTTCCCCTGGGAATTGTTTTTTTTCTCTGGGTTGGTATTTTTAATCTTATGATTCCTGCTCAGTTCTGGGCCTTTGCCAATGATCTGTATACGCCGGAAGCTGGAAAACGGATTTTTGTACTGATCGCATTTGGTGCTTCCTCGGGAGCTGTTCTGGGAGGGATAATTGCGGATCTTTTTATAGACATCATTGGTGTTTACCAATTGTTATTACTTGCCGGTTTGATACTTCTATCAAGTCTTGTCTTAACGAATATTGTTGAAACCTGGGATCGCAGTGGAAAGATCGGTAGAAACCGCACTTCAGAAAAGACCGTGTCAACTGAAGAACCCCTGAGCAAGGAGGGAGCATTCCGCCTGGTATTTCAGAAAAAATATTTACTCATGATTGCGTTACTAATGATGCTTCTCAACTGGGTGAATACCAATGGTGAGTATATTCTGGGGCAAACCATAGAAAATGTGGCAAAGGAGAGTGTCCAGAAACCGGAAGTGCTTCAGGAAGCCGATAATTATGCACGCGAACAGGTAAAACAAGCTCAGAATAAACAGAACGATCAGAATGCAGGAATTCAAGCCGGGAAGGAGAAACTTCACCATGAATATAAACAGCAGTATCTGCAGGAATATGTTGAAGAATATATTGGTAATTTTTACGCCGGTTTTTTTACCGCAGTTAATATTTTAGGTTTATTCCTCCAGTTATTTATTGTATCGCGGATCTTGAAATATCTGGGTATTCGGATCGCCATTCTGGTTTTACCCCTGATATCTTTGTTCGGCTATTTTACGATAGCCTTTATTCCAATTCTCAGCATCATTCGCTGGGTAAAAATTGCCGAGAATGCCACCGATTATTCCCTGCAAAACACGGTACGCCACGCCTTATTTTTACCGACCACCCGGGAGGAAAAATATAAGGCAAAACAGGCTATTGATACTTTCTTCTGGAGAGCCGGAGATGTCTTATCTACTGTAATTGTAACAGTGGGGAGTACCCTGTTGCTCTTTACAGTTAAACATTTTGCAGTGATCAATCTGATCCTGGTCTGCCTGTGGTTGTTGCTGGCCTACTTGATTGGTCGGGAGAATTTCAGGTTAACCCGGTCTCAAGATTCTTCCGTTTGATGGGAATTGGATTATATTTTATTGAAAATTCCCTAATAATCCCTTACATTTTATTTAAACCTAGAGCTATGCCGGTGAATAAATGATATCAGGATTTATTGGAAGACTATTTGAGATAAAGTCGGAAGAGCGGCTTAAAGCGTATTTGATGTTTTTGTATATTTTTCTGATTATTGCCTCCCTTTTGATTTTGAAACCCATTCGAAATTCGCTATTTCTGGTAAAAATGGGTATATATGAATTACCTTATGCATATACCCTTGTCGCAATTACGGCGATTATATTTATAAAAATATATTCAATTTATGCCAACCGGATACGTTTAAATGTATTAATGGCTTATACGCTGATATTCTTTATGATCACTTTGCTGCTATTTTGGATCATGCTCCGTTTTGATTTTGAGTCGGACTGGTTCCTGTATGTTTTTTTCATCTGGGTGGCGATTTT
>CP070707.1:2397831-2423681 GCA_020350205.1 bacterium
GGTATCGACGACACCCTGTACCGCGCCGAATACCACATGATACACCCCATCCTGGCTATACATGTTGTTAATCTGATTAAAGTTTTCGATGATATACTGGGCCAGATTGGAACCCTGAACCACCAGACTGTCATCATACCAGATCATTTCGGTGGTAAATGAGGCACCGTTATCTGTAGTAGTGGCTAATTTTACCTCTCCATTTGCGGTAAATGCAGTAATATTCGGACCATAAGTTACTCTCCAGGTATTACCGGAGGCATCGGTAGGATCATGCTCCGGCCACATTTCACCCACACCATAATCCGTCACAGTGGGTTCTTCCGGCCATATATTATAACCGGTCCAGGAACTCATGTAATCAGTACTGACCAGGATGGTATCACCACCGACCCAGTTGGCATTGGCCAGTTGTCCCATGAAAACGACGTTATTCCCCATACGGGCAAGACCGGGAAATACACCGCCGGCATTGGGTTGATTTATCATACTAAAACTGTATCCAGCTTCTGAAGCATCCTGGTATAACCAGAGTCCGCCACCATGCATCACGATAAGCGCTTCATCATTCACACCATTAACCACTCTTCCCCAGCCTGTTGCTTGGGCTTCAGTGACTGACAGATTTGAGTAAAAAATACCCAGCGAAAGATCCCACCAATCATAGGTCACATAGCGGTTACCGGCTGCATTAGGCTGTCTTTTCATGAATGCAAAGTGAATCCCGTTGGTGGAGTAAGCCAGCATACGACCCATTACATTATTGGTGGCATAATCGTACCAGGTCCGACCTAATTCAGTCGGGGCTAGTTCGATTGGGGAGGGACCAGAAACCGCGTTCAGATCCAAATTCTGTTCCCACTGATCAATATCGGCAGGGGAGATTCGGGTCGCGCGATGTTCTGTAAACTTTCCAGCAAATGAAAGGGAAAAGATTAAAAAGAATACAACAATGGTAATGAAATACACCGTAGAGTACTTCTTGAACATAACACCTCCTTGAATTTTAATGTTAGTTTAAGTTAGACCAAAGTGAAATATGTAAAGCCTGCACCTCCTTTCCAATAATAAATTAAACTATATTCAGTTAAATAAGGGCAAATTTAGTACCAACTTTTTTTAACGAAACACTAATTCTATTATTATCAAATAGTTAACATTAACAACAATAACTAAAAATTAAATATTTGGGAGATTTTTTACCTATTTAAATAGGAAAAAAATTTCCTATTTAAATCTTTGAAGTCATTATTAGAAATGAAAAATCTATATCAATATCTATAGGTGTATTATTCTCCTATTTTTGAAATATAATATATAACTGTAATCGAAGATCGCAAGTACTAAAAATAAATTTATGCTCACTCAGATTAATTTTTTGATTTTACGATATCAGGATAAAAACGGATCAGTCTTTTCAGGATTTTTTCATCCAACTCCTGAAATTCCACTCCTATATGATAGTTATTGCCCGATACCTTTTGAACCCGGCGGACTTTCCCGTTTAAATCAATGACTTCATCGCCAACTGCCAGGTGAATCTGAATGGATCTGTCCAGGGGAATTTGACCACGATCCTTAATTTTAACTCCGCTCTTACTCAGATCTTCGCTGAGCGCCATCCCGGCCTGAACGACTTTTCCATTTTCATCCAGAATATCATAGGATATAAAGAGCTGGGCGTCAACCCGAATTGATTTTCTCAATTCTTTCATATTATACCTCGATATTTATATCAATGGCTTCTATTTTCGATCGTAATCGGGGAGGGATATAAACATTTTCCAAATCTGCTGACTTTAATTGCTCAACCAGTACATCAATATTCTGCTTAATAGGGTTATTTTTATTCACAAACAGGATTTTCTGCTCCTCAAGTATACAAATTCCGCCTTTAAAGTATCCTGTCTCGAATCGAATCTCTACCCCTATTTTTCTAAATACTTCACAAAGTTCATCAAATAGCAGGCTGGCATCCGGATCAACTTTAGGAAGTTTTCTTTTTTTGTTCTTATAGATACTCATCAAGACCATTTTTCTTTAGCTGTTCAACAAGTTCCTTTACATCCTGACTGCGATTTCTGCGGCAAATCAAAATAGCATCATTTGTCTCCACCACCACCAGGTTCTTCACTCCCACCAGGCCAACTAACTTTTTGGGAGCATAAACATAGTTATCCGAAGAATCCAGGGATTGCAAATTTTTAAAATCTCCAGCATTTTTATTCTTGTCTTTCCCAGAGATATCATACACCACTTCCCAACTCCCGACATCATTCCACCCCATCACTGTAGGAATAACATAAACACTGTGGGCTGTCTGCATCACACCATAGTCTATGGAAATACCCCGTATTCTCCGGTAGACATCTTCCAATGTTGCCGCGAAAGATTTTTTATTCAGATTTGATTTGATCTGGATTAATCCTTCGTAAAGTTCAGGTAATTTATCTTCAATTTCATTTAAAATGGCGGATACTTTCCAAATAAACATCCCGCTGTTCCAGTAAAAATCGCCACTTTCCAAAAAGCGCAGGGCAGTCTCCAAATTGGGTTTTTCAGCAAATGTTTTTACCTTATATACCCCGTGGTTTTTCAATCTGGTCACCTCGGTACCCCGCTGGATGTATCCATACCCTGTTGACGGATAAGTGGGATTGATCCCCAGTGTGACCAGGCCATCGGATTCCCATGCAAATTGGGCAGCATGACGAATCACCTCCTTAAATTCCTGAATCTCTGTAATCAGGTGATCCGCCGGCAGGACAACCATAATGCCGTCAGAGTCAATTTGCTGAACGATAGTTGCTGCCAAACCAATACAGGGAGCGGTATTGCGCCCCATCGGTTCAATAATAAAATTCTGTTTGGGAAGTCTGGGAATTTGTCTTTGAATAGCCGGAATCTGCTCCTGATTAGTCACCACGAAAGTCCGGGAGGGTTCGGCCAGCCCTTTCAGGCGTTTGTAGGTCGCCTTGATCATGGTCTCATGATCGACTATATCCAGCACCTGTTTGGGTGTTTTAGCGCGACTTCGGGGCCAAAACCGGGTACCCACGCCCCCGGCCATTAATACTGCAAATATTTTCATCTATTCGCCCCCTTGTGGCATATTTCCCCAAAGCAATTCCTGATAATCCTCGATACGTTCGCGCACCAGATAATGATCCGGATTGGATTTCCGAAGTGTTTCCAAAATGACTTTCGCCGATTCGTAATCCTTTTTATGGATGTACGTATCTACTAAATTGGCCATGGCGATGACATAATCAGGTCGCAACTGAATGGCCTTCTGATAATGCGCAACCGCCTGATCATATTCTCCCAGTGCATTCAGCAAATAGGCCACATTATTATGGGCCGGGGGGTAATCCGGCCGTTTATCTAAAGCTTTTTTCAAGCAGAGGACCGCACTATCCATGTTTCCGAAATAGTAATAAGATACACCCAGATTATTCCAGGCGTCCACATAATTTGAATCGATCTCGAGGGCTTTTCGGTAATTGAGAATCTGTAATTCCAGACTGTCCATCTGGGCTGTTTTTTCAACCAGTTCAAAAGCCTGAACCTTTAACTTACCATCCAGAATTTCAGCGGTTTTCACCCTGTTTAATCTGGCCTGCTCATAATTGGGATTTACCCGGAGTGCTTCATCAAAGAATCCAATCGCTTTATCGTATTTCCCCTGCAGAAAATTCATATAGCCCAGATTATTCCAGGCCTGATGATACGTCGGATTTATCTCCACGGCTCTCTCAAAATAAAAAATAGCACTGTCTAACTGCCCCACCCGATGATAAGCCAATCCCACAAAATTATGCACTTCCGAATCGTTGGGAATCATTGTCAGAGCCTTTTTCCAACCACTAATTGCTTCCCGATAGCGCTCTTTCTGATAAAAATCAATCGCATCACTCACATAATTTTCGGCAATAACTTCCGGGCTTTCTTTAACTTCCGGAGGAGAAGGTTTCTCCTTTTTAAACAGTCCCGAACAACCGGCAAGAAGGACCAACATCACCATAAAGATGACAAATTTCTGTATCATTATCAGTCACTCTTTTTTTTACAATATATTATTGAAAAATATAATTTTCAAGCTATAATATCTACAAACCGCCGACAGAATAGTTGCTGCAGAAGCGGAGTTAATATTTTTCACGAAACTTAAAATAATCCGATATGAAGTTTTCTATTAGTCCGCTAGAATTAATTCTAACATATTATTTATTATATAGTTAGTAAAATTGTCAATTCGAGTGGAGTCCGCCAGCTGGCCGACGAAGGCGAAATTATTCATAACCTGAATAGCTTCTTTCCCGTCTGGCCGCCCTGCCTGCTGCAGGCAGGCGGACAGGCACTTTGTTCATTTCAGTCGCTGCGGTCGGAATGATCTTTAAGTCATACCTTTGGGGAGTTAAGGGAAGAATCAGTTAATCCGATTAAGAATCTATAATTTCACGATACAACAGGATTGATTTGTTAAACAACTAGATTTCTGTTTTTTCACCCCTAAATTCTTCCAGTGAGATCTCGCCAGAAAATACCTGCTTCACTGGCCCCGCCAACCAGAGATTACCGGAATCCTCCATTTTACCAACTTCCAGGGTCCCCCCCCATGCTTTGAATCGAACCGGAAATTCTCTTTTTTTCCAATACTGGCAGGCTACGGCGGCAGCCAGAACCCCGGTTCCGCAGGCCATGGTCTCCGCTTCCACCCCTCTTTCATAGGTTCGTATTTGCAGGTAGTTTCCTTGGTCACTGATAAAATTGACATTGGTGCCCTGCGGTGCAAAAAATGGATGTTTCCTGAAAAAAGGTCCCCAGTGCGAAACATCCAGATTATCTAATGATTCCGGATAATCCAGAACCAGATGCGGTACTCCTGAATCAATCCACAAACCCGCCGTACATTCCTCCGGTATAATTTTCCGGAGTTCATTTGCATGCTTAATTTCCGGATAAAAATTCCACTCCAGCCTTATTCGCTCCTTACCCACAATCTCTGCCTGGTAAGTATTACCCGCGATTTTAAAACTGAACTGATCGGTACCCGGAAACTCCTGATGAACAAAATAAACGGCACACCGGGCACCATTCCCACACATTGTCGATTCATTTCCATCTGCATTAAAATAACGCAAATTAAAATTCTTATGGTCTTCAAAGTCGATGAGCATCAAACCATCAGCCCCAATCCCCAGATGTCGGTGGCATAAGGTACGTATCAGGGAATTTTCCTCTCCGGAGATATGACCCTGATTATTGTTAATCAAAATAAAATCATTCCCCGCGCCATGCATTTTACAAAATTTTATTTTACGGCTCATGAGTACTCCCGAAGTTGAAATTAAAATCAATACCTTCGGTTGTCCAGCGTTTACGGACTTTTATGGTATCAGACCTGAAAATAAAAGGTTCTGCAAACGTCCAGGGATTTGTCTTTCCCTTATCCCAGATAGAATTCTCATTCAGATCCAAAATAGCATGGAGCTGGTATAATCCATCCGGCAGATCATTGAACATATAGCTTTCGCCATTCTGTACGAGCAGTTGATATTTTGCCTGTCCCCGCAGCGGAGAAGCTTCCAGGATGGCCTGTTTCCACTCAAAATTGGGCGCAAACAGTTGACCGGAAATTTCGCCCAGATTTTTTTTACTCTGGGTAGTAAAACGAATGGTCATTAAGGTATCAGGAAAAGGTCGTTGCCAAATATCCCGTATTTCCGCCAGGTTGAGTACCATTTCATAAACCGTCTCATCACCAAGTGTACCGTCCGGTTCAAAAAGAGGTTTTCGTAAATTAAGAAATTGAAATTTTCCCGATATTGCCAGGCTGGTAGTATCTTGAAATTTAAAATTTTGTCTTACCAGATGGGTATCCACCGGCACATTAAAATTTAAGGAAATCTGGGTATCGAATGTGACTCCGGTGCTACGGGAATCAGGATTACTGCCTAAAAATTTAGGGGGTGTGGTATCCTGTTCAGCCGGAGCAGAAAAACGCCGAAAAAGAGGAGAAGTTTTAGGAGCATTACCAGCCAGATCTGTGATGCCTTCCAGGCGGACACTAAATTCCGTATTTCCACTAAAGGAACTCAGAAATAAATTAATAAAAGTGGGGAATTGTTGATCAAAACTAAAACCTAACATGGGATAGGTCTCATTATGAACTGTATCGATAATTTCAACTCTGAAATTGTCATCAAGTCTGATCTCTTCTGAAAATTCCACTTGAATTTCCCCGTTCGGCAGGGTGTCCAATCCCACAATTCGAGGGCCAGTGGTATCCTCCTGAATTAAGTAAAAATTAAGATTATTGAATTCTGATTGGGCAGAATCAAGTTGTATGTCCAAAAAGGGAAGTCCGATTTGATCGGCTTCCATGGTATAGATACCGCTATAGTCACCATCCAGAAGTGCAATGAGACGATAACGACTCATTTGCAAATAATTTAGTATAAAAAATCCATCTTTATCGATCTGGGTATAGTAGCGAGGCTTCTGAAAAATCAGTGAATCTTCCTCAACCGCCTCACCCAACAGGTATGCATTGATATAAACACCACTTTGCAAACGGTCTGAAAATACCCGACCGCTAATGAGTCCCTGATCCAATTCATCTCCGCTGGAAAAAGCAATTTGGAAAGGACTGGTTAACCCATTGTTGCGCATATCTTTCACTTCCGTCCCCAGAGTGAACACATAGGTCTGGTCCTTTTCTAAAGAATCTTTTAAATAGAACCTGACCTTTTTACTTCCTTTCCACTTGACTTCCAGATCATTTTCCAACGCCGGGATAATCCAATAATTATTGGGCAGTGTGGTTTGCCGGATGGTTTCGCTGAATTCAATTTCAACGTAGGATAAAGAGCTGATTCCGACACTGTCCTTGGGAGGAAAATAACCAATAATTTCAGGCGGGATCTTGTCCTCAGGCCCCCCGGAAGGTGCAACCTTGTAGGCACAATACAATAAACTACCGAGTAAAAAAATGACTATTGGAAACCGAAAAATGAAGATTAACTTAAACCGCCTCAGATCTTGAATAAACAGCATCTAACTTTACTTTCCAAATATTGTCAATTTTTCCAGGTAACCGGATTCTCTTTATTCCGATTTAAAATATTCTGAAAATGGGCTTCGAGCCATTCTTTTATTTCCAGAATATCAGAATTTTGATGAGAAAGGCAAAATGGCGCACCTACCTCAAGCGAAATCTTCTGGCGATGGGGTTTATGATCCCAGCGAGGCATAAATGCAAAGGTATTTCCCATGATTACCGGGACAATGGGCACCCTAGTTTGATAGAGCAGACGCACGACACTCCATTTTATCGCCAGCATCTCCCCTTCCCAACACCTTTCACCCTCTGGAAATATGCCCACCGGGATACCGCATTCCAAATACTTTTGTATATGTCTTATGACCGCTGGATCGGTTTCGAAACGGGTAGTGGGTATGGCTCTTCCCAACCGCAAAAACCAGCGAATCAATCCATTAGAAAAAGAGGTACTTTTAGTTAAAAAACCAATACGTTTATCCAGAAAAGCGAGAATGATAAATGGATCGAATATGCTTTGGTGATTTAACAACATAATAAAAGGATAGGACTTGGGTATCAAATCTGCATGAACCACTTTTACCCTGATAAAAAACCTCAACAGGATCCTCAGTTTGAATAACAGAATCCAGCGCAACAGTTCTTGGAAAACACCCGGTGTCATGGATTTTTCGGGTATTATCTCCGGGGATGCTGCGGGCAGAGAAGGCTTTTGGAATCGTAATTTAGGCTGAAATTCAAAAATCTGCTTTTTCTGAAGGTGATAAAACCGGCGCAACAACTTCTGAAATAAGATTTCATACTTAAGCGGACTTTCATACAGAAAATTGATTTGAAAAAATGGTTTTTTCCTGATTTTAAATTCAAAATAATGCCCATTGGTAGTGACGCAGGTGAGGTCTTCCATTTTAAATTCCATAACCTGCTCCCGAGAAATAAAGCTGAAGTAATCTTCATAAATAAGCAAAATCCCTTCTTGTCGGTTTTTCGGTAAATCTAAATGCCGCCTGAACAGATGAGCGAACCCGATGTATTGTGAGCTGATCAGACCCTGCCTGAGTACCGCCATGAGACTGATACGGATAGGAAGAGCAGTAACATTCGGGGGAAGGTTAGGTAACCTTGATTTAAGAATTTGTTCCGCCTGCTCCGGTAGAATTGAATTCTGCACCCACTTCATATAGGCACAGAGGGTCCAGCTTCCCGCAACGCTTTGTATGACCGAGGAGGATATTTTAATAGAATTACCACACTCTGTGCATTTCGATGTATCGATCGAATCTTCAGCTTTACAAACCGGACATAGAAACACAAGGGAGTGGCTCATAAATATATCGGTTGATTTATATCATTATTTGCAGGCATACAGAAAATTTAAGGCAATTTTCAGGATGTGACAAATAAAAAAGCCGCTCTGAAGAGCGGCTCTATAATACGTCGGTTAGTTATCTTCCTTGATCCGGGCCGCTTTACCCTGCAGGTTACGCAAATAATATAATTTCGCGCGGCGCACTTTTCCTTTCTTAACCACCTCAATCTTCTCGATCCGGGGTGAATGAATAGGAAATATTCGTTCCACACCAACGCCATTCGAGATTTTCCTTACTGTAACGGTAGAATTTATCCCATTACCATGGCGTTTGATACAAACACCGGAGAAGACCTGAATCCGTTCCTTATTTCCTTCAATTACCTTTACATGGACAGAGATGGTATCCCCCGGCGTAAATGAAGGGATATCCGTCTTCATCTGGTTTGCGGTAACATTATGCAAAATGTCCATTTCTATTTCCTCCGTTTTATTTTTCTTTTGTTCGCAGTTTAAGGTACTTCTTATATAAATCCGGACGCCTTGTTTTAGTTCGCATAATTTTTTGTTGCAGACGCCACTCATTAATCTTCTGATGATGACCGGACAATAAAACATCCGGGACACTTAATCCTTCAAATACTTCCGGGCGGGTATAGTAAGGACAATCCAGCAAATAATCCTGAAAAGAATCCGTTTTGGCCGAATCTATGTCCCCCAACACCCCCGGTTGTAAGCGAACAATGGCATCGATCATCAGCAAAGCAGGAATTTCTCCTCCGGAGAGAATATAATCTCCCACCGAGATTTCATCGGTCACCCATTGATCGATAACCCGCTGATCAATCGCTTTGTAATGACCACAGATAAATACCAGCTGATCATTCTCCGCTAATTCTTCCGCCACCTTTTGGGAAAACTGTTTCCCCTGCGGTGTAGGAAAAACCACAGCAGATTTTTTATGATTGCGGGATTTTTTTAAAACCTTTTTCATTGCTTTAAACAGCGGTTCAGGTTTCAGAATCATACCCGGTCCTCCTCCATAAGGGGTATCATCCACACTATGATGTTTATCTTCCGAAAAATCCCGTAAATCAATTAAGTTTATTTTTAGATCAATACGTTTGCGGGCTTGCTTCAGAATACTTTCATTCAACGGATCTTCCAGAATTTTCGGAAAAACCGTTATCACATCAATTTGCATTACAGCTCTTCCCACAAACGAACCAGTATTTTTCCTGCGTTAAGATCAACCTCTTTAATAAATTCAGCCACAGCAGGAATCAATATTTCCTTTCTCCCTGCCCGGATTACCAAGATATCACTGGCTCCCCCGGACCACACATCCACAACCTCCCCTACGATTCCTGCTTCAATATCATATACCTGCAAACCAATCAGATCATGAATGTAATATTGGTCATCCGGAAGTTCAAGTTGCTCTGAATCGGGAAGAAAGATCTCTTTTCCCTGCAGGAGTCTGGCAGATTCAGGTGTATCGACACCTCTCAACTTCATGATCAGACCTGGTTTCCGGTATCGATACTGACTGAGCACCTTCCCGCTCATCCCGCTTTCCGACTGGAAAAATATCACTTTCACGTGGTCGAAGCGGTCCAGATTACCGGAATATACCAGAATCTTCAGCCATCCCTGATGCCCAAACACTCCCAGGACTTTCCCAACCGCGATATAGCTATCACTTTCTACAGCCATAAGAAGAAACTTACATCCCGAAGTGGGGATGAATGTTTATCATATCGTCTTTATTCCAATATTTCCAGCACAGCCCGTTTGCCGAGTTTCGCTGACGAGGCGCTGAGTAACGTTCTGATTGCTTTGGCGGTCTGACCTCTTTTACCGATTACCTTCCCCAAATCACCATCACCCACACGAAGCTCATATACCGTAACCCGTTCGCCTTCAACTTCCGTCACCTCTACTTCTTCCGGCTTGTCAACAAGATGCTTTGCGATGAATTCGATAAATTCTTTCATTTCCAGTTCCTCCTAGATCAAATTAATTGATTAAATCATCAAATCGCCTGAAAGTGCAGGTCATTTCCATCGTTTTATTGATCTTTTATTTTTTTAACTCTGTTTATCCGCTTCAGCTTCTTCATTACTTTCTTCCGGTTCTTCCGTTTCTGCTTCGCTTTCTTGTTCGGATTTTTCTTCGGATTCCTTCACAGCCTCTTTGTCTTCAATCATTTCAGAATCTTTGGCTTTTTCACTTTTCTCAGGAGCAGCAGCTTTGGCCTCTTTTACTTTTTCTTTGCCCTTTTTTGATTCATCCGTTTCGGCTGTTTGTTCAGATTTTGTATCCGCTTCAGTCTGTTCCGATTCGGTTGCTTTTTCTTCCTTTTCCACGGGAGATTCAGCTTTTTCTACAGTTTCTTCTACTGCCACGGACTCTGCAGGCTCTTGGATTTCAACAGCGGATTCCTGAGTTTCGGCTTCCTCAGTGGTGGCTTCAGCAGCGGTAGCAACAGCAGGTGCGGCTGCAGCGGCTGTATCTTCCTCTTTTGCTGCTTCCGCTTCTTCCCGGGCTTTTTTCTTCTTCTCTTTTACCTCTGCTTTTTTTGCTTCTGCTCTCTTGGCTTTTTCAATTTGAAGAACTTCCCACTTTTTAAGCTCTTCCGTGATTTTTTCTTCTGGTACACCCTTTTTGCTTAAATCAAACTTCAAAATAATTCCCTGGCGACTCAGAATATTTTTTACCGTTTTGCTGGGAGTAGCACCGACACCTAACCAATACAGGATTCGGTCTTCTTGGATCTCAACAATCTCAGGTTCGCTGAGCGGATTATAAAGTCCAATCTCCTCAATAAATCGCCCATCTCGGGGTGAGCGGGAATCCGCTGCTACAATCCTGTAAAACGGACGCTTTTTTCTGCCCAATCGCCGTAATCTTAATTTAACTGCCAACTCATACCTCCATGATTTATCTTCTTAATAATAAAATTTTAAAAGGGTAAAGCCCCCGGTCGCAATCCGCCCCGGAATTTTCCACCTTTCATTTTTTTCAACATTTTGCGCATTTCTTCAAACTGATTCAGTAACTGATTCACATCTTGAACCCGGGTTCCACTCCCCATGGCGATTCGGCGCCGGCGGCTTCCATTAAGAATCTGGGGTTTCCGGCGCTCTAGCGGTGTCATTGAATTTATAATTGCCTCAACCCGTACAAAAGCGTCGTCACTCAGCGATACATTTTTCAATTGTTTTCCAACACCGGGGATCATTCCTAAAATCTGCTCCAGCGGGCCCATCTTTTTAATCTGCTGAATCTGTCCATAAAAATCTTCCAGATTGAACTGTTCTTTACGGAGTTTTTCCTCCAGTTTTTGGGCTTCATTCAGATCAACAACTTCCTGGGCCTTTTCCACCAGGCTGACCACATCCCCCATTCCCAGGATTCGGGAAGCCATCCGTTCCGGATGAAAGGTTTCCAGTGCATCCGGTTTTTCTCCGATTCCCACAAATTTAATAGGGCGATTCGTAACCTGCCGAATGGAAAGCGCAGCGCCTCCCCGTGCGTCTCCGTCCATCTTGGTCAGGACCACACCGTGAAAATCCAGACGCTCCAAAAATTGAGAGGCCGCATTCACAGCATCCTGCCCGGTCATTCCATCCGCTACAAACAGAATCTCCTGCGGTGTAATCTCTTTCTTTATATTTTCTAATTCCTGCATCATTTCCTGATCAATGTGCAGGCGTCCTGCAGTATCAAGAATGAGCACATCACATGATTTTTCCCGGGCCGCCTTGATGGAAGAACGACAAATTTGAACCGGAACACTATTTTCCTCAGCATAAACCGGGACGTTCAGGTTCTTCCCCAGTATTTGCAACTGCTGAATAGCTGCAGGCCGATAAATATCCGCAGCAACCAGCATGGGATGGCGACCTTTTTTTCTCAGAAAATTTGCCAATTTAGCAGCAAAGGTAGTTTTTCCTGATCCCTGTAATCCGCACAGCATAATAATTGCTGGCGGTATACCTGACAGTTTCAGGTCGCTCTGGGATTTCCCCATAAGCTCTACCAGCTCATCATGAACTATTTTTACGATTTGCTGCCCGGGTGTGACGCTGCGGATAACTTCCTCTCCCACCGCCTTTTGCCTAATCCGTTCAATAAACTCTTTGGCGATACGGTAATTGACATCCGCTTCCAGCAATGATCTGCGAATTTCTTTTAAAGAATCCGCAATATTATCCTCTGTAAGCTTTCCCTGCCCTCTCAGCTTTTTAAGCGTCGCTTCCAGTTTCGCAGTCAGATCTTCAAACATACCAAATCAGCTCTTTTTCCGCTTGGACGATTAATTTTCTCATTCAAAAAGCCTATTAATTTAAAGAATGCAATATTTTTTTGCAACACCTTTTTTGGTTTCTCTTGAAACAACCTGAACCGGCCAACATACGAAATTTGGAGAAATAAATTCGTCAAAAGCAGTAAAAAATCAGATTTTGATACAATTTTTAATTTATTTTCAAAAGGTGAGAATTTCCGCCGGTTTTGGAATGATAACCCGGGAGGAGAGCTGTCGATTTTCCACCTGCGCCTTCATCCACCTCAATGCCTCAGAATCTCCATGACAGAGCACTGTATTATGGGGATGTATGTCTTCTATCATCTCCAACAATTCTTCTCGGTGTGAATGAGCCGAGAAATAGAAAACTTTAATGTCGCACTGCACCGTCTCAATCCCAAATATGGCCTTAATTTTCTCCGTATTCATATTCCGAACTGAGCCACCGGGTGTTTCAGGATCTGCCCATCCGACAATGGCGATGCCATTTCGTGCATCAGAAAGAAAATCCGAGGCAATTTCATAAGAAAGAGTATTGGGCAACATCATTCCAGATGTTGCCAGAATAATCGAGGGTTTTCTATATTGCTTGCGAAAGAGAGTATCTGCGGTAATGGTCTTAAAAAATTTTGGTTGAAAATCCGGGTATATCTTATGTAGCAGTCGGTCATATATTTTGTTGATTTTAATTCCCATGCCGATTACATAGATGGGCACTGCTGGAACCTTCCCCTGGGAGATCAGGCGGTGCAAAAGGTACATAATCTCCTGCGTTCTGCCCAGAGCAAAAACAGGGATCAGTATTGCCCCATTATATTTTATTTTTTGGATTACATATTCCGCAAGACGGTTAATGTCATTCTGCTTTCGGAGTTGAGGAGCCAGCTCATTACTTCCATAGGTGGTTTCGGTGATCAGGATATGGGTTCTCCGGGGGTACTTGGCCCCTTTCAGGATAAACTGCTTGGATTTTTTAGTATTGCCGGTATAAAAAATATGTTTACCCCGCCATTTAATTTCGATACCCGCCGATCCCAAAATATGCCCGGCATCCCAAAAGGTTAAATCTATTTTACTTTCCTGAAAACCATGGATGTTAAAAGGGAAATTATATTCGAATGATTGAAACAGATAAAGATAATTTTCCAGTTCTTCAGGAGTGTAAAGCGGTTCAAACTGAATCCGTGCAAGTTTTGCCCGGCGTTCCTGGACTTTCAGGTAATGGAATAATAAAACCTCGCTCAAGGCCGCCGTGGCGGGAGTCATATAGACCCTGGCATGCGGAAAATGACGAATTGCAACGGGCAGTGAACCAAGATGATCCAGATGGGCATGGGATATCATAATGGCATTAACCGGCATTCCTTTTAATTTTTCATAGGGGGGAACGGTACTGTTTCCCTGATGTGGATCAATACCCGCATCCAATAAAAGACCCCATTCACCAAGTCGCAAATAATGGCAAGAGGCCCCGATTCGGTCGGAGTCTCCCAACATCATGTATTGTATGTCATTTTTCATTTTCTTTTGCTTATTAAATTTATATCGTCCGGCATTCTACAATTTTTGATGTAGAATCGAATCACCTTTTAAATTATTACTACAGGATAATTATGTCTCCTCAACGGGATTAAAATATTTAGGTTGGAATTAGTTTATGCTCAGAATATGTCACCCCAGATAGGGGTTAAGATACTCATTTTTTTCCTAATTTAAAGAACTTAGAAGAAACCACTTAATTTCTGCCCTAAAAAAAAGCAGATCCACAGTCTGTATCTTGAATATTTCACTATAATTTATTAAAATAGTATATCGAATAAATCTGGTGAATATTTTTATGCTAACCGAGCTAAAACTGACTATCCTGTGCGAAAACCGGGTTGTCAATCCCAATTTAATTGCTGAACAAGGTTTATCCATTCTGATTGAGACTCCTCAGGGCAAGCTGCTTTTTGATACAGGACAAACTGATACTGTCGTTCACAATGCCAAAATGCTGGGAATAGAATTAAATGATGTCAATAAAATCGTTCTCAGTCATGGCCATTTCGACATGGTGGGCGGTTTACCCTATCTGCTCAGAGAGATTCCCAAGGCAACTATCTATTGTCACCCTAATATTTTTCATAAAAAGTTTAAAATCAAGGATAAAGAAAGAGTCGATATCGGAATTCGCTGGGAAAAGTCTGATATAGAAGAATTGGGTGCCCAATTTTTACTAAAATCAAAACCAAAAGAGATAATTCCCAATGTTTGGATATCCGGTGAAATTCCTCGATTGACAGACTATGAAACGATTGATGAAACTTATCAGGAACAGGTCTTGGAAAGCTATATACATGATGAAATCCATGATGATATATCACTTATTATCAAGACAGAGCACGGATTAATCATTTTAATGGGCTGTGGTCATGCAGGACCGGTGAACACGGTAAAACATGCAATGAGATTGACGAATGAAAACATGATTCATCTGGTAATGGGAGGAATGCATCTGCAAACTGCCTCTGACGACAAGATCTCTCATATAGTTGATCATCTGGTTGATTTACAGCCCGATTTTATTGCCCCCCTCCATTGTTGCGGTTTTCGCTGTATCAATAAGCTTTTTAATCAGCTTCATGAAAAAATCAAATTAATGAATGTCGGAGACCGCTACAGTATCGGTTCCTTACAATGAATCGGCCAGTTTAATTCCCTCCATGAGTAGCATCCTGCCCTGCAGATACGCTTTCTTAATTTCAACGAACCCGGATTCCTTGAGCCAGGTTTTCATTTCACGATAAGTATAGGCGTTTCCATTTTCAGTATTGATCAACATATTTACCGCGAAAAGATTTCCCATCAATGGGCCGGTTTTATTTTTATTCAAGAGAAAATCCCGTATTATGATTTTCCCGCCTGGCAGCATACTGTCATAAACCTTATGAAGAAGCCTTATATTTTCCTCCGGGCTATAAATATGAAGAATACTGGAAAGAAGTACCACATCAAAAGGTCCGCCCAAGTCATCATTTCTAAAATCTCCCCCCCTGAATTGCAACCGCGTTGGAACCCGAGATTTCTTAAAAAATTCCTGGGCAATGTTTTCAGTTTCGGGCGCGTCAAAGACAGTTGCCTTTAAATCCGAATATTTTTCCACAAAAGCAATAGAAAAAAGACCCGGTCCGCCTCCCAGATCAAGCAGTTTCTTATACCCGGAAAGATCGATTTTCTCCAGCAAAACCCGGGTATTTTCCTGCTCGCGGTGAGCCATGGAATAAATGAAGTTGCGGTGATTGCGATGTACCGTATTTTTTTCCGGTTCCCGAAACGGCAATCCGCTTTCCAGAACTTCGGGCAAATGAACCCAGCGGGTTAACAGCCGCCATTCATGTAATAACCACTCTTTAAGAAGGGGGAATTCTTTTTGATTTACTGTTGTCCGCAGGCTGTCAGAAAGCCTATAGTTATCATTTTTCTTATTCAAATAGCCCAGTGCACACAGAGCATTCAGTATAATTTCAATGCCCCGGCTGTTCCAGGAAAAAAACCTGGAAATTTCCTGCAGCGTTGTTTGCTCATGTTTTACAAAATAATCAAATATTCCGGTTTTTGCAGCCGTCAGTAAAACCACGGCTCGTCTGTATTGATAGATATCTTCGACAAATTTATCCATGGGTGCATCCTATTTTTTGCGATGTTACTCCATTCATTTTTGCCAAGACCAATCCGGGGAGATTTTTGATTTCATTTACTTTGGCGTCATACAATTGCTTTGCGCCGTAACTTATTAAAATATAATTCGTCTTCACTTAAATATTTTAGTAGAATTAATTTTAAAGATATAAATTTATACTTGTCACATATTAGTTTAAAATATTAGTTAAATAGATCTGCTCAAGTTCAACAAACTCAGGTTCAAGCCAAATGACATTAAATAAGACCGTAATCAGAGTTTCTGCCCAAATTGTCTTAGCCGTTTTGGCTTTTTTACTTATTCTTAAAATTCTGCCGGCAATTCACCCGCTCCCACAGACTCATTTTGAAATCACCCAGCTGGATGCTGAAGACAGAGCGACAGAATTTCTTAAAAATGAGATACCACTGAATAAACTGAAAATAAAGAGTCGTTTCAAAATCACTCAGGAATACCTGCAACAACCTGATAATGCCGAACTCATGGGCAAAGATTTGGGGTTCCAACCATACAAGTACTGGGAAATAGAAATGTATTCCCGCGAAATGAAAACATCAGATCTTTTTCTGGGTTCAGATGAGGATGAAAGCGCCAGAAGATATACAGAAAAGTGGTACAAAATCAACCTTTCTCCCGAAGGCCAGGTGCTCAAAATTGATTTCGAAACCGCCCGTCTGAAGTTCTATGAAGATAGTCTTAAAAATTTACCACAATCTATTTTGAATGACCGGGGAAAAGAAGAATCGATGCGCCAAACAGCCCTGATATTCCTGCAGGAAATTGGAAAAGACACCAGTAAACTTGAGTATCAGGGAAGCGAATTGAACCAGGATAGCCTGGCGCTCATTTACAACACAAAATTTACCCAAAAAATTAATCAATCCAGTTATCAGCATCAGGTGAAATTAACCTCCTCAGGTATTTTACTGGTCTATGATTTTAAGATAACATCAGCCGCCAGCAAAGAAGAAACGGGGCAAAATGTGTGGTTGGTCATCTATGAAATCACAGCCGGTCTCATCTATCTGGTACTGGTTGTCTTGATCATCGTTTTTCTCATTTATTTTGCCCGCAAGGAATCCATCAGTTTCAAAATAGGATTTCCGTTTGTTTTCATTATATTTTTTCTTACAGCGGTTGGCAGCCTCTTTGAACTCTGGCACACCTCACTGGCGTTGATACTACTGGGGGTCCTGTTTACTTCCCTCCTCTACAGTATCGGAATGCTCATTCTATACTCGGTGTGCGATCCCATGGCCAGACAACAATGGCGTGATAAACTGGTTGTTACAGATCTAATCAGGAAAGGAAGTCTCTTCAACCGTCTAACCGCTCTTGGGATTTTGCGTGGTATCTTTTTAGGAGTTCTGTCATTAGCCGGATATGCGGCTATAATTTTTATTTATCGCCGATATTTTAACGGAAATCTCAGACCAGGAGACGGTTTAGAATACTCATTTACAGTCATTTTACCGGTTTTAGCTATCGTTTTTTCGCTTTTGAAAAAGGCCATCTTTAATGAGTTGTATTTTCGCTTACTGGGAATTTCCTTTCTCCGCAGAAAATTTAGCCGGAATCTTACCTGGATTCTGGGGAGCCTTTTACTCACTTACATTTTTTCAGTGGAATTAAAAGCAGAAAATCTTCTGGTACATTATATTTCCGCTTTTATCCCAGCCTCCCTGTTCGTCGGTTTTTTTATCCGATATGATGTATTTACCACCCTCATCGGTTATTTTACTTATTACTTATTAGAAAAAGCTGTTATTTTCAGCACGACTCCTGAACAGGTTTTTAATGAAATTGGAACCGGGAGTTATGTCAGCCTGGCTATCTTGCTGATTTTTGGTACAACCACACTCTATTTTAAAAGAAACGATTCAGATAAAATTCAAGAGTACATCCCTGACTATATGCGAACATTGCAGGAGAGGGAACGTCTCCTGCGGGAATTGGAAATTGCCCGCTCCGTCCAACTCAAGTTTCTGCCGAACTACACCCCGCAAATCCCCAATTTCGAAATCGCTGCCTTCTGTCAACCTGCCTGGGAAGTAGGGGGAGATTATTATGACTTTTTTAAACTAGACAATAACCGTTGGGGTATAGCAATTGGTGATGTATCTAATAAAGGCGTTTCTGCGGCGTTCTACATGACGATGGTTAAAGGATTTCTTAAAGCAACCACAAAACATCATAACAAACCCAAAGATATTCTAGTTGAGAGCAATACACTTTTTTATGAAAATGTGGAACGAGGACATTTTATCTCCATGATCTTTGGAATCTTAGATCACCAAAAAAGTGAGTTTATCTTTTCCCGAGCAGGCCATAATCCGCTGCTCCTGCTGGTGGATGCTGCCACCGAAGGACGCTGGTTGACTCCTGAGGGGATGGGAATCGGATTAGCCCCCTCCGAGGTATTCCGATCCACTATTGGTGAGCAGACCATTCAATTTAGAGCAGGTGATACGCTGGTACTCTACACTGACGGATACCCGGAGGCGATGAATGTAAGATCTGAAGAATTTGGGGAAAAAAATCTCGAAAATTTAATCAAAGAACATATTCATCGCTCACCGCGGGAAATCATATCAATGTTGGAAGAAAAAATAAAAGAGTGGGAAGGAAACCAAACATCACTGGATGATCGTACAATCATCGTGATAAAACACATTTCGTGATGCGAGTATTTCTTACGTTCGAGATATTATAAAAAAGGCCGGCAATCACCTCTGAGCACCGGCCTGATAACAAGAATTATCAATTACAGGAAACTATAGCTTAAACCTACTGCCAGATATTGTTTCAGCTGTCTTTTTATGCTGATATCGCGGTCGTAGTAAAGCTGGAAATTAAAACTCACTTTAATGTATTTTGTGATCTCAGCAGCAATAAGGTTATCCCAGCGGACATCGACTTCATTAAAAGCTTTCAGATTAGAGAACAGGTCCAGACTGGAGGTAAACACCACATCTTCCTTGATTTGATAAGTTACATTTGTGACTGATTCCAAACCAATTTCGCTGCGCAGTTTTTCTAATTCATCCGTATCTGTTTTATCAGTATAAATAGGCGCAAACATCTCATCGGTTACCACCGTTTGTTTTAAACCTACACCAGCCCGGCTATTAAATTTATCAGACGGGGTAAATTTTATACCCACACTCTCCCGGAAATAAGCGGGATTAATAAATTTAGAGGTGAGGGTTTTGGGATCAGTCTCATAATCATAACCTTCGGCAAACTGGGAGCGGCCATTCACTGCGATATAACCCGCCCAGACCGGAGCAAAAAAGTAGGAATATTCCGATTCAAGAAAAATTTCATCGGCGGTTTTTTTAGCTTCATCACTACCTACCTTTGAACGACCATATTCAAGTTTGTAGATATTTGTCCAGTGTGATTTTTCCTGTTTGCGGATAAAATTGCCATTTACACTGAAAATCCAGGACCAACTGTTTTCACCACCGGCAGCCCAATTATCAAAACTGGCCTGAGTGAAGTTCAGGTTTCCGACCATTTTTTTATTCCAGCCCAGCTTCAGTTTATCCTCCTCATTCTGTGCCTGTATGAGGGAAAAGCTAAAACAAACCAGAACAATTAAAATAACACCAAATTTGAACAATCTCATTACATCCCCTTACGTTGAATAAAACTTTCTTCGCTAAGATATTTAAAAGCATGATTGTAGTTTAGTTTTAATAGATCAGCCTTTTTTCAGAAGATCTCGAATTTCGGTTAATAACACTTCTTGTTTGGGTGGGGCCGGAGGCGCAGCAGGCGCTTCCTCCTGTTTTCTCTTAAGTCGGTTCATTCCCTTGATGACCATGAAAATTGCAAAAGCGATGATCACAAAATCTAAGACTGTATTGATAAACATCCCGTAATTCACAGTTACCGCAGGAATATCCCCGGCAGCATCCTTGAGAGTCAAGGAAAGATTACTAAAATCCACCCCACCTATTAATAATCCAATAGGGGGCATAATCACATCATTCACCAGTGAACTAACAATCTTTCCAAAGGCACCCCCGATAATGATACCGACGGCCATATCCACTACATTGCCACGCATGGCAAATTCTCTAAATTCCTTTATCATAGACATAACATATCCTCCAAATTTTTAGTAATTGGTTAAATAATTGAATTGGAATCACCATAAAATTAGGGCAGAATTTTTATGATTCCAATATATTTCATCTCAAAATTCATAGAACACAATTCAATTTAATTTTTAGTAATAAAATAAATAGCAAGCAGGTAATCTTTTCAGCTGATTTGCCGAACATTAAAAAAGACTGATTTAATCTGGTGTACTGCGATGACATTTTATAGAGAATAATATCAGATTTATGTGAAACGATGCCTGTCAATAAACAACAGAAAAAAAACAAAGCTGAGTTACAGAAGGAGATACAGAGACTCGAGTTAGAGTTAATTAAATATAGAAAAGAAAACCTGGAATTATCCGAATTCCCTTCGTCGACACGTATAGACACAGACATAAAAAGTTTGATTCACATGGGCGCCTGGTTTCTGGAAATTCCTTCCCGAAAATTTTCATGCTCCCCCAATATTTTACATCTCGTAATCCAAAAAAATAAGAAAGCATCAAAATCCTTTGAGGAATACCTGACATGCGTCCACCCTGAAGACCGTCAGATTTTTTCCCAATTGATCGATCAGATTATTTCTGATAAAAAGCCATTTACAAAAAGTGTACGACATCTTCGGTCAGATAACAATATAATCCAGACTCTCATCCAGGTTCAATACCACCAGACTAGTAAAAATATGGCAATGTTAACCGGTTGTGTACTGGATGTAACTCAGTTCCAAAACGCCACCTCAACTATTGAGCAGGAGAACAGCCGTTACCGTCAACTCTTCGAGTTATCGCCAACCGGCATCATCCTGGAAGACAAAAACGGCATTATCCTGGATGTAAATCCTTCATTTTGCCATTCTCTGGGATATACCCGCAAGGAACTCATCGGCCAGAACGTTCATATTCTGGCCCATCCTGATGTACAGGCACAGGTAGAATCCAATATAAAAAAACTCCTTTCCGGTAAAGTTTTGAAACACAATGAGAAAAGCATTCGCAAAGACGGCTCAATTTGTTACATGGAATTAAGTGAAACAAAGGTTATCCTACCCAATGGTGAAGAAGGCATTTTATGCATTGCAGAGGATTATACTGAAAAGAAAAAATCCCAGGAAGAGCGTGTCAATAAGGAAAAACTACAAAGTGTGCTGGAAATGGCAGGTGCAGTTTGTCATGAACTGAATCAACCTCTTACCACCATTTTCATCAGCACTGACCTTATGATAGATTTTCCCAGCAAAGAGAATTTAAAGGAATTGGTATCGGTCATAAAAAATGAAGCAATTCGAATCAGTAAAATCACCGAAAAACTGATGCGGATTACTAAATACGAGACCCGTGACTATATCAACGGGAAAAAAATTTTTGATATTGATAAAGCCGCCGATTCTTCCTCCAAAAAATGAAGGCATACCCTCAATAGAATATGCCTTAACAGAAAAACCATTTTTACAAGTATCTCTACGATTGATATAAATGAACATCTCTTTGTGGAAACGGAATTGAAATGCCCTCTTTATCGAAGGTCAGTTTTACATTTTCCTGCATATCGAAATAAACACTCCAGTAATCCGCAGAATTGACCCACGCCCGGACCGTGAAATTCACCGAACTATCACCCAGTTCAGAGACCACCACCAGGGGTTCCGGATCTTTCAAAATTCGTTCATCCTTTTCGATTAAAGATTTCAGAACCGATTTAGCCTTGGGAATATCATCCCCATAACCAATGCCGAATTTCATGTCCACCCGTCTTTGTGCTTCGGTGGAAAAGTTTGTTAAACTTCCGCTGGAAATTTGTCCATTCGGTATAATAACGGTTTTATTATCCGGCGTTTTCAGGACTGTGTTTAAAATCTGAATGGAATGAACTACACCCATATATCCCTGGGCTTCAATAAAATCACCCACTTTAAATGGTTTAAAGAACAGAATGAGCACACCCCCTGCAAAATTTGCCAGGCTTCCCTGAAGGGCTAAGCCGACGGCCAGACCAGCGGCACCGAGAATTGCTACAAAGGAAGTTGTAGCAATACCAATCATTGAAGCGACACTGACAATTAAGACGACTTTCAGGATGACACCCAGTAAGCTCCCGAGAAACCTGCGCAGGGAGATATCAACCTGAGCTTTTTCCATTGCCTTATCCAGAGCTCGAACCGCAATCTTGATGATCCTTAAACCAATCAATAGAACAATTAGTGCCAATAATGCTTTGGGAGCATATGTCATGGTCAATTCTACCCCTTTATCCCAATAGACTTGAACATTTTGCATAAGACCTCCTTCTATGAATAATGAATGTTTTCAATTAAATTAAACATTTTCGCCTTTGATAAAATTTTACAGCATGACCATTATGACATGCAATATGGCTACAAACGAATTAAATCTTAAACTTTAGTCAGGCGGTTAAATTTGAAAAAATAAAGGGGATATTGCCGCCACGCTGAGCGGCAAAAATATAAATAAATGTATCGGTTGAGGCTACCGGTAAATCACTTTTATGCTATTTTTTCCTAAAACCTTACTGATTTTCTACAGCAGTGTTTATTTATTTAATCCGGTAGAATTCAATACGCCGATTCTTGGCCCGACCTTCCCGGGTAGAATTCGGTGCAATGGGCTGGTCCGGTCCATATCCTTTTGTGCGGACACGGGCAGCATCAATACCTTTATTTATCAGATACACTTTAACGGCATCAGCCCGTTCCTGAGAAAGACGCATATTCGTCTGATAAGAACCTGTAATATCCGTGTGACCCCGAATCTCAACTTCAATTTTGGAATTATCCCGTAAGGTTCTGAATGCTTTGTCCAGAATGACCTGGGAATTAGGCGTAAGTGCCGCACTACCGGTGGCAAAATAGACACCTTCCAGGACGATTGATTCACCTTTTTCCACAGCAATTTCCGGTTTTACATCCGGGCATCCATCGTGATCCTCATAACCGTTAAAAGTTTCCCGGGTATCTGTTCCATCTGCCACAGTCTGATCGGTACCCGGACAATCATCTTTGTCGTCCGGAACTGTGTCTTCGTCGTTATCCAGATCCGGTGCGCCGTCTTGGTCCTGAAATTGATCCACATCCTCTTTCTCATTGGGAGCGGCGTCATCCACATCCAGAATACCATCACCATCATTATCGGGATCGGGGACACCATCTTCATCTTCAAAACCGTCCCGGTCTTCCGGTAACATCGGTGCCCCATCCTGTGTATCCGGTACCCCGTCCATATCATTATCCAGATCAGGTGCACCATCCAAATCCTGGTATCCGTCAAAATCTTCCGGACGCAACGGATCTGCGTCGGAACGATCGGGAATACCATCTCCATCGGTATCCTTAGCTTTTCCAAGATGCAGCGACAGACCCAGGGAAACCGTGACATACGTATCTTTTATTTCGTCACGAGAAATATCATCCAGATAATCCGTGAGAGAGAAATGATATTGACCTTCAAGATCCACCGAAACATTTTCAGAGAGAAAAATTGAAAAACCACCGCCCACCGGAACCCCGATCCGGTTCTTTTCGTAGACGCCTGATGCATTATTGGGCAAAGGATATCCCAGTTTATCGGTTGGATTAAAACGATAGTATTCCACTCCACCCATCAGATAGGGACTGAAAACGGCTTTCTGCAAGGGACGTAATTTGGCATAACCTGCAACACCTTCCAGTTCGGTTTCAAAATACTCATTATTTTTTTCGGCTTTTAGACGGCCATAAAAAACAGCCGCTTGCAGCGAAAATGTCCTATGAAGCCACAAATCCATGGAGAGTGCACTATAAGGAGTAATCTTTTGATCGTGGATTTCCCCAAAGTAACTGGATCCTCCTCCTTTGATTGAAAAAGTTGCCTCCGCGGTAAAAAGCGAATTTATCGGCAATAAACACATTAAAGCACAAATAATAAACAGAAAAGCGATGCGAGGCATTTTTCCTCCGAAGAATATTTAAAAATGTATCAATCGAAACATATCCCATATATTCGTTCGATTACCTCAAATATTTAATTTTTATTCAAATTTTTGGTCAGTTTTTGCATTGTGGAAAGTAATCAGTGTTTTAAACCTGATTGATTTATTCTTTTGCTGATTTCATCGGAATTTTAAAATAAATTGAATTCCTCGAACTTTCGCTGAAATTATAATTGCAAAATTGTATCACCCAAATAAAACACCATGATATTAAATAAATTCTAGGAGAATGCGTATGGTTGCTAAAATCAAGAAAAAGGATCTGGATCTATGGGCAAATTATTTATTAAACTATTCCCTGGGCGGCATACAACCGGATGATGTGGTCATGATTAAAGGAGAACATGTTTGTTGGCCCTTAATATCGGTTCTTCAGGACCAGATATTTTCTGCCGGCGGGCTTGCAGATATCAATATTGTTGCACCGGATAATGATCGCGGGAGGGTATGGGGAGCTTCAATTGCTCGACATGGAACGGTTGAACAGATCATGAAAGTACCGGCCTGGTATGAAGAACGTTACAAAGCTATGACAAAATATATCGAAGTACTGGGGGCCGAGTCTCCTGAACTCTTTGAGGGTCTCCCCAATGATAAATTGCAAGCGCTCATGAAAGCCGATGAGCCTTTTAAATCGATCCGCTTACTCAAACCCTGGGTTCTCACTCTCTATCCCACAGAGGGATTCGCGGATCTGGAGGGAATGAGTCTGGAAGATTATTCTGAGGTTATCGTAAATGCCTCAACTACAGATCCGGCCTATCTTGAACAGGTGGAAGAAGAGATATATCAGGTCATGAAAAAAAGTAAAATTATTCGTATTTCTACTCAACACCCTAAAACAGGTAAAATGCTGGAACTAAAAATGAGTATTGAAAATCAAAATATTATCAAATGCACTGGAAAACTTAATTTTCCGGATGGTGAGGTTTTTACCAGTCCGGATGCCAACACCGTTGAGGGAGAAATTTATGTAGATCTGCCGGTCTTTCAGGGAGGCACCACGATTGAAGGAATATATTTAAAATTTGAAAAGGGTATTATCACCCACTATGACGCTCAACAGGGTTTTGAAGCACTAAAGAATGTCATTGAAACAGACCAGGGATCACATCGTCTGGGAGAGGTGGCACTGGGAATGAATCAGGGTATTCAAACGGTATTGAAGCATCCTTTGTTTGTTGAAAAGGTTGGAGGAACCCTGCATATTGCCATTGGCGCCAGTTATCCCGAATGCTTTGTGGATGATCCCCAGTCAGAGAAGGATAAAAAACAGATTACTTCGCTCACTGATCAGGGAATTCTCAACAAATCCGCGCAGCATGTGGATATCGTCACTGATTTCCGAAAAGGTGGTGTGGGAAGATCGGTTTACCTGGATAATATAC
>CP070707.1:2423781-2430710 GCA_020350205.1 bacterium
GTGAACTGGGATCCGACAGCACGATCATTGATGGCGGGGGTGTTGGCAGAGTAATAAGTGTGGAGACCGGCGTAGATACCACGACGGTTGTAAGCGGTTTCACTATGAGAAATGGGTATAGTTCACCCAGCGGAGGTATCCGTTGTGCCAATAATTCAAGCCCAATTATTAAATATAATCTCATTACCAACAATGTGTCTGTACTGAGTGCCGGCGGTATTGGCTGCAATAATTCCTCACCAATTATTTTTCAAAACACCATTGAATATAATACGGCTCAAGGCTCTTCGGGAGATCAAATCGGTGGGGGAGGTATTGGTGTGGGATATAACTCTTCTCCCGTGATAAAGGAAAATATTATTAGAAACAATGTATCACTGGGTCCCGGTGGAGGTTTGGCCACAGGATACAACAGTTCCTGTCTCATAGAGGGTAATACCATTTCTGAAAATACGGCTGAAGTAGGCGGTGGTATTGCCTGCGCGTTTGATGACTTTTCTTTATTAGAAAACAATGAGATTAAGCTGAATACGGCCACTCAGGGTGGTGGTATCTGGTGCCGGGCATCCTGTTCATTTTTTAAGAATATCATTGAAGATAACACGGCCTTGTACGGCGGTGGAATGTTTTTTTATAGCGATTTATCATTGGTCGAAGAGAATCAAATTAGAGGGAATACCGCCACCAGTGGAAATGGCGGAGGGATTTACTGCCAATCCGCCTCGGTGACCGAAATACACAGAAACCATATATGTGAAAATAATGGTCACGGCATTTTTAATGAATATTCGTCTATTACAATTCCGGCTGATAGCAATTGGTGGGGTGATCCTTCCGGTCCCTATCACCCTGTAACCAATCCCGGCGGGACCTGTAATGCGGTGAGTGATTATGTTGATTATGTCCCCTGGTCGAGCATTCCACCAGTCGGATTATCAGAAAATACAGTTGAAACAATCGCCGGTCAATTTTTACTGCACCAAAACTATCCCAATCCCTTCAATCCCATTACAACAATCACGTTCTATCTTCCAAAAAACAGTAAGGTAACACTGAAAGTATTCAACATGATTGGACAAGAAGTGTCTGCGCTGCTTGCCACTTCTCTCCCTCCGGGTTCCTATACCTGTGAGTGGAATGCATCGGATATGGCCAGCGGTATGTACCTGTACAGGCTGGAGGCGGAGGGGTATGAGGAGACGCGGAAGATGGTTCTGATGAAATAAGCAGGATGTGGGAAGTCGGACACTGGAGAAAGAAGAGATAACAAGGTAACAAGATTCAAAATGCAAGACACAAGATACAAGACACAAGATACAAGAGTACATGAAGAAAGATACTTAATCGGGGATGTCTAGATCCCAGACCCTAAACCCTGTTTTGTTAGGTATCTCTACCTTTAAAACACAGCAGTTTTAAACCCATTAAGGGAGAGGCAGGTGAGTTATGAATAGACATATCACAGGAATGGAAAGAGAGCCAAGTGATCTGGCGGTTGATTCAAGGTTAGCCGACACACTGGGGCAGCCAGTGCCTGCAGATCTGCCCGGGTTACCTGGTTCTACTGAGAGTTCGATGAAAAACACCCGGAAAAATATCCGGCAGCCATACCTGAAACTAACCGAACTGATTCAGCTCTGGCTAGCCAGCCAGAATTTGAATACTCATCCCATTCTCAAAATTCTGCATAACGAATCCTGTACCTCCGCTGATCAGAAATTTTTAGATAAAGCGACCGTTGTGATCGGGGAACGGCTGTCTGATCCGAATTTTAACACGGAAGCACTGGCAGCCGAGATGGCAGTAAGCCGGTCCCAGCTGTTCCGTAAGCTTGTTGCCCTCACTGGCAATGCGCCCTGTGAATATGTTCGCCTGGTCCGGTTATTACGGGCAGTCAAATTAATTGAGCAGGAATTCGGGAATATTACCGAGATTGCCATGGCAGTGGGATTTAACAATCCGGCCTATTTTGCCCACTGTTTCAGAGGTCACTTTGGTTTATCTCCCTCACTCTATGCCAGAAATTTCGGGAAGAATTAATGATGATGGACCATTTAAGAACTAAAATTAATATTTCAATCGGAAGAATTCTGTGAGCTGTCATACAGGAGTATTTCTATCGGAGAGATTTTACCATGCGAACATAAAACATTTTGAAAACTTGATCGCAGGAGACTTCAGTAAAACCAGGAGAATGACCTAATCAAATAGTAATCATTATTTAAAGAGGTAGACGACTTATTCGCGGGAAAAAGATGAAGCCTGTGTCTGTTTGAGACACAGGCTTTTTCTTGAAATAAAATTATTCCCGAATGATTTTAATGCTTTTAATATGTATAAAAATTATAGTTTTGAAAAAAATGTGACACTTTTGTGATGATTTTTTTATATGACGGGGTTATTTTAAAAATAAATCTGGTATGTCATGAAACATTTTTACTGTTTTGGAAATGACCCCAAAGATTCTCACTCAGTATCAGGTCTGGAACTCAACTTTCAAAACGTCCGCAGGTCGGTTCAGAAAGTTAAAATAGTTTAATCTCTTTTATACCGAAATGATTTGACTACAATTACATATTTTTGATAAATCGGCAAAGGAGATTTGTTATGAAAAATAGCGCCGTAATTTTGTTTTTGGTTGTTGTTTCATCAACGGTCTTTTCACAATGGACGCAATCCAGCGGTCCCGAAGGAATCTCGGTTAGCTGTCTGGTTCAATTAGACAGTACCATTTTTGCGGGAACCCAGGTAAACGGACTATATGCATCCATGGATGATGGAATCAACTGGATACCACTGAATGCAGGCATTGAGACACTTGAGGTGAGTGCGGTGGCCAGCAAACCCGGTTATCTTTTTGCGGGAACATTTGGCTCCGGGGTATATCGATCCAGCGACGGTGGCCAATCCTGGATGGCACCTTTAAATGGTGGAGATTTTGCTGTCACAGCAGTGGTTGTAAAAGATTCTTTCTTATTTGCCGGTTCCATTGAGGAAGGGGTATTCCGTTCTTCCGATAACGGAGAAACCTGGACAGAAAAGCTTTCGGCGTTTGGTATGGGACCGATGTGCGTCAGTGGTAACACGATCTTCGCATCAACCTCAAATTACACTTTTGGCTCCACAGACAACGGTGAAACCTGGACCAATGTTTCCGCTCTGGAAGGTGCATCCATTTTTTCATTTTATTGCCAGGACAGCTTGATCCTAGCCGGCGGCCGGAACAGGATATACAAATCTATAGATTATGGGAACACCTTTATTACAATTGATCTAAGCTTTTCTTTCGGTATTGTTAATATTTATTCTATAACTAAAATTGGATCAACATTTTTTGTGGCCACATCGTACGATGGTGTGTACAAATCAACCGACAACGGCTTAACCTGGTCTCCCGCAAATATTGGGATGGGACCCAAAGATGTCCGCGCGCTTATTGCAACCGGCTCCTCCACTCTCATCGCAGGTACTCATTATGTGGGAATGTACAGGTCGACCAACCTCGGTTCCTCCTGGAATAAATCAATGACGGGTTTTCCTGCAGGTTCCAGCATCCTTTCTTTACTGGTGAAGGGACCAAGTGTTTTTGCAGGCACTCGCGATGGGGTATACCGTACGGATAACAATGGAGATGGCTGGGTGAAACTGTCCGGGGATAATGATACAACCCGGTATGGCAATGTTTGGGGCATGTGTGAAAAGGACGGGATCGTTTATGCCAGTATGCAGCTCTATTTTAATGCCATTGTTTACAAGTCCACCGACGATGGAGATACCTGGATCCGATGTCGCAACGCAGGGCTTCCTGCAGGTCTTTCGTTTATTAAATCCCTCGTCGCCAGTGGAAATCATGTTGTTGCCGGTACAGATGAGGGCATATATTATTCGTCCAATGACGGTGAAAACTGGTTTCCAACAAATGTTCTCAATCTTAGCGTGCCCAGTCTCGCTGCAAGCGGTAGTTTTGTTTATGCAGCAGTGCCGTCAGGTTTTGGGGTTTACCGCTCTTCTGATAACGGTGTGACCTGGGTGGTTTCACTGCAAAGCACCGTTGATTACGTTGAAGTTGCCGCATTAAACAACTCTGCATTTGCTGGTTCGTTTTTCGCTGGCGCACGATATTCTTCAAACTATGGCAGCACCTGGTTACCCAGTGCAGGCTTCCCTTCCGATGCTTCAATCTTCGCCCTCGGTCCGGTAAACAGCGGGATGATTCTTGCTGGTACAGATCTGGAGCCGAACTGGATCTACGCCTCCTTTAACAATGGTGTTTCATTTTCGCCTTACAGTGAAGGGCTCGGGCCGCGTGCTCCGGTGGAAGTGTTTTCTGTAAATGATTCATTCATGTTTGCCGGTACAGACTACAATGGAGTCTGGCGGCGATTAAGACCCGGATTAGTTGGACTAGCGCAACAGACCAGTCCGGTGCAGTCATTTCATCTGGCTCAGAACTATCCCAATCCGTTTAATCCGGTAACTACCATCGGGTTCACGCTGCCTAAAGGCGGCGAGGTTACCCTTAATATTTTAAATGTTTTAGGAGAGGAGGTTACTATCCTCCATTCGGATTACCTGCATGCTGGTTCTTATCAGTTTGAATGGGACGCTTCTCATTTGGCAAGCGGGCTTTACCTGTACAGGCTGGAGTCGGAAAATTTTGTTGAAACAAAGAAAATGATTCTGATGAAGTAATTCTATTTATACGAGATAACATTGTCCCTTTGAGAGTTCGTTTCAAATGTAACATATTGGACCGGTTTTATTTTATAATAAGATGAGAGAGACACATGATCGCTGCTCTTTGAAGGGAATGTGATATCAGGGGAATCAACTTCTGGTTTATAATGTAAGTCTGGAATTCCGGCAAAAATTTGGTTAGTTGGTGCTATTATTTCTTTTTATTCCCACCATCCAGTCTTGACAACTCAAGATTAATAGACCTAATGCTTTTAAAAATGGAATGTTAATCCGCTGGTCGGTCCGGATAAATGTACATTTAGAATCAGGGTTTCGTTTCTGATCTCTCTCTTATGATTTACATCCCAGTCGGTCCAGCCAAATTTCAGGGAAATTAAGTTGCTGATCCGGTAATAGCCGATGAATTGAATCATGAAAGAATAATTTCTGCCCCTGTAAAAACTTCCAACATCTGCCTGTAATATAAAGAACCATTTTTCCAGGGTAAGACGATTTTGCAGACCCAAAATCGGTTCTCCCCAATATAGACTAAGGTCCAAACGATCTATCAGCCGATTCAGATCAGAATAAAGATCGGCATAGTGAAGCCGGGCACCGATGTAACCGTAAAAATTGTAACGACGGCTTTGCGAGCGGTTTTCCCGTTCATATAGGGAATACCCCGCTAAAAATCGCATCAATGCCGCCCGGTACGTAAGCCGAACGACTTCACTATTGTTAAATTTAAAATATACCGAATTGCCCACAGTACCTTCGTAACCGTCAAGCTGTGCCCAGAATTTATGACTGTTATAGCTTACCATTCCCATGAAGAAGAACTTTAGATAGCTTGATGATCTGAATAACCGGGACAGAATATTGCCACCCCCGATAGGTGGCTCACCCGGTTCCGGTGGTTCGATGGGATTTGCCGGTTCTCCGGGGTTACTGCCATCTTCCCCCTCCACTCTAATATCACCATATGTGAATACTCCACGGAAACCTGGAATCCATATAGGTAGTTCAGCCGACCACTTGCGTGTTTCCTGCAGAAAATTTTTCACGGGTTTTGTGTTCACCGATGTCAGTGTATCTTGTGAGAGAGTTGACGGTACCCCGATTAAACAGGTAACAAATAAAGTGAATATTATTTTCAGGTAGTTTTTCAATTTGAATTTATTTCAATAAAGTGATATTATGGATTTAGAAAAAAATATTGAATACGCAACCTAATATCAAGTTTCAATTTTCAACATTTCATTACTCAAGGGTAAGTCAATGAACTGGGGATCATTGTTTTGCTGAGATTATATGAAATGTAAGACAGAATCCGGCTGGATATCGGTGGCTCCAATTCACTCATCATCACCGAGGACTTTTTTCCAGGTTCTTCGTCCGTCGCCGCTGCGGTAGATACCGCCACCGTAGCCGACGTGTCATCCCCCGACATTTCCCCCGCTACCTAGCCAGATCACAACATGGGGTCTCTCGTTCTAACTGAAAACAGATATATTTGAAGTATTCCGATTCAGTATACCCAAAAAATTTTTCAAAGGTTGACAAAATATTGAATGATGTTTATATTAATACCGACTGGTCGGTCAATTATAAACGAGGAGTTATAAGGTATGCCAAAGATTATTGATAAGGATGTTAAAAAAATGGAGATCCTGCACGTGGCCATGCGGGTCTTTGCCCGTAAAGGGGTGGTGAAAACAAAGATGATTGATATTGCCACTGCCGCCGGAATCGGTAAGGGAACCATATATGAATATTTTTCCAGCAAAGAGGATATATTCAAAAACGCCTTCGTGTTTTTCTTTCAAAACCTGGAGAATTCTATACAGCATGTGCTGAGCAGGACAGAAGATCCGGTGGAGCAACTCAACCTGCTCATGGAAACAAGTGTGGAAAGCATCCTGCACGGGGAGGAAGGATTTGCAGAAATTATGATGGATTTCTGGGCTGAAGGAGTGCGCAATAAGGATCGGGAAGTTCTGGATGTTGTTGATCTCAAAGGTATCTACGCAAGCTACCGTAAGGTCATTAAAAAAATTATTGATAATGGTATAAAGCAGGGCGTATTCAGGGAAATGGATAGTACGATAGTGGCTTCCATTCTTATTGGGGCTTTAGATGGAATCATGCTGCAATGGATCCTGGATCGCAAAGCCATGAATATCCGTAAAGGGTATCAGGTGCTGCTGAAAAGCATGCTTGAGGGAATCAAACTGTAGGATAGAAGGTTTTGG
>CP070707.1:2430810-2513448 GCA_020350205.1 bacterium
TAATTGTTTTGTCGGAATAAAACGCAATCAAAGAAAAACAGGGCATAGATAGGAAGATATATTTTGATATCATCCTCATTGTAATTACCCCACCCAATAATAGAGTAGATTTATTAAACCAGATTACCATATATTTCTTTCATATGACCAAAAATCTCATCGAATCAACACCATCTTCCTTGTCTAAATTTGTTTAGTACTTGATAATATTAAGGGCAAATTTCAATGTGTATCAACTGTTAGATTGTTTTCAGGACGTTTTTTTATTCAGTTGCATTTTTGTTCTAAGGTTATACTTTTAAAATTCTTACGATATTAGATCCCTCGATGGATACCTAGCGCATATTTTGCGCGCCCCGCGCAAAGAATTACAAAAATTTGTGGTTGTTAAATTATAACCAGGTAAAAGATAATTTCCTTGAAACGTTTATTTTTAATGAATTTAACGTAATATTGAATAGCAAATTTAGGATTTGGCACGATTTTAGAAGAATTCATGCAATAACAGTACAGGGTGTCGGATTTAAACAGCCTGCACTAAACTAAAATAAATCACCAATTATCATAAGGAGGTCTATGATGAAACAATTAATCGTTTTGAGCTCAATGTTGCTGCTAATCGTATTTTGGTTCGGATGTAGTGAACAGAGTATTAACCAGCCCTCATTTCAGGCAAAGGAACAGATAAATAGTACTGAAAATAAACTGGTAGGAACTGATGCGGGAATTGAAGGTCCTGCTTTTAGGGCATCGCTGTACACTGTAAATCCTGCGGTTAAAAGAGAGAAAAAAGGTGAGGCATCTTTCAGATTTGACGATAAGAAGACACGTATGGAATTCACTTTAAGAGTGAATGATATCTCAGATGTAGTCTCAGCATTCATTTTTGTCGGTGACAACTATAATTCAGACAAAACACCGGTTGTCGAGCTGTTTCCTGCAAAACGATATTCGGATACAACCTCAGATTCAAAATTGAGGACAGTTGCGCAGGGAGTCATTACCCCCACTGACCTGCTCTACCAGTTTAGAGGTAAAAATCTGGAGGCTCTGCATCAATTGATGTTGGAGGGCAGGGCAGTGGTATCCGTTTCGACAGACAGATATCACGGCGCCGAGATATCGGGTACAATCTTATTTAGCGATATTGATTAGTAAGTTAAATTCCTAAATTGAAATAATTAATACCACCATCAGTGGATATATGATGGTGGTATTTTTTTGTGGTTGGATGTTACTATTTCATCAACACCATCTTCCTTGTCTCCACATAATCGCCGGCTTGGAGTCTGTACAGGTAAACACCGCTTGCAAAACCGGACGCATCCCAGGGGAAATTATAATTACCTGAAATTAGTTGATAAGAAACCAGCGTCGTAACTTCCTGCCCGAGAGTATTATATATTTTTAATACGACGAATTCTGGATTTGGAATTGAAAATTCGATATTTGTTTTTAGATTGAACGGATTGGGGAAATTTTGCCTGAGATCGAAATTTTCGATAGTCTCATTGGTTTCCCAAGGAACTAAAAGAGTATCCTTAAGCACCCATTCATCGGGATCGAGCAGAAGATCCAAGGTCTCAAATTCTGTTTCAAATGTATAGGATTGGGATACGGTATATATCCATACTGTCGTATCAAGAGAACTGGCGTTACCTGACAGCCGCACGTCTATGGGCATTTGGAATAATGGACCTGTTTCCTGAACCTGATCGATCGTAAGTTTCACTTCGAAGTGATCAGTATCGAATAAACTAACCCAGGAATATTCCAATTTCGGATAACGTATATCATAAATCCACTCCTGGAAAAACCAGTCCAGATCCATGCTGGAAATCGATTCGCAGATTGAATGAAATTCTGGAATAGTGGCATTTCCATACTTATATTCCTGATAATAGGTTTGCAAAATATTCCAGAAACTTTCCTCTCCCACCACGTAACGCAGCATGTGTAAAATCCAGGCGCTCTTTTTATAACAAATTCCAAGATGAAAAATTTGCTCAATTGGCGGATTAAAAATGGGATGATCGTATGTTTCGGTTGTTTCAAAGTAAATATCCCTGGCTCTTGTCATCCTTTCCAAAAAGGCACTCTGCCCGTATTTATACTGGAGAAAAAGAGAAGCAGAATATTCGGCAAATCCCTCATGCAGCCAGATAGATGACCAGTCATTAAAGGTGACGGCATCCCCCCACCACTGGTGTGCCAATTCATGGACCAGCCCGTGCTCAGCCAATCTATCACCTCGAATCCAGTTACTGTTTATTGCGGACATGGTCTGGTATTCCATACCTCCAATGAAGTAAGGTTCCAGTTCTGCCATACCATACTTTTCGAACGGGTAGGGACCGAATCCTTCGGAGAAGAAATCCATCGCCTCCGCCATGTGGGCAAAGTCATATACCGATGCCTGATAATCTTCCTGAAACACAAAATAGGATAATTCGATTGAATCTCCATCTGCTGAGATATACCAGTCCGACCAGTTTGTATAAAATTCGGACATGGCCACAAAAAAGAGGTAAGGGGCTACAGGGTATTTTGTGCGCCAGTGGAATGTTTCCCATTGGTTATTAGGACTTAGTGATCTACCTTCCAGCAGACCGATTGAAGCCACTTCAACCCCAACTGGTACAGTGATATAAAGCTCTGCAGTGGCTTTGTCCCAGGGCATGTTGAAGCTGGGAAACCAACCAATGGGCCAATCCGTGTAGGAAGACTTCTCATAATAAAAGAAACAGGTATTCGGTGTCTGGCTGTGATAAAAAATCGAAACATTGAAGGTATCATCCCGAGCTACTGTTGTTCCTAATGGTATGAAGATTTTATCTTCGCTCTGGGTTGCCGAAACGGGTTGATCCCATAAAAAAACTGAATCTACTGTCAATTCCGCCATATCAAAATATATTTCATCCAGATTATCCAGATTGGATCGACAACTGATAGTGGCCATTCCGGAGAAGTTCGGGGAATCTAATGGAAATGTCAAATCCAGGCGATAATGCAGCACATCAAAGGAGTGAGACGAATCAAAGGCAACCTTAGCAAATTTTGGATGCGAATTGAGGAATATCCCCGCTGATTTATTTTCGGCTTCTGCTTCGATCTCTTGGGAAGTAACAAAATTGCTAAAGATAAATATTATAAATATACTGACAATACTTATTTTTAAATATGACATTAATCCTCTCCTTAGAAATTATTCGAAAAACTTGGGGGAAGTATCATTGGACTATTCAGAAAAGGAAATGCCTTTAAAACCTAGAGTGCGATGCAAAATCGCATGCCCTGATCCCACGTACAGGGCAACTTGCCATAGGAGATGCAGCATTATACGTATGATAAAAAATTTTGTTACTCCCACCAGACCTTCACAGAACAATGATCAATGAAGAAGAGAACACATAGAATGGAAACCGGAAAAGGGAAATCGGATATTGGAAACTGCTCTCTCGTCCTGAAATATTAGTCTGGTAGAAAAATATGTTTAAAAGAAATATAATAATTACCTTAGTTCTTAAAAATATGAATATAAATAAATATACTTTTTGTGATTACACATTTCTGTCATTTTGAGCGGAGTCCGCCAGTTGGAGGACGGAGTCGAACAATCTCTTCAATTTCTGTAGATTTCTAACAGTCTGACCGACCTGCCTGGATATCAGGCTGACCAGAAGCAGCAGCAGGCAGGTCAGGCAATTCGCTCTCCCACACTTAAAAATCTGAGCATATTATTTATGGATACCTAAAAAATTGAGTGTGAGATCGTTTCGGTCTGTCGGAAGACGGATCCACCTGTCAATGTGATCAGAATGATTCGTAGAAAAATGTTTTCGGAGCTAAGGCAATTATTAAATAAAATTGAAAATATTTCAGAATGAAACTAGCCGGGTGTATAAAATATTTGTAATTTTAAAAATTCCATAAATAAAGTTATCTCCTGTTACCAGAGCAAACTGAATATTATCAATATAAAAGAGGTCGGTTATGATTTGGGTGAAAGCATTGATCTGGCACAAGCACGACGTAATTATTCCAACTTCTAACATCCATCTTCAACCAGCGCTTTTATAAAGAATTATTCCCTCGTTTTCAACTTTTTCCCCAGCAAAACAAGAATCGCTTTAAACAAATATTTTTATTTAATTATATTTGAACTCAACTGAATAATTGAAAGGTAGAGTAAAATCATCAATGTATTCGATGCGCTTTCTGACACTTCTGACCATGCTGCAATTCTGGGGATTTTTGCAGGTTTCACAGGCTGTTGCTGATGACAAAGATGCACCTCCCCAGACAAATTCTATGAAACCGGATAAACCGGCCTATTACCTGATTGACGACGGCACCCCCATCCGCTCGGTCAACCAGATCAAACCGGTCAGGTTGTACGGTTTCCTGGGAACAGCGGTCGCATTCGACCTCTACAGTCTCCACCGCCTGCGAAAAACCTGGTATTCACAACCCATCGGGAGCTTTCATTTTATCGAATTCGAACCGGACTGGCGGGCTCGGAAACAATCTGATAAACTAGGCCACATGATGCACGCCTATTTTGCCACCCATTTGGCGTCCAAAGCCTATCGCTGGGCCGGCCTATCCACCAAAAAATCCATCTGGTATGGGGCTCTCACCAGCTGGATCTGGATCGCTCAAATCGAATTCATTGACGCCTTTTTCGAAGCATGGGGATTTAGTGTTCAGGATTTGGCTTTTAATACCTTTGGCGTGGCCTATGCCACCCTGCAACAGCTTCACCCCGACAAACTGGGCGGAATCCGCCTGAAAATCAGCTACCACTCCTCTGAGGCTTATAAATATAAGCTCTATAGTGAAACGAACATGAGCCGGATAGATGATTATGAAGGCATCACTTGGTGGATTACGGTAAATATACATGATATAATGCCGGGAGTTGTGAAAGCTCACTATCCCGACTGGCTGGCACCCTGGGGGATTGCCGTGGGTCACAGTGTGGAGAATATTGCCCGCAATATTTATGGTGGTCAGCGCCAGGTGTATATTGGACTTGATTTTGATCTGACCAAGATTCCCACAGCCGACAGTAATACTCTGAAATTTGTCAAGGACATGCTGAATTTTGTCCGCTTACCTTTACCGGCAGTGCGGTTATCGGATGGTACAGTCTGGTATGGGTTCTATTTTTAATCCGCTCTCTGATCATTTTAAAAAATTGTTATCGGTAATTGCCATCCATTTTACGATACCTACTGTGCCTGGATGCCCATACTGATCCTAGAAAGTGCCTTTCTAAATCACCCCCTGCTAATCCAACTCTCTGGTCATATCTACTACCAATAAATATTCACATACGAACTTCACTTCTTACAAATTCCTGGCGATTGTAATAGTTTCAAATTCATCAGCTTGCAGATGCCCCCGTAATGATATTTATTGTTTATTAAAGATTGAATCATAACCACAGCTGCCGGTCCAGACTCCGGTACTGAATGGCTTCACTGATGTGTTCCGGTTGGATGTCATTTTCTTCCGTTAAATCCGCGATGGTGCGGCTCACTTTTAGAATCCGGTCATAAGCCCGGGCGGATAATCCCAGCTGAGTAATGGCTTTTTTCAGCAGTTCCTCGCTCTGTTTGTCCAGTTGACAATATTCACGGATATCTCGGGATTGCATATCGGCATTGCAGTAGAGTTTTTCCTGGTCGGAAAAGCGGGACAGCTGAATCTCCCGGGCATTTTGTACCCGCTTCCGGATGCATTCGGACTTTTCACCGCTGAACCTGCTGGCAAGCTCCTTATATTGGACCGCCGGCACTTCGATTTGAATGTCAATCCGGTCCAGTAGTGGTCCGCTGACCCGTGAGAGATACTTCTGGATGTTTTGTGATGTGCAAGAGCATTCCTTGTTAGGATCGGTGTAATAGCCACACGGACAGGGATTCATGGCGGCCGCCAGCATAAAATTGGCTGGATAGGTGATTGAGAACAATGCCCGGGAAATGGTCACCCTGCCATCTTCCATGGGCTGACGCATAACTTCCAGTACATTTTTCTTGAATTCCGGCAGTTCATCCAGGAATAATACGCCGTGGTGTGCCAGGCTAACCTCACCGGGTCTGGGCAGTTTGCCTCCGCCAATGAGTCCGGCATCACTGATGGTATGATGGGGAGAGCGATAGGGGCGGGTGGCCACTAGGGCTCCGCTCTCCTCCAGTAAACCACATACCGAATGGATCTTGGTGGTTTCCAGCGCCTCCTCCAGGGTTAAATTGGGGAGAATGGTCGGGAAACGTTTAGCCAGCATGGTTTTTCCTGAACCTGGTGGACCAATCATCAGGATGTTATGTCCACCGGCCGCGGCGACCTCCAGTGCCCGCTTGACATGCTCCTGTCCCTTCACATCTGAAAAATCGATCGGATATCTGCGGTGATTCTCGAAAATATTTTTCAGATCAACCCGGTAGGGATCGATCTCAGTTTGATGGTTGAGAAAATCAACTGCCTGATTCAGAGAGCTGACCGGATATACTCGCAAGCCTTCCGATAAGGCCGCCTCTGATGCATTCTGGCAGGGCAAAATTATGCCTTTCAGGCCCAATTTTTTTATTTCCCAGGCGACTGATAGTACCCCGTGCACTGGTCTCAAACTGCCATCAAGCGCTAACTCTCCCAGGATTACATGATCCTCCAGCCGCGACTCTGAGATCATTCCGTTGGCGGTCAGAATTCCAATGGCGATCGGCAAATCGTATGCAGATCCCTCTTTTCGGATATCCGCCGGGGCCAGATTTACCGTAATTTTTTTGAGTGGGAATTCATATCCGCTGTTTTTTATGGCAGACTGCACCCGTTCCCGGCTTTCCTTCACGGCAGAGTCAGGCAATCCCACCGTGGCAAATCCGGGCAGAGTTTTTCCTTCCAGGTTGGTTTCTACCTCTACGATAAATGCGTCGATACCCAGGATAGCTGCAGATAAAATACGTGATATCATAATCTTTCCCTCCCATTAGAAAAAGATATCGAACCTCATACTCTGAATATTGAATTTTGAAGCAAACTTTTCACGGAATTTTTAATACTGTTTTGAAAACCGCATAATCATCATTCGATGTTCAGTATTCAGTATTCAGAATTCAATATTCGACATTAAAAATACTGTCGCCGAATACTTCTTATGAAAACAGTCCCATTTTCTTCATCAGGCAGTTTTCGCTATCCGTTTTTATTTATTGATTAAAATTGCATCAACTCCATGGATGATTTAATTTATTATAATTATCAAAAATTCCAAAAGAAAAAATTCCGAAAGGATTTTCGTGACAATTCCTATTGGTGTGGCCAACTCAGTCTCATATAATCTCGATTATGACCCGGTCGATACGATTAAATTTATGAAACAATCAAATTTTGATATGATTCAAATCTATATTAATCAATCGCTTATTGAAAATACTTCGAAACTTAAAGCACTCCGTCAACAGATTCACGAACAGGCGATTAAGCACATATATTTTCATGCGGAGGGTGGTTTCAACCAGCATTTTCTATCCCATGAATATCGGCATGCTTTTTTCAACTATTTGGAAAATTTTGAACAGGCCCGGGTCATTTACCATTTTGATGAAAAGGAAGAATTAGATACCATGATGCGCATCGTGGATGAGTTTATCTCCGAGAATCGTATTTTATACCTGGAGAATTTTTTTCAGGAAGGAGGTGTGCAAAATGCGGAAAGAAATCTTCGGAAATATAATGCGGTTTTCTCACTGGTTAATAATTTTGATGTGCGGATATTTCCGGTGATTGACATTCCCCGTTTTTTTCATCAGAAATTGGAGTTTGAGGCAAATGAAGCATTGAACTGGTGTTATCAGGTATTGAATTTTTTTGGAAATCGCCGTATCCCGGTTTTGCTTCATCTTATCGATGCCCATCATCCGGCTCAGGATAGAAATGATTTTTGTCCGGTTGGGGAAGGATATATCCCCTATCAGCAAATTTTTAATTTCATCTTCAAGAATCAGGTGGCTGTGGAGGGAATTATTCTGGAATATGTAGATAAAATTAATGCTCTCAAATCAAGAGAAAATCTTCTGACTTTACTCAAGCAAACCGGCTAGCGTGACTTTCTAGCGTTTAATAATCCGCAGAAATTGTTCAACTTCGGGAATCCCACCCTGATATATCAGATAACCGTTGTAAGGTTCTCTTTCGGTTGTTTCTCCGGCAATGGGAGTCAGCATGATTTTTTTTACTTCCTCCAGATCCTCGGTCTGACCCAGTGCCCATCCTAATTTAACATAGGCAACTTCCGGAAGCATATTGGCACAGGGAACCACCCCCAGTTCCATAATCTCGCGCCCCGTTTCATAGACATACATCTGGACGTAACCCCATAATGTTTGCACGGTCATATAGACTGCAATACCTTTTTCGCAGGCCCGTTTCAGAGAAGGATACAAGGGTTTGTTGACATGTCCCAGACCTGTTCCGGCAATAACGATACCCCGATATCCGTTGTCAGTGAGTGAATCAATAATATCCGGTTGCATGTTCGGATAGTAATAAACAATTGAAATTTTCTCTTCGAAACGGGTATTGACTTCCACCTCCCGATCAATCCGGCGGCGATGATAATTGGTCCGCAGCGGAGTGATCTTTTCCCTGTCCACCATCGCCAGGGGAATATCACCAATAGTTCTGAAGGTGGACCGGTAACTGGAATGCATTTTCCTGACCCGGGTACCCTGATGCAGCAGCCCATACTGATCTGAAGTCGGTCCGAACATGCACACCATGGTTTCGGCGATATCACTTTCCGCAGCTGTCTTTACGGCATGGATGAGATTCAGGGCGGCATCCGAAGAAGGCCGGTCAGATGATCGCTGTGATCCGACCATAACAATTGGTACCGGTGATTTTTGGATCATAAATGATAGGATGGCTGCTGTATGGTGCATGGTGTCTGTTCCATGTCCAATAACAATGCCATGGACTCCATTCCGAATCTCGCGGCCGATTGCTTCGGCAGTACCTATCCATTGTTCGGGGCCCATGTTTTCGCTGAATACTCCGTACAGTTTTTCGGTCTGGAGGTTACAGTAGTCTGCCAACTCGGGTACCGATCCGTATAATTCACCCGGTGAGAATGCTGGAATAACGGCCCCGGTGCGGTAGTCCAGACGGCTGGCAATGGTACCCCCGGTTCCCAGCAGTTTGACGGTCGGTTTTTTCGCATCATATGGGAATTCTTTTTCCGGAATTTTATAGTGGGCCTCTTTACGACCGGTCTCTTTGATGGAATGAATAGTATTTACTGCGATTCCAACGTTGTATCCGTTGTTTAACTTGAGGACGAGATGCCGGTTATCGGCTGTTTCTGAGCGGGGAAGAATGATTCCGGAAAATTTTCCCCGGCTGGTCTCCATATCTACGGCGCTCCATACCACCACTGAATGTTTTTTCAGAATTGATAATGCGGGTTCTCGATATCCTTTATACTGTTCACTCATGAGAATCTCCCTTTATTGCCTCCCAAACTTGTGCCGCCACCTCTTTACCGGGGACAATACCGCGATATTCCGGCATGATGGCTCCCATAAGGTATTGATGCTGTTTTCCTGTTTGATCAAATGTTAAGGTGGAATCCTGGACTAATTTTTCAATTTTCATTTTTAGATCAGCAGGCCGCGATTTTTTTAAAGGGGGCGGCGGTATTCCTTTTTTTTGGGAAAAATCAGCGGTGTTCATGATTTCTTTAATCCAGGCGTCGATATTTTCTAAGAGAGTTATCGACTGCTGAAGGGTATCCATCATAGATAACCAGAATTTTTCTGTCAATTTTTTGACTGGATAACCATTTCGCTCCCAATGCCGGGTTTTTTCGAAGATTAAACGTGCAATCTGGTGGGTCGGGATATGATATTTATCTACCAGTTCTTCAAAAAATTTTGCCCGTGGTGAACTGGCAATTATACGCAACAAATGCTCCGGCACCCCCCATCTTCGGTATTTCTCATATCTTTCCCAGAAGGGTTCGGGGACATTTTTTGAAAGTTTAGATAATCTTTTTTCAGGAATTTCCAGGGGAGGTAGATCGGTATCAGGGTACATCCGGTCCGGACCGGGAAGAATTCTCTCAAACCCGTTGGTCCCGTCCTCCAGCGCCTGACGTGTCTCACTGGGGATACCTATCGTCGCTTCCTTTGCCCGGATGATAATTTCATTGACCCCGGTAATCACATCTTCTTTGTTGCCCCAAACCAAGACCTGGGCATCACGACTTCCGGCGCGGAGTGATTTTCGTATCTTTTGCCAGGTAAAACTGTCGATCATTTCCTCGGTACTCTCGGAGGTTAGAATGTTTGGAATTCTTGTGAGACATGCGATCACCCGCACCCGATCGGATATTTCCTTGGAAAATACCTTTGCAGATTGGGTACTTTGACTTAGAATACCTGAATAGCCGAGTAAATTAACACAATGAATTTCTTCTCCCCGTTCCAGGGCTTGTCTCAGAGGTTCCCAGGAGGTTTTAGTCAGTAAATGAGTGACATTTTCAGACCGCGCCTGGAAGCTTTTTTCGGTAATTCCTCTGCGCTTCAATTCCTCCCGGATTTTCAGGAGTGAATACTGCCGTCGCGCTTCATTATAGATAAGGCGTGGTAGCAGCGGAATGCGGGAGACCCCCTTGATTTCAACCCGGGTTCCACCATCAACGCTCACATTTACATCCTGGCGGGCTGCACCGATTCCGGTTCTGACTTTGCCGGTGCTCCGTACCGTCCATCTAAGAATGTTGGCAACCTCAGCTGCCTCCTGAGGTGTATGCATATCTGCCTGAGTTACAATTTCAATCAAGGGCATACCCAGCCTGTCGGTACGGTATACTCGCAAATGACCTTCATCCGAGACTTCCCGGCAGGCATCCTCTTCCAGTCCTAATTGAATCAGTCCGATTTTCCTATCTTTATAAGGGATCCACCCATCGATACCAACGATGGTTGTTCGCTGGAAGCCGGTGGGGATGCTTCCGTCAAGGTATTGTTTGCGGGCTATATGAATTTCGCTGACCAGTTTATACTTGAACAAAAGTGCAATTTCAATTGCGATATCCAAGGCTTGCTGGTCGATCTCGAACGGTGGTGTATCATCCATTTCGTAAGTACATACCGATTCGTGGTTGATCTGATAGATGATTTCTTTCTTGGTTTTGAATTCCATGAGTGCAGTTCCGTCATATTCACCCAGTTCGGAGAGGGTGGGTCTCATATGACGCAGGATTTCAGCATCGAACAGCTTACTGTATTGCCCGGCAGGACAACGGCAGAACAGTTTTTTTAGCGTGAATAGTTGTTGGTGAATTTCCAACCCCACTTTTAATCCGATTTCTGCGTAGTCGGAAGCAGTCATGTCAGTAAAATTTTTAAAAGAGATGTTCATCGAAAGCCTTTACTTTTGAAATCAGAATTTTTCAATGATATGATCGACCCGAAGTCATGACAATGAAATAGAATTTGTAAATCGATTTTACTTTGTTAAAAATATCACTTAAAATACAATTTTAAGTTTTTTAAAATCAAGCAAAAAGATAAATGAATTCCGAAAATCTGTGATAAAGGATGAATGCATACTAAAAATAAAAAGGGTCGTACTGTACAAAAAATGTGAGGAGGCACTATGCGCGGGACGCATATCATTTGTATCAGTACGACCCTACATGTATATCAACCCAAAACTTGACAAAGGGTTCCCGGTTAAAGATAAATCACTACAAACAATTATAATTCAACAGGAAAATACGACAAATGCTTGAATAACAAAGAATTAGAAGATATTGATGAAAGGCGGGTTGGCTCAGGCATCCATATTTTTGTCAATCTCAAAATGCTTGCAGGAGTTATCTAAAGAAACCGGAATATTTCTGAGACGACATTTGTAGTAGAAATCTTCGCTGTCACTTTTTTCTTCCCCCATCTGTATAAACGACAATCGGAATTTACAGAATTGACAGGTTTGGGGTAAAATTTCCTGATTATCAGATAGACTACTTTTCGAGGAACGTTGAAAAAATTTAAATATGCTCTCTGTATATTGGTAAAAATTCGATAGAATTTCCTTTAAGCGTATAAGGTAGAGCATTTGCCAGAGAAGAATGGCTATGAAGAGAATAAGAATGATGCCGATTAAAATATCTGCATTCATAGTGTAACTCTCCTCAAATTTCCTCCCATATATTATCTACTGTTTCAATTTGCCAGAGTTTCTTTTGATTATAAGAAATATAGTGTGTCAGTTTGTAGATTAGTTGATATTTGTCAAAAACCGAGAATTATTTTTTATTTGCAGTTTACATCCACCGGGGCCACAAATATCCATAGGGGTATTGCAAAGATCTCTAATTTGGGAAATCAATCAGAAAATTTATTCCGATATTGGCTATGAAACCGCTGTAATTATAATTGGATTCAGTACGATAGTTATTTTCGGTACCTTCAATCTGACCATCGGGAATATTTGGAAAATTCTGGGAAACCTTTAATGTACCCTCCATCTGAGAGAGATTGGCCACCCGATATCCTACTTCGGGTTCAATGGAGATAAAGGAAGCCAAGCGAAGGGAGATACCGGCGCTAAACAGGCCGGTGAGCGCATTGGAAGAAAAATCGCCTTTATTGTCTACTGTGTTGATATCATCCGCATACTTAAACACGGACTCAGACCAACCTAAGGCGAAACCTCCACTCCCGGCCAGATAAAAATGAAATCGGTTCCAGGAGCTGTAATTAAATAAATATTTCATCCCAAAGTTAATCTCGAAGTATTCAATCATCCGTTCATTGATAAAAAAAACGGGATATCCGGCGGAGATGTCCTGGTAATTCAGGTTACGGGTTTCTTTAAAATAATACGTACCTGCAGTTAAAAAATAATTGTCTTCAAGATGATACCCGATCGAAAATCCCCAGGCATAATTTCCCTCAAAAGGATCGGGGTAGGGAAGGTTCTGCTCAGCGTTAAATTTTAAATTATCGATCCGGTCCCGGTTATCGGCGTTTACATCGCCCATTCTAACCTTCGCATATCCAAAATAGGGTTTGATTGAAAAAGACTGTGACAGACAGACTCCCGGAATTGTTAACAGAAAAAGCAGAGAAAGGTATTTTTTCATAAAATCCCGGTTTTAAGTAAAGTCATTTATTTAATTGTACTCTTCATCCAGGTAATCCGGATGCAGATAGTAATCCCCAAATCCACTTCGGTCTATGAATAGAAATATTTTTCGGTAGTTATAATAGCGCCAGATTTCATAAGGATCCGAATTTATTTCAAAGGGGTGTCTTTCAATATCATCGGGATCTCCAAACTTAATAAATATTCGTCCCCGGTCTGTTTGCCAGCCATCCTGACTGATGGTCGAAAAATTCTGATTGGTGACGTTAACGCGCAGATAAAATTCGTCCATAAGTTCATTTTTTTCAGTATCAGGATTGGGATCCATTCTTTTCCAAAAGCGTCTGAAGTAAGCCAGTTTTTCTTCATAAGTCTGTTTAAGTGCCCAGCCTACAGAATCCGCTTCAGAGATATATCGCATTTGTTGAATGGCCGAGGTAAGATCCTGGGGTGATTCGGGATTTTCAGTCCAGAAGAATGAAAATAATTTTTTGGTTTTCATTACCTGATTTTGATATTTGGCGATCACTTCCAGTTCGTAACGACTTTGATCGAATTGTTGGCGATTGATACGAATAAAATGCTCATTGGTGTTTTTATTGTTGACAATCTTGTACTGATTGAACTGGGTGATGATCCCACCCATATTGCGGATAATATATTCTATTGCCAGGGAATCCGAGGGATCGGTTACAGCCGTATTGAAATAGAAATAAAAATATGTTCCCTGCCCCCCGAAGTTATTGGTAAGATTCGGATTAAAGGAGACAATCCGCAGGGTGGAATCCATTTCGTATTCCTGGAAAAACAGAATATCACTCAGAAGAAAATTAGTTTTACTGATATCCTCCAGCTCAAATTTCACTTTCCGATTTACCTGTTTGTTATTGGTTTTGTCCAGGGCGGTTATGATCATGTCATATTTATCCGGTTTAAGCCGAATGTCGGTGGAATAGGTGTTAATTATATTGCGTGCATTTGTTTCTTCAAATTGGACTGTTTTTATCTCTTTCTTGATCGTCCGGTTAAAGGTGAAATCTCCCAGTTCGTTGGTGATAAAAATGTCGAATTCCACATCGGCTGTATAGAAGCTGTCCTGTTTTAAAAAGGTAAGATCATCATTAATGATCTGAAAATATACTTTTACAAGTCTCAGGCTGTCACTCCCTTCTTCATCAAATGTACGGAAAATGGCCGCATGAAAAAACGGCACCCCGATACCACTCAAATTAGAACTTGACATGTATTGTGCCGGGAGATTCTGGTGCAGGGTAAAAATACATATTGAGAGTAAAACATATTTACCGATACTCATTGATCCTCCACAATTTCACCGAAAAGTTCATACTCAGCTGCAGCGTTAATCAGGATATCGTAGAACTTGCCGGTATTGATAATCTGGGAAATATTTTCAATAATCACTTCATTGTCAATTTCCGGAGAGTCAGCGTAAGTTCTACCAACTGCACTCTGGTTCTCCGGATCGTATTCATCTACTAAAACCTTGACAACCTTTCCCACCAAATTTTCATTATTCTGCAAAGAAATTTTTTGTTGTATCTCGAGGAGTTCCTGGTAACGTCTTTCCGCAATCTCCTTTGCAGGGGGTTTCAGGGCGCTGGCAGCAGTATTTTCTTCCGGAGAGTAAATAAAGGCTCCAAGCCTGTTGAACCGGAATTCACTGATATGATTTTTTAATTCCTCAAAATCCTTCTCGGTTTCACCAGGATGTCCGACAATGAAGGTTGTTCGAATAGCAATATCTGGAATTCTCTCTCTTAAATTGTTCAAAATTTGTTTTATTCGTCTGGCAGTCCCGCCTCTTTTCATGATTTTCAGCATATGATCTGTTATATGCTGGAGCGGAAGGTCCACATAGTGCACTATTTTCGGACTTTCCGCGATTAAAGTGATTAAATCATCTTGAAAGGTGGTTGGATACGCATAATGCAAACGTATCCATTCGATACTTTCTATTTTTTGCAGCTGTAATAAGAGATCGATAATCTTCTGGCTGCGGTATAGGTCCAACCCGTAAAAAGTTGTATCCTGGGCAATCAGGATAAGTTCCTTGACACCTTGCAATGATAAAATCCGGGCCTCTTTCACAATATCTTCCATGGATCGGCTGCGATGTCTTCCACGCATCAGTGGAATGGCACAAAATGCACATTTATGGTTACATCCTTCTGAAATTTTCAGATATGCGTAATGCGGTTTAGTTGAGACAAGACGATCTTCATAAAGATGTACATTGTTTTTCAGTGGAAGATTTAAATATTTTAATATTCCCTGATAATCTTCTGTACCAAAATAGGCATCAACCTGTGGGATTTCACGGGACAAGTCTTTTTGATAGCGGGCAGATAAACATCCGCAGACGATTACCTGCATATCCTTGTTTTGTTCTTTTAATTCTGTGGCTTCCAGAATGGCCTGGATAGACTCCTGTTTGGCCGGTGTTATAAATCCACAGGTATTAATAATAATCACATCCGCATCCTCGGGAGAATCCGATAGCGGCACTTGATTTGCCTGCAACTGGCCCATCAGAATCTCGGAATCATAGACATTCTTTGAACATCCCAGGGTGGTAATATGAACCTTTTTCCGGCCATTTTTACTCAATTTTACCCGTTCTGCCGTCACCTGAATTCCCAAATATTTTGAATGAATCGATCTGTTAAAACCAGAAATTACATACTACTTTCTATAAAAACAATATAAGTTGCGGTTTGTTTCCATATTAGCAAATTAATAATCCCTATTATTCCGGCAGGCAGCTTATTTATAGAGTTTTTTTATGTATTTCTGGTAAACCGGTGTCAGTAGGGCGGACCAGCTTAACAGTTTCAGTTTCATCAGTTCCCTTTTTTTTGAGGGACCGGTACGTAATTTTCTCTGAAAAGCCTTGAGTGAATCCGTGCGATAAACCGGTAGCCGCTTTATACTCATAGGATTATCAGGTATAGAATTTCCCCACAGGTTTATACACCCGAAATGGTATCCGCTCCGCTTTGCAATCTGCTGCACTCTATTATTTTGAAGTCCGAATGGATAAGCCAGTGTGATAACTTGCTGATTTGATAACCTGGACATTGAATCGCGTGATAGTTTCAATTCCGATTCAATTTCCCTGTCCTCCAGATAGGTCAGTGCCCGATGACTGGCACCATGCGATCCTATCTCAATTCCTTCTTTACTGAGCTGCTTTACCTGTTTTTCATTTAAATGTCTGAATTTTACTCCACCCAGATTGGCATCCCAGGTATTCTCCTGACCTAAATAGTTGCTGATCAAGAAGACAACCGCCGGGAAACCAAATTTGCTGAGGACCGGTAAGGCGTTCTCATAAACAGATACATACCCGTCGTCAAATGTGATTATCAGGGGCTGAGAAGGTAAATGATTTTTATGAAGATCTCGAAAAGTTACCGGATTATACCCGTGTTCATACAGATACTGCATCTGTCGCCGAAATTGATCTGGCGTGACGGTATTGATCCCAAATTCTCTCTGACGGGTTATTTTATGGTAAGTTAAAACGGTTAAGTCAGAAAATAATGGGTTCATTAGGCGTGGGCATTCAAGTCCTGAATTTTTTCAGAAAGTTCTGTGTAGGGTAGCCCAGTTGAATTGGCCAGGCTATTTTTAACCACATAGCCCTTATAGAGTGAAATACCGTTCGCAAGGCCGGAATTGGCCAGCACGGATCTTTCCAGGCCGTGTTTGGCAATTTTAATCAGATAAGGCATCAGTGCAGCAGAGAAAGCACGGGCTGCAATTTTGGGAACGATCGCGGTAATATTCGACACGCAATAATGAACCACCCCATCTACCACGAAGGTTGGATTTTCATGATGGGTAATTTTACTTGTTTCCACGCTACCACCCAGGTCGATGTCAACATCTACGATCACGGATCCCTGGCGCATGGTTTTAACCATTTCACGGCTGACTATTTTGGGAGTCGGTTTTTCCGGAATGTGAATACAGGCGATAAGCAAATCTGTAATGGGTAATAATTCTTTAATATTTTCATCGGTACTGATGATGGATGAGATATTTGGGTATCCCAAAGCATCAAGCTCAAGTAACCTGGAATAGTCATTGTCAAGGATAATCACCCTGGCACCTAAATTTGCTGCGGCAATGGCCGCCTGTTTGCCAACATTCCCTGCACCCAGAATGGTAACTTGCGCCGGCGGTGATCCGGTTACTCTTCCCAGAACAATACCGCGTCCGCCACTGTGCTTCTGTAAATAGAAGGCGCCATTTAAAACCGCCATTTGTCCGGCAATCCGACTGATCGATTGCAGCAAGGGGCGCCGATTTTGCTTGTCTTTTACAAATTCATACGATAGACAAGTACAGCCTTTACCAGCAAGGATTTTGGCGAGATCTGGGTTCGTGACGAAATGAAAAAAGGAGAAAAAGGACTGCTCCGGTCTGATTAGTTCCAATTCGACCGGTTGATGCTCGCGAATTTTAAGGATAATGTCTGCTAATGAGTAGAGTTTTTCTGAGGATGGTACAATTTGAGCACCGACCCTCTCGTACTGGGAATCCAGTGCTTCGCAAAATTCTCCGGCGCCTGTTTCCACATAGACCTTGTGCCCATATTTGACTATTTCCTTTACCAGAAATGGCAAAGCACCCACCCGCATTTCCTGGGCTCTTAATTCACGCGGTATACCAAAAGTCATTTTGTCACCTTACTCTTTTAATATTCATGGGAACAAAAATATAATTCCCCGTCGATCAATGAAGACCTGAGCTATAATTTAAAACATCTGGTCATTAATGAATAAACAATTTTACAATTTTGTGGATTTTTGAAATATTTATCGAATAATAATTAGTTTGGAAGGAAAACAACCCGGAGCATTTTTTCCGGATGAAAAATCTGCTCGACCAGTGAGGAAATGCTCTCGCTTGAAACGTTATCAATATCCCGAATGATCTGATCAACGTCCTGATACTTTTGAAGATAAATTTCCATTTTCGCCAGCCGGCCCATCCGCTTTGAGGTGTTTTCCAGGCCTAGAATGAGATTACCTTTCAGTTGCGATTTTACTCGTTGAAGTTCTGTTCGCGAAATCGGTTTGGCATGTAATTTCTTCAATTCTTTCCCAATGAGCGATAGGGCCCGGTCCTTTTTGTTTCGGTCGGTTCCCAGGTATATTGCCAGCAGTCCGTTATCCTTAAAAAAATCTACAAATGAATAAACGGAGTATGCGACACCATAGCGTTCTCTTATGTTTTGAAACAACCGCGAACCCATCCCCACACCCAGTACCGTATTAAGTAACAGTAATTCATACTTAAGGTGATGATTATAAGGAAGTGCACTCATTCCCAGGCAAATATGTGCTTGATTAATTTGTCGATTGAGCAGATATTCTCCCTGGCCGATACGGGAAATTGAACGGTCAGCTGGGGATTCATATCTACCCGGCATGTTAAATTTTACTTCACATAGATCGACTAGTTTATCATGGTCAATATTACCTGCTGCAGCAATTAGAATATTGGAGCCCGTATAATGTCTTTCATAGAAATCAAGTAACATCTGCCGGCTAATGTTGTTTACGGAATCCTTGGAACCCAGAATGGGTAGACCCAGGCTATTTTCCGGATATAACTTTTCCACGAAAATGTCCTGCACCAGATCATCAGGAGTATCTTCAACACTGTCAATCTCATCCAGGATAACTTCCCGTTCCTTTTCCATTTCCCGGGGAGAGAAGACAGAATGACAGATCATATCTGAAAGTACATTGATAGCTTTACTGATCTGAGTATCAAGAATTTCGGCATAAAAACAGGTCTGTTCTTTGGAAGTAAAGGCATTAAGATATCCGCCAACAGATTCCAGGCTCCGGGCTATTTCTCTTGCAGACCTCCTTGTGGTCCCTTTGAAAAGCATGTGCTCCAGAAAATGGGCAATTCCGTTGGCATCTCTGATTTCATCACGGGAGCCGGATTTGATCCAGACCCCGATCGATACTGAACGGATATAGGGTATATTTTCGGTAATAATGGTCAGACCATTGGGCAACTTTGTTTTCTTGTATACAGATTCAGACATCTTACCGAACGGTGTTTTAATCTCTTTATCGAAAAATAGGCGGATGACTCAAGATTTATTGAATCATCCGCGGGAGTATATTTTAATTAATCAACCACTGAGAACAGGCAGTTAAGAACTTCAGACCGATTGGTCAGGATTTTTTCTCTTCCTGCTCTTGCTGGCGACGCAAGAATGCCTTGCGGCTTAGATTATATCTTCCTTCGCGATCAATTTCCTTGAGAATCACATGAACCTTATCACCGATCTTTACGACATCGGTGACGGTTTTTACATGACTGGCATCGAGTTCCGAGATATGGATAAGTCCCTCTTTACCGGGTAGGAATTCTGCGAATGCACCAAAATTCATGATTCGTTTTACGGTAGCCTCATAAACTTTTCCGGTTTCCGGTTCCTCAATAATGGTCTCAATTCGTTTCTTAGCCAGATTGGCCATCTCAACATCCGGTGATGCAATCACGGTTAACCCTGAATCATCAATGTCAATTTTCACCCCGGTTTCTTCGATGATTCCGCGAATTACCTTTCCTGAAGGGCCAATCACCTCACCAATGCGATCCGTGGGTATCATCAGGGTAATGATTCTGGGGGCATAAGGTGATATGTCCGCTTTGGGTTTATCGATAGTGGATTCCATGATGTCGAGGATTTTCAGGCGCGCCGAATGGGCTTTTTCCAATGCTTCTTCCATGATTTCAAAGCTCAATCCGGAAATTTTAATATCCATTTGAAATGCGGTGATGCCCTCCCGGGTACCGGCGACTTTGAAATCCATGTCGCCAAGGTGGTCTTCATCTCCCAGAATATCAGTCAGAATGCGAACTTCCTTGTCTTCCTTAATTAATCCCATCGCAATCCCAGCCACATGACATTTTACCGGTACGCCTGCATCCATTAAACATAGAGAACCGGAGCAGACGCTAGCCATGGATGAAGAACCATTCGATTCCAGAATATCTGAGACAATTCTGATAGTGTATGGGAAAGATTCATCAGAAGGTAAAATAGTTTTCAGGGAGCGTTCGGCTAAATTGCCGTGGCCGATTTCCCGGCGACCGGGTCCCCTGAAAAATCGGACTTCCCCCACGCTGAAGGGCGGGAAGTTGTAATGAAGCATGTAACTTTTACTGCTCTCACCTTCCAGGGTCTCCACAATCTGTTCATCAATCTTGGTCCCCAGAGTTGTGACTCCCAGACTTTGTGTCTGACCCCGGGTAAACAGCGCAGAACCATGCGCCCGGGGTAATATGGAAGTTTCGCAACTGATATCCCGGATGTCATCCATTCCCCGGCCATCCAGTCGTCTGGATTCGTTAATAATCATCGAACGCATTTCTTCTTTTTCAATTTGATGAAGCTGTTCTTTAATCATTGAAGCGTAATTTTCAAATTCTTCCGGATAGGTTGATTCAGCTTCCTTCAGAATTTCCCGAAGTGCTTCATGGCGATTTTTTTTGTCAGTTTCCTGAATAGCTTTTTTTATCTTCTTTCTGGCAAATTCATCTACTTTTTGTAACAGGTCCTGTGGGATTTCGGGCGGAACGATTTCCAGCTTTGTTGGTGAAAATTCCTGTATGATCTCTTTTTCCAGATCAATGATTTCTTTAATAAACTGATGTCCGAATTTCAGGGCAGCGATCATATCCTGTTCGGAGACCTCTCGTGATTCCCCTTCCACCATCAGTATGGAGTCTTCTGTTCCTGCAATAATCAGTTCCAAGTCACTCTCATTAGTTTGAGAGTAGGTGGGATTTATGATCAATTCCCCAGCAATTCTTCCCACCCGGACAGCGGCAATGGGTCCTTCAAACGGGATGTCCGAAATGGAAAGTGCAACCGAAGCCCCCAAGGTACCCAGAACATCACCATCATTTTCCCGGTCACTGCTCAATACAAATGCAACAACCTGGGTTTCATTTTTAAATCCATCTGGAAATAGCGGTCGTAAGGGTCGATCAATTAAGCGGGCACTTAAAATTTCCTTTTCGGAAGGCCGACCTTCTCTTTTAAAAAAACCTCCGGGAATCTTTCCGGCGGCATAGGTTTTTTCCTGATATTCAACTGAGAGCGGAAAGAAGTCCACATCTTCACGGGGTTCTTTGTTGCAGGTCGCGGTGACCAAAACCATGGTATCACCATATCGTACTACAGCGGAACCATTGGCCTGTTTCGCCATCTTGCCGGTTTCGATACTTAGTGTTTTACCGCCTATGTCCCGTTCTTTTTTAATTATCATTTTTTCTCCAAGTGTCTTTATCTTCTCAAGCCTAATTCATTAATCAGATTTCTGTATCTCTCGATATCTATTTTCAATAGATAATTGAGTAATCTGCGTCGTTGTCCGACGAGTTTTAGTAATCCCCGTCTCGAATGGTGATCTTTAGAATTTTCTTTCATGTGTTCAGTGAGATCAGCAATGCGACGAGTAAGCAGTGCAACCTGAACCTCGGTTTTCCCCGAATTTTTTGAATCACCTCCGAATTTCTTAATGATCTCTATTTTTTCTTCTTTGCTCAGAGACATTACATCCTCCAGTATTAAATTTTTAAACACAATTCTTTATCTTTTGATATTTGCATTTTTAATTCTTCGGGTGTTGAAAACTTTTTCTCCACCCGGATAAATTTCTTAAAAATGATTTCTAAGGTAGAACCATAAATCAAACCCGAAAAATTAAAGATATGAACCTCTAAAGTCAAGGGATCAAAATTAAATGTGGGTCGGTGTCCAATATTCATCATGCCCTTGTATCGCTGTCCCTGCAGGATAATATCCACAGCATATACGCCGTTTTGAGGAATGAGCTTTTCTTCATGGACCGGTCGGATGTTGGCAGTGGGAAAACCCAGATTCGTTCCACGATGCTCACCCTTTTCTACTTCTCCCACCAAGGAATACGGACGTCCTAAAAGTTGCTGCACCTTCTCCATCTGGGTGAGATGAATAAATTCTCGGATCCGGCTGCTGCTAATCAATTCTCCGCCGACTTCATGGGGAGGAATAATGGTAACAGAAAAGTCATGTTGCTTACCCAGAATCTGCAATTGTTCAGTACTTCCTTTTCGGTTGCGTCCAAAGGCATGATCGTATCCCACCACCATTTTTTTCATGCGGATCTTCTGTACCAGTATTTCTTTTACAAATTGCCGGTAATCTGTCCTGGAAAATTCCTCTGTAAACGGAATGATCACAAGCAAATCCAATCCCAAATCCTGCAGCAGGGAAAGTTTTTCTGGCAGGGGTGTCAGCAATTCCACCCGATAACCCAAAACCTGTTTGGGATGAGGATGGAAGGTAACCAGCGTGGACATACAATCACATTCAGAGGCCTGTTTTATAAGTTCCTGTAGAATTTTCTGATGGCCTAAATGGATGCCATCGAAAGATCCAACCGTGAGTACGGTTTCAGTCTGAAAATCGATATCAGTGATTGAATTAATTATTTCCATGATGTTTCTCTGCTTGCCAGTGTTGCTCAAAAAGATTCAGACTAAGTGATTGTTCAAGGTGATAGTCACCGATCCGTTTCCGGGTTAAGCGGGTTAAATGACCGGTGGTGCCTAATTTAACTGCAATATCATAAGCCAGTGTGCGAATATAGGTGCCTTGTCCGCATTCCACGGCAAAATGAATTTCGGACGCCCGGAAATCCAGTAATTTAAAACAATATATGGTGACTGTTTTAAATCGATCCGGGATTTCCACCCCCTTCCTGGCCAGGGCATAGGAGCGCCTTCCCCCGATTTTTGCTGCCGAATAGGCGGGTATTTTTTGTTGAATCGTTCCGGTGAATTGTCTGAATATTTCATTAAGTTGATGTTTATCAAACTCTGGGACTGGTTTTTCTTCAGTAATGTTTCCCGTTAGATCGAGGGTGTCAGTTGTCTGACCCAATCTGAGGATTGCCTCATACTCTTTCTTTAAATTCATTAAAGCTGCGACATTTTTTGTGGCTTTTCCCATACAAATGAGCAGCACTCCGGTGGCAAAAGGGTCCAGAGTACCCGCATGTCCAACTCGCTTTATGCGGGTGATATTGCGGATTTTTTTAACCACATCAAAAGAGGTCCATTCCACAGGTTTATTTATATTTACGATATAACCATTGTCTAATTTTTGAATCATATTTACCTGAAATCAGGGTTTTACTTCTTCTTTGATTCTTAATTCAAAAATAATTAAATGTAATTAAAGCGATCAGAGGCTGGAATTCTGGAAATTCTATTGTTCTTTCTCTTTGTCACTTTGATGAATTTTTTTTATCAGTTCATTAATATGCTCGGAATACTCCAGGGATTCGTCATAAAAAAAACGTAAATCCGGTGTGAAACGCATCTTTAAAAGAGGGGAGAGTTCGTTCCTTAGAAAATTTTTAGCACTTTCCAGTGCTTCATGGGAGTTTTTCCGTTGTTCTTCATCACCCAGGCAGGTATAATACACGGTGGCTATGCGCAGATCACCGGAGATTTTCACATGAGTTAAGGTGATGAATCCTTTACGAGGATCTTTCAAACGGCGATCGATAAGCTGACTAAGATATTTTTTTATCTGATCCGCTATTTTTTTCTGTCTGATTGTTTCTGTTTTCATCTATAAAAACTCAAGGGAATGTTGGGTTATTTCTGCTGCACCATTGCTTTCGATTAATTTAAAAATGGCATTCATATTTTTTTCAATGAAAACATAATCATTGCCGACTTGTACAACCCCCAGTTGTGCTCTCTGCCATTTATCCTGATAATCTACCTCTGCAATGGAAACATTGAATTTATTTCTAACCTTATCCTTGATACTTTTTATGATCAGCCGTTTCTCTTTCAGAGAAGCACTGTACGGTAAAAATAAATCTACAGTCAGCAATCCGACGATGAGTTGCATGAAAATCCACCGCTAGAGGTTGTTTGTTAAGCTTGCAGTGTACGTTTTTCCTTAATTAATTCGTATGCTTCGATGTGATCGCCAACCTTAATATCATTATAGTTTTCAATCATAATTCCGCATTCGTAACCAGAAACTACCTCCCGCGCATCATCTTTGAAGCGCTTCAAGGAAGCCAGTTTACCATCATAAATCTCAACATCATTACGAATCAGGCGGACCCGGGAATTACGGGTGATTTTTCCATCAGTGACATAACTTCCGGCAATAGTTCCCAGGCGGGAAACTTTGAAAACTTCCCGGACTTCCAGCATACCTAGAATCTGTTCCTTTTCTTCGGGTTCCAATAATCCTTCTAGTGCCTTGTTGACATCATCTATGGCGTCATAAATAACTTTGTACAAACGAATATCAACTTTTTCTTCTTCGGATAATGCCTTAGCTTTTATGGTGGGCCGTACATGAAATCCGATAATGATTGCCCGGGAAGCATATGCCAGCTGGACATCTGATTCTGTAATGGGGCCAACGGCTCGTCGGACCACTTTTACGGCAACATCCTTATTTGATAATTTTTGAAGTGAGTCCGAGAGGGCCTGTGCCGATCCACCCACGTCTGCTTTTACAATTATGTTAAGCTCTTTGACGGTCCCTTCCTGGATCTGCCGGGAAATCTCATCCAGCGTCAATAGTTTTATCTGGCGAAAATCCTGTTCACGAATGAGTTGCTGCCGGCGGTGTGCAATTTCTCGTCCCTGCCTCTCATCCCGCATTACCAGTAACCTGTCTCCTGCTTCGGGAACACCGTCGATACCGAGAACCTGCACCGGATAGGAGGGGGTAACGGAATCTACTGGTAGATTCCGCTCGTTTAGAAGTGCTCTTACCCGCCCATAATACTGTCCGACAATAAAATCCTGCCCGATTTCAAGAGTGCCCTGTTGAATCAGAACGGTGGCTACGGCTCCTTTTCCTTTATCCAGACGGGATTCGATTACTACACCACCCGCAGTTTTATAGGGATTTCCCTTTAATTCAAGAATTTCTGCTTCCAGTTGAATTTTTTCAAGCAAATCCGGAATCCCGGCACCGGTTTTCGCAGAAACATCAACGACCTGAAATTTTCCACCCCAGTCTTCTACCAGAATATTGCGGTCAGCCAGCTGTTTCCGGACTCCTTGCGGATCTGCTCCCGCTTTATCAATTTTATTTATGGCGATAATTATCGGAACGCCGGCAGCCCGGGCGTGATCTATCGCCTCTTCGGTCTGCGGCATGACTTTGTCATCAGCAGCAACCACCAGAACGACTATATCTGTCACCTGGGCACCCCGGGACCGCATGGCGGTAAAAGCTTCGTGACCGGGTGTATCCAGAAATGTTATTTTGCGGGAATCTTCCATCTCGACGACATAGGCACCGATGTGCTGAGTAATTCCTCCGGACTCGCCTGCCACTACATTTGCGTGCCGGATGTAATCTAACAGAGAGGTTTTACCATGATCCACATGACCCATTACGGTTACCACCGGGTGGCGGGATTCATAATCTTTCGGGTCATCTTCTTCTTCAAGACTTTCTTCCAGAAAGGATGAAGCAAATTCCTCTTCCTCTTTTACTTTCAGGCCATAATCTTCGGCAAGTAACTTAATCAATGCCATTTCGAGACGCTGGTTCAAGGTAACCATTTGGCCCAGATCAAGACATTTTTTTAGCAACTCGGCCGCCGGAACGTCCATGAGATTAGCCAGGTCCTGAACAGTGATAAATTCCGTCACTGCAATCACATTTTCTTCATCCTCGCCTGCCTCATCTGCACTTTTCACTTTTTTACGGCGTTTCTTTCCGGTGCCGGTATCCTGCATACTGGCTAATGTTTTTTTCAGAGTATCCTCAACTTCCTGTTGATCAACTTCTTTTTTCTTACGGGTGCGTTTCCGCCGGTCGTCTTTTTCGCCGAGTCCTTCCTCTCCTTCCAGTTCCAAATCGGGCCGGATTATTTTTGATTTTTTCCCTTCCTTCCGGATCATTTCCAGCGCTTTCCGCCGTCTGCGCTCTTTATCTGTCAAATCTTCCTCAAATTCACGTTTTTTCTTATCCTTCTTTTTGTGCAGTTTTGCTTCCTCATCTGTCTCGGTGACTTCAAGCTGTTCGGTTTCAGGTTCTTCTATCTCCTGAGCTCTCACGCGCTTGGGAATGAGTTCTTCCTCGCTCTTTACACCCTTTTTCTTGCCTTTACGGTCCTTGGAATCTTCCTTTATTTTCTCTAAAAGTTTTTTCTTTTTCTCTGTTTTTTTCTGTTTTAATTCTTCCTGCATCTTCAGAAATTGCCTGGCGCCGGGATGATCAATAATGTCTCCGATTCTGGGCTTCTCGTCGATCGGGGCTTCTTTAATTTCAGCCTCATGCTCACTTTTGGCTTCAGCCAGCTGCTCTTCAGTCTGTTCCTCCTCCATTTGAGCGGGAATTTCTTCTGTCAGCTCAGGTTCCATTGGTTCATGATCTGCAGCAGCTTTTGCTTTGGCGTCTTTCCCTTTAGTTTTCTTTTTGCCAGTATCCTCTGATTCGACCGGCATTTCATCCACAGGTTCTGCTTCGGTAACTTCTTGTTTACTTTCAGGAGCCTTGGCTGCTTCGTCGTGGATCTCGCTTATTTCTTCAACGGTCTCTGCCTCTTCCTTGGCATGTTCCATTCTCCTCTGAGCGATTTTTTCGGCTTTCACCTTCTCCTGGGCAAATCTCTTGAGTATTTCATCATGCATGTCATCTGTAATCGGTGTATTCAGACCTGACACCGCGAATCCCTTCTTTTCAAGAAATTCTATAATCGTTTGGTGGGAAAGGTTCAGTTCCTTTGCCACCTTAAATAATTTTCTTCTAGTCTTTTCAGCAGCCATCTAAACTCCTGCTTTAAAATTTTTCCTTAGAGATTTCCCGAACTCGCCTTTTAAAATTCCAATGATCTTGTGAAATTCGATACCCCAGTTTTTTTTCCAGTCAATATTCGGTGTTGTCTGGAAGATGAGTATATCCGATTTTCTAATTTTATTTTCCATCCGTTCCAGAGTTTTTCGAGAAATTTTTGAATCCAGTAAAATAATTTCTATTGTCCGGTTATTTATGGATTTTTGAACCGATTCAAATCCTTTCACAACTTTGCCCGCTTTTAACGCAAAGCTGATTAAAGTAACTGTTGGTTGATTAAGTTGAATAGATTGAACCATCTTTATCCATTTTAAACATTTAATAGTTGTAAAATCTTCTGAGCGGTCTTTTTGCCAATACCCGGTATTTCCAAAAGACCCTGCAGGCCCAGATTTTTTAATTCTTCCCCAGAATTTACATTTGCCTCTCTCAGTTTTTTAATAAGTGAGGCTGTAAGGCCGGGGATATCTTCGATGTCGACTTCATCCTCCATAGATTTTTGATAGTATTCAGATTCTTTTATTAATTCGATATTCCAGCCGGAAATCTGCTGTGCCAGTTCCTTATTGGTTTCACCCCGTCCCATAGCCAGTCCCATATCCTTGTCAGGAATTATACCGACTGCCAGTTTCTCTTCATGATTCAGGATTACGCGCAAAGGTTTTGCCGGCGTAAGGGCCCGTTGGATGAAAAGTTCAGATTCATTGGTAAAGGAGATAACATCAATTTTTTCTCCGTTTAATTCTCGTACCACGGATTGAATTCGCACACCGCGCATTCCGACGCAAGCTCCTACCGGATCAATTCGCTTGTCCATTGATTCCACCGCAATCTTTGCACGCTCTCCGGGTTTACGGGCAATTTTTTTGATTTCTACGATCCCGTCGAATATCTCCGGAACTTCAATTTCAAAAAGGCGGATCAGAAATTGATTATCTGCTCGGGAGACAATAATGTCCGGTGTACTGCGGTTTTTACGTCGCCTGTTGAAATCTTCCTCCAATTCAATGACCTGGTTTTCAGGCTCGATCACTTTCTTAATCAAGGCTCTCACACTATCTCCCCGGCGTAATTCCTCTCTGGGAATTGACTCTGAGCGGGGCATGAACATTTCGGTTCTATCAACCAGCAGAAAAAATCCACTTCGGGTAACCTGATGAATATCTCCGATAATAATTTCTCCCACCCGACTGGAATACTCATCATAAATTTTCCTTTTTTCATACTCCCTGATCCGCTGCAGAAGAGTCTGTTTGGCAATATTAATCAGTCGTCGTCCAAACTGGTCGGGTTGAATGACTTCAACAAAATCTTCTCCTATTTCGATATCGGGATCAATCTTCCGGGCATCTTTATAATCAATCTGCAGGAGCGGATCCTGAACTTCTTCCACGACTTCTTTCTCGATGAATATTTCCACATCACCACGGTCCATATTGACGATGACATCGAAATGATCCGATTCACCATATTTCCTTTTGATCAGTGTGAGAAAAATATCTTCCAGAATGTCACGCAGCTCATCCTTATCAATTCGCTTTTCTTTGGCTATAAGATTTACAGCTTCTACAATTTCGCTACGCATTTTTTTTTCAACCCTCCAAAAATTAATTTACCAGTTTAACTTGATTATTGCTTTCTTGATCTCTTTCAGAGGAATCTGAACTTCTTTGTTTTTTTCCTCTAACCAGATATTTTGAGCATCGACCCGTGTCAACGTACCTACTGCCTCGCTAACTTTGTCTTCGATGTTATAGGTAACTCTTAAGTTTCTTCCTATATTTTTTTTAAATTGCCACACCTCCGTTAAGGGACGGTCAATGCCGGGAGAAGAGATGTCCAGCCTGTATCTCCCCCGGATGGGATCTTCCAAATCAAGTATACCTTCAAATTCCCTGGTGATGTCGGCGATTTGTTGTAGGGTAATCCCATCTTCGGTATCAATATATATTGAGAGAACCTGGCTGTTCGGTTTTCCCCGTAATTCCATATCTACTAAATATACAGCCGCATTTTCCAAGACAGGCATCAGCAATTTTTTTAATGCTTCTATTTCGCTGCTCATGTTCATCGAATTTAATTTGTATCCCTAAAAATAAAAAAGTGGGTTTTGTCAACCCACTCTAACGGCGCAAAATATACAAAATGTAAAACGAATATGCAAGCGCTTTGAAGGATAATTGCCCAATTGATAAGGGCCCACGGAAAACCAGGTAGGGAAAGCAGCATCTGGATAAGTAATGTTTGAAATGAAACGGATAGCTCTTGATGGCAAAAGGCTGAATTTTGTCTAAAAATGAATAAAAATTTAATTGGATTCGCTGAGGTTATATTTTAACATATCTAGTTCAGATAGAGTAAATTCTACATTTGAATGAAGGATACATTTGCCACCATTTCATGAAATAGTCGGTTGTATACATATCCATTCGATCTATTCCGATGGTACCGGGACCATTCCTGAGATTGCCAAAGTGGCGGAAGAGGTAGGATTAAATTTTATTATGATGACTGATCATAATAACCTGCGTGCTTTAACCAACGGTGAGGAAAAATGGTACGGATCGGTACTGGCGATTATTGGTTATGAGATCAACGATATTGATGATACGAACCATTACCTGGCGTTCGGATTGACTGAGGAAGTCAACCGTAATCTGCCCGCACCGCAGTATGTACATCAGGTCGCCCTGAATGGGGGATTCGGTATTATTGCCCATCCTGATGAACGCAGAGATGTCATGTTGGAACATCCTCCGTATCCCTGGACTGCCTGGAATAGCGATGATTACCAGGGTATCGAAATATGGAATCAAATGTCAGAGTGGATGGAGGGTTTGACTCCCTGGAATAAATTGTGGCGTTTTATCAATCCCCGCCGTTCAACGGTTGGTCCCAGTATACAAACTTTACAAAGATGGGATCAGGTGAATGAGAAGCGCAAGGTGGCAGGTATCGGCGGGGTGGATGCCCATGCCCATAAACACCGTATGTTTGGTGGTCTGGTGGAAGTTACCATATTTCGTTATAAGATTCAATTTCAGACCGTTAGAACCCACCTGCTGTTGACGAAACCTCTTCTGCCTGGTTTGGATGTGGAAGAAGCAAAAAAACTGGTGTATGATGCAATCTTAAATTGTCGGGTGTTTGTGTCCAATTTTTTTAATGGTGATGCAAAGGGCTTCCTGTTCTGGGCAGAAAATGAATCTGGGAAAGCGCATATTGGTGGGGATATCAACTTTGCTCCCGAGACTACCCTGCACGTTCATCTGCCTGCCATGGCCCAGGTGCATTTTATATGTAACGGAGAACTGATTCAGAAAAAAGAGGGCAAGATAGTTACTCATAAAGTTGATCGACCAGGACTTTACCGGGTTGAAGTTCTGCGGCAAAATAGAGCATGGATTTATGCTAATCATATCAGGATAATTGGTGAACCGGCAAAACTGGATCAATAAATTTGACTATTTTTTTGTTACCCGACCCATGTTATTCTTTCCGGGTTGGAATACTCTTCTGGCAGGATATCTGTCGGCAAACGGCGAGATATCCTGGATTACCCAATTCAGCCAGGGCCATCTGGTCATTTATTTTTGGAATTCCGATATTTTTCTTACCATGCTGGCATTTGCCATGGCCATGGGGGCCAGTTTTATATTGAACCAGCTGCAGGATACCGAGTCAGATCGGAAAAATAAAAAACTATTTCTGATTGATGAACAACGCATTCGCCCCGGTGTTGCTCTGATAGAAGGCATTATACTGGCCATGGGATCCATTCTTCTCGGTATATTTCTTGGCGAGTCATTCCTTCTGTTGCTCATTTTATTTCTATTTATTACGGGCTACCTTTACAATTACCCCCCCTTTCAATTTAAAAACAAACCGGTTGGCGGGTTGATATTGAATGCAATGATGGGATGGATTGCGTTCGCCCTGGGATGGGTACTGGTGTTACCCGTCTCAGATAATTTTTGGATAATCTGTCTTCCGTATCTTTTCCTGAATACCGCTTTATATCTATTAACCACAATTCCGGATGCACCGGGAGACCAGTCCAGTGGAAAAGTAACTTTCTGCGTTCGTTTTGGATTGAAATCAACCGTTTGGAGTGCTTTGATTCTTTATTTTATATCGTTTTTGCTTTCGGTCATTAATAAAGACCAGATAGTATTGGCGGTTAACATATTGATTTTATTCTTCATGTTCAGACTCATGTTAATATATCATGCATCCCGTGCCATTCAATCAATAAAAATGGCAATATTGTTATTTTCGGTCATCATCTGTATAAAATTTCCACTTTACCTTCTGCCCATGGTCTTCATCTTTTTTCTAACCCGGTATTATTATCAAAATCGGTTTCAGTTTGATTATCCAAATTTTCGGGGTGAATAGTCGTGTATATAAATAATCAGATTCGTGAAGAGTATGACGTGATTGTGGTCGGTGCAGGACCCGCCGGCTCCATGGCTGCCTGGCAAGCGGCGCGCAGTAAAGTCAAAGTTTTACTACTGGAGAAGGACCGTGAAGTAGGAACACCGGTACGCTGTGCTGAAGGGGTTTCCAAAAAAGATCTTGAAAAAATTGTAGAACAGGTTGCGCTGCCAGGCTGGGTGGCATCGGAAATATCAAAATTTCGTATTTATTCTCCCGATGGGCCACCGGTGTACGTAAAAATTCATGAGATTGGATATGTTCTGAATCGACGTCTCTTCGATTATGATCTGGCGCTCAGGGCTACCACCGAAGGTGCGCAGCTGCTCACCCGGGCCGAAGTAGTAGGGGTACTCAGAAACGGCAATCAGATTTCCGGCGTAAAAGTAAAACTTTCAGGCGAGATAAAAGAAATAAAAGCTCGAATCGTAATCGCTGCCGACGGGGTCGAGTCTCGTGTGGCACGTTGGGCAGGAATTGATTCCACCATAAAGCTGAAAGATATGGAGACGTGTGTACAATATACCTTATGCGATATTCCCGTTGACGCAGACACCTGTGATTTTTATTTCTCGCGAGATTTTGCCCCGGGGGGCTATGCCTGGGTTTTTCCCAAAGGTGAAAATACGGCTAATGTGGGTGTCGGAATTGCAGGTAATTTTGCGCGCTATAAAAGTCCTGAAGCGTATTTTGAGATTTTTTTAAAGAAATACTTTCCGAAAGGGTCCGTCATTTCAAGAACAGTTGGCGGAGTGCCGGTTGGTAAAACGCTGAAAGATCTGGTAATGGGTGGATTTATGGTCGCCGGTGATGCAGCCCATCAGACCAATCCGATATCAGGCGGAGGGATAACTTCAGGATTGATTGCCGGGAAGTTGGCCGGTGAAATTGCCGGCAACGCTGTGAAGAGAGGGAAATACAGCAAGAAAGATTTATTGCCTTATGCCAAGCAGTGGGATAAACAGATTGGAAAAAGTCATGAAAGATTTTATCGTTTAAAGGAGGCTCTGGTGAAATTTGACGATGGACATTTTAATGCCATCGCAACGGACTATTTACGTCTGGATTCTAAGAATCAAAATCTTTTGAATTTATTTAAATTAGCTTTCAAAAACAATCCCTCCTTCTTGCTGGATATTATTAAACTTTTTTCCCCGTTTTAGAAACGGGGCGGTTTACAGTATCTTATTTGCTGATATCATATCGGGAAAACTAACGATGAGTCTCTTTGATAAATTTAAACGTGGATTAAGCAAAACCCGGGAGCAGGTATTTCATCAAATCCAGGATGTCATCTTTTTTGCCCGTAAAATAGATGATGATCTGCTGGAAGAGATCGAAGATCTGCTTATTTCCGGGGATGTCGGAGTCTCAACCACCCAGGAAATTATGGAGCGGGTTAAACGTCAGGTAAAACGTAAGAACTATGACAGTACCGAACAACTCTTTGATTTGCTGAAGACTGAGATTGCCGGGATGTTTATCACGAGATTGCAACCTACGGACCTTCATCCACCAAAACCCAGGGTAATTTTTGTCATCGGAGTAAATGGAACCGGAAAGACCACCAGCATTGCAAAACTGGCTCTGCGCTATCACCAGCAGGGGAAACAGGTTTTGCTGGTGGCAGCAGATACATTTCGCGCTGCGGCTATTGAACAATTGCAAATCTGGGCTGAACGGGTCGGTGCTGAGATGATTAAACATCATGAAGGTGCAGATCCCAGTGCGGTTGTATATGATGCATTGGAGGCAGCAAAAAGCAGGCAAAAAGATATTGTCATCATCGATACCGCTGGTCGTCTTCATACCAAGATTAATCTGATGGAAGAACTGAAGAAGATGCAGCGGGTGATTCAAAAAGTCATTCCGGAGGCCCCTCACCAAACCCTGCTGGTATTGGATGCCACTACCGGCCAGAATTCAATTTCACAGTCGAAGCAATTTATTGATGCGGTGGGGGTAGATGGTATTATTCTCACAAAATTGGATGGAACGGCAAAAGGGGGCGCAGTTATTGCCATATCCTACGAATTAGGTTTGCCGGTTGATTATGTCGGATTAGGTGAAAAAATAGATGACCTCGAACCCTTCGATCCAAACTTATTTGCCGAAGGGCTATTTCAAGCCAGTATCAACACCGACAGGAAATCTGAACAATGAGGATTTAAAATAGAATCGTCATAAACCATCTGGAGTTTTGGAATAAATTTCCTTATATTGAGTGAAATATTTGTAATTCCTAAACAAAATATATCAATTTCAGGATAACTCATGCGAATTCAAAAACCGAAAAGAAAGTTGGTATATCCTTTACGGGAAGTATGCCGTATGACTGGTTTATCGGATGCGGTAATTAAACGATGGGAGGTGGAATATCCGCAAATTAAACCCATTCGAAATCGGGCAGCAAACCGAAGCTACTCTGAAAAGGATGTAAAACTCATCTTTTATATTCGGGATTTAACCTACGTCCATAAACTTGATGAAAAAGAGATCAAAGAAAAAATCAGAACCTATAATCCCAGCAAAGATTCCGAGAGCCTAACGCATCTGCAGGGATTACTGGCAGAAATAAAGATGGAAGTTGAAGAAATAAGGAATTTGCTGAATACCTGATAGGCGGTTCAGATTCACACAATTGCAGGCGATGTCGCTAAATTTGATTTTACTCATGCACGTTTGGATTCAATTCAAAGATTAAGATTTTATCTGTTAATCATTCGGAAAGCGAAATTACACCATTGTCGAAATAAAAGGTATTTGACAACTTTATTCAAATGTATTAAATTTTTGCGTTCGGAGCGTGGCGCAGCCTGGATAGCGCACTACCTTGGGGTGGTAGGGGTCGCTGGTTCAAATCCAGTCGCTCCGACATCTGCGAAGGGGAATCATGCAGTTGATTCCCCTTTTTATTTAAAAGATGTCAATAATTATCAGCCGGATGATACGGAAGATTTAGATAAACCCGATTAAAAGGTTCAAAGGATTTGTATAATGGTCTCTTATCAAATTTGTGAGAATCTGCTGCAACCGTATCATCCCTGCCGCAATTCAGACAGCCGCATTATAGTTGTTTTTGACAGCTGTCTCACCGCAGAGGCAGTAAGGCCTTCTAAAGGGGGAAATGCGTATTGGTGTCAAAAATAACCTCCAATCAGGAAATTGGGGTCATTATACCGGCATATAATCCGGATCCAGTTCTGTTAGGGGAATTACTCACAAGACTTCAGCAAATTTCAGTATCCACTCCGATGAAATTATTGATTGTAGATGATGGATCTGAAACGCCACTGGAAGTTCCATGTACCGAAGTTATGAGTATTCAACTGATCTCCCATTCCCAAAATTTGGGAAAAGGAGAAGCACTGAAAACCGGATTCCGATATTTCTTTTCAGAGCATGCCATTGACCTGGTGTTGACGCTTGATGCTGATTTACAGCATCCGCCCGAAAAAATTCCGGAATTCCTGCAGCAATATCGAGACAGGAAAGGGGATATGATTATCGGTTACCGTAAGAGAAAACCCGCTGTGATGCCGTTGTCGCGTATTTTTTCGAACACATTCACCTCCTTGATTATTTCAGCTATTACCGGTCAACTGGTAAGGGATAGCCAGTGCGGATTCCGCCTGCTGGAAAGAAGCATTCTAGAAGATGTTATTTTGAAGGAAAAGCGTTTCCATCTGGAAAGTGAAATGTTGATTAAACTGGGCCTTAAAGGCGTGCGATTCAGTTTTGTCGAAATACCAACCTTATATAATAGTGAGAAAAGTTCTATTAATCATCTTCCCGATACTTTAAATTTTATCCAGTTAATTTTACGAATTCTCAAAGAGCGGATCACCGGTTATGTATGATCGACCCCGAAAGCAGATGGTTGAAAAATTTGTTATTCAGGCAGGAATTCAGGACCCGCAGGTTATCGCTGCCATGCAGCGGGTTCCCCGGCACCTGTTTGTGTCCCCGGCCATGAACCATCAGGCTTATAATGGTGGGAGCCTTCCTATTGGGTACGGACAAACCATATCACATCCAACAACGGTTGCCTACATGAGCCAACTGATGCAAATCACCGGCGGAGAGAAAATTTTAGAAATTGGTACCGGGAGCGGTTATCAGGCTGCAGTGCTGGCTGAGATAGGGGCCAAGGTCTATACGATTGAAAGAATCGCCGGTTTGGCTGATCAGACCCGTTCTCTGTTGGAAAAACTGGGTTATTACTCCATTGCTGTGAAAATTGGAGATGGGAGTATCGGTTGGAATGAATTTGCTCCTTACCAAAGGATAATTGTGACAGCCGGGGCACCCGCTATTCCGGAAAATTTACTGAATCAGCTGGCAGAGGGCGGACGCATGCTTATTCCGGTTGGAGAGGGGGATCAGCATTACTTACAGATTATTGATAAGGTTGATGGAGATATTGTTGTGAAACAGGAAAATTCAAGAAATTTTGTTCCCCTGGTAGGAGAGAAAGGCTGGGCTGAATGAGAGAAGGGATCAAGCTACTGCTTAAAGGTGGCGTTATTGGTATTGCCAATATTATTCCGGGAGTATCCGGCGGAACCATGGCGGTTGTTCTGGGAATATATCAAAAATTAATTGAGGCGATCGGAAATTTTCTTACCCGTAAAGAGAAAAGAAAAGAATATGTCATATTTTTAGGCGTTGTGTTCTTCGGCGCGGGGATATCCATCTTGGCATTTTCATGGCTGATGGATTATTTGCTGACCTATTATGAACAATATACTTATCTCTTTTTTATAGGACTTATACTAGGGTCGGTACCCTCAATCTATAAAACTCATCCCGACATGAAATTATCACCTCCTGCGATTTTGACGTTTTGTGGGGGCGTCTTGCTTATCCTGATAATATTCTTTTTTTCTCCGGTTCATCATGCCCCGATAAAAAGTGATGTTGGCGTCTCTATTGATTCCAGGCAGGCGATCATGTTGATTATTTCAGGTATTTTTTCAGGTGGCTCCATGATTATGCCGGGTATCTCCGGTTCTTTCATTCTGGTCTTGCTGGGTCAATATCAAATTGTGATTCGGGCCGTCAAAAATATAAATCTTATTCCGTTATTTTTTCTCGGCATAGGGGTTGGATTTGGAGTCTGGTCGTTTGCAAAAATAATTGATATATTATTGAAGAGATTTCCCAAGGAAACTTTTTATTTCATATTAGGATTGGTTGTAGCTTCTGTGATTCCAATTTTTCCGGGAATCCCAGCTGGATTGGCTGGAAAACTTACCGCTCTGGTTATATTCATAATGGCTGCTCTGATTTCCTATAAGCTGGGCGATCGGTAGAATATCTGGCTTACTTGTGAAAAGCTGTTCTGGTATTGAAATAATAGACTCTCTTTAAATGAATCGTTTTGGAAGCCATCACATGAAACAATGGGGAGCGGAATTATGAAAATTTTGGTTACGCTGCTAAGCTTGCTCCTGATATATTTTGATTCCCTGTCACAGGAACTGATTATTTCAGGTGGGCAGGAGTCGACTATTGCCTATTCTGTTGAGCAGATAATTGAGCTGCCTGATAATATTAAGGGGATCAGGGTGAGCTTTGTTAAACCTCAAAATTTCCAGTCCGAGACTTATATCCAGGAAATTAATTCTGTAGATGTAAAACTCAATCCGACTCCGGTAAAAGAGGAAAAATTAACGGACGTCTATGGAAATGTGATTCACCATTATCACTGGGAAAATTACCCCAGGACAGTCATATTCAAAATTATGATTCAGGCAAAAAATACCGTGAAACTTGATAAAATCCGCAGCGAGGTTAACTTTCCGCTGGAAAATTTATCCCCGGAGTTTGCGCCATATCTCGAACCGACTGACCTGGTGCAGGCGAGAAATCAGCAGATAATAGAACATGCCCGCAAACTTGCCCATGACTGCGAACTTGAAATCGAGGTGGTGCAGAATGTTTTGCGATTTATTGTAGATCATCTCCGTTATGATCTCGTGCCGGAACGGTATGATGCATTGTATGCCCTGGAAGAGCGACGCGGAAATTGTCAGAATTATTCTCATCTGGCAGCGGCTTTTCTACGCGCACTTTCAATTCCCGTCAGAATAGTCAATGGATTGACATTTAAAAAGAATTACTTGGTCCCGGTGGATGAATCTGAGTACAGCTTCGATATGGCGCAAGGTCGACATTCCTGGATTGAAGTATATTTTCCTGATCTGGGTTGGATACCATTCGATGCCCAACAGACAGAATTTTTTGTAAGTAACCGCTATCTCCGTATCGAGGTGGGTAAAGATAACAATGAAACCATCCAGGACGGATTAGTGAAATGGACCAGTGCCGGGGAGGCTGGTGGAGGCGTTCCCCGATTGGAGGAAATGATCGGTTCCGAATTTTTAGCTGATCGTTATTCGTTTGTGGCACAAGAAAAAGTGCCTTCAACCCGTAAATTACTCCTGACTCCTCCGATAGAAGTACAGCCTGTGAGCTACGCGGCCCGTGATATCCCGGAAGTTCAGGATTCAGCGTCTGAAGAAAACTTGAAAGAGCAACAAGTCCAGGATCAATACAACTATCCAGGACTTACCTATGAAAGGTCATTCGAATCCGGGAATATACACTTCCCTCAACAATTTGATTTTCTCGCAGCCCATTTTGTAGATGAAAAAACGGACCAGATTAAAAGACAATTTATGGTAGAAACAGCAGAGTATGTCACGGGCAGAGAACAATTTACCCAGATGTTTGTTTTGCAGGAACCGATCTTACTCAAAAATATAGGCCTTGCACTCCACATATTTGGTGGAGAAGGTTTGATCTGGGTGGATTTGAGTGAAGATGACGGGGGGCAACCCTCTCTGCAAAATTTTTCCAGCAAAAAGCAGGTGGTCCGAGGAATGAGGGGCTCGAAGGGTTACAATTGGGTCGACTTCAATTTTTCAGAGGCAGGCCTTATTCTCTCCCCGGGAAATTATTGGATCACGTTGAATTATTCCGGGACTCCGATCGTAAATTGGTTTTATAGTTATGGTAAACCGGTGGGCCCGGTGGAGGGTACCCGCAGTCGACAATTTGGAGAGGAAAAATGGGGCAAAATTCTCAATTTTGAATTCAATTACCGGGTACTGGGATTGGGAACCGCTGATTGATATCGATACATCACTCCAGATCCTTGCTCTTGTTAGGAAAAGTTTTCCCAAAAGAAATTCCGTATTGGTTAAGTATAAACCAATGAACACTGATGTTTCTTTAATTTTAGACGTCGTAATAAGGTAGATTGGTGCAGAAATCCCGGTTCATATACTTACTGAATATATCATAAATAATGAGTAATTATTTCTTCCAGAAGGAGGGAGCAAACAGTATCAGTACCGTATAGATTTCCAGGCGGCCGGCCAGCATAAAAAAGGTGAGAATCCATTTTCCAGCGACAGGTATATGGGCATAGTTATCGGTGGGGCCTACGCTGCCCAGTCCGGGGCCGATATTCCCCAGAGAAGCGGCAACAGCTCCCAGGGCAGAGACCAGGTCCAGACCGAGTAGCGTCATCAAGAACACTCCGGTAATAAACAGTCCAACCATTAAGGCCAGAAAACCAATTACATGGGTAACAATTTCCCTGGGTATGACATGGGTTCCTACCCGGACCGGAATAACTGCACTGGGATGAAGTAAGCGCTTCACTTCCATTCGAACAAACTGGATGAGTATGTATAGCCGGATTACTTTCATGCCACCTCCGGTGCTCCCGGCACATCCCCCGATGAACATCAGCAGAAACAGCACATACTGGGAACTGAATGACCATTGTTCGTAATCTGCCGTTCCATAGCCGGTAGTCGTTAAAATTGATACCACCTGAAACAGGGTGTTTCTAAGCGCGGTTTCCCACTGATCAAAATGACCTATCATGGTATCAATACCGATCAGGATGGTTGCACCGGCCACTAACCCAATAAAGAAGAGAAATTCCTTGTTTCGATGATAGGCACCGATTTCTCTCTTCAGAAACCGGAAATGTAGGGAAAAGTTGGTGCCGGCTACCAGCATGAAAAAAATTATAACATACTGGATATAGGCATTGTCATAGTAACCGATGCTGGCATTTCTGGTGGAAAATCCTCCGGTTGCCATGGTTCCGAAAGTATGACAAAGTGCCTCAAACAGATTCATCCCTCCGAACATCAGCAAAATTGTCTCCAGTGCGGAGATGAGGACATAAACACCCCAGAGTATTTTAGCTGTTTCGGTAACCCGGGGAGTTAGTTTATCAGGGACGGGACCCGGCACCTCTGCCTTGAATAGCTGCATTCCCCCCACTCCCAGCAAGGGGAGGATGGCAAGGGATAAGACGATTATTCCCATACCCCCCATCCAATGGGTGAGACTGCGCCAGAATAGCAATCCATGAGGTAACTGTTCAATATCATTCAGGATGGTGGCCCCGGTGGTGGTGAAACCGGACATGGTTTCAAAAAAGGCATCCGTAACACCGGGAATTGTACCTGAGAAAATAAAAGGAAGGCACCCGAAGATTGAGAAGGAGGTCCAACCCAGTGTGACAATGGCAAAACCCTCCCGTGCTCGCACGTCTCGTTCACGCCTGGTCAATTTAAAGGAGATCAATCCGATTACAAATGTGATAAATGCTGAGATCAGAAAATAAAGATAATCACCGTCACCATAGTAGATAGAAAACGGAATGGGGAGGAGCATGCTTCCTGCCAGAAAGATCAATAAAAATCCCAGAATATTTATAACCAGTTGTATCTGCATGGTAATTGATGACTTGAATTTGCAGGGTTAATGGATCAGGCGAAAAGTTTTTCCACTTCAGCCATGGCAACCGGCAGAGTGAATATCACTACCCGGTCACCTGCTCTTATCTGAGTGTCTCCCATGGGAATAATTGTATCATTCTGACGTTGCACCGCTCCCACAATCGAGAATTTGGGAAAATGGATTTCTTTCAATGGCTTCTTGGTAATTTTTGAATTTGCCTGGGGAATAATCTCGATAATTTCGGCTTCGACCCCGGGTATGGTGACTATCCGCTCGAAAGTACTTTTTTGAATGAATCGTAAAATGGCATTGACGGTCAGTAGTTTCTTGCTTACTACCGCATCCATCCCGATGGTTGGGGTAATGGGCAGATATTCAGTTTTATTTACCAGCGCAATGGTTCTGGGGACACGTAAATGCCGTGCCATGAGGGTTGAAATAATATTGGTCTCATCATCCCCGGTCACAGCAATAAATGAATCCATATCGATAATCCCCTCCAGGGCAAGCAGATCCATATCGGTTCCGTCACCATGAATGACCAGTGTTTTTCTCAATATATCGGCAATTTCTTCAGATTTCTCTGAGCGGCTCTCAATGATTTTGATATTCATTTCATTTTCCAAAGCCCTGGCAACATATCGCCCGATCAGGCCCCCGCCTAAAATCATAATATTCTGAATGGTGACGTTTTCTTTACCGGTAATCTGAACAATGGTGGGTATAAGCTCCTTATCGCAGACAATAAATACCTGATCACCGGGGACCAGTACGTCATTCCCACCGGGGATGATGGTCCTTTCCTTGCGATTGATGGCGACAATCCGGGCGGCCAGATTATTATATTCTCGCCAAATCTCCTGCAGGGTCTTGTGAATTACCGGCGAATTCGCCTCCAGTCGAATGCCCAGCAATTGAATCTCTCCTCCCGCAAACTCAACAATATCGGTAGCACTACTCTGCCGGATCAGACGAACTATGGCATCGGCTGTTTCTTTTTCGGGATGGATGAGTAAATCAATTCCCATTTCCTCCTGTGATAGAATAAAGCTGGGTTCAATATATTCAGGATTCCTGACCCGGGCAATTTTATGCGGAATGTTCAGCTTCTTCGCATAGCGACAAGCCAGCAGATTCACCTCATCCACATTGCTCATGGCTGCAAAAATGTCAGTCTGCTCAATTTTAGCACGTTTCAGGTCTTCAAAGCTCGATCCGGATCCGATAACGACCAAAGCATCAAGCTGCTCTTCAGCCCGATGGGCCTTTTCCGGATCTCTTTCCAGAATGGTAATATTATGTTTTTCTGCGGTGAGTCGTTTGGTTAATTGAAAACCCACTTCACCCGCGCCGATGATCAGAATGTTCATTCTCTTGTAGATCGCTCAAGTTAATTATTGCTTTGAGTTAAAGACTTCACCCAATACCGATATTGCTTTTTGTATGTCATCATCCGAAATATCCAGATGGGTCACAGCTCGCATTTTGGTCCCCGCAAAAGTGAGCATTTTAACGCCCTTGCGGGCTAGCAGTTCCACCACCTGTTGTCCGCTCATACCACTATTTTTTACATTAAAAATAACGATATTGGTTTGTAAACTCTCCGGATCGAACTCAATTCCAGGAAGATTTCGAATGAATTTCCCTAATATCTTTGCCCGCCGGTGATCCTCAGCAAGACGGTCTACATGGTTTTCTACCGCATAAATGGCGGCAGCTGCCAGAATACCTGCCTGCCTCATTCCACCGCCAAAGGCCTTCCGGTAGTACCGAGCTTGGTCTATAAACTGGCGGGTTCCCAGAACGATCGAACCTACCGGCGCACCCAATCCCTTGGAAAAACACATCGATACCGAGTGTGCTAGATCACAGTATTTTTTGATAGGTATTCCGGTGGCGACGGAGGCATTCCATAAACGTGCACCGTCGATGTGTAATTTGAGATTCTTTTCCTTAGACAGTTCTGAAATTCTTTTTATATCATCAAAGGGGAAAATAGAACCACCGGACCGGTTATGGGTATTCTCAATGCAAACCAGAGCGGTCTTCGGATGATGCACATTCAGGGGTCTGATCACTTGTTCAACCTGTTCCCGGGTAAAAGAACCCCGTATACCCTGAATGGGCATTACCTGAATATGAGAGAGCAGGGCCGGTGCACCACTTTCGTAGTTAAATAAATGGGAATTGTGTTCAACGATAATTTCATTGCCTGGCTGGGTGTGAGTCTTTATACAAATTTGATTGGCCATGGTACCACTGGCTACAAAGAGGGCAGCTTCTTTGCCGGTAATTTCCACCATCATTTCCTGAAGCCGATTGACATTCGGGTCTTCACCAAAAACATCATCACCCACTTCTGCAGTGAAAATTGCTTCCCGCATGGCTGCGGTGGGTTTTGTGAGAGTGTCGCTGCGTAGATCAACCATAAGTATCACATTTTTCTGAATCAAATTACCCATTTAGCTTGAGAAATGCAAGTGTTTCGGGAAGTCACAAAAAAAGGAGAGCTCACGTGAGCTCTCCTTTTTCAGACATGATTGTCATGCTATAATCTAAAAACTAATCTGAATCCCGGAGGTAAATGTTCTCAATAATCCGAAGTAAACCTCTGCCGCGTCAGCTTTGTGTGGATTCACGATATCTCCATTATCGTCCCTGTAAGCATTATACGCGCTATTATCTATCGCATCGGTAATAAACTCGGTGTCCAGCACGTTGAAGACATGGAGGAATACCTGGAATCTTACGCCTTTTAAATTAATGGGCAGATCGTATAATGCGTGAAAATCCAACACGCCGTAGTTTGGAACTTTCCAGCTTTGAGCGCGATCATCCGGATCCTGCCGACTTTCGGAATCCCAATCTGCATAATGATTGGCATAGTATCGATATAATAGCTGTGCCTGCAGACCGCGGATGGGGAATACCGTTGCCCCGGCAATAAACTGTACCTGCGGGGCATCACCGATTTTGAGATCTTTAAGATAGTAGGTATACTCGATATCTGGATTGGTCGGGTTATCATAATCCTTATATATCCCTGAAACATCATTGGTATAGAGCCAGTTTCCGAATGAGGCGGCAGCATCCAGGCGCACCAGACGGTTTGGTTGATAAGCGCCTTCGAATTCTACCCCGGCATGTCTTGAATCCAGACCGGAAATAAAAATGAGCGCTTCGGAATTATCCGCTTTACGGATATTGCGGGTCAGGGTTTTATCATTCCATATCGTGTAATAGATATTTCCTTTTAAAACCAGTCGGCCGGCAAAAGCACGATAATTGGCGCCTGCTTCCAGATTGGTGAATTTTTCATTTTTGGGGTCGTCCGCCAGGGAACCATCCACATCGCTGATGACTTCATCAAATATGGGTACTTTGGAAACAAGTCCCACATTTCCAAAGATATCCAGTTCCGGGGTCAGTTTATAATTGGCGCCTCCTTTTACCTGAACACCGTTAATCCAATCCGACTCCAGTTTAAATTCATCACCATTGGCTTCATGCTGGAAATGATCGGTATAGGTGTACTTTATCATGGAGTATCCTGCCATTCCGTATGCCGTTAACATCCCGGTTTTGTATTCACCCTGCCCGTAGAAGCCCAACCAGTCCACGGTATTGGTGTTATTGTAGTCAATTCTGTCTCCCAGAAATTTTAGTCTCTGGGTACCCACATCCAGATCATTTGTGTCATCATAGTAATATTTTCCACCCAGCAGATCCCGGACCTCTCTGAAGTGTTCTATTTCAGCAGTTCGCCAGTCAACACCAAAGGTTCCGGTGAATTTCTCGGTGAAATTATATGTTGCTTTGGAAATCGCGCCGATAGTCCACTGGTTGTTCACACTGTTTCGTAAGATACCGCGGGACGTATCCGCTGCCGCATTTCTGGCAATGGTGGCATCCCAATCGGCAATGCGGGTGGGTTCGGAGTCATAATCCCACCTGAGGCTGCCCAGGGTTCCGGAACCGCCACCCATACCGCCGGAGTAGTAAACAGTGGTATAGAGATTCAGCTTTTCAGTCAAATTGGCATACCAGTTAACATTTCCCAGGGGTTTGTGGTAATAATTTTCGCGTTCATTAATGAAACCAGAATCGAATCGATCACTTCTCTGTCCATTCCAGTATTGTTCACCGGTGTAGCTCGAGGATACGGTGTTCCAGGTCTGATTATAGTTCAGTCCCGATTTCGACTGGGGGAATTCTTCCAGAGCCGCGGGATCGTAATCATCCAGTTTTTTGGCAAAATCATGACTGTAAGCCCCGATATTTTGTTTATAGTAGTTCTGTCCATGCCGTTGCGGGGCGCCCATGAAATAAGCCTCAAGACGATGGTTTTTGTTTACGTTCCAGCTGGCACCCACGTAATAGGCCCAGGCATCGGTCCAGGTTTTATCCACCAGACCGTCTCCGATTTTCCGGACCACTGAGGCATTGATGGCATATTTGCCATTGATCAGACCGGAATTTCCGCTGATTGTCGATTTCAAAAATCCGTCGTTACCAATTTCCTGTTTGAATAATAGGCCAAAATTCTGGGCATTGGGGTCGGTGATGATATTCATGGAGCCCCCAATAGAGGGAGTAGCGAGGTTAACGGCACTCAAGCCTCTTTGTACCTGTAACGAATTGGTGGCATCACCCAAACCGTCCCAGTTAGACCAATACACCCAGCCGTTTTCCATATCATTCACTGGGATACCATTAATCATCACAGCGACGTTTCTCTGATTAAATCCACGAATGCTAATCCTGCTATCACCGGCCGCACCACCATTATAGGTAGCGTACACACTGGGGGTAGTATTCAGGACCAGCGGAATATCCCGAGATCCTAACCGCGCCTGTATTTCCTTTTTCTCAACATTTGAATAAGCCACCGGTGTTTCCCGGGGTTTGGCCCGGTCGGCTAAAATAGTGATCTCGGAACCGGAATAGACCATTTGTTTTAATGAAATGTCCATATCAAAATCACCGGCGCCCACCGAAATGGTCTCTTGATATTCATTAAATCCCACATAACCGGCCTCCAGAGTATAATCTCCTTCGGGAACGTTTCTCATCAGAAAAAATCCATCCATATCAGTGGTTGCACCCATTCCTGTTCCTTTAAGGACGATATTTGCGCCAATCAGGGGTTCCTCGGTATCGGCATCCTTAACGACACCCTTAATTGTCCCCGCCTGCAGGAGTGTCAGTCCTAGCAGAACCACTAAGATGCTTAAAACTATTACTTTCATTGCGCCTCCAATAATTTTGTTAAACCATCTTGTGAATTATGTGACTTATATGATCCAGCCTAGGTAGAGGAGTTAGAATTTGGCTAAAATCCATGAATTATATTTCAAAAATATGCAACAGCTTTATCCGGCAGATTCTTTATTTGGAACCTGAGTCTTCCCTAGAAAAAATACCTTCTCTATTCGTCTAAATATTCGGTCACAATAATTTCCATACCTTCTTTGGAGGGATTAAATTCTACTTCATCGACCAGATTTTTCACGAGAAAAATTCCCCGGCCTCCTTCTTTCCAAAGATTTTCCGGATCTCGCGGATCCTTAAGTTGGGAGGGATTAAATCCATTTCCCTGATCCTTTACCGAGACTTTTACATTAGATTTGAAATAAGTGACTGTGATTGTCACTGTTTTATGGGGTTGACTTTTGTTTCCGTGAAGAATGGCGTTGTTAACCAATTCGGTTAAAACAATGGCGAGATTATCCGATTTCCCTTCGCTCAGGGAAACCTTTTTAGAGATGCGGTTTGAGAGATTTTCCACCTTGAACAATTCGTTCTGATTACTAGAAATGACAAGGATTTCTATATCTATAACTTTTTCTTTTGAATTCATAAAATTGGATCTTGTATGTTAAAAAAAATTTAGAAAAGAACATTTATTTTGTCAATTGTAAAATTTTTTAAAGATTGAATAATTTTTTGGATCAGCTATTATAAGGAAATTTTTGACGGTTTAAAAACAAAACTTTTTACTTTTTTGTACAACCTCTGGCGGACTTTTAGACAAAATATTACTTTTAAACAGTCACCGGTTTTGCTAAGTCATTATAATTTTATGGCTTAGTTAAACTGTTAAAATTTTCTTCTTTCAGTATTGACAAAATCATCTCAGCATTGTATTTTTTAGTGAATTTGTTTTGAGTGAAGCTTCGTATATTCTCCGATGCCATGATATTTTTCGACTAAATCTGCTCTATTTGCAAAGCTTCTCAATCTCCTGAATTGTCTTAAGTATAGTCTTTTATATCGTTCCGGAACATTTATGAACTATCAGTTACGATTCTTGCTGTTGACACTCCCAGTTTTACTAACCTCACTACTTTTATCACAAAATTTACCATCCGACCCCCGATTTCTGAAACCGATGATCGATGACAATTCTCGTTTTACAACCACTGGAAATATTGGGATGACTATTACCAATTACGGGACATTTGGAGATGGTTTTGTTGAGCAGTCGCCAGTGGATCAACCTTCCTGTATATTTCCCAAAGGATCAGGCGTAGAACATATTTTTGTGGGCGGTCTGTGGGTAGGGGCTAAAACCAGTACCGGTACCCGTGTTACAACGGGTGCCTTTAATATCCCGCGGCTGGGAGGCGTAAATGCCAACTTTGAATTTACCAATACCGCAGAATTGACAGACCGGGTCATAGAATCCTCCTCCCTGGAGGATAACAAATATTATGCTCCCAGTGCTGTAAGCCACCAGGATTTCAAATGTGAATTTACAGACACCAATATTACCGTTCCGGGGACCACCATCCCCATTCCGTATCATCAACCTCTGGGTATAGCTGTACACCTTGAAACCTACGCCTGGAATTATCCGTTTGCAGATGCTTTTGTCATATTCAACTATACCTTGACCAATGTCGGTTATGCCGGTCAGCAGGATACCCTGAAAGATATGCATGTCGGGATGTGGGCCGATTTAGTAGTCAGAAATACTAATATTACACCGCCCCGGGTGGGTTCTCCTTTTTACCTGTATGCGGGGGTGGGTTATGTTGATAACGATTCCCTGAAAATGGTTTACTGCTATGATCACAGTGGTGATCGCGGATTCAGTAACAGTTATGTGGCCATGGCCTTAATGGGTGCTGATCCGGTTCGGAATGATCCACTCTATCAACGGGAAGCTACCCACCAGTGGTGGTTGTTTTCCGGCGGTGATACGGATGAGGATCGTGCCCCGGCAGATGAAGCCAGCCGCTATGCCCGAATGGAAACGTCCATGATGGAAAATTATTTTGTGGCCAATATTTTTCAAAAACCCGGTAACCGCATGAGTCTCATATCTACCGGGCCTTTTGCAACCTTACCACCGGATTCTTCAATTAATGTGGTATATGCGGTGGTCTGTGCCAAAGAGTTTGGAAGTGATAACGACATTCCGGCGAATCGTGACAGTGAAAAAGTGAAGAAAAATCTATTCGAAAATACCGCCTGGGCCTACCGGGCCTATTATGGGGAGGATACCAATCGCAATGGTATCCTGGATTATGTGGGCACGGATTCAACCGAGGATGTGATTCCAAACGGCATTCTCGATCGATATATTTTGCCGACTCCCCCGACCCCACCCAGACTGAAGGTCATTCCGGGTGATGCAAAAGTCACCCTGCGCTGGGACCAACGGTCCGAGGAATCGATTGATCTGATATCAAAATTACGAGATTTTGAAGGATTCCGCGTTTACCGATCTTTTCTGGGGGATGATAGATCTCCCGAAGGAATACTCAATAATATGCAACTCATCAGGGAATATGATATAAAAGACCAGCTTTTTTATGATACCGGACTGGACAGTATCCGTCTCGAAAATCCCATTCAGGAGATAGAAATAAATCCTGAAACCGGGCTGCTGGATACGATACTCTATACCTATGAGCTGGTAATTGATAATCTGCATAACGGTTGGCAATATGCGTTTGCAGTCAGTGCCTTCGATAGTGGTGATCAGAAAATAAATCTGCCGAGTTTAGAAAGCAGTAAATTACAAAATTCCGAGATTATTATTCCGGGCACCCCTCCCATGCCGGCTACAGAGAGAAGAAAAGTTGGCGTGTATCCCAATCCTTATCGGGCCAATGCACTCTGGGATGGAGGATTTGAAAGGGAGAGAAAGATTGTATTTTTTAATCTTCCTGCCCGGTGTGAGGTTCGAATTTATACTCTCGCGGGTGACATGGTGGACCAGTTCACCCATGAATCAACAAACTATGACGGTAAAGATATTAAGTGGTTCAGAGAATTTTCCCCCACGGATAAATCACCGATATTCTCGGGGGGAGAGCATGCCTGGGATCTGGTCACCAATAATGATCAGGCACTCGCCACGGGATTATATCTCTTTACGGTTAAGGATTTGGAGAATGGAGAGATTTTAAAGGGGAAATTTGTGGTAATTAAATAACAAATTTAAAAGGTATGATCATTTAACTTTTTTTAGGAGGATGTCTTATGAAATTATTGTTTACGATTGTCACAGTTTTCATTGTTTTACTGTTTCTGCCGGAAGCGAACTTTGCCCAGGCGGTTTATGACACGGTCTCGATTCATGATTTGCAATGGGTCCCCAATCCGGATTCTTCAGATGCCTCATTGTACTTAGGAGATACCGTAGTAGTAGGAGGGTATGTGCAGCATAGTCCCAGGGAATTGTGGGTCGGTGCCCGCTGGGCCTGCTATATTACCGACGGAACCCAGGATCCCTGGTCCGGTTTCTTCATCATCCAGGATGATACTTTTGTGGTGAATACCCTATTCGGATTCGTGCAAGAAGGAGATTTTTGCTATTTTACTGGAAGGGTTGCTAGCTTTACCGGTCTAACTCAATTAAATTTACTCACCAATCCACCTGTCCCCATAACTATTGTCTCCAGCGGGAATCCCTTGCCGGATGTAAAGGTACTTACCTGTGTAGATTTGGAAACTCATGGAGCTGGAGAGCAGTGGGAATCCATGAAAGTCCGCATTGAGAATGCTTTGGTGACCAACAATAATTTCAGCGGCAATATTGCAGTTATTACGGATGGTACCGGAAACGGTTATATCGATGACTATTTCTGGTATTACCGTAGTCAGTTTAATGCTGGCTTTAATCCCTGGCCTTCAAATAATACCAATCTGAATATTATTGGTTTTACCCGGGATGTGGGCTCTCCCTATTTTACAGTCAATCCACGGGATGATTCTTATTTTGAAATATTAACTAACCCACCAGTTATATCAGAGGATATCATACGAAATCCGGGTGTTCCGCTCTCCACAGATAATGTAGTGGTATCCACTGAGATTGTGGATAATGGGTCGGTAGCCTCTGCCGAGCTTCTGTACAGTGTGAACTGGGGACCATTTAATACGGTCACGATGAGTATGACTACGGTGGATACCTTTGTGGCTACCATTCCTTCCCAGGCGAATAATGCCTATGTTCGTTATTTTATCAAAGCAACCGATAACGTGGGAGAAACCTCCCAACTGCCCGGCGATACTTCCCGGTATATCTTCAGCTATGTTATAAGGGATCAGGGATTGGACATCAAGGATGTGCAGTATACCTGGGGATATCCGGATGACAGCTCGCCCTTTGAGGGATATGAAGTGACCCTGCAGGGAGTTGTGATGACAGATCCTGCAGATTGGACCGGTAATTATTATATCCAGGAAAAGGACAGCGCCTGGTATGGGATGTGGATCAGTGATCCGAATAACACACCCGTTCAAGGAGACTTGATTACGGTTACCGGAGAAGTACAGGAGAATTTTGGGGTGACCCGTCTGCGAAATCTTTCAAATTATGCTGTGGTTACTCCGGGTGTAGGTGTTTTTAATCCGGTTACAGTAACGACCGGAGAAATCGGAACGGGTGGTGCCAATGCCGAGGCTTATGAGGATGTTTTAATCAGAGTCCTCAATGTTATTGTTACGGATCCGTTTCCGGATGCTCCCAGTAATTTTGGTGAATTTGAAATCGACGACAGTTCGGGTCCGGTGCGGGTAGATGATGCTTTCACCGCCTTTAACGGTAACCAGGATTCCACTTTTCAGCAGAATGATACCATCGAACAGCTCATTGGTATGCACTATTACAGTTTTGGAGATTACAAAATCCTGCCCCGCAATAATAATGATATCATTGGTCATGTTTCGGTAGGAATTGAGGATGAATTAGAGCAAATTGCCCAGCAATTTACTTTGTCCCAAAACTATCCCAATCCGTTTAATCCGGTTACCCACATTACATTTAATGCACCCAAAACAACCCAGGTAAAAATAGCCGTCTATGATATTCTGGGAAGACAGGTTAAAGTTCTTTACAATGCGGTAGCGCCGGCAGGTAGTCATACCATTAGCTGGGATGCTACTAAGGAAGCAGGCACTCCGCTTGGTTCGGGTATATATTTCTATCAGCTACAGAGTGAAAATGTGACCCTGAGTAAAAAAATGATTCTTGTTAAGTAAAGTAGGGTACTGGCAATAATACATACAGGCAGCCGTGAAGCTGCCTGGATGTATCATGTATAAATGTTCTAAAAAGCTCTATGGTTACTTCTTTTCAATGAAGTCGGTTGGATAGGAGTATATCTGTTATGACGATTAGTTCACTTTAGGTACTGTGGAAATTCTGGAATTCTAATTTAACTAGAAGAACCTGATATGGTTTTTATCCCTGAACATAAACTTTTGTGGCTCGTGGCGATTTTCATGCTCTTCCTGTCCTGTGAAGAAAAAAAGGTTAACAATCCGCTGCAGAATCTCCCTCCCGAGACGGACGTTTTCGTCTCTTCCCAGGATACCCTCAATTATACCCGGAGCACCCAGCATATTTTCTGGGATGGCCGCGACCCAGATGGTTTTGTAACTGGGTTTTATTATACCTGGATCGTAAATCCGCAACCTTCGGATTGGACATTTACTACTGACCGCTCAAAGGTCTTTCCTTTAAAAATAACCGGTGTGGATACGATTTATCTGTTCCAGGTGAAAGCGGTGGATGATGAAGGTCTGGAAGATCCTACACCGGCCAGACAAAATTTCCCCATTCGCAATTCAGCACCGGAATTAAAATGGACGCTGGCCAGCCTGATTCCTGATACCACTTTTACAGTGGCGACTTTCATCTGGGATGTCTTCGATCTGGACGGTGATTCGACCATCGACTATTTTGAGTATACACTGGATGATGATACCCTGAACTGGAATATTATTCCCGGGTATCTTCGATCTTTAACTCTCAATGCGGACAGTGGTTTGACGGAGGGAGAACACTCCTTTACCATTCGCGCGGTGGATATTGCTGGTGCCAAGAGTGAAACGCTCCGTATGCCTGAGAATCCCGGAGCTACCTGGTATGTCAAAGAACCGCGGGGTCGGTATCTGCTGATTGATGATTTTGAAAATGAGAGCACTACAGTGGGTTTTCCGGATGCGTACTATAAAGGAATGATGGAACGAGTAATGGTTCCCCGAGGAGAAAATTACAGCTACTGGAATATTGAGGATTTATTTCCGGCATCCAATGAACAATTTACCCAAACCATGAATCTCTTCGACTATGTGATCTGGTATACCGATATTTCCCGTGAAACAGATGATCATTTTATCACCGCCCAGGTCGCAGTTCCTAAATTTTTGAATCGTGCGCCCCGGGAAGGGGGAAAAATTATTTACAGTACCATGTTCGATCAGAATTTTGGGGTGCTGGGGAGTCCGCTGGCCTTTACGCCGGTAAGTTCTCTGAGTAGCGAAGATTATCGTTGTTTCCCGGGAAATATCTATAATCCGGATACCCTGTTTTACACGGCTTTTCCAAATATTGCAACACTACCGATACTGAAAGTATCTGAATTTTTTGTAGGCATAAAGGCCCTGATCCCGAAAACCACTGCTGTTCCTATCTATCGGTTTCAGAATCCCTCTCCACCTAATGATACACCGCTTTTCATTATCGTTGGAAGGAATGATAATTCGGGGCTGTACGATTTTGTATTTTCAGCCACACCATTACACCAGTTGAAAGCGAACAATAACCTGGATGACTTTTTTGATATCATTTTAAATGAAATTTTTTAAACCTTATTTCTTTGTATGAAGAAAACTATTGCTGTCATTTTATTTTTCCTGATTCTGTTTAATCTGCTTTTAGCCCAGGAAGACACTCGGGGATCCATGAAAGGAATCGTTACTGATTCCCAGAGTGGTGAGCCGTTGATCGGGGTTAACATCGTGGTACTGGGCACTTATCTGGGTGCCTCCAGTGATGAAGATGGTTTTTATCTTATATCCGAAGTAAAATCGGGTGAATATACCCTGGAGGTAAGTTACATCGGATATAAAGTAGTCCGAAGAACGGGGGTACGGCTAAATCCCGGGGAAGCTGTTACCCTGAACTTTGAGCTGGAATCAACCGCTCTGGCTCTGGGGCAGGAAATTGTGGTTATCGGAGAAAAACCGCTCATACAATTTGATGAAACCAGTACCACCCGCAGCATGACCAGCCAGGATATAGCCAATCAGACATTTGATAATGTGAAGGCAGTGGTTTCTACCCAGGTGGGGATTGTGGAGCAGGATGACCAGATCCATATCCGCGGGGGCAGAACCTATGAAGCTCAGTATTTACTGGATGGAATATCCGTGCAGGACCCGCTCTCCGGAACTGGTTTCGGATTGAATATCAGCGCTAATGCCATTGAGGAGGTAAACGTCATTACCGGCGGATTTAATGCGGAATATGGTCAGGCCACCTCAGGGGTGATCAGTGTACGTACCAAGTCCGGTTCAGACCGCTATGAAGGATTTGCTTCCTATAAGAGTGATCATCTGGGTCTCTTTCAGGATCAATCCTGGAGCTTCAACAGCGACATCCTGGAGTTTAATTTAAGCGGACCGGAACCGCTTACCAGCTACGCCCTGAAGGGACTTAATCTTAAAATACCGGGTCGGATCTACTTTTTCGGAAATTTTTATACTCATCTGGCAGACGATTATACCCGCAGAACGGCCACCCAGCTTTACTCCTCAATCGCTCCCACCATGACACTGTTTGGCCGGGATGTACTCACGCCGACTTCACTGGCCCCTCGCCAGAACAACAACTGGTCGGGATTGTTCAAACTGACCTGGAAAATGAATCCGACTCAGGAATTGATATTTTCCTATAATCGTTCCATCAGTATTAATCAGAATACCCAGGCCCTGCAAACCAACCTGGAGTATGTGGAACCCGGTCCTGGATTCCCCTACGACTATTCAATGAATCTGGATATATTTAACACCTATACGCATGATAATGAAAAGATTTCATTTCAATGGCGGCAGACTTTAAATAACACCACTTTTTATGAGTTACAACTGAGTCAATACTGGGCACATTTACGATCAGACTGGAATGGGGAGCACTGGTCGGTTTATGGCCAGCCCATCGATGTGGCCCGTCTGCCGGTACAATATTACATCCCCCGCAATGATTCTACCAAAGTGCGGGTGATCCCGGGTGACGGTTTCTACGATTACGGAAATGCCTCATTCTGGCACGACCATTATATAGAATGGTACACTTTTAAGGGAGATTTTACCAAGCTGTTTGGCAACATTCATACCTTGAAAGCCGGAATTGAAACCTCCTTCAAGGAGATGCAAATGATTGATATTGTAGATCCCTATTTAGAAGGAGGATTTGGATCTACCCAGGATATCTATCGGGTATTTCCGGCAGATGGAGCCCTGTACGCCCAGGATAATATCAAATTCGAAGGTTTTTACCTCAATGTGGGGGCCCGGCTGGATTACTGGATGCCCGGAGAATTGGTAGATGAAGCCGTTGAAGATACCACCAACTTGCTCACTCCGGAAATGAGGCAGGGTTATCTGGATAATACCTACGAGCTGTTTGGACACCGTTTTAAAATGCGCATCATGCCCCGGGTGGCGGTCTCACATCCAGTCTCAGACAATCTGATGCTGTTTTTTAATTATGGCCATTTTTCCAAACTCCCCAAACCCCAATTTGTCTATGCTAAGCTTGCAGGTGTCAGTTCCAAATCAGCCTATCAGAAATTTGGAAATCCGAACCTCAACCCTGAAACGTCTGTTAAATATGAACTTGGGTTCAGATATAAACTAAATAAAAACAATGTCTTTAACCTTACGACATACTATACCGATATTTTTGATTATGTTCAAACCACCACAATTCGGGGAATTCCAAGAGTTGGTTCTGCTATTTTCTATATCAACCTGGATTATGCCCGATCTCGTGGAATTGAAGGTGAATTCCGAACCCGCATGGGCACCTATTTTTCGGGTGTGATCAACGGATCATTTGCACTCACCACCACCAAATCGTCTTCCCCGGATATTGGACTACTGGTCGCCCAGGGAAGTATTGACGAGGAACCGATTAAAGAATCCTATGCGCAGTGGGACAGACCCTGGCAAATTTCGTTCAATCTGAACTTTAATGTTCCCAAGGGCAGGGCACCCAGATTATTGGGGATTAAAATTCTGGATGACTGGAATCTCAATTTTAGATGGTTCGGAATGGCCGGCAGACGATTTACACCAGCAGAGTTTAATTATTATCAGCCGGAAGACGGAAGGCCCGTTTATACCCTCGCCATTGATCAGAGCCTTCGGTATAGCGAGCTTGGACGATACTGGCAATGGGCAGATCTGAGCTTTCGTAAATTTTTTGAGATATATAGGATTCGCTACATTTTCAGTATCGAAGTGACAAATATTTTTAATTCCCAGAATGCCAATATTATTAATAATGTGACTGGAAGTGCCTATGAATATGGTGATCCGACGCCGCTGAGTTGGAATGATCCGCTGTACCCGGATCGTTTTTATCCCATATCCAGTCCGTTCCCTTTTAATCCGGCCAGATACCGGGAATCGCGGCAAATTCGGTTTGGCATATCACTGGAATTCTGATTGTAACCGGAGCAATATATGCGGAAATATGGCATCGTAGTGCTTTTTATTTTTATTCACCAGTTCGCTTCTGCCCAATTACTACCTAATTTGGGCGGACAACGGGTGGGTACCTCTGCCGCGCAGTTTCTGAAAATTGGTGTGGGACCACGGGCAGAAGCCATGGGACAAGCCTATGTTGCGATTGCGAATGATGCCGAAGCGCTATTTTATAATCCGGCAGGGATATCCCAGTTTGAAAAAAATGAGGTGTTTTTCGCCAACACTCAATGGGTTGTCGATATCCAACTGGAATATCTGGGTCTGGTTTATCATCTGGATGCTGTTAATTCGCTGGGTTTAGCAGTTACATATTTACATACCGAGGAGATGGAGGAAACCACGGAGTTATTCCCCTATGGCACCGGGAACTATTTCCGTTATGCGGACGCCCTGCTGGGATTGAGCTATTCCAGAAAAATGACCGATAAATTCAGTTTTGGAATCTCAGTAAAGTATATGCACGAAACACTGGCTGAATTAACTATGAGTTCTTTCCTGTTCGATTTGGGGACTTATTATAAAACCGGTTGGAAATCTGTGCGCTTTGCAGTAGCGGTAACGAATTTTGGTCGGGATATGGCGCCTGAAGGAAGTTTTACCTACAAAAATCTGCAGAACGAACAGATCACCCAAAGTAGTTTCCAGAAATTTCCACCTCCTATTTTGTTTCGGATCGGAGTTGCAGGAGAATTGTATAAATCCGAAAATAATATGATTTCAGGATCCGTTCAATTGAACCATCCGAATGATAATGTGGAAAATGTAAATTTTGGATTGGAATACTGGTGGCGGGAAATTTTTGCCCTGCGCGGTGGATTTGCCAGTGCCAGAACAGAGGAGGATTTTTCCACCGGTTTTGGGCTCCGGGTGCCTCTGAAGGGAATCGGGATTGGAGTAGATTACTCGTTTTCGAATTTTGGCAGGCTGGGTTACGTCAACCGCTTTGCCTTAAATATTCAGTTTTAGAAGGAGTGTAATTTAATGCTGAAGAGATGTCTCTGGATGATTGCAGCCCTTGGAGTAATTTGGCTGCAATGTTCGCATGATAAATATCCGTTGCCTTCGATTCCCAGCGAAGAAGACCGTTATCAAAATTTAAATAAAGCAGTCTATAATTTAATCAATCCTATTTTGGATGATCAGAATGGGTATACTTTTCGAAATCCATCTGATATTTATTTCGGTGTAGATAATTTTTTATATGTATGTAATACCGATGCCAATCAAATAATCATGATGGATGCGGGTGGTACCGTCCAGGGAATTTCCCAGTTTATTGAGCATCCCGAGGCAATTACCCAGAATGACAGCCTGGACCTGCTGATTGTTAATAAGACCAATAAAATTTATAAAATAGATATGTTTGTGGCCAGCCATAACATTGGCAGTGCGCCCATTGAAGTTGTATATGAACAGGCCAGTGAACCGACTCGTCAGTTTACCGGTATTTCAGTCTATAATGGTTTTGAATATTATGTCACAGTGATTGAACCGCAGGATAGCAGTAGTAATTACGTGGAATTTAGTTTTATTTATGATTTTTATGCCAACCACACTCTGAAAGGAAAATTGCCTTTTGAAGTGAACGGAACGGCCCTCTTTTCAACTATTCTGCCCACTGCGGTGGTTTCTTTGCGTGAACTCTATCTTGATATTTCAAGCCGCGAAAATACAATTCAATTTATGTTCACCCATACCGGGAGAACCAGCCTATTAGAAAATGCCTACAAATTTCAACACATAGCCACCCGTATTTTTGAGGGTCAGGAGGTTCTTACCCCGAATACTTCATTCATTGGCACGGATATCTATGCAGTGGATAAGTTCTGGAATCTGGAAGATCTTGCTATTGATCGGAATGGTTTCGTTTTTCTGGTGGACGCAGGCCGATCCGTCGCAGACTCCCTATCCGGTAGACCGCTCCCCGGCTTCTACCGTTTCGCAGGATCCTCTGGAAAACAGCTCCAGTCCGTGCTTGGTGTTGGAAATGGTCCTAAACAATTTAATAATCCGAAAGGGATCGCAGTCACGCCCTTATTAGAAGAGCAAATTGTATATATTGCAGATTCCGGGAATAATCGTATTATGCGGTTTCAACTCTCTACTCAATAAAGACAGTTGGGGATCTCGAGACTTTTTCCCGGTTCAGGCTTGCCTTTCCTGTTAATTTATATAAAATTTATGAATCTTTTTTTGAATTGTGCCGTTATGCCGGAGTAATATGTCTGCCAGCAAAAACCTTTCAAGATTATTAAACACCAGAGATGCCTTTATGCTGATTGTCGGTAATATCATCGGAATCGGCATATTTACAACCACCGGCTATATTTCACAGTACATAGAGCACTCCGGAACTATGATCCTGGTCTGGATCCTGGGCGGATTATTGTCCATTTGCGGCGGTTTGACATATGCTGAACTCTCCACGCGACTACCGCGGGCGGGCGGGGATTTTCATTATCTGTATCATGCATTTCACCCTCTGCTTGGATTTCTCTTCGGATGGTCTACCTTATTCGTTACCTACACCGGTTCTATTGCATTCATCGCGGTGGGATTCGGGCATTATGTGCTTAACTTCTTTCCAGATGTCATTCAGGGTTATTCAGTTACGTTTCCCCTCATTGGTTTTGAATTGACGGCCACTAAAATCTGTGCAGTTGGGATTACACTCATTTTCACCTTTATTAATCATCGAGGTGTTAGACAGGGAGCCCAGTGGCAAATAATTTTAACTCTCACCAGTATTATTACGTTAGCGGCTTATATCCTGTTTGGTTTTTCCTCTGCAAAAGGATCCTGGTCAAATTTTCTGCCTGTCTTTCCTTCTCAGACCTCCCTCTCATTTTTCTCGGGCATCGGGGTTGGTCTAATCGGGATCTATTTTACCTACTCCGGATGGACCGTGTTGGCCTATGTTGCCGGTGAGATAAAAAATCCTGAAAAATCGATACCAAAAGCAACTTTTATGGGTGTATTTACGGTGGTTTTACTCTATATAGGGGTAAATATGGTTTATCTCTATGCTTTCCCGACCGGCATCATGAAAAACATTCCGGATATTGGATTTGAAGCTTTTCAGGCGTTATGGGGGAAGGGTTTTACCCTGCTCTTTACTGTCATGATTCTGATTGCAGTAGCCAGTACATTAAATTCGACGATTCTTTCCGGGGCTCGAATTCCGTATGCCATGAGCAGACAGGGACTATTTTTTAAAAGATTTGGAATACTGCACCAGAAATTTGAGACACCCAGTCAATCCTTGTGGCTTCAAAGCATATGGGCAGTTATTTTAATTTTATCGGGGAGTTTCAACCAGCTGCTCACTTTTACTGTTTTTGTGATGGTTGCATTTGGGGCACTTGCAGGATTAAGTCTGTTTATTCTGCGGCAAAAGAATATTCAGCAGGAAAAACCCTATCTGGCCTGGGGATATCCGGTGACGCCGATTATTTATGTATTCGTGACTTTCTGGATTTTAATCAATACCCTGATTGACCAACCCAGGGAATCCCTGGCAGGCCTGATTCTGGTAAGCTCTGGCTTCCCCTTTTATTATTATTTTTCTAAAATATTAAATCGGAATAAAAAAATTCCGGTTGCAAAGGAATAGTTGTAATTCAAAAAAACCCGGCTTTCTGGTGGAAAACCGGGTCAGAGCTTGAGACGAGATGATGCTATTCTTCAGGCATTTTAACATTATCTGCCTGATACTTTCCGTTTTTTCCCAGCTTGAGTTCGTAATCCACTTTCTGACCTTCCTTCAGCGTTTTGAAACCTTCAGTTTCAATCGCTGAATAATGCACGAACACATCATCCCCACCGTCATCGGGAACTATAAAACCCCATCCCTTGTTCTCATTAAACCATTTTACTGTACCAGTGGGCATAAAAAAAACTACCTCCATCAAAAAAGATCATTTAGCCTCTCCAATGTCATTCTCACGGATTTTAATTTAAATCAGGGATTGGAGAGGATATATCCATGAGATTGAAAAAAATTTAATCATAAGGATTTATTTTGTCAAGACATAACTCAGGAAAATCGTATTTTAAGTGCCACCGTTGATGACCAGAAGTTTGAGTTCCGTCATCTCTTCAATGGCATACCGGATACCTTCTCTGCCAAAACCACTGTCCTTGAAACCGCCGTAAGGCATGGGATCTATTCTAAATGTGGGATAATCGTTGACAATGAGACCTCCAATTTCGAGCACCTGATAAGCTTGCTGAATCTGCCGAATGTCATTGGTATACAAGCCTGCTTGCAGGCCATAATGCGATTTGTTGACCATGTCTAAGGCATTCTCAAACTCATGATAGGCTTCGATGGATACAACCGGTGCAAAGATTTCTTCACAGACTGTTTTCATGTCTGGAGTTGTGTTTGTCAGAATCGTCGGTTCCAGGAAATTATTTTTGCGTCTTCCGCCTAAAAGAATTTTTGCTCCATTTTTTTCAGCTTCCCGGATCCAGCTCTCAGCGGTTTTGGCTGCGTCCGTACTAATCATGGGACCAACCATGGTATCCTCTTTTGCCGGATCCCCCATGATGGCATCCTTTTTTGTCTGGGCGATGAAATTTGAAATGAACTGCTCGAATACGGTGTCTCGGACATAGATTCGCTGAACAGCAATACAAATTTGTCCCGCATAGGCGAAAGCACCTGAGACCAGACGGGGAATAATATCTTCTAAATCTGCGCCCGGTTCAACAATGACAGCTGCATTCCCTCCAAGCTCCAGGGTAACACTTTTTTTCCCGGCAATTGACTTTAGATACCACCCGAGTTGGGCACTTCCCGTAAAGCTCAGCTTTTTTATCCGGCCATCCCTGATCAATAATTCCGCGTTCTTTCCGCTGCTCGGAATGATATTTATCATTCCTGCGGGAGCTCCGGCATTTTTAATTATTTCGCCCAGTTTCAGAGCCGTTAAAGGAGTTGCTGAGGCTGGTTTTAGCAGGATAGAGTTTCCCGAGGCAATTGCGGGTGCAATTTTATGAGCGATAAGATTCAAGGGAAAGTTGAATGGGCAGATACCTAACACAATCCCTTTGGGAAATCGTCTGGTAATTCCATAATAACCTTTGGTTTGAGGGGAAACGTCCAGGGGGAGGAGTTCTCCGAACAGGCGTCTTGATTCCTCGGCAGCCCAGGTAAAGGTCAGATGGGCCCGGCTTACTTCATTTCGTGCAAATTTGATCGGTTTTCCGCTTTCCTTCATAATAGTTTGAGCCAGCGCCTCATGATTTTTTTCAATTCCGTGCGCAATTTTAAGCAGCAAATCATATCTTTCAAATCCGGAGAGTTTGCAGGAGGATTGAAAACCTTTGGCTGCACTCTCAACCGCCATATCTAAAAAATCCCGTTCTGTGAGATATACTTTGGCAAGCGTGTCCCCGTTGAAAGGATTATAGACTTTGAATGATTTATGGGTTTTGACCCATTCGTTGTGGATGAGGGGATAATAGACGGGTGTTCTCATGTTATCCTCTAAATAGAGATGATGATTGGTAATGTTAATATTTTATTTTATATTTTGCAAGTGATTGCTGTAACGAAGTTTCTGTGGGTGTTGACTTTAGGATGAAAAAAAAGTCCATAAAATTTCAGCGGGAATAATCTCATGGATTATTTGGATGTTGAGCGCATTACTAAATCATTTGACTCGTTCATGGCCGTAAATCAAGCCTCATTTAAGGTTCCTGAAGGCACCATTTACGGGTTACTTGGTCCGAATGGTGCAGGTAAAACGACCACCATGCGTATGATCATGAATATCATCATTCCGGATTCCGGGAAAATTATATTCTTCGGGGAATCATTTAATGAATCCCATAAAAATAGGATTGGATATTTGCCTGAGGAACGGGGACTGTATTCAAAAATGAAATTGTTGCCCCATTTACAATTTTTTGGAGAACTCCATGGTTTAACTGCCTCAGCCTCGAAGAAAATTGCCACTGAATGGCTGGAGAGATTTGATCTGATTGAATGGTCTGATAAGAAAGTTCAGGATTTGAGTAAAGGGATGCAGCAAAAGGTCCAGTTTATAGGCATCATTTTGCATCAACCCGATCTTTTGATCATTGATGAGCCCTTTTCAGGACTGGATCCGATCAATACCAAATTTTTAAAGGATATATTGCTGGAATTCAAGGCGCAGGGGAAGGCGATTGTCCTGTCGACTCATTTAATGGACCAGGCCGAAAAATTGTGCGAAGGTATCTGTTTGATCAATAAGGGAGAGGTGATAATTGCGGAAGACCTCGCAAGTATAAAGAAAAAATATGGTCGGAATTCAGTCAGGCTGGAATATCAGGGTGATGCAGGATTTATTCATAAAATTCCGGGAGTGAAGGAATTGGATAACTATGGAAATTACATGGAAATTAGACTGCAAGAGCAGGCTGATACTGACCAAATTTTAAAAGCGGTAGCCAATTCAAGATTAAAAATCTCCAAATTTGAAGTGGCAGAATCATCTCTGAACGATATATTCATTGATCTGGTGGGAAGGTGAAATCATGCTGAAAATTTTTAAAATTGTGAAAAGAGAATTTCTCACCAAAGTTTTTACCCGGGGTTTTATCATATCAACAATCCTTGGTCCCGTTCTTATGATTGCGATCATTCTGGCCCCGGCCTATTTTATCACCCTCGGATCTGACAAACCCGTTAGAATTGGAATATTGGATTACACAGCAACTTTCGGGGAACCACTGCGGACTACATTTCAGGATACCCTGAATACCGGAGAAAGAAAGTTCCAGTTTTCTGATATTGATATCAGAGATTATACAATGCAGACCGTCAATTATCTCTCCCTGGTTGAAACGGGAGAATTCAAAGGTATCGTGGTTATACCTGAAAACGTATATGAAAGTGACTCCGTTTTGTTTATGGCAAAAACTGTCAGCGATCTGGAGCTTGTTCAAAGATTGCGGAACGGGATTTCAAGTATTGTTCGGCAGCAGCGTTTGAAATTGGAAAATTTGGATCCGGTTAAGATTGGACAATTAACGCGGGGAATCTCAATTTACACCATCAAGGTATATGAGGGAACCGAGACGGCCCGTGGATTTGGAGAGGAATATCTGACAGCAATGATCTTCCTGGTAATCCTGTACATGACTATTCTAATTTATGGCAGTTCCATCATGCGCAGCGTGATCGAAGAAAAATCTTCCCGCATTATTGAAATTTTGTTGTCAAGCTGCAATTCATTCCAGCTCATGATGGGAAAATTGCTCGGTGTGGGGGCGGTTGGATTAGTTCAGTATGTCATCTGGGTAACCATGGGAATGGGGGTGTTTGTGATTGTGACTAACACCATGCCGGCTATTGCGGAATCTATCACCTTTTCAACCACGGCACTTCTTTTCTTTGTAATCTTTTTTATAATCGGGTTTTTTACCTTCTCCACGCTTTATGCAGCTGTGGGCGCCATGTGCTCTGATATGCAGGATGCGCAATCGGTTTCCATACCGGTGACACTGCTGATTGTGCTCCCTTTTCTGATTAGTTTCATGGTTATTCGTGATCCTGCCTCGGAAATTTCTCAAATTCTCTCCCTGCTGCCTTTTTTTACACCCCTTATCATGTTTTTGCGGGTATTATTAATTCATCCCCCGGGCATAGAAATTTTTCTCTCCATTTTGATTAATTTACTCACTATTGTGGGAATCATCTGGATCACCGCCAAAATATACCGGGTGGGAATTCTGATGTATGGAAAACGGGCCACCCTCCCGGAAATACTTCGCTGGATAAAATACCGGTAAATTCCTCAATGGTTATGAAGGATGGTACTCAAAATTGGGGAGAGACTAATCGAGCATGGAATGTTGTGGAATTCAACTTTTGTGATCGCCATTCCAGTCAGGTGGAAAAGGGGAGTGTATCAAATCTGGAGTGGATTTTGCCTGATGGAAATTTAAATTTTATTTGTACACTAACGGACGTTAAAATGGGTAATCGGAAAAGTATTGCTTTTAAGGTATTTCAGATCAAAACTTCAATTCTATTTACAGATCCCACCTAGGTAATGAGCCTGGAGGCCTTCTTAAAGAGGTAAAGTTATAAAAAGCACAAAAAGAATTTTTTGAATTATAAGAAGCGAAAAATTAATTTCCATCCAATCTGTACGTGATTCTGAAATCCCCTCTAAATAGAATTAAATTTATACAAATTTGTATAATTTAGTACAATTTTAATTAATGAGCTACTGAGGTTTTCCCAGCCGCTAAGACCGATTAATTTGTGATAATTATATTTTTTTAATCTTGAAAAACTGGTTGGAAATCAATAACTTTCAATTTGGTATCTAGAAAATGTTTTAGTTGGTCTTATAAAATTAAGTAGAATCAGAATAAATTTTTATCCAAGAGGAGAAGAAGATGCAGCGAGACAAAGTGACTATCGACGGGAATGAAGCGGCTGCGTACGTTGCTCATAAGATTAATGAAGTCATCGCTATTTATCCCATTACGCCTTCCTCACCCATGGGGGAATGGTCCGATGAATGGTCAGCACATGGACAAAAAAACATCTGGGGTACTATCCCCAGCGTGATTGAAATGCAAAGTGAGGGTGGTGCATCAGGTGCAGTTCACGGAGCTCTGCAAAGCGGTGCCCTCACTACAACCTTTACAGCCTCGCAGGGATTACTTCTGATGATCCCCAATATGTTTAAAATTTCTGGTGAACTGACTTCCACTGTGTTTCACGTATCTGCCAGAACAGTGGCAACCCATGCCCTGTCTATTTTTGGCGATCACAGCGATGTCATGGCCACCCGCTCAACCGGTTTTGGCCTGCTGGCTTCGGGTTCTCTCCAGGAAATTATGGATTTTGCCCTGATTTCCCAGGCAGCATCTCTGGAGGCCCGGGTACCGTTTATCCATTTTTTTGACGGGTTCCGATCTTCCCATGAAGTCCAGAAAATTGAACAGCTGACCAAAGATGATATGCGGGCCATGATTGATGATGATTTGGTGATTGCCCACAGACAGCGGGCATTATCCCCGGACCGCCCCGTCATTCGTGGTACTGCACAGAATCCGGATGTATTCTTTCAAGCCAGGGAAACAATAAATCCGTACTATGAAGGATGTCCGGATATTGTTCAAAAACAGATGGATAAATTTGCCAAGCGAATCGGTCGTCACTATCATCTTTTTGATTATTTTGGAGATCCCAAGGCAGAGCGAGTGATTATCATGATGGGATCGGGTGCCGAAGCTGCGCAGGAGACCGCTGAATTCCTCGCCGGTCAAGGCGAAAAAGTAGGTATTTTGAAGGTCCGCCTGTATCGACCGTTTTCTGTGAAAGCATTCATTTCTTCCTTGCCCAAGAGTGTCAAGGTTCTGGCAGTATTGGACCGGACCAAAGAACCTGGAAGTGCCGGAGAACCTCTGTACAAGGATGTGGCTACTGCGTTGAATGAGACCGCCATCGAAGGTGAACTACCTTTTGCGAAAATGCCCCGAGTAATTGGTGGACGATATGGTCTTTCATCAAAAGAATTTACGCCAGCCATGGTAAATGGTGTCTTTGATGAAATGAAGAAAGATAAACCCAAGAATCATTTTACCGTCGGTATTGAAGATGATGTAACAAAAACAAGTATTCAGTATGACCCCAGTTTTTCCACCGAAGGTAAAGATGTATTCCGGGGGATGTTCTACGGTCTGGGTGCAGACGGAACAGTAGGTGCTAACAAGAATTCAATCAAAATCATTGGAGAAGGAACTGATTTCTTTGCGCAGGGATATTTTGTGTATGACTCCAAAAAAGCCGGGGCGATTACAACATCCCACCTTCGATTCGGTAAAAAGCCTATTTTGTCAACCTATCTTATTACTGAAGCAAACTTTATAGCCTGTCATCAATATGTCTTTCTCGAAAAATATGACATGTTGCGATCAGCAGTACCCGGGGCCACATTTTTGCTCAACGCGCCATACGGAAAAGATGAGATCTGGGATAAAATACCCCGAAAAGTGCAACAGGATATTATCGATAAAAAACTAAAGTTCTATGTTATCAATGCATACGATGTAGCCAAACAGACCGGCATGGGATCTCGGATTAATACCATCATGCAAGTTTGTTTCTTTGCTATATCAGGAGTCTTACCCAGGGAAGATGCGATTGGAGCCATCAAAGATTCCATCAAAAAGACCTACGGGGCTAAGGGTGAAGAAATTGTAAAAAGAAATTTTGCTGCTGTAGATAAAACTCTGGAACATCTGCACGAAGTGAAAGTTCCGGCCAAAGCTACCAGTAAAATAGAATTGCCACCGGTTGTGCCGGATACCGCCCCGGACTTTGTTAAGAAGGTAACCGCAACCATCATCGCTGGTCATGGTGATGATCTGCCAGTGAGTGCATTTGCAAAGGATGGGACCTTTCCATCAGGTACGACCAAATGGGAAAAGCGGAATATCGCGCTGGAGATTCCAGTCTGGGATGAAAATATATGCATCCAATGCAATAAGTGTATCATGGTATGTCCCCATTCCGTCATACGTGCAAAAGTGTATGATCAGAAATATTTGGATAAAGCACCTAAGACCTTTAAATCTACTGCTGCACGGGGAAAAGAGTGGCCGGAAAATTCCAAGTATACGCTGCAAGTTGCTCCCGAAGACTGCACCGGATGTTATCTGTGTGTGGAGGTCTGCCCGGTAAAAAACAAAGAAAAGGTAGGGTTGAAAGCCATTAATATGCAACCTCAAATGCCATTGCGAAATACGGAACGGGAGAACTGGAATTATTTTCTCGAAATACCTGAGGTAGACCGCACCCAGCTTAAAGTGGATACAGTGAAGGGATCGCAATTTCTCGAACCTTTATTTGAATTCTCCGGAGCATGTGCGGGTTGCGGAGAAACCCCGTATGTGAAACTGGCCTCACAGCTTTTTGGAGATCGGATGATTGTAGCCAATGCGACCGGCTGTTCATCAATTTATGGAGGAAATTTACCCACTACGCCCTGGACTTTTAATAAAGATGGAAAGGGTCCGGCCTGGTCCAATTCACTTTTCGAAGATAATGCGGAATTTGGACTGGGTTTCAGATTAACCATTGATAAACATGCTGAGCAGGCCAAAGAATTACTTGAAAAATTGAAAAGTAAAATTGGAGAGAAGCAGGCTAGGGAGATTATTCAGGCCGAACAAACAGACGAAACAGGTATACTTGAACAACGAAAACGGGTAGGGAATCTGAAAAAAGTCCTGGCAAAGATCAATGATAAAGAAGCGAAACTCCTTCTCAGTCTGGCGGATTACCTGGTTTGTAAAAGTGTCTGGATCATTGGCGGTGATGGCTGGGCCTATGATATTGGTTTTGGCGGATTGGATCACGTGCTTGCTTCGGGCAGAAATGTGAATGTTCTGGTTTTAGATACCGAAGTCTATTCAAATACTGGTGGTCAGATGTCCAAGGCCACGCCTCTGGGAGGTGTCGCAAAATTTGCTGCCGCTGGTAAACCAACCCCTAAGAAGGATCTGGCGATGCAAGCCATCAGTTATGGATCGGTTTATGTTGCCCGGGTTGCCATGGGAGCAAATGATGTCCAGACGGTAAAAGCGTTTATGGAAGCGGAAAGTTATGCAGGACCGTCTTTGATTATCGCATATAGCCACTGTATTGCACATGGAATTAATATGAAATTCGGATTAACCCAGCAAAAACTGGCAGTTGAGTCCGGCTACTGGCCACTGATTCGATTTAATCCAGCTGCTGCTGGAAATGGAGAGAATCCCTTCCGGCTTGATTCAAAAGCGCCCAGTATTCCATTGCAGGATTATATCTACAATGAAACCCGCTTTAAAATGCTCACAAAGAGTATGCCGGAACGGGCCAAAATGCTGCTGGTTATGGCCCAGAATGAGGTGACCGAAAGATGGCGATTATATGAACAAATGGCTCGAATGTATGATAAGTCGGAAAGCAGCACCTGAGGTGTGTTCCGCTGAGTAAGACCTCTTAATTGTTAGGTCTTTCGGGACCATGTGAAGAATCGGTTAAAAAATTGAAGGAGAACCAGATGGATTTAACCACATCGTATATGGGTTTAAAATTGAAGAACCCAATTGTATTATCAGCTTCACCCATATCTGCTGACGTTGATCAGGTTAAACAGGCCGAAGATTTTGGTGCTGCTGGGGTTGTGATGTATTCTTTATTTGAAGAACAAATAAATCATGAAATAAATGAAATTGACCACTTCCTGAGTCAGGGAAGTGAAAGTTTCGCAGAGGCACTCAGCTATTTTCCTGAACCGGAACAGTTTAAAAATTTACATGCCGAAGAGTATCTTGAATTAATTAAAAAATTAAAAGAAACTGTTGAGATACCCATTATTGGAAGCCTGAATGGGGTTTCACCGGGTGGCTGGATGGATTACGCGAAAAAGATTGAAGCCGCCGGTGCTGATGCCCTGGAATTAAATATCTATTATATCGCAACCGATATGAGCATGAATTCTGAGAAAGTCGAACAGCTCTATATCGATAACCTGAAGTCTGTAAAAAAAGCGGTAAATATTCCGGTCGCTATCAAACTGGGGCCTTATTTTTCAGCATTTGCAAATATGGCCGGTAAATTAGATAAGGAGGGTGCTGACGGTTTGGTGCTCTTTAATCGTTTTTATCAACCTGATATTGATTTAAATGCATTGGAAGTGGTGCCCGATTTACATCTGAGTTCATCTCATGAAATGCGTCTGCCTCTCCGCTGGATTGCCGTATTGTACGGAAGGATCAAAGCAAGTCTGGCCGCCACTACCGGTATTCAATCAGCAGAGGATATAATCAAAATGGTGATGGTGGGTGCAGATGTTACCATGCTGGCTTCGATTCTTTTAAAGGAAGGTGTGAATAAAATTGATCAGCTGGTTAATGGTTTACAGCGCTGGATGTCCGACAATGAGTATGAATCGATCAAGCAGATGAAGGGAAGTATGAGTTATAAAGCCGTTGCTGATCCTGCCGCATTCGAACGGGCGAATTACATCAAAACGTTACAGAGTTTTGGATAATATCTTTTCATAACGACGGTTTCAAGCCTCCTTCCAGGAAGGGGGCTTTTTTTATTAGTGTAAGACTAATCTGGCATTCAGCGGTTTTTATCAAAAAGTATCTCTCCACAACTAATATGATTTACTCTGTAATCAGTGGCTCAAAAGTTTCTGTTTTGCATTTACTGTGGTTTCAGTTAAATTATCGCCCATGAATAGTAATCGGTTATCGAAAACCAGTTGGGCGCTGTATGATTGGGCAAATTCTGCGTTTGCCACCACCATCATGGCTGGATTTTTCCCGATATTTTTCAAATCATACTGGGCAGATCCCGCTAATCCGGCACAAAGTACTTTTTACCTCGGAATTGCAAACTCCACAGCCTCTATCGTTATTGCCGCCCTCGCCCCGTTTCTCGGGGCAATTGCAGACAGAGGTGGCGCTAAAAAAAAGTTTATGGCTACCTTCACATTTCTCGGCATTATCATGACCGGCGGTCTAAGATTACTGGAACAGGGACGATGGGAGTGGGCGGTTATTTTTTATGTCACCGCAGCCATTGGCTGGTCCGGGGCGAATATATTCTATGATTCTTTATTACCCGCGGTGGCTACCAGAAAGGAAGTCGATTTCGTCTCCTCACTGGGTTATGCTCTGGGATATATCGGGGGCGGACTACTTTTTTTGATAAATGTGATGATGTATCTGAACTATGCTGCTTTTGGATTACCTGATGCAGCAACTGCAATTAAAATTTCTTTTCTCAGCGTGGCCCTGTGGTGGGCTGTTTTTACTATTCCTATTTTTATTTTTGTCAAAGAACCTCGATTCGCTGAAAAGGTGAGCTTGGGCCAGGCGATTGTCCAGGGCTGGAAACAGCTGAAAGGAACACTTACAGATCTGAAAAATTATCGAATAGTCGCTTTATTCTTGCTTGCCTATTGGCTATACATTGATGGCGTAGATACAATTGTCAGAATGGCAGTGGATTACGGTAAATCCCTGCAGTTTTCTGACGGAACATTAATTACTGCTTTGCTTATGGTGCAATTCATTGCCTTCCCGGCTGCACTCGGCTATAGCTGGATTGCCGGTAAGATTGGACCGAAGCGGGCAGTAATGTCCGGCATCATTGGGTATATTTGCATTACCTTCCTGGGTTATTTAATGCGGCAGGAGTGGCATTTCTATTTTCTTGCCGGCTTGGTAGGACTTTTTCAGGGGGGGATTCAGGCCCTGAGCAGAAGTCTGTATACCAGAATTATTCCTCTTGATAAATCAGCCGAATTTTTTGGATTTTATAACATGCTGGGAAAATTTGCTGCAGTTATTGGACCTTTTCTTATGGGTTCCATAACACTTTTAACAGGAAGTGCACGGTTGGGTATTCTTTCAATTCTAATTTTGTTTGTCTCAGGTGCGCTGGTATTATGGAAAGTGGATATTCAAAAAGGTGAACAGATCGCTTCGCAATATTATTCCCGTAAATTGTAATCATTAAATTGAGTATCCACAAAATATCTAAAATTAATCACCCCTGTTTTCTCTGGAAAGTGCAACCAGAACAAAGAGAAACTCTGTAGAAATTTTTAATGAAAGTTTTTATTCGTATTTTATTCTCTGTTATCCTCTTTTCTTCTCCGACCGACCATATTCTGGGACAATCTCAGAAAGTGGAAATAATGGTCAAAAATTTCCGGGTATCCTACTCAACTGAAACAGAAAATTTGTCGAGGATCGTGATTCAGAACCTGGAAACTTACATCCCGCAGTACGAGGTGTTTTTTGACGTTCAGTTAAAAGGAATTATTTTAATTCAGATCCCCGAATCTCGGGCGGAATATCAAGCTGGTCTTCCGGAAAGACTACCGATCTGGAGCAACGGATTTTATTCGCCACTTCATCAAACGATCATATTAAAAAGACCTGAATGGTATATGAATCAGGAAGATTTTGGAAAGGTGCTGCGTCATGAACTTGCTCACGCTTATTTCCATTCCAAATTCCACTCAATCCCGATACCTTTGTGGCTGAACGAGGGTTTGGCCGAATACCTGTCTGGGGAGGTGATTGGAATAGAGGAAGGTGTGCTGCTTTCAAATGCAATGTTTTCAAAAAATCTGGTTACTCTTTCTGATATAGACAGTTTAAATTGTTTTAACCTGATGCGAGCCAGGTTAGCCTATCTTGAGAGTCTCACTGCCATAACTTTTCTTGAAAAGAAATTGCGCGAAAATGACCTGACCTGGGATCAATTTTTTGACCTGATTCTGGAGAAAGATTTTGATAAAGCTCTCAAGCAAATAACTTCTTTTGATGTAATTGATTTTGAAATTGCCTGGTACCGCTGGTTGGAAGAGACCTATCGCTGGTTTTTAATATTTAATTGGGAGAATTTGATCTGGTTGATTATAATTATTATCTTATTAGGTTCCCTGTATGCCATCCGGTACCGGAACCGTAAGATATTGTTAGCGTGGGAAACCCAGGAGAACAGTGAAAAGAAATTTCTTGATGATTCTTTCTTAATAAATGGATCAACTGAAAGTGAGAGAGGAACCTAGAATGTATGTCCCATCTAAAATGTTTTTGACAAAGGGAGTGGGGAAACATAAAGAGAAGCTTACCAGTTTCGAAATGGCACTTAGGAATGCCAAAATTGCATCCTTTAATCTGGTTAATGTATCCTCGATTTTCCCTCCAAGATGTAAAATGACCCCAGTGGAGGCTGGGCTTCGAAAATTATTGCCAGGACAAATTGTGTATGCCGTGATGAGTAAAAATTCTACAAATGAACCAAATCGACTGATTGCGAGTTCCATTGGTGTGGCAATTCCGGCAGATAAGGATGCCTATGGATATTTATCGGAACACCATAGTTTTGGTGAGACAGACAGTAAAGCGGGAGAATATGCCGAGGATCTTGCGGCAACAATGCTGGCAACCGTATTAGGAGTAGATTTTGATCCTGATTCCAGTTGGGACAATAAAAAGGAACTCTGGAAAATAAGCGGAAAGATTGTGCGCACACGAAATATTACACAATCTGCCCTGGGGGATAAAAATGGGCTATGGACGACGGTAGTTGCGGCCTCAATTCTTTTGCCCTAAATGTTTGAATTACAAGATCCTGACTTTCAGTCAGAATAAATTTGTCGATAATAACTGTTCAACTGAGGTGATGATTAAAATTATAATATCATACATTGATAAGAAAAAAAATATTAAACGGATCTTTAAATTTCTTTGAAGAAATAACATTTGATTTTGTGATTCTATATTTTAATTGGAAGTGCGGATATCAAATTTTCATGATTTTAAACTAAAGGAATTTTTCAGAAGTACCGGAAGCACAAAAGGAGGATAAAGTAAATGTTACAGAATAGAAAAACCCCCTATTATGTCTTGGTTATTACACTTTTTTTCGGAATTATTGGTGTACTGCTGAATCAGAATGTTCTGGCGGATTATGAGGATCTTTCCAGGCAACAAATTGATAAAGTTCTCAGGGTCATGCAGCTGGTGAAGTATTATTATGTTGAAGATGTGGAATGGGATAAGGCTGTAGAGGGGGCGATCAGTGGAATGCTGGCCGAGCTTGATCCACACAGTGTCTATATCGAACCCAAGCGAGTGGAGCGTAATAAAGAGGATTTCAGCGGTAAATATGAGGGTATTGGGATTGAATTTGACGTGATTAATGGATATATAACGGTAATTTCTCCCATTGTCGGCTCGCCTGCAGATCAGCTGGGTTTGCAATCCGGAGATAGAATCATCAAGATAGATGGTGAGTCCTCAGTCGGCATAGAACGAGAAGATGTACCAAAAAAGTTAAAAGGTCCCAAAGGGACTAAAGTGGATGTAACCATTGTCCGGGAAGGGGTTGCGGAACCATTTGATTTGACTATCATTCGGGATGTTATTCCAATATACACAGTAACCACCAAGTTTATGGCCGATGACAGTACCGGTTACATCTGGGTTAACAGATTTGCTGCGACCACTTCCAAGGAAACAGAAGAAGCCATCAGCGACCTCTTAGACCAAGGTATGCAGCGACTGGTGTTGGATCTCAGATCAAATCCCGGGGGATATTTGCATGAGGCAGTAAAATTAGCGGGACAATTTTTAACCGGACATGAATTGGTAGTTGAAACCCGGGGGCGGAATGAACGGGTTGAAGAAAAATTTTATGCCGATCAATGGAATGACCGTGGAAGGTCCTATGACTTTCCACTGATTGTAATGATTGACCGGGGATCCGCTTCTGCATCAGAAATCGTGGCAGGTGCCATTCAGGATTATGATCGCGGACTGATTCTGGGAACCAATAGTTTTGGAAAAGGATTGGTTCAGAAAGAATTTCCTCTGAGTGATGGTTCTGCGGTTCGGGTGACTACTGCACGCTATTTTACTCCCAGTGGCCGTTTGATTCAAAGAGATTATAAAGGTAAGGAAGTTAAAGAATATTATTCCGAAGCCATGGATACTTCTTGGACCAGTGAGGATAGCCTGCATAACCGTCCTCAGTATCAGACCCGGGGAGGGCGTATTGTCTATGGTGGGGGCGGTATCCGCCCGGATATTATCGTTCCTTATGAAAGCCATAGTAATTTTCCCAGAGAGATTGGAAAAATGTACAGCAAACGGGTATTTTTTGATTTTGCAAATAAATATGCTACCACCCATCCTAAATTGAAAACAGATCTACGGACCTATAATAAAAATTTTCAAATTAATGATGCTATCATAGAAGAATTCAAAGCGTTCTGTGTTGAAAGTGATGTTGAATTTGATGAAAATGTTTTCGAAAAAGACCTTGAGTTCATCTCGGCCCGTTTAAAAGCGGAAATTGCCAGACATTTTTGGGAGAAGAATGGTTTTTATTATATCTGGCTACATGCAGATAACCAATTTCTGGAAGCATTGCGGTCGTTTGATGAAGCCAATAAAATTGCCATGCTCAATAAGTAAGACCTTGAAAAAAAGTCGATTGAATTATAAAAAAATATTGACTTTAGAATGTCTAATATGTAAAATCTCATAATCTAGAGCTTAACTAATTTTTAAAAACAACCGAATTAGGAGGTCGAATCATTATGGTTGAACTATTCAAACAAGGCGGCGGATTTATGTGGCCTATTTTGGTATTTTTAGTTTTAGGAGTTGCCATTGGATTAGCGAAAATGTGGACATTATGGCGAGCAGGAATCAATACAAGAAGATTCATTGACAGAGTGAGAACTGCTTTAAAGGAGGGTGGAACTGAAGCTGCTCTTGAAATTTGCGAAAACACCCGCGGACCGGTCGCCTCAATCTTTCATGCAGGATTGATTCGAGCCAAAGAAGGGATTGACTACGTTGAAAAATCAATTACAAATGCCGGTTCAATTGAAATGGCTTTTCTGGAAAGATGGATGGTCTGGTTAGGTTTTATTATCGTTATCGCGCCGATGCTCGGATTTACCGGTACAGTATGGGGAATGATCGTGGCCTTTGATGCAATCCGTACCGCTAATGATATTTCGCCTGCAGTGGTTGCCGGAGGTATTTCTCAGGCTCTTCTCACGACATTATTCGGTTTAATTGTTGCCATGATTGTGCAACTGTTTTATAACTGGTCAACCGCCAGAATTGACAAATTAATCATTGATATGGAAGAGGCCTCTGTCCATTTAGTAGATACCCTGGTTGAAATGGAAAAATAATTAAACCATGAAGAGAGGTTTATAATGGCAATTAAAAGGAACAGAGAACGGGGCGAACCCGAGATACCCAGTGCCTCTTTGCCGGATATCGTATTTCAGCTCCTGATTTTTTTCCTGGTTACGACAACTATCGATGTTGATAAAGGTCTCGATCTGGTTCTTCCACCGCCGGGAGATGTGCAGATTGAGCTCGCCAAGAAAAATATTACCAATATATTAATCAATGATGCCGGACAGATACTTATCGATGAAGAAATCATTCCGGTGGAAGAAGTCGATAATATTGTGCGGGATAAATTGCTGGAAAATGACAAATTAGTAGTCTCTGTAAAAACTGCCCGAAAAACAAAATACGAGATTTACATAAAAGTGATCGATCAGTTGAAAAGGGCCGGAGCCACCCGTATCTCGATTGCGGAACCAGAAGAAGCTTAACCTAATTAAACAATTAGTCACGTGTTGCTAAGGTCAGAGGACGTATATAATGGCAATCAAAATTGAAAAAAAGACCAAAATGAAAATTGGTATCCCCACTGCCTCCATGCCGGATATTATTTTCCAGTTGCTCATCTTTTTTATGGTGAGTACCGTGTTGCGGGAATATCAAGGTTTAAAAGTGAGTCTTCCGGAAGCTTCCAGGATTGAAAAATTGCCGACAAAACGCCATGTTACAACAATTTGGGTGGACCGTTTTAACAATGCTGTTATTGATGATGTTTCCATAAAGAAAATAACAGATTTACGCGGCATGGTGTATAATAAACTTGTTGATGATCCGCAGTTGATTGTATCATTGCGGGTGGATGAACGTGCAGACATGGGAATTGTTACGGATATCCAGCAGGAACTTAGGAAAGCTCAGGCATTAAGAATTAATTATTCAGCGCTTCCAACCCACGGAGGTTAGCGATGGCAAAACATCAATTTATTTACAAAAATCCCCAGGTGGATTTGAAGCTGAAATTCCGAAGGGTCTTTGAGGCATCCCTGGTGGTGACCCTCCTTGTTACTATTTTATTTCTTTATTCATTTAAAAAATTTGAAGCTGGGTACGAACTTGAAAAAACCGTAGATGTCAAGATCGAAACAATTGACATTCCTCAAACAGAACAGTTTAACCGCCCACCTCCTCCAGCCCGACCATCAATCCCGATTGCATCTGAAGATGAAGATATCCCGGATGAATTGACCATTGAAGAGACCGAAATTGACTTTACACAGCCCATAGATGAAGCGCCACCACCACCTCCCGAGGAGGAGGAGCCGATTGTTGAATTCTATGCCCTCTCCGAAAAACCGGAAGTCGTCCACCGGGTAGAACCAGCCTATCCCGATTTAGCCCGGAAAGCAGGCATCGAGGGTATGGTCGTGGTTAAAGTACTGATTGGGACAAAAGGGGATGTGGAAAAAGTGGAGGTCGTAAAATCTCATCCCATGCTGGATGATGCGGCTATGGATGCAGCCAGGCAGTTCAAATTTAAACCCGGGAAGCAAAGAGATCGCTTTGTAAAGGTTTGGATGACCATACCATTTACTTTCAGATTGAAAAAATAGTGGATATTCACATTGAGTTTTAAAAAGCAGTGTTGTAATCAGCACTGCTTTTTTTTTATTATAGACTCAATTGGACGCAAGGGTAGCAGAATGTCTAAATTTGCAATGAAGGAACTTCGCTACAGGCGCACTTTCAAGTTCGCTTTAATTCTGTCACTTTTTATATGGGCAGTCTTCTTTTATCTGTTTCCAAAATTTAAAATGATCTCACCCTCAGAAGAAAAGCGAATTGATATAAAGATTTATGTAAGTGATATTCCGCAAACCCTTCAGAAAAATAATGCCACTTCACCGCCACCGGCGAAACCTTATGGGTTTATTCCCATACCTGCCGAAGAGGCAGATTTTCCGGAGGAGATCACCTTTTCTACAATTCCGGGATCAGGTAAGGCGACAAGTTTTGCGAGCGGAATCGCACCGGAAGTTCCCCCCAAACCGATTCTTGAAGTCTACCCAACTGTTTCAGGAGTTTCTTGCTCTGGACATATCCGTTTATTACTTTTGGTCAATAAAAATGGTATTGTAGAATCATTTGAAATTGTTGAAAATACCACCCAAGCGGACACCTGTGTCGCTTTGGCGATTGAGGCGGCCAAAAAAAGTCGCTGGATCCCTGCCAAGGTAAATAATCGTGCTGTGGATAGCTGGGTGACAAAAACCTATAAATTTAATGTCAGACAGTGAGATAGATGATGAAAATTGTTCTGTTTGAAGATGCTGACTATCAAAATTTTTTACCTTTAACATATTTCAGACCAGTCTGGGATTTACGATGCGGAATTTATACCCTGGAAGAAAAGCTAAAGTACTCGTTAGGCACACGCGGTTTTTTCTATTCTGCGAGGGAATATCTGTTAAATTTTTATTTACCCCCGTCGCAAAATATTCAGTCGCTACCGAGTGAAGACTGTCTTTTCATCAATGGACGCTTATTATTAAGCGGAGATAACCCTCAAAAAATTCTGGATATGCCAGCTGATTCGGTGTTGGTCTCCGGTGATTCTGTTGCAGCATGGCGGACTCCTGGAAAATCTCTACATCAATATTTTTCCAAAGGTATCATTCTTGAGGATCGGATACGAAACGATTTTATTACACAAGAGAGTGAATTAAATTTGGTCAAATATCCCTGGGACCTTATTGACCGGAATGGATCGGAAATTGTGAGTGATGCCAAATTTTCGGCTAATTTGGGGCAACTGGAAGGGACCATTGACGATGGGGTTCATATTTTGGGGAAAGAAAATGTATATGTATCAGAAGCAGCGCGGGTGATGCCTGGTGTGGTGATTGACGCAACCGCCGGACCGGTATGGATCGACCAGAATGCCCGAATCATGCCTCAGGCGGTGTTGGAAGGACCTATTGCTGTTGGGCGGGATTCCGTAGTTAAAATTGCCGCTAAAATCTACGAAAATGTCACCATTGGACCCGTTTGCAAGGTAGGTGGCGAGGTTGAAGAATCAATTTTTCACAGTTATTCCAATAAACAGCATGATGGATTTCTGGGACATTCCTATCTGGGTTCCTGGATAAATATAGGTGCAGACACCAACAATTCAGATTTAAAGAATAATTACGGTGAAATTTCAGTACTTTTAAATAATCGCAAAATTAACACAGGTAAGCGGTTTTTAGGCGCCATCATTGGTGATCACACTAAAACCTCTATTAATACCATGATAAATACCGGCAGTGTTATTGGAGTATGTTGTAACATTTTTGGCGAAGGATTTCCCCCCAAATTTGTTCCCTCCTTTTCATGGGGAGGAAGTGCCGGATTTCAAAATTATGATTTTGAGAAGGCCTTGCAGGTCTCTAAAATAGTGATGGAACGGCGTAAAGTTTCTTTTACTGAGAATCAGCGTAGACTATTTCAGGCGGTAAAAGACCTCTCTATCGAAGTGGAACGGAAAACAGCGTAATCAGTATGAAAAAACTTTATGCTATAGGAATTGATATTGGCGGGACAGCCATTAAGCATGGGATCTGTTCTTCAGAAGGAATTCTGATACAGCACGATTCTATTCCCACCCCGGCGGATGCTCCCAAAGCGATCATCCTGCAAAAAATTTTTGAAGTCATTTCACAAAACCTTGCCTTATCCCAAGAACAGGGAATGCCCATCTCTGCGGTGGGCGTGGGCACTCCGGGAAGTGTTGACATCGAACGTGGTTACCTGATGGGCAGCACGCCGAATTTTAAACACTGGCGGAATGTTGCTATTGCAGAATCCATTAAACATCGTTTTGATCTTCCGGTTTTTGCTGACAACGATGCAAATTTAATGGCCTTTGGAGAATTTTCTTTCGGGGCCGGTAAAGAAAAAAAAGATGTTATTTGTTTGACCCTGGGTACCGGAATCGGCGGTGGAATTATTATTGATGGAGAAATTTATCGCGGGAGTTTTTACGCAGGTTCTGAATTAGGGCACATGTCCATCGATTATAAAGGCAGACAGTGTAATTGCGGCGGTCAGGGTTGTTTGGAGAGATATGCCTCGGCGACTGCACTTATTCAGGACTATAATCTGGAAAATCCAAAAAACCCGGTATCGGGAACAAAACAGATTTTTCTTCTGGCGAAGGCAAAGGATAAAATTGCTCAGAAGGTTATAAAAAATTTTGTTTCCTATCTGGCAGCGGGGATCGCCAATGTGGTAAATATTTTCAATCCGGAAATGATTATTATTGGTGGGGGAGTAAGTAAAGCTGGTGCGGTGTTTATTGAGGATATCAGGGATGCCTGCCAAAAAAGAGCGATGCCCGTCAGCTTCAAAAATGTGGAGATTGTGGGTGCGACATTAGGAAATGATGCCGGCATGATGGGAGCGACCGCTTTTGCTTTGAAATCTTTAGGTAAAAAGGGTGTTGTTACTTCATGAGTCGTATTCTAAAGGCCGGAGATAAAATCGGATTGGTGGCTCCTGCTGGTCATGTGACACCTTCCGAGATTCGTAAAGGAATTAAAGTACTCACCGATCAGGGTTTTTACATAAAAGAATCAGATCACCTGTATACCAAATATCGCTATTTTTCAGGTAAAGTTCAGGAACGAGTAAGCGACCTGCATAGCATGCTAAGCGATAAAGATATAAAAGTAATTATCGCAGTGCGAGGTGGATCGGGGAGTAGCCAATTATTACCACATCTCAATTTCAATTTATGGAAAAAGTATCCCAAACTTTTTGTTGGATTTAGTGATATTACCTCCCTGCAGTGGGCGCTTTGGAAAAAAGCCGGTTTATTCTCTTTCTCGGGAATGGCCTTAACCCTTCAATTACATAATAGAAATCCTTATCAGCAATTGTTTTTAGACCATATTAAGGGTAAACGACGATCTATCCTTGCAAAAGATTTACATCATAAGAATATCGTGATTCTTCGCAAGGGGAGAGCTGAGGGCATTCTATTGGGAGGCAATCTTTCCATTATTGTCAGTCTATTGGGTACTCCATATTTTCCAACAAAAAACCAAAGCCTCTTGTTTTTTGTTGAGGAAATCAATGAGCCTCTTTACCGCATTGAACGGGCATTTGTGCAGCTTGCCCAGGCCGGATTTTTTAAGAATCTTAAAGGCTTGGTTCTGGGAAAATTTATGTTTAAAAATCGATTCATTAATATTTGGCCAATTATCAGGCCATTGATCCCGGAAAATATTCCCATTATTTCAAATTTCCCTTATGGCCATTTTGCATCATCATGTGCTTTTCCAATTGGTGTTCAAGCTACTTTGTCCACGGATCCCTTAAAAATTACCTGGCAATATTAACCATTTTGGGAAACAAAATGCTTAATCATTTGCTTAAATTATGGATCTTGGATGAATTTATACTCACTGGGTTATCCTCTACCTCTGCAGGTTGATATAAATAGTTATTTCTTTTATTATTTACATTTGACACATCCTAAACTACATATTATATTTTTTGCTTAATTATATTGGGTCTTCAATTGAAAAAGATAGCGGTATTCGCTTCTGGTCGGGGAAGTAATTATATAAAAATATATGAGAATATAAAGAGAGGTGAAATTCCTGCGGAAGTTTGCTGCATGATTACCGATAATGCTTCTGCTTCTGCCATCGGCTTCTCTAAATCTGAAAATATTCCCGTTTTTATCGTTCATCCAAAAAATTATGATAATCCCGCTTCTTTTGGAATTGAATTGCTAAAGATCTTGGATAAATATGCGATAGAATGGATAGTCTTGGCAGGGTATTTGAAGAAGATCCCTGATAATGTGGTGAAGACTTTTTCGAATAAAATAGTAAACATTCATCCCGCTCTGCTGCCATCATTCGGGGGGAAGGGAATGTATGGTTTAAATGTGCATGAAGCAGTTTTAAAATCAGGGGCGAAAATCAGTGGAGTTACCATTCATCTTGTCAATGAAATATTTGACTCCGGCCCTATTGTGATGCAGCAGGCAGTCGATATTGAGGCATGTTACACTCCTGAAGAGATTGCTAAACGGGTCTTAAAAGTTGAACATATCCTGTACTCACAGGCACTGAAAAAATTATTATCAGGACCATTTCATATTGATTTCAATAGAGTGGTATTTGAAGAATAATGAGATACCTAGGTAGAACCGCTAGCAGATGCTTTTATGAATAATAAAACGATAAACATTAAGCGTGCTCTGATAAGTTGCTGGGATAAATCGGGACTGATTCCTCTGGCTGGCCAACTGGCAGGTTCCGGAGTAGAAATAATATCCAGTGGGGGAACGTATAATTTTCTCACTGAAAATAAAATCCCGGTTACCAAAGTGGAAGAGATCACCCGATTCAAGGAAATCTTGAATGGTCGGGTTAAAACCCTTCACCCTTTCATTCATGGTGCTATCCTTGCCAAAAGAACACCCGAGCACCTTAAAGAATTACGGAAAGAGAAAATTGAACCGATTGATCTGGTGATTGTAAATCTCTATCCGTTCGTTTCGCAAGTTAAAAAAGAGCATTCGCTATCGGAAATGATTGAATTGATAGATATTGGTGGACCTGCCATGCTTCGGGCGGCAGCTAAAAATTATGAATATGTGGTAGTGCTGCATCATCCGAATCAATATTCACACTTTATGGAAATCTGGGAGCAGAATCAGCACTCCATAACCGTCCAGGAAAGTTTGTTACTGGCAAAAGAAGTCTTTTTTCATACAGCATATTATGATGCCCAAATATTTCAATACTTGGAAAACCTGCAAGCGACCGGCAAAATTCCCGAAAGAATTACCCGTTTTTATCATAAGTCTCGCAATCTCAGATATGGGGAAAATCCACATCAAGTGGCTGCTTATTTTAAATCGGCAAACGACGATAATAATTCAGATGATAATCCGCAGCAATTATGGGGTAAGGAAATGTCCTACAACAATTATGTGGATGCCGCATCTGCGATATCTTTAGTTTATGAGTTTGAAGAACCGGCGGTAGCTATTATTAAACATACCAATCCTTGCGGAATGTCAATCGATTCAAATCTTTGTATTGCTTTTGAGAAAGCACGAGCAGGAGATCCGATTTCTGCCTTCGGTGGAATTGTGGCCTCTAACCGGATGATTGATACGGAAACGGCTCGGCTAATTAAGGAAACATTCTTTGAATGCATTATTGCTCCTGACTACTCGGGGGAAGGTCTAAAAATATTGCAGGGGAAAAAGAACTTGCGGATCCTTAAAAATAAGTTATCCGGATCTGCCCAGTCGTTACTTGAATTAAAAGCAGTGGGAGCGGGATTATTGGTACAAGAAACAGACCGGCAGACCTTTGATTCCGAAAAAATACAACAGATAGGGAAGAGAAAACCGACCGCAGCAGAAGAAAATGATTTATATTTTGCCTGGAAGGTCGTAAAACACGTAAAATCCAACGCAATTGTTTTCGCAAAAAATGGCCAGGTGATCGGGGTTGGCGCGGGTCAAATGTCACGTGTTGATTCAGTTAAACTGGCACGGCAAAAAGCCGAGGCATTGGGACATGATCTGCGCGGGGCGGTGATGGCTTCGGATGCGTTTTTTCCTTTTAGAGATGGGATTGATGAAGCTGCCCAGGCCGGGATTGCGGCGGTGATCCAACCGGGTGGATCTGTTCGGGATCAGGAAGTCATTGACGCTGTTCAGGAACATCAAATGGTAATGATATTAACTCACATGCGGCATTTTAAGCATTGATAGGTAAACTTAGGGAGCATTTATGGCAATCAGTTTTTTAAATTTTTTATCTAATGATATCGGTATCGATCTCGGTACAGCAAATACGCTCATATATGTAAAAAATCGTGGTATCATTGTCAATGAACCTTCCATTGTGGCAATAGAAGAGAACAGCGGAAAGGTTTTGGCAGTTGGCAAGGAAGCCCGGGAAATGTATGGCAGGACACACCAGGATATTATCACCATCCGCCCACTGAAAGACGGGGTGATTGCAGATTTTGAAGCCACCGAAGTGATGATGCGTGAATTTATAAAGAAAGCTAAAGTGAACCGGATATCCATCGGTAAAATAGTGGTTTGTGTCCCTTCGGGAATTACCGAAGTTGAAAAAAGAGCCGTTCGGGACAGTGCTGAAAGAGCCGGCGCGCGTGAAGTCTATCTGGTTGCAGAGGCCATGGCATCGGCGGTGGGAATTGGATTAGATATCGAAAAACCGGTCGGAAATATGATTGTGGACATCGGCGGCGGGACGTGTGAAATAGCAATTATATCACTGGGAGGGATTGTCTTACATACGTCCATCCGCATTGCCGGTGATGAAATGAATGAGGCTATTGTACAATATTTTAAGAAAAATTATAACCTGTTAATCGGGGAAAAAACGGCAGAACTTTTAAAATGTGAAATAGGATCGGTGATGGCTCTGGAGGAAGAAATTACCACCCAGGTAAAGGGGCGAGATCTTATTGATGGAATACCCAAAACAGTTGAGGTTAATTCTGCAGAAATTCGGGAAGCACTTATGGATCCTGTCAACACAATTGTTGAATCTGTCCGCTTAACCCTGGAAAGAACCCCGCCTGAATTGGCATCGGATATTCTGGATCACGGTATCATTCTCACC
>CP070707.1:2513548-2520417 GCA_020350205.1 bacterium
ATTTAAGAGGACCGTGGGTTCTGCCGAAGACATCCCTATAGGTCCTACTTCGATTTAACTGAGTGATGTTACACGTGAGCGAAGCCCAGTAACCTGTTGTACTTCCAAATTCTCACTTAAAACCACAAACATCTCACTTCTAAATTCCAGCCTGCCATGTGATTCAAATTTTTGTTTATAAAATCTTCACTTTTCAAAAATAGGGCTTGACATTTTTTTATTTTATGTGTTATCATGACCCATTTAAAATTCCTTTATACCGGAGGCCTATGCAAACACTCAATCTGTCACTTTTCGACTGGCTGATTATCGCCGTTTATTTTGTATTCGTTGTGGGGATTGGATATTACCTGCGAAGATTTATGGGTAGTAAAGAGGATTTCTTCGAGGCAGGACGCCGGAATTCAGCCTGGGTGGCCGGAATCGCCTTTGTTTCAGCAAATCTTGGTTCTCTTGAGATTCTGGGTTGGACCGGTGGTACCATGAAATACGGTATGTTTGTCTCCCATTTCTATTGGATCGGAGCTATACCAGCCATGATTTTCCTCGGCTTGTATATGATGCCGTTCTATTACAGTTCAAAAATTCATTCCATCCCCGGTTATCTCCTATTGCGTTTTGATGAAAAAACCCGTTTACTTAATGCCTTCAGTTTTGGTATTATGACTATACTGATGTCCGGGATAAATTTGTACCTTATGGCTCTGGTATTTTATGTGGTATTGGGATGGGATCTTCACCTCAGTATCTGGATCAGCGCCGCGGTCATCGGCATGTATATTACCCTGGGTGGTCTTCTCTCCGCCATTTTTACCGAAATTGTACAATTCTTTCTGATCTGGTTCGGACTCTTTCTGATTTCCATCCTGGGTATCATTGATCTGGGTGGACTGGACACTATACTCAGCGGTTTGCCGGATCGCCTGGGAAGTTTATGGGCTACCGCTGGCCACGCTTCTGCTAACGAAATGGGGGTAAGCTGGCTGGGCATCGTCCTGGGTCTGGGATTTGTCTTGAGTTTTGGATACTGGACCACCGATTTTTTGCTTGTTCAACGGGCATTTTCTGCAAAAAACCTGGATGCCGCCAGAAAAACGCCAATTTATGCATCCTTTTTCAAGATGGCATTACCATTTATTGTGGTAGTGGGTGGTCTGGTGGCCTGGAAATTACAGGACCTGGGACAGATCGAACTATTACCACATCCCAGCAGCGGAGAACCCTGGAATGATACCGCCCTGCCGGTTCTGATTGCCCGCTATTTTCCTCCCGGACTCATTGGACTGGGTATCACCGCGTTGCTAGCAGGATTTATGGCCGGACAGGCCGGTAATGTGAGTGCCTTTAATACTGTCTGGACCTACGATATATATCGGGTGCTGTTCAAGAAAGATGCCACTGACGAGCATCTGATCTGGGTGGGTCGTGTGACCACGGTAGTGGGTGTATTCCTGAGTATTCTTACTGCCTATGCGGCCATGCAGTTCAGCACCATCATGGATTATATTCAGGCTATATTTAGCTGGGTTAATGCTCCCTTGTTCGCCACCATGCTTCTGGGTATGTTTTGGAAACGAGCCACCTCGGCCGGGGCATTCTGGGGATTAATTGCCGGTATGGCAAGTTCTTTTTATATGTTTATCGGGATAAAATTCGCCTGGCTTAATCCGGCCTTATTAACATTCAGCCAGAATCCATCTGAAATGAGTCATAATCTCTGGAGAGCCTGGTGGGCCTGGCTCATCTGTTTCAGTTTGACGGTGGTGATCAGTCTGTTTACCAAACCGAAAGCGGAATCCGAACTGGTCGGATTGGTTAAAGGACTTACTGAAAAAGTGTCCCTGCAATCCGTACCCTTCTATCGAAAACCCGGATTTGTAGCCATTATCGCCTTATTGATTTTTGCAATATTGAATATATACTTTTGGTAAAAAAGGATTAGCCGATGGCCAATAAAACCTCAGAGCTAAAAACAATCTGGTATTTTGTAGGCATTATTCTGATTATAATGGGAGGACTGGTGTTCCTGTCCGGCATTGTACAATTGGTTGCACCGCCGCTTACGAAAACCATACTGTCAGAATTATATCCGGCAATCTGGTGGGGAGGACTGATGATGATCGTCGGTCTGATTTATTTTCTGACCAACAAAAATAAAATTGTGGATTGATCTTTCTTCCCCGCCGATATCAATACCAGTTCACGTTCAAACTATGAACAAAATAATGGTGTTTGGGTCAAATATTGCAACTATCCAATTCATCAGATAAAGAACTCTTTAAACCGGTGAGTTTAAAGCTGGAATTAAATCAGCTGAATCTGTCAACAACTATTCTGGTTCAGGCCATGGGATATGGGGAGAAGGAGATTCCTCCTTCCTATAGAGAATCGATAGATACCCATTTAAAAGAGGCCCAGGCAAAAGTAGATATTCTGGCAGGATTTATAATTATCCCACCGCAACATTTTCATCTTAAGAAATACGGTTTCCGAATTGACGATATTGATTTCCGAACAGGTAAGATTATTGGCGGTCAACTGATCAACAGCCAAACTGTGGCAATTTTCGCAGCAACTGCAGGTCCAGCGTTTGAAGATTGGTCAAGACAATTATTTGATGTGGGTGACTATCCGGCCGGGTATGTAGTGGACTTTATCGGATCCGAAGTGGCGGAAGCAGCCGCAGACCAGCTGGAAATCGATCTTCAAGATAAAATTTCCTCACACCCATTGAAAATGACCAACCGATTTAGTCCGGGTTATTGTGGGTGGAATGTCAAGGAGCAGTTCAAGCTCTTCTCGCTGCTCCCGGAAAATTTTTGCGGTATCTCACTGACTGAAAGTGCCCTCATGACACCCCTGAAATCGGTTAGCGGAATTATTGGTATTGGTAATAAAGTATTAAAAACAGACTATCCCTGTGATATCTGTACCATGAAAAATTGTCATCGAAGAGTTAAAACTACCTCTTAAACTGAAGTATTAAAGTACTTTTTGTTCAGTTGAGTGTAATAATAAAAAGGCGATCATCTGGATCGCCTCTCTTTTATTACTTATTTTTAAAACTTCAGACTAATCTATTTTTGTAAACAGACATGAGCAAATACCTTGGAGTCATTTACCATATTATCGATGACGCAATACTCGTTGGGTTGGTGACAGGTATCGTCAATTTTTGACCAGACAGCGGCCCAGAAACCTGCCCTCCGGAATACGGCTGCCACCGTACCACCGCCAATGCCCATGGGTACCGGATCAACCTTGTAGATCGATTTGATTGCGTTAGTCAGTTTCTGGACTACCGGGGAGTCTACCGGTGTGGCAGGAGCCGCATCTTCACGCTGAGTTGTCTCGATTTCGATCTTTACCTGGTAGTCACTCTCAACCTCCTCGCACATCTTGCGAATTTCTTTTAATAACTGATCGGTTGTATAGGTCGGTAAAAGTCTGCAATCAAGATAAAAGATGTCTTCACCCGGAATTGTGTTGACATTGGGAACATTGGCCTCTTTTTTGGTCGGTTCAAAAGTACTGATAGGAGGTTCAAATACATCATCCTTCGCATCAAAAATATCATAGAGTTTTTGGAGTTTTACAACCAATTGCGATGCAGCCTTGAATGCATTAATTCCTGCTGCCGGAGTGCTGGCATGGCACTGTTTACCTTTGGTGGAAAATTTAATCCAGACAATTCCTTTTTCTGCGACTTCGATCTGGGTCGCGTCTGGTAACCCGGCATCTGGAACCAGAATAATATCTTCTTTCCTGAACCAGTCTTTGTGATGTGTTAACAAATAGCTCAACCCGAATTGTGAACCGGTCTCTTCATCGGCTATCAGAATTAGATTAAGATCGTACTCCGGTTTAATATTTAGTTCCTTAAAAGCGATTGCTGTAAATAAACTGCTGGTAAGACTTTGCTGATTATCCTCCGTCCCGCGCCCGTAAAGTTTCCCATTCTTTTCTTTGACTTCCCAGGGGTCACTGTCCCATTTTTTCAGATCTCCTGCCGGGACAACATCGGTATGCGACATGATCCAGATGGTTCGTTTGTTTGATTTCCCGGGGAATCGCACAATCAGGGAAGGGCGTTTTCCATTTTTTGCTGCAGAATCCGGTGCGTCGACCTGTTCTATCCGGGTAATTCCCTTTTTATGTAAGAAGTCTTTGATAAACATTGCCTTATCCCATTCACCATCACCACCACTGCTAGGACTGAGGGCAGGTATCCTGGAAATTGCTTTTTGAAACTCAATCATATTGGCTCGAAATCCATCAATTTTCGCTGAAACCATTTGGAATAGTTTTTCCTCAATCATAAGAGCTCCTTGGTAATTATGTTAAAATTCCATCCATTTTAGAATTTCATGCGTTGGTGGAATTTAATCGAATATATTTGTAATATTAAATAAAAATTCTTTTCTCTCTAAGGTTTGCTGTTTGGGGAATCAAAATCTGATATCGGAATATTCATTCTTCTTAATTTGTCCTTCAACCGAATAATGTGGCCTCCCTGCCAGTATACTCTTTTGCATTCCGGGCACTGTCTGAATATCTCATAGTTTTCTGCAACTCGTTCCGGAATATTTTTTTCAATTTCAGATTTATCTACAGATTTCACTTCAATATTGCAAAAACTGCAAATCGATAGAAGATGAATATCCCGGAAAATACCAAATTCATAATTGAGTTTGTGCAATTGGTTTTCCAGGTGGTCCTCGAGCAGCAGCATATATCGGGTGGGTTGAATTTGTTCAAGATGTGATTTGCTGCAGGTTAAAAGGATGATCTTAGGATTTTTCTGAATAATTGTTTTTGCATCATTTAGTGTACCGGCATCCCACGCCTTATAGCCCAGAAAACGTAGCCAGCGCACTAAACCGCGAACCATTGTATCGATTAAAAATTCTGGTCTTGTTTCATTATTAGGTAAGCCATTCATGAGTTTCTCATTATACAAAGCTCTAAGTATGCATGCAATGATTGTTCTGTTGAAAAGCATTAACCCCCACAATCGGTGTATATTGGAATGTGGGGGTTATCAAATATGAATTGTTAAAGTCAAGCAGACAAGATAATCTCTTTGGCCTAGTCCTCCAGACCGGCTGATTTTGCCCATTCCTGAAATAATTTTTTGCTACGACTGCTAAGATTCTTGGGTGATGTGATAAATACTCTCACATAAAGGTCTCCGGTTCCCTGAGCGCTTTGAATGCCTAATTTTTTCAAGCGGAAGGTTTTGCCACTGTCTGTTCCGGCAGGAATCTTCAGTTTTACTTTTTTATTGTTAATAGTGGTTATCTCAATTTCAGAACCTAACAAAGCCTGGGCATAATTTATTTCCGCGTTCGTATAAAGATCAATTCCATCTCGTTCAAAATCACTATTTTTAGCCACGTGAATAATAATATATAAATCTCCCGAAGGGCTTCCGTTTTGTCCGGGTGAGCCCTGACCGGTCATTTTTACCTTTTTACCATCTTCCATTCCGGGATGAATCTTCAACTTAATCTTTTTTCCGGTGGGTGTTTGAACGGTTGTTTCTCCACCATTAACTACCAGCTCGAATGGGATGGTTATTTCTGCCTGAAAATCTGCACCTTTTTGAGGGGGCCGCCTTTTGGATTGCCGGAAAGGATCGCCGCCAAAATCAGGTTGAGATCCACCTCTTTTTTTACCAAAACCGAAAAAACTCCCTAGAATATCATCCAGGCCGAAATCATTACCTGCGTCTCCAAAATTGACCCGAAAACCGCCACCCGGACTTCGGAAATCCTGATAGTTAAATCCTCCGGACTGACCCCCTGCAAATGGATTTTGACGGAGAAGATCGTATTCTTTTCGTTTTTTGGGATCTTTCAGAACAGCATATGCTTCACTGATATCCTTAAAGCGATTCTCCGCCGCTTTATCCCCCCCTTTTGCATCAGGATGATGCTCTTTAGCCAGCTTACGATATGCTTTCTTAATGTCCTCCTGGCTGGCGTTCACGCTGATGCCAAGTATTTTATAATAATCTTTTTTTATGTCCATAAAATCAAACCACCTTGATTACTTCTTGTACCTATATTTAGGCGCGAATCTCAGGTGAAACAACATCCCCTTTCCCGGATATTTTTTTCTTTTTAAATGCATGGTTTACCACATCATCCATGTTCTTGACATAAATGAATTTTATTTCTTTCCTGACCGTTTCCGGAATTTCATGGACTTCTGACTTACTTTTCTCAGGCAGAATAACAGTTCTAATACCAGCCCGGTGTGCGGCCAGTACTTTTTCTTTGATTCCCCCTACCGGCAGAATCTTACCCCGCATGGTTATCTCACCGGTCATGGCAATATCATTACGGACTTTTTGCTCGGTGAGAAGTGAAAGTAAAGCAGTAAACAATGTAACACCCGCCGAGGGGCCGTCTTTAGGGATAGCTCCGGCAGGAACATGCACGTGAATGTCCAGTTTTTCCTGGAAATTTTCATCCAGTTTAAAATTTTTACCATGAGCTCGGATATAGCTCATGGCCGCTTTGGCAGATTCTTTCATGACATCGCCCAGTTGTCCGGTCAGAATTAAATTACCTTTGCCTGGCATTTTACTGGCTTCAATGAACAGTATATCACCTCCCATGGGTGTCCAGGCCAGACCGGTAACAATCCCGGGTTCATCAATTCGTTCTGCAACTTCACTGTAAAATTTAATTGGTCCCAGAATCTGGGTTACCTGCTTTTCATCGATGGTAGTTGCTTCCTTTTTGCCGGAGGCTACATCCTTGGCAACACTCCGGATAATTGTGGCAATCTGACGTTCCAGATTCCTCACACCTGCTTCACGGGTATAAGAATTGATCATGGTGTGAAATGCATCCTCGGAA
>CP070707.1:2520517-2530206 GCA_020350205.1 bacterium
GAAGTTTTCGCGGAAGGTCCTCGTGATCAGCTGGAACGATTGATCGAAATTCTAAACCAGGGCCCGCGTTTCGGAGAGGTTGATAAAGTTGAGGTGGAATGGCACGATTATAAAGGAAGATACGACACGTTTTTCATTGAGACTGGGTATTGAATCATTCAATCAAAAGCTCTTTTACTGAATTGAGGAAAAAATGAAAAGTCTTGAAAGCTTTATCCGTAATGTCCCAGACTTTCCAGTAAAGGGAATTCAATTTAAAGATATAACGACCTTATTAAAAAATGGGGAATTGCTTGCTCAGGCGGTGGACCAGATGTACGATCCATTCCGGGAATTGGAAATTGATAAAATTGTTGGCATTGAAGCCCGTGGTTTCATCTTTGGTTCCGCTTTAGCATATAAACTGAATCTGGGATTTATTCCGATTCGCAAACCCGGCAAATTGCCGGCTGAAGTTGAAACGGAAGAATATAATCTCGAGTACGGCCAGGATAGCATAGAAATGCACCGTGATGCTATTGAAGAAGGTGAAAAGATACTGATTGTGGATGATTTACTGGCCACCGGTGGAACAGCCGCAGCGGCTGCCAGATTGATTGATAAATTAGGGGGTGAAGTGGTCGGTTTCTCTTTTCTGATTGAACTGACCGAATTAAAGGCCCGGAGCCTCCTCAAAAATTATAAAGTATATTCCTTGATGCAATTTCCCTTCTAAACACTGTTCGAGATTTATGCGAAAAAAAAGCCAGTTATTTTACATAACTGGCTTTTTATGAGAATACTTTTAAAAATAATTAGAACACAATTCCACCGGTCACACCAATGAAAGATGTGGTGCCCCCAAATTCTTCGCCAGTAAACTCATCGGTTTCTTTTTCGGTGAAGATCATGTTGTACATTGCCTGAAAAATCAGGTTGATGCTGGATCCCGCTGGTATTTCGATACCGGCTCCAAATCCGATACCAAATTTATTGAGATCATCCGTATATTCTTCAGTCTGAAAACCCAGGTCCTGAACCAGATCGAATACATATTCATTTTGGAAAGCATCCGTTACGGTTACATTCCCACCATTGAATTCTTCTTTGGTTTTTAGGAGATTATAACTGGCATTGGCAAACAAAAACAGCTGGGTTGACGCTTCAGGCGGTGTAAGATAGGGTCGGATACCAGCCCCGAATTTTATGGCACTAGAGGCACCGGTTGCATCCACACTGGCATCTGTAATCTCCCCCAAATAGTTGCCGAACTCATCATATAACACAAAACCTACCAGTTCACTCCTAAAATCATCATTAATGGCATCTGTATTGACGGTAAATCTTTCATAACCGGCAAAAATCGGTATACCAATTCTTGGAGTCGGAAATATTACATATTGAGCGTTCAAGCTGAGGCCCATCTTGTAGTAATCTTTAAACTCATCCGGGCTCAGGGGAAAAGCTGCACCCGCATAAATTTCGAACTGGTTTTTCCGGGAAAGCTGTGAAAAAGCATCACTGGCGCTAAATACCAGACCGATAATCAGAAAAAACGCAATAACAGTTCTCATATAAATCCTCCATCATTAATTTGTTTTGGGTTATTTATGATACCTCATCTGCTCTCATTTAATAAATATAAATTCAGGTGTCTATTTGGTGATGATTCGATCCCTGACTTTAGGTATCCCTCCTTTTGATTGAACAATCTTAGCATTGGCATAAACATCAAATACTTCGGTGACCTGCACTTCACACAGTTCATCTATTTCCCGGGCGATGACCTTTCCGGTGACGGGGTGAACGATGGGAGCGCCTTCCCGGTAGACGTGACATTTCATCCCTCTTTTCAATCCGTTGGAGCGGCCCACATCGATGGTTACTTCGCTGTTGGACACGTTTATGACATAGCCATTTAAAATAGGAAATTCGTTCTCGATTTTTTGCGCAACATCTCCTACCATTTGGGAGACATCCTGCAGAGATATGCTTGAACTGTAAGCATCTTTCGCTGTCAGAATGGCGGCAGTTTCGGTATCAATTACCCGGGCATCAATACTGAGTGCATTGCTGGCGCGGGTAACACTTCCCACCACCACTGCGTCCACCCCTATTCCTTTACCAATTTCTGCTGCGGTGGAGACATCAATGACACCGCTCATTCCCAGTTTCTGTTCTTCCAGTATTTTTTCCAGCAAAGCCCTTTCAATGACCTTAAATCTGATGATATTGACAAATCCGGTTATCAGTTTGTCTAAAAGATCAATGGAACCGAGTTCATTTCCCAATCCTTTACTATCGAAGGGTAACACAGCGATACTCATTCGGTCACCAATAATTTCGGCACTGGTCACTTCGCTGCTGGTGACTGCACTTGCTGTGACCCCGGCCGTTAAATTATCAGCAGGTTCCGATGGCGTTTCAGCGGATGCGGCGGGAATATTTCCTTTATTGACCTCATCCAAATATTGCCGGGCCCGGTTACTGGGTGACTGACTCATCGATATGTTAAGTTCGGAAAGGGCCTCTTGCTGTTTTCCTAAATAATAATAGCAAATTCCCAACTCCCGGTGCGGGTAGTATTCGACAAAAATCGTACCCATCGCGCGCTGTTTTCCGGAATCCTTATTCTTATCTTTTAAGGCAGTGTTAAAGTAGTTTACCGCACTCTGGTAATCATTGCCCACCATGGCCTATAAACCACTTTCATACGCCTGGTACCATTGTGGTGTACCAGCAAACGTTTGTACGCAAAACAGGATACTTAAAAGAAACGAAAGTTGCAGTATCAGAATGTTACACCTACTTACCATGAATATCTACCTCAGATGTAGTTTAATATTATAAAGTTTAATGTATTATTGGAAGCAAATTGCATTACAGATCACAAAATTAAATTAATTAATATAATGAAAAAAGTCAAGAGACTCTTAATAGTTACATGTTTACAATCAATATTGTCCAATTAAATCACGTATACTGATTTTATGTATGCCTGTAATAAAGATTTTTTCTCGGTTTTATAAATAAATATTGCAAATAATTCATGCGATTTCTAAATTATTTTTCATAAAAGAAATATTTTATTTAATATATTAAACAGGTTAATGATGCAGATTGGGAATAAATTACGTCGTTTGCGGAAGCTCCGGGGCCTGACCATCGAGGAACTTGCTGATAATTCCGAGATTACAAAGGGATTTATATCCCAACTGGAAAGGGATCTTACTGTACCCTCGGTAACGACGTTGAAACAGATTCTCGATGTGCTGGGCGTGGAGATGTCCGCTTTTTTTAGTGATATGTCAGAGAGTGAAAAAAAATTGTTTACCCATTCAGATAGAATTGTCAATCAGGAAAGTGAACAATATAGTATTGAAAACATCATTCCCAAAATGAAGTATCTGGAAATGGAACCCTTATTTTTAACCCTTAAACCCCACTCAAAATTTGATACTGAATTTGGAGAGGATGAAGGATTTGGATTTATTGTGAGAGGCAAGGTGGAAGTAAAAGTGGATCATGAAAAAAAAATACTGAATCGTGGGGACAGTTTTTACATTTTTTTTGACAATCGGCTCAGTATAAAAAACCTTGCAGCGAAAAATGCAGAAATTCTAATGGTCAACTATTAAAATAAGGAGGCTGATGAAAATTGAATGCTTTAGGTCGTCAGATATTAGCAGAATTTTTTAACTGTAATCGTGAAATCATAAATGACTCTGCAAAAATCGAACTTTTTATGAAAAAAGCCGCCTTGGAGTGTGGCGCAACTATTGTAAGCTCCACCTTTCATACCTTTAATCCTCATGGAATCAGCGGTGTTGTGGTTATTGCAGAATCTCATCTTGCCATCCACACCTGGCCCGAATATGGATATGCCGCGGTTGATGTATTTACCTGCGGAGATTTAGTGGATCCTCAAATCGCAATCCAATCTCTTCAGCAGAATTTTGACGCCGGAAAAATCGAGATTAAAGAATTCGTGCGAGGTGAAATTAAAGACCAGGGGGTGGTGATACACAAACCCAATGAATTGCAGATTGCCTGATTCTGAAACCCTGCTCAGATTATTTTTTAACGTCTCACTTCACTAGTTTATGTCCTCAATTTATTAATCAGCGGTGGAAATTCTCTTTTTTATTTTCTATATTTAAAACAGGTGAATATAAATATACTATTATTATCATTATGTTCATCACTGGATAAAAATATTTCTATGAGTTACTTAATTTTTACCACAATTTTCCCTCATTGAACAATGGGGACAGGAGAAGATTTTAGGCTATTGGCTTCACAAAGTTCTGCCGATATCAGGAAGAAACAAGGGTCGAGCTTTATACTCTTTTAATGTTTATTTTAAAATTATATTGTCCAAAAAAATATTTAAAATTAATGAAGGTTTTGAAGTCGGAAAATATATGAGCCTTCAATAAATTTTCAATGTCGGATGAGAGTATGATTCAACCGGAAATTTTGAAAGAATTGAATTTAAGTCAATTTGTGGCACTGGATATCGAGACTACCGGTTTGGACAATGTAAAAGATGATATTATTGAAGTAGGAGCTGTTCGCTTTCATGAGGGTGTCTCAACGGAAACATTGCAATTGCTTATCCGCCCCAGCCGCGAGATTCCCCTCCATATCACCCGGCTTACTGGAATCAGCAACGACATGGTAGAACACGCAGCAACTTTCTCTGAAGTGGCAGACCAGATCATCTCATTTATAGGACAATCCCCACTAGTTGCTCATAATGTAGGATTTGATCTCGGATTCCTTCAAGAACATATTTCAAGGTTGAAAAATTACCATTCCGATGATCGGCAATGGGCTTTATCAACCAATGACATATATGATACGGTGCTTTTAGCGAAAATTTACCTTCCGTTTCAATCTTCATTTTCTTTAGGAAAATTATCCGAATATTTTAACATTCAAATTGAAAATCATCACCGGGCTTTACCGGATGCCGAAGCTGCAGCCAGAATCTTTCTTCAGCTGTTAGAAATTGCGGTGAGGACAGAATTTAAAGATGTACGTAAAATTCTGGAAATACTCGACCCATCGGATGATCCGACGAAAATATTTTTCATGAGGTTACAGGGCTTTCTGGCATCTGGAAAATATCATATTGAACCCAGTCTGGACAAGGAGAGTGTTCTATACTCCACCCATCTCTACAATATTATCGGTGAAGATGATACTCCGGAAGCAGGGCATCTTCAGTTAGAAGATATTTCAGCGGAGGAAATATCCCGTTTCTTTGATATTGGCGGTGAGATGGAAAAATCGTTCGGTAAATTCGAACACCGGCAGTCCCAAATCCAGATGGCTGGTGCCGTTGCAGAGACATTTAATAAATCCCAATTTCTAGTGGTTGAAGCAGGAACAGGTACGGGAAAATCGCTGGCTTATTTGTTGCCAGCAATTCGATGGAGTATTCAAAATTACGGACCGTATGGCAGGGTAGTGATCAGTACCAATACTAAAAATCTGCAGGAACAACTGTTCTTTAAGGATTTACCGATCCTTCACAGCATCCTCAAGGAAAAATTTAAAGCGGTACTATTAAAAGGGAAGGCCAATTATCTATGTCTGGACAAGTGGTTTACCATCTTAAGTGACTTGAAATATCGGTTGACACCTTATGAGCGAATAAAGATTCTGCCGCTATTTATGTGGCTTAAACAAACTGAAACCGGGGATATTTCAGAAAATAACGGATTTGCAGCTGACCGGAATCCGGGGCTTTGGAGTAAATTCATCGCGGAAGACAACTATTGTCCGGGTCGAAGCTGCAAATATTATAAGGATTGTTTTCTGTGGCGTGCCCGAAATAATGCCAAAGATGCCCATTTAGTCCTGGTGAATCATTCGCTGCTCTTCTCGGATCTGGTGACTGACCATACAGTGTTGAATGAATATGTCAATGTTATTCTTGACGAAGCTCATAATATTGAAAAAGTTGCCACCGAGTATCTGGGAGCGCAGATCACTATATGGGATTTTAAGGAAACCTTTCAAAAATTATATTCCAAGGAAAGATTTGAGACAGGTATTCTGATTCAACTGCGGAAGAGAATACAGTTGAGTGAAATGGAGAACTCCCAGAAGGAACTGGTGTTTGGTCATATTGATACGATCATTCCCCTGATCAGTACCACCTGGACAATGGCCCAGGGATTTTTTAGGGAATTGACTGCCTACCTCCGATCTATGATCCCGGACATGGCATCCAATGATTACAGTGTACGATTCCGGTACAGAAGCAGTGATGGAATCTACACAAAACTTGAAACCTATTATTTAGAGATCAATGAGTATCTCAACAGGCTATATAATGGAATTCATGATTTACTGGAATTATTTCGGGAAATAGCAGCAGAGAGTTTTACCTATCAAAAACAAATGTATCAGGAGCTGCTCGCTCAGTATACAAAACTCGATGGCCTTCGTAACAATCTGCATTTTCTAATCCAGGCAGAAATGGAAGACTGGGTGTATTGGTTTGAACTTCCCAGTCGGGCAGATTCCGACGACAGCCGGTTATATACGGTGCCCCTCAAAATTTCCGAAATTTTGCAGGAACAATTTTATTCAAAATTAAAATCTGCTGTTTTCACATCGGCAACTCTCACGGTTGGTAAAAAATTTGATTATTTTAAGGAACGAATCGGTCTGAATTATTTGGAACCTGAACGCTTGCAAACATATCTACTAGACTCTCCATTTGATTATACTAAGCAAGTCCTGATTCTTATACCTTCATATTTTCCGGATCCAAGGGCAGCCAATTATCGGGCAACCCTAAAAGAATTTTTATTACAGCTACAAAAAGAACAAAAGCGAGGTACCCTGGTTCTTTTTACCTCCTATTCCATGCTGAATGATGTTTACCAGGCATTGCGATTGTCCTTTGAATCAGAACAAATTCCGCTGTTGGCCCAGGGAATCAGCGGAAGTCGCTATTCCATAATAAACGAATTCAAAAAAAACACCCATTCATTCTTACTGGGAACAGATAGTTTTTGGGAAGGGGTGGATATACCGGGAAATGCCCTGGAAATTTTACTACTGACCAAAATACCATTTGATGTGCCCTCAGATCCTATCATTCAGGCCAAAGCGGAAATGATTGAACGCGAAGGGGGCAATCCATTTATGGATTACACCGTACCGGAAGCGGTCATAAAGTTCAGGCAGGGCTTTGGTCGGCTCATTCGCTCCACCACCGATACCGGTGTGGTGATTATTTTGGACAACCGGATCATTAAAAAAATTTACGGTCGGATTTTTCTGGAATCGCTGCCGGTGTCTGCAAAAATCTCCGATAAGGATGAAGAAATTTGGGAATTATTATTAAATTGGTTCCAAAATATCCGGAGGAACTCTTGAGAGTTTTAACAGGTTTGGATGTATTAGAGCGTCAGGAATTTTCCATTCTGAAAGGAAAATCGATCGGTGTATTATGCAATCAGGCAACCATTAACCGACACTGTACTCACATTTTAGAGCTGTTATTAACTTTTCATCAAAAAGGAGCTTTGAAAATACAAGCGGTTTTCGGACCACAGCACGGACTCTGGGGTCATACCCAGGATAATATGATTGAGTGGGAAGGATATCAGGATCCTCATACCCAACTTAACATTTTTTCGTTGTATGGTGAACATCGTAAACCGACCAAAGATATGTTGAAGGAAATTGATCTAATGGTGATCGATCTCCCGGACGTTGGATCTCGCTATTACACCTTCATCTGGACAATGGCTCTGATGATGGAGGCATGTCTGGAACGGAAAATTGATGTGGTTATTCTTGACCGCCCCAATCCGATAGGGGGAAAAGAGTTCGAGGGTACCGTTATTGAAGATAATTTTCGCAGTTTTGTGGGATTGTTTCCGCTCCCGCAGAGGCATGGGATGACATTAGGCGAGATTGCCAATTACCTCCATCAGGAATATATGCCACAACTCTCATGTCAGATTATATTAACGAAAGAGTGGTCCAGACATCAGTATTATCCGGAAACCGGACTGCCCTGGGCCATGCCATCGCCCAATATGCCCAGTTGGGAAACCGCCCTGGTATATCCGGGCATGTGTCTGCTGGAGGGCACAAATCTATCCGAAGGGCGGGGGACAACCCGGCCATTTGAAATCTTTGGGGCGCCCTGGATTAATGGTAGGGAAATGTGTAATAACTTGAATTCTATAAAATTACCGGGAGTAATATTTAGACCGATTCAATTTTTACCAACTTTCCAGAAGCATCAAAATGAACTCTGTGAGGGCGGTTTTATTCATCCTACGAATAGAGAAAAATTCCTACCGTCACTCACTGGAATTGCAGTTTTGATGGAAGTATTCAAACACTATTCCCATAAATTCCGCTGGAATGATCCTCCTTATGAATATGAGTATCACAAGTTACCGATCGACATACTTCTGGGAAATAGCTGGCTGCGAAGAATGATTGAAAAACAGACCAATTTATCTGAGATACAGCAGAAAATGGAACTTGAAAGTAGTGAATTTAATACGCGCAGACGCAATTTTTTACTCTATTGAGACAGCCGCCACCACATCAATTACATTCTGCTAGTTTTTAAGCAGTTTTTGAAATTCTGGATTCTCCTTAAGTTTATCCAGATCCTGGTCTTTCGATGCCTGGAGTTTTAACTTTGGATTTAATTCAATCGCCCGCCTCAGCGTCATGAGCGATGTTTCTGTATCTCCCGCAGCAAGCTGGATGACTGCCAGATCATAAAGCAATTCAGGATTATTCGGGGAATATTGGATAGCGCGCTGCATCGGAGGGAGAGCCTCCTGAAATTTATTCTGGGTAAACAAGGTCCAGCCTTCATTCCAGGCATAATTCATCTGGCCAATTTGTAATAAGCGTCCCAGTTCAAGAAAAGGCTCCGCATGATCGTCTACACGGATATCAATAGCGAGATCGGTGTAGCCTCCATATCCTGCACCTTCTCTAACGATGATGAGAGCAGCCGATTGTTTTCCACGGGAATCACCACCTTTTTCGTCTCCGGCCAACAGGGCAGCATAAATCCGTTCAGCCAATGTCCCGCTGTTCTCTAAAAAAGCTTTCTCCATGGCGATCACCACCGCCTCACTGGCCAGAATATTGCCTTGAATAGCATAGTTATCGCCATTCCTTCCTCCTGCCCAGTGAATGCATTCTTCGCCGGTATAAGTAACCGACCTGCCCAAATGATCGACAATTCCTACCTGTCTTTTGGCTGGATTATCATCTTCCCGCAACAAAACAGTCAATGCCTCCTGGGGCGTTAATCCGTTGGCAAGGAGGTCCAAACCTTTCCATCCAAAGGATGTATTTGCGAAAGATTGAGTGGCCACTGCACCAATCTCTGCTTCTGCCCAGGGGACCACACTTCCAACGGCAAAGAAACGTGAAGCAACGCCAATTCCCAACTCCCCGCGATCCGGATCTCCTGCAACAATGGAAAAAGTCGAAATATTTTCCTTAACTTCCCGAACATTACTGCTCATTTCTTGGCTCCAGCAAACTGAAATGGGAAACAGAATCAGAAGGATTATTGATAATGGATTCCTTTTAGTCATTTTATTCTCCTATTTTTAAACCCATTCAATTTAAAATTCTTTCGGTTCACAATCAACACCTAAGCGTGTCAATTTTGGGTATATATGAGCTGACTCAATTTC
>CP070707.1:2530306-2537803 GCA_020350205.1 bacterium
CTTTATATCGGCGACGGTATGGGGATATCTCAGATCATGGCAGCCAGGATCTATCTCTTGGGAGTACAGGGCAGATTTGAAATAGAAAAAATGCCGGTAACCACCCTGGTGACTACGCATTCGATTGATCGACTCCTCACAGACTCTGCGGCTGGAGCCACGGCCATGGCCACCGGATATAAAACCCGCAACGGCATGGTGGGTATGTCTCGGGATTCTGTTGTTTTTAAAACTGTATTGGAAGCGGCAATGGAAAGGGGCAAATCGAGCGGATTAATCGCCACTTCCAGTATAACTCATGCCACGCCGGCCTGTTTCGCCTCCCATGTGCCCTCACGAAGTCAACACTCGGAAATTGCCAGGCAATTAATACATCAGCAAGTTGATGTTATCTTAGGTGGTGGAAGGCAATATTTCCTCCCCCAGGAAATGTCGGGAAGTAAACGTTCTGATAGCCTCAATCTGTTAAAAATGGCAAGTGGATTGGGTTATGAGGTTGTGAATGATAAAAAGCAGTTGGAAAGAATTACTTCAAATAAAATACTTGGATTGTTTGCCCTGGGGGAATTGAAGCAAGGGACACTACAGCCCACCCTTTGCGAGATGACGCGGAAGGCATTAGAGGTTTTGGGTAAAGATCCGGACGGATTTTTTCTTATGGTGGAAGGCAGTCAGATAGACTGGGCCGGGCATGATAATGATTTCCCTGCACTGGTCCGGGAAATGGCCGCCTTCGATAGTGCTGTTGCCGTGGGGCTTGAATTTGCACAGAATAATAAAAATACCCTGATACTTGTTACTGCTGATCATGAAACGGGAGGTCTTTTAATTACTGGTGGGGATGTGGATGGTAAAAATATAAAGGTTGATTGGCATTACACGTCTCATACCGGCCAAATGGTACCGCTTTTTGCCGCTGGGTCAGGCGCTCAATCATTTAGTGGGATCATTGACAATACGGATATTGCCAAAATTCTTGCAAATCTTTTAGGACTGCAGAATTTCCCCAAAGTAATTAATCCTGACTAATAATTATTCAGATATGTGTTAAATTCACTTAAACATTAAGGGCGGAAATGATCAAGGGATGTAGATTGGGTTCGGCTGCAATAATACTGTTTCCCGCGAGTGGATCATTGCCGTAGTAATCGCTGATCCTTCCCCCAGCACCACGAATAACCGGGATTAAGGCCATGGTGTCCCATACTTTCATAAAGGGATCGATCATAATATCAGCTCTCCCGGTTGCCAGCAAAAAATATCCAAAACAATCTCCCCAGGTTCGATAGAGTTTTACTCTTTTGATGAGCTGGTTGAATTTTTCAGCATTCTGATGATGAATGATATTCAGATGATCAGTAGTTAATAGAGTCGCCTGTGTAATATCCGGACATTCCCGCACCCGGACCGATTGCCCATTACGTGTGGTGCTTTGGTTATCGCCTAAAAGCAATTCATTCTGAACTGGTAAGTGGATAGCCCCAAGGATGGGCTGCCCCTGATGAAGCAGTGCGATGAGTGTTCCAAAGGTGGGTACACCGTGGATAAAACTTTTTGTTCCATCAATAGGATCGAGAACCCATTGATATGTTGCCCCGGCAAGATGAGTTCCAAACTCCTCCCCCATAATACCGTGGTCTGGAAACCGATCCATAATCAGGTTTCTCATGCTCTCCTCGGCCTGTTTATCGGCGATGGTAACAGGAGAACCATCTGCCTTAATCTCAACAGATATTTCTTTTCGAAAGTAATACATTATTGTTTTCGAGCTGTTTTTAACCAGCTGGAAGATGAATTCTTTATATTCCTTCATCAGACAATAACATCTCTACAAATGAATTGAATTTGTGGAAAAATAATTTGAAGGTAAGAAGACATACACTCAAAATCGTCAAAAACTGAAAAGTAAAGATCCGGGTAATATGGATCATGACTATTCTAATAATTACTCAACTTACTCGATTAACTTTTTCTTAGGCTTAAAACCAATTCTGTCAAATGGATTGACTACACTGGTTACAATGTTACGCAAGTGCGAATTGATTCTTTTCAGCCAGCGAAAATAAAGTGCCAGAGTAACGGCATCACCAACAATTATTTTATCCCCCTTCATTTTAACCAGTTTGAGGATACTTTCATCGCACAGTCGATTGATCCATTTGTACTTTTTTATAAGTTTTAAACCAAGTACAGTATCACTGTTCATGAAACATTTCTGAGTCTGTTCGAATAATTCGTTCACGGCTTTTTCAATTTTTAAGAGATCTGTTTCGAACTCTTCAATCTCAAGCTTATCAGGGTGATTTAAAGCCAATTCAACAATATTTTTAGTATAGTCTCCAATTCTCTCAATATCGATTATAATACTGACTAATACGAGTCCCTGAGGCAGGTTTTCCTTTCCGCTTAAAATTAAGTGGTTAAGAACATTTCTTCGTACTTCCCGTTCATATTTATTGACCTCGATATCTTTGTTATAAATATCAATATCAATCAAATTGTCTTCCGTATGACGAAGCGACTTCTTTGCTTTAAGAAACATCTCCCGGGTAATTTCTAACATCTGGAAGGATCGTTTATAGGATTGATCCATAAGTGAATCCTTCCTGAAGATACCCATCAATTGTTTGAACATTTTAAGCCTCTTATTTTAAAAAGTATATTATTGTTATCGGAATTATAAAAAAAGAAATAATCACATAAATTATAGGGATCATTCTATTTTTTGTCGCCATGTTAGCAAATTCTTTTGCAATTCGGATCGGAATAAAATTGAGTGGCCACCAGATGATAATTCCTGATATATTAAAAAATAAGTGGCTGAATGCCACGACGATGGCACTCAGATTTTGAGTGACTAATGCTGCCAGTATGGCGGTAATCGTGGTACCAATATTGGCCCCAAGAGTATAGGGGAAGATCTGTTTGAGAGTAAGAAGCCCGGCACCGGCCATTGGGACCACAAGAGAGGTCGTGATCGAACTACTTTGCACCATGAAAGTGAGTAAAAGACCTACGACAAATGACCGTATTGCAGTTTTAAACAAGTATCTATCAAACCAGGCTTCAGCCCTTTTCACAACCAGAATTTTTAATGCATCGACCATCTGCTTTAGAGATAATAATAAAAGAACCAAAGAGAGAAAAAAAAGAATCCAGGCATGATTTCCTATCTGTTCAATTAATAAGTTAGCAAGTGGTTTGGTAAGAAGTTTGACAGGGCTTAAAAATTGTAAACCCCCGATGAGCTGAAATTCTTTACCCAGAAAGTCCGCCAGGATTCCCAGATAGTTGGTAAAATATTGAATAGGAAAAATAACAATCACTGATAAAACATTAAAAAAATCATGGACGGTTGCTGCCGCAAATGCCCTTCTAAATTCGGTGGTACGATTTATTTGTGAAAGTGATACAATACTATTCGTTACCGAGGTTCCGATATTTGCCCCCATGATAATGGGTATTGCATTGGGAACAGTTAATGCACCCCCACCTACCATGCCCACTACAATAGATGTGGTCGAAGAAGAAGATTGTATTAAAGAGGTCGCCAGAATACCTATGAATAATCCAACAACTGGATTGGTGGTGGTTTGTATTAGTGTCAGGGCGAAATCTTTACCAAACATTTTTAGGGAAGTACCCATTAACTCCAGGCTGAACATGAACAAATACAGAAAGAAAATCAATTTTATTACATTCAGAGGAAAACGTAGTTTGTTGAGCAATTCCCGAAGATTATTCATTATATAATATAATGGTTTTAATAGGTTAAATTATTGAAAAAATGAGATAAGTATATTTTGAGAACGTAATAATTGTCACATTTCTTAGAGATAAGGGAAACCCCGCTGAAAGAATTCTTAGGATTAAAAGTGCTACATTTGATTACATAAAAAATTAATAAAAGTGTAACCGTTTTGTAATTTTAATAGATAAAATTTACTGAAAATATTTACAAAACATAAATAAATAATTTATTAAAACTCAAGGAGAAAAAATGAAAAAGTGTTATTTGTCATTATTTTCATTCATCTTTCTTTTCATTACTACTGGTGAACATGCATCTGCTCAGGATGTGAAAACCAAGAATTCCATGGAGTTAAAATTATCCGGCAGGGTACAGTTACAGCATTTTTATAATGATGCTTTCAGAACGGCAGATACCCTAACGTATCATGGCTTTCGTATCCGCCGGGGTCGCTTCCAGGTGGATGCTAAACTGACACCCTTTCTATCAGCCAAATTGCAGGTGGAAGCCCGCGATAATTCGCCCCGTCTGAAAGATGCGGAAGCAAAACTCAAATTATTTAAAAATTATTATGTGCGTTTCGGGCAGTTTAAAGTGCCTGTCTGGCGCGAAGAATTCAAAAGGTCTTCCGGCGATCTGATTCTGGTAGAAAGAAGTGCTGCCTCGGCGTTCTTAATTCTTAATCTGCTCTCGGCCAGACAGATTGGTACAGAATTTGGCGGGAATATCACCTCCAATCTATCATTTGCATTGAATTACTCAAATGGTTCCGGAGAGGGAAATTCGGAAATTGAAATTGCCACAGTTCTCCGGGATGAGAATCAAATTGAGCTTCAGTTAACTCGTAATAATGGAAAAATGTATACCGGACGACTGGATTATGATTTTAGTGAAAAAGTACAGGTAGGACTATCCGGAGCAGTTAATTTTGTAGGAAATGAAGTAGATACTTTGAGCAACGAAGGTCAGAATACCATCATTGCACCTGATTTTGGCATCTATCTTCCCTCCGGGGTCGATCTGGAGGGAGGAATAGCTTTTGGAAGCATTAGTAAAAGTTATATTGAATCAGCGGAAAATAAGAACTATATCGCGGCGGATCTGACCGGACGCTGGAAAAAAATGTTCGAAAAGGAGCTCGAATCCTGGGGAGGTATGAGTGGTTTCGAAATTGCTGCCGGTATTTCCTATATTGATGTGGATACCAATGAACTCAACCAGCGCAACGCCTATCGGTTTGGACCGGCTGTCTATTTTGGTAAGAATTCTCGTTTGCAGATCAATACCGAGATTGTCGATCCGGCCGCGAAACAGCAGGATGTTTTCTGGCGTATCCGTTCTCAGTTTACGGTGAATTTTTAAAATTTTAATAATATTAATCGAATTGTAACATCAAAATTATGTCTTTGATACACACTTTTGAATAAGGAGTATGCTCATGGGTGAATCCCTCTGGTTATTTTTATCTGGTCTGTTTGCATTTGGATTGACCCATTCCTTTTATTATTTTTCCAGGCAATTGGGATTGCTTCAAATCTGCCTGAATATACAAAGGTGATGGGTATCAGTGGAAACGCCGACAAAAACGGCCCTGATACCATGAATAACCTTATGGCACTCTGGTAGGAAGAATTTAAAAAATTCTATCCACTAGTCAATATTCAAATAGAAGGGAAATGCTCTTCCACTGCACCGCGGGGCTAATTGAAGGAACGGCACAGTTCGGACCCATATCCCGGTCCCTTGAAAGCCAAGGAGATCGATGCCTTTGAATCGAAATATGGGTTTAAACCCACTGTGATCCGGACCTCTCTGGATGCGGTGGCGGTTTTTGTCCATACAGATAATCCCTTGAAATGCCTGTCACTAGCCGAGGTTGACGCCGTATTCTCCAAAAATCGCAGAAGAAACTATCCCAACCACATCACTACCTGGGATCAACCGGGATTAAGCAACGAATGGAATAACAAACCGCTCAGTATTTATGGTAGAAAATCTGCTATCTAACCTGGATAAAGAGAGATTCCGGTTGAACAACGAGAGCGTATTTTCGGGCGGTTTTATCTGGTAGAATCAACCCGTTATCTATTCCTTGAAGGGAGCGGTCTCGGTCTTTCCATTGTGAAGCACGCGGTTGAGGTCTTGCAGGGAAAAATTGGCTTGAAAAGTGAAGAAGATAAAGGCAGTCTGTTCTGGGTAGAAATTCCTATTGCCTGAGTTTGATAAATTTTCATCGATGCAGTCCCGAAGAATTTGCTTATAATTCCAAAAAAGCACTTTTGATAGGTTTGTATAGCAGTTATATTTTGGGCCAAAAAAGAGGAGAATGGATGTCCCTTCAGGCGGTACCACGTGAAGAACGAAAAGGACTGGTGATTGTATATACCGGGAATGGCAAAGGTAAAACCACTGCTGCTCTGGGGATGGTGGTTCGAGCCATTGGATATAATTGGAAAGTACTCATGGTACAGTTTATTAAAGGTGACTGGATGTATGGAGAACTGGAAGGGTACAAAAAACTGGCACCTAATTTTGTTTTAAAAAGAATGGGGAAAGGATTTGTCAGGATTATGGGGGACAAAAAACCCATTGAGGATCATATCACAGCTGCCAGGACGGCTCTGAAATATGTGCGCGATAATATGGATCAGGATTATGATATTGTTATTCTGGATGAAGTGAATGTAGCTATCAAGGAAAAGTTACTGACCGTTAAAGAGGTGCTTGATGTCATCCGGAATCGCCCTTCATATCTGAATATTATCCTTACCGGCAGGAATGCCCCCAAGAAGTTTATTGAAATCGCAGACTTGGTCACCGAGATGACGGAGATCAAACATCCTTTTCAAAAGGGGATTCTGGCCCAGCCTGGTGTGGACTATTAAAATTCCGAAGCGTTGTGGTTTCATGTTGCGGATAAATTACCTATTCCAATGAATAATTGTTTGATATTGTCTGCTCTTTATAAATTTTGTAAGTTTGGCGGGTCATGTTGCAAGTGAATCATGAATACTGGATGGAACAGGCATTTCGTGAGGCTGAAATCGCTTATGAGAAAGGGGAGATCCCTATCGGAGCGGTCGTGGTTTTTCAGAATGCGATTATCGGGCGCGGTCATAATTTAACAGAAACATTGCAGGAACCCACAGCGCATGCAGAGATGATCGCAATAACCGCCGCAGCGGATTATCTGGGGTCGCGTCGTTTGCTGGATACAGTGTTATACGTAACGGTGGAACCATGTCCCATGTGTGCGGGTGCTGTTGTACTGGCCAGAATCCCATTGCTAGTTTATGGTGCGAAGGATTCTAAAGCAGGAGCTGCCGGAACGCTTTACAATATCGTACAGGATGAGCGTCTAAATCACCGAGTGGAACTGGTGAAGGGAATACTCGAAAACAAATGTTCGATTATTTTGTCTGATTTTTTCCGTAAATTACGGAAAACTAATTAGATCGGAGCAGGGGAGAGGCAACTAAGAAGTGAGAAGGTTGAAATTAGAAGTAAGAAGTGGAGAATGTCTTTAAGGTTTTTTCCTTTTAAATTCTAACCTCTAACTTCTCACTTGCATTTACCGGAGAGGTGCCGGAGCGGTCGAACGGGCGCGACTGGAAATCGCGTGTCCCCTTTGCGGGGGACCGTGGGTTCGAATCCCACCCTCTCCGCTGATGTATTATGTTTATATCCTCTGGAGTGAAAAAACAAAAAAATATTACTATGGCAGTACTGCTGATTTGGATCAACGC
>CP070707.1:2537903-2572186 GCA_020350205.1 bacterium
GACATCTCCTTGAATTAAGATAAGTAAATATTTTACTATAAATTAGTCAAAGAGCGTGCCAACTCAGTTGATATATTATTAACTCAATAATATACAGTTGTTTAGGAGAAATGATTTATTTCCCTGTGCTGTTCTGATTCGACTATCAGGTCGAACCGTCTGTCCCACAGGTCGATTCAGATTCAGAAAAACCATGCTGAGAATTATACCTGGACGATGGGATGGAGAATTCTAAAGCGCGAAACAATTTATTTTTCAAGTACAGTAACCAAGAATCATCAGAATTTTACATAATTTTCTATTGAAAATTGAAATTTCCCAATGCACAACCTTTAAGATTTTACAGCATACCCAGTATTTTCAAACGCGAGCGTAAGTGCCGCTCGCTTATGCCCAGCTGCCTTGCTGCAGCACTCTTATTTCCGCCAGTTTGTTCCAGTGCAGTTGATATCAATTCACGTTCAAATGTCCGAACCTTTTCTTCATACCCCCCCGTCATCCGATGCGGGTCCAGAATCTCCTTCTCGGAAATCGGATGAGTTTGCATGGGTAAATCCGGGACCGTGATGAATTCAGTGCGACTCAGGACGACGGCCCGCTCAACCAGATTTTCGAGTTCTCTGACGTTACCGGGAAAATCATATTTCATAAGTTGGTCAAGTGCTTCGCGCGTTATTCCGGTAATTGATTTTTGATTTTCTTCACTGTACTTCCTAATAAAGTGCTCGGTGAGAATCGGAATATCAGTTTTTCGATTCCGTAAAGCAGGTACCTGAATGGAAACCACATTGAGTCGGTAATAAAGGTCATCCCGAAACTTTTGTCCCTGCATCATGTCTTCCAGATTTCGGTGAGTTGCTGCTATGATTCGAACATCTACGGTTATCGGTTTTTGACTACCCACACGCTCAATTTCTCCAAATTGTATAGCACGGAGAAGTTTCACCTGAACCGATGCAGGGATATCACCAACCTCGTCGATAAATAATGTCCCTCCGTGTGCCTGTTCGAATCGACCAATACGCTGTTGTGATGCACCAGTAAAAGCACCCTTCTCATGCCCGAATAGTTCACTTTCGATTAAATTTTCTGAAAGCGCTGCGACATTGACAACAACAAAAGGTTGATCTTTGCGCGGACTGGCGTGGTGAATGGCTGAGGCAATTAATTCCTTGCCTGTTCCACTTTCTCCCCGGATCAAAACAGACGCTTTGGAACCGGCTACACGGCCGGCAATATTCAAAACACCTTCCATCTCACCGCTCTGGGAGACAATGGCATCAAACTTAAATCGTTCCTGCAGCTGCTGTTTCAATTGACGGTTCTCAACCACCAGCAGACGCTTTTCCTGTACCCTTTTTATAAGATTTTCCAGCTCATCCAGATCGATGGGTTTTGCTAAGTAATCATATGCGCCGGCTTTCATAATCTCCACAGCGTCCTCAACCCGGCCAAATGCCGTCATAACCACAATTTCCATATCGGGATTTAATTCCTTCATCTTTCTGAGAACCACCAAACCGCTCCAACCCGGCATCCGGAAATCAGTCAAAATGAGATCAACAGCCCGATCCTTGGCAATCTGATAGGCGTCCTCACCACTGGATGCTGTGAAAACCGTGTAATGCCGACGTTTAAGAAAACCCTCCAGGGAAGTCAACTGGGATACTTCATCGTCAATTATCAGGATATTAAATGAATTCATATTTGAAAATATCCGTCTTATAAAGATTTTCTTGATTACGATTTACATTGATGTGATTTTGATTCTTTCATAAAATCATATCATTATTTACGAATTTACTCTGTGAGGCAACATAATTATAAAATTCGTGCCCCGGTCCACCTGACTTTCAAATGAAATATTTCCATCATGCTGGTCAATGATTTGCTGCACAATACTCAAACCAATTCCAGTACCACTGGGTTTGGTGGTAAAATATAAATTAAAAATTTTTCTTTTAATGTCAGCAGCAATTCCGGGTCCGGTGTCACCGACGCGCAACTTTAAAAATTGTTTGTCTACTTCCGATACCTGAATTGTAATCTCCCCCCCTTCGGTCATAGCATCCATTGAATTTTGCATCAGATTTCTGAGTACTTGCCGAATTTTTCCTGAATCCCATTGGACCTGACCGTTCCAATCCAGTGTCACCTTCAAAGTAATACCTTTTTCCCGCATCATTGAAAGATATTCCTTCTCAAACTCACCTAAAAATTTTTTCAGATTAAAAAGCTGAGGATGTAATTTTTCCGGTCGCGCATATCTTAGAAAATTTTCAATGCTCTGATTCATGCGTTTAACTTCGGTATATACTAATTGCATCAATTGATGATATTCCTTTTCCTGAGATTGGGGTTTAAAGTCACGATCCAACTGTTGGACCAGAGTGCCAATGGCGTTCAGAGGATTTCTAATTTCATGGGCCACACCCGAGGCCAGTTGTCCCAGAGCGGATAGACGTTCCCGTCTTTGAATCTGAGCTTCAAGCCGCTTCTGGTCTGTCAGATCCCGAAATACCAGAACGCGTGTGAGTATATCATCTGCATTCTGGTAATGACTGTGAGACGCCAATAAATATTTCACCTGTTCTCCGATTCCGAGGATAATCTCCTGCATACTGACCTGCTGGTGAAAAAGATCTTCCCAGTCAATCTCATTCGTAAGAGACTTAATATTTTTCCCTATAATTGATTCGGATTTTATCTCGAATAACTGAGATGCGGTATCATTGAATATTTTAACCTCTCCTTCCCCTTCGCAGACAATGATCGCATCACTTACATTTTCAATAATATTGCGGGAATAGGTTTCAACAACCTGATACTGCTTTTTTGCAACATCAAAATTTTGTCGAATGATAAGCAGGGTAAACAGGATAAATCCAATCACCAGCAGGATCAGGCTGATGAAGGAGATTCGACGATAAATACGTTTATTAATGGCTTGCAGTGGCGACAGGGATAATCCTATTCGAAATAAACCCACCGCTTCATCCTCATAAATAAATGGATGAACCGCCTCAAACACCTCTTCCGATTCAAATTCGACCAGGCGTGAATTCATTTGATTCGTATTCAAAGCCTGCTGTAAAAATTCGGAACTTGTAATCCTTTCCAGATCCTCAATATTTCCGGATGCTGCCAGGATGCCGGAGGTATCTTGCAAGGCTACATAATCAATGCCAGGATTTTCAATTAAACTGCTCAATAGACTTCCAAATCCAATCCGTTTACGAAACTCCAATAATTGATCGGCATTCAAATTTACAACAATGGCGCTTCGATCACGGGCAGCCACGGCCACTGCAAATCTGAATCCCTCTTCATACCGTGCGGCCTTTAATCCAATAATAAGCGTATCGGTCTCCCCCTTAAAAAGCGATTCAAGTATATCCTCAGCCTTCTCGTTCGCTTCGGGGTGGTCTGCGGTTGATACATGATTAGAAAATAGTTTCTTCCCATCAGATCTGAATATATTTATACGAAAGAGGTGATTTTCCCGGGCAAATCTCTCAAGAAAAGTGTCTGAGATTTCCCCCTGTTCATAAATTCTTCGGATAAATTGGGCATTGTTTATGAGCCTTTCCTCAATCAGTTCTTCGATTAAAATATCAGTCATGACGGTGTTGGTAGATGCCAGGTGTACGGTCTCCAAAAGAGTGTGGGCTTGTTTTTCCATCAGTTCCAGTAACTCTTTACGGCTTTGACGCAGCTCGATGATAGCAGAACTCACCATGATTCCGGCCAAAACCAGAAAAACCAGCGCCAGAAATCGGGGTTGGATAAATTGAGATTTGGCGAGAATTTTCCTCATATATAAAAGTTACAGTTTTATCCTGTATGGAGCAACAAATCTATGAAAGAACGACCGAATTACAGTCCCTAATTTAACACCTGGACCTATAAAAAAAGCGAGGCTCCCCGTTACATGGGAACCTCGCCCGGTAGGTACTATGGAGGGCTCTACACTTTATTTACCGCCATTACCACCATTGTTGCCACCCTGACTCTGACTACCTCCCTGACCTGTCGATTTTCCAGACCCATTTCCGCCATTGTATTGGGGCATCACACCCAGATTACCTTTGCCGCTTACGGTGCCCATTCCACTACCAGCCTGCGGACCAAAACCCTGCTGACCACTTCTGGTTCCCTGCTGTCCGTTTCCCTGACCTGGAGCATATGCATTTTTTACCTCATGCCGCCAGCGATATTGAAATCGATCATCAAGGCCGTCACCGTTCAAATCCTGATACTGGTACTGAAACTGATACTGATTTTGATTCATGGAACCGCTCCCAGTTCCGTTATTAGTCTGGGTACGGGTTTGGGTTTTGACCTGAGTCTTGGTCTGAGTCTGAGTTTTCAGCTGATTTTTAGTCTGCAGCTGAGTCTGTACCTGATTCTGGTCTTTCAACTGTGTTTGGGACTTGGTTTGTGTTCTGGTTTGCGTTTTGGTTTCCTCTGCTTCCTGAGCCATAAGCTGGCTTAAGAAAGCAAAACTTACTCCCAGTACGAAAATAATCCGAATAATGCGCTTCATGATAAAACCTCCTTCTCAGTTAATTTGGTGCAAAATGAATTTCGTTGATAAATTATTCAACTCCTGTGCCAATCTTTATTTTATTTTCATAACATATTGTATATTATTGAATTATATTATTTGTGTGTTTTAAATACCAAGCGGAGAGTTCGACGAGTGGGTCGAATTGATCACCCAGTAGGTCGTAAATTTAAAACCTGGAGAAAATGAAGTGGGAAATTTTTATGTTCTGTCAGATTGAAGGAATATAATTAAAAACGGGGATAGACGTGAATCTACTTTGGTACAGTTTTCCAGCGCTTATGCATCCAGAAATATTGTTCGGGATGTTTTTTTATCGCAGCTTCCAGTTGGCGCATCAATTGTGCAGTGATTCGATTGATATTATCTTCCGGGGACAAGTTGATCCCGGAATTGTTAATCCGTTGAAAACGGAATTCAAACTGCTGCTGAGAGACGCGATAACACGTCGCCAGAAATAATGGAGCTCCGGTTTTGAGAAATAAAACCGCCGCACCCACATGAGTGGCCGCGGATCGTGAAAAAAACGGTACAAACACCCCGCGATGGCCAGCGTCCTGATCTCCCAATAATGCGATAATCCTGCCGTTCGCCAGTGCAATCTCACAGTTTTTAACTGCTCCCCGGGTATCCACAATATGAATTCCCCATTGCCGGTGAAGTGATTTCATCCTTTGATTGATTAAATCATTTTGCTGATTCTGTTGTATAGCCGTTGATCTGAGTCGGTACGTATAAAGATATCCCATGGCAACTTCCCAATTTCCGAAATGACCTGAAACCAAGATGGCACCGTTGCCATTCTTCAGCACCTGCAATAATTTATCCGTTTCAGCCAGTCGAAATTTTGAACGGACTTTCTGCTGACTCCATTTTTGCATTTTCATAAACTCCAAAATCATTACCGAAAAATGCAAATAAGAGAAATAGGCTATTTTTTTTCTCCAGGAGAGTGATCTTTCCGGAAAAGCGATGGCCAGATTTTGCAAAGTTACCTGCTTGCGAATACCCAAAACATAGAAAATGAAAAATGCAAAAGGTCGGGCAAAAGCTGCCAGGGAAGAATCAGGTAGTGAACAAACTAATTTTTCAATGATCCGGTATCCAAAATATTCCAGCTTGTGTTGGGTGCTTGCCATGATTTATCCTTTGATTACCGCCAGCGGGCGCAAACGGGCAACTTTTCCGCTGATGCCTGCATGATGCATTACATCGACCACATCTGCCACATCTTTATATGCATAAGGCATTTCTTCCGCTATTGTTTTCATCCCCTTGGCCTGTATTATAACACCCCTTTGTTTCAATTCCTTTATCAGGTCCATTCCTCTTCCGGATTTTATGGCTTGATGACGACTTTGAACCCTTCCGGCTCCATGACAGGTACTTCCAAATGTGTCCTCCATGGCCTGCTGAGTGCCAACCGCCACAAAAGAATATCGCCCCATATCACCCGGTACCAGAACCGGTTGACCGACCGGCTGATATCGTATGGGTAATTGTGAACTTTGCGGCGGAAAAGCCCTGGTGGCGCCTTTCCGATGCACACACACTTTTTTCCGCACATCGCCAATCTGATGCTCTTCTATTTTGGCAACATTATGGCACACGTCATAAACCAATTCAAAACCCAGATCTCGTGAATTCATGTTTAACGTCTTGACAAAAGATTTATGAGCCAGGCTCATAATAATCTGACGATTATTCCAGGCAAAATTTGCAGCGGCCGCCATCGCTCCCAGGTAATCCCGACCCTCTGGAGATTGAATCGGGGCGCAGGCAAGTTGCCGATCCGGAAGTGAGATACCATACCTGGGAATTGCTTTTACCAGAATCTTCAGATAGTCATCGCAAATCTGGTACCCTAATCCCCGCGAACCAGTATGGATACTCACTGTAATCTGCCCAGAAAACAATCCAAATATCTCGGCTGCCTTCTCATCAAATATTTGATCGACTACCTGGATCTCCAAAAAATGATTCCCAGAGCCCAGCGTACCCGCCTGATCCTGCCCACGTTCAATCGCACGTGGGCTAACCACCTCCGGATTTGCCTGAGAGAGGCAACCATTTTCTTCGGTAAACTGTAAATCTGTTGCTTCACCAAATCCGTTTTCGACTGCCCAGGATGACCCCTTCTGTAAAATCTTTTTGATCTCCTTCGGGGATTGTTTATGAATTGCCCCTGAGGATCCGACACCGGTTGGTATCGATTGAAAGAGATTCTCAATAAGTTTCTGTAATCTTTTTTCTGTCTGATCCAGGTTAAGTTGGGTTCGGATGAGTCGAACCCCGCAATTTATATCATACCCAACACCTCCCGGTGAAATGACACCTTCTTCAATGTCAGTGGCTGCCACTCCTCCGATCGGAAATCCATATCCCCAATGGATATCCGGCATAGCCAGGCTATATTTCTGAATTCCCGGTAGGTGAGCGACATTGACCACCTGTTTGACACTTTCATCAGTTTGCAGGTATTTTTCAATCATCTTGCGCGAACTATAAATTCTTCCGGGCACCCGCATTCCCCCGCTGGGCGAAATTTCCCATACATAATCAGTTATGGGATTTAATTCATATCCAGCTGCAAACATAAACTTTCCTCTAAAATTTTATTAACTCAGATATCAAAAATAATGATGGTTTCCAGGTGTCGCATAGCTTTCCTGATATTCATTTGATGAAAAGTGACCGCTTTGATTTCCAGTTCAATCCGGTGCTTATTCTTCCGCAGGGGTTCTCCGGAAATTCTGGCGGTTAATTTATAATCTGAACTCAGTCTAGTAATATGCAAATTACTATAATCCTGAAATATCCAATGTTTGACGATGAGCAGATAATTCAGTTCACTCAGACATTCTACCAGTAATTCTTCCAACGATTCTGAGCGCAGAGTAAAATCCTGACTCTCAACCCCGGCAATTTCAGAATTCCCCATAACAATCTGGCGCCAGGCTCGCGAGGCAGTTTGAAAGAGGTCTTCTACATTACTGCCGGATACCGACACTGCGATATCTGCCGTGTGATCAATTTGTTTATACCGACCCATTATTCATATGACTGATGACCCCAGTAAAATACAGAATTATGCGGAAGTCTACAACGAAAATATGGTCTAGGTGGACTCCGAATTCATAAAAAACACGATGAGTCATCCAAAAAAAAGTACAGAATTTAGAGTCAAACAGAGGGGCAGAATTATAATTTTATTTGGTTTTACTTTGTGATAACTTTAAATTTGAAATCTGTATAAAATAAAAGATATAGAAGAGGAGATATCCGCGTTATGATGACCAAATTGCGTGAAATGACGTTTATTTTTATTTGGATTCTGGTGATCGCTTTTGTCGGTTTGATGGTGTTCGAATGGGGGATGGACTTTACCGGTTTAAAAAGCCAATCCAATGTGGTAGGGAAAATTAATGGAAATAAAGTAACGATACAGGATTTTCAGCAGGCCGTTCAGAATTTATATCTGCAGGAGAGAGAGAGCAGCGGCCAGGAACCGGATGAAGAAAAACTGGCACAAATTCGGGATCAGGTTTGGGAACAATATGTACAGCGGGTTCTGTTCAGTGAAGAGATCGAAAAACGAAATATTCGGATCACCGATCAGGAAGTTTTTATGCAAATCAGTCAAAATCCGCAAAGTCTTCCTCCGGCTATCAGTCAAAATCCTAATTTTATGACCAACGGATCATTTGATATGTCCAAATTCCAACAAGCCCTGTCCAATCCGCAAATCGACTGGACACCTGTGGAAGCATACATCAGAGAAATTCTTCCCTTTCAGAAACTGCAAAATATTATTACTGCTTCCGTGATGGTAACTGAAGAGGAAATCATTGATGATTTCAGGGGTCAGAATCAGAAAGCAGCAATTAAATATCTACATGTTCCGGTATCGGCATTTTTTACCGATTCCGTAACGGTGACCGATCAGGAAATAAAGAGTTATTACAACGAAAATAAATCTGAATTTGAGTTAAAAGAACGTCGGCGTCTTAATTATGTTTTATTTTCCAGTGATCCTTCCCCGGCCGATTCCCAGAAAATACGTCAGCTGGCCGAAGATGTGAAAGCTGAGGCATTGGCCGGAGAAGATTTTGCTCAACTGGCAGACGAATTTTCTGAAGATCCCTCAGCGCGCAATAATCACGGGGATCTGGGATACTTTGAACGTGGCAGAATGGTTACAGAATTTTCGGACGCTGCGTTCGCTGCCAAAGAGGGAGAAATCGTGGGACCGGTTCAGACCAATTTTGGCCTGCACATTATTAAAATTCATGATAAAAAAATCGAAGATGGACAGGAAAAGGTTCATGCTTCACACATTCTGTTCAAATTCGCTCCCAGCGCATTAACAATCGAATCGGCTCAGAACCTGGCCAATAATTTCGCCGAAGAAGCCCTGGATGGCGGGTTTAAAATAACCGCAGATAATCTGAAATACGAAATTAAACAGACTCCTGAATTTACCCAAACAAATTATATTCCTGGATTCGGCCAGCTGACGGCCGCTGCAGAGTGGACCTTCCAGGCGGGAGATCAGGAAATTTCCAGAGTTTACCGGACCGGACAAGGGTACGTTGTATTTGAACTGACCGAAATCTTACCGGCAGGATATAAGCCCTTTGATGAAGTGCGTGAATTATGCAGAAATCGAATTGAACAAGAAAAAAGAAAAGAGCTGGCAAAAGAATATGCCATGGGAGTTCAGGGTAAATTGGATTCAAACCAGTCATTATCTGAAATTGCAGCTTCCGATACCACCCGAAAATTAATGCTCGATTCAACAGCTGAATTCACTCGCGTTCAGTCCATTCCGAAAATCGGACGTGCCACAGAGATCACTGCCGCCGCTTTTACGCTGGAAATTGGTAAGATTTCCCCGATTTTAGAATCGACTCGAGGATTTTATTTTGTCACCGTCACCCAAAGAACCCCTATTAATGAAGAAGCTTTCAAGGCTCAAAAAGAAAATATCCGAACCCGGCTGTTAAATCAGAAATCACAACGCTTTTTTACAGAATGGTATGAACAGCTAAAAGAAAAAGCGGATATTGAGGATAATCGATACATGTTTTTTGCATCATAGATATATAAACCGCGGAGTCGCTCTCCGGAGTGACTCCTTAAGTTCTGTCAATATTCCTTCCCTGCTTAACCTTATTAAGAAATGATCAAACACTCACCACACTCATTTTTGTTTTATCATCCCGGCGCACTTGGAGACAATGTCCTGACCTGGCCCATCGTTGCAGCCATGCGACTATCTTATCCAGATTATCATTTTATCGGTTTAGGGAAACCGGAAATCGTAAAATTAGCACAACATCTCGGATTACTCGATAGCACAATCGATCAGGAATCTCCTGAGCTTCTTTCATTCTGGTCAGGAAAATCAATACCCAAAATTTTATCTACGGTTGGGGGCGCTATCATCTGGTTAAACGACCCGGATCCCAGTATAAGTCTGCTGAGAACAATTTGCAGCTTACCGGTCGTACAGATATCCCGGAAATCAAACCAGACAAGACCAATGACCCAATTTTACTGGCAACAGGTCAGCAAATACTATAACATTCGCCAGCCTCATCAGATCACCTACGATCGCCCCAATCCAAACATCTTACAGCGATATATTCTCATCCATCCCGGAAGCGGGAGTTCTGAAAAGAATTATCCGATCTCCTATTATGTTCAAATTGCCCGTGAGATCAGTAAACATACCAAACATGAAATAGCTTTTGTTTTAGGACCTGCGGAATACGCACGAAGATTAGAAATTGAGTTAAGGGATTTCCTGACATTCAAGCCACTCAATCTATCCGGTCTTTTAACATTGTTGCAACAAACGATCCTTTTAATCGGAAATGATTCTGGCGTCAGTCACCTGGCCGGATTTACAGGAGTTCCAACATTAGCTCTCTATAAACAGACCAATTCAAATATTTGGGGAATCAAAGGAAAGCTGACGATAACTATTGACATCCCACATCTCGAAGACTCTTTTAATGAAGTTATATATCAAGTAAAATATTTTTTCAAATATGGGAATTTTAAAGAGATAGATGCGAAAAAATAATGAAAGAAAAAAAATCGTCTTACTCGGCATGTCCTATGCTCGGCAGTGGCGGCTGCACATACCAAATCACATAGAATTTCTCAATAAAGGTGTTGAGGGTGACATTACGGATCGAATGGTCGAGAGATTCGATTCAGATGTCCTGCAGCAAAAACCCGATTATGTAATCATATGGGGTTTCAGCAACGATATTACCACCGGTATCCGATCTCACATCGAAGACACTTTACGTAATATACAAAAAAATTTCACAGTGATGGTAGATATGGCAATGAGACAGGATATTGTTCCCATACTGGCTACCCAGATTACAATTTCTTATCGTAAAAATTTATGGGAATGGTGCCTGATTCCAATGGGCCGGATATTAAGAAAAAAGAGTTATACTGATTTTACTAACCACCATATTAAAAGAATGAATGACTGGCTAAGGGAATATGCCAGAAGACAGGATTTACCGTTACTTGATCTGGAACCCATATTGACAAACCGCTGGGGATTTAGAAAATGGCGATTTACACAGCAGGATGGCAGTCATGTGAGTGAGGCAGGTTATCAAAAATTAGAAAAATTTACCCTGACTTTGTTAAGGGATCTAAAAATAACCAAATAATACTTTCAATGAAAAATAAAACGGGAAGCAGGTGACATAAACCAAATAAAATATAAATTTATTTTTTTTCAATATCTTGAATATGAAACCCCCTGCCTCTTCCCCCAATTTTGGTGAGAGACAGGGGGCGGGGGTAGAAAGCAGTCAGTGAAGACCGCCTATACCCAAATTACTTCACAAGAATCATCTTTTTAACCTGCATGATCTCTGCAGTTTTTAATTGTATGAGATATACACCTCCCGCTCTTTGATTCGCATTCCACTGAACCTTATGTACCCCGGCACTCATCTCTTCAGAAATCAGGGTTTCCACCTCTCTACCCTGAACATCAAAAATGCGCAGCTCAACCAGGGTGGGTTTATCCAGACTGAAAGAAATTGAGGTCGTGGGATTAAAGGGATTTGGATAATTCTGGAACAGTTCAACGGCATCCGGGACTATTTCAAGCTCCGGCGAGATCCCCATTACCTTTTCTGGAGTCAAACTCGCACTCCAGGAGCATGCACACGGGCCGCCGTAAGCACCCACATCATTTCTAACAGTTCCCCAGGCAGGATGCAAAGCATAACCCGGTCTTTCCGGGTCTTCCGGATCAAAATATTCTTCGTGAGGATTTCCGGCATCAATACAAGGCGAATCTTCACAAAGATAGCAACTATTAGGTTCAAAGAAATTTGGATCACTATCAAAATTAAATGTATTGGGGACATCGGCCCATCCACCCTGAATATCTGAATAAGTGACATCGATGGCACCGGAAGCTCCAATCTGGTCACTTGCAACGCCAGCCTGATTTTCCCAGATGATACTATTCATAATCTTGGTATTTATATTTAAAGAATAAATACCACCGCCATATAGGGTTGTATAATTATGAAGGATAGTACAGTTAATGAGTTCCGGCTGAATTCGCGGGGAAGTATCTGCTTTAGGTATAAAATCTAACATAGAATTCATGGATATTTCTTCCGAGAGTTCAGGCAATACTGAGCTTCCCTCAACATCATTAATCGGGTCTTGACCTAAGCCAGCACCATGTTGCATCAGGAAGGCGCCACCACCGATTTCTGCCCAGTTTCGATCGAAAATATTGTTATGGAATTTTGCGCCTGCATTTATGACTGCGATTCCACCCCCTGCTCTACTACTATTTTCCCTGAAACAGTTATTCTCTGCCAAAATGTTCACATTACCTACAATGCACAAGCCCCCACCAAAGCTGGTCTTCTGACCACTTGCCTGATTCATGAAAAACTGATTACACTGTAATAGTAATGGCTCCCTTACAGTCTGCTTCAGGTTATTCACAATAAACATACCAGATCCCATAACGATGTATGGATGAGATACACAATTCATCTCAATACGATTTTGTAATATCGAAGGAGATGAATCAATACAAAGAATGGCCCCGCCTGCTTTAACCAGGCCATCAAAAAGAAGTGTACCCAGACCACCTCGGAGTGTAAAGCCCATCAGCACAGATCGATGATCTTCTCCTCCCGTGAAAGTAACCAGAGACCTGTTTTCTGGTTTGTCTGCTCTGGGGCTACTAATGATGGTTTTAGATATATGTCCTTCCTCGCCATCCAGCCAGACATAACTGGCTACTGTAATGCGTTTACCATAGAACTGGATACATTCGTAGTAAATTCCGTCACTGACCAAAATAACATCGCCATCAAAACTTTCATCGATAGCCCTCTGAATGGTCGGATACTCCTCCGGTACATATAAAATCTCGCCGAACGCTGCAGAATACAACATCATGCTTATGACAAAAAGTACACTGCAAAGTGTCTTCATGAAATTCGCGGCTTTCATGATACCCCCTGAATTTTTTGTTTTACTTTTTTATTCTCATGCCTCTCATTATTCAAGCTTTCTTCGAATAACTTGAGGACGAAAAATGATAAAGACCCAGAGACCTTCAGCGCATCAGCCGCAAATATTTTTACCCATTGTATAATTTTGAGATTTTAGCTAAAATAAAACGGTCCGTTAGGAAATCTTTGACTATTCCTGACGCGACGTCCGGGCTGCCAGTGATATCTCCTCGCCGAGAGTACTGGCGGCCTTTTTTTAACACTAAATCTCCTGCTGCTGATACACTGTCCAACGGTATTCTCCGGTCTCAGGGGATTGAGATTCACCTGCCCGGGGTTCAAGATCAGGAAAAGAAGTATTCAGGTTTACTTGATAAACCGGTAAACTAAAATCAACTTATATCCTGAGACGGAAATCTTGAGGGAATGCCTAATTTTATATACTGGAGGACCGGGCATGAGATCCGGATTAGTCAGGTGCTTTCAGTTCCAGTTGAGCAATGTACCCGCCTGCACCGACTGTCCAGACGAGGCCGGGCTTTCTAAAACAGGACGCATACAGTGGCGAAGCACATATCTCTTCTTGCCAGGTTGCACCACCGTCATTTGTCCACAGCAGTATGCCCTGAAGTTCCGAGTTTTCATAAAATACCCCGGCACAACAACCAAAATATGGATTGCAAAATTTAACCGAATTCAGCCAGATTGGGCGATGACTGTAAATTTCTTGCCAGGATTGTCCCCGGTTAGCCGTGTAATAGATTGCAGCATCATCTCCAACCACCCAGCCATGTAAGGAATCCTGAAAAAAAATGGAATAGAGGCAGGATCGGGTTGGTAGTTCTGATAATTCCCAGGTGTTCCCCCCATCCTTTGTATAGAATAAAGATGATCCCCCGACTGCCCATCCCTCGGAAGGATTAAAAAAATACAGACCGTAGAAAACATGTTCTCTGGAATGCAATTTTACTTCCCAGGATTGTCCCCCATTTTGGGTCGCCAGAATGTAATAACTTCCAGCAATCCAGCCATGCAGAGAATCCAAAAAAACCACATCATAAAATGTGTCTGAGGTTGGACATTCCTGCACAATCCATTTTTGGCCCCCATTTTGAGTCCGTAATATCAGGCCCCCTTCGCCCACAATCCAACCCGATTTTTCATCGGTAAAGGTAAGTGCATGAAGAACCGGATAATTTTCAATAGTCTGAGAATCCCAGGATTTTCCACCATTTTGCGTATGCCAGACAATACCCGAATCTCCCACAGCCCATCCGTATTCCTGCTCATTAAAACAAATATCGATTAGAGTGTTAGACGAATTCATCGGACTGGGATGAAACCAGGTCGATTGTGCTCTTGAAAAATGATTCCCCCAAAAACCGATCATCCCCAAGACAAGAATAAAATACCACAGATTATTAATTTGCCTGACCTCCTTTCGTTTAATGTGATACATCTCTAATTCTCCTCACCTTTCACCAAGAAAGTCTAAAAACATTTCTTATCCTCATAAAATTTGGGTACTATTTATTTCTTCGGTTTATTCCCATAATCCTCAGAAACATCTTCAATTAGAATATATAGGTTTTTTTTGCCTTTCTCTATCACATATGTTTCAAATACTATCACATATGTTGCATTTTACTGTTTTTTTGCTTCGTCAAAATAAGAATTATTTCACAATAACTGCCAAATTATTTCGTATCAACTATAAAATATGAGCTTCAAAATCCGTTTTTGGAATTTTCAATAGGTGGATTTGAGCAATACAATGTTTAGGCAAATACCAATGTGACAGAAAAATTTTCCTGTCTCAGATCAATTTAGCAGGTGTAAGAATTTTCCTCTTCCCTGCATAAGATAATTTACAAAAAATTAGTGAATTGTCAAGCTTAATCTGGTAGGTACGGTATTTTTATACAGTTTGATAATAAATATAGCGTAAATATGCATATATACGGAAGAATCTATTTCCCTTTTTGTCTCTCTTTCCGTCTTACTTCACGGCGAATTCGGTCGAACTTGGACTTCCACTGCGCATGCTCGGCAGCAGTCTGTGAAAAGTGATGGCCACCATCACCACTGGCCACAAAATACATATAGCGGGTCTGCTCTGGAAATATGGCCGCCAAAACCGAAAGTCTACCCGGATTACTAATCGGACCCGGCGGCAAACCCCGGTATTTATAAGTGTTATAAGGAGAATCTATTTCCAGATCTGCATTCAGGAGGCGACGTGGTGGTCCGGGAATAATATATTGGATGGTGGGATCTGCCGCCAGATGCCAGCCACGCCGTAAACGGTTATGATAAACTGAACTCACCAGAGCACGTTCCGAATCGACCACAACTTCGCCTTCAACAATAGAAGCCAAGGTGAGAATCTGATGCCGATTCATTTTTAAATGAGTCATTTGATTTTGTACACTATCAGCCTCAAAGATGGAGAACATTCCTGCGAGTAGGGTCAGAATGATATCCTCCTCATCCATCTCATAAGTAAAAAAATAAGTTTCCGGGAGAAGGTATCCTTCCAGAGAGTTAGCCTCGATACCAACCCGATGACAGAAAGCAGAATCATTCACAAAACTCATGAAGTAAGCAGAATCAATATGAAGCTTCTGAAATAGAATTTGAGCCATTTCGCTGGCTAATAAACCTTCAGGTAGGGTAACTTTAATGTTTGCTAATTTGGGTTGAGTCAGGTATAGCAATAGATGCCAGGGGTGCATTCCTTCCGGTACTAAAAATAGTCCTGCTTGCAATTTATTCTGATACCCAGATATTTTCCCAATCAGGATAAACCAGTCCACCGAATGTAACAAATCTTCCGTTTCAAGAATTTGGGCTATCTGTCGAAGGGATGAACCTTTGGGTATAAGCACTGTTTTGTTCACAGCATCCTGATATACGTCTTCATGGTAGGTTGGAAAAGCGTAATTATATATGACAATTACCAGAGACAGGAATAGTCCTAATATGACAATATACCAGTACTTTCTCACATAGAATGTCCCCGTCTTTAGAAACAGATATCCCCCAAAAACCAGACGCGAAATTAACAGCCTAATACCCGATAAATCCATAATTTAAATTTTCAATTTCAAAAAACAGCAATATTAATGATGTTGATTATTAATTTTCGGCAGAATTATGCTTTTGCTTGAATTGAACGTCAAGTTCAGTAGATATTTGAGAATCCAGCGAAATACGCTCAGTTCAATTGTGAACTGATTTCAATCATCTGCTGCAATTTTTCCAGTGCAGCCCCCTGATCGATAGAAGCAGTGGCTCGCTCGATTCCGGTTTCCAAATTTTTTACAATTCCACTGACCTTTAATGCGGCTGCTGCATTAAGGATTGTTACATCTCTCGGACCGCCTTTCTCACCTTTGAGAATGTTTAAAGTAATTTTTTTATTAACGGTTGCACTGCCGCCTTTCAGAGATTCTATGGGCCAGCGTTTCAGACCCAGGTCTTCCGGAGATATTTCGTATTCTTTTCGCGAATCCCCTTCAATTTCCAGTACATAGGTTTTTCCACAAATGTTCATTTCATCCAGGCCATTCTCTCCACTGACTACCATCGCACTGAAAATTCCAAATTCCTGCATGACCTGGGCAATTAAAGCAGAAACCTTCTGATCATATACACCGATAAGGTGACGCTTAGTGAGTGCCGGCTTGGTCAATGGATCCAGAATATTAATGATGGTGCGTGCTCCCAGGCTCTGCCGGATTCCTGCGAAGTTGCGGGGCGAAGGTTTGTACCGCGGCGCAAAAATAAATGCCAGGCCAACCTTCTGAAAAATATGATAAAACTGATCCGGAAACAGCTCCGTCTTCACACCCAGTGCTTTTAGTACATCGGCACTTCCGCACTGACTGGAGACCGAATGATATCCGTGTTTTACCACCCGGGCACCCGCTCCGGCTGCCACAATCGCTGCCACGGTGGAAATATTGAAAGTTCCCAGATTATCGCCACCCGTTCCGCTGGTATCGATGGCATTTTCATCATCAATGGAAAGCGGTGTTATTCTGTCCCGGTAGGCCTGTACTGAACCGGCCAGTTCATCCACTGTACTCCCTTTGAGCTGCAAGGCGATCAAAAAGGCTGAAATTTGTGCTTCGGTGGCTTTATCGGATAAAATCTCTTCCATAACCTTATAAGATTCTTCCCGGCTCAGACTTTTCCCCTCCATGAATTTGGCAATGGCTTCTTTAATCATATTCAGTACCTGATTTGGTTTTGATTTCTATTCTTAATAATCGGGCTCACATCAGCCCGGCATAAAAAAATTTTATTTTTCATTTCCAAAATTACCATGAAAATGCTGTAATCTATCCTTGAAATAAGGTCTTGGAATAATAGTATCCGAAACCGGCAAAAAAGTAGATTCAACTGAAAAATTTTCGCCCGCTTTTTCCAGGGTTAGAAGAACCAGGTATTCGCCATCATAACCTGGCTGCACGATTGTCTGCCCTGAAAGTTTTTTTAGCGCTTGTTCCTGAGAATGACCGGCAAGAATAAGATGAATCTGAGGATACTTTTTCGCAATCCGGAACGCCTCCTGGTATCCGGCATGGTAGAGTAAGATAATTAAATCACAGCGAGATGTTAAGTCCTCAATAACTATTGACAAAGTTTTTTCCACCGACAAGATCTCAGGTTCTGGACGGGATATAAATTCAAATGACTCCCCCGGGAGTATGCTGGTAATCCCGATTTTTAACCCCACTTTTTCTAAAATTACATATTTTTTTAAAGTGAATGCTCTCCTCTGCCCCAATTCGATATTAGCATTTATGAGGGGAACAGGAAAATTGCCGGCCATGCGTTCAAAAAACTTAATTCCCTCAACAAATTCCTGATCTCCCAGCCCCATCACATCATACCCCAATTGACTCATGAACTCCCAGGCCAGATAATTTGCCGCGGGGATTGGATACGTTTTCAAGAAATCACCATTATCCAATAAAATCAGATCAGGGTGGATTCCTCGCAAAGAATCTATCATACCCGATAATTGCAGCAGACTACCCAGTTCATCCGGTTGACAACGGCAGGGTTCCAAATTTCCATTTATGTTAGCGGTATATGCGATATAGAAAGGCTTTCCCGCATACAGAACAGAAATGTTACATGAAAACAGGAAAATACTGTTCATCAGGAACTTTAAGATGTGCTTCTCCAGAATCAAGGGAAGAAATTTTTGAGTTTTATTAAACAATTACACCGCTTTCTATAATTCCTATTTAGCATCCGATCCAAAAAATAACAGTAATTTAAATATAAAGCAAATCTTATCGGAATCGGATGGGGAAGGTACTTTTAAGAGAATCCTGACCGGTGCTGGTGTCGCCAGATCTATGAACCGGATCTCTTCCAGAATCGGTTATATTTCAGTTCAATTTATCCAAAGAATACCCTAGTGGTAAAACGACAGTAAGAGGATATTCCGGTATTGTCATAGATTTTCCCGCTCTCTTGCATAATTACCAACGATGAGAGGCAAATCACTTCTAAGGCAGTTTTATTGATACAATTAAAGGTTATTTTTCTTCGTAGGACTAAAATTTATAAAAGGTAACTATTTTCTTGATAAACTGACTATAATTTTACAAATTTCTTAAGAGACTTCGATCATTTACCACCTTGAATATAAATGAGGATTCAAAGATTCAGATAAATCGAGGTATAGCATATGACCGAACCTCTCGTTGGGCTTCTGGGTATCATCATTATTATCATCGTCACTTTATATTTTTCCGGTAAACAAACGAGGCAGCTTCCTCTACCTCCAAGTCAACCTCAACCGACATCAAGAGCCTCAGGAATTGCTCAGATTTACCAGATTGCGGCCAATATCAAGGATTTTTTCGATTTCACGGCTCATCCCAAAGACCTGCTGGATTTTCCGGAGTTCATGAATGGAGTAAAATTACTTGAAAAGTCTGACCTAAAAGAAGATGCTCTGATCGAATATTTTGCAGGGGGAAATATCATTATCTCCTGTATGGCCCTGGAAGCTTTAAACCGGCGTTCCATTTCACAGGAGACAGTAGACAAGATCGTGTCATTTGCGGGGCGATGTTACCTCTGGCCCATTTACTTTGTACTCAGAACCGTCAGCAATAAAAGCAAGAATCCAGTTATCGGGGCGATTATCGCTCAGGCCAAAGAATGGTGGGCCCAGGATCGTTTATTGATTCAAATGCTGGAAGTATTCATCAGCGAAAGACTGGAAAAGAAGGAACAACCGACTTTTGGTAACCTGCTGGAAAAGCTGGATAGTAATAGTCTGGCTTTTGTCCATAATCTGGTTAATGCGCTGAATCAGGATAGACTGCAGGTTCTAATTGAGGAACTGTCCCAATTAAAAAAGGAAGAGCTGGATGTAGATTATTTAAATTCATTCGGCCGACTGTGGAATCAGGATGAATCCAGAGAACTGGTATTCGAACAGAGCGGCATTATTAACAATACCAGCAGGCTCATCAGTACGGTTTTTAATGCACCGTTCCGGTCCGCAGTACTGGTTGGAGAGCCGGGGGTGGGAAAAACTGCCGTTTTACACCTGCTGAATTCAAAAATAAAAAACATGAAATGGAGAATTTTTGAAGCTTCCGCCCATAACGTACTGGCCGGTCAGATTTATATTGGACAGCTGGAAGAGCGCATATACAATTTGGTGAAAAATCTGGACACCCGTTATGGTATTGTCTGGTATGTCCCCCACATTCATGAATTACTTTATGCGGGCCGTCACTCCCGCAGTCCTATTGGTTTATTGGAAATGCTCTTTCCCTATATCGAGGCGGGGAATATTCGCATCATCGGAGAAACTCATCCCGCCGGACTCCAACAAATGATCAATGAACATAAACAGATCAATTCTCTCTTTGAAGTGATCCGAATTGAACCGCTCAACGATGAGGAGACCCTGACACTGGCCATACAATGGGCTGGTTCTCAGATAAAAGATAAAACCGACAGGACCGTTGCAGATGAAGCCACTTTAAAGGAAGGCTTAAACCTTGTGAAACAGTTTTTAAGTGATCAGGAGACGCCCGGCAGCCTGTTAAATCTCCTCAAACTCACCTGGCGTAGATTACGGATTGCCAGTGCCACCACCCAAAAATTGCGCACCGATGACCTGATTGTGAGCCTTTCCCAACTCACCGGGCTCCCTCAGAGCATCATTGACGACCGCATGGATCTGGACCTCTCTCAATTACGAGATCATTTTCAAGAGCGGGTACTGGGTCAAACCGAAGCAGTGGAGAGTCTGATCGAACGGGTAGCCATGATTAAGGCCGGGTTAACCGATCCCACCCGGCCAGCCGGTGTTTTCCTGTTTGTCGGGCCAACCGGGACCGGTAAAACCGAGATTGCAAAAACATTATCGGAATTCCTGTTTGGTTCACCGGACCGTATGATTCGGCTGGATATGAGCGAATTTCAGAATCAGGAATCACTTAGCAGCATTCTGGGAGATCCCTACGACCGGCAGGACAGTTCCACCCTGGTCTCGCAGATCCGTAAACAGCCTTTCTCGGTGGTACTGCTGGATGAATTTGAAAAAGCCCATCCTAAGGTCTGGGATGTATTTCTGCAAGTATTTGATGATGGACGACTAACCAGTCGCTACGGAAATACCGCTGATTTCAGACACAGTATTATCATCCTCACCTCTAATCTGGGTGCGAAACTTCAAACCGGCGAAAGTATTGGATTCACCACCAAATCTTCTATCTTCTCTTTAAAAAGTGTGGAAAAAGCGGTGGCGCAGACCTTCCGAAAGGAATTCATTAATCGCCTGGACCGGGTGATCATATTTCATCCGCTCAGCCGAACGGTAATGCGGGATATTTTAAATAACGAATTGATGAGAGCGTTTCAGCGGCGCGGACTTCGTACTCGCGATTGGGCCATTGAATGGGAAGATTCAGCTATCGATTTTCTGCTGGAAAAGGGTTTTACCCAGGATCTGGGGGCCAGACCCCTGAAACGGGCCATTGACCGTTACCTGATGACCACCCTGGCCATGACCATCGTCAATCGTCAGGTTCCGGAGGGCGACCAATTTTTATTCATCCGCAGTGACGGGAATTCCATTACGGTCGAGTTTATTGATCCCAATGGACCTGCTCCGGAAGCCCTGGCAGACACTCCGGTGGGTGAAGTTCCTGGTCTGGCAAAATTTGAAGTTCCTGCAGGCTTGGAGATTAAAAGTATACTGCTCGATGCTTACGGGAATCGAAATGAGGCTGAATTTTTACAGCAAGAATATCAGGCATATCACGAAATGATCAACTCCGATGATTGGGTTGAGAGAAAACAGCAGTATTTAAAAGAAACACATCAATCGGGATTTTGGGATTCGGAAGATCGATTTGTCACGCTGGGTGAAATTGAATACATGGATCGCATTGAAACGGCTTTGAATACTGCCGGAAGGCTGTTAGACCGTTTGCTGGGCAACCGACCGGAAACCCGAACCTCCTTCTCTCCCAAACTGGTAAAGCAGCTCGCCCAGCAGCTTTATCTCATTTCTGAAGCTTACAGTACCTATGAGGAAAAACTTCCCAAGGATGCCTATCTTAAAATAGAGGCACAGCCCAAGATGCACAAGGAAACGGAGCGGGTACAAGAATTCTTTGAGCAGATTATCCACATGTATCGCAGCTGGTCCGAAAAGAGAAGAATGCGCATGCTGGTTCTACATGAGGTAATGGATGCTGTAAGAAAGGAATTTCAATTTCTGGCGGCAGTCTCCGGTTTCGGTTCATATTCTATTCTTCAAAAAGAAACCGGGCTCCATGTTTTAGAAGTACCGAAGACCCCAAAAACCCATTTCAAATATAATGTAAATGTCAGGGTATGTCCCCAACCTGAAAAGCCGGTGCAGAACCAGGAAGCTATTTTGGATCTGGCCAAACAGGCATTTTCCGAGCAAAAGGAGACGGGAGCTCGGATTGTCAGGCATTATCGACTGGAACCGTCACCACTGGTGCGTGATAACATCCACAAATGGCGAACCGGGAGAATTGAGCGGGTTCTGGAGGGAGATTTTGATTTGATGGGATAAGATTGAATGAGAAGATTTTAATTTTGAGAATATCGAATAAAGAACAAGGAAAGATAAATGGAATAAAGCACTTCGATATTCAATATTCACTCTTTTCTAAAACCAAACCGCTAAACCCTCTCTTTCTTTTTTTGCGGCAGAATAATCCGAAACACCGTCCCTTTACCCATCTCACTGTCAACTAGAATTTGACCGTGATGTTTTTTGATGATGTTGTGACTGATGGAAAGGCCCAGACCGGTTCCCACCCCCACTCCCTTGGTGGTAAAACCCGGATCAAATATTCTATTGATTTCTTCCTGGGGAATACCGCTGCCATTGTCCGATATTTCAACTACGATGTTTTCCTTCTCACTATAGGTTCGAACTTTAATTATCCCATCCTCCTTAATGGCATCCACGGCATTGGACAGAATATTCATAAATACCTGGTTTAGTTCGTTTGGATGGCAATAAATCTCGGGAATATCGCCAAATTCCTTTACGATCTCAGCCTTGTTTTTATATTCATGGTAGAGCAGCTCCAGGGTACTCTCCAGTCCCTCATGTATATTTGCTTTCTGGTAAGTCGCTTCATCGAGGCGGGCAAATGTCTTGAGACTTTTAACAATATGGGCTACCCGCTTGGAGCCTTCCAGAATAATCCGGTTATTGCGGTGAATGGTCACAAAAGACTTATTAAACTGTGGATCATTATCAATATCCTCCCGGGTACGACAATGTTCCAAAATGTCTGATATCTTATTCAGACTTCGGTCTACCACATCTGACGAGCTATGAATCGCTCCAATTGGATTATTAATTTCGTGCGCTACGCCAGCCACCAGATTTCCCAACGAGGCAAGCTTTTCACGAATTATAAGCTGTTGCTGGGTTTCCTTGAGTTCCTGCATGGTGGCATTGAGCTCTTTGTTCTTACTCTCCAAATCAAGGGTGCGCGCCTTCACTTTTACTTCCAGATTTTTACTGTACTCTTCTAATTCCTGCGATTTAGTTTCCAATTCCTCTGAGTAGATCTTTAGCTGTTTCTGAGCCTTGGAAAATTGGCGCTCCAGGATGTACAGCAAACAGAGCACGAAGACAAACAATCCCCAATGCCAAAACATTTTATCACCGGAGATGATGTGTAAACCCATGAGCATATCTCTGACCCCAAGGAATCCAAACAGGAAAAAACCGATACTGAAGATCCTGGCCTCCACATGTCCGTGAACAGCAAACTTAAATGCCCGGGTCATGGAAACAACCGTAGCAGCAATAAATAAAAAGATGAAGTACTGAAAATAATTGGGAAAGGCGATGAGATTTAAAATTTCCAGAAACAGAATCACAATAGCCAGAATAAGAAAACCCTGCCAGAGCCGCCGAAAGATGCCTCTATATCCTGCACCAAAGGTTTGCTCATAAAACAGAAAGATACCCACCGGAAAGAATAACTGGGCAGACCCGTTGAAATAATACCAGAAAACCGGATTATTCAGGAAAAGCAGGCGAATCGAAACCCCGCTCATCAGCATCCCGCCACCGCAGAACGTTAAAATAGCAAAGGAGAAACTGGCCATGGCTTTACCGGTATGCTTGCGAATAATGGCAATCAGTAAGGCGAAAAGTGCTGTAAAAATGAATAACACCCCCAATACAATCTGATCCAATTCTCTTTTGATGAATATCTCACGATAGAAAGAGAGGTGGGAACCAATTATTAAATTGCTGAATTTCAGGATTTCCTGATTCGAGGTATAGAATTTAAAGAAGAGATAATCCCCGGTTCTATAGGCAGGTAGTGGAATAATTTGCCATTGAACCAGGCTGTATTTCTGATTTTGAATGGTAGTGTCTGTTGAATAAGTGAAGAATTTTTGTTGATTCAGATAAATTTCAAAAGAGCCTAGATAAGCATCAATATACAGTGCCGCATCCTCCCAGCTGGGCAGTGGTAATCTATATCTGCACAGAAAATAATTATCTTCCCGCGCTCCTGGCAGTGGCGTCCCTTCCGTCAGATTCGTCCAACCATATGCCAGTGAATCCAACTTATGCCAGTCAATATGGCCGTCCGGTTGTAAAGGAACAGGGGGACGAAAAATATCCAGGGATGGTTTCATTTCTATAAAATAACTCGAATCCGAGGCAAGATTAAACTGAGCAGGACTCGACCGGATATGTATCAAAACAATAAGGCAGGTAAAAAAAAGCAGGAGCGAAGAAAATCCACTATATGTGTACTTTTCCAATTTATGGCCTGTTCTGGAGGTTAACGATCAAGTTTATGAATCAAATAACTGCAATCAAAATGGAAAATACTTCAATCAATAGCACACCTAAATAATAAAATGCACTGATTTAAAGATGGCAACGTCAAGATGAGGATCGAACCATCGCCAATTTTACACCATCAATGCCTTCGGCACCTCAAACCGTTTGCATATCAATTCTTCAAAAAAGTTCACATCCCTGCGGAGTTATTTACACTGGATAGATATTCAATGTAATTTAAAATCTCAAGTTTTACTTTCAATATTCGTTATTCTTTGTTCGATATTCGTTATTCGGTATTCGGTGTTCAATATTCAATATTTATTATTCTATTTTATCCAGGGTCATTTCGAAATTCTGAAACCATTGAACGCCGTCTCTTGAAAATTCCCCGATTTCAAACCACTGATCCAGCCCATTCAAACGGATAGTATAGCGAACATTTCCCACATTCGGTAAATTAAATCCCCATACCAGACTGCTGTCTGCGCCAATCACAGGTTCGGTGAGAATCTGCCGACCCTGATTAAAAGCCATCATCTGGATTTTCTGTTTCTCCTCACTAAAATATATTAATGCAAAGGCATCATGGACCACCTTCGGCATAGTACGAAGAGATTCTTTGTCAATCCCGATACCGTCAATGGTTATTACCTTTCCCCCCTGTTTTAATTCCACTTTCTCAGTCTGAATAATGTACTGCTTTTCTCTGTTTTGGTCAATGATCCAGGCCTCCCCTTTCCATAATCCTTCGAGATAATGAAGTCTTTTTAAAGCCGGTTCACTCAATGATGTGGGGGTCGATTCATCATAATTATTTACAACCACTGGGGATTTGAGTGAATCGGTTTTGGAAATCTGTTCCGACTGCATACTATCCATCGGCAGCACAGCCTCCCCCCCCATTGATGATACTGAATCTGCAGATAAAAGTGAATCTATGGTCTGTGTCTCATGCCCCACTGAGTCAATCATTTGTGAGAATCCCGTACTACTTATCAAGAGGAACAGAGACCCAATAAGATACTTTATCATAAACAACCTTTCACATTGATGTTAAAAGGAATAAAATCATAATGATTTCCAATAATCTATAAAATAAAATTTTCAGATTTCAGCCAAATTTGGGTCATTCTTTGAGATAGAATTTTAAAATGAGGACATTAATGAACCGAGGATAAGTGTTTGATGTATGACCTGGAATAGTCGCTAGAAAATTCTCTATTCCCTAAGCTGGTCATCCATATGGGTTATTTGCTCGTCAGCATGATAGGAACTGCGCACCAGCGGTCCGCTTTCAACATGTCTGATACCCGATTGTTCCCCCAAAATTTTAAGTTCCTGGAAGACTTCAGGTTTATAAAACTGAATAACCCTGAGATTATTTGCTGTCGGTTGCAAATATTGACCGATGGTCAAGATGTCCAGTTCTATGTCCGACAATCTTTTAAACAAATCCCGTAATTCTTCATGGGTCTCCCCCAGTCCCACCATAATTCCAGTCTTGCTGATTAAACCAGCTTTTTTGGCCCGCCGCAGAATATCCAGCGAAGTATTAAAATCAGCTTTAGGTCGGGCTTTCTGATAGAGGCGGGGAACGACTTCCAGATTATGATTTAAAATATCGGGAAGGGCATCAAAGACAGCCCGTAATGCCTCACCATTACCCTGAAAATCGGGGATAAGAATTTCAACGGAACAAGAGGGCGAAATTTTTCTGATTTCCTGAACCGTCTTAACAAATAGCTCACTGCCGCCGTCAGGAAGATCATCTCGAGTAACCGATGTAATGACAGCATGCCGAAGTCCTAACTTTTTCACTGCCAGGGCAACTCGCTTTGGTTCTTCAGGATCAGGTGGCAGTACCTGCCCTTTGGTCACGGCACAAAATTGACAATTCCGGGTACAAACATCACCCAGAATCATGAAGGTTGCTGTCTTCCGTGACCAGCAATCGCCGATATTCGGGCAACGGGCACTCCGGCATACGGTGTGCAGATTTTTATCCTGAATTAATTCTCGTACGGCCCGGTAGGCAGAATTTGATGCCAGACGAATTTTCAGCCAGTCCGGACGTCTTTCCATAGCCAAGTAGTATTACCTCAATTCTTTTTACCATTTTACCAGCGAGGAAGCCCAGGTAAAGCCGCTTCCAAATGAAGCTAAAGCCACCACGTTCCCCTGTTTTATCCTGCCTTCCTCCCAGGCCTCGCTTAAACAAATCGGTATAGTGGCTGCAGTGGTATTACCATATTTATGAATATTACTGTACACTTTATCCATACCAACACCTAAGCGCTGTGCCACCGCTTCAGTTATCCGAAGATTGGCCTGGTGTGGAACTACCAGATCCACCTGATCGATTGAATAGCCTGCCTCATTCAGTGCCTCATGTATTACTTCCGGAAAACGTGTTACGGCATGTTTGAAGACGTATCGGCCTTCCATTTTCGGATAAATTCGATCTGTTTCCAGCATTTCCGCCGTAATTCTCGGATGATGGGTGATTGAAGGCCATTCACCCCACAGTTTATCAGTAAATCTTCCGTCTGCATGCAATTTGGTCACGATCACGCCACGATCTGCATCATTACTGGCAGTGAGTACTGCAGCGCCTGCACCATCCCCGAATAACACGGCCATATCTCTTCCCCGGGTAGTAAGATCTAGGCCGGTACTTTGAATTTCCGATCCCACCAATAGAATGGTTTTATACATGCCTGTTTTAATAAACTGATCCGCAACGGCAAGGCCATATAAAAATCCACTGCACTGATTTCGAATATCCATGCTTGGGACACCCGGGATTTCCAATTTCTGCTGCAAAAAACAACCCCCACCCGGAAAAACGACATCGGATTCCATGGAAGCAAAGATGATAAACTCGATATCCTGGGGTGCCAGCTGCGCTCTTTGCAAGGCAATTTTTGTCGCTTCAAAAGCCAAACCGGATACTGTCTGCCCTTCTTTAACCCAGCGCCTTTCCTTGATTCCGGTACGCTCCTGAATCCATTCATCCGTGGTATCCATCCATTTTTCCAAATCACTATTAGTAATGACTTTTTCTGGAACATAATGACCGATGCCGGCGAAGATTGTTCTTTTCATGATATGTCCACCTCATTATGGTTGATCGACTCTGAAAATATAGGGGAGGGATTGATTTTTTTCAATATCTATATAAATTTGAGAATAATTACAGAATTTTTTCAGCTGAATTTTTCACCACTTTTCACCTGAAATCCCCGCAAAAATTCTGCAGTCTTCAGCTGCTTCTTCCCCTGCCGTTGCAACTGCAGAATATTGAGAATTCCTGGCCGACATGTAACAAATAGTTCATCGTCGGTAGACTTAATGATGGTTCCGGGTGGCTCACTGCTTGACTTATTGGAAACCAATTGTACCCTGTATAAATTTATTCTCTCTCCTCCTAAAAATGCAAATGCCGTAGGAAATGGAGATAAACCATGAATCCAATTCTTAACCTGAGCAGCGTGCTGGTTAAACGAGATATGACAATCTTCCTTGGTTATTTTAGGGGCCGGTGTTGCCAGGGTATCATCTTGGGAGATAGGTTTGATACTGTTATTCCCAATTCTCTTCAACGCATCCACTATTAGATCACTGCCCATAATCGCCAGGCGATCGTGTAATGATCCGGCCGTTTCATCAGGATAAATCTTCATTTGTTGCTGGAGAAGTATTCCCCCGGCATCGATGCCTTTTGAAATCTGCATTATCGTGATACCGGTTTCTGATTCACCGTTAATAATCGTCCAATTAATGGGAGCTGCCCCCCGATATTTAGGGAGTAAAGAAGGATGAATATTTATGGTCCCAAAGGGAGGCATATTGAACACAGCTTCCGGCAGAATTCGGAATGCCACCACCACAAATATATCAGCCTGCAGTGATTTTAAAGTCTTCAGAAAATCAGGATCAATCAATGAGATAGGTTGTAAAATAATCGGGATTTGATGCAATTCTGCAGATGCTTTTAGAGGAGAGGCGGATAATTTTTTACCCCGACCCCGGGGTTTATCCGGTTGGGTGACAACCGCAACCACGGTGTGATTTGACTTAATAAGCTTTTCAAGGGAATAAACCGCAAATTCAGGAGTGCCCATGAATACAATTTTTAAACCACTCACCGATATGTATATTCTCCTTCGATTTCTTTAAGTTGAGGCTCCAGCAATTTGCGGGTAAGCTGCGGGATGCGATCGACAAATAAAACTCCGTTCAGATGATCATATTCGTGCTGGAAAACCCGCGCCAATAATCCTTCTAAGGTTTCATCGATAACTTTACCCTTTATATCCTGATATCTAACCCTAATCTGAAATGGTCTCTCGACGTCAGCCCGGACTCCGGGAATGCTCAAACAACCCTCTTCCACATTTTCCATCCCTTCGGATTCAATAATGATGGGATTGATATATGCCTGTAATTCCCACTCTTCATTAATTAAGCCTTTATCGATGACAAAAACTTGTTTTTCCACCTCAACCTGAGTTGCTGCGAGTCCAATACCCTCATTAAAGCGCATTGTTTCCGTCAGATCACCCACAAATTTTTCCAATTCTTTATCAAATTTCTGCACCTTTTTGGCAGTTTTTCGAAGAGTAGGATGACCAATTTTTATAATAGGTAAAATTGCCATTTTTTCCTCAGATTTGCATCAACTAATTCACTCTTACTACTTAGATGCATCAGGAAGAGCGAATGATACTTGAAATGGCACTTCTGTCAATATCCAGTTTTACATTATCATCGACTTTGACCACCAGAACTTTGTCATCATTCTTCAGTCCCACAACTTTGCCATGAACCCCTCCGACGGTCACCACCTCGTCACCCTTTTTCACGGCATCGAGCATTTTCTGACGCTCTTTTTGTTTTTTAGCCTGGGGACGCAGGATAAGCATGTACATGACGACCACAATTAAAATCAGAGGCAAAAAAGAAAGGAACGCATTTCCACCCTCTGCACCGCCTCCGCCACCTGCCATTGCGTATAAAGTTTCAACCACCTTTTTCTCCTTTAAATTAATTTAATAAAAGGAAAATTTAACCTTTGCCTTCTCATATAACAAATTTATTTTTCATTTTTATCCTGATCCAAGATGTAAGCCTGGGAAAATTTCTGCCTGAAATCTTGGAAACATCCAGCGAGGATTGCCTGACGGGCTTGATAAGTAAGGGACATATAGAAATGAACATTGTGGATTGTAGCAAGCCGTAAGCCCAGTACTTCATTCACATTGAACAGATGTCGAATATAGGCCCGGGTAAAATTCTGACAGGTATAGCATGAACATCCGTATTCTAAGGGATTTAAATCTTCTTTATACTGGGCATTCCGAATAACCACTTTCCCCTGCTGGGTAAATACCGTTCCATTCCGTGCATTACGGGTGGGCATCACACAATCAAACATATCCACCCCTCTCTCAATCGCTTCAAGGATATCCAGGGGTGTCCCGACTCCCATGAGATAAATGGGCTGATTTTGTGGGAGATTTTTTACACACTGTTGGGTTATGGAATTACGAGTTTCCTGAGATTCTCCTACCGCTAAACCACCAATGGCATAGCCGTCAAAACCAATATCTACCAGTCGCTGGATACTTTCCAAGCGAAGATCCGGATATATCCCACCCTGGATAATCCCAAATTGAAATTGATCAAAATGATATAAAGCAGACGACTCCAGAAAACCTTGGCGGGACCTGAAGGCCCATTCCAAAGTCAACCGGTGAGCTGCAGTAGCTGTTTCAAGATCGCTGGGATTGGAAATACATTCATCAAGTACCATCATGATATCAGAACCGATAATCCTCTGAATCTCCACAACTTTTTCCGGGCTGAAAAAATGCGTTGATCCATCCCAATGGGATCTGAATTCCACGCCTTCTGTCGTAATCTTCTTCAGATCATTCAAGCTATAGACCTGAAATCCGCCGCTATCGGTTAGGATAGGGCCGGACCAGCCCATAAAGGAATGCAAGCCTCCGGATTTCTTTATAATATCCAGGCCAGGCTTCAGGTATAAATGGTAGGTATTACCCAGAATAATCTGTACCTGATTCTTGTGTAAATCATCCGGACTCAGAGTCTTGACGGCACCCAATGTTCCTACCGGCATAAACACCGGTGTTTCTACAGAACCATGTGCCGTATGAAAGGTGGTTGCCCGGGCAGAGGTTTCTGCATCCAGAGCATCAATAGTAAATTTCATGAAAGTTTATTTTGAATGTAAATTAAGAAAATATATGAGGGATTAGTTATAAGATCAGATTTTCACTAGACTATCTCAATATCAATAACAAGATCCTGGTTCAGATCGAATTTCTTGTTGATCTTTTTTTCCAGATTTATCCGGTTAATTTTCTCAATTTGAAGTGAAAAAAACTGATTATTTTCATCTTTTTCAGTGATGAGACCCTCGGTATTCACTGTACCTTTCTGTTTCTCATCATAATATGCCACAATCACATGGTCCCCGGTCTCAAGCGCCGCCAGGATTTCTTTCAGGCTGTCAATATTGCGTTCCTTTTGCAGTAATTCCTGATCCTGAGAAACATTAATTTCTTTGATATCCCCATCATTAAAATAAAAATCGAGGACACCGCCTCCTTTTTTGGCATAAATCAGATTACGGGTAGCACTCTCAATCATCTGGCGTTCAAGATTTACGATTCGACCTGTAAAACTATAATTTGAAATATCAATTATTTCAACGATTACCGGCATATCATCAATGGTGCCATCGTACCCTATGCGTAAAATTTCAATCTGTTTCCCAATTCCGATTTGGTTGATCTTTTTCTTCACATCATCCGGCTGCATCGCCCCACCGCGTATTACAAACTTTTCCTTTTTTTTGAAAGGCCAAAAGAAAAACCGCCGGGTTGATTGCGAAGAAAAGGCTGAACGTTTTACAAAATGAGTTTTTTTCATGTCTATGCGAGCTCCAGAATTGGTCAAAATTATGTGATAAAATTATGATAATATTGATTTAAATGCAAATTTTATTTTCGATAAGCCACCAAATAATAATTATTTATGATGGTTATTAAAATATTCCTTATCCCTTTTTTGGAGTTTGATCACAGATCAAGGGAGCAAAACCTTAAGTATTATTTCACAAATCAATTGAAAATTTTCCTGATTTTGTTTAAGCTTATTAAAATTTTACTTAAAAATCGATCCTGAATCTGTGCTTTAAATTTACCTGAAGGTATCGTTCTCGAGATATACACAAACATCGGTGACATCAAATAAGGAGAATTATTCCATGAAAGTGTTGGTTACAGGGGCAGCGGGACAAATCGGCTCAGAATTGATTCAGGCATTACGAGACAGGTATGGAAATCAAAATGTGGTTGCTTCAGATATTAATCGGGAAGCCGGAGAAAAGTTGAGCGGTTCAGGTCCATTTGAATACGGAGACTGCACTCGATATGAAGTCATGAAGGAAATAATTCAAAATCATGGAATTACCACCATTTATCACCTGGCCGCCATATTATCTGCGGTTGCTGAAAATAATCCACAATTAGCCTGGAATGTAAACATTAACGGATTGTATGTTATGCTGGAACTGGCCCGGGAATTTAACAGTTCGCTCTTTACACCCAGTTCCATAGGGGCATTCGGACCCACTACTCCCCGCAACAGCACACCACAGGATACCATCCAGAGACCAACCTCGATGTATGGTGTCACCAAAGTGAGCGGAGAACTTCTCTGCGATTATTATTACCAAAAATTTGGTGTGGATACACGTGGCGTTCGTTATCCCGGTATCATTTCAAATGTCACCCTTCCCGGTGGTGGAACAACAGATTATGCTGTAGAAATTTATTATGAAGCCATTCGAAATAAGACGTATACCTGCTTCCTGAAAGAAGATAGTTATCTGGACATGATGTACATGCCGGATGCTCTCAATGCCGCGATTTTACTCATGGAAACTGACTCTAAAAAATTGAAGCACCGAAATGCCTTTAATGTAACAGCAATGAGCTTTTCTCCAAAAGAAATTTCCCGGGAGATCCAAAAACACATTCCGGAATTTAAAATAAAATACCACATTGACCCCATCCGGCAAGGTATAGCGGATTCCTGGCCAAAAAGTATGGATGATTCAGCAGCCCGAATGGAGTGGGGATGGTCACCGTATTATGACCTGGAAAAAATGACCCAGGATATGATCGCGGTTTTAAAAAAACGATTTCAATCGTCATAATAATATATCAGACAAACTGAGAAAAATACACGTCCTGTCTGTACAACTGCCGCCGAACGTCTTGATATCATTGATCATACTGTGACAAGCACATGGTTTCGGGAGGTTACCCACCAAGTCAGATTTCCTATTGACTCATATCTTAGAAGCGATTAAATTTCCCCAAAAACGGAGTCCAGGTTTTGTCGGAACATTCTCAAAGGACTTTCATCTCCAGCCGGGAATTTATTGAAAGTTGGGACAAAGAGCTCTATGAACTCAACAATCTGGATTTCTTTATCTTCCTGATGATCAATCATCTGGGCAACCAACTAGAAAGAAGATTTTTCGTTCAAAGTCGCCGCCAATCGGAAATTTATTTGGATTTTGAAAATATCGGAACGGTTTGTTTCAATGTGGGTGATGCTTTTGAGTATTTTTTAGAGGAAAATTGTTTCGGCTCCTGCCCCATTAATTGCCCGAGAGACCTGGACGGACAGATTGACAGCTGTTCCATCAAACTGGAGGATAGGATCAAACGCAAACTTGAACTGTTGCAATCATTCTTGGTTGGACATTTGGATAAAGAACAATGTTTTCGCATCGACTTAATGAATCATGTCATCCTGGATACACTTCTGCAATTTTATAGTGAAGAATTGAATATTGAATTTGAGGAAAATGACCTCACCTTGTTAGAGCTTGCAGAATTTATGGAAAATGTGGTAATTGATTTCATTCGGTATGAGGGTGAGACACTGCTGAACAAACCTTTTGATAATGCTCTGGAATATTTTGAGGAATTGTTGCAAAATGAATCTGATGTAAACTATGATACGGATTGGCAGGAAGAAGCAGAGACCTGGGAGGAATCCTATCGTGAAACCAGTTGGGAAGAAAAAAATAAACCCATTGAAGAAGTGATTACCCAGTTTCTAAGTGATGATCACTACACATCTAAAATATTCACAGATTCTCTCGCTCATGATATTGAGTATCTGCGCCGATACCTGAAGGATACTGCAAAAATAGAAAAAATTTCAGAATTTAATGAAAACCATCTGGCAGAATTTCTGTCGGTTTGGCTCGCCAAGGAATTCGTTATGTCGGACACTGAACCGGTTTCCCACATATTCAGGACGACAGCACGATTTATAACTTTTCTATATCATCAGCATCAGATAAATTTGAAAAAAGAATTCCTGAGACTTTATGATCGACTAAAACTGGACCTAGTCAGAACTATTCAGGCAACCAATACTTTTATCTCTGAATATAATATGCTCGATGCAGTATTATTATCGGAACAGCGGGATTATGAGCACCGGCTCGGCTTCTACGAAGTAATCGCTATTCATGATAAATTCACTCGGATTTTAGAATTACGTAATATCTACGAAAATGAGACAAATTTACTGGTAAAACTAAATTCAAGTGCTATTTTTAAATTACACAAAGGTGACATCCTTCATGCCAATATCGTCAAAAAGAGCGTCGATTGGGAAGTTCTGGAAATCCAGTACATTTATCCGGCACCGGCGCTTCAATTTATTTAAATACAAAAACTTCGACACCCTGGCAAAAATATCTTGATTTAAA
>CP070707.1:2572286-2646157 GCA_020350205.1 bacterium
GCCAGGTCTTACGGTCTGTCCCCGACACTTTTGATATCATTCTATTGAACAATCCGGAACCCTATACTTTAAATGACAACTGTCTCTATACCCGCGAATTTTATCGATTGCTTCAGTCACGCTTACAACCCGATGGAATTTTCTGTTTTTCCATCAAATCCTCGGAAAATTATCTAAATCCTGCCCTGGCGGAATATACCAATCTGCTGGTGAATAGCCTCCAAACCGTTTTTCATGAATTATACATTATTCCCGGAGATGACCAGATCTTCCTGGCAAGCCGGAATCTTGATATTGCCGAACGTATTTCCGGTTATCCGGAGATTCTGCAGGCTTCTGAGATTGAGCTCCAGTATTTTTCAGGCGATTATCTGGCCTATCGGACCTCCCCGGAACGCCTGGAGCAATTTCAGACAGACCGCCATAAACGGGACCATCGCGAATGGAATTCAGATTTAAATCTGAAGGGATATCTGTATCACTTTCGGTTGTGGGGCGCCATTTCCGATCCGGGGCTGGTAACTTTCTTTAATCTCATGCAACAGTATCGCTGGTCAATTTTTTTGGGATTGTTGCTGATATTTGTAATCATTCATTTTGTAATGGTTCGTCGTGATAGAAAATTATATCTCTGGAATTTACTACTGGTGGGGGGATATTCCATCGGACTGGAAATCGTATTTTTGCTGGAATATCAAATTTTATTCGGGACGGTGTATTCCACTCTGGCCATCATCTTTGGACTGTTCATGCTGGGCTTGGCGACAGGTGTTCTGTTGACACCGGAAAGTACCACCAAACTCGGAAAGAAGAAAATGGAGAGAATGATTATCACAGGCTTTATCATACTCTGTGGGATTCTGATTCTTCCAACCCTCTCGCCAATATATCAGGCGATGAGCACCTTGCCGGTATTCCTGTCCGAGTGGATTATTTCCATGCTGTTCATTTTTTTAAATGGATTTTTAACGGGAGCCTTTTTTTCTGTGGTAACTTCAGCGATTTACCGGGAATTTCCCTCCACTTCCTCCGGTTTAACCTACGGCGTAGATTTGGCCGGCTCGGTTGTGGCCTCGTTCAGTATATCAATTCTGCTCGTTCCCATTCTTGAGATAAGGGGACTGCTCCTGCTGTTGCTCATTTTTATGGTGATTCAACGCGGGTGGAGAAAATAAAAAAGGCTACCTGAAGAGGTAGCCTCGATATTAAAATGCAACTCGCAAGCTTACATGACAACCAGGCCCTCGGTATTGGCATTGACTAATTTTTCTGGTTTTAAATCAGTCTGAATGAGTATAGCCCGTTGCAGAACCGGGAGCGTGATGTCGCATTTCTGGAACTTGCTGTTTACAATCTGAGTTTCTCGCATAATCGGTTTATGAATCTTGCAGTTGGTATATTCTGAGTTGTTGATAATCGCGGTGGCAAAGCGACAGTTCTGTAAGAGCGAATCTTTATACTGGTTGTTATCAATCAAACATCCGATGTAGTTGACCTCGATGAGGTCATTATTGGCAAATTTGCAGCTGTAAAACTGGCTTCCGGAAAACAGGGCATTATCCAGCTTGCTCTTACTTACGTCGATGCCGTCAAAAAAGCTCATCATAAAATTGCTGTCTGCAATCTGAACTGATTTGTAGATATTGTCTTTCCAAAAAGTGTTTTTAAGATCAGCCGACTTGATGTAAAGATTGTCGAAGCTACAATTCTTGGTTTTCAGTAAATTTCCCTCAACCAGCGACATATCCACATCGACGAAGGTGGAATCCAGAATAATGGTTCCGCTCAGGGTGGCCTGTATCAATTTGGTGTTGCTGAATTTGGAATTCTGGATATAACTGCGCTTCAGATTGATGTTGGTCAAATTAGAATCTGTAAAATCCACATTTAACAACATGGCACCCATCATGGAGGCGCTGCGCATATCCAGGCCGGAGAGGTCGTAGCCTTCCAGGACGATTTTGTCGAGCGTGACCGGGGCGACAGAGTGTTCGATATTACCACGGAGCTTCTTGAGAAAAACCTCTTTATCGGGAATATGCTGCCAGCAGTAATGGGTGAATGAAATGGGTTTGAACGGACACCCTTCCTCTGCGCATTTATGATAGGACATATATTTACCCCTTTCGGCGAGAAAATATTTTTCAAAAGTCTATTTATTTCAAAACGTTATAAGATATAAAAAAAAATAAAAAATTTCAATCAGAAAATTATAATTCGTTTGTTTACCCAAAAAAGTTCCATTACATTAAAGGTTTTCGGAAAATTATTTAGCTATATGCTCCTATGGTCCGCATAGAAAACACACCTCTTTTCATCTTTCTTAAAATTTAATTGGAGTCATCATGTTCCTGAGACAATTTACTTTTTTCAAAGGAGAAATACTAATTATGCTGACAGCGTTCCTTTTAGCTCAGACCACTTCTTTCGCGCAATCAGCCCAGCAGCAAGAACGATCTGAAATTAGCGATACGTACAAATGGAAAACCGGGGATGTTTTTGCCTCGGATCAGGAATGGGAGAAAAATTTTGAACTTCTCAAATCCCGCCTGGGTGAGCTTGAAAAATACCGCGGTCAGTTGAGCGTCTCGGCGGATAATCTGCTTCAGTGTTTACAAACCAGAGATCAACTGGAAATTCTGTCCGGAAAACTTTCACTGTATGCCGGTCTTAAATCGGATGAGGATACCCGTATTACCCGCTACCAGGCCTATCGTGACGAAATTTCAGGGCTACGGGTGGAGCTGAACCAGAAAAAATCTTTTATCGAACCGGAAATTCTTTCAATTGCGGAAGAACGGCTAAACAATTTTTTTCAGGAGAATGAAGCGCTTCGTACTTATCGTCATTATTTGGATGACTTGCTCCGCTCCAGGAAACATGTGCTCTCCCCGGAAGGGGAACAACTGCTTGCGCTGTCCGGCGATATGAGCCGGACGCCGTATCAGATATTTTCAATGTTCAATAACGCCGATATTAGGTTCCCGCAGGTAACCGATGAATCCGGGACCGAGATGGAACTGACCAAAGGAAATTTCTTTGTGCTCATGAAATCTCCGGATCGCCAGGTTAGAAAAAAAGCTTTCCATGCCATGTATCAGACCTATCAGCAATGGATCAACACCCTGTCTGCCAGTTTATCAGGAGCTGTCAAACGCAACATTTTTTATGCCAGGGCGAGACAATATGACAGCGCCCGGGAGGCGGCACTGGATGAAGATAATATTCCTCTCCAAGTGTATGATAATGTCATTCAAACCGTCAATAATAACCTGGCGCCCCTCCATCAATATATGCAATTGCGGAAAGATATTCTGGCGCAGGATCGTGTAAATCCCTGGGACCTGTATGTTCCGTTGGTTAAAGAGCTAAAATGGGATATTCCCTATGAGGAGGGAGTTGCCCTGATTGAGCAGGCTCTGCTCCCGTTGGGAGAGGATTATGTCCGGGTGATGAAAAAAGGATTCCGGGAAGGGTGGTTCGATGTATTTGAGAACGCGGGCAAACGGTCAGGAGCCTATTCTACGTCCGCTTACCAGGTTTCCCATCCTTTCATGCTGTTGAATTACCAGGGGATGCTGGATGATGTTTTTACGGTTGCCCATGAAATGGGGCACTCTATGCACTCTTATTTTACCCTGCAAACCCAGCCCTACATTTACAGCGATTACACTATTTTTGTGGCGGAGGTTGCCTCGACCCTGAACGAAGCACTGTTGCTGGACTACCTGCTCAAGAATACCCCGGATAAACAGAAAAAATTGTATCTGCTGAACCAGTATATCGATCAAATCCGCGGCACCCTGTATATTCAGAGTATTTTTGCGGAATTTGAAATGATTGTTCATGAAAAGGCCGAAGCAGGCGAAGCTCTTACGGCAGAATTTTTGAATCAGGTCACGCATGAACTATACAGCCGATATTATGGACCGGCATTTGATATGGATCCGCAGTACGATATCAACTGGTGCCGGATACCTCATTTCTATTATAATTTTTATGTTTTTCAGTATGCCACCGGCATTTCTGCTGCCACTTTTCTCTCTCAAAAAATTCTGGCCGGAGACATCGGAGCTCGGGATGTTTATCTCAATTTTTTGAAACAGGGCGCATCAGATTACTCGATTGATTTGTTGAAAAGTGCGGGCGTTGACATGACCTCCCCCCAGCCCATTGAAGAAACGATCCGGATATTCCAAAAGTACCTGGATAATCTCGAAGAGCTCCTGAAGGAGTAAAAGGCGTTGAATTCAATCCATGAGAGCCAGAAAAGGGTGAAGAACAATGAAATCTACCCGACCTAAAGCACTGGTAACCCGTAAAATTCCCGAAGCTGGACTTGCATTACTCCGCGACAAATGTGACCTTGACATCTATCCGGAAGATCGGGTTATTCCCCGTAAACTGTTACTGGAAAAAATACCCCGAGTGGAGGGTTTGCTTTGCCTGTTGTCTGAATCCATTGATGAGGAATTGTTGAGTCGCGCAGAAAACCTCAAAGTTGTCAGTAATTATGCCGTTGGCTATGACAACATTGACGTAACTGCCGCTACCCGCCGCGGAATTGTAGTTACCAATACGCCGGGTGTTCTGACAGAAGCAACGGCGGATTTGACCTGGGCCTTATTACTGGCTGCAGCACGCCGGCTTGGAGAAGGAGATCGGATTATGCGGCAACAGAAATTCGAGGGGTGGGGACCGCTGTATCTTCTCGGGCAGGATATCACCGGAAAAACTTTGGGAATCCTGGGCGCCGGCCGCATTGGCAGGGCCGTCGTTGAACGAAGTGTTGGGTGGAAAATGAACGTTCTCTATTTTGATAATAAACTAAACAGTGAGCTTGAATTAAAATATTCAGCGAAAAAAGTGAATTTGGATTTCCTGGTATCAAACGCGGATTTTATCTCTATTCATCTTCCCGCGAGTCGGGAGACCCATCACCTGATCAATGAAAGAATCTTAAAACAGATGAAAAAATCAGCTGTTTTGATCAATACTGCCCGGGGATCTCTTGTCGATGAAAAGGCTCTGGTTAAAGCGTTGAATGAAAAATGGATTGCCGCTGCCGGCCTGGATGTTTTTGAAAATGAACCTTCTGTAACCGAAGGCCTGTCTCGGCTCGAAAATGTGGTACTGGCGCCCCATATTGGTAGTGCAACCATACAGGCGCGTGATGATATGGCAAAAATAGCTGCCGCAAACTTACGGGCGGTACTGGAAGGTAAACAACCGGCTTATCCGGTGAATCCGGAGGTATTTTCCTGAGCATGAATGGAATACCAATACCCGGACATCAGGCAAAAAAGTGCTTGGGTGAATTCCTGTTTTGACGATAATAGGGGAACGTAACAGGGCGGTTAAACGTGAAAGTTTTTATTGAAAGAGGAAAAGACAATGGGAAAGAAAGCTGAAAAAGCATACAAAAATCCTGGTTTTTTAGGATCTGGTGATGCCAGAACCATCCGGATTTTATCTGAATATCTGGAGCCGGCCGCACGGTTCCGAAAATTAAACATTAAAGATACCATCGTATTTTATGGCTCGGCGCGGGTTACCGACGGGGAAACAGCCCGCAAACACCATGACCTCTGGAAGAAAAGACATCAGGAAAAACCATCCAAGGAACACCAAGAAGAACTCCGTCTGGCCAAGATTAAATTGCATATGTCCCGGTATTATGACGATGCCCGGGAGTTGGCCCGGCTGTTGACGAAATGGTCAATCAGTTTAAAAAATAGTCATCACCGCTTTATTGTCTGTTCGGGCGGGGGGCCGGGAATAATGGAAGCCATCAACCGCGGCGCGAGTGACGTACCAGGTGGTAAATCTATTGGTTTGAATATATCAATCCCCATGGAACAGGATTCAAATCCGTATATCACCCCAGATCTTAACTTTGAATTTCATTACTTTTTCATGCGGAAATTTTGGTTTGTCTATCTTGCCAAAGCCCTGGTTATTTTCCCCGGTGGGTTTGGAACCATGGATGAATTATGGGAAGTCCTGACCTTACTTCAAACCGGTAAAATACAGAAGAAAATGGCGGTGGTTCTATACGGGGAGGATTACTGGAAAAAGGTGATTAATTTTCAATATATGGTGGATAATTTGGTCATTGAACAAGAGGATCTCAATCTGTTTCATTTCGCCAATTCACCACAGGATGCGTTTGAATATTTACGGGATAAACTTACTGAAGCTTTCCTCTAATCTTCATCTTTACCGGGGTTTTCGTCTTACTCCAATCACATTCGGGAGAGGGCGTTCTGCCTGCGAATCATTATTTAACAGAATATCCGGACGGTTATCCCAGGGAAGGTTTTTCTGAATTCCGCCCGCCGAGATGTATAATCCAGCCTGAATCCCCCCCTCCAGATACATGGCTGTATGAATTTTCAGAGGTAAACTTAACAGAAGATTTATAAATTCATGGACACTGCGGGGGATAAATGAATATATAAACAGGAGCTGGTCCTCTTTATCGATCCCCAATGCGGCGATACTCCATTGATCATTCTGGGGTTCCCAAACATTTTCCTGCCGGCAGCTGATCATTCGTATACTTTGTAAAGAGGAGTGATATTTTGCTTCATACATTTGAAACTCTTCACAGGTTAGATCGAAAATTTTGGCGGGAGAAAGCATACTATCCAGGGGCTGACAGACAAAAATACATTTATAAGTACTGTTGATCCGGGGATTATTAAGATGACCAGAACTTTTTAAATAACCTACCGATGTGCTGAGATCAGTTGCGAACATTCCCGCGTTAATAACCGCGGTTAAACCGAACTCCTTCGCCCACTCCTGCATACTGCGGGATTTTTGATTGAATTGACTGGCACAAAAAAGATTCACGTCAAAAATGTTCGGGTCAATTTTAAGAACATAGACAGCCTCTTGACTCTTTCCGGCGCCTTGTGAATCAAAATATGTCCCCAAACTAAGACCGGGTTCCAAATTAAGCCAGACCAGACCCCTTTTCTCGGAATGGAAATAGTCGCAGCTGGAGAAAAACAGTAACAGACAGGTCAGTATTGCAGAGTAATGATTTGCATTGAATCTCATTTAACACATATCGGCTTTTTGTTCATCCTATATTAAAAAATATTCTATCGAAATAAAATTGAAAATCGCATATATTTAAATCCAAATTGAGAATTCTGGTCCCTGAAAATGACCGGGGGAATCAATAAGAAAGGGTATCATGGTGTTAACAGGAAAACAAAAAAGGGAATTCCGGGCACTGGGAAACCGGCTGAAACCGGAAGTCTGGATTGGGAAAGAAGCGGTCTCAGAAGGATCGATACAGACACTTCAGAATTCCTTTCATACCAAAGAATTGGTTAAGGTCAAAATTCTGGAAAACTGTGACGTGGATAAAAAGGTCATTGCCCGGCAGCTCGGAGAGCGAACAGGGGCGGAAATTGTTCAGATCATCGGTAAAACTATTTTGCTCTATAAACCCCTCCCTGAGGATTTATCGTGAAAAAAAACGGGGGCCGGTTTGTGCCGCTTCTGATTCTGATGACCTGTTTGTTCGGACTGTCATTTATAGCCACCAAGCAGGCTTTAAATGGTCTGGGAATCTTTCAGGTGGTGTTTTTCAGACATATCATTGCCCTTCTGCCCCTGACTCTGATTCTGTGGCGGGACAAAGAGATGTTTTTCATTGCCCCCGGGGATCGGTGGCCCCTTTTGATTCTCACTTTTGTGGAACCGGTGGGATATTTTATTTTTGAAACCTTTGGACTTCGCTACACTTCGCCGGCCCTCGTATCCATTATCATCGCTACAATCCCGGTTTTTTCGCTGGTCTTTGCCTACTGGATACTGGATGAAAAAGTGAATCTGATTGCCCTGTTGGGTATTTTTCTCTCCCTGCTGGGCGTTTACGGGGTGGTCTCCATTCAACAGAAAAGTGCTCTGGCACCGCTTCCCCTGCTTGGAAATATACTGGCATTGGGAGCTGCCATATCGGCCGGGTTTTATAATGTTCTGTGCCGTAAGCTCACTCAATCCTATTCACCCTGGACCATCACATTCTACCAGGCGGTGGTGGCCTCCATAGTTTTTTTACCTTTAACCTTTTTTGAGGGGGGTATCAGTAATATTGTTGGCTGGAATAAATCGGTATTGATCAGTATACTGTATCTTTCCCTGGGAAGCTCGGTGCTGGCATATTATTTATTGAATTATAGCCTGAGACACTTACCCACCCATAAAGTAGCTATATTTGCCAACCTTATTCCGGTAGTCACCGTGTTTTGGTCCTGGGTGATATATGGAGAATGGCTGGGCCTTCGACAGTTGCTGGGTGCCCTGGTGGTTATTCTAGGGGTTTATCTGACCTATTATCGATTCAAACGAAAAAAAATATCAGACAAGAATACTTCTGTTTACTGATCTCCGTTCCAGCAGGATTTAAAATCCAATGCGGTTTATCGTTACAGATAAATGGACTCTTTTAACTGGTAACCCCGATCTCCCTGCTCAATGGTACCGCAATGAACGTGTGGATCATGCTCGAAAAAAATCATCCACTCTTGCTCGACTGCTTTTTTCAAATGTTCTTCTTTCTCTTGAATTGTGATCACGGGATACAGATCGTAGGCCATGACCCAGGGAACCGGAATATGTGCGCTCATGGGGATCATATCCGCGGCATAAAGTAAGTTTTGTTGCAGTCCTGAGACGCGCACCATTTGTTGGGCAACCGTATGTCCTTCTGATAATATCAGTTCCAGACCAGTTTCCAGAACATGAGCACCGTCCAGAATTCTAAGCTGATTAGAATGCAGCAGGGGGTCGATATTTTCAACAAGATAGCTTGCCCGGTCTTTGGGAAATCTTTTTTGTGCCCAATCCAGCTGTCTTTTCTGAATATAGTGATCTGCATTGGGAAACCGGAGTTTTAGTTTCCCTTCTTCATCGTAATAGGTGGCACCGCCCACATGGTCAAAATGCAGGTGAGTAATAATAACATCGGTCACATCCTCCGGTTGAATATTTTTAGTGGCCAGCGATTTCAGAAGAGAATGCTCAGAATAGTCAACCGCATATATTTGCTGGTATTTTTCGGAAAACTTCGCTCCCACCCCGGTATCTACCAGGATGATCCGGCCATCCCTGATCAACAAAAGCGTATTAAGAGACATTGTGATGCGGTTTTTTTCATCCGGGGGATTTTCCTTCTCCCACAAATTACGCGGCACGACACCAAACATGGCACCCCCGTCCAATTTATATCTTCCGGCATCTATGAGTTCTACCTGATATGATCCGATTTGCATATAATCTCCATTAAAAAAATTTCAAGCTAAAATTTTATAAAGAAATCACGTTAACCAAAGTAATAATTAAATTTGCTCTTTGAAAAAATCAAATCAATTTTTAGATTATCCGCCTGTTAAAACCCGTCTGAATAGGTCCCAAAAGGTGGAAATAGAAAGGTTGTTCCTATGAAAAAGCTGTTTACATTTCTGATTTTATTGAATATTGTACTTGTATTTTCTTCTTCCCTGCTCGCCCTGCCATCGCAGGAAGAGCATGCGGTTACAGATTCAGCTACCGTATCGCATCAGGCTTCACAAGATCAGGAAGGAACTCATGGATCCGGTCTGGGGACGGAACTTCCGCTATGGAGTGTTATCCCGTTTATTGGAATTCTCTTGTCCATAGCGATTTTTCCTCTGATTGCCCCGCACTTCTGGCACCACCATTTCGGTAAAATATCAGCATTTTGGGCACTGTTGTTTGCCATTCCCTTCCTCATTGCCTACGGGGGCGATGGCATGTACGAAATTCTTCATATTTATATTGCTGATTATATACCATTTATTATCCTGCTCTGGGCTCTTTTTACGGCTGCCGGAGGAATCTATATTCAGGGAGCTCCGGTGGGAACACCATATGCAAACCTGGTGGTATTGTTGATTGGTACAATTCTGGCCTCCTGGATCGGAACCACGGGTGCGGCCATGGTGCTTATCCGCCCGGTTATTCGAATGAATAAATATCGAAAATCGAAAGTCCATATTATTGTATTCTTCATCTTCTTAGTGGCAAATATCGGCGGATCACTAACACCTCTGGGAGATCCACCCCTGTTTCTGGGATTTTTGCATCATGTACCGTTTTTCTGGACCCTGAAATTGCTGCCGGAAATGGCGATGCTTTCTGGAATTCTGTTGGTCCTGTTCTTTCTGATGGATATTTTCTATTTTCGTAAAGAAGGCTGGCACAATAAACCTTATCTGAAACCCTATCGATATCAGGTACCCGAAGGTATGGATGAGGAACAAATAAAAGTGAATTTTGAGAAAGGTGCGGAGCTAACGGGTGCATCCACCTCTACGGGAAAGGTCAGTATCCAGGGACTTCACAATATCATATTTTTACTGGGGATCATGGGCGGCGTACTATTCAGTGGACTGGTTCATATCGGGGAATTCTCCCTTTTTGGCGTTCACGTAACCGTTCAAAGTGTGATACGGGATGTATTTCTTATATTGATGGGTTTGCTTTCTCTCAAAACAACGGCCTGGTCTATCCGGGAGGGAAATGAATTTACCTGGTTTCCCATTCAGGAGGTTGCCAAATTGTTTGCCGGAATCTTCATGACCATTGTCCCCGCACTGGCCATGTTGCGGGCAGGTGCCGCCGGACATCTGGGATTTATCATCGAGGCGGTAACGGAGCCCTGGCACTATTTTTGGGTTACCGGGTCCCTGTCAAGTTTTCTGGACAATGCGCCCACCTATTTGACATTTTTAAGTACATCTCTGGGACAGTTTTTTGCGGGTCAGCCCGAAATAATTGCAGTGGGACGCCTGATCGCAGAACAGGAAATTTATCTGAAGGCGATCAGTACCGGTGCTGTTTTCTATGGTGCCATGACCTATATCGGCAACGCTCCGAATTTTATGGTCAAGTCAATTTCCGAAGAGCAGAATATCAAAATGCCCAGCTTTTTTGGGTATATGATTTACTCGGTGCTGATCCTAGTACCGATCTTTGTTCTGATTACGCTGGTGTTCTTTTAATCTCTGGTGTATCTGGGATGTATATTACCGATACCCACACCCATCTGCATTTTGACCAGTATGCGCCCGATCTGCAGGAAGTGGTTCAGCGCGCCAGGGAGCGGGGCGTTGTAAAAATATTAACCCTTGGGACGGATTATCAGTCCAGCCTGCAATCATTTGAAATTGCACAACAGTATGACCTTGTCTACGCCGCAGTGGGCATTCATCCCACCGATATTTTTAAATCCACTCAGGACGATATCCCCAGACTGAAATTACTGGCACAAAAGGAACCCCGGATTGTCGCCATAGGTGAAGTCGGATTTGATCTTTACTGGAAGGAAGTGCCCCTTGACCAACAAATACCTGTATTTGAGCAGATGCTGGATACAGCAAAAGAACTGAATTTGCCGGTGGTTATTCATAATCGGGATGCTCATCGGGAAATGCGGGATTTTTTTGAGTCTCGGCAGATTAAAAAAATCGCAGGAGTGATGCACTCTTTTTCAGGAACACTTGATGACGCTAAATTTTATCTTGATCGGGGACTTCACATCTCATTCACTGGTGTTATCACTTTTAAAAATTTCCGGTCTCAGGAATTGGTCAAAGCTATCCCGCTGGACAGATTATTGCTGGAAACCGATTCCCCCTTTCTCACCCCGGTGCCGAATCGTGGCAAGCGAAATGAACCGGCATTTGTAGAATTTGTTGCCCGCCGCCTGGCTGAAATCTATGACAAATCTTTCCTGGAAATAACCCAGACCACCTTCCGGAATGCAAAAAGTTTATTTGGGTGGGATATATAGCTGCTTCTAACTAGAATCTGAATATTTCTCCTGACCGGTAAATATCCAATTCCAGATTTTTTACATTGAGAAGACCATTTTGAAATTGTTTGGGAAATTTAGCATGGTCTGGTCGAATGACTAAAACAACCCCATTCCCCAGTACTTCAATATCGGAATTAGGTTTAATCCAAACTGCAGTCTCCTGGTCAATGCCAATACCGGTTTTACGAAATTCAATTGTTGCTGCAAGCAGGCGGTTAAATCGGCGGCGCTCAATAAAATGCTGGTCAATAATAGCCTCGGTGACGAATCCAAATCCTTCAGAAAGATCAACACTGTCTTTGCTCAAAACAGTCCAGTTTCCCTCACCGGTCAACATGATTCTACTCATGATTGCCGCGCCTGCACTGTTCCCTCCTAATACGGAGCCCGTACTGTATTTACGATGCATCACTTTCAGCGCCTCACTGTTTAGAAATATTTTGGTAAGACGGTTCTGATCCCCGCCGCCGAAAAAAAAGCTGTTATAATCTTCAAGGTTTGCCACAACGGAATCGCTATTCGCAGCGATACTGTCTTTGATGTGAAAAGTTTTGGCCTGTTGTGCACCTAATGCTTTAAATTCCATTGTATAGTATTCACCGGCGGCGAGATAATCTTCACTTGCCATGGTAATGATTGCAATTCTCGCTTCAGAGCCACCCGCTAGATCCACAAATTTCTTAAGTATTTCAGGAGTATGCTCAATGCCTCCGCCGACAATAACGAGATGTCCTTTCGTGTCCCGTTGAACGGTGTTACAGCTGTCAACCAGGCACAGGAAAAACAAAAGTATCAATATGTTGTGCTTTAAAAATAATATTTTCATATTCAATCCAAATAATTAATAGAAATATCTCGGATCATTTATAAATTCTTCAATTTTTTGTAATCCTGCCAGCATCTTGCTGTCCTCTGTTAAAGCAATCTCTGTGACCAATGCATTGATGAGCATTGAAATTGCACCTAATGAATTAGAGAATAAGATGTTATCAGTTTTTGCAATTAACATATGTAACGAATATTGAGCGATAGGAGAGGTTTTTTTATCAGTGAAACTTACCACCGGAATCTTCATTTTATGTGCGAGTTCAGCTGCTTCAACAGTTTGACGGCTATAAGGCGGGAAACTAAAAGCAATCAACAGGTCATCGGGCGTCAAAAGAATAATCTGTTCTGTGAAAGAAAGTGCGTCTGCGCCCATTGCAAAGGCATTTTTAAAATATAATTTAAGTTGATAGGCCATAATCTCAGCTAGAAACTTTGAGATACCTAAACCGATTGTATAGATATTTTTTGCTTCTTGTAAATGCGTTACGATGTGTTTGAAATCTTCCAGGCTGTTATGCTGGAGACTGAGATCCAGGTTTTGAACCACCTGGTGCGCGATTTTGTGCAGACTGTCATGATATTCTTCCTTTTTTGAAAGAGTTGCCCGGAATTTGGCTACGGGCGATAATTTATCTTTTAAGAGGTTCATCAGGTGGCTGCGAAAATCCAGGTATCCGTTAAATCCGAGAACCCGGGAGAACCGGACAACAGTTGCACTGCTAACTCCTGCTTTTTTCCCCAGATCACTTACCGAGAGTAAAGGGACAGTCTCAATATTTTCCAGGATAAAATTAGCCAGAATACGTTGATTCTTGGAATATTCAGGTAATTTCTCCATGATGATTTTTTGAACATCTTCCATCATAATTCCTCGGTTTTTTCACACAATATATGAAACGATATGAAACCCTTCAATTGAATTGAGAAAATTATATTTCTTTATGAGCAGCCGGGATTATTAAAATCCTGTCCAGTGCCACCATACCGGTGGAATCAGGAGTAGCAGGGACAGCAGAATATATCCGATTTCCAGGGGGAGGAGCCATTTGAACCACTTTTCGAAAGGGACTTTTGCCATCGCTAAGGTGCCCACCGTCACGCCGGAGGTTGGAATAATCATATTGGTGAAACCGTCGCCGAATTGATATGCCAGAACCGCTGTCTGGCGGGTGATGCCGCTAAGATCAGCCAGGGGGGCAAATAACGGCATGGTCAGGGCTGCTTTGGTAGTTCCTGACGGAATAAAAAAGTTTAATAACATCTGTACCCCGTACATCATATAAGCTGAAAGTAGCGGTAAGGTTTCTCCGGTGAGCCGGGACATGGCATAAAGTATGGTATCCATGATTTTTCCATCTTCCAGGATGACGATGATACCAGCGGCGAAGCCGACAATCAATGCTGCGCCGGCAATATCTTTCACACCTTCAATGAAACCTTCGGCGACCTCATTAACACCTAAACCCCCGATGATGCCTCCTACGATTCCCATGGCCAGAAACAAGGCTGCCAGCTCGACGATATACCAGTGGAGTTGGATAACCCCGAAAAAGAGAAAAGCAATACCTAGGAGTAAAACCAGTAAAACACCGGCATGCCGTTTGTTAAATTCACCTACCTCCGCATTTTCCAGTTCCATCCTCTGTCGCTTTTTCTGATCAAGCTCATAGGTGATACTCTTTTCTGGAGTTTTTTTTATCTTTTCAGCATAGCGAATGACCCAGATAATAGTCAGTAAGGTGGTAAATACCCATATCACAACCCGATACTCCCAGCCGGAAACGGGCGGGATCTCTGAAAACTTCTGGGCAATTTGAACAGTGAATGGGTTAAAAAAGGCGGTTGCGAATCCGACACCTGCCGCCAGGAAAGACAGGCAAAGACCTGTAATAGAATCATATCCCAGTGCCAGTGCCAGGGGGATAAATATCAATACAAAAGGCATAGCCTCCTCACACATCCCAAAGAATGCCCCAAAAAAGGAAAACAGCGTCATTACAATGACAATAATCCATTTTTCATGTCCCTGCATTAATTGAACAATCTTGCTTATGGCACCCGCAATGGCTCCGGTTCTCTGAAAAACATAAAACGCCCCCCCTACCAAAAAGATAAATCCAATAATATCAGCCATGCGGATAATCCCTTTGAGGGGAGCTTCGAAAACGGCAAAAAATTGGGGTTGATTGTCCTGAAATTGAAAAGACTCCCTGACCAGTATCTCGCGAGTCATCCCGTCTTTTTCTACGACTTCTCGTTCATAATGTCCCCCGGGAACGACCCAGGTGGCGATTGCGGCCAGCAGAATGATCGCGTACACGATTACAAAAGTGTGTGGAATTTTGAATTTTCGCTTCATGGAAACTCCCGCAAATTAGATATATACCGGCTGACAGAATTGAGGATGAACTAAAAGGCTTTATGAATCTATAGATGTTTATTCATCAGAGAGCTTGTTCCGGAGTCAAGAAATCAGGACCAATTGGTGAATAAGTCTCACGATATCTATCATATCCTGTATTTTTATGTGTTCGTCAAAACCATGTGGGTTTTTCGCACCAATTCCCAGGTCGATGGCAACAATGCCCCGGTTATTCAGGACATTGGCATCTGAACCGCCATGGTAACGGATCGGATGGGGATCCAGGCCCACGGATTTCATGCATTCTGAAAGGCGTTGGATAGCTTCACTTTCGCGATCCAGAACAAATCCCGGAAAGGCGGATTCACTTCTCAGATTGTATTTTCCATTAAATTTGGTTTGAATCCGTTGCAATTGCGTGACTAACTCAGCATGATACTTGTCGATATTTTTCTGATAAAAGGAGCGGATTTCGCCACTGAGTATGATCCGCGAAGGAATTACATTGCTTGCTTCACCTCCGGAAATTTTTCCAAAATTGATCGTTGTATGGGAATCAATTTTCCCTACTTTAAAATTTTGGATCAAATCGCCAGCCATACTCAGTGCATTGATGCCTTTCTCCGGATTAACGGCCGCGTGACTTGCTTTTCCCAGAAACTCGATTTCGAAATCCATCGCCCAGGGGGCTGAATAAACGAAATAACCGGGATCTGCGGAGGAATCCAGAATATATGCAAGACGTGATTGTACCAGATTTAAATTCAAATTTGTGGAACCATAAAGCCCGGTTTCTTCCCCTACCGTAAAAATGATTTCGAAGGGGAGATGCGCCAGATTATTTTTTTTCAGGTTTTCGACCAGATAGAGTATCATGGCAATTCCGGCACGGTTATCCGCACCTAATATGGTGTTTCCATCGCTATAAATAGTACCGTGTTTAATTTGGGGTTGGATGCCCTGGGTAGCTTTGACGGTGTCCATGTGCGCTGCAAAGGAAAAACCCGGAATATTTGTTTGTCCGCCTTGAGTTATTTTTGCAATAATATTTCCGGTGGTTCCGTTGATCTTTTCTCCGGTTTGATCCTCAGTGGCTTCAATATCCAGATAGCCCAGGAATTTCCGGATGTAATCGGCAACGGGTTTTTCTTGCTTAGAGATTGCATTGATCGCGACCAGGTCAAAGAAAATCTGTATCAGGCGGTCTTCGTCCGGGGCCATCTTTCCTCGCAAAAAATATTACTTAAAATAATTATATGAAAATATATTTTCATATTCAATAAAAAAATTATTGCCGTTGATGAAATTACCTTGACAGAAATTTTCTGGTCTTGTATATTTTGAAAAATATATTTCACCCATTTAAATTTCCGTAATGATTGTTTCGTGTAATGATAAAAAAAGTTCTAAAGATTCTTTATGAGTATGACCTCAAAACACAATCCTAAACCACCGGGTTTATTTGTTTCTGTAATTCCCCTGCTGAGCATGGTGCTGTTACTGATTGTCGGTTATGGCATATTCAGAATTGGAGCGGAAGTTCTGCTGGTTATTGCCGCTTTTATTACCGGTCTCCTGGCTCGTATCAGCGGATATTCCTGGGATATTATGCAGAAGGGGATTGTAGAGAGTATCACCAAGGCACTTCCGGCCATGTTAATTGTTATCACCGTCGGTGTACTGATTGGATCCTGGATCGTTGGCGGAACCATCCCTATGTTGATCTATTACGGTCTGAAATTGATATCCCCCCGCTTTTTTTTGTTGAGTGCCTGCATGGTCTGTAGTATCATTTCGCTTTTCACGGGAACCAGTTGGGGAACTGTGGGAACCATTGGAATTGCCTTTATCGGAGTCGCCGAGGGTCTCAATATTCCAGCTGCCCAGGCCGCTGGGGCAATTATTTCCGGGGCCTATTTTGGAGATAAATTATCTCCCTTCTCGGATACCACCAATCTGGCGCCTATCGCTGCCCGGAGTAACCTTTTCGATCATATTAAACATATGCTCTGGACAACTCTTCCGGCATGGTGTATCGGTCTCTTCATATATCTCTTGCTGGGGTTATTCTACCATTCTGGGGAACAGATTACTCTTCCGGTAGAATTGTTGAGCACTTTAAAAAAGTCTTTTACGTTTAATATTTTCCTTCTTCTCCCACCTCTAATTGTGCTGTACTTTGCCGTCAGAAAATTACCGACGATACCGGGAATGCTAATCTCTTCATTTATCGCTTTAATCCTGGGAATCCTTTTTCAGAAAATCAATGTAACCTCCGCGCTTGCTGCCTTGACCAACGGCTACCAATCGCAAACCGGCCTGGCCGAACTGGACAGGCTGCTCTCACGGGGGGGGATGATGAGTATGATGGGAGTCACCCTCATTGCTTTCTGTGCCTTCGGCTTTGCAGGAATAATGCAGAGTACGGGTATGTTGGATCGGATCTTAACGGCCTTAGCGCGATTTACTAAAACTACCGGTATTTTGGTTGCCAGCACTGTGATGAGCTGTATTTCGGTGGCATTAATGACCGGTAGCTCTTTTCTCTCCATTATTATTCCAGGTGAATTATTTGCACCGCTGTATAAAGAGAAGAATCTGGCTGCGAAAAATCTCTCCCGTACTACGGAAGATTCAGGAACTGTAATCGTTCCCCTGATTCCTTGGAGTATGGCAGCTGTTTTTATGAGCGGAACGTTGGGTGTGTCAACACTGGACTATCTTCCCTGGACCTTCATGAATTACATCGGTTTTTTATTTGCTCTGATTTATGGATTTACAGGTCTCGCTATAAGTCCAAAAATTAGGGAAGATGAGACTCAACCTGGAAGCTAATTAAGGGAACATGTTGTTTTTTCGGACAATTAACATGGTCCTGTTTGATAATAAATCTTGACAATTTACTTTTTGTATAATAAATTGTGAAATAATAATTACATTTTACAACTAATATGCAACGAATATTACAAATTAAGAGTTCTTCCTTTATTTATATTCTGTTTCCTTCATTCATTTTAGGATTTTTATGCCAATCTCTCGGGTGTCATCTTGTTCTACAAATCTTTACATAATATGTTGATGACTCGAATTTAATGTATTATAAAATCGCTGAACAATGTAATACCAAGTTTACTTATTTAACTTAACACAGGAGATCAGATATGAAACGAAATTTACCGGTTTTTAATAGTCTTATTATTCTTTTATTTTTTGTCATTGCTGACATGTTTGCCCAATCTGCCTGGTTCGATAACGGTACTATTGGTGTAAAATTTAGAAATTATGGTGAAATTGAAATCTATTCTCCCGTTACCATGACCGATACTCTTTATCAGATCGATCGACTCTCAACTTTAGGGGGTGTTTCCTCTGATTCGGTTTTTAGCTGGAGAACAGATCAGGATTGGGAAGACCAACCCGTCTTGGTAAGTTCACCCCAGTTTAGTGATTATGAAATTTTCGGGTCTGTAAATAACCTTTATTCGCTGGAACCACCTGATATTCTCATAAAAATGAACCTGTACGGATGGCAGACCGGGGGATACACGATTATGAAATTCACCATAATTAACCGAGAATCCATACCTTTATCTCTCTATTTTGGATTTGAAATTATTCCTGAAACAGATGGCGAATATGGGTTTGAAACGATTCATTATTTGCCCTCCCAGGATGCTTTCTCGATCTATCGTGATTCGACCCAGACTGGTTTTAAATTTCTTAATTCACCTCTGGGGGGGTTGCGTGTATTTGAATGGTATTCTGGTTATGATGACATTGATGATAGTCTCTATACTTGGTTGTCCTATGGCGCAGTTGATACATTATACATTTCAACCAATACAGAAGGGACCGTGGAAATTCCATCGATCGATGAAACAACCATTCCGGCGGGTGATTCTCTCGTTTCGTTTCTCGCCATTGCAGTTGGAAACAATGAGTCAAACATGTTAGGGAATTTAGCCTTAGCTGTTCAACAGTACAATAATATATTCACCAGCCTTTCAACAGGCAATGAAAGTCTCCCTCGGGAATACAGCGTGCTGCAAAACTATCCGAATCCATTCAACCCGTCCACAATTATTGGCTTTCAGCTGCCCCGTAAAGAAAAGGTGAATTTGAGTGTATTCAATGCGGTTGGGCAGAAAATAGCAGTACTTCTGGACGGTGAAGTACCAGCCGGAAATCATCAGGTTACTTTTAATGCAGCAGACTATCCTGGCGGTATTTATTTCTATAAACTGACAACTGATGATTTTACGGAAACCAAAAAAATGTTACTCATAAAGTAGTATCAGGTTGTTAGTATATTTTCTTTTAAGCTGAGTGCCCGTTTTTATAATGAATCTGCCAGGTGAATAATCATATGGTTCAGATGGTCTAATGTTCAACCCCATGCGTATTTGAATCTTCAGATTTCATTCCTGGGGAGAATGGACATACATTTGGATATGGCGATTTAAAAGATTTCCATTCCATTAAGGAATGAGTATATCATAACAAGACAAGTAAAATTAAGGAAGTATAGCTGGCTGTATCTAAAATATCTCGAGTTCATTTCCTGGCAGAGGAAGGTTGAAATGTTGATCTGGAAGGGGCCAATAAAAACCAATCAGGGTTGCGTCCAATGGATAAGACGAGTACTCTCCTATGATTGCCAGTATACCACGAATAATGTCGTTAATAATTAGAGAATGAGGTGCTGGGAATTTCGTTTAAAAAGGTCCACCGAAACCGAATTTACTGTACAACTTTTTTCTTGTCAGAAAAGAAGAGAGTATAGTGGTTTATAAATAATTGTATAATGATGGTTTCATAGAGGAAAGCATTTGCTGAGTCATATGACCTGAACCAGAAGGAAATCCCATGAAGAAGTTCATTGTTATTTTTTTCTGCCTGATTTCAGTTTTACAGGGAGGTGTAACAGGAAAAATTGTTGGCGTCGTTCGGGATGCAAACACGTCTCAACCCCTTATTGGAGCAAATATTGAGGTAATCTCGAAAACACTGACAGGTGCTGCAACCGACCTGGATGGCACATTTATGATTTTGAATCTACCTCCCGATTACTACCAGATTCGGGTAAGCTACATGGGATATGAAACAACAATTGTGGAAAATGTAAGAGTCGTGGTGGATCAGGCAACTACTCTTTCAATCAAACTGGGCCCATCGACCATTACCGGGGAAGAGGTTGTCATCATCGCCGAAAATCCTTTGGTTCAGAAGGATCTGACCAGTACGATTTCGGTGGTGAGAAGAGAGGAAATTGAGAATCTGCCGGTTACCAACTTTTCTGAGTTACTCTCACTTCAGGCAGGAGTGATCGGTAGCGGGTCAAATCTGCATATTCGAGGTGGAAGATCAAATGAAATTGCTTTTCTGATTGATGGAATGTATGTCAGAGATCCTCTGCTGGGAGGTCTTGCAACGGAAATCAATAATGATGCTATTCAGGAGATGAGCTTGCTGAGCGGTACCTTCAATGCAGAATATGGAAATGCTTTGAGTGGGGTAGTCAACATCATTACCCGGGATGGTGGAGAAAATTTTGGGGGAAAGTTTGAAGGAAGAACCAGTCAATTCGGTGTCAGTCGATATGCAGAATATGATCGGTCAAGAATTAACGGATATATCGGAGGTCCCCTTATTACCCAGAATGTGAAATTTTTTTTTTCCGGAGAGAGTTTCGAAAGAGGATCTTATCTGCCTTTTGGATACAATGATATAATGACAGGGTTTGCTAAAGTTTCTATTCTGTTACCAGGTAATCTGAAATTAACCTGGAGTAATCGAGCCTCAAAAGAAAAGAGGCAGGGATATTATCATTCCTGGAAATATATACCGGAACAATATCTGAGGATTCGAACAGATAGTTATCAATCTATTTTGACGCTGACTCATTCAATAACACCTAAATTTTTCTATGATCTCCGGGTGTCTTATTTTAATCAGGGATACTATTCAGGAATTGACAAGGACACTTCAGCATATCTGGCCTCCTCGCAACGGCAATATTTGTCAACGGCTGGAAATGGGTTTGAATTTTGGGAAAAAGCCGATCCAGTGGAATTAACCGATAGCCGCACCGTAACCGCTGATCTGAAGGCAGATTTTGTGTGGCAACTCAATAAAATTCATGAGATTAAATTCGGATTTCAGTACTTACAACACCGGATCCGCCTGTTTTATGTTTATGATCCTAAACGGAATTTTCCGTATATAAATGATTACACAACTGAACCTCTTGAATCTGCCGGGTATGTTCAGGATAAAATTGAATTTCCCTTCCTTGTTATCAATCTGGGACTGCGTTTTGATTATATGAATGCGAACACCACATTTCGGAAGGATCCCCTTGACCCAAATTCCTTAGTAAAGGTTGATAGCCGTCAACAACTTAGTCCCAGAGTAGGTATCGCACATCCGATCTCTGAGAAGACAAAATTACACTTTTCATACGGACATTTCTTCCAGAATCCGGATTTTCAATTTCTATTTGAAAACCAGCAGTATGACTTGAATGTCAGAGAGCCTCTCTTCGGGCAGGCAGATCTGGATGCTGAAAGGACTGTGTCGTATGAAGTAGGATTGGCGCATCAATTCTCTCCCAGAATGGCATTAAGTTTAACCGCTTTTTACAGAGATGTAACAGGCTTAATCGGAACCCGATATTATCAGGCATTCAGCCAGGGACGTTATGTGGGATACACCCTGTATGTGAATGAAGATTATGCGAATATCAGGGGTCTTGAGCTTAATATTGACCTGCGACCCGGTCGATATCTATCGGGTGGTTTAAATTATAGCTATCAGATAGCAAAGGGAAGTGCCTCTTCTGAGACAGAACAGTACCCCGGAACAGAAGAATCGACAAAACTTTATTTCTTGGATTTTGACCAAACCCATGTATTCAATGTCAATGGTACACTTGTCATTCCCAAGGATAGAGGACCGAGTCTCTTTAACTGGAAAATTTTTGGAAATACGGATATGAGCTTGATCCTAAGATTTAATTCTGGATATCCTTATACGCCGAGTGGTCGTGATATTGGTTTTGTGGATAAAAATTCATTACGGCGGCCAACAAATTATACTGTGGACATGGAGATCGGAAAGGCATTTAAATTTTACAAACAGGCGAAAATGAGAATTTTTGTGGAGGTGTTGAACCTGACCGATTACCGCAATATTATCTATGTATATCCTGACACGGGAGATCCCGACTTCACTTTTGTGGGAGATCCTTCCGAGGAGTACATGAAAGATCCGTCTAATTATGGACCACCTCGTACAATCAGCCTGGGCGCATCCGTAATATTTTGATGTAATTCTGGTTTTGGAAATATTATTTCGGGGAATTTCTCATGAATCGAGTATTATATGTTGTATTTTTGATTCTGGTTTATTTATCTCCCTCATTTACCCAGTCAGGCTCCAAAGAAATCGACAAGGAGAGTACGATTTCGGGGTTATCCAAACCTGGGGGTATTATTGACCGGGCAGGTGGAACACACAATGCAAGTAATATAGGATTGTTTTTTGAAAATCGGGGTAAGTTATATCCGCGAAGAATAACCCAGGGTCCCTCTGGAGAGTTTCCAATAAATAGCGGACGTCACTATATATATCGAATTAATCCAATTGTTGGCATACCCGGGAATACGGTCCAATGCCGTTTTACCGATAACGAGGAGTGGGAAGCAAGGAAAGGATTCCATAATAATGAATTAGCCCTTATTGCCTTCAGTGATAATCCGAATACCTGGCACCCGGCTTCAGGTTGGCCCGTTAAAGATAATGGAGGAGATCCCCTTTTTAGATCAGATCAGGACAGTTACTGTGTATATAATGATAGCGGTAATACAGTTCAAATTTTAGATTTGGAAATTGCCCAGACCGGTTATGCATACGGTGTCAAATTTGCGAGGGAGTTGCTGTTTTTTAAGTTTGAAATATCAAACCGTGGAACTGATCATCTGTCGGATCTTTACTTCGGTTATTATATGGATTTAGATATTGGTAATGTGAGTGGCGGTGATCCTGAGTACAATGATGATAAACTTGACTTCATCAGGGACAAAAATTTTGTCTATTTTTATGATGCTGACGGATATTCTGCCGAATGGGGTGGTGCAACCGGATATATGGGTTGTGCTTTATTGAAAACCCCGGAAATAAGTGGAGTTGAGCTGGGACTCACAGATATGCATTACAATGAGTATTATGACGACGAAATAAAAAGAGATAGTATTGAATATGGAATTATGTCCAGTAATCCTGAACTTTATAATTCTTCAATTGGAAATAAATTTTTCCACCTGGGATCATCTACCGACTTACATTTTGATGATCCCTCAACAATTCCAACGGGTGGTCTCGATCTTGTTGCAACCATGGCTTCAGGCCCTTATTCCCTAAGTCCGGGAGAAACAATTGTTTTTTATACGGTCATTGTAGCGGGGAACACTTTTCCGGAATTGCTAAATTCACTTGAAGTGGCTTTTCGCACGGTTGAATCTAATTTTGAGCTCCCCAAACCACCTCCCACCCCTAAACTGATGGCATATCCGGGTAACGGAAGGGTCACTCTCTACTGGAATGATGAAGCAGAAAATGGATTGGATAATTTTTCCGGGGAATATGATTTTGAGGGTTATCGGATATATCGCAGTCTGGATAAAGGATTACACTGGGATCAGATAGACCGTAATCTTTTTCCGAATACTGGGCCGGATCCGGTTCCGCAAATAGAGTTTGATGTGATTAATGGAATTCCTCCTGATAAGGGATTACAGTATAGTTTTACAGACACCTCAGTTACCAATGGATTTGAATATTGGTACACCATCACCTCGTATGATCGTGGAGATTCACTCGTAGAGAGTCTTGAAAGCTCCAAGGGGAATACGGTAGATGCATTGAATACGGTTTCACTCATTCCAATTTCTCCGGCGCTTGGTCGAATGCCCATATTCTCAGATACGGTAAAACATGTGTCTGGATTTTCAAATTATCGGGTATCGGTTAATCCAATCGATGAAAATGAATTGGCAGATAATGAATATCAAATTGATTTTAATTATGCCCCAAAGATAGAGAGAGGTAAGTTAAAAACCGAAGTAGAGATTAGTATTACTGACTCTTCCCAGACTAAACCGCATCGTTATGGATTTGAGTTTACCGCCACAAATCGTCTAAACTTGGTGAACTTGACCACAGGTGAAGTCATTCGTAGTGGATATGCTTACGTTTCGGGAGCCAATTATAATCTTCCTGGAATGAGGGTGAAATTAACGGATCCTGATCCCACGGCACCGCCAGAATTTTTACCAAAAAATGGTGATGTAATTACCATAAATTTTGCTGTCAATGTTACCAAGAACAAGACTGATTCGGTTATCAAAGAGCGCCCCATTGCTATAAATCAACTCCAGGCAACTGAAGATGGAATATTGTTTAAACTGATTCCTCCGGAAATTATTAAGTCGATTTCCAGAATTGGTGGAACCGATTACATAGAATATGACTTTGACGTTTTGGATACGAATGCGGTCAGCAATAATTTGTATTTAATCTCCATAGAGGGGAATGGTGTGGATGGAACGGGACAGGGCTTTGTCTCTCTTCTCATTCGGGATTCTACCATGATGACAATAGATTCTCTGGATACTTTATATAATGAAGACACATTTATCTTTGGCGGTATTCAAGGAACAGTTTATTTTTCTCAAAATAATCTTCCAGGACCCGGTAATATTTATGCTTTGGAAACACGCCAGTCCCACTTACCCAATATCCAGGATATTTACCAGTTTAAAATACAGAATGCCGTCATCGACGGGAATTATATTTCCAATAATATGAATAGAATTCGTGTTGTACCCAATCCCTATGTCGTTTCTGCGAGATACGAACCTGAATTTGGGGAACTGAGAAAAGAACCTTTGAGACAACTGGTATTTAATAATCTCCCGTCTAAATGTACCTTATACATTTTTACAGTAGCAGGAGATCTGGTTAAAACGATTTACCATGAATCCAACATCGGTACTGCCAGTTGGGATCTGCGATCGGATGGTGGTCGTGAAATTGCCCCCGGCATTTATATCCTTGTGGTCAAAAGTGATGAAGGGGAGTATTTAAGTAGGTTCGCCGTGATTAAATAGGAGTTTTGTATGAATACTTTCAAATATGGAGTATTCTTCTTGTTTTCTCTTCTCTTTGCCAATAGTGCTTGGGCAGGCAATCCCAATTTAGGAACTGCGGGTGCTCAATTTCTGAAAATACCCGTAGGAGCAAGAGCAACGGGTCTTGGAGGGGCATATACGGGATTATGCGATGATGCCCTCTCCGTTTTTTGGAATCCTGCAGGAATTGTCAATGTAAAGTCTCATTCGGTTCATTTTTCTAACATGCGCTGGTTTAAGATGTTCGATGTGAATGCTGCTTCCTATGCCTTAAATCTATCGAAATTTGGAGCATTGGCCCTGGGTGTAATGGTATTCAAAATGGATAAAATGGAAATAACCGACGAATTTAATCCGGAAGGAACTGGTCGATATTTTGATGCTCAGGATATTGCGATGAGTGCCAGCTATGCCAGAAGACTCACTGAAAAATTTAGAGTAGGAATTTCTCTTAAATATATTAATCAAAGGATCTGGAATGAAACTGCATATGGAATTGCGTTTGATGTCGGTACCCAGTATCAGATCATATTTCAAAATTTAACTATTGCAATGAGTATGAGAAATTTCGGCCCTGAAATGAAAATGGATGGTCCAGATTTGAATGTCAAGTATGACTCTGATCCGAATTTTCCGAACAGACTGATACCGACTCGTCTTATGACAGAGTCCTACCCATTGCCTCTTACTTTTCAATTTGGGGTGTCACTGGATCTTTATGAAAGTGAATTTATGATGGTTAAAGCAGCCATAGATGCCGTACACCCAAACGATAATCAGGAAAGGATCCAGGTTGGTTCGGAAGTATCCTTTTATGACCGCCTCTATCTTCGGGGAGGTTATAAATACAATTCGGACGATGAACAATATAATCTTGGTGTTGGGGTTAATGCATTTTTTGGAAGTGTCTTGTTATATGCGGATTATTCAAATTTATTTTTTAAAATTTTGCCTGATGTCCATTTAATTTCGATAGGTATTAATTTTTAGAAAAATATTTTTTCTTTAACCGTCTTACGACTAACCCGAAAATGTTGGTTTATAATTATTGGCTACTGATCAGATTCGATTCCTGCTTTTATAAGTTTATAAGGCTTTTTTCTTAATTGCGAAGTGTATTCCTTCATAGAATAAACATCCCGTAACAGAAAAGATAGTAAATCTGCCACTCTTTTATCCGCAAATGTTGCCTTTGTGGCTCACTCCATGACTTGATATAAGGAAAACAGTCCTGAAAATGATCAATATATTTTCTGTTTTTAAACTATAGGATTCTCACATTATTATGTTTTACAACTATATTGTACTCCAAGCTAAAATTTTTTAATTTTGTTAAAAGTTTCGTGATCATATTTACACAATATACTTTATGGAAAAAGTTGAACGTTTTTCCTCCCGCTGGGCTCTGTTACTGGCGGCGCTGGGAATGGCGATTGGTGCGGGTAATATCTGGCGGTTTCCACGCCTTGCAGGTCAGTACGGAGGCGCTTTTTTAATTCCCTGGATTATTTTTCTGTTTCTGTGGTCTATCCCGCTACTGATGGTGGAATTTTCCCTGGGTCGTAAAACGCGTAAGGGGGTCATCGGAACTTTCTCGGAAATTATGGGACCCCGTTTCGCCTGGATGGGGGGATTTGTGGCCTTATGCACCATGGCGATTATGTTTTATTACTCGGTAGTCACAGGATGGGCGCTTCGGTATTTTCTGGTCACAATAAGCGGAAACTTGTCTGTGATAGATCACGGAAAGGCCTGGCAGCAATTCATTACCAGTAATCAACCCATTGTTTTCCACTTGTTGGCATTGTTAATAGGGAGCATCATAATTTATCGAGGTATCAGCCAGGGTTTAGAAAAAGCCAATCGTATCCTTTTACCGACCCTTATTATTCTCTTGGTTATAGGAATTGTTAGGGCTTTAACGCTACCCAATGCTGCGGTAGGATTAAATTACTTTTTCAATATTCGCACCGAGCATCTTCTCGACTATAAAGTATGGCTGGAGGGATTATCACAATCCGCCTGGTCCACCGGGGCGGGCTGGGGATTGATCCTTACCTATTCTGTCTATATGCAGGAGAAGGAAGATATCGTTTTGAACTCATTTATTACCGGCTTTGGCAATAATTCTGCATCGCTGCTGGCAGGTCTGGCTATAATCCCCACCCTGTTTTCGCTTATGCCTACCCTGGAAGCGGCGGAAGGCGCACTGCGGGTTGGAAATGATGGACTGAGCTTTATCGTCATTCCCCAATTATTTAATCAGCTTCCAGGATCTGCATTTTTTTCAGCGGTCTTTTTCTTGGGATTATCTCTGGCTGCACTGAGCTCTCTGATTGCGATGCTCGAACTTTCTACCCGAATATTAATGGACTTCGGTTTTTCCAGAAAAAAAGCATTACCTTGGGTGGCTGGAGTAACGGCACTTCTCGGATTGCCGTCTGCAATCTCTTATAAGGTTTTTCAGAATCAGGATTGGGTCTGGGGATTGGGCCTGATTCTCAGTGGCAGTTTTTTTACCGTCATGGTTGTTCGCTTCGGTGTCCGGAAATTTCGCAAAGAATTTATTAATGTGGTTAAGGGCGATCTGGTTGCAGGAAAATGGTTTGAAAAGGTTGTAAAATATCTGATTCCCATTGAAGCCCTGACTCTGATTGTCTGGTGGCTGTATCGCTCTATCGAATGGAACCCGCAAGGATGGTATAATCCTTTACAAGCGGATTCGCTGGGAACATGCATTTTTCAATGGATTTTGGCCATTGGACTTCTGGTTTTGTTAAATGGGTTGATTGTAAAAAAATTACAGCAAAAGAGGGTATAAATATGCAAGTGGCCGCAGTCATTACCATGATTGTCATACTGTTGATCATCTGGGGGGGGCTGTTTTATTTTGTCGGGAAGGCCTATCTGCGTGAAAAATCAGAGTAATACTCTCCGGAATATTGAGGAAAGATGATCTATTATAACCAAGCTTTACGGGATATTCAAAATTCTAAAATTGAGCCGTTTTACCTGTTTTTTGGTGAGGAACAATTACTGGCCGAAAATCTTATCAAGAAGATTAAATCAGTTTTTTTAACGGAGCTTGAACCCGAGCTCAACTATTTTGTTCGGTATGCCAGTGAAAATGGTGCGGATGAAGTTATCGCATTAAGTTCCGGCATGGGACTGTTTTCTAAAAGAAAATTATTGATTTTGAAGGAAGCGGATTCACTTAAACAAAAGGAATTGGACAGACTATCGCGGTTATTTGAAAATCCCCCCCCTGATATCGTCCTGATATTGCAGACTTCTATCTCTTCACTTTATCAGACCCGTCTGAAAAAGATTGAAAATATAATTACGGTGGTTCATATTCTTCCTTTAAAGACAGAAGAATTAAAAATTTTTATACTTGAGGAATTTCAGAAAAATGGAAAACGTATAACGGATGAAGCTATCGAGATGCTTATTTTTATGGTAGGAAATCAGCTTTCTGATTTATCAGTACAGATTGGACATATTAATGATTATTTTGGTAAAGAAACTGTTTATGATGTCAAACATGTAGAGACAGTTGCCGGCGTCTATGCAACACAGGATGTGTATGAACTGAGTCGACTTATCAGCATGGAAGAGTATCGTAAGGCGGCAGCAGTTCTTTCCAATTTAACGGGAAGTGGTATGTCTCCACAATTCATACTGAATCAGTTGTTAAGGCATTTTACTGCCTTATGGCGGATTCAGGGTTATCTGAGAGCTGGAATTACCCGAACAGATGTACTCTCATCTCATTTAAAGATGTATTATAAATATGTGGATGAATACAAGACACAGCTGAAGAATTGGAAACCGTCCAGACTCATGGGAGTTATACAATCTCTTAAAAAAGTCGATAGAGAGTTGAAAAATAATACTTTAGAACCCCAAATAATTCTTGACATGTTAAATTACCAAATTATTAATATTAAATAATTAGCAGGGAACTTTGCTCAACCCATAACGTTAAAAATCCGGTTTTTACATGATAACAAAGACCAAAGATGATGCCAGATCAGTTGTAAGTGATGAACAGTTAATTGCTAAATTTCAACTGGGAGATCTTCAAGCTTATGACATTTTAGTACGAAGATACAAAGATCAGTTGCTTAATTTTGTTTATCGTTTTGTGGGAAATCGCACGGATGCAGAGGATATTGTCCAGGAAACATTCTTACGCGTCTATAAGAACAAACACATGTACAAAGAGATTGCCAAGTTTTCAACATGGGTGTATACCATTGCTGGTAATCTGGCGAAAACAGAATTGAGGAGAAGAAAGCGCCATAAAATTTTTTCTGTCAGTAATTTCGTCAATGAAGAGAAAGACTATGATATTCCCGACCAGGATCATAGCCCTGAAAAAAAGGTAGACAGTGCGATTCAGGAAGGTATAATTCAGAAAGCCATTGAGAAGTTGCCGGCTAAATTTAAGGAGGTAATTATTTTAAGAGATATTCAAGGATTTGCCTATGAAGAGATCAGCCAAATTTTGAATATCCCGCTTGGCACTGTAAAATCCCGGGTAAATCGAGGTCGATTAAAATTGCAGGAAGATTTGAAATTTCTATATGAAACAGAACCTAAAATCAAACCCTAGAAAGAATTGAAAGGCCCGCCTATGATGGATTGTGACAGATTTAGGATGGATTTCTCAAATTATTTGGAAGGAGAGCTTCACTTAGAGCAGCGCAAGAAATTGGATAATCATTTCTCGATTTGTCCGGAGTGTTATGAGATTTTCCGGCGGATGAGCGATATCCAGAAAAGATTGAAAAATTTACTTCCTATCGGTACTTCACCAGGCTTTGAGCAACGATTACAGGAAACTATTCTGAGGCAAAATCAACTTCCCGGTTTTATTCCCGCACAGCTGCAAAACTGGAAATTACCCGCCATGGGATCCGCTATTGTTGTCGCTACAGTTAGCCTGTTTCTCGTCTTCAATAATTCGCCAGCACCGGAAAATCCCGGAGTCAATGCACAGTTTAAAACGGCGGCCCCCCAGATTCAGAGCAGTGCTCCGAAACAGGCAAATTCACCGGATCGTTCGGTGCAGTCGAGTTACGAAAGTACCACCTTAATACCGGACTCATTAGAATCCGATTCAGCACGATTCAGACCGGAAAACATCCAGCAAGTTAACGGGAAATAGCCTGTTGTAGTTTTGATTCCAACCAAAAACCAGTCGATTAAGAAAATCGACTGGAATTGTGGCAGGAAATTTTCTAAATTTTGCCACATCATAAAAATTTGAATCCATGCTTAATAACTTTATTCACTCCCTGCCGGATCATCTAAAATATCTCATTATCCTGGTTGGGGTAGTGGTTTTGTTTATTTTTAGCCTCCTGCCCCCCAGTTTTTTATGGATTGCACTGAAGATCCTTTTATTTTTGGCTCTTCTCGCATTCACATTTCTTGTTTATCAGGATAGTTTTGAAGAATCCGATGAGGGTGACTCTGAACACGATTTTGCGGATATTGGAGATAGCAAACAGGACTGGTTACAGATCGAAAATGATCAGGATGTGGAAGATCTATTTCAAAAATTTCTTGATAGTTCTCTTAAGCTGATCAAAAAAGTACTGGTATCTAATACCGTTACCCTTCTGTTTGCAAATTACAAGAAAAAAGAATTCACGGTCCGACATTGTGTAACCGATCATCCGGACCAGCTTATATCTCAAAACGCGATCGATATTTACAAGGGCCTACCGAGTATTGTCTTGCGTAATCGTGTTGCTCTTATTGAAAATCATTTACCTGAGGCTCAGGAGATCATCCCCTATTACAAGCAGAATGAAAATCCTTCCAGTTCATTTGCCGCAGTCCCCATATATTACAAGGATTATATTATAGGGGTCCTCTGTACTGACAGTACGGTGCAGGAGGCCTATAGTAATGATGATCTGGAAATTCTGAAATATTTTGCAAATTTAATAACGGTACAAATTTTTGGAAGTAATAAACTATACGAATATGAATCAGAAAACTGGCTGGCGAATATTTTATTCGAAGTCAGTCAGGAAATGAACAAAATACAATCCGTAGATGAACTCTGGGGATATTTGTTACGTAAGTTACCCGACATTATTGGATGTGACCGAATATCCATTTCGAAAAAAATAGATGCAAAAAAGGGTGAAATTTTAGCGGTCAGTGGCGGTACGGGCAATCTGAAAAGCGGGAGACAGTTCAGCATCGAGGAAGGAATCGTGGGCTGGGTTATTCGGAAGAACCAAACTCTTTTGGTGGATGATTTTTCGACAAAAGAAAATTATGTTCCCCGTTTCAACGCATCGGAGACTCCTGCGAAAGAATATTTGTCTTTGCTGGCACTCCCGGTTGCAATCGATAAGTCGAGTATTGCAGTGATTTGTCTGGAAAGTTACCGTCCGCGTAATTTTAAGGAACAGCATAAGCGGATTCTTCAAACCATTTGTAATCAAGCTGCGAATATGTACCTGACTACTCAAACTTTAGACAGCCTGAAACTCATGAACTATCGGGATATGGACACCCAGTTGGAAAACATAAATGCCTTTAAGTTTATAATACCCAAAGAAATTCGCCGGGCATCCAAGCTTAAATATGAGAATGGATTGTTATTTCTGAAACTTTATTTTCAGATGAAAGAAAAGGACGATGAAATTTATCGAAAAACCATAAAAGAGTTTTTATCTTTGTTGTTGCCAAACCTTTCTCATTCTGATTATATTTTCCGTCTTTTTCCGGAGACCTTTGCAATTCTGATATCACCCCTGGATGGGGTGACGGTGAAAGAGGTGGCGCAGAAACTCTTGGACAAGGTTGCAGAGAAGAAGGTTTGGGGAGATGGACAAATTTATGATTTTTATATCAGTATGGGTATTATTCCCCAGCCACATATTTCAGTGAATGTGGAACAGGTTTTACAAATTGGCGAAGAGTCAATTAAGCAGTCAAGATTGAAAGGCCCGAATCAAATTGTAGTTTATCAGGAAATTTCTATTGACTCACGGGATAATGGAGAACAATTAAGTATTTTAGATGAAACCTAAGTTGTGAATAAAAGTATGACATATGATATATACAGGGAGATTTAACAATGGCTAAAAAACAAGATTTTGCCTCGAAAGTTGCCAAAGCACAAAAATCAGGAGATACCTGTCCGGTATGTGGGGATGTTTATAGTTATGTAAAAAAAGAACAGGCATATTTCTCTGATGCATCCCAGAGCTGGAAATATGAAATGAAAAACCATAAATTGTGCAAGTGTAACGAGAAAGAGATATTAGGGTGACGAGATGAGCCTGTCTCATGAAGCCCGGTTGCTGTTGTAACCGGGCTTTTTTTATGCTTTTTCGGCAAATTGTTTCATAAGTTGACGAACGATTTTTTTAAAGATCAGGCAAGTTCAATGATGCAATGGTCCCGAACAGTTCCCGCAAGTATGGTGAGCCTGAGGATGCTTGCCGGATATCCTCCTCGAGGCTGGGAAACGCTTCCCGGATTTATGAACAGAGTATCTTCAACCTTTTCGAAAACGGGACGATGGGTGTGACCAAAAACAACTATGTCAGGAAACGAATTGTCCAGGCGGTTTCTTAGCTTCCCCCAAAAATTGTGAATATTTCCAATATTGTGTTGCATATATATCTGAAGATTTTCGATATTTAAACTGATTCGGGCCGGAAGCACACTGGAAAGCTTATATATATCGGTATTTCCATATACTGCCTGAGTGGGAGCAATGTGTTTTAGTTTCTGGAGTATGGGAGAATCTCCAATATCCCCTGCATGTAAAATAAGATCAACACCAGAAAAATGTGTTTTTATATCTTCTGGAAGACGGTTGTGTGTATCGGAAAGAATTCCAATTTCCATAGCTCTTTGGCGGTTAAATTTTTCAATAATATAGGATGAATGGAGAAATAAGACAAGGCGGATATATTTAACTGGATCAGTAATTTAACTTATTTTGAGGGAGGTTATATGGTGGTCCGAGGATTAAAACAGTGTCAGGTGGGAGAAGTATTTGATGGGTATTGTATCATCCGGAAGAAGGAGTTGAAGTATAAGAAAGATGGTAGTCCTTATCTCAAAATGGAACTGGGGGATTCGACAGGACGGTTAATTGGAAAGATCTGGAATAAAACACAGGAAAGATGGAAGGTTCTGAAGGTAGGACAGGTTGTGAAGATAAGAGGGAAGATATGTTTGTATGGCCAATACAAGCAGATTAATATCGATCAGGTCTCGCCCGAGCGGAAGAACGAAACCTTTATCAGAAAGAATTTATTGCCTGTAAGTCAGAAAAGTATTGAAGCATTAAGAAGAAAGTTTTGTGAACACCAAGAGTCCATAAAAAACAGACATCTAAAAAATCTATTGACTGATATTTTTTCTGATGCCGGCTTTCTGGAAACATATCTTCAAATGCCATCAGGAAAACTCTGGCATCACCACTATCTGTATGGTACGCTTGAGCATGTCGTCTGTCTGCTGGACCTATCGGATATTATGGCAACACACTATCCGCTCATCAATCTGGATCTGTTAAAGGCAGGTATCTTTTTACGCTTTCTTGGAAAAATCGATGAATTTGAGCAGGATGGCTTCATTAATTATTCCGGGAAGGGACGTCTTTTTGGGGGTGCAATTTTAAGTGTTCATCATCTGAATCAACATATGACACAGCAGGAAGATTTTCCTGAGGAACTTAAACTTCAACTTACACATCTTCTGCTGAGTAATGAATCAGGGGCGCATGAAAAATCACCGGTACAGCCTATGACCAGGGAGGCAATTTCTTTAAAAAATTTAATCCGGCTTGATATTGAAGCGAATGCAGTTGAACGGATAATTCAGTATGATTACGTTGAGAATAGCGATTGGACCAAATTCAATCCGTTGTTAAATCGATTTATTTATTGTAAACGGGTCGATTGATATAACGTTATCCGGATCAGTTGATGTACATACTGCGGAAAGTCATCCATCTCTCCACCAGATGTCGGAAATTTTTTATTTTAAACGGTTCCACCAGATAATCCACATAGGGAAGGTGGTGGAATCGATTCAGAATTTCCCGGGAACCCGGAGCCGAAATAAGAATCACGGGTATTTTATGAACGTGCTTATTGTTTTTAAAACTATCTAATAATTCGATATGGGATGGATTATTTACATTCACAATAATGAGGGATGGTTTAATATCCTTCATTTTTTCAGGAGGAAGTGGCTGGTCTGTATTTAAAAAAGTCTTATACCGATAGGTTTTAAGTAACTCTTGTATCAGTTTAGCTCGGTCCTGTGTATTTTCATAAACAACGACTCGCATAACATGCCCCTTCTTTAATAAATAGTTAACATTGCTACCACTTTTTCAGCTTAGAGATCAAATATCTTGCCAAATGAAATAAGGGGCTATACAATTGAAAACTATTGAATTAACCCAGAATTAACCACTAAATTCAATATTATTATTGTGATATGCGAGTTTTCGGTGGGTTCGAATTGTATATTGTGCAATCCGGGTCAAATGCGATTGTATTATGTACAATTATTAATCCTGTAGTTTGCGCATCAAGGTTCGGTAGTTTACCTCAAGCAGTTTACAAGCCTCTTTTTTGTTGCCTCCTTTTTGTTCCAGAACCATCCGGGTATATATTTGGGAAACTTCCTCCAGAGTAAGTTCGTTGGCCAGGGCTTTGTCCAGAAAATTATCGGAGTGTTCAATGAGGTCGGGGGGAAGATCAGTGAGATCGATATGCTGACTGCCGGTAATGATCATTCGTTTGAGCAAATTTTCCAATTCCCGTACATTGCCTTCCCAGGGCAGATGGGAAAGAAAGGCGACGGTTCGGCTGGTAATCTTGGGCGGGATAAGATTATTCTCCTCAGAAAATTTTTCAACAATAAAATGAATCAGAGCCGGAATATCATCCGGTCTTTCTCGTAACGGGGGGATGTGTATGGGAATCACATTAATGCGATAGTACAGGTCTTCCCTGAATTTTTTTTGCTCAATTAATTCAGGGATGATCTTGTTGGTGGCCGTCACGAGCCTGAAATCGCTTTTGAGCTCCTTTTCTCCTCCCAGTCGATAGAACCGTTTATTTTCCAAAACCCGCAGTAATTTGGCCTGTAATTCAAGAGGCATCTCCCCAATTTCATCCAGAAAAACCAATCCCTGGTCTGCCAGTTCGAGCTTACCCCGGGTCGTTTTTATTGCTCCGGTAAAAGCCCCTTTTTCATACCCGAACATTTCGCTTTCCAGAAGGTTCGGTGGTAAGGCAGCGCAATTAATAGCCACAAAAGTAGCTCGATAATTTTTACTTTGATTAAAGATATGCCGGGCGATGACCTCTTTGCCGACACCAGACTCTCCACTGATCAAGATGGGTTCGTTACTGTCCTTTATTTTTTCGATTAATGCCAGAATTTTCTGCATCGATTGACTGACAGAAACGATATTGTCATAATGAAGGCTGCCCTTCAAGCGCGAACGTAAGTCGTTATTCTCTCTTTCCAGCTTGAGCATGCGTAAAGCCTGTTTGATGAGAAAGGGAAGTTCCTCTTCAATGTTTTCACCCTTGGAAAAATATGAATAAGCACCGCGTCGTTGAGCCTCCAGGGCATATTCATAGTCTTTAAAGGAAGTGACGACAATTATTTTTGCATCGGATCCCTGTTTTATCAGGTTGTCTAAAAGTAAAAATCCATCCTCAATTTGTGGGAGTCCAAGATCCAAGATGATAAGATCCGGATGAAAGTCTTCTGCCATTTCCAGGGCTTCGGTTTTATTAAAGGCAAGTTTTAAGTCGTAGGTGTCTTCGCTTATCCAGCGGCGATAACTTTCTGCCCACATAACATTATCTTCGATAATCAGAATTTTTCTGGGGTCATCCATGTAAAAATCCTATCTTAAATATGGTAAACGAATATTGAATATTGTTCCCTTACCCAATTTGCTGGTGACGTCAATGAAACCTTTGTGGCTGGTGATAATCTGTTTCACAATAGCGAGACCCATCCCGCTTCCCCCCTCCTTTTTACGGGTCGTAAAAAAGGGGTCGAATATCTTTTCCAAAAATTCTTCCGGTATCCCCTCTCCATCGTCTAAAATCTCAATGTATAACCAGGTATTTCGGCGGAAATTGGAAAGAGGCCGCAGGGGGCGGGTTGATATTTTCAGTCTACCACGCTTCTGTTGGATGGACTTCACACTGTTTTCGAATAGATTTAAGAAGACGCGGCGCATCTGGTCCACATCCACGCTTATCTGCGGTACGCTTTCCGAGAAATGTTTCTCAATCATAATATGGGGAGGCAAATCAATCATATCGAGTGTCATATCGACGAGTTGATTTATGTTAATTTGTGTCAGTCGTAAATCCTTGGGACGGGCATAATTTAACAGATCTTTGACCATTTTCTCCATATAGGTTGCATGCTGATGCAACTGTTCATTCCCCTTGGTCTGAAGTTTAACCAGAGTGATAAAAGATTGAAAATCATGGGCGAGCTGCGAGGCAACTATGCCAAGATCTGCCATTTTCTGAGATTGCACTACTTTTTGAATTTCCTGAATATTGGCGAAAGCTGATCCGGATTTTATGGAAAGAAATCTGGCAAATTTCTGGTCCTTTCTGGATAACTGAAGCAGCTTTCTCTCTCCCCCCAGAAGAATCAACCCCAGTAAATCATTTTTGGATATCATCGGAATGGCCAGATATAATTGGTGCCGATCCATCAGTTGATACAGGGCTGAACTTGGAGAAAGTTCAAATTTGTCCAAGATAAGACGATTGAATTCAATGGTTTCTATAAAAGGAGAATTAGTCGCTGATAACAAGTTTTCTATCTCTTCTGGATTAAAACCGTTCAGGTAACTGATCTGGTATGGTTTCACGTCAAAGCGGGAGATGATGACAGCACATTTTTGACATTTGAGAACCTTGAGTGAAAGATCCCCAATGAACTGTGAGAGGGCTTGGTTGTCAATATATTTCTCGGACTCACTGAATAAGGTGACTAATTCATCTTCAAGATCGTATTCGGTTTCCAGGGTTTGCTCCTTGATGCGACGGACCGTAAATACATCGAATGCCCTGAAAATAAACAGTAATAGCAGTAAACAGGGTATAACCAGAAAAAACATATAGTCCCTTACGGAAGGAAGAAAAATGGATAGCAGGAGGATATAAAATAAAGACAGCATAAAAAATAAAAGTGAGCGGGATACGCTATCATCGATCTCGATAATCTGAAATTTGATAGCAATGAAAAATATTGCGATACTCATCACAGGATAATTGAGCAGTATAACAGAATGGATAATTCCCCAAATGGGAAAAAGCTTCAGAATGGTAAACGACAAAATAACTGTGGGGAGTAAATAAATAAGCAGAAACTTAATATTCTCCATTTCATTTTGTCTTTTTTCAAATTGATATTTTACCAGAAAGGAGATCAGGATATAAGTGAATGCCGTATAAAAATAGATAATATACAACCAGTACAGAGAAGTATACAGCGGTAGGACCAACCCGTGTCCCCGCAGTGAGCCACCGATGGTTAGATCAAGAATGCCTAGAAGACTCAGGATTACACTCAAGCTGAAAAACACCACATTTTTTGCTGTCAATTTTGGAATTTGGTTTCCGGAAAGATAAGTTTCAGCAAGATATATTAGGATGGGTGGAATAAACACCTCAGTAACATAGTGAATTTTGAAAATTGTATCCGTGATGGCATTTGGGGTTTCAGCCAAAAAAAATAAAGCGGCGGTTTCTACCAGGGCAATTAAGACGTTTAGATAAATGAACAGGGGTGCAAGGATGGATAAAGCACGTTGTCTGTTGATGGTAAAGATGATCCAGACATGAAGCACGATGAAAAGTGCGAGCGTAAATCCTGTTAAGTTCCTAAACATGGTCCAGAGATTTTTTATTTAAAGTGTGTTTTAGACTCTTCCCACAACCGATCCATCTCCTCCAGGGAAGAATGATGAATAGATTTATTATGCTCTTTCAGCTTCTGCTCAATATATTGAAAGCGACCTATAAATTTATTAATCGTCGCCCGAAGGGCATCTTCTGCATTGAAATGATGGAATCTTGCCAGATTGACCAGGGAAAACAAAATATCTCCCAATTCATTTTCAAGTTCTTCAGGATTATTTTGGGATATTGCCAGTTCCAATTCCTGAATTTCCTCCTTTAGTTTCTCAAGGACTCCGCCTCCATCAGGCCAGTCGAAACCAACATTGGCGGCTTTATCCTGCAGCCGCTGGGCGCGTAATAAGGCACTCAAATGCCGAGGTACACCATCCAGTACAGATTGGCGGTTCTCTTCACTAATTTTGATTTGCTCCCAGTTATTTTTTACTTCCTTGTCATCTGAAACTGTAATATCTCCAAAGACATGCGGATGCCTTCTGATCAGTTTTTCATTAATATGCCGGATAACCTGCTCCAGATCAAATCGTTCCTTTTCCACGGCAATTTCCGCTTGAAAAACGATCTGCAAAAGCATATCCCCCAGCTCTTTCTTTAATTCTCCCCAATTCTCATTATCGATTGCTTCAACCGTTTCATAAGCCTCTTCCAGGATATACTGGCGTAACGAATGTGGGGTCTGCTTCCTATCCCAGGGACATTCCCGACGGAGTCGGTGCATGATAGAAAGCAGTTGTTCAAATTCCTCCTGAACAGCCATAAAAACTCCCGATTGTATTTTGTACAATTAAATTTAGGGTAAAGGAAATCAAAGGTAAACAGAAAATACATTTATCTTTAACATGGGTTGTTATGTATGTGAAAATAATCGATTGATGATTAAATTTAATAAAACAGATTCAATAAATTCAAATTTAGAAAATGTGATATAACATAATAATTGTATTTATGAATATTTCGTAACTTTCTATATTATGTGACAATAAATATTTACTATTGGATAAAGAAAGTATCCAAGCTAAATTTATAACTTAATTTTTTTTAAAATGACAGTGATATAAACAAATATGGCAGATAGTAGACGAATTAATAGTCATATAGAAGAAATTCTGCGGGATTATAAACACATAGCAGTGGTCGGTGTTTCAGATAAACCTAACCGAGATTCGCACTCTGTTGCTAAATTTATGATTCGTCAGGGGTATCAGGTCTACCCAGTCAATCCTAAGCTTCAAACCGTTCTGGATAATAAATGTTACCCGGATTTGCTCAGTATTCCGGCTAAGGTTGAACTGGTAGATATTTTTCGTAAACCAGAACAGGTGGAACCCATTATCGAACAGGCAATTGAGATCGGGGCTAAAGCAGTCTGGATGCAACTGGGGATTATCAACTATAATGCGGCGGAAAAGGCGCTGAGGGCCGGTTTGTATGTGGTAATGGACAGATGCTGGAAAATAGAATATAGTAGGTTAGGGAATATATAAATTTAAAACAGCGAGGTAAGTTTGGTCAGTTTTATTCATCTGGGAATTTTCTTGGCGGGTATTTTAGTCTGGGCTGTGATTATGCCCCGGTTTAGCGAATCACTCTGACGAGTTGAAGGTAAGAGTTGCTCCGTGAAGAGCAAAAAGAATAATCTTTGATTTTCCATAAATGAGATTCTGTTATGATGCCCGAACGAATCTCGCAGGTTCGGCTCCCTTGCATGTATAAAATAATGAGTATTTCAGTCTGACTATCGTGTCATTCAAAATTTTTAAATTTGTTGTAACTTTTTGGTCTGATATTCAATCCATATTATGATTGATGAATATAAAATGAGGGATGAGCAAGATGCCCCTGTTCAAGTATCGATGTTTGGATTGTCAGACAAATTTTGAAGACCTGCTTCCGTTTTCACAGAGTCATGATGTGGAATGTCCAAATTGTAGTTCACATAATACTGAAAAATTAGTCACATCCTTTGCAACCCTGGGAAGTTCTTCTTCCTCCTCAACCTCCTCTGTCAGTTCTTGTGGTTCTGGGAGGGGCGGTTTTACCTGAGCATAATACCCGGGTAACAGTTTGTTACTCTTCCAGATGTTCTCATGTTTTATCAAACCTTTCCTGAGAGTATGAATCAAACACCATTTTTATTCTATGATATTATTCTACTTGGGGTTTTTCCACTCAGAAGGGATTGAGTGACTCAGTATAGGTAGACTGCTGAAACTTTATGATTTTTGAATAGGTTTGCCTTTCCTAAGGAATAAACCATCACATCTTAAAATTTATTAATACTCACCGTAATTCCCGCAAGGCAAAGGTGCAGAAAATATTTGCTTAATATTTCATAATGAAAGATAGCCGAAAATCTTGCGCCCGGTTACTTGGAATCTCGTTTAAACCTGAACTGATGGATTGTTGGTCCGGATATAGACGCTGGCTGTATTTGAAATCAATTTGGAATCTGGTAAATTTGGCCCAGCGAATCAGAAGAAAATACTTGTACCCCCGTCCATTTAATAGCACCGATCGAAAATTTCCGGGTAAATCGTTTTCATACTCATAGATTCGTAAATCATATTCAGGAACCTCAAAGCTGGTCCATCGGAAAGTGAAATGCCACGACAAAAATGTCCAGTTGATTTGTTGAAAGAAAGAAATTCCGGTATTTCTTGCAAAAGATAAATAGTCTTTATCCCAATGCAATTCTAGCCTGGAATGCAATGAAAAGGACTTATCTTTAGGGAACCTGTAATCTGTCCGCAAGGCATGAATGCCACGCTCATTCGGTATTTGGTTGAATTCGCCTTCCCGGAATTTTAGCTTCCACTGAATGTAAATCCAATGCAGATCATTTTTAAAACTAATATCGAAAGCATAATCACGTAGCACGAAAGGATCACCATGACTATCATATATTTTACGCCGGATGTAAAAGGAACTTCCCAGCTTTACCACCCGGTTCAAATGGAATAACAGGATACCTGCAGACCCGATTCCATTGCTGACAGGTGCTTGAAATGATCCGAAGGCACGGCTGGATGGGGCAAAATATTTTGGATGGTAATAAAAACCACTGATCTGGAATTGAGCTTTACCTTCAGAATAGGTAATATGATGTTGGATCGCAGGGAATTTTTCGGTGAAGAGTGCAAATTCACCGATGGATTTTAAACGACCTGCCTGGACCTGAACGGTTTGAGTGAAATACCGCATGGGGGGTAAGATATCCCTGAACGAAGGCTGGAAATGAAAAATCACCAGCGCAGTTTGAGTGGAAAGCACTGCTGAACGGGAATGTATAGATATTCCCCACACGGTAGACGACACCTGGTCTATTTTACGTTTTTCATTCTCTGTCCGGTGAAGTCCGCTCTGATCAAGACTTAAAATGAATTGACGATCCGGGCTGAGGCTTCCATCCAGATTACGCCTGGAGAAAAAACAATCAAAATCAACCCGAGTTCCAAATGGGTATTCGAGACTTAAACCCCTCAGGAATCCACTCTCATGGGTGGACTGGTTGCCGCGGGAATCGCCTGCTATGGTAAAACGTGAGAGAGGCGATTGCAGAGAGATGGGCTGGCCGTAAGGGCTCCAAAGTACCAATCCCATACCCACCTTTCTATAATAATCCCCGACCAGCAGTGAAAACATCTGGGTCGGATGCTGATATTGCAAATACATACTGCCATAATCGAACATTTTTTCTTCTCCGGCATCTTTCTCCCAGGTAAACCCACCTTTCAGCTGGGGATTTACTATAAATAAAATCCGGTGCTGTATATATAGGGGGTGATGGTATTCGCCTGATATGTAACCTTTTCGATTCGGTTTCTCCAGCCGACTCTGGAAGCGATAGATGAGTCGGGGAGGATGTTCAGATTGTCTAACATGTAAAAAAGGTGTGATGGCTTCAAAAATTTCTTCGGACATCCCCGGGACCATAAGAAGGTCTTTCAAGGAAGAGAATTGATGATGACGGGAACGGAAATTAATTATTTGCTCAGCTAAGTTGTGATCAAGAAATGGAATTTGTGTTAAATCTTTGACTTTGGCATTATTGAGATCGATGGGGTGCTGCATGAGTTCCCATAAATTTTCCATCCAACTCTCGACTTCACGGCTGCCTTCCTCGTCGATATCGATAAACGAGTTAAGCAATTCCGGATTTTCCTGGGACCAAACCTGGCCTGTCTGGAAAATGAAAGAAAGATAAAAGGCAAGGATGAGCCCCGCGCACCTTTTGATGCACATCAGCCTTTTCCGAACAAATGTTAGATGAAAATCTGTGTCAACTCCGATTAGAATATAGATAATTGAGACTTAACTGTCAAGTCAAAAGCTATTGTTGGAATAGTACTTTTGGAGCGAGATTTTTGGGCGATCAAAAATAAAATAAGTCAACCCGAGTGAAGAAGGGATTGTTGACTGAATATTAGTTCTCTATCGGTTTCAGTGATTATGAAAACACCCCGGGTAGATCAGGTAGTTCTGGTCTGCTGATGGAAAAAATGGCAAAAATTCTTTATGGGACATTCTGAGCAGCGGGGATTTTGGGCCTTACAAATGAGCCGGCCATGCCAGATAAGCCAATGATGAGAAGCCGACCAATCGTTTTGCGGAATATTTTTCATGAGTTGTTCCTCGGTTTTTTCAACCGTAGCCGCCCTTGCCAGACCGATTCGATTGGAAACCCGAAAAACATGGGTGTCAACAGCTATGGCATCATGATTGAATCCAACGCTTAAAACAACATTAGCTGTTTTTCTCCCGACTCCCGGAAGTTTAACCAATTCTACCCGGTCTGGCGGAACTTTTCCCTGATATCGTTCGACCAGAATTTTACAGGTGGCCAGTATGTTACGAGCCTTACTGCGATAGAGGCCGATCGATTTAATTTTTGATTCCAGATCCACCTGAGATAGCGTGATAAAGGACCGGGCATCTGGATATTTCCGGTAAAGTGATTGGGTTATCTTGTTAACCTGTTTATCGGTACTCTGTGCCGATAGAATAGTTGAGATCAATAATTGAAAGGGGGTCTCGAAGGTGAGAGCTGTGGTGGAATCGCTGTACTCCTTGCGCAGGATGTTCAGTATACCCTTGATATCCTTTTGAGTTAAGTTCATGGCTTAATGGGATTTCCTCTCGAGCCCTAACAAATTATTTGATATAAAATTTTTGAAAAAATGTTCCCGATTTTGATAGTTTAATTCCAGGAGCATAAGATCCTGACGATTTCGGATCAGGGAAATCCACCCACCTGCAGATTTAGCGATGGTTGCAATCACCGCCGGCATTCCACATAATACCGTTTCAATAAATTTTTTAAATGTGTCCGAAAAACTTTCCATCTTGCCTATTTCATCAATTATCCAGATGTCGGGAGATTCTGAATGAGCCTCAATGACTTGGATCACTTCATTTAGGTTGGAGAGTGAAACACCATACCGGCCGATTCGGTATTGGGAGCTATAATCAACATGGGCCAGAATTTTCTCGGTTCCCTGAAATGTGGCAATGCTGAAACCGATTCTGTGACCGGAACGCCGGATTTCCCGGGTGTAAAATCCGTTAACTTTGCAACACTGCCCATAATATTGTGCGAATTGCATGATCAGTGTCGTTTTGCCCGTTCCGGGATTTCCAGTGATGAGGAATTTATTGGTGCGTTTTTTAATTGAAGAATTCAATAAATTTGTCACTTTAATTTAGCGTGAATCAGGTATTTTTTCCGCTTTCCAACAGCGAGATAAATTCCTTTTCGGTCAGTATTTTAATTCCCAGATCTAAAGCTTTCTGATATTTTGAACCAGCTGAACTCCCCACAACTACGTAATCGGTATTTTGGCTGACACTGCTGCTGGCTTGACCTCCCAGGCGTCTGACCTGCTCAGCCGCCTCGTCGCGTGAATATTTTTCCAGGGTTCCCGTGAATACAAATGTCTTATCTTTAAATATTTGCGAAGAATTTTCTTGGGGTAAAGTTTTCTGAGCCAGAGTTACCCCGGCATCTTCCAATTTTTTAAGAACATCCTGGTTACTTTTGTTCTCAAAAAAATGTAACACACTTTGAGCTGTTTTCTCCCCGATTCCATCAATAGATGCCAGATTTTCCTCGGAGGAATGAGCCAGTTCATGGATGGAAAGAAAGTTTTTTGCAAGTAAGCGTGCAGCTCCTTCACCGACGAAGGGGATTCCTAAAGCGAAGATCACTTTTTCCAGTGGTTTTTGTTTACTCTTTTGAATGGCATTGATGAGATTGGAAGCACTTTTTTCTCCCATTCGTTCCAGCGCAGCAATATCTTCTTTTCTTAGCCGGTAAATATCTCCGTAGTCGTTTATGAGACGATTATTTATGAGAAGATCTACAATTTTGTCTCCCAAACCTTCAATGTCCATAGCGCGACGGGAAGCAAAATGTTCAATCCGTCTGGAAACTTGCTCCGGACAGGCCACGTTTTCACATCGCAATGCAACCTCATCCGCCTCTTTCACCAGAGGTGACTGACAAGCCGGGCAACTTGTTGGGGGTTGGTAAGCCATACTTCCTGGTGTCCTTTTATCCAAATTCACATGAACGACCTTGGGAATGACATCTCCCCCTTTTTCCAGCAGAACGGTGTCACCGATTCGGACGTCCAGTCTTAGAAGTTCTTCAACATTATGAAGCGTGGCACGGCTTACAGTACTTCCCATAAGTTTTACGGGTTGAAGAATTGCGACGGGAGTGACGACACCGGTTCTTCCAACCTGCCAGACAATCTCTTTTAAAACTGTTTCTTTTTGTTCGGTCTTAAACTTGAAAGCAATGGCCCAGCGGGGACTTTTTGCGGTACTTCCCAGGCGTTCCTGTTGCTGGTAACTGTTTACCTTGGCAACCACGCCATCGATATCATAGGGTACCGAATTCCGCTTTTGTTGCCAATTTCTCCAGAATTGGATGACTTCTTCAACATTCTGACACAACGTATAGTTGTGATTTACCGGAAATTTCAAGCTTTTCAAAAGTTCTAAACCTGTAAGATGGTCGGTAATTGGATGTTTTTCAACAGACGGTTCTATCCAGTAACAAAACATTTTTAAAGGTCGCCTGGCAGTCTGCCGGGCATCCTGCAACTTTAATGAACCGGCAGCAGCATTTCTGGGATTCGCGAAGGGTACTTCTTCATTTTTAACTCTCTCTTCATTGAGCGGGAGAAGGTCGGCTCTATAGAAATAGATTTCTCCGCGAACCTCAATATTTTTCAAGTCGGTTTGATTCGTTTCCAGACGCAATGGTACACTGCGTATGGTTTTAACATTATTCGTGACATCATCTCCCTGCTCTCCGTCTCCCCGGGTAGCAGCACGTACCAGCAGTCCATCTTGGTAAATCAAACTGATGGCCAGGCCATCAATTTTTAATTCACATACATATTCAAATGATTCATCCTTCTCCAGCAGAGAACGAACTCTGCGATCGAAATCCCGGATTTCGGTTTCACTGTAAGTGTTGGATAGACTCATCATGGGGCGGCGGTGTTGTACCACCGGAAAAACTTTGGTGGGCTCACCGCTCACCCGCTGGGAGGGTGAATCAGGGGTTATTAACTCAGGAAATTGTGCTTCTAATTCCTCCAGACGTTTCATCAAACGGTCATATTGAATGTCTTCAATTTCGGGTTGTGCCAGCACATAATACATATAATCGTGCCGGTTGATTTCGGAGCGAAGTTTTTCTATCTCAATTTTTACATCATTTTTTTTCATCAGGGTTCTGCCTTGAAAATATTGCTTTACTTAGGGTTACAATTTTTCTTTTTGAAAAGTATGAATAATTTATTAAAATTTAAACATGTTGCATAAAATTTTACTCATAATTTTTTTAATATTTATCGGATGTACCAATCCGTTTGACACACGTGATCCACAATTACCAGAGACAAAAAATCCCATCCAACCGATCAGTAACTTGCAGACCAATCCTGATTCATTGCTCAGACAGTTGCAATATGCATTTCAGGAACCAAACTGGAATTATTACGATGCCTTATTGGTTGATTTTTCCAGGTTTGGTATAAATTTTATTTTTGTCCCACAGCAGGATGCTGCCTTCAGGCTACAAAACTGGACGCGCCTGGATGAGGAAAATTATTTCCGCAAACTTATTAAAGATCGTAGCAAGGATGATCTGCTTTTGCAAATTTACAGTGTTGAGGGTCCGGTTCAAATCGGTGCGTCTCAGGATACATTACAGGTTCAATTTAAATATCAGATTGAACTCAATATGCTGGTCAATAAAGAGTACTATCAGGGTCAGAGCATCTTTCGAATGTTCAGGTCTAACCAGTCCATCTGGTATATCTACTATTGGGAAGATATTCAGTTGAGTGCAGATAAGTCAGATAGTACCTGGTCGGTACTAAAAGCGACCTACCGTTAATATGAAACAAATTCTCCCCATATTATGCATTTTTTTCTGTGCAGTTATCCTCGGCTGCAGGAATCCGTTTGCTCCCGCTTTAGCCGATGAAAACGCGAACTACTCTCGGTTGATAACCCAGCAAAGAACACCTGCTGAAGTATTACAGAATTTTCAATATGCTTATACCTTTAAGGACTCGCTCATTTACAGCGAGGTATTGGATAGCACTTTTTTGTATAAAAGCATTGATTACCGTGAACCACCGCCCACACCGATACAATGGGGTAGATCCACAGAACTTCGCACAGCAGGTGGGATGTTTCGTTATTTTCGGACGCTTGATGTAGTCTGGAATACTATTTCACCCGCGGATACACTCTCCCGGCCTGATACTACTGATTTGGGGAGAGGATATCTCGTCAAACATTATGTCACATTTACCCTTACACTGGATGGGGGCAGGGATTTTCCTCCACTGAACGGGGAAGTTCTTTTTCAATTTATTCAACGGGATAGAAGGTATTATATTTCTTTCTGGGAAGATTTAAAAATTTAATCGGAGCTGTATGGAATGAAAAGATTAAGTATTCTATTGGATGATCTGGCCGTGATTCGATCGGCCCTTTCGGATGAGAAAATTGATCCGGTACGGTTTGGTGTCCTCTCTGAAACCGCGGGTGCAAATGGTCTGGTTTGTACGCTCATGGGGAAAGGAAAAGGTGTGGTCGAACGCGATTTAAAAATAATCAAAGCGATCAAACAATCCTATTTTAACCTTCGCATGCCTATTGATAATGAAGCCATGCGACTGGCCCTGGCCATACTGCCGGATATGGTTACTTTTGTTGATATTGCTGCAGGTGATTCCCGAAAAGTCGGGCCCATTGAACCCGGAATTCATCAGAGTGAGATAGAATCGATGTTACCGAATCTTCAGGCAAACAATATTACAGTTTCAGTACTCCTGAAACCAGATATTGAATCTCTGAAGGCTATCAGTAAACTCTCGGTAGATTATGTTGAGATCGACGTCACCGAGTATACCGGAGCCAGCGATATAAATGATGAAATTGTAGCTCTTGACCGGATAAAATCTGCTGCACTGGCTGTCGGAAAATGGGGGATGGGGGTAAATTGTTCGGGAAATATTGGTTATGAAGATCTTGACGGACTCGCCCAGACTCCTAATTTGGAAGACATTATTATCGGGACCTCCCTGATTCGGCGCGCTTTGTACGTTGGAATAGATCAGGCGGTGGGGGAGGCTTTACAACTGATGCGGCATCGCGAGATCGATTAAAAGTATCCCAAACCTTACGCATATCATTGAGCTCTGTAGCAGGAGGATCACAGGATCATGATCAAAATTGTCACATCCCAGGAAATGCGGCAGATGGATCGGTACACCATTGAAACTCTCGGTATTCCGGGGGTGGTGTTAATGGAGAATGCCGGGCGTGGTGTTTATCTGGTCATTGAAAAGCTTATTGAACAAGTTGATGATCCCTGTGTGTATCTGTTTTGCGGCAAGGGGAATAACGGGGGGGATGGATTTGTGATTGCCCGTTACCTATGGGAAAAGGGTGTGGAGGTACATGTTTTTGTGGCAGGCGATGCCCGGGATTTGAAAGGGGATGCAAAAATTAATTTCGACGTAATCAGAAATTTGAAGCTTCCCATAAAATTTTTAAAACAAAAAGCGGATTTGAAGAAGATATCTTCTCACAAACCGCATCTCATTGTAGATGCTCTGCTGGGCACGGGAATAACCGGTGCAGTACATGGATTTATGATGGAGGTTATTTCTTTTATAAATCGGATGGATTGTGCTGTTGTTGCAGTTGATGTTCCCTCCGGACTTAATTCGGATCTGCCAGCTATAGAAAGTGAAACAATTCAGGCCGATATTACGGTTACCATGGCCCTTCCCAAAATTTGTCATGTGTTCTATCCCGCGAAAGAAAATGTAGGTGATCTTTATATTGCTGACATAGGGATTCCTCCTGAAGTTAAATCTTCCCCTGATGTCCGGATTCAGATGATAGAAAAAAGTGATATTTTTCTGCCGCACAGACCTGAAAATGCCCATAAATATAGCTGTGGTAAGGTTGCTGTTTTAGCCGGTTCTGCAGGTTATAGCGGTGCTGCCACATTGACATCAGAAGCGGCCATGCGGATGGGCGCAGGTCTGGTGATGCTGGGGATTCCCGAAGATTTGAATCCGATACTGGAAATGAAGCTTACCGAGGTTATTACCCGACCGTATGCGGGAAGTCAACTAAATAATGCCCAGGATCCTGTTATTCAGGAATTGTTGAATTGGTGCGATGTCCTGGCCATCGGCCCCGGTTTGGGGAGATCTTCAGCAACGCTTCAGGCGGTGATTCAGATTCTGCAAAAGATTCGAAAACCGGTCGTTATTGATGCGGACGCATTATTTGCATTGTCACATTATCCGGAGACGTTAAAGAAGCCCCGGCCAAACTGGGTTCTGACTCCCCATCATGGTGAGTTCCTCCGGCTTCTGGAGAATACGGTTAAAACCAAGTTTGAACAGCAATTCGTTTCTCTCTCCGGTCAATATGCACAGGATCATGGACTGAATCTACTCCTGAAAGGCGCGCCTTCATTGGTCGCAGCACCGGATGGGCAGATTTATGTAAATCCTACTGGAAATTCCGGTCTGGCCAGCGGAGGTACCGGTGATGTACTAACCGGATTTGTTGCTGCACTGCTGGCACAAGGGATGGAACCTGGTGCAGCTGCCATTACCGCCAACTATATTCATGGCAAATGTGCCGATGATTTAGTGATGGAAGGATCCGAGTACTCTCTTCTGGCCAGCGATTTATTTCTCAGCCTGGACCGGGTGCTGCATGACCATTTGACCACCTGACCAGAATTAACACTCCTCTGTTTTTTTGTTCCCCTCCAGTCTAATGATTTATTGTTAAAAAACATTTGGATATTTTTTCAAGACTTCCCGTTTGTATCCGATGATAAAGGCGGTCAGTTTACCATGTTTTAATATGATCTGGAGCCCTTCACACAGGCATAAAAATAAATTAGGGTTGCAATTTTATGACGAAAATTATAACATGTAAACTCAAGGATGAAAATTTCATCCCTTTAACCCATTCCTCCAGACTTACTTTTGGTCTTTTTAGATAGATAGAGGTGTATTTTAATTAAAATGCTAGTGGAGGAAGTATGAAAAAGTATGTGACTGTTGTAACAAGCTTACTTTTGTTGTTAGTTCTGAGTTTTTCCGGACTTCATTCGGAAGTGATTACGTATTCCAATAACTGGGGACGCACCGGAATAAACCTGGAAAACCAAAATGCAACAGGAGTTGAAGTTATCTTTTCTATTGAGCAATTTATCCTCGAGGAGCAACTAGTTAACGGAGAAATGCTTTCGGTATTGCAGGTTCCGGGAATATTTCTTCCCAATGACGAGGGCGCACCTAACCTGCCGGGTACCGGCAGATATATTGCTCTTCCGCAAGGAGCCCGGGCAACCTTTCAAATCACTGCCTATCGCACCGAAAAGTATGAAAATATTGAGATCGCACCGGCACCTCGCATCCCCTGGGAAACTGAGGATGGACCACTTTATTATGAAAAAAATACGGCTATTTACCAGCAGGATGACTTTTACCCTGAATCTGCCGTGAAACTATCTGAAAAGACCCAGATCAGAGGTGTCGATGCTGTTCTGTTGGGCGTGACACCCTTTCAGTATAATCCGGTAAGCAAAGAGCTTCTGATATATAAGGATCTCCGGATTAAAGTCAATTTTGAGGGGGGTAACGGCCACTTTGGCGAAGACCGCCTGCGCAGCCGCTGGTGGGATCCGCTGTTGCGGGATATTTTTGTGAATGAACAAATGCTCCCACAAATGAACTATCAATATAATACTAATGAGTCCCGAGATCCCGGCTGTGAATATCTGGTGATATGTCCTGATGATCCGGTTTTTCTGTCCTGGGCAGATTCCATCCGAGTTTTCCGAACCCGGCAGGGTATTTTGACCGATGTGATGACCACTACCGAGGTGGGTGGTAATACAACGACAGCCATAGAAAATTTTGTAAATTCTATCATGGATCCGGTAACGGGCTGGAATCCGGCGCCTGCTGCCATTTTGCTTTTAGGCGATTATGGAACCTCAGGAAATACAATCGTTTCCCCGATCTGGAACAGTTATTGTGTTTCGGACAATATCTATGCAGACGTCAATGGTAATAGCATGCCGGATGTGGTTTTCGCAAGGATGACTGCCCAGAACGCTACCCATCTGGAAACCATGATTACTAAATTCCTGGATTACGAACGAACTCCTCCTACCAATCCCAACTATTATAATAATCCGATCACCGCCCTGGGCTGGCAGACCGAACGCTGGTTCCAGATTTGTTCTGAAGTGGTAGGCGGTTTCTGGAATCAGGTGATGGGAAAAAGCACCGTTCGCGTCAATGAGATTTACAGTGGCACGCCTTCCACCACCTGGTCGACTGCTACAAACACTTCCACGGTACTGAATTTTTTTGGCCCCAACGGTTTGAATTACATACCGGCAACTCCCAATGTTCTGGGTGGCTGGAGCGGTGGAAATGCTACCGATATTAACAATGCCATTAATAGCGGGGCCTTTATGCTGCAACATCGCGATCATGGATATGAACAGGGATGGGGAGAACCTGCGTACAGCTCCAGTCATATTAATGGTTTGACCAATACCGATCTGGTATTTGTGTTTTCTATCAATTGTCTTACCGGAAAATACAATTTGGGCAGTGAATGTTTCGCTGAAAAGTTTCACCGCTATACCTATAATGGCCAAAATTCGGGGGCATTGGGTATCACAGCCGCTTCCGAAGTTTCCTATTCTTTTGTGAATGATACATACGTATGGGGTCTTTTTGATAATTTGTGGCCCAATTTCATGCCCAGCTACGGAACCACACCCCCCTCCCGCGACGTACTGCCTGCTTTCGGAAATGCAGCCGGTAAATATTTTCTGCAACAATCCAGCTGGCCTTATAATACCAGTAATAAAGAAGTAACCTATAATTTATTTCATCATCACGGGGATGCATTTACCACGGTCTATACCGAGATGCCTCAATCTTTAACGGTAAATCATAATGCAGTCCTGTTTGGCGGACAATCTTCGTTTACAGTCACCGCAGATCAGGGTGGATTGATTGCACTGACTGTTAATGATGAGATTATCGGGGTAGAGGTTGGTACCGGGATACCCGTTAACATTCAAATCCCGCCACAGGTCCCCGGAGATCAAATGATGGTTACGGTAACCAAGCAAAACTACTACCGCTATGAGCAACCGGTTATGATCACTGCCGCTTCCGGACCTTATTTATACTGTATGAACGCGGTAACGGTTGATACGACAGGAAATTCCAACGGTATTCCGGAGTGTGGTGAAATTGTGGAACTCAAACTGAATCTGACCAATCTGGGTGTGGAAAATGCGACCAATATCACAGCCACTATAAACTGTCCGGATACCATGATCTCCATCATGAACGGCGGTGTAACAAGTATATCGGTGGTAAATGTTGGAGATACATTGGTAGAAGGCAGCTTTGGCGTGCAAATTAACAGTCAGGCGCCCCACCTTCATCTCTGTCAGATTGATCTGCAGATGCAAGCGGACAGTGCCGGTGTACCGGCCGGATATCAATGGAATCAGGTTGTTCCCTTAGTTATCCGACAAGGTTCTCAAATTGAATTATCGGATCAGCAACTGAGTTTTCCGCAGACTTTTCTTAACTTTACTTCAACCCTCCCCCTGACTTTCCAGAATACGGGTGCGGATACACTCCTGATTTCGGATATTACTGCGGATCTTCCCCAGTATGATATATCCGTCTCGAGCCTGGTAATAAATCCGGGTGAATCGCAGCAGGTTGAAGTGTCTTTTACCCCCGATGATACTTTAATCTATAACGCCACTTTTACGGTTCTGAACAATGACCCGGTAAATTATGAGACCAGCTTTACGGTTCTAGGTGAGGGGGTTAATGCACCGGATGTTCAAACAGTTCCGGAAGATACCTTTACTATTACTGTTGGTGTTACCGATAGTGTCACTCAGGATGTCACCATACAGAATGTCGGTTTGGGTGAACTGGTATTCAATGTTCAGATTGCTGGTTGGGATCCTGAAAACGGAGAGGGGGCAGGCGGATCGGATACCTATGGTCACATGTGGATTGACAGTGATGAACCTAATGGACCCACCTTTGATTGGATAGATATCAGTCAGACCGGTACCCAGGTTCAGTTGACAGGAAATAACAGTATTTCCAGTAAAATAACTATCGGATTCCCATTTTCATTCTACGGTCAATCGTACAGCGATTTGCGGGTCTGCACCAACGGGTGGTTGAGTTTTACCACTTTTTCAGTCGCCTATAACAACTATCCCCTCCCAAGTAATCTTGCACCGCGTGCCATGATTGCACCGCTCTGGGATGATCTGAATTTCCAACCGGACAGCCGCCTGTATTATGAAAATCAGGGTAACAAACTGGTCCTGATGTATGAAGATGTGTATCGAATAACCGGCGAAGGCCCTTATACTTTTGAAGTAATTTTATTCGATAACGACAATATCGTCATACAATATCTGGATTTACAGAATCTTGTGGATGATTACACAGTCGGAATTCAGAATCATGTGGCAGATGATGGATTGACCATTGCTCATAATGAATCTTATCTCCATAATAATCTGGCAATTCTGATCAGCCGGGCAACCTGGGTTTCGGTGTCTCCTTTAAGTGGTGTGATACCGGCGCAATCATCATCAGATGTCTCATTGACATTTATTACCAGTAATTTTCCCGAAGGGGATTTCTGGGCCAGTCTTCAGATTGAGAGTAATGATCCGGATGAGGGAATTTACTTGCTTCCTATCCATATGATCGTTTCAGCAACCACCAGTTTCGAAGATATGGCGGCTGAGATTCCCAGGGAATTCAAACTTTTCCAGAATACTCCCAATCCATTTAATCCGATTACAATCATAAACTACCATTTACCCCAATCATCGCAGGTGGATTTGGTAATTTTTAATATGCTGGGACAGCGTATCAAAACCCTGGTTAGTGAAAGGCAGGAAGCCAGGCAGTATCAAATACGCTGGGATGGCTCCAATGATCAGGGCGCCCGGGTCGCTTCTGGAATTTATATCTATCAGCTCCGGACCGAGAACAATATTGCGACCAAGAAAATGATCTTGATGAAATAGGGATGTCATACACAGGAATAGAAAAAGGCAGCATTTGGCTGCCTTTTTTTTTCGTTAAATTATATTATATTATGTTTTGTTAACTATTCACGTTAATTCTAAAGAGGAGAGATTGTAATGGCAGGACAGGGATCTGGCGGAAATGTCTTGGCGGCATTGGCCAGTCTGTTTATTCCGGGATTAGGACAGTTGTTACAGGGAAGATTAGTGATGGCAATTATCCAGTTTGTCTTGGCCGCACTGCTCTGGTTTGTACTTTTAGGATGGATTATCCATCTATGGTCTATTCTGGATGCAGCTAAATTTAAACCCAAGAACGAATAATCAGAACACCTCAAACAACAAACTGAAAATCCGCTTTATGGTTTCTCCAATTCCGGAGATTTTCGGGTCGCTATCCAGAATAGAAAATATCCCAGCAATATAAAGATGGCAAATGATACGATCTGACCGAGCGTATCCTTCAGGCCAAAGGATAAACCGGCAGGGGTTTTATTGGCAAAAAAGGCATAGGCGGCAATAATGACCCCCATGATACCTTCCCCGGCAATTAATCCTGAGCTGAGTAAAACCCCGGCTTTGGTTTGTTTACTGGCTAAACTTTCCTCTTTACGCGACCGGTGGGATTCCACAATTCGCCGGATTATCCCCCCGACAAATACGGGTGCCATGGTAGACAGGGGAAGATAAATTCCGACTGCGAATGGGAGTGAAGGAACCGATAAAAGTTCCGCAACAATAGCAAAACTAGCTCCAATCAATACCAGGCTCCAGGGAAGATTTGCCTGTAAGACCCCATCGACCACCGTTTTCATCAGCGTCGCCTGCGGAGCAGGAATTTCCTCTGTTCCAAATCCATAAGCCTTACCCAGTGTGATTACTGCAAAGGCAATAAAAAATGCTGAACTGAAGGCACCGAATAATTCACTGGCCTGTTGCTTTTGAGGGGTTGCGCCCAAAATATAACCCGCTTTCAGATCCTGTGAAATATCTCCGGCAATGGAAGCGGCTACCGCAACCACCGTTCCGATTGTCAAAACCGCGGTTTTGCTAAGTGCGTCCGTCCATCCTAGCGAAAAGAACACCGCACTGGTTCCCAGTAAGGTCACGATGGCCATGCCGGATGTTGGGTTGGAAGAAACACCAACCAGTCCCACAATGCGGGAGGAAACAGTAACGAAAATAAATGCGAACAGGGCAATTGCCAGAGAGCCAATGATGCGGGTTATAACAGTCTGATCCACACCCACCACCAATGGTGAGCTGATGGCAACCAACAGGAACAGGGCGACTACTGCAATCACAACTTTAAAAGAGAGATCGCGATCGGTACGAATCCGTTTCTCAAACTCGGCCATGCTGGAAGGCCGAAGTTCTTTTAGACCAATCTTTAATGAATTGAGCATTGTAGGCAGAGATTTGAATACTGTAATAATTCCGGCCACCGCCACGGCACCGGCTCCAATGTATCGAACATAACGGGTCCAGATCTCTCGAGCCGTCATATCTGCAATTAATTTATCACTCTCCGGAAACATGGGAATATTGAGACCTTCTCCGAAGTGTGCAATGGCGGGAATAATTCCCAGCCAGGATAGTAAACCACCTGCTACCATAATGGCTGCGATCCGAAAACCCAATATATATCCAACTCCCATTAGTGCAGGAGTTGCTTCCAAGCCGATCTCGCCTTTTTTCAATCCGGGTATCTGCAGATGAACTTTATCCGGCCAGAGATGTGCGATGGAAAGAATTCCCTTGTAGATAAAACCAATACCCAATCCCTGAAAGACAAATTTTGCGCTACTTCCCCCCTGGTCCGCTGCAATTAATACCTGGGCCGCTGCAGTTCCTTCGGGGTAAGGTAAAGTTCCGTGTTCCTGAACAATCAGAAATCGCCGTAAAGGAATCATAAAAACAATGCCCAGCATACCCCCCAGGAGTCCCAGCAGACCGATTTGAAAAAAACCGGGGTCGAATCCCCACATGAAAAGGGCGGGAATAGTAAAAATAATACCTGATGCCAGGGAGGAACTGGCAGATCCGGTTGTCTGAGCGATGTTAGCTTCCAGAATGGTCGCTTTGCCCCAGATCTTTTCAAATGATTTGAAAAGTGCGACGGATATCACGGCTAATGGGATCGCTGTGCTGATGGTCAAGCCTACACGCAATCCCAGATATGCATTTGCCGATCCGAAAAGAACCCCGAAGACGGCACCGACGATCAGGGCACGAACGCTGAAATCTGTCATTTTTGAATCTGTAGGTATGTGGGGTTGAAATTCTTCCATGGATTTCCTCAGTTTCATTAATGTTGGATAAATTGATGTTTTATTTAAATAAATCGGTCTTCAAAATCAAGGATATTTTCATTTCTAAAGAATGAGCTTATTTAGATCAGGATCAGGAAGACACCCAGGATAATAATCAAAGTGCTGAGTATATTTTTAAGGGCGTTTTTTTCCTGAAAAAATATTACACCGATAAGAACACTCAAAATCGCACCGGCCCGCTTAAAAGAGATTACATAACTGACCAGTAAATATTTAAGTGCGGTAAATTGAGTCAGGACCATCAATCCGCTGATTAAACCTAAAATGAAAAGTTGAGGCCAGCGTTGACCGATCGTTTTGGAGTAATTTTTTCTTTTTTTCAGGATGATGGGCAAATATCCAACAGATAAAAGACTACAAATAACAAAACCATAAAGTGACTGAGAACTGCTCAATACAGCAACCTTTTCGGCAGTTGCAGTGATACTCCATAAGAATGCCACCAGAATCATGATAAGGGTACCTGAATTTTGTTTGATACTAATCATGGTTCTCTGGAGATTCAGAGATTGCAAATGAATGCTAAATCCTCCTATAAAAACGCAGAAAATTCCTAGTACGCCTTTGATATCCGGGAGCTCGCCGATCATAACGAAAGCAACGGGAATTAAAAACACCGGGGTAAAGGCTGTAAACGGCATGGTATGGGAAAGTGGTCCTTTTTGAAGAGCCCGGTAGAATAGATAAAAGGTGAATGAGTTAAAAATGAAGCTTACACCTGTAGCCCATAAAAAATCATGCCATTGAATTACGGGAAGGCCATCAAAGATGAGGGAAAGTAAAAGATAGGGCAGACTAAACAGGAAAGCGCCCCAGGTAATGATGAGTGGGGGAATTGTGTCTGAAATCTTTTTAGCATAAGCCCCTTGAAGACCAAACAGGAAGGCGGTAAGCAGGGCAAAAATAACACCGGGAATGGACATAAAAATTATATTTTAGTTTTGCGTGAATTGTAAGGATATCTTATTTGATAATCACGATTCAAATTATCAGGTGTGTAATTTAAAATATACCAGTGGAATAATCATCTAGAATTCCTAGTTTTAGGGAGCAAAAATCAAAATAGGATGACCCCAGAACTCAAATTGAAGGCAAAACCATGTAATCGGAGAGTGAGTTGATCTGAGATTGAGACTGAAATGTTATCGTACAAGGAGAATGGTTAATCAGTATTGCTTAAATTCCAAATCATTTCTATATTAAAATAAATGTAACAAGCTGAAAAAAGAAACGTAATTTCTATGGACGAAGAGAAAAGAAGAGAGGACAAAAGGCTCATAGAACTGGCATTAGGTGGAGATGAAAGAGCCTATGAGTCCTTATTGAGTCGATATCGAAATTTGGTTTATTCCATTATGCTCAAAATGGTTCGAAACAAACAGGAAGCAGAAGATTTAACTCAGGAAGCGTTCATGAAAGCCTTCAGTTCTCTAGCAACTTTTAATGATGAATTTGCATTTTCAACCTGGCTCATGAAAATTGCTTCCAACAATTGTATCGATTTTTTAAGAAAAAGGAAACTTCGAACCTATTCAATCCATGAGCCAGTACAATATAAAGATGAAAAAATCGAAATTGATATTCCAGATCAGGATCCAAGCCCGGAAAGAACACTTCTTCAGAGCGAAAGGAGCCGGATGATCGAAGAAACCATTCAATCTCTGCCGGAACGATATCGGTATGTCATTATTCTTCGCCATAAAGAGGAAAAATCTTATGAAGAGATTGCCGAAATTATGAATTTACCCCTGGGGACTGTGAAGGCGCAGATTTTTAGGGCTCGGGAAATTTTAAATAAAAAATTAAAGGAAATTTTAAATTGAAGAATTTTAATGGAATTATAAAAAACTCTTGGATATTGATCTGCTTTTTAGTGTGGATTCAACCACTTTTCTCCGAAGATAGCCGAACCGGTAAATTGAACGTTGAAGAACCTTTTAGCCGGGAAAAAAATATGGTTGTCTTCATTAAGTATGGAAATGGGTACCTGAATATTGCAAAATCAGACCCGAAAATGGTTTTTGATGGCGAATTTTTGTATGCAGAATATAAACCTGATGTTCGGTATGAGGTGGTTGGAGATGAAGGTCGGCTTGATATTCGTTTTTCGGGTGACGTCCGGGATCAGGATGAGGAGGATTCCAAGCACATTGATTCTGTTGATAAATTATATGAGAATGAGATGAACCTTAAATTCTCTCCTCGGGTTCCGCTGGATTTGAACATGGATCTTGGTGTGATCAAGGGCGATCTGGATTTTAGTGGGTTGATGGTTGAAAAATTCGATATAGAGGTGGGGGTAAGTAAGGCGGAAATTTATTTTAATGAACCAAATCCAACTTCCATTGAATCGTTCGACATTGAGGGGGGTGTTGGAAAATTAAGGATTGAAAAGCTGGGAAACGCTAATATACAGGAGATGTCATTTGAGGGGGGGATCGGGTCTTACGAGTTGGATTTCTCTGGGAAATATCAACAGAATCTCTATGCCAAGATGGAGTTGGGAATGGGTAAATTAACCCTCTATATTCCAAGAAAAATCGGAACCAGGATTTCGGTCGACCGCTCCTTTCTCTCTTCTTTTTCAATTGATGAAGCCTATAAAAGTGGTGACGTGTACACTAATGATCGATGGGAAAAAAGTAAATATCAAATTGATTTAGACATTGAAAGCGGGGTTGGAAAAATTGATGTGATATGGGTAGATTAGATATTGTTAGAGAAAATAAAAAAACCCGGCAAATCGCTCTTGCCGGGTTTTTTTATGAACTTCCGTATTTTGGTATTATGAACAACCGCTTGTCGTTCCGCATTCATTACACTTATAACAGTTGCCGTTTCTCACCATAATACTTCCGCATTCAGAGCAGTGAGGGGCATCTGCCTGAGTTTGAAAAATCAGCTTTTCCTGTTGTTCTAATTTTGAAATGGGGCTGGTATCAGCTTTGGTTTTTTGAGAACTGTCTGGACTGGAACCGCGGGGTTCCGGGATGACTATCTCCGTATCCTCTTCCTTTTGAATATCATGGAGTGAAATTTCATTATCCTCTACAAATTCCTCGCTCATGAAACGAAGCTGGTCATCACGGGACAGGAATTTCAGAGCCAGCCAGCGGAAGATGTAATCCATAATAGACTTAGCGAAAGGAATCCTGGGGTTATTGGTGAAACCGGAAGGTTCAAAACGGGAATGAGTAAATTTATTACAGAGTACTTTAAGGGGAACACCGTATTGTAGTGCCATGGAAATAGCGGTAGCAAAAGCATCCATGAGTCCCGAAACGGCTGATCCTTCTTTGGCCATGACGATAAATATCTCACCTGGTGAACCATCCTCGTACATTCCCGCCGTTATATATCCTTCGTGCCCGCCGATAGAAAATTTGTGGGTAATAGCCTTCCTCTCATCGGGTAGGCGACGACGGTAAGGACGGCCATGTTCCTTGACAGCCTTGTCTATGACCGTGGATAGCGGTTGGGTTCTCTTACTGTTGTCGCGATAAATCGAAATAGCCTTGAGACCGGCTCTCCAGGCTTCCAGATAAATGTCCTGAATTTCTTCGATGGAAATATTCTCCGGAACATTAACCGTTTTGGAAATCGCACCAGAAATGAAAGGCTGAGTGGCTGACAGCATCAGTACGTGTCCCATATAATGAATGCTGCGCTGTCCGTTAATCGGTTTGAAGGCGCAATCGAATACCGGCAAATGCTCCTCTTTTAGTGTTGGGGCTCCTTCAATTGTATCATTTTTCTGAATGTATTCAATGATGCTTCGAATATCCGAATCTGAATAATCTAGTTTCCTGAGAGCTTTTTCAACAGTTTGATTGACGATTTTAAGAAGACCTCCACCCACCAGTTTTTTATATTTTACCAGAGCAATATCAGGTTCAACACCGGTAGTGTCACAATCCATCAGAAATGCAATAGTTCCGGTCGGGGCCAAGACAGATACTTGGGCATTTCGGTATCCGTTTTCCTTTCCCTGTTGATATGCCTCATCCCAAACCTGACAAGCGCTTTGATACAATGGAGGGGGCAGATTTTCTTCATCGAGTTCGTATGCAGCGCTGCGGTGTTTTTGAATCACTCGAAGCATGGCTTCGCTGTTTTTCCGATACTCCTCGAATGGTCCCATCACCTGGGCCAGTTCACTGGAAGTTAAATAGGCCTCTCCGGTCATAATAGCGCTGATAGCACCAGCATAGGCGCGACCCTCCACGCTATTGTACGGTAATCCACGAGACATGATGAGTGCACCAAGGTTGGCATAACCCAGCCCCAGAGTTCTGAATAGGTGAGAGTTGTGGGTAATTTCCTCGCGGGGATAACTTGAATTATCTACAATGATTTCCATGGCAGTAATCAGAACACGGACGGCTTTTCGGAACGGTTCCGCGTCGAATTCATCATTGGAATTTAAAAATTTCATAAGGTTGAGAGACGCCAGATTGCATGCTGTGTCGTCAATAAACATGTATTCAGAACAAGGATTTGAGGCATTTATACGAGCTGAATTGGGAGAGGTATGCCAGTCATTAATTGTCGTATCGAATTGTATACCCGGGTCGCCACAAAGGTGGGTGCCTTCTGAAATTTTGTAGAGGATATCCCGGGCACGATAGCGATCTGCTGGTTTTCCAGAAGTGACTTCTCGCGTTACCCACTCCAGATCATCGTCTACTGCCTTCATGAAATCGTCAGTTACCCGAACACTGTGATTCGCATTTTGGAAGAAAATGGAACCGTAGGCTTCCCCATTGATTGAGCCGTCATATCCCGCATCAATCAGTGCCCAGGCTTTTTTCTCTTCATTTGTTTTAGAATTGATAAAGTCCAGGACATCCGGGTGATCGACATTTAAAATAACCATTTTGGCTGCGCGTCGGGTTTTCCCGCCGGATTTAATAACACCCGCAAAAGCATCAAAGCCTTTCATAAATGAGACAGGACCGGAGGCAATACCGCCCCCGGCAATGGATTCCTTGGATGAGCGCAATGTGGAAAGATTTGTTCCAGTGCCGGATCCGAATTTAAACAACATTCCCTCAATTTTAGCGAGATCCAGAATACTTTCCATCCGGTCATCGACGGAATTGATAAAACAGGCCGAACATTGTGGCTTTTTCTCTACACCCACATTGAACCATACCGGACTATTGAAAGCAGCATACTGGTTGACCAGCAAGTAGGTGAGTTCACCATAAAATGTTTCGGCATCTTTATTACTGGCAAAATAACCATCTGCCTTTCCCCAGTCGGCAATGGTCCTGGAAACGCGGTTCACCAGTTGTTTAACACTGGTTTCTCTCTGCTCAGTTCCTAGCTGTCCATGAAAATATTTACTCACCACGACATTAGTGGCCAGTTGACTCCAGAACTTCGGTGTTTCAACATCACTTTGCTTAAAGACAACCTCTTTCTTTTCGTTTTGAATGATGGCTTCTCTTTTTTCCCACTCTATTTCATCGAAGGGATGTATGTCGGTTTTTGAAAAGAAATTCTTGAATTTCATTTTCAGTTTCTTTTTTGAATTTCGAGTTTTATTATCAACCTCATCAGAATACGTGTTATCCTGATCGAGCGGTAATAGCATATCACCCTGTCCCGTTTCCTTGACCGTATCTTTCTGAATTGCCATTAATAGACCTCCTGCATGCTTAAGCGTGTGATGTATTTAAAGACTAATAAATGTGAGTTTGTATGTTAAGTAATAATAAGGATTTACATAAAATGAACAACTTAAGAAGTTGATCTAAGTTAAAATAATGATCAGTGAATGTCAACAATTTTTAATCGAATATTTTTGGAAAAATTTCATTTTTGCGGCTGGAAGAAGACTAAGAATCCAGCCGCTCGATAATTTGCTTTTTGTCCTCTTGAGATAGGTTGGATATTTCTGCCAGCCTTTTCCCCAGAAACTGGTAGGCTTTCCGGAGATTAGGGTGATGTTCATCCAGAAAGTGAAGATGGTGAAGAATCGTTTCCTTATCTCCCCGGCTGATCGGACCTGTAAGAGCATTTTTAATTCCGTTTTGGATCATATTATCAAGGGTCGAGAGGATCAAGGGTTTAAAGGTATTGATATTATGGCCCGAAAGGGGGGGGATGTTTTGTAGAATCTCCTGGCTCATGTCTGCCAGGACTGAGAAAAAATTGGCGTAAAATACACAGGCAATGTGGACAGCCAGTTTTTGCATGTAGTCAACCTCAATTACCCGACTCATATCCAGACCCAAGCGGGTGGCAAGAGCATCGGAAATTCCGGGCGCTCCTTCCAGGGTAAACCATAACTGGTCCAGGCTAAGATTTTCATCCGGTTTACTAGAAAAGGAGTAAATGGGATGAAGGCTGGCTGTCATGGCTTCTTTTTTCTGGAGAGGTTGTAGCACGCTGGATGACGATGCTCCTGAAAGATGAATCACGATTTTATTTTTCCAGTTCTTTTTTAGCTCTGCCAATTTTCTGGCCTCTTCAGCAATATCATCATCTCTAACGGCAATGATGATAATATCCGATTTGTCCAACATGTCCGGAGTAAGCTGTTTGTGTAAAAATGGCCAGTTGAATTTATTTCTGATATATTTCAATCGCGACGAAGATGTTTCCACAAGTGAGATTATGGGAAGATCGTTTATATAGAGATGATGGGCGAAGGATGCCCCGGCTCTGCCTCCGCCTATAATAAGAATGGATGGTCTGTGCTCAGGATTCATTCAGTATTAATTGGACATGAAAATGTTGTAATCCCGGTTACACTGCGCGGGAGGAAAGGATTACATAAATTCTTGTCGATTTAGTCTTTTATCTTTCGGGAAGTACCGGTTGTACACCAAATCAGAGAATTCAATGGCGATGCTCGAGTAGGGATTTATTCCCGTTTGATAAAACATCTCGTCTATTGCAGCCGAAGCCTTTTTCCAATTGGGGAGTTGATTGAGATAATTGATGAATTTTGCGTAACGCATATCATCTTTTTTAAATATCTTTTTGACAAACTTCTTGCGGTTTTTGGAAGCAATCACATTGTTTATATCATCCAGATATTTGCCTTTAATCTTTTCAGAAACAACGTCTGCAAGCTGGTCTGCCGCTTTTCCTTCTTCCGTCTTCGTTGCAGGAGTTTCCGGTATCTCTGGCTCAGGCGCCTCTTCAAGCTCCTCAGGGGCAGCTTCCACTTCTTCTGATTCAGCTTCTACTTCCTCTATTAGACCTGCTTGCTGGTAGCTTTCGACAACCTTTTCCGTTTCCACTTCCTCCTCTTCTAACTCTTCTTCCTCTTCCTCATACTCTTCATCCTCAATCTCCTCGTCCTCTGTTATTTCCTCCAGGGGAGGAAACTCGGCGGTTGTTTCTACAGCAATATCTTCCACCATCACTTCAGGTTTTGCTGTCTCGATATCGGCAATTTCCTCTACCGATACCTCGGGTTCAGGCTTAAAAACAACTTCAGCGGGGATTTCAATCTGACCGGTGCGCAGTAGAATTTCTAAATTGGAAAAGGTTATATCCTGAACTCCCTTTTTTACTTCCGATTCAATCAAATTTTGATAATCCAGCAAGTTTCGATCTTCAAAGGCTTTCAACAGAATTTCAAGCGGAATCGTTTCGGAGGATTCCCTGCCTTCATTCAGAAAATTCACTATTGTTTTCATGGTCTGCAGTGTGGTGTTGAGCGGGTCTTTGGAAAATACCTGTTTATCAATACCGGAGATCAGTTCCTCAAACTGATTCTGGGAAATTTCCCGGAGGTACTTTAAATTGAAATAATCGGTTAAGGCGTCTTTATAATATTGAAACTTTTCAAAATATTTCAACATATCATAGACGTCCATGGTGGTAATCACGGGGCTGTTTTTGAATAGGAACTGGGTTAAAGTCTGGTGAGGTCTAAGGAGATAGTTTGCCTCCAATTTTATTGCCCGTTCCAGCAGCTGATTGAACTTGTTGACATGGAAAGTTGCGGTCTGTTTCAAAATATCAAAAATCTTATCGATTAAAACTCGAATTTCGGGAAGGTCATAATTGAAACGATCATTGGTACTGAAGCGATCGGCTTCTTCACGTAACCAGATTTCAACTTCCTGATCAAAAAAATGTTTGACCGAATCAGGAATATTACAGGTCATGAGATAATTTAAGGGTACATCGCTCATCTGAGGGCTTAGAACTTCTTTGGTTATCTTTGCGATAATGTTGTCGATTACTTTTTCCAGCATGAATATTCCCTTTTTTCATTGAATTTAAAAGTTAATATTAACCAATATCCTTTGCAAGTTTAAAATCAGCTCGTGCAGGTAAACCGCACATTCTTCTTTTTCACACACCTTATGTTTTTTATTACCGGCCATTAATATCAGGAAACATTGCGCAAAATTTGTGATGAATGAGGGATTTTATTCACAAAAAAATTTGCTTTCATGAAGGCAATAATCACAAAACGATGGCGGAATCTGCAAAATTTTATTTCAGTATGGATCAGACATTATGCTAAGATAAATTTTTCATCTTCATGCACGTGTCATCAAAATATAGTCAATTATACTTTATAAAATTAGATTTACCTTGAAAAAAATCTGATCGATGCGTATGTTGTGTTACAATTTTGAAAATGATAACACGCTGTTTAGATATGAAAATTATCCTGCCGTCTTTCGGGGTTTTATGTTTATTTATGGTTTCGCTGTATGCTGTGGGACCTTCCGAACCAGATACCTTTCAAACCTATCATTTGAAAGATTCAGTAGTTGTCATTGCCAACCGTTACCAACTTTCCTGGAAGGCGGTTGCCAATACCTCTGAAATTCTTCCGGTAAAGGAATACGATGGTGTTGCGGTTCACTCTGTTCTACAACTTACAGATATGATCTCTCCTCAGGTATATGTAATGGAAAAGAAAATCCTGGGTTATGGTGTAGGACCAAATGGTGCCGGGAATGTCAGCATGAGAGGACTCGGCGGGAGGCCCAACACTGGTATATTGGTCCTCATCAATGGACGACCGGACTTTATGGCCATTTTTGGTCATCCTTTACCGGATGTATATGGAATGAATGATATTGAACATGTGGAGGTTATTAGAGGCCCTTCCTCCACCCTGTTTGGTTCCAATGCCATGGGGGGAGTTATAAATTTGGTTACTACCAAACCAGCTGCCCATAAAATTAAAGTTGGTCTCCAACTAGGAAGTTATCAGACTTCCACTCAAAACATTCTACTGGGTGCAGAAATCACAAAGACCAAAATGGAACTGAATGTTTCCCATCAAAATACAGGTGGACATATTGATTCAAGTAATTTCGAGGGTTGGAACCTGGGAGCAAAGGTGCATATGCCAGTCTCCAAAAACTGGCTGGTTTCTCTGGAAGGAAAGTATACGCCTTTTACCTTTAACGATCCTTTCATGGGAGCAGATCTTGCCGGGTTAGGAGTATACGGAAAAATACGCCGGGGTATGGTTGACCTGAGACTTGAAGGTAAAACAACTAAGCTACAGAACTCCTTTCACCTGTATTCGAATTTGGGACATCACCGTTTTAATGATGGATTTGAATCACACGACTTCTCCTATGGATTTTCCTCTTACCAATATTTGACCGTCTCAAAAAAAACACAACTCAGTTTTGGTGCAGATGTGCTGCACTATGGGGGCAAGGCCTATAATGTTGTTCCGCCGGGATTATTTCCCCGTCCGGATCTGCACCTGGTAAACTCTCTGGGTACTTACCTGGTCGGATTCTATTCCCCGGTCTCAGTGGTTAATCTTCAAGCAGGAATTCGTTATCAGTATAGTTCCCTGAATATTCAACGAGTTTCACCTACGCTGGGACTGTCAGTCGTGCCTTTAGCAGCCCTGCGGTTATTTGCTAATTATAATGATGCATTTCGCATCCCGACCCTGCAGGAATTATACCTTTTTCCAACTTCCAATTCAGAGCTGAATCCCGAAACCACCCGAAGTTATGAAACCGGCGTTTATGTCTATTTTCAGGAGCATGATTTTGTAAAAATTTCACTTTTTCAGAATTATGTCCAGAATATTATTAACCTGGTGGGAATCCCTCCAAATCTCTCTTACCAGAATAGTGGAAAGGCAAAACAATCCGGAGTTGAGTTACAGATAAATTATCTTTTTCGTAACAGGTTAGATATTCAGTTATCTCACAGCTATATCAATCCTGACTATCTGATTGCTTATAATCCCAGGAATTTATTCAAATTTTGGCTGTCCTGGAATTACCGGAAATTAGCAATTTCTACTTTTGGGAAATATGTATCTGACCTGTATGCCAGTAATGATGAAGCGAGTCGGTTAAATGATTATTTTTTACTGAACGCTTCGGTGGTTTATCGCTATCGCACGTTGGCTTTCACTTTACAGTTTCGAAATGTATTGGATCGTCAATATGAAGTATTAATGAATTATCCTGCACCGGGTTTTCATTTCCTGGCCGGTATTGAATTGGTTATGCACTAAGACTTCAATCGGAAAACGAAATGGGATAGCCTATGGAAAGTGAGTCTGTCTATCGAAATATACCCCTATCGGCTCTCTTTGCGACTCTGGGAGTTTTATTTCCGCTGCTTTTTCATTTCATCGGTCTGGGAAGTATGTTTCTTCCCATGTTTCTGCCCTTAACGATGGCAGCCACTCTTCTTCCCCCTGCATTTGCTGTATCCATTGCGATTATAACCCCGCTTTGTTCATTATTTTTTACCGGTATGCCGCCACTTTATCCCCCAATACTCCTCATGGTTTTGGCTGAATTAGTTACGCTTTCGCTGATAACCTCCATCCTGTATGTTCGGAAAAAATGGTCAATTTGGATAACACTCTGTATCGCATGCTTGGCAGATCGTATAATTTTATATGGATTCATATTGTTTTTTGCCGAGATGCTGGATTTTCCCGAAAAATTTTATTCAATTACTGCTGTTTTTTATGGTATACCCGGAATTATTTTGATTTTTCTTGTCGTGGCGGCGACGCTTAAATTTTTGCAACGAAGTTATCCTGAGATTTTTTCATCAGTATACTCCCGGGAATCTGAATGAAACAGAATCACCCACACCGCACATTTTTTAACAGCAGGGCCAATGAATGGGATTCACCGGGAGACACCGACAAATTAATCCGTCTCAAAAATATATTCCAGAAACTTGACTTGAATCCCCAGGGTAATATTCTGGACGCTGGTGCGGGGACAGGCATTTTAGTACCTGTAATTTATGAGGTGACACGAGATCCAGTCCATCTTATTGAACTGGATTTTTCTGAAGTGATGCTGAAACGCAGTAAGCAAAAATATGAGGGAGATTTTCATTTAAATCTTCACTATATCAATGCCGATGCACAGAGACTACCCTTCTCCAATCAATCGTTTCAATGGATTATTGCATTTGCAGTATTACCCCATGTGTCGGATAAAAGAAAGGTGATTCAAGAGTGGTATCGGGTATTAGCGTCAAATGGAACATTGCTCATCTTACATCTTATGGGAAGCAAAGAATTGAATCAATTTCATTCTGCAGTTGGAGGAGTGATTGCCCACGATCATTTGCCTGCTGTCTCAAGTTTTGCAGAAACCCTTCAACAGGATGGTTATCAGATAAATTTGGCAATTGACCAAAAAGACCTGTATCTGATCCATGCGGTAAAAGAATAACATCATTTTTATCATCCATTACAGGGTCCTCATTTTTTATTTCCTTTTAGAGTCGGATACGTCTTAAATTCAACTTTATGAATTTTTCAGAGTGTTATAATTTGAATAAACAATTTACACATATTGTTGCAGTAATCGGTGCCGGGGTATCTGGATCTGAAGCCGCAAAACAATTAGCCGCCCGTGGTATCACAACCGTATTATTCGAGAAAAATAAGCTGCCTTACGGTAAAATTGAAGAAGGCTTACCCAAGTGGCATATCAAATTGAGGAATCAAGAAGAGCGAAAAATTGATGAGAAAATAAAGAATCCCCTGATAACATTTGTTCCGGCTACCGCGATGGGTAAAGATTTTAGCTTGCGGGAAATTTTTGAATGGGGCTTCAGTGCGGTAATTCTAGCCATCGGTGCCGGCCAGGACCGTAGACTTAAAATACCAGGAATTGATTTTTTTCTGGGGAAAGGGTTTTATTATCAGAATGAACTGGTCTCCTGGTTTAACCATAAACATGAACCTGAATTTCAAGGGCCATTTTGTGAAATTGTTGATGGGGCTGTAGTCATTGGAGGGGGATTGGCATCTCTGGATGTGGCCAAAATCCTCATGCTTGAAACTGTTTCTCGGGCACTCTGGGAAAAAGACATCAAGGTTGACTTATTTACTCTGGAGCGTGAAGGATTTCCAATCGTTTTCAAAAAATATGGGTTGACACTTTCCGGCCTGGGGCTGAAGGGATGTCAGCTGTTTTATCGGCGCCGACTGATTGATATGCCCTTGGCTCCGATGCCAGAACATGCAGATAATCTCCGGATGGAAAAAGTCCACCAATTACGTGTTAGAATTCTTGATAATTTTCGACAGAAATACATGTTCAGGGTTGAGGAATGTCTCGATCCTGTAAAGATCTTATCCGACAGCAGGAAACTGCAGGGTCTTGTTTTCAGGGAGAGAGAACTGCAGGGAAAGAAGTGGCAAGATACCACCCGCACTAAAGAAATTTACACCCCTTTAATTATTTCCTCGATTGGCAGTGTGCCGGGTTTATTCGATGATCTGCCAGCAGATGGGGCTCTGCTGGCGATTGAAAACCAGGCAACCGGTAAATTACGGGGACTTGACAATGTGTTTGCGATCGGCAATGCAGTGACGGGAAGAGGAAATATTAAGGAATCTTTGGTTCATAGTAGAGATACTGTGCACCGTATCCTTGATGAACAGGGTTTGGGAAGGGAAAACAGTTATGAAGATTGGATAAACCGGGAAGAAGTAAAAAGCGCTCGGGCGGTGCAACGAATTACTCGTGAAATCATCAATAAAAAACCCCTATCGATATCCGATTTTCAGCATACTCTGACTCGTGTAAATAAACTTCAAAAGAAAGCCGGATATCACGGGGATTATGATCGCTGGATAAAGATGTACTTACCCATTCGGTTAGAAACGATTCTGGAGCAGGAAAAGAGTAGACCGGGGTAATGCTAAAGCGATTTGATTAATGGATTATGTCCGATAATCTACGGCTCTTCTTCGCTGGGTTCGAGACCAAATCTGTTATAATTTATTCTAATATACTGATGCCATTTTTCAGGAACTTCGTCATCTGGGAAAATCGCATCTACCGGGCATTCGGGTTGACAGGCTCCGCAGTCAATACACTCCTCGGGGTGTATGTAAAGCTGCTCATTCAATTTTTTTATTTTAGATTTATCTTTTCGCTTTAAACTTAAACCTTCGGGGGGATAAATGCAATCAACCGGGCAGACATCCACACATGCCGTATTGCAGACCCCTTCACAGGGTTGGGTGATAATATAAGTCATACTCGTCTCCAGCAGTCGGGGCCGTTATTTCGGACCTGAAATTATTTTTATTGTTCATTTTAAAGATCAGGATTCCTCATATCCGAGTTCATTTTTCATGTAGTCGTCAAAATTTTTCTGAGAGAACAGACGCAGGGCTTCGTTGGCAGCTTGATTTACTCTTTCATTCGGGTGGTGGCTGAATTTTTGTAATATTTCACCGAGATTATCAGTCTGGTTAATATTTGCCAGAGTTAAAAGTGCGTAGGAGAGGATTTCAGGATCTTCATGCTCTAAAAATTTTTCAATTCTTTGGGCAATTTCCAAAGAGTTTGAGGAATAGCTTGAGCTTATTGCTTCCAACACCATAGAGGTGGGTTGTTCTATTGATATATAATCCGAAAGTTCCGTTGTCCAGTACTGGGGGTATTTGCCCATAGCCTGAAGTGCCACTATTTTCGCGGATTCTGCTTCCAGTTCAATAAATTCCTGGATGAATTCGCGCACGGCAGGTAAAAAGCCCAAATCACTCAATGCGAGTAATCCAATTTCTTTGATGGTTTGTGATTCGAAATCATCCTGGATTAAGGTAAAAAGTAGGTTTTTAACCCGCAAATAATCTTCATGTAAAGATTCTTCCTGCAGTTCATCCCATTCTTCATAGAAATCCATTTTCGTATCTGCGCCGCTGTCGTTCTCGTAGTTTCTCATGACTCCTTCATGAATAACTAATCCTAAAGAATTCAGAGAGGCTTTACGGATAGCTTCATTGTCATCATTTTCGACAATTTCCAGCAGCAGGTCAATCGTTTTGGGGTAAAATACACACCCGCTGGCCGTCAAAGCGGCCCCAGCCCGGATTCTGTCATCATCGGAAAGTAACTGCTCTTGAATAAATTCTATATTGGCTGTAGAGTAATCATCCTGTTCTCGAATAGAGGCAATTCTCTGAAGAATATCCTGCCAATGTGGCTGTGCCTCATAATCATTCATCATAGGATCCTAATAAATTTAGTTCTCAAAAAAGACTATTCTCACGGAAGTAGAACATCCTGTGTGATCCTTTGTCTTTTTATATTTTAGCTCATTCATATTAATTTAACTTTGAAGTATAATGAATAAAAATACTTTGAAATGATTTTTGGAATCATTTAGTTTTATTTCGCTAAATTATTTTTTAAATTTTTAGTTTGATAAATTAACGGCCAACGGGAACCATAGTGGGTGCAAAGTTTATAAAGCTATGAATGGTTCACTGGTATTTTCAACAGATATAAACTGGTTAACGGTATAACGCAAATCATGAAGGAAGAAATAATAAATTTAAGCGAAAGAGAAAAACTGGTTTTATATGCGATTGTTAAAAACTTTATTTTAACTGCAAATCCAGTTGCTTCCAGTCTCATTTCGCGAAGCGGAACTTTTTCTCTGAGTCCGGCGACGATACGAAATATCATGGCACAGCTGGAAGAGAAGGGATACATTTTTCAACCCCATACCTCCTCCGGACGGGTGCCGACCAATGTGGGCTATCGTATTTTTGTGGATCAGATGATGAGAAGAAGTAGACTCTCCAGTGAAGAAAAGGAAAGGATTAGACAGGCTATCAATTTCGGCTCAGGGTTGTATGACGATATTCTCCGGGAATCGTCACGTATTCTAGCCCATCTTTCACATCAGCTGAGCGTTATTGTGTCACCTCACTTAGGAGAAGGTATTTTTCAAAGGATGGATATCAACCGCCTGGGAAGCGATCGCTTATTGCTGATTATTTATATAAAAAGTGGGATCGTGAAGACCATCTTGATGGAAATTGAGTCTGACGTCCCCAGAAAAAAGTTGGATGTGCTATCTCAATTACTTAATGAACGGTTACAGGGATTAAAGATAAATGAAATCAGGACGAAATTTAAAGAAATTGTTCATGATATATCGCCTGAGAGCTCTGAATTGTTGCATCTGTTTGTGGACTCGGCCGAAAGGATATTTGATTTTTCGGAAAACAGTGATGTATTTCTGACCGGAACCCACAATATTATTCGGCAGCCTGAATTCAGCAATTTCGAAGAGATTTCAAGTGTTGTGGAAGCACTTGAAGATAAAAATGTAATTATTCATTTACTGGATCAGAGTCAGATGACACCCGATTTAAATGTTCTTATCGGGGAAGAAATAAATGATTCGAAAATGAAAAAATGCAGTATTATTACCGCTCGATATAAAATAGGGCAGGTAAAAGGTACGCTGGGAATTATTGGTCCAACCAGAATGGATTACAGTTATCTCATTCCGCTAGTGGAATATACAGCCCAAACCATTTCTGAGAGTGTGGAAATTAACCTATCCTATAAATCACTAACCTAATCATTGCCGGGGCAGTGAAAGCCGGGTAATGATTCTAAAAATAAATATTGTTCTTGCCAGGGAGTTTTAATCGCGAGGGAAATAGAGAGAGGATTATGGCTACAAAAAGAGATTATTATGAGGTTTTGGGCGTCAATCGGTCAGCCACAGAGGAGGAGATAAAAACCGCTTATCGGAAACTGGCCATGAAATATCACCCAGATCGAAATCAGGGGGATAAAGAAGCAGAAGATAAGTTCAAAGAAGTTGCAGAAGCATATGAAGTATTGCGTGACCGCAACAAGAGGAGTATGTATGACCGTTTTGGTCATGATGGTTTGAAAGGCGGGGGATTTGGGGGTGGTTTTCACGATCCTTTTGATATTTTCAGAGAAGTTTTCGGCGGCGGTTTTGGCAGTATTTTTGAGGACTTTTTTGGTGGTCGGTCTGAACGCGGTGGACGGCGTGATCAACGGCGGGGCCGTGATCTACAAATTCGACTTAAATTAACTTTGGAAGAAATTGCAGCCGGCGTAACCAAGCAGTTAAAGATTAAAAAATTAGTGCCTTGCGAGACTTGTTCGGGAAGTGGTTTGAAGGCAGGAACCCAACCCAGCAGTTGTCCCCAATGCCAGGGAAGCGGTGAAGTCCGCGAAGTATCACAATCAATTTTTGGTCGATTTGTTAATATTGCTAGTTGTCCACGTTGTGCGGGTCGAGGTACCATTATCACCGATCCCTGCACCACCTGCCGGGGAGAGGGTCTGGTGCATGGGGAAGACCAGGTTGAAGTCACTGTACCTGCCGGGGTGTCCGAAGGCAATTACATGACTGTCCAGGGTAAGGGGAATTCAGGTCCGAATGGGGGTCCGGCCGGTGATCTTATTGTCGTAATGGAAGAGCAATCCCATCCATTTTTTACCCGTAATGGAAATGATGTGGTGCTAGAATTAAATCTGAGCTTTCCGGATGTGGCCATTGGAATGGAGATAGAGATTCCGACGTTGGAGATCGAGGGAAAAGGTAAAAATTCTAAAAATAAAATGGTTAAAATAAGTATTCCCGCAGGTACCCAGAGTGGGAAAGTTTTTCGGCTTCGCGGTAAAGGTATTCCCGAACTCAATGCCTACCGGAAAGGGGATCTGTTGGTCGAAGTCCGTGTCTGGACACCTACTAAATTATCAACCAGAGAAAAAGAACTTTTGGAAGAACTGTCCCAGTCTGAGAATTTTCAGCCCCCCAAGAAAAAGGGCTTTTTTGAAAAAGTTAAAGAAGCTCTGAACATCTGAAAATTAATTAATACTGGCATAAGTCATATAAAGGTTTTATTATATGATTGAATAATTGCTCAAATGTTTGTTTATGAATAAAGCCAAGATAAAAATTTGCAGTGAGACTGCCGTGGATCATCAAAAGGTGAGAAAGGTAGCCCAGAGTCTTCCCCCGGAGAATGAAATAGTCAGTCTGACAGAAACTTTTAAGATTCTGGGTGATCCCACCCGTTTGAAAATTGTGTTAGCTCTGGCTCGGGAAGAACTTTGTGTGTGTGATCTGGCTACTTTATTTTCACTGAGTGTTTCTGCCATATCCCATCAGCTTCGGTTGCTGCGGGGTATGAAACTGGTAAAATACCGTAAGGTTGGAAAAATGGTTTATTATTCCCTTGATGATGAGCACATAGGAGGTATTATTCAACTTGCTCATATTCATGTTCGAGAAATACCCTAATCAGATAGGAAAAATCCATGAACAATAAAGATGTGAAAAAACTGGAATTGAATATAACCGGTATGGATTGTGCAGACTGTGCCTTGCATTTGGAAAAATCAGTTTCAAAATTG
>CP070707.1:2646257-2680643 GCA_020350205.1 bacterium
GGCCATTTATTCACGCTCTCACTTGATTTTTTCAGATTAGGTGGGATATATTAGTCTATCCAAACCGTAAAAATGTACAGACTTTACATAAATTTCCCTCCTAAATCCAGTATTAGTTGCTCCCCCCGAAACATATTCCAACCAATTCATTGCAAACCATTGTTGATTTTATCATCATGGGAGATATCAAATGAACGGGTTAAAAAAACCATGGATTCATATTCTGATTATTTATGTTGTTTTTAGAACCATTTCTGTTTTCGGGCAATCTGTGGAAAAACAATTTACGGAGAAGAAAGTTGTAGTCACCTCGTCGCAAAATAATATTGAAGTGGTCTTAGACGATGAAACGGTAGGAGTAACCCCTCTGAGAAAAACATTTTTTACGGAGTCCGACACCCTCCTGTTACAGTTTAAAAAAGAAGGGTATTTGACACAAACCTACCTGCTGGATTACTCAACACGTTTGGAACATGAATTTAAAGTAGATTTAATGAGGGGGTCAAAAAATAAAAAGGTAGCTGTTATTTCATCGACTCTCATTCCGGGGAGTGGTCAATTTTATACAGGGAGGTATATGAGCGGTTTTATTATCGCAAGCCTCACTTTTGGGTCATTATATGGAAGTATGAATGCCAATAAAACCTATACGGATGCCAAGAATGATTACTTAAAAGCAAAAGATAACTATGAGAAAAATTTAAGTGTGACCAGTTTTGCCCCTCTCTATGAGGAGATGCAGAAAACCTACGATATCATGGAAGAGAAATATAAGACCCGGCGGATCTTTTATTCTGTGACAGCAGTATTTTGGTTGTATAATATTGTTGATTCATACCTTTTTTTCCCGAAACAAAAAACCATCTATCTTTCCCTTCAGGCATATCCAGAGTGCATTCGGATTACATGCAATCTCAACATATGAAAGGGAATAAAATGCGAAAGACAAAAATTTACAATGGCAAGATGATAATTTTTACTATGATCTATCTGGGAATTTTATACCAGTGTGATTCCCTGCCGGATAAGCCATCTTATCTGTATTACGATCCCAATAATCCGGATTACCAGAAACCCCGGGTCACCATTTTAACACCCTCTAATGACGCGGTTATTGCCTCGGATGAAGTCACGTTTGCCTGGGAAAGCAATACTCCCGGTCAGTCCTATATTTACCGGCTGGATAATAATCCCTACAGCCCTTTAACCATGGAAAAATCGGTGAGTTTTCAGAATCTTGTTAACGGAATGCATTATTTTTCGGTTTACGGAAGGTATCCCACCGGGTATACCAGTACATCTGCGTATTGCCGATTTTTAATCTGGAATTATGGTGGACCGGGTCTCACAATTTATCCCGCTGAAATCAGTCAATATGTATCTTGGGTGTTTTATGTGCAATTAATTGTCATTGATACCAGCCCAATCAATTCTGTATATTGTAAAATCCTCTATAATTCAGCTGTGGTGGAAGCCACTACCATTGATTTTTATGGGAATGATCAGGCTTTCCTGCTACAGAATGGTGGAAATCTAGTCAATAATGCGGATATTGATAGCCTTCATGGACAGATCGTCATAAATAGTCAGGTGATGAATGGCACCCCCCCGGATGTTGACGGGAGTGGAAGAATTGCAGAACTGGGTTTTCGTTTTTTTGAAGTAGGCACAACCCGGGTTGAAATTTCCACAGATAGTTACTTTATGAATAGTAGTGGTACACAAATACCGCTGACACTTTTTCAGGAAAGTACATTAATTGCTACAGACAAGCAGGTTAAACCCTGAATCCCCATCATAAGAGGGCTTCATACCCTGGTCAGAAATTTTATACTTTATAGTTTACTCGCTAAACCAAGCATTTACACTAAATGAATGTGAAGACTATTGTCGGGATTAGACATATTAAAAAATGATGGATACTAATATAAAGATTGCGAAAACCGATTCAGAGATCTTAGGTTGCTTTGAGGTGATGAAGGAACTTCGTCCGCAGTTGGTAGTCGGGAATTTTATTGCCCGGATCCGGCAGCAAGAAGGGGAGGGCTATCAGTTATGCTATCTCGTGGAGGAAAACAAACCGCTGGCCGTGGCGGGATTTCGCCTGGGACACAATCTGGCCTGGGGACGCTTTCTTTATGTTGATGATTTAGTCACACTTGCCAGTTACCGCTCCCGCGGATATGGTTCCAAGCTTCTCGCATGGCTATTGGAGTATGCCGTGAAAGAAAATTGCGATCAGTTTCATCTGGATTCCGGGGTGTGGCGGGCGGAGGCTCATCGGTTTTATGAACGGGAGGGGATGGAACTTTCCAGTTATCATTTTCGAAAAATCCTCCAAAGTTCAACCTGATAACCATCGGTTCAGAATCCTGTTGAGAGAAGGCTTGTCTTAAGAATAAATTGTTATCAAATTTATTTCCTGAAAACATCATTCATGACTTAAAGATCATTGATTTTCTTTTACAATTCTTGTAAAAGCAGGAGAAGACGATAAAAAAACCAAACCTTGGTCTCATCCGTATTGATTTGCAGCATCCTTGTTCTATTCAACTGTACAGATCAAAAAGTTAGTGAAAAAAGGAATAGTCATTTTTGCCTGTCCGGGGGGTTTAAAAGCAGCAGGAAAAACACCGGAAGATCTCATGCCCGGTATTGCGGTGACGGATAAGGACGGATTCTTCAACTTCACCCAAGGTCGGATTCTCACACTGGATTATTAGACAAACGCAAATAGTTGATTCGTGAACATACCGCAGCGAGATTCTCCGCGGAAATTGAGTCGCTATTAAAGACAGGAAATGGAAATTATGGCAGAGAAGCATTTTTTTGAACAGCAGGAATATACCCGCTCCTATCTGATCCCCTATTTTCATAAACATATGCCGTCATTCGAGAATTTCAATGTTCTTGAGATCGGATGCGGAGAAGCCGGCTTGATGAATGTATTCAACGAAATGGGAATCAGGACCGTAGGCGTGGAACTGGAACCCAGCCGGGTGGAGATTGCCCGTCAGAAAAATCCTCATCTCAATATTCAGGTGGGAGACATTACGGATCCCAAAATTGTTAACAGTCTGGGATCAGAATTTGATCTGATCATCATGCGGGATGTCATTGAGCATGTCCCGGATCGTGAGACGGCCTTGGCCCACTTGTACCAGCTTTTAAGGGAATCGGGTTATCTGTATGTCACATTTCCCCCGCGCTTCTCGGGTTTTGCAGGGCATCAGCAGAATGGAAAAACCCTGCTACGGTATATACCTTACCTGCACTTACTGCCGAAATTCCTGATCGCATCACTGGGCAGGTTGTTTCACGAAAATCCCGCCGTGATACGGGCCGTTACAGAAAATTACCAGATTGGACTATCGATTCGTGCGTTTAAAAAATATTTGAAGCAGTATAAATTTGCGGTGATTCAGTGGGACCTTTATCTTTCGCGACCTATCTATCAAATCAGGTTTCAAGCGCCAGTAGTGAAATTTCCATCCGTCCCGTTGTTACAGGAATTCCTGGCGTTCGGCTGCGAATGCCTACTTCAAAAAGGCTGACCGTAAAGTAATATTCTGGTATCAACTCAAAATGTCAATATTATTGTGAATTGGAGAATTGCCGGATTAAGAGGAAACGGAAACATGATCCCTGCCCCTACCATTATCCTCTACATTGCCTGCAGCCTTGACGGTTATATTGCCCGGAAAAACGGGAGTGTTGACTGGTTGTCCGGCCTGGAAACGGAGAGCGAAGATTTTGGATACCTGAAATTTTATGCCTCGGTAGATGCCCTGATTATGGGTCGCAAAACGTATCAACAGATTGTAGGTTTTGGGGAATGGCCTTACCCGGATAAACCCTGTTATGTGTTCAGTCACCGTCACCTGAAGCTGACAATCCCTGATGTTGTGGTGGTATCGGATTCGCTTGAAAAGGTTCAGCACTCTTTTAAAAAAAAGCGATACCGCAGAGTTTGGCTGGTCGGGGGTGCTGAATTGATCAAATCATATTTAAATGCGTCCATGATTCATGAAATGATCATCACTTTTATCCCATTACTCCTTGCTGAAGGTATACCGCTATTTCTGCCGGGCATTTCCGAACAAAAATTAATCCTTCTTGGCACTTCCTCGTTTTCACAGGGAGTGACACAAACACATTACCGGATAGGAGATTGAACAATGGATGAAGATTTTAACAAATCGCTCAGTGATTCCATGGAGACCCATCCGGATTTCCTTCCTTATTTACCGGAGCTCTTGGTGGATTTGTGGGATTTGGGAAGTGCTCCGGACAAAATTGTTGACATTCTGCGCCCCGTAAACCTGCCACCGAACAGCACCCGGGTGCTGGATCTGGGTTGTGGAAAAGGGGCCGTTTCGGTTTTATTGGCCAAGACTTTTGGTTTTCAGGTGGTTGGAATTGATGGGTGCGAGCCGTTTCTAGAGGTGGCTCGTCAAAAGGCCCATGAATATGAGGTGGAATCAAAATGTGAATTTATTCTGACCGATTTGAGATCCTATGTTCAAAAAGCCTGCAATTTTGATATTGTGATTCTCGCCTCTCTAGGAAGTGTACTGGGGAATCTTGCCGAAACCGTGGCAAAACTTCGCATAGCTCTGCGTCCCGGCGGATACATGGTGATTGATGACGGATTTCTCAAAACGGAAAACAAGCTGAATCGGACGGGGTATGCCTATTATCTATCGCATACCGAATCGATCCGTCAGTTGATCTCGCAAGGAGATTCTCTTATAGGCGAAATTCTGCTGGATGATGAGCATAATCGAGCAATCAACCAGCGGTATTTGCAGGCGATGAAAAGCCGTCGGAATGATTTATTGAAGAAATATCCACATATACGCAAAGAAGTCGATGAATATATCCGGAATCAGGAAATTGAATGTGAAATCATTGAAAAAAATTTAAAGGGTGTGGTGTGGCTGGTTCAGAAAAAGTAGCAAAAGTGATAAATTTGTCTTATATTTTATTAATTCACTTACCTGAAAGGAGGCCTTATGATACAAAGATTATGGATTGTTCTTTCTTTACTGCTTTTGATTGTACTCTTTTCAAATCTGTCCGCACAGATGGATGCGGTTATTGAAGTACCGGAAATGGTATTCTGTACAGGTGTGGATGATCGGGTGCCGGTAGGTGCCGATACCATGTTCTTGAATACGGTGGAGCAGGTCTACTGTTTTACCAAGATTACCGGCGTTAGCGAGACCACTACAATTTCTCATGTCTGGTATTATAATGACAATGAGATGGCCCGGGTAGGCCTGACCGTAAGCGGTGATCCCTGGAGAACCTGGAGCTCCAAGCGTATTACTGAAGAGTGGGGCGGTGCCTGGCGGGTTGATGTGGTTTTGGAAACTGGAGAAATATTGAAGAGTATGGAATTTACCATTCAATCCACATCGGAATAGTTTCCTGATAAATATGCAAAAGAAGTCTGCTCTCAGGCCACCTGAAAATTTTCAGGTGGCTTTTTTATTTTTAATAAGTTTCTGAAAGGCTTGTCGCGCACCGCTAACAAATGCCCTTACTTTTTTCTCATCTTTGTCCCCCTGAGGATCTTCCAATCCGGTATGAGCATCGACGCCGGCCGGGCGAACCTGCCAGATTGCCTGACCGACATTATCAGGATTAAGTCCCCCGGCCAGAATTACCGGTTTAGGAGACAGTTCCACAATCCAGCGGCTGATTTCCCAGTCATGGGTTTTACCGGTTGCCCCCTGAGCACCGCTTTCCGGGTCGAATGTATCGGTTATAAACGCATCAATATAAGGGGAATACTGTTGAATGTGGTGTTCAAGTTCTACCCTGTTTTCTCTTCCAATGATAAGACTTTTAAAAATCTTAAGATAGGATGCCTTTCCCCTAAGAATGTTTAATTCTTTCAGGGAAATATCTCCATGAATCTGAACCACCGTGACTTTTAAAGAGAGAGATAGTTCTATGATCTTCCTGCTGTCAGACAGATAGGTAATCAATACGGCCTTGGAAGTTCGCGGTACTTGCCGAATCAGGCAGGCAGCTTCCGGCTCAGAAATATCCTCCTGATGATGGGATAAACGAAAGGGGAAACCGATATAGTCCACCTGACTTGAAAGCAGGATATTCAGGTCATGTTGACCCCTGACCCCCGCTATCTGGATAATATTTTTCATATAGTATTGTGAGATTTAAAAATCTGGAGAGAGAAAATCAAGAGCGGAATTTTATAATTCTCAGGTACTTTTGGTCGCTTTGTACTTCTCTACAAAATCAACTTTTTCACTGTAGCAGGAATGGTACCGCTCTCCTTCTTCGGGGTCGGTATCGCAATGCCTCCCCCCACAGCATCCGGACGGTCTTTTTTTATATTGGCTAAAATGCAGTGCCATAAGCATGATTGATATGGCCAGTACAAAGAATAAAAATGCTACAATATATTCAGTCATGTTAATTTCCATTTTGATTTTGTTTTAGAATTTTATCAAATCCATCGGTCATCTTTTCACTGAACCGGTCATTTTCTCTAACAATAAGAAAAACCGGGAGTTCCAACTGTTCTGCGAATTTCAAACCCAGATCAGGACCCAGCACATCGATGGCAGTGGCATATCCGTCTGCCAGCATACAGGATTCGTGAATCACGGTGACAGAGGCCAGGGTGTGCTCAATCGGTCTTCCAGTGCGAGGATCAATCGTATGGGAATATCGTTTTCCCTCTATTTCGAAATAGTTCCGGTAATCTCCGGAGGTGGCTACTGCCAGGTTGGATAATGGGATTACTTTTTGAATACTATCACTGTTATCTGGGGTGGAAACACCGATCTTCCATGTTTTTCCATGCTGATTCAGACCGCGGGTTTTAATTTCTCCCCCGATGTCCACCATGAAATTTTTGAGCATTCGTTTTTCAAGATAGTGTACCACCCTGTCCACGCCATACCCCTTGGCGATAGCGGAGAGATCACAATACATGGCTGAAATTCCTTTACGAATGGCAGGCGGATTTTCCTGGATGAACAAATTTTTATATCCGACGGTTGCTTTCCTGCTATCAATATCCTTATCGCTGGGAATGCGGCTCTGCTGGTGTTCCGGTCCGAATCCCCACAAATTGACCAGTGGTCCCACCGTAATATCAAATGCTCCGTCGGAAAGCTCGGAAATTTTTTGGGAGGCGATAATCACTTCCATTAAATTACCGGAGATCTTGAACCAGTTGGTTTTATCATAGTGATTAAATTGTGATATTTCGGAAGAGTCGATGTAGGTTGACATGTGCTGATTGATAGTGATTAGAAGGCTATCAATTCCCTGACTTATCGTCAGTGAATCCTGGCCTGCCCGGGTAAGGTCGGTTTGCACAATCTTGACTGAATATACGGTACCCATGGTGGAACCGTGGATCAGTAGCAGGTTTCTGTCTTCTTTTACGGAAGTGCAACTAATTAAAGTAATAAGCAGAAGTGCCGGAAAGTGGTGGAATTTCATGGGGGATTCTTATACCTTCTGATTGATAAATCGGTCGAAACAGGAAAAGACTGCTATTTTTTCCAGCGCCAGTTCTCGTAATATTCCCAGCTCACAAATTGATTTAATTTTCGTAATTCTTCATCTTTGGCCTGTAAACAGGCCTTTATAACATCACCGATGGATAAAAGACCGACGTATTTTCCTTCTTTCTCGATCAGAAGATGCCGCAGGCGCATGCCCAAGAATTTATCCAATAAGTTGTAGCAGGTATTGTCATGCGGAGCAGAGAGTAATCCGGTAGTCATGTAATCACCGATTTTTGCAGTCTTTGCATCAAAGTTGGGCATCACCGCGTTTCGCATCAGATCCCGCTCTGTCCAGATTCCGACGATCTCATCCTTATCCTTTATGAGCATGGCGCCGATCTGGTTTTTGATCATGAGTTGCAGGGCTTCGGTAATGGTGGTATCCGGAGAAACACTCAGAATTTCACGTTCTTTATCTTTCAAAATTTGTTCTGCGGTTCTCATGGGGCCTCCTGTCAAATAAAGTTAAATACCAAAATCATCGAATAAGATATTCTCCGATTCCACACCCAGATTATCCAGCATTTTTAATACGGCTTCGTTCATCATTGGGGGACCACATAAGTAGTATTCACAATCTTCAGGTGCTGGATGATCTTTCAGATAGTTATCATACAGGATCTGATGAATAAAACCAGTTGGCCCCTCCCAGTTATCTTCCGGCATTGGTTCGGAGAGACCCAGATGCCAGGTGAAGTTGGAATTTTCTTGTTGCAGATTGTCGAAATCATCGACGTAGAAGGCTTCACGAAGGCTACGTGCGCCGTACCAGAAACTCATTTTGCGGTCGGAGTGGATACGTTTTAATTGATCAAAGATGTGGGAACGCATAGGTGCCATACCGGCTCCACCCCCGATAAAAACCATTTCGTTATCAGTTTCCCTGGCAAAAAATTCTCCATAGGGTCCGGAAATAGTCACTTTATCCCCGGGTTTCAGATTAAAGATATAGGAAGACATTTGTCCCGGAGGCACATTGGGGAGATGGGGTGGGGGAGAAGCAATGCGCACGTTCAACATGATAATTCCCCTCTCTTCCGGGTAATTTGCCATTGAATAGGCGCGGACCACCGGTTCAGTTACTTTAGAGACATAGCGCCACATATCGTACTTATCCCATTCATCCCTGAACCGCTCTTCAATGTCAAAATCTTTATACTGGACAATATGGGGTGGTGATTCGATCTGTATATATCCGCCTGCCCGGAATTCAACATGCTCCCCTTCAGGCAGTTGCAAAACCAGTTCCTTAATAAATGTGGCCACACCCTTGTTGGAACGGACCGTGCATTCCCATTTTTTGATATCGAAAACTTCTGCAGGAATGACCAGGCTCATATCCCCTTTCACAGGAACCTGGCAGGTAAGGCGAAATCCTTCACGGATTTCCCCGCGGGTTAGTTTCCCTTTTTCCGTGGCAAGGACATCACCGCCCCCCTTGCTGATAATTGCTTTACACTCTCCGCAGGTACCTCCACCCCCGCAGGCAGAAGGAAGATAAATCTTGTTATCAGAAAGAGTATTGAGCAATTTGTCTCCGGCAGAGGTTGTGAGAGTTTTTTCGGGATCGTCGTTGATATAAATTTTGACATCACCGGTTGCTACCAATTTTGAGCGGGCGAATAAAATGGTAAATACCAGCATCAAAACGATAATGGTGAACATCAAAACGCCTAATAAAATGAGTGATAAGCCTTCCATTCAATTTTCCTTATAGTTGAATTCCTGAAAAAAGCATAAACGCAATAGCCATTAATCCTGTTGTGATGAATGTAATTCCCAATCCGCGTAATCCTACCGGTATATTACTGTAGCGTAATTTTTCCCTGATTCCGGCCAGGGCAATAACAGCAAGTGCAAATCCGGCACCGGAACCAAATCCAAAAGTAACACTTTCTGCAAAATTGTATTCGCGTTCCACCATGAATAAAGAGCCACCCAGAATGGCACAATTCACGGTAATTAGGGGGAGAAATATGCCCAATGAATTGTAAAGTTTGGGGACGAACTTATCCAGGGTCATTTCCAGAATTTGAACCATGGACGCGATAACGCCTATGTAGGTGACTAATCCTAGAAATGAGAGATCGACATTCGCAAGACCTATCCAACTAAGGGCGCCTTCTTTTAAAACGTTGTGATAAATGAGGTTGTTCACCGGCATGGTAATTCCCTGAACCACTACCACCGCAATCCCCAGGCCGATCGCAGTTTCAACTCGTTTAGATACTGCCAGGAAGGTACACATCCCAAGGAAGAAAGCCAGGGCCATATTTTCAATGAATATTGATTTAACGAATAAGCTAAGATAATGTTCTAGCATGGCTTATTCCTCCTCAACTTGTTCGGGTTTCCAGGTTCGGACAAACCAGATAAATAATCCGATGATTATAAAAGCACTGGGGGAAAGCAGAAAAAGTCCGTTGGGATTGTACCAGCCGCCTTCAGTGTTCAGGGTAAAAATGGTATATCCGAGAAGTTTTCCAGAGCCAAACAGTTCTCTGAAAAATCCTACAAATAACAGGATAAATGTGTATCCAAAACCGTTTCCCAGTCCATCCAGAATACTGAGAGTCGGGGGATTTTTTAAGGCGAAAGCTTCTGCCCGCCCCATAAGAATACAATTGGTAATGATGAGTCCGACGTAGACTGAAAGCTGTTTGCTGATATCGAAAGCATAGGCTTTAATGATCTGATCGGCGATAATTACCAGTGAGGCGATTATAGTCATTTCTATTAATATCCGGGTGCTGCTGGAGATATGATTGCGGATCAGACTGACTGCCAGATTTGAAAAAGTGAGCACAAAAATTACGGCCAACGCCATAACAATAGAAGTTTCCAGTTTAGATGTCACTGCCAGTGCAGAACAGATGCCCAGAATTTGCCGGGCAATCGGATTATCGTTGAAAATCGGATCCAGTAAAATGTTTTTATATTTGCTCATGGGATGACTCCTCTCTCAGTCGGTCAAAAAAAGGACCGTATCCATTTTCGCCCAGCCAGAATTTAACCAGATTATCGACACCGCGGGTGGTCAGAGTAGAACCGGATAGACCATCGACCTGGTACATGGCCTCCTGGCTGGAAGGATCGACTCGCCCTTTAATCACTTCAATTTTAACTTCCCCTTCATCACCAAAGGCTTTCTTCCCTTTCCAGATCCGTTTCCAGTTGGGATTATCAACTTCCCCGCCCAGTCCCGGTGTTTCTCCGTGTTCATAAAAAGTAAATCCCTCAATGGTCCGAAGGTCACTGTCCAGAGCGATAAAACCGTACATCGTGGACCAGAGACCTTTTCCATACACGGGAATAATGATCGCTCTCAGCTCATCAGCCTCTTTGACAAAATAAACCGCCATATATTTGGGCATGCGCTTAATCTTGGCAATATCCTGGGCGGAAGGAATAATTTTTCCATACTGGGGGCTTCCGGCAAGGTCTTTGATGTCGAAAGTTTCAACATTGAGCTCTTCATTGTACTTGGATTCATCCAGTTTCTGGCCACTTTCCAGATCAATAATGGTTCCCTCAACCTTGCTGTTATAGATTTCCTTTACATCTTTCCCTTTTTCGTACAAATTACCAGCTATCAGAATATTCTTTATCTTTTCTATTTTTTTGTTTTCTTCCTGCTTGGCATTCAGCACCACGGCTGCGGTAGAGACCAGAATGGAACAGACAATACACACCCCGAGAGCTACTGCAATTATTTTTGATCTTCTCTCAGCTGACATTTCTTATCAGTCTCCTTTTAATATTGGAATTAATGAAGATTCTATCAATTATGGGTGCAAACACGTTCATAAATAAAATGGCCAGCATCATTCCTTCCGGAAATGCCGGGTTTACGACCCGGATCAGAATTACCAGCACTCCGATGAGCAACCCGTATATATACCGACCTTTATCGGTCATCGCAGCACTGACCGGATCGGTGGCCATATAAACAGCTCCGAAGGCAAATCCTCCCATGACTAAATGCCACAGTGGGGTGACCTGAAACATGGGATTGGTACTGCTCCCGATCAAATTGAACAAGAGACTGGTGCCAACCATGCCGACCAGGACACTGAGCATAATGCGCCAGGATCCTACACCCGTGGCTATTAAGAAAACCGCGCCGATCAGACAGGCCAGGGTCGATGTTTCTCCCATCGATCCCGGAATAAGTCCGATGAAGGAGTCCATCCAACTCGCGGAAACAGTCATGGCAGTATCTGCGAATTCCGCCAGTGGGGTTGCGCGGCTATATCCATCCACAGCGACCCAGACTTTATCCCCGGAGATTTGCGCCGGATAGGCAAAGAAGAGAAAAGCGCGTGCTGTAAGTGCCGGATTGAGAATATTCATACCTACTCCACCGAAAACCTCTTTACCGATGACGACGCCAAAACTGATTCCGAGAACAACCTGCCACCAGGGAATATCCGGGGGAAGGATTAGGGGGAATAGCAAACTGGTGACAAAAAAACCTTCCTGTATTTCGTGTTTTCGAATCGTCGCGAAGACCACTTCCCAGAATCCACCGGCAGCCAGGGTAATAATGTAAACCGGAAAGAAATAAAGGGCACCGTGTATCATATTGTCCACCACACTGGCAGGATCATACCCCAAACCGAGAAAGGTTATTACGGTATTTCGCCAGCCTTCACCGGCTGCCTGTCCGAGTTTTGACAGGGCCAGATTAGCCTGGTATCCGGTGTTGTAAAGGGCCATGATCACGGTGGGGACCAGGGCATAAACCACCATCAACATCATGCGCTTCAGATCAATGGCATCGCGAATATGGGATCCGCTTCTGGTTACTTTTCCCTGGGTATACATGAAGGCGTCCAGGGCTTCGTAGAGATAATACAGTTTCTCGAGCTTCCCGCCTTTGTTAAAATGCCTTTCCTGTTTATCGAGGAAATTTCGTAAGAATCTCACTAGCCTTCCTTTTCAATTAAGTTCAATGTTTGTCTTAAATTCTGTCCGTGATCTATCTTGGAGGGGCAGACAAAAGTGCAGAGTGCCAGATCTTCTTCATCCAGCTCCAGACAACCCAGATTTTCAGCTTCTTCCACATCCATAACGGCAATAGCGCGAAGTAGATACGTAGCCAGAATATCAAGGGGCATCACTTTCTCATAGCTTCCGATGGGGACGATAGAGCGGTATCCGCCATGCTGGGCAGTCGTAAAATCATACTTTTTACCCGGTATTAAACTGGAAGCCAGGATTCTTTTCACAGAGTACAAATTGAATCCCAAACTTAACCAACCGAAAAATTTACGTTGCCGGCCTTCGGGAATAACTGAAATCTGCTGGTGAAAACGCCCCAGATAGGCGACCGGTCCGGCTGCTTTATGACCTGACAAAACGGAGCCCGAAATAAGCCGGTTTTCACCTTCTTTTAATTCTCCGGTTACCACATCATCCAGGGCTGCGCCCAGACGAGTTCGGATGAGCCGGGGATTTTTGACAGACGGCCCGGCGAGAGCGACGATTCTCTCGGTTGACAATTTTCCGGTAGTGAAAAGTACACCGACAGCGATAACATCCTGGGCGTTGAGATACCAGACAATTTTTTTTCTTCCTACCGGATCCAGAAAATGAATATGAGTGCCAGCTAAACCGGAGGGATGCGGACCGGAAAATTCTTCAACTGACAACTGCGGTAAGTCGGCGGTCGGTATATTGGTATCCGGGTATTTGCACAAAAAAAGTTTACCTTCGGTAAGCTTGCTGAGTATTTCCAGCCCGGTGATGAAATTTTGCCTGTTGACTTCAATAATTTTTGATACATCCGGTCCAAGGGGTTCCGAATTCATGGCTGTGATGAAAATGGAATGCGGTGAGCTATCCGGATTGGCGACCTTGCCCAAAGGACGGGTCCGTAATGCCGTCCATAGTCCGGATTCCAGCAGCTGGTCAACCACTTTTTCCCGCCCCAGCGCCGCCATATCCTTTTCGGAGTATGATGGAAAGGTGATCTCGTCATCTTTATCCAGTTCAATCACCACAGAGAGGAACTTTCGTTTTTCCCCGCGATTGATTTCAATCACCGTCCCGGAACCGGGAGAAGTATAGCGCACTTTGGGTAACTTTTTGTCGGTGAAGAGGAGTTGACCGGTTTTAACCTTTTCCCCTTCTTGCACTTCCATGGTGGGTTTCATTCCCACATAATCATCGCCCAAAATAGCCACTTTTTTGGGTATATTACCCTCGCCAATTACCTGTTCCGGTGTACCGGTAATCGGAACATTCAAGCCTTTTGTAATTTTTGTTAATCCCATGCGATCCTTCTCAATAAGGTAAATGATTTTGTGATTATAATATCAAACTTGTATAAAAAAATAGAGAAAAATTTAAGGTTTATGGTATATTAAAATCAACAATAAGATTTTTTTATGTCTAAACTCTTGCTAAACGATATATTTTTCTCAACCTTTTTGAGTTTGGTTGCGTGGTGTGAATATCTGATATAGAATAGGGACAATAATAAGAGTCAGCAGAGTGGATGCTATCAGCCCCCCGATAATGGTCCACCCCATGGGGGCCCAAAGACTGCCTCCGGCCAGCGTAAGAGGTAATAGTCCGCCGATTGTAGTTGCGGTGGTGAGGATGATAGGAACAAAACGGGTTTCACCGGCCTCAATCAGAGCGGTCTTCAGGTCCTGACCCGCTGCCCGTAACTGGTTGGTATAGTCCACCAGAATAATTGAATTATTGACCACGATTCCAATCAGACTGGTAAGACCCACAAAGGCGGTAAACGAAAAAGAATTGCCAGTGATCAGGAGTGTCACTACCGAACCCACCAGTGCAAGCGGGATGGCAGAGAAAACAATCAGAGGTTGACTGTAGGATCGGAATTGTAACACCAGTACTGCGAGAATTGATATGACAGCGATGAGAACCGCCTGCAACATGCCTCCGAATGATTCCTCGCGACTTTCCAGTTCTCCCCCTACCGCGTACTGGTAACCCTTGGGCCAGTCTAGCAGATCCACCTGTTCTAAAACGCGGCGAGTAACTTCGTCCACGGAATAGCCCGAAATTACATCGGAGGTCAAAGTCACGTTCCGGTCCATATTATGGTGATCGATCAGCATAGGGGTAGCTTTAAATTCAATATAGGCCACCTGCTTTAACGGGACTTGCGCGCCACTGAGGGAAGAAACATAAATCTTGTCGAAATCTGTTAGTGCGGATGAACCGTCTCTCGGCAGGGTAACAACAATTTTGTAATCTTTTCCTTCAGCATCATGATAATTTGAAATAGGAATTCCGGCAATACTGGTTCGAACAGCGCGATCAATATCAACCAGCGGGATACCCAGCAAACCTGCTTTGGCTCGATTTATATTGACATAGAGATCGGTTTTGGAGGTTCGAAGCGGGTTGTTAATGTTGATGGTTCCTTCCGTTGTCATCATGATTTCTTCGACAGAACGGGCGATTTTTTTAAGGCTATCCAGATTTTCACCCAGAACCCGGAAAGCGATCGGTGCTTCTACCGGCGGACCCTGTTCAAATTCTTTAACCTCAATTTTCGCACCGGCATAATCGGAAAAATCATCCCGCAGAATTTGTATAAAGCGGGTAAAAGCACGTGGTTCATATTGACTAAGTTCAATAAAAATTTGTGCATGAGTACTTTTTTCATTTTCAGGAATGACATTGTAATAGATCCGGGGATTTCCCCGCCCGATGTTGGATGCAAAATGTTTGATCTCCTGCTTTTGAAGCAAGATTTTTTCCACATCCTGTGTGACCCGGGCTGTCTGATGAATGCTAGTACCATCGGGCGTATTGATGTTAATGATGAGCTGAGGTTTTTCAGCTTTCGGGAAAAAACTGACCCCAACAAAGAATTGAAAGAAAAGGAGACTTCCCATAAATATTCCCAGTGCCCCTCCCAGATAAAGACCGGGATGAGAAAGTGCATGTTGCAGGCGCCGACGATATTGACCTTCAATCAGTGAGTTCATCTTCTTTCGAATATAACCGGTTTTCATGGTTGGGTGTGATGCCAGAAATCGACTTGATAGATACGGTGTCAGGGTTAATGAAATAAAAAGTGAGGCCAGTAAGGTAACGACCACCGTAACCGGCATACTTCGGATGAAGTCTCCGGTAACATCCCCGATCATCATCATGGGAATAAACGCCAGTACCGTGGTTACGGTGGAACTCACGATCGCCCAGGCAATTTGGCTGGTTCCCTTGCTCGCTGCTTCTTGATGGGAATATCCCTGCTGAATAAAGCGGGAGATATTCTCAGTAACTACGATGGCATTGTCCACTAACAATCCCAGTGCAATCACCAGACCGGCGATGGTCATCTGTTGAAGACCATACTCCGCAAGATCGATGAATCCCAGGGCAATTAAAATAGACGTGGGAATGGCGATGATCACGATGAGGGAGGCCCGCCATCCGATGATAAGCAGAGTAATGATGCCAACCAGAATTAATCCCTGCAGAAGATTCATAAAAAAACCGGACACTCGGGAAGAAACACTCTGAGATTGATCAAATACGTACTGAAGGCTCATATCTCCTGGGAGTTCCCCCTGAAAAGTGCTGATTCGTTTCTTTAAATCCTCGACCACATCGAAGATATTGGTGCCTTCTTTTTGAGTAGCGGTTATAAAAATGGCCCGTTGCCCATTATAGCGGGCAAAATATTTCTGTTCTTCATAACCAAAATTAACATCGGCAATATCACGCAGATAAATAAGTTTGCCTGCGGCGGAACTGATGATGGTATTTTTAATATCCTCCAGCGACTGATAGGAACCGGAAGTCTTTATATTGAAGCTTCTGCTTCCAATATCAATATTACCACCCGGGATGTTCTCGTTGGCACTCTGGATAGCGCCAAAGACCTGATTCAGGGGAAGCCGGAATTGGGCCATCTTGGCCAGATTTAAAGAGATCCGAACTTCCTGTTCCGGATAAGCCCAGACTTTAACCCGTTTTACACCAGCCGCTTTTTCCAGGAGTTTCTTCAGGCGGTCCCCTTCTTTTTCTAAGTTACGATAACTGGTGAATTCCGAGATCAGTGCAATTTGCAGAATATTGACATCTGTAATAGACCATTTGGTAATATCAAGACTCAAAATATCGGAGGGTAGATCATTTCGTACACTATTGACCTTCTGAACGACGTCTGAATATTTTTCATCAGGATCACTTCCTGATTCAAATTCTACCCCAATCACCGCCAGTCCATCCTCCGCGGTTGCCTCCAGGTCCTTTATATCTTCCAGCTCATTGATAACTTCCTCGATGGGATTAATTACCAGCTCTTCCATGTCAGAGGGATTTGCACCGGGATAAATAACAATCACGCTGCTTCCGGCCGGGGAAATCAAAGGATCTTCCGATCTGGGCATTCGAATAAGCGAAATGATACCCGACAGAAAAAGCAGGGTAATCAGAGTAAGAAAGAATTGATGATTTTTTAAGGCAAGATGGGGAAGTTTCATTCAATACTCCTGGATGATACAGGATTTAATAATTCAGATTGGTTTTTAGAAAAACTTTTTTCTATCGTCGCTACATGGCTTTTCCTTTAGGGATTAGGGGCAGATTCTACTTTTACGACGGATCCTTCGCGCAGATAAGCGGTACCGGCGGTAATCACATGCGAAACATTTTCCAGTCCATGACTGATGGCAATTTTTTCGTCAAATATCCGGTCTATCCCCACCTGCACTCTACGGACGGTATTTGTTACAGAATCCAAGGTAAAAACGGTACCAATATTTGCATCGGCCTCTGCCAGGGCTTCTATGGGAATGATCGTGGAAGTATCTCCCCGTGATGGATACATTTCTACATTGGCCACAAAACCGAAAACCAGCATTTTCTGTTCTTCCCGTAGAGTCAGTTCGACTTCAAAGGTTCCGGTGTACGGATCTGCAGATTGGGCGATCTCCGTGACCTGGGCGCTGAATTTCCGGTCAGGATAGGCATCGAAAGAGACGGAGGCGCTATCACCGAATTGAATACGCACAATGTCCCGGTCCGAGACACTAGTTCGAATAATCCAGGCCCCTTCTGTGGATCCAAAGATATAAACCGGGGTTCCCGGACTGATCAACTCATTGTTTTCAGCCAGTCTTTTAAGGATCTTTCCAGCGCTGGGTGCAAAAATCGAGGCATGTTTGAGGTTAAATTCAGCAATTTCCAGGTTTGAGCGGGCTACTTTCAGGGCAGTTTCAGTATCCTGCTTTTGTTCTAATGTCGCCACACTGTCCTGATACAGACTTGATACCCGCTCAAAGTCCCGCTGTGCTTTTTCAAATGCACTACGGGCCTTTTTGGTCATGGCTTCAATTTCTGATTTTTCCAGAGTGGCCAGGAGCTGGTTCTCAATGACACGGTCTCCTTCATCAACTGGTATATTCTTTATGATACCGCCAACTTTAAAGGATAATTTAACTTCTTTTGGTGAGGCTAATAAACCATTGGCATGAATTGGAAAGGAAATATATTCCCTCTGCACTGTGGCCACTTTTACGGGTATTTCAGGGTGCTGGGATTGAAAATTGTCTGTTTTCTGGCAGGAGAAAAATACCGCGGTACCCACGATGATGATCAGTATACCCGTTGAAATAATTTTAATTTGCATGATATACTCCAGTCTCATACCTCATTAATTTTCCTGTTCAAAATCTTTCTGTGAATGTGAAGACAGAGGATAGCTCGCGGTGATTCTCTCAAGGATTGCCTGACTGATATAGTAATCAAAACGGGCCACGATTACGTCAATTTCGGACCGTATGTAGCTGTTACGGGCATCGAGGTATTCCACCTGTAAAGCCATACCCTGTTGATATTTTTTGTCCACAATTTCAAATGATTTTTGCTGACTTCGAAGCTGATCTTCGGACGCCTGTAAATTTTTCAAAGCGACTCGCACGCCATAATAGGCATCCCGGACTTCCAGTTTGATCTGATTTTGAAGTTCCAGTTGACGTGCTTCTATTTTTTTCTGCTCCAGCCGTGCCTGTTGAATTTTTTGCTGGTCCTGAAAGCCGTTAAAAAGATTCCATTGTAAGATAGCTGATGCCATCCAGAAGTCATCCTGCTGGCTGAATCGGTAAAATTCTCCTTGGTACCCATAATCGAATACTGCAAATACACTGGGTAAAAATTTTCCGCGGTTCAAGTTTACCCCGTTTTTCGCTGCATCAATAGCATATCGGATCTGTTTGACCTCTTCCCGATTTTGCAAGGCGGTTATTTCTGCATCAAGTAAGGTAATAAGGACTGGAGAAAGTAAAGAATCCAGGCTGATAGTCTGAATGCTCTGATCCTGCGGCTGGTTAAGAAGAAAATTAAAATAGGCTTGCGCCATAATCTGTCCCCTTTTGGCATCGGCCTGCTGTTTTTCCAGAAAACTGAGATCAGCCTGGGAGCGAAAAACCACATCCCGGGTAGATTTTTGACTCTCCACCAACTTTTCATTTACTCGTAGATTTTCTTCTAACAGCTCCTGGGTTCGCTGCAATAGTTTTACAATTTCCAGGGTTTTTAAGTAGTTATAGTAAGATGATTTTACATCGGAGATGAGCAGACGTGCGTAAGCCTGTTTGGACAATTGTTCCAGATTCTGGAGGTTATCCTTGATCTTATAGTTATAATAAATATCCGTCTGAAAAATCGGTTGCACGGCCCGGATTTTCGTTTCGTGTTCCTCTTCCCGTAAAAAGACGATTGTTTCTCCTTGGATATCTTCCGGAAATACATTCTGTTGAAGGAGGGCATTCAGCGTCTGGTAAACTGGATTTAGGAATTGATCAACCGGAATATCAATGGTTCTTCCGCCGCCGGCTCGGGAATAACGTGCTTGAATTTCAAGCGAGGGAAGGAATAATCCTCGGGCCTCTTTCAATGCTGAGACACTTTTCTGATATGCGAAATCCTGCTGCTTCAGCGCCAGATTATTCTGAAGCGCGCTCGAGATATATCGTTCTAAAATGGTGGTTTCTGAACTCTGGCTCAGAAATGGGATTAGAATGACCAGCAAAGATAATTTATACATCGTTAGCTCCGTTTTGAACGAGACTTATTGACTTGTTGAGTGAGAATACCATTGGATTTCAGGGCATGATGCATCATATCCATAAAGTCTTCCATTAAATCCCCGGCAGAAAATTTCTCAAACTGCTCGATATGGCTCTGTTCCCGGGCGATAAGCTGGATGATCCCGGTACTTACACCCTGCAACAGATAGGCCGTGCGAATGGGATCGAGGTCTGCCCGGACAGATTTATCCCGCAGGCCGGTGGAAATGGAGGATGCGACAACCTCCATAACCCCGCGTCCGAGCTCATGGCACTGCATCAATACTGCCTCTGAGACCAGATTGCCTAACCGGGATGTTTCGTAATGAATAATCATATTAAAATAATCCGGATATTTCTGGGAATACTGGTAGTACGCTCTGCCAATCGCCCGGATTTTTTCAACTCCGCTGGTATGATCTTGAACGGCTTCTTCAAACATTTTTTTTAGAAGACTGAGGGCACGGCAGGAAATTCCGAAATACAGTTCTTCCTTACTCTTGAAGTAGAGATATAATGTTCCCTTACTGAGTTCCGCTGTTTCTGAGACTTCTTCCATAGTCGCCTGCGCCATACCCCTTGAAAAAAATATTTTTTCCGCGGCATCCAAAATAGTTTGACGTCTTTGTTCTTTTTCCCGTTCACGGCGTTCAGCAATTCCCATATTGACCCCTGGTAGTATATTTAATGTATATATATTTTATGACCAATAGTCATTTTTTAAACGACAATCTAATATAATGAATATGGAATGTCAAGAAAATTTTTTCAGAGATAATATTTTAAAGGCGTGAAGAATCTGGAAGAATAATTTGAGAATAAAAATAGATAAAAACCAGGCTTTGCAGAGGCGATAGCCTGATTCCATAATGAAGGGATCTTGCTGTCAGGGCACTTATTGTTCCTCGTAAGCCTCCATCGGCGGACAGACACAAACCAGATTCCGGTCTCCATACGTATTATCGATCCGGCCGACGGCGGGCCAGAATTTGTGCGTTCGCAGATAATGTACCGGATAGGCTGCTCTTTCCCTGGAATAGGGATGGGTCCATTCTGCAGAGGCAATTTCTTCCGCGGTATGGGGAGCATTCTTCAGCAAATTGTCGCTGGCATCTGATCTGCCGCTCATAATATCCTGCATTTCCTGATAGATGCTGGTCATCGCCTCACAAAACCGGTCGAGTTCATCTTTGGCTTCACTTTCGGTTGGCTCAAACATCAAAGTTCCCAACACTGGAAAAGAAGTGGTCGGTGCATGAAAACCATAATCCATCAATCTCTTGGAAATGTCTTCAACTTCAATACCGGCATCTTTCTTGAATGGATGCATATCAAAAATCAGTTCATGCCCCACCCGGCCGTTTTTACCGGTGTACAGCACCGGATAGTATTTCTCAAGTTTAGATTTAACATAATTGGCATTCAGGATGGCGTACCGGGTCGCATCGCTTAATCCTTCTTCTCCCAGCATTTTAATATAGGCGTAAGAAATCAACAGGATACTGGGACTACCGAAAGGAGTAGCACTGACGGCAGTGATTGCCTGATTCCCGCCGGTTTTAAGCAGCGGATGCCCGGGTAAAAAGGGTGCTAAATGGCTGGCCGCGCAGATAGGTCCCATGCCCGGACCCCCGCCACCGTGCGGAATACTGAATGTTTTATGCAAATTCAAATGACAGACGTCGGCCCCGATACGAGCAGGACTGGTGAATCCCACCTGTGCATTCATGTTGGCACCATCCATATAAACCTGGCCGCCATGGCGATGAATAATCTCACAAATTTCCTGAATCTGTTCCTCGAACACTCCATGCGTGGAAGGATAGGTAACCATCAGTGCTGCCAAGTCGTTCTGATTCTCTTCAGCCTTCTGGCGAAGATCGTTTACATCAATATCACCGTTATCCAGACACTTCACCAGAATTACTCGCATCCCGGCCATCACTGCACTGGCAGGATTAGTTCCGTGGGCGGAGGTCGGGATTAAAGTGACATTGCGATGTCCTTCCCCGTGATGTTTATGATAGGCACGGATGACCATTAGTCCGGAATATTCACCCTGTGCTCCGGAATTGGGTTGCAGGGAGGTGGCGGTAAATCCGGTGATTTTACACAATAATTGTTCCAGCTCCTGCATCATATCAGTATATCCCCGAACTTGATCTATCGGAACAAACGGATGAATTTTGGAAAATTCAGGTAAACTGACCGGCATCATCGCCGTTGCAGGATTCAGCTTCATGGTACAGGAACCTAAAGGAATCATGGAAGTAGTGAGAGAGAGGTCCTTTTTCTCGAGTTCTTTGATATAGCGCATCATTTTGGTTTCCGAATGGAATCCGTGAAACACCGGGTGCGCTAAGAATTCAGATTTGCGCTGTAAGGATTCGGGGAATTGCACAGACATCCCATCCCGATAGGGAGTAACATTTATATCCGCTGTGTTCATGCCTGCAGCCTGTGCGAAAATATTTATAAGCTGCTGTACTTCCGGTAAATCGACTGTTTCATCCATCGAAATTCCAATGTGGAGGTCATCGATATAACGGAGATTAATTCCGGCGGTAAGGGCCAGGTTTTGTATTTTCTGTTGGGACCCGGGAGTTGTTTTAATCTTTAAGGTATCAAAGTAATGTGCATTGGTCTGCTGATATCCCAGCTTGCGGAGTTCCTTGTCAAGAATAACGGTAAAAGCATGAACTCGCCCGGCAATCTGACGCAACCCTTCCGGTCCATGATATACAGTATACATTCCCGCCATAATTGCCAGCAGGGCCTGGGCAGTGCAAATGTTTGAGGTGGCTTTCTCCCGCCGAATATGTTGTTCCCGGGTTTGCAGAGCCATGCGGTATCCCATATTTCCATAACGGTCCAGAGAGACACCAATCAAGCGTCCAGGCATTTGGCGCTGGTATTGTTCCTGTGTCGCAAAATAGGCCGCATGAGGTCCCCCGTAACCCAGGGGTACGCCAAATCTCTGGGTGGATCCCACTGCTACATCCGCTCCCAATTCTCCGGGCGAGGTGAGGAGTACCAGGCTGAGAATATCCGCCGCCATAACGACCAGGCAATCATTTGCATGGGCTTTCTCTATGAGAGTACCATAATCATGTATACTTCCATCTTCAGCAGGATACTGAAGTAAGATGCCGAAAACTTTTTCGGAAAATTTGAACTCATTTGGATCAGTAATTTCGAGCTCGATACCCAACGGTTCAGAACGTGTCTGCAGGACCGCGATAGTCTGTGGTAAGCATCCTGATGATACCAGGAAGGTAGCTGCCTCCTTGTTTACCTTCTCCCTACTGCGTAAACGGTATAACATAGTCATCGCTTCGGCTGCTGCGGTAGCTTCATCCAGCAGTGATGCATTGGCAACTTTTAATCCGGTAAGATCACTGACCATAGTCTGAAAAGTGAGAAGCGCTTCCAGGCGTCCCTGGGCAATCTCTGCCTGGTAAGGAGTATACTGAGTGTACCATCCGGGATTCTCAAAAATATTTCGTTGAATAACGCTGGGAGTAATACAGTCGTAGTAGCCGAGACCGATATATGATTTATAAAGTTTATTTTTTTTTGCCATATTTGAAATGTGTTTCAAGTAGTGATATTCCGTCATTCCAGAATCAATATTCAGTGATTTTTCCAGACGGATGGATTTTGGAATTGTTTGGTCGATGAGTTCATTCAGGCTTTTACATCCGATAACATCTAGCATTTCCCGCAACTCTTTCTGGTTGGGTCCAATTTGTCGATTCTTGAAATGCTCGCGATTCTGATAATTCACCTTCATTTTGTCGTTTCCTTTATGCTAGTTGGGTATATATATCTGCTGCATTTACTGTTCAGTCAAGGGGTAAAATGTACGATTTGATTTACAGAAATGGAAATATGACACCTCGCCAGTTGCTGAGACAGTGATTCGTATGACGTACATTCATCACAATACAGATTTACAAGATGTTCTGTTTTCTGAGTATCCTGTTCCTGAAAATCTCGATCAAAATCTACCTTCACTGAATATACTGATACCGCCAAAATTAATTAATTCACATATAGAATATCAACCACTATAAAAGATTTTTATACGAAATAAAAAAGGGGAGTTTCCGGTAATTCAGAAATTCCCCTTAGTGAAGTTGAAGCAGCAAGGGCAGTCATTAATTTATTCAATAAGGTGCTGTTATTGGAGTAAATCCCAACTCATCTTTCCCCGCCTACCAACGTCCGCCATGCCCTCTGCCCCTGGAACCGCCTCCGCCACCACCTTTACGACGTTTCCCACCACGATTGTCCTGCCTGGGCCGGGCCTCATTCACAATGAGTCGTTTTCCGTTCATCTCTTTCCCGTCAACCTGTTTAATTGCCTCAATCGCCTCGGATTTGCTCTGCATCTCCACAAATCCAAATCCCCGGGATTCACCGGTATAGCGGTCCTTGAGCACTGTCGCCGAACTGACCTCACCATATTCTTCGAATGTTTGTCGTAATTCATCATCGGTTACACTGGAGGCCAGATTGCCTACATAAATATTCATATAATGACTCCTTCTGTTAATAATTAAACTGGCGAGCGAACAATGCGGGAGGTGAGAAATTTTAATAATCGGAAATTACCTGATATATTTATTTCTCGAACGACCTTTTTGCCGGTCAACCAACAAAATTTTTGCCGGGAACTGATATCCTCATATCAGACCTGCTCCATTCCCGACAAATCCATTATGTACAGACAATATATTGAAGGTTTTTCTGTCAACAAAGCTAATTTTTGGTGCCAGGAGGATATCAATATATTTTCCTTGTGTTACAAATGTGTCTCTTATTTGAATGCCGGTATTTCTCCGGGCAATATCCTCAATTTATTCTTGCAACTCTTGGTGCTGATATGATAAATTTAAATTATTAATTCTGGCACTTTTGCACCCGTGTTTTTTTCTGTCATTTCTTAAATTTGCGAAAAATTTTTAAAAGGAAGGGCCATTATGAAAAAGATTATTTTATTACTAATCTTAGGTGTAGGTTTAAGTGTTCCGGGGTGTGGAAAAAAAGAGGTGCAAACGAAAAAAATTGAAGGTAAGACCGGTTTAGAAACTGAATCGGCCACCACTCAGGAAGTGGATACCCTGACGAAAAAAATGGATGATCTTATGGAGGGAGTTCAACAATAGCTAAATGTAATCTCTCCTATTCCAACAGAATCATTTTTCTCGTTTCCTGAGAATTATCAGTAGCTAGCCGATAAAAATAAAGACCGCTGGGAAAACCACTTGCATTCCATAACACAGTGTGCCTCCCTGCAGGTAACTGACCCGATACCAGGGTGGCTATGCTTTCCCCTAAAACATTGTAAATCGTTAAAGTTGTGAAGCGCGAATCCGGTAAATCAAATTCAATGGTCGTCCAGGGATTAAAAGGATTGGGATAATTTTGTGATAAGAGCAATTCCCCGGGAATAATTTCATGGTTAAATGAAATATCCAAAATCATATTATAGTGTACGAGGTGGGCAACAGTTGCCACGGCCAGCCTTGACAAAGCATAAAAATAACCCAGATTAAAGACAGTTGTGCGGTCCCCGGCGGTGTGGTAGTAGGGGTTCATATCATTGCCATAAAAAGCCTGACTGAAAACGACGGCGGTATATCCCTGATTCCAGAAGGAGGAATGATCACTGGCAGTGGTACCCGGATTGTATGTTACCGGAAATAGGCCCAGCTGATAGATGCTTTGTATGTCCTCAATAAACCCCGCCAGCTGAAGTGAATTACCCACCGGTCGGGTATGGATATCAATTGTGCTGTCATCGTTACCATCCCAGCCGAACATTTCCAGGTTTACAACCCCGAGAATATTATCACCCGCCTGAGCCGCCTGCTGGGCATAATAAGCGCTTCCGACCAGGCCCATCTCTTCCTCATCCCACAAGGCATAAATTATTGTATATGGAGTAGAAATCTGGGATAAGATCCGGGCGACTTCCAGTACCGCTGCCGTACCACTGGCATTATCATCAGCTCCCGGAGCTGCGCCAAATGAGGGCATATCGTCGTAATGGGCACAGACTATGAACTGCTGATCCGGAAAGGTTGTGCCGGCCTGGACAGCGTAAACGTTTCTTCCATTGCTACTGTAATTCTGATCGTAGGTGGGTAGACCGGTTTTTTGAAGCGTTTGATGGATATAATCTGCCGCCAGATCGTTGTGTGCATGACCCGCATAGCGGGAGGTAATGAGAGAAGCTTGACCATTAATAATGGCAGATTGTTCGCCGGAAAGAATTTCTACGTAATGTATCAGGGTGTCCAGATTGGTCTGCAAGACCAGATTTTGAATCAGGGAATCTGGATGCTGGGCAGAGGCGGAAACGACCAGGCTAAAAATAATAAAGACGAGCGTGTTGATTATTTTTTTCATAGTACAGGCAAAATACGGAAAAATTCGGTAAAATCAAGCGGATAAAAATCTGCTTCGCGTATTAAAATCAATCCGGTCTCTCTTATAAAGAACCAGAAAAAAAAGACCTCCGGTCACATCAGACAAAAGGTCTACATTAATCTCGGGTTCTGAAATTAAATTTATTTTACAAAAGTTAAACGTTTCTCCTGACTGAAATTGTCAGTTTGTAACCGATAGATATATACCCCTGAAGAAACCGGATTTCCCTGATTATCCTTTCCATTCCAGCTAACCTGGTAATCACCCGCATTCTGTTGCTGATTAACCAGTGTTTTAATTTCCTGCCCTAAGGTGTTGTAGATGGATAACCTGACCAGTGATGGTTTCGAAAGTCGATAGGGTATGGTGGTGATCGGGTTAAAGGGATTAGGATAATTTTGCATCAGTTGAAAAGTTTTCTTCAGATTGTTCTGTTCTGATCCGTCAATTCCGGTGATCGAGGAAAGATTGACTTTGTACATGGATCGTGCATGGGTGCCGAGGGCAAGATAATATTCAATTTCGTGAATTTTCATGTCATAAATGGAGACCATCGGCAGATTGCTGCTGAGGTATTGCCAGTTCTGACCGGTATCTGTACTGTAATAAGCACCCAGGTCGGTCCCGACGAATATTACGTTCGGTCTATAGGGATCAACCGCAAATGCATTAATGGGTGCATCGGGAAGATTACTGCTGATGTCACTCCAGGTTTGTCCCTGATCGGTGGTGCGAAAGACATGGGGCTGGGGATCTGTCCACTTCAGACCGGAAAATGTGACATAGGCAATATTTTCATTACTGTAATCTGCCACTACTCGGGTAACCCATCTGAACGGCAGCGTTCCGGTGACTTCATTCCAATTTGTTCCATTATCCGTACTGATCCACACATTTCCGGCATCGGTCCCGGCCCAGATAACATTCGAATTTGAAGGAGCCACAGCAATGGTGGTTATGGTCCCCAGTCTGTTGTAAGAAATTGGGGTAAGATCAGGACTGATGGCGGTCCAGAATCCTGCACTGTTGGTAGTTCTGAATACTCTTTCGGCACCATAATACAGAACCTGATTGTTGTTTGGATCCATCACTACCGGGGTGGACCAGTTGGTGGAGCCGGTTATGCCGCTGGTGGCACTGTTAAAATTGTTACCCCCGTTGGTAGATTTACCGAGGTTTCCATATTGGGATTCTGCATAGATGATATCAGGATTGGTGTGGTCCACTATCACGTAGAATCCATCTCCCCCATAGATACGCTGCCAGTCATCCAGTGCACCGGTCAACGTTCTTAGGGTGCCATTATCCTGAGTTCCCCCGTAGAGACGCTGGGGATTATTTTTATCCAGTCCGATCTCATAAAACTGGCTGATAGGTAATTCTGCAATCTTAGTCCAGTTAACCCCGGCATCAGAAGAAATATTAATTCCGCCATCATTTCCTTCGATCAAATAATCCGGATTGCCGGGATGGAAGGCCAGGGCGTGATGATCCACATGGAAGTTTGCTGGACTGCCGCCATACCCGTAGATGATAGGCCAGCTGTCACCGCCATTGGAAGAACGCATAAAAGCCACATCCAGTGCATACACCATATCAGGATTGGTGGGATGAATTCGGACCTGTCCGAAATACCAGCTGAAGCCGCCAGTTCCGTTATCTATCTCATAATCAGGATCAGCATTGATCCAGCTGCTACCGAAATTGGTGGTCTTGTACAATCCCAGATACCCGGATCCGCTGCTGAAAATCGCGTACAGAATATCAGGATTACTTTCGGATATGGCGAGTCCAATACGGCCAATGTTTGTGGAGGCTGGATTGGGTAATCCATTTGCCGGACCTAAATACTCCCAGCTGTCTCCACTGTTTAAGGAGCGATAGATCCCACTGGTCGGACCATACAGATGACTGCTGTTAGGCCGGCGAACGCGCTCCCACATGGCGGCCATTAAACGGCTGGGATTGTTGGGATCGATCACGATATCGATGGCTCCGGTCGAGTCTGAAATAAACAACGATTGGGTCCAGGTCTGTCCGCCGTCTTCGCTTCTGTAAATGCCACGCTCTGGATTGGGCGAAAAATAGGAACCGACCGCTGCTACAAAAACGAGTTGGGTATTGAACGGATCCACGACAATCCGGCCGACTGAGGCAGTATTTTCCAGGCCCAGAAATTGCCAGCTGCTGCCCCCGTCAGTGGACTTATAAATCCCGCCTCCGGGAAAGTTATTGTGGCCCCCGTTGGCCTCGCCGGTTCCTACATAAATGGTATCCGGGTAAAGCGGATCGATTCCGATATCCCCGACATTCAGGTTTGCCTGATCGTCAAAAATAGGAAACCAGGTTTGACCCATATCGGTGGATTTGAAGACGCCGCCGGTAGCAGCACCGGCATAAACAATATTGGGATTTTTGGGATTAAATTCTATATCGGAAACGCGGCCCTGGATATTGGTGGGACCTGCAAATTCAACCAGCTCCAGTCCATTGACGGCTGCAGCCTCGCGCATCATGCGGGCTTTTTTCATCTGCTCCTGGAAATAGTCGGCATCGGCCTGATAATATGGAAAAGTCCGCCGCAACCAGTGCCAGTCTGAAGGTCTTTGATCGGGTCCGGGTTGTGATTTTTTACCTCGCTCGCTGATGGGGGGTAATTCATCAGATCTTTGGCTGAGAAAATACCCCGCAATTAGGGTAATGACACCCATAGTCAGCATAATGACAAGTCCGATTTTTAACTTCATATTCATCTGAAATCCCCTGTTAATCTTTAACGGAAGAAAATTTGAAAAATTTAAATCAGTTGAATTTTAAATCATACTGCTAAATTATAAAATGGTTCAATTCATTCCGGCAAATTCCCCGGCTCGATTTTAAATATGGGTAACTTGCTGTATACCATTTTCAAAATGTGATGATAGAATATTTCTAAAGTTACCATTCCTGATCAGAATTAACTTTTATTTCTACAAAATCGAATTTCGTTTTTCACATGAAAATTTCTTTGAAAAGCATCAATTGTTTTGTAGGTTAATCGATAGCTGTAGATCTCTGATGTTATGATTAATAATGTGTTTTCAAAATACACTATTAAACCTGGGCATGTAAGAGAATACAGCTATTTTCATTTATAATACAGGATAACAAAGTTATAGTAAGAAAAAATTAACATCTATCATAAATAAGATACAATCGAAATTCAGAAAGTATTCCCGAATAGTGGCGGATTGATACCAATTGACTTATCGTCAGACTTAAAAAATTCATGGGCTTATAAGACAATTGTGACACAAATAATTAACACTCAGGGAATGATCCACCGCCATAGGAGGAAAGAATGTCAGAAAATATTGAAGTACGCGAAGTGGTCAATAAAACTACCTTGATGGATTTTATCAAATTACCCTGGGATATCTACAAGAATGATCCGAATTGGGTGCCACCCTTAATCCAAGATATCAAAAAGAAATTAAATAAGAAATCAAATCCTTTTTTTGAACACAGTATTGCACAATTTTTTGTTGCCTACTGTGATTCGATACCGCTGGGCAGGATTGCATCAATCATAGACTATAATCATATCCATTTTCACCAGGAACAGGTTGGGTTTTTTGGCATGTTTGAATGCCATGATAATTACAGGTGTGCGGAAAAATTACTGGATGCGGGTCGTGGTTGGCTTTCCAACCGGGATATCTCATTTATGCGCGGTCCCATGAATTTATGCATGAATGATGAATGTGGATTTCTTCTTGAGGGATTCGATTCACCGCCGGTCATTATGATGACGTATAATCCAGAATATTATCTTGATATGATGGAAAGATATGGTCTTGAGAAAGCCAAAGATTTGTATGCATTTCTGAATGAAGGTATTGTGCAAACACCCGAACGATTGGAAAAAATTGCCGAGCGCGTACGAGAGAAATATAATGTCACCATCAGACCGCTGAACATGAAAAAACTGAAGGATGAGGTTGCAAAAATAAAAACAATTTATAATGCTGCCTGGGAAAAAAATTGGGGTTTTGTTCCCATGACTGAAAAGGAAATGGATTATCTGGCAGCGGACCTTAGGAAAATTGTCCTACCTGAACTTGTTTTGTTTGCGGAAATTTCTGGTGAGCCTGTTGGTATCGCAGTCACTGTTCCTAATTTTAACGAGGCATTGATACATATTAATGGTCATCTGGACCCCTTGAGTATTGTCAAACTGTTAATTTACAGGAAAAAAATAAAGGGAATCCGTTCTCTGATTATGGGCATGCTCAAGGAGTACAGGGTAACCGGAATACCGGTTCTGCTTTTTATGGAAACAGCAAAGGCAGCCAGAAAGTTGGGTTTTGAATGGTGTGAAACCTCTTGGAATTTGGAGGATAATCATCTTATCAACAAGTTTGATGAAACTATTGGAGGAAGGTTGTATAAAAAATACCGAATTTATGAAATGCCGATAAAAAACTGAAACGAATTTGGATTTTGCCTGCCTGGGTGCAGACAGGGATTGCGGAAATTGGAATTAAAAAAATGCTTTAAAAATTTCCTGGAGATGTTTTGCAAGTTGCATTATCGCTGGGTCAGTTGCAGGAAGCAACGAGTAAACCTTCACTCCAAACACCTAAAGCCAGAATCACGGAACTGATCATTCCTCCCGCAGGAACCATAGGATATAACCGCAACCGTCACAAACATAATTTTCCGCTTCCCGGTTGGCCCAATCTAGCCCTAGGAAGGTCATCCCGGGTGTATTCATCAGTGTTTTACGTTTCCAGAACTGTTTATTTCCGCAAACCGGACATTTCAAGGCATGTCCCTGTATAATTCTCTCTGCGGCTTCTTCGATCTTCAGACTATCTTTTTCATCGAGTAATTGCTGTTTTTCCTGGTCATTTAGCAGATTAAAACACTCCTGACAAATCGATTCGGTAACAAAGTAGTATTTTGAAGGGAAGTCCTTTTTACATGATTTACAGATCATGGTTGTTCCCCTTCATGGATTTATTAAGGTATAATGCCTAATTAAAATTTCAAAAAACAAATTACAAATAACAAATAAATTACTAAAGAAAATACATTTTATAGAAGATAAATAGTGAGAAAAGTTTTTTGAAAAATTATTTAATTGATTTCTCTATGAAGAAGATAAGATTTTTTTAAGTTCATTTGGCTCTTGACGCAAGATTATTGCCTCAGTATTATTTGTAAATTGATTCGTTTGCTTCTATATTATTTGCGCCCACTGAACCAGAAACTCTGATCAGCTGTTTTGAATCTTCAATAACTGAGCGTGTATTTGGCAATGTTTTTAGGAAGATTCTAACCTTTTTTGCAAATTGGAAGGTTCGTTCTTCCGGATCATAGGTCACTTGGCTCTTTGCTGATTTATCCATAGGGCAAATATTAATAAACTATCCTTCACTCAATATTGTTGATGAACAGGTAAAAGAAATTCTAGCGTTCATTTTGAATTTATATATTTTTCCAACTCCGCATACTAAGAGAAGTAAACTCCACTTAAATTATAATATTTAATTTGAAAAATTTTTATTGATATAGGTATTCTTTGGAAATTGATATTTGGAATTTATTTGGTATTTGGATTCTGGTGCGTGGAATTTAGATATAGTCCCCCGGTGGTAAATAGTACTGGCATACTTAAGTGTGTAGTTCAACAATGTCCCCATCATGCAGTACATGATCCCGTGCAACCTGCTGTCCATCATGAACCCCGGTTCCCCAAACCCGGGCGGATTTGAGGGTGTTCAGAAAATCCTTATGCACTTTACCGGCCAGTTCTTCCACCGTGCTCCCTTTTTTGAGGACAAAAGGCGCCGTGTGGTCAGGAGGCTTTCCGGGTGGCTTTGAATAGACCCGGATGATATTTAATTCCTGGAAAATTTGCACTTTCAATTCTTCCAGTAGATTTCCACTGAGACTGGATATGGTGACAGTATGCCAGTCACATTGAGATAATTCATGAAAAAGTTGGACATCCTCGCTAAAAGAAGGATCATCATATTTATTGATCACCACCAGGACGGGAATATATGCCTTGCCGGCACTGATCTGATCAATATTTTTCTGGCAACGGATCGGAATTCCGTGTTCCAGTAAAATATCCCGGGCATCTTCCAGTTGCTGCATGGCATCGGACTGGAGGTCCACCAGTAGAAGAAGTAAATCGGCACTTCGGATCAGGTCGAACTGTTCTGATTCCATGTGTTCACGATTCAGGGGCGGGGTGTCTATGAGTTGGATTTGAACATGTTCCCATTCCATCATCCCGGGGGTTGGAGTCCAGGAAGTAAAGGGAGCTTCGGATATGGCTGGCGAAGCATTGGTTAACCTGGTCAATAAGGAGGATTTACCTACGTTGGGAAGCCCGACCAGAATCACTCGACCTGCGCCCTCTTTTTCAATGTGAAAAGTGGATTCATGTTTTCCGGTTCTTTTGCCTTTGTCTGCGGATTCTTTTAATCTGGAGAGCCTTCGCCGCAAATCCGCCCGCAATTTATCCGTTCCTTTATGCTTGGGAATGGTACTAATTAACTCTTCCAATCGCTCGATTTTTTCGCGGGGAGTTGAGGCTTGTTTATAACGCTCCTCGGCACTGAAATATTCTGGTGGCAGGTTTGTTGGCATTGGCTTAGTTGAATAAATTCAGATACGACTTTTTGAATTTAATATGATTGTCCTTAGGAGTCAAAATGAAAGGTAAAGAGAACTACTTTGCCCGCAAAATGGGCTATAAATCCGGAGAGATTTGCTTACTATTTCGATTGGCTTTGCTGGTTCAGGAATAAAACCAGCCGGGAGTAAGAATAACTGCGGGGATGCGGCAGTTTTACGCTGGCTGAAATTTTCAGCTTACAGGTTTATTTTGACGATTAAAATCCGTTCTATTCTGAATCCTTCTTTTCTTTCTGAAACGTAAGTTTAATCTGGGCAAATTTTCCTGCTTCTCCATCAAAACTGATGGTTGCATTATACGGTAACAAAGCTTCAGAAACATTCTCGCTGATGGAAGGAAAATCTGTTGTGCCTGTGAAGGCTGTAAACACCAGGGTATGTTCGCTGAAACCGGCATACAGAGAGATTTGCATCGGTTGATTCGCAATTTGGTGGATATAATTAATGGCATAATTGATCACTTTAATCAGCGGGTCAATATTCTCCACCTCAATTTTACAGTCGAATTCAAGTGCCAGCGTACAATCCACTCCCTTCTTCTCTTTAATCATAAGCATCAGATTACGAAGATCGATTGTCTCTTTTTCCATGGGTATCGTCCTATGAATATAAGTGATGATAGGCTATTCATAATATAGCAATAAATTCGCGATAAAGTCAAAGCAGAGAATGCAAAACATATAATCCATGGGCCGGGGGGGGTATTGTTCGCTGAATTGCACCACAATAGGCAGATGCCCTGAGCCCTAAACCCTAAACCCTAAACCCTAAATCCTGACACCTCAGCTCCTGAAAATTAATTAATTCTTCATTTATCGTCAAAATACCTCCCATCAATTCACTCCGAATTCATTATATAGACTCAGTATTGTTGTTTCCATCCTCTTACTCAAATTCAACCGTGAATCTCTGATTTGGAAGATATCCTTTTTTAACTATTTTATCACCCTGATAGATGGCCCAGGAGGGCATTTGCAGGCGATCTTTGGTCATCTGATACAGCTGCAGGGCACTGTTGGCAGTGAACAGGTAGACGGTACGGCCAGGATTATAGGGATTTGGGAAAGAAACAAATAAACCCTCATCGGATCCGGCATAGATCTCTCCCTCCCAGACAAACATGTTTTTTTGAATGTTTAAACCGAGCATCGATAACATTTCAGACGTCAATCGGTTGTCCGCCACATTTCCTAAAACAATGAGGTCATGGTTCTTCAGGTCCTCTAAACTGAGCTCACTGTCTTTTTTAACCGGCGGTAGAATCTCTGTATATCGGTCCGCCAGTACTCTGCTGAAACGTAACGCCAGGGTATGATTTGCTTCGATCTGCCGACTGGTCCCGTAAACCATGAGAGTATGATGATAGTCATCGAAAAAATTTGACCAGGTGTAATAATTTTCTGCCTGTGAAGGAATGTCAGAAAAAGTATTAAAGATCAGCCTTTCGGGTTTATCTTCAACCGTAAAACTGAAAAATTCCTTTTGGTTTTTTATCTCCAGCAGATGATAAATGCTTTTCTCCCGGGTGTCAATCTGAACGCTGGTCAGAAAATGGTAGGGATTGTTTTCCTGGGTTACCGTTAGTTCCAGCTCCCAATTTCCACCCGATTCTTTGATCCCGGTATTAATCTGCG
>CP070707.1:2680743-2728018 GCA_020350205.1 bacterium
CCTGAATGCTGCATCCATTGAAGCCGCTATGCGGATTATTGAAGGTACTGCCCGGAGTATGGGTATTGAAGTCGAGTAATCGTTGCGAGGTATAAATGAAAAGAAGAAGTAAAAGGTATTCGAATCTTAGAAATCTTATCGAAAAACGTGAATATTCGCTTGATGAAGCGGTGAGTTTAATAAAACAGACTGCCCAGGCAAAATTTGACGAGTCGGTTGAGATTGCAATCCGTTTAGGGGTTGATCCCCGCAGATCTGAGCAAGCCATTCGCGGTACGGTATCCCTTCCCCACGGTCTTGGAAAACCGGTAAGAGTATTAGTGATTACCAAAGGTGAGAAGGCGGCTCAGGCAGAAAAAGCTGGTGCGGATTATGTGGGGTACGAAGAATATCTGGAAAAAATTGAAAAAGAAAACTGGCTTGAATTTGACGTTCTGGTCGCTACTCCCGATGCCATGAAAGATTTGGGAAAATTAGGGAAGGTTCTGGGTCCACGGGGATTGATGCCAAATCCCAAGAGCGGTACAGTTACCATGGAGATTGAGCGGACCGTTAAAGAAATAAAAGCTGGTAAAATTGATTTTCGGGTTGATAAAGCCGGGATTATTCATTCCAGTGTTGGTAAGGCCTCCTTTGAAGCAGATAAGTTAAAAGATAATATCCGATCGCTCCTGCAGATGATTATTAGGATGAAACCAGCCACTGCCAAGGGAACATATCTGCGGAGCATCTATGTGTCAAATACGATGGGTCCCGGGATCAGATTACTTCCCAACACGACTGAATTTCAGGAATAATTGACAAATGTTGAGGTAGTTTATTATGGCAACAGCGCAAAAAGAAAAAGTTGTGCAGGAAATGAGCGACAAATTTAGTCGCGCTTCCAGCATCTATTTAGTTGACTTCACTGGTATGGATGTGAATATGACCAATCAGTTGAGGCGTAATTTTCAGGAATCCAATATTGAATATCGAGTTGTTAAAAATACACTGGCCAAGATCTCGTTTGATAAAGCGGGAATCGAGGGTATGGAACCATTTCTGAAGGGCGTAAATGCCTATGCTATTAGTTATGATGATCCCACCCTCCCGGTTAAGGTTCTTGAGAAACATAAGGAGTATAAGGAAAAATTAAAATTAAAAGCAGCATTATTCGAAGGACAGGTTGTCGGTACTGATAAGGTTGAGAATCTGTCCAAAATTCCTTCCCGACAGGAATTATTGGGGCAATTGGTCGGAATGCTCAATTCCCCCATGTCCAAACTGGTTTACGCCTTGAATGGTGTAATGTATAATTTAGTAAATGCCCTAAAAGCATTGGAAGAAAAGAAAAAGTAATTAAATCATAACAGCATTTATAATTGGAGGTAATCTTAAAATGGCTGAAGTTAAACGTGCTGATGTATTAGCATATCTGGAGAAAGCAACAATTCTTGAGGTTTCTGAGTTAGTGAAGGAAATCGAAGAAAAATTTGGTGTAACAGCCTCTGCACCTATGGTTGCGGCGATTCCGGGTGCTGCTGCCCCGGGCGCTGCAGCGGATGCAGCCGCGGAAGAGCAGACAGAATTTGATGTGGTTCTCAAAGAAATCGGATCCCAAAAAATTCAAGTCATTAAAGTGGTCCGGGCAATCACCAATTTAGGTCTCAAAGAAGCAAAGGATTTGGTAGAAGCAGCTCCCAAAGCCGTCAAGGAAGGTGTCTCTAAAGCGGAAGCTGAAGACATCAAGAAGCAGTTGACGGAAGTCGGTGCTACTGTCGACATTAACTAAATCCAATTAAAATTTTAACGAAGCTTATGAGGTAGTTTCTTTGAAAGATATAAAATTGATCGAGCGTCAATCTTTCTCAAAAATACCCACAATCGCGGAATATCCGGATCTTCTCGATATCCAGCGCAAATCTTTTCAGGAGTTCCTGCAGGAGAACACTGCACCGGATAAGCGTAAGGATCAGGGTTTACAGGCCGTGTTTATGGCCACTTTTCCCATTGTTGACAGCCGGGAAAATTTTATTCTGGATTTTGTGGAATACTACTTAGATAAACCCAAATATACGGTGCGCGAATGTCGTGAAAGAGGTCTCTCTTACGCGGTTCCCCTGAAGGCAAAACTTCGTCTCTCTATTAAGGATTTGACCGGTGAAACGGAAAATTATACCGAGACGATTGAGCAGGATGTCTATCTGGGAAATCTGCCTTACATGACCGAACGCGGAACGTTTATTATTAATGGTGCCGAAAGAGTTATTGTTAACCAACTTCATCGGGCTCCGGGAGTATTTTTTGATGAGAGTATTCACCCAAACGGTACCAAAATTTTCTCGGCCCGGGTCATCCCATTTCGGGGAAGCTGGATTGAATTCATGACTGATGTCAATGATATTCTCCATGTCTATATCGACCGTAAGAAAAAGTTCTTTGTAACGACTTTTCTGCGCTCCTTGGGATTTGCAGAGAACAAGGAAATATTAGAACTTTTTAAGCTGATTGATGAGGTAGATCTCAAGAAAGAAGAAACTCTGAACCTGGTAGGCAGACGAATTGTCGAAGATATTATTGATGAGAAGACCGGTGAAATTCTACTTGAAGTAGGGACTGAACTGGATGAGGAAAGCGTTGAAGCTTTAAAATCTGCTAAAATTAAAAAATTGCGACTCCAGTTTCCTAATGACCCAACCATGCCTCATCTTATTCTTAACACCCTTGAAAAGGATGATGCGAAAGATGAGGAAACCGCATTGCGAAAGATCTACAGCCTGTTAAGGTCTGGCGAGCCGCCTGATATTGAAACGGCCAAAGGCCTGCTGGATAAAATGTTTTTCAATGATAAGCGGTATGAATTAGGCAAGGTTGGACGGTACCGGCTCAATAAGAAGTTGGGACTTAAGGTAGATGTTGAATACACCGTGTTGACCAAAGAAGATTTTATTGAAATTATTAAATATCTGATTGATCTGAGAGAGGGGAAGCGGTCCACTGATGATATTGATCATTTGGGGAATCGTCGTGTGCGAACTGTTGGGGAACAGCTGTCTTCACAAATGAATTTGGGATTAACCCGAATGGCGCGCACCATTAAAGAAAGAATGAATCTGGGAGATTCCGAGACGATAACACCCCAGGAGCTTATCAATGCGCGGGCAATCACTTCGGTTATCAACACCTTTTTTGGAACATCTCAGTTATCCCAATTTATGGATCAGACCAATCCCCTGGCGGAACTGACTCATAAACGACGTATGAGTGCACTGGGTCCGGGTGGTCTAACCCGGGAACGTGCTGGTTTTGAAGTACGTGATATCCATTACACGCATTATGGCAGGCTTTGCCCGGTGGAAACTCCGGAGGGTCCGAATATCGGATTGATCTCATCCTTGTGTGTTCTGGCACAGGTGAATGAGTTCGGCTTTATCGAAACACCCTATCGTAAAGTGGTTGATGGCAAAGTGACCAATGACATCGAATTTCTGTCTGCGGATGACGAGGAACGAAGCGTTATTGCCCAGTTCAATGCACCGGTGGATGAAAAATCCAGGAAATTTATCAATGATCTGGTGAAAGTAAGGCAGCGTAGTGACTTTGTGCTTTCAAATCCGAAAGATATCCAGTTTATCGATATTGCTTCCAACCAGATTGTTTCCCCGGCTGCTTCTCTCATTCCGTTCCTGGAACATGATGACGCAAACAGGGCGCTCATGGGATCAAATATGCAACGCCAGGCTGTTCCGATTATTCGTCCGGATGCCCCAATTGTTGGGACGGGGATGGAGAAAAAAGTGGCGGTTGATTCCGGTGCCGTTATTGTTTCACAGGTTGATGGTATTGTTGAGAAAGTTGATTCGGAAAAAATCATAATAAAAGTTGATTCCGGGTCCGTGAATGATGTTCGTCGCGTAATGACTGGTGAGGCAGAACGTGTGGAATATGATCTGCTAAAACTTGTCCGGACCAATCAGAATACTGCAATCAACCAGAGGCCCCTGGTTCGTGAAGGGGACAAAGTGTCCAAAAACCAGGTGCTTGCGGATGGACATGCCACGGATAAAGGGGAACTGGCACTCGGTAAAAATATTCTGGTCGCATTTATGCCCTGGAATGGATACAACTTTGAGGATGCAATTGTTATCTCGGAACGAATTGTGCGGGATGATGTTTTTACCTCAATCCATATCGAAGAATTTGAAACACAGGTCCGGGATACCAAAAGAGGTGAGGAAGAACTCACCCGCGAAATTCCCAATGTAAGCGAAGAAGCCACCAAGAATTTGGATGAAAACGGAATTATCCGGGTGGGTGCAGAGGTCAGTTCTGGAGATATTCTGGTGGGGAAAGTAACCCCTAAGGGTGAAACAGAACCAACACCAGAAGAAAAATTGTTAAAAGCAATTTTTGGTAGTAAAGCGGGCGACGTAAAAGATGCAAGCTTAAAATTGCCTTCCGGTATGGAAGGTATTGTCATTGATACCAAACTCTTTTCCCGGAAGAAAAAAGACCCAAAGACAAAAAAGGAAGATAAAAAGAAAATTGACCAGCTGGAAAAAGAGTATGACCAGAGATTGAGAGATATCCGCGATCGTCTTTTTCAGTTCCTGGAAGATAAATTCGGGAATGTACCCACGCAGGGCATAAAAAGTAAAAATGACAAAGCCATACTCAAAGCCAAAGGTAAAATTACGAAGAAGATATTTGAAAAGCAGGAAATTGATTCCATCGATTATATTGAGCCTTGGTTCGAAAAGAATGAGTTGAATGAGCAGGTTCGCCAGTGTTTTTCTGAGTACAAAAGTCTGATCCGTGAAATTGAAAATGATCTGCGCACGGAAAAATATAAAATCATGATTGGCGATGAGTTACCTCCGGGTATTGTTCAACTGGCCAAGATTTATGTGGCGCAAAAGCGCAAAATAAAAGTTGGCGATAAAATGGCTGGTCGTCATGGGAATAAAGGCGTGGTTGCAAAGGTTGTCCCTGAGGAAGATATGCCATTTTTACCTGATGGTACGCCCGTTGATATCGTCTTGAATCCTTTGGGCGTTCCGTCAAGAATGAATTTGGGACAGATTTTCGAAACAACTTTGGGATGGGCCGGCAAACTTCTGAATAAATATTATGCCACTCCTGTTTTTGATGGGGCGATTTATGATGAAGTAATCGAAGAGATGAAAACCGCTGGTTTGCCAATTACTGGAAAGATGCGCTTGTATGACGGACAAACCGGTGAGCCATTTGACCAGGAAGTCGGAGTGGGTTTTATCTATATGATGAAATTGTCCCACATGGTTGATGATAAAATTCATTCAAGATCCATTGGCCCTTACTCATTAATCACCCAGCAGCCCTTGGGTGGTAAAGCACAATTTGGTGGTCAAAGATTTGGGGAAATGGAGGTCTGGGCATTGGAAGCCTATGGTGCAGCATATACCCTACAAGAAATTCTGACCTATAAGAGTGATGATGTTCAAGGAAGAACCAAAGTGTATGAATCTATTGTCAAGGGAGACAATCTTACTGACGCAGGAAGACCTGAATCATTTAATGTGTTGGTCAAAGAGCTCCAGGGACTTGGATTAGATATAAAAGTTGAATAATTAAATGACTGTTACGGCGTTTATTATTCACCATAAAAAAGGATAATCCACATATGAATAGAGTAGATGTCAAAGAAAGGTTTAGTACTGAAACTTTAGCTAAAAGAGGCCAGATTACCAAAATTTCCATTGGATTGGCTTCCCCAAATGCAATTTTGGAAAAGAGTTATGGTGAAGTAACCAAGCCTGAGACAATAAATTACCGGTCTTTCAAACCCGAGAAGGACGGTCTGTTTTGCGAAAAAATTTTCGGACCGGTAAAAGACTGGGAATGCCATTGTGGAAAGTATAAGAGAATTCGGTATAAAGGTATCATTTGTGATAGATGCGGTGTGGAAGTTACCACCAAAGCGGTAAGACGTGAGCGTATGGGACATATCAGTCTGGCTGTGCCTATTGTTCATATCTGGTATTTTCGCTCTACACCGACAAAAATTGGATACCTGCTCAACATATCACCTAAATATCTTGAAAAAATTATCTATTATGAAGCATATGTTGTCATTCAACCTGGTAAGGGTAGTTTTAAGACCGGTGATGTCTTAATGGAAGAGGAATATTTAAATATACTGGAAGGATTGTCCCCCGAAGAAAGGAATTTGCCTGACGATAATCCCGATAAATTTATTGCGGGCATGGGGGGAGAAGCTATTCGGGATATGCTTAAAAATATTGATATTGAAGAGCTTTCAGAGGAGTTGAGGAATGTCCTCAAAACTGAAAAATCAAAACAGAAAAAATATGAAGCTTTAAAACGACTTAAAGTAGTCGAGGCATTTCGCACCCGGGAAAACGGAGAATTCAAAAATAAACCCGAGTGGATGGTCATGGATGTAATTCCGGTAATTCCACCAGAATTAAGACCTCTTGTACCCCTCGAAGGTGGCCGTTTTGCGACTAGTGATTTAAATGATTTGTATCGCCGGGTGATCATCCGTAATAATCGCCTCAAAAAACTTATCGATATTAAAGCACCGGAAGTGATACTTCGCAACGAAAAAAGAATGCTGCAGGAATCAGTGGATGCGCTGTTTGATAATACCAAACGTACGACCGCTGTTCGGAGCGATGGAAACCGACCACTGAAGTCTCTTTCTGATATGCTTCGCGGGAAACAGGGCCGCTTTCGCCTCAATCTTCTGGGGAAAAGAGTCGATTACTCTGGCCGTTCAGTGATTGTGGTTGGTCCCAAATTGCGACTCTATGAGTGTGGCTTACCAAAAGAAATGGCCGTTGAGCTGTTTAAACCCTTTATTATCAAAAAATTACAAGAGCGTAAAGTTGTAAAAACAGTCAAAAGTGCCAAGCGAATCGTTGAAAAACGAGACGCGATTGTCTTTGAAGTTTTGGAGGAAATCGTTGGAGAACATCCGGTTCTTCTGAATCGCGCACCCACACTTCACCGTCTCGGAATTCAGGCATTTCAACCGGTGTTAATTGAGGGTAAAGCTATTGAAATTCATCCACTGGTCTGTGCAGCATTTAATGCGGACTTTGACGGCGATCAGATGGCGGTGCATGTGCCCCTGTCCTATGAAGCACAAATGGAAGCGCGACTTCTTATGCTTTCCTCCCATAATATATTGTCACCAGCTAATGGGAGGCCATTAGCAGTTCCGTCTCAGGATATGGTGCTGGGGTGTTATTATGTCACCAAAGACAAATCAGGCGTGATGGGTGAAGGCAAGACATTCGCTTCAACACAAGAGGTAATCATTGCACTTAATGATCGCAAAGTGGCCCTGCATGCAATGATTAAAGTGAGAATTAATGGAGAACTTATTGACACCACGGTTGGCCGGGTTTTGTTTAATGGCATTGTGCCCGAGAAAGTTGGTTTTATCAATAGTACGATGACCAAAAAAACCCTCGAAGGCCTCATTTCCATTGTATTAAAGCATGCCGGGAACCTTGCAACAGTACGATTTTTAGATAGTTTGAAGGAACTGGGATTCCGTTACTCCACCTTGGCCGGTTCCAGTATTGGGCTGGATGATGTGGTTATCCCGGAAAGCAAGGAAAAAATTGTTACTCATGCTTATGATGAGGTGAGACTGCTGGAAAACCAGTATCAAATGGGTATTATCACGGATGGTGAGCGGTATAATAAAGTGATCGATATCTGGACCCGGGTAACAGAACAGGTTTCGGGTGAACTTTTCAAAATTCTTAAAGACCATAAGGCCGGATTTAATTCACTTTATATGATGTCGGATTCGGGAGCTCGGGGTAGCAAGGAACAGATCCGCCAGTTGGCAGGGATGCGGGGACTTATGGCAAAACCGCAAAAAACACTTACCGGCCAGACTGGAGAAATTATTGAGAACCCGATTACTGCAAATTTTTTCGAGGGTTTGACAGTCCAGGAATACTTCATTTCGACTCACGGTGCTCGTAAGGGTCTTGCTGATACGGCCTTAAAAACTGCTGATGCAGGTTATCTGACCAGGCGATTGGTCGATGTCGCCCAGGATGTTATGATTACGGAGTATGACTGTGGTACGATCCTGGGTATTGAAACCTATCCAATTAAAGAAGGTGAGCGCGTCATTGAATCCCTGGCAGATCGTGTTCTGGGTCGTGTTTCAGTAGACGATGTATTTGATCCTCTTACCGGTGATGAAATTGTTAAAGCTGGTGAGATAATTGACGAAGAAAAAGCATCAATGATCGCTGAATCGGCCATTGAATCTATTAAAATTAAATCGGTTTTAACCTGTGAAGCAGAACGTGGGGTGTGTAGCCTTTGCTATGGAAGAAACCTGGCTGCTGGTCGCCTGGTTAGCATCGGGGAAGCTGTCGGTATTATGGCGGCACAGAGTATTGGTGAGCCAGGTACTCAGTTGACTCTCCGTACCTTCCATATCGGTGGAATTGCCGGCCGAATTGCAGCACAGTCTCAGGTGATGGCCAGGTTTGACGGAAAAATTAAAGTTGAAAACCTCCGCCTGTTAGAAGGTGAAGAATTAGATGATGATGGAAATGAGGTTAAAAAACTGATGGCCATTGGACAATACGGTAAGATCCATATTGTTGATGATCAGGATCGTTCACTGGTAAAGTATACCGTCCCTGCTGGCGCAAACTTTCTTTGCCAGGATGGAACCGTGGTTAAAAAAGGTGAAATCCTGTTTGAATGGGATCCCTACTCTACAGTGATTCTTGCAGAGAAGGGCGGTATTATAAAATTTGCCGATATAGTGGAAAATGTCACCGCCAGAGAGGAATTAGATGACCAGACCCTGCAGAAGCAGCGTGTCATTATTGAGTCACGGAATAAGAATTTGAGTCCTCATATCAAAGTGGTGAATAAAAAGGGTGAAGAACTTGCAACTCATATCCTTCCGGTTAAGGCACAGATTCGGGTAGCCAATAATCAGGAAATCAAAGCGGGAACAATCATTGCCAGAATTCCCCGTGAAATTGGCAAGACCCGTGATATTACCGGTGGGTTGCCCAGGGTTGCAGAACTGTTTGAAGCCCGCAAGCCTAAAGAACAGGCCATTGTCAGTGAAATTGACGGCGTGGTCAGGTTTGGAACAATCAAACGAGGTGTCCGGGAAATCATTGTAGAAGGTACCCTGGAAAAGAAAAAATATGCAGTTCCTTACAGTATGCATGTCCTGGTTCATAATGGAGATTATGTGAAGGCTGGTGAAATGCTGACCGAAGGATCAATTGCACCCCAGGATATTCTGCAGATTCTGGGTCCTAATAAAGTACAGGAATATCTGGTGAATGAAATCCAGGAAGTTTATCGATTACAGGGTGTGAGTATTGATGATAAACACATTGAGGTGATTGCCCGGCAGATGATGCAGAGGGTACGGGTCCTGGATCCCGGTGACACTCGATTCCTGGAAGGAGATACCATTAACCGGGTGATTTTTAAAGAGGAAAATGAGAAAATCAGGAATAAAGTGGTTATCACCGAACCGGGTGATTCCCGCTTCCGGAAAAGACAGTTGGTGGATAAATTAAAATTTGAGTATACCAACCGTCAACTTGAGAAAGCAGAGAAAACCATGGCAGAAGCCAGGGATGCTGATCCGGCAACCAGTGAACCGATTTTACTGGGAATTACACAGGCAGCTCTTACCACGGATAGCTTTATCAGTGCGGCTTCATTCCAGGAAACCACCAGGGTGCTTACCGAAGCAGCGGTCGCCGGAAAAGTGGATGCTTTATTTGGTTTGAAAGAAAATGTCATTGTAGGGAATCTGATTCCGGTTGGAACAGGAATGAAAAAATTTGAACAACTTAATATTGAGCTAAAGACGCAGGCTGGTAAGGAAGAGGAAATCTCGGAACCAGTTCCGGTGAAATAAGCAATTTTTAAAAACAAATTGGAAAAAAATAATCGCATTATTAAATTGTAAGTCTGTCACTTTTTGAAAACTTTGTAGGAGGTCTCTTGCCAACGATTAATCAACTTGTTCGATATGGCAGAAAACAGGTCGAAAAGAAAAATAAGGCACCGGCACTGGGTAAATCCCCCCAGAAAAGAGGGGTATGCACACGGGTTTATACAACCACGCCCAAGAAACCAAATTCGGCATTAAGAAAGGTAGCGCGTGTCCGGTTAACTAACGGGATAGAAGTGACTGCGTATATTCCTGGTGAGGGACATAATTTGCAGGAACACTCCATCGTGTTGATCCGGGGGGGGCGTGTAAAGGATTTGCCGGGAGTTCGCTACCATATTATCAGGGGAACCCTTGATACGGGTGGAGTAAATGACAGAATGCAGGGTCGTTCCAAGTATGGTACCAAGCGGCCTAAGAAATCATAGTATTTGAGGATATCATGAGGCGAAGAAAAGCACCAGAGAGGACGGTTTTACCAGATCCCAAGTATAAGAGTGAATTGGTCAGTAAATTCATCAACGGATTAACGCTTAAGGGTAAAAAAAGTAAGTCGGAAACGATTTTTTATTCTGCGATGGATCTTATTGAAACCAAGATGAAACAAGATCCTTTGACTGTTTTCAAAAAGGCGATGGATAATGTGGCGCCAATTTTAGAAGTCCGTTCCCGCCGTGTTGGGGGAGCTACATATCAGGTGCCGGTTGAAGTCCGGGATAAGCGTCGCCGATCGCTGGCCATTCGCTGGCTTGTAAGCTTCTCAAATCAGAGGTCTGAAAATACCATGGCGGAACGGTTAGCAAATGAAATTATGGCAGCCTTTAAAAATGAAGGTGCCTCGGTTAAGAAAAAAGAAGATACACATAGAATGGCGGAAGCCAACAAGGCTTTTGCTCATTTTCGATGGTAGTATTGGAAGAGATGGATAGTGTAACTCATGGAAAAGCGGTTTCTTTTAGAAAAAATAAGAAATATAGGTATCATGGCACATATTGATGCTGGTAAAACCACTACAACGGAGCGTATTCTGTTCTATTCAGGTCGATTGCACCGTATGGGTGAGGTACATGAAGGATCCGCAACCATGGATTGGATGGCGCAGGAGAAGGAACGGGGTATTACTATTACCTCCGCCGCCACTACCTGTTCCTGGAAAAATTACCGTATTAATATTATTGACACACCGGGGCATGTTGACTTTACTGCGGAAGTTGAAAGATCTCTCCGGGTATTAGATGGGGCAGTCGCACTATTCTGTGCCGTGGGGGGTGTGGAACCTCAATCCGAAACCGTCTGGCGTCAAGCCGACCGGTACATGGTTCCCCGGATCGCATTTGTAAACAAAATGGACCGAATTGGGGCGGATTTTTATCATGTGTTAGAAATGATTAAAATTCGTTTGGGAGCAAAACCTGTGGCATTGCAAATTCCGTTGGGACAGGGAGATTTATTCATGGGGTTGGTTGATCTGGTAAATATGAAAGCTGTGATTTATGATGAAACGACCCTCGGTTCGCAATGGATTGAACAAGAAATTCCCCGTGATTTAGAAACACAGGTTCATGAATATCGAACGCATCTGGTTGAAGTGGCTTCTGATTATGATGATCACCTGATGGAGACTTACTTAGAAGGTGGCGAAATTGATCCCAAACAACTGAAAGCTGCTATTCGTAAGGGGACTTTGCAATGCAATATCGTGCCGGTACTTTTGGGCTCTGCCTTTAAAAATAAGGGTGTTCAGAGGTTGTTAGATGCGGTGATCGATTATTTACCATCCCCTTCCGATGTACCACCGGTAAAGGGAATAGATCCCAGGTCTGAGAAGGAAGCTGTTCGTCATGCCAATGATGATGACCCGTTTACGGCCCTGGCATTTAAAATAATGACCGACCCCTATGTGGGAAAGCTGACTTACTTCAGGGTATATTCCGGAGTTGCCAAATCAGGATCGTACATCTATAATGCCAATAATGACAAAAAAGAGCGACTGGGACGAATATTACAAATGCATGCGAATCATCGGGAGGATGTGAACCTGGTCGCGACCGGTGATATCGCTGCTGCAGTGGGTCTTAAATTCACCCGAACCGGAGAATCGCTTTCTGCACCTGATAAACCAATTGTTTTGGAGTCTATGAATTTCCCTGAACCGGTAATCGCAGTATCGATTGAACCTAAGTCTAAAGCAGAACAGGAAAAGTTAGGAGAGTCCCTGAGTAAATTGAGTGATGAAGATCCTACCTTTAAGGTTTCCTTCGATGATGAAACAGGTCAGACATTGATCAGCGGGATGGGGGAATTGCATCTCGAAATTATTATTGACCGGCTTCTCAGGGAATTTAAGGTGGGTGCACGAGTCGGTAAACCGCAGGTGGCTTTCAAGGAAACCATTACTAAATCTGTTTCATCTGAAGGGAAATTTATTCGTCAATCAGGCGGTCGTGGTCAGTATGGACATGTGGTCATCGAGGTGGAACCTAATAATAAAGGTGCCGGATTCGAGTTTGAAAACAAGATAGTCGGCGGTGTTATTCCCAAAGAGTTTATTAATCCCGCAAAAAATGGGATTGAAGAGGCTTTAAAGAATGGGATTCTGGCGGGGTATCCGGTGGTCGATGTCAAGGTAAGGCTGGTTGATGGCTCTTTTCATGATGTTGATAGCAGCGAACTGGCTTTTAAGATTGCCGGTTCTATGGCTATTAAAAATGCTCTGGGGAAAGCCGTTTCTATATTGCTCGAACCTATAATGGATGTTGAGGTGATTGTACCCGAAGAGTATATGGGTGAGGTGATTGGAGATTTGAATTCACGAAGAGGAAAGGTTACCGGAATTCTCCCGCGCAAAGATGCGCAGGTAATAGAAGTGTTTGTCCCTCTTAGTGAAATGTTTGGTTATGCAACCTCATTGCGTTCATTAACGCAGGGAAGAGCAGTCTATACCATGCAGTTCGATCATTACGATGTTATTCCGCAAAATATTGCGGAAGAGATTATTGAAAATATGTTGGGTAAAAAGAGAAAAAATTAAAGGTGAATTTGTGGCCGGACAGAGTATTCGAATTAAGCTAAAAGCATATGATTATCAATTAATTGACAAATCTGCGGAAAAAATTATCACCACGGCAAAGGCTACGGGTGCTTTGATATCCGGACCGATCCCATTGCCAACGAACCGCAGTGTTTTTACAGTGCTACGTTCTCCACATGTGGATAAAAAATCCCGTGAGCAGTTTGAGCGCAGAATTCACAAACGTCTTATTGACATACACAACGCCACCAATAAAACGATTGATCAGCTGATGAAATTGGAATTGCCGGCAGGCGTTGATATTGAAATTAAAACATGATGATACTTGGGAGTTAAAAATGGCTGGATTATTGGGCAAAAAAATTGGGATGACTCGTATCTTCGATCAAGATGGCAATACCATTCCGGTAACGGTACTTGAAGTCGGCCCATGCTTTGTTACCCAGATTAAAACAGTTGAAAAGGATGGTTATGAAGCTGTCCAGATTGGTTTTGATGAAAAAAAACCTAAAAACTTGAATAAATCGATTGCTGGGCATTTAAATAAGGCAGGCGTAAAACCACTTAGAAGGTTAAAAGAATTTCAAAACTTTACTAACACTGAATTAAAAGTGGGGGATGAGATCAAAGCCGATCTCTTCAAGCCGGGAGAATTGGTAAAAGTTACCGGAACCAGCAAGGGAAGGGGTTTTGCGGGTGTGGTAAAAAGACACCATTTTCGTGGAGGACCAGTTAGTCACGGACAATCAGACCGCTTACGGGCACCCGGATCTCTGGGGCAGAGTTCTTACCCTTCCCGGGTATACAAAGGTCTTCGAATGGCCGGACAGATGGGAAACAAAAAGAATTCAGTGTTAAATCTGCGTATTGTTAAGGTTGATCCGGACCAGAATTTATTGTTTGTTAAAGGTGCGATACCCGGAGCAAGAAACAGCTATGTAGAGATTTATCAATCTTAAAGGTATGAGGTTGAATTTTATGGAACTCAATGTTTATAAAATTGATGGGACAAAAACCAATCAGAAGGTAAAACTGAATCCTGAGGTTTTTGACATTGCTCCCAATGAGCATGTGGTTTACCTGGCCGTAAAGGCGTTTTTAGCGAATCAAAGACAAGGTACGCATGATACCCGCAACAGAACAGAGGTATCCGGGGGAGGTACCAAACCATTCAGGCAGAAAGGTACAGGGCGTGCAAGGCAGGGAACCATTCGTGCAGCACATATGGTGGGTGGCGGTCGTGCCCACGGCACCAGTCCGCGGGATTATACCCAAAAACTCCCCAGAAAAGTGAATAAACTGGCTCGGAAATCAGTGCTCTCTGCCAAAGCAAAAGATAAAAAATTAATGGTGCTTGAAGATTTTGTGTTTGATGAGCCAAAAACCAAAAAAATTAAAGAGATTCTGGACAGTTTAAAATTGGATACAACCAATGTTTTATTTGTAACAAAAGATTTAGATAAAAATCTAATGTTATCGTCTAGAAATATTCCTTATACCAAAGTTCAAAAAGCGCCTGAATTTTCTGTGTACGATGTGATTCATTCACAATATGTGGTTTTCCAGAAAAGCGCTCTTCAAATGGTAAATGAGGTGTTGGCATGAAAGACCCAAGAGCAGTTATTATTCAACCCGTTCTTACAGAGAAAGCCTTGCGACTGAAGGATATGGAAAATCAGTATGTTTTCAATGTCGCATTAGATGCCAATAAAATTGAGATTAAAGCAGCTATTGAGAAAAGATTTTCTGTAAAAGTTAAAAGTGTCCGGACGGAAAATGTAAAGCCGAAACCCAGACAGCGGTTTACCCGGAGTGGCAAAGTACAGGGATATACGTCTCGCTGGAAGAAAGCCATCGTGACTTTGCAGCAGGGTGATAAGCTCGATTTTCTGGAAAATTTATAGGATAATCGGGGAGTTTACAGATGGGATTAAAGAAATATAAAGCCACTACGCCAAGTATAAGATATCGCATTGATGTGTCAAATGATGACATTACTAAAGAATCACCCGAGAAGTCTCTGATTTTACCGAATAAACGGACGGGTGGACGCAATAACCACGGTAGAATAACTGCATTTCAGCGGGGTGGTGGACATAAGAGATTTTACCGAATCATTGATTTTAAGCGTAAAAAACATGACATACCGGCGGTAGTCAAGGCCATTGAATACGATCCTAACCGCACTGCCAGAATCGCCTTGCTCTTTTATGCAGACGGCGAAAAACGATATATTCTGGCGCCTGATGGATTAAAAGTGGGCGCGGAAGTACTTTCGGGAGAAACGGCCGCAATCAAAGTTGGAAATGCGATGCCGTTGGAAAAGATACCGTTAGGTATGGAAATTCATAATATTGAAATGATTCCCGGAAAGGGGGGGCAGGTTGCCAGGAGTGCTGGTACCACTGCGCAGTTGATTGCTAAGGAGGGAGAATTTGCTCTGGTCAAGATGCCTTCAAATGAGATTCGCAAATTCAGATTGAATTGTTATGCGACACTGGGCCAGGTCAGTAATGTGGAGTGGAATAATGTTTCTCTTGGAAAAGCAGGACGGAGCCGCTGGCTTGGTAGGAGACCCAACGTACGGGGTGTTGCCATGAATCCCATTGACCACCCCATGGGTGGAGGAGAAGGAAAATCTTCCGGGGGAAGACATCCTTGTTCGCCCTGGGGGCAAAAGTCGAAAGGTTTGAAAACAAGAAAGAAAAGAAAAGCATCAGATGCTATGATTATTAAACGGAGAAATGCATAGGAGTAGCTATGGCCAGGTCCCTTAAAAAAGGTCCATATATTGATACGAAGTTGATGGAAAAAGTTGAAAAGTTAAATCAGGACAACCAGAAGAAAGTGATTAAAACCTGGGCTCGAAGAAGCACTATTCCGCCGGAATTCGTCGGTCACACCATTGCTGTACATAATGGTATTAAATTTATTCCAGTGTATGTCACTGAAAACATGGTAGGTCATAAATTAGGTGAGTTTGCAATAACCCGGACCTTTCGCGGACATGCCGGTAAGTCGGAACGGGTTGCAAAAATTCAAAAATAGATGCGGAGTAAGGAATGGAAGCACAAGCAAAAGCAAGATTTTTAAGAACTTCGCCTTTGAAAATGAGGCGCGTCCTGAATGAGATTCGGGGTCGCAATGTTGAGGAAGCATTGAATTATCTGCATTTTTCTCCCAAGAGAAGCTCAGATTTTATTGAAAAAACGATGCGTTCAGCTGTGGCAAATTTCTTTGAAGCATACGAAGGTAAAAAACTTACCACCCGGGAATTGTTTGTCAAACACGTCCATGTTGATGGAGGACCGGTGTTGCGCAGATTTAGATCCATGTCAATGGGTAGAGTTGGTCGGGTCAGAAGGCGGACCAGCCATTTAACTATTGTTATTGAAGGTAAAGATAAAGAATAAACGGAGGACAAACTTGGGTCAGAAAACTAATCCAATAGGCTTTCGCTTAGCAGTCACGAAAAACTGGGAATCCCAGTGGTTTGATGAAAAGAACTTTGGGAAAATGCTAAATGAAGATTTGTTGATCAAGAAATATGTTCGGAAGAGGATTCCCGATGGAGCTATCTCAAAGGTAAAAATTGAACGAACACCCAAAAAAGTTCTTCTTGAGTTGAATACAGCCCGCCCGGGTGTAGTGATCGGTAAGAAAGGGGCTGAAGTAGATAAGTTAAAGGAAGAATTGAAGAAGTTGATTAATAAAGAAGTTCAGATCAATATTAAAGAGATTAAACATCCGGAATTAGATGCGTCGTTGATTTCTCAGAATATTGCCCGTCAGCTTGAAGGAAAGGTGGCATTTCGCCGGGCGATGAAAAGAGCGATCACTTCGGCCATTCGTCTGGGTGCAGAAGGAATAAAACTGACTTGTTCAGGGCGATTGGCAGGTGCTGAAATGGCCAGAACTGAATCCTATAAAGAAGGCCGTATCCCGTTGCATACATTGCGCTCTGATATAGATTATGCGACTTACACTGCTGTGACCACCTATGGTTGTATCGGGGTAAAGGTCTGGTTGTGTCATGGCACAGTTTTGGAAAGATAAACATTAAGGGAGAATAATTTATGTTAATGCCGAAGAGGGTAAAATACCGTAAGCAACAACGAGGGCGCATGCGTGGAAAGGCTCAAACCGGAAATACAGTTGCTTTTGGTCAATATGGTTTAAAAGCGCTGGAGGCCCAATGGATTACCAGTCGGCAAATTGAGGCGGCACGAATAGCCATGACACGCCATATCAAACGCGGCGGTAAAGTGTGGATCAGAATATTTCCCGATAAACCGGTAACCAAAAAACCTGCTGAAACACGGATGGGAAAGGGAAAAGGTGCTCCGGAGTATTGGGTAGCGGTTGTGAAACCGGGAAGAGTCATGTTCGAGATCGAGGGTGTCACAGAGGATATTGCCAAAGAAGCGATGCGCCTGGCTGCCCATAAATTGCCGATTAAAACAAAGTTTGTATCACGTGAACTTGTTTGAGGTTTATGAGAGATGAAAATAAAAGAAATGAGAGAATTACCTGTTAATGAATTAAAGGGCCGATTGGAGGATTTTAAAGATGAATTGGCAAATCTGAATATTCAGAAGTCCACTCATCAACTTGCAAATCCGAGTCGGATCCATATAGTTAAGAAAAATATTGCGCGAATTAATTGTATTCTGCGCGAATATGAACTCGGTATTTCAAAACCGACAACGGAAACTAAAGCTTAGGTTGCCAATCGATATGGAAAGAGGAAATCGTAAAATCAGAATCGGGGTGGTGGTGAGTGATAAGATGGAAAAAACCGCCGTAATTTCAGTTGAGCGACTGGTAAAACACCCCGTCTATAAAAAATTTATTAAGCGCACCTCCAAGTTCAAAGCACACGATGCGAAGAATGAATGTCAGATTGGAGACAAGGTTAAAATTATGGAAACCCGGCCATTGAGCAAAACGAAACGCTGGCGAGTGGTTGAAGTGCTTGAAAAAGTTAAATAATATCAGAAGTTGGAGTCGTCACTATGATACAGGAATATTCGAAACTAAACGTTGCGGACAACTCAGGGGCAAAAAAAGTAATGTGCATCCGGGTTTTGGGAGGATCTGAAAGACGCTATGCTTCTGTGGGTGATATTATTGTAGTCAGCGTTAAGAATGCCATCCCAAACGCACCGGTAAAAAAAGGGGAAGTCTCCCGGGCAGTGGTTGTGCGGACCAAGAAGGAGATAAGGCGCCCTGATGGGAGTTATATCCGATTTGATGAAAATGCTGCAGTGCTTCTCAATGAGCAGGGTGAACCCCGAGGTACCCGGATTTTTGGGCCGGTAGCCAGAGAATTGAGGGATAGGGATTTTATGAAAATTATATCTTTAGCACCTGAAGTACTCTAAGTAGGGAAAAAAGAATATGAGAAAAATCGTAAAAAATGATTCAGTGGTTGTGTTAACGGGTAATGACCGGGGCAAAACAGGAAAAATACTCAAAGTGTTTCCGGACAAAAACCAAGCTGTGGTTGAGGGTGTTAATTTAATGAAACGGCACTCCCGCCCGACAAGAGATTTACCGCAAGGTGGTATTATTGAAAAAGAGGGACCTATTAATATTTCTAATTTGAAAGTTGTGTGTCCCAAGTGTAACCGACCTACCCGTATTGGCATCAGAATACTTGAAGATAAGTCGAAAGTTAGGTACTGTAAAAACGCTGATTGCGGGGAAATGATATAAAGAGAAGAAGGTTTGAATATGAAGAACAGTCAGCCCAGATTACACAAAAAGTTTAGTGAAGAAATAGTTTCTCAGATGATGAAACGGTTCGGGTATAAGAATGTCATGCAAGTTCCCAGACTGAAAAAAATCAATCTCAATATCGGTGTGGGAGAAGCAATTCAGGATCCTAAAACCCTTGATAGTGCAATGAACGATTTGGGTATTATCACGGGGCAGAAACCTTACTACCGAACCGCAAAAAAGTCGATTTCTAATTTTAAACTTCGCGAAGGAATGAAAGTTGGCACTGCCGTTACTTTGCGCGGCCATAAAATGTATGAGTTTCTAGATCGTTTTATAAACCTAGTAGTACCCCGAATTCGTGATTTCCGGGGATTATCGGACAAGGCATTTGATGGTCGCGGAAATTATTCGGTTGGCGTACAAGAACAGATCATATTTCCGGAAATAAATGTGGATAAAATCGATAAAATTCGGGGCATGAATATTACTTTCGTGACTAATGCGGAAAGTGATGAAGAAGCATATGAATTATTAAAAGCATTTGGTATGCCATTTCGACAATAATAGAGGAGCTCGGACCTTTGGCAAAGAAATCAATGATAGCGAAAGCTAAAAAGGAACCAAAATTTAAAGTCAGAAAATATACCCGTTGTCAACGCTGTGGCCGTCCCCGTGCTGTATATAGAAAATTTGAATTGTGCCGTATTTGCTTTAGAGATTTGGCAAATAAAGGTGAGATTCCAGGTATATTTAAAGCTAGCTGGTAGGAGAGTAATTTATGAGTATGACAGATCCTATTGCCGATTTTTTAACACGAATTCGCAACGCGATTCAAGCCGGACATCGACGGGTTGATATACCCGCATCCAATGTTAAAAAACGTATGGCAGAAATACTCTATGAACAAAAGTTCATTAGAAATTATATCATTATTGATGATGGAAAACAGGGAACCATCCGCCTTTTTCTCAAATTTGATGGTGAGGGGAATTCCGTAATCAGGAATTTGAAGCGAGTGAGTACCCCCGGCAGACGATATTATGTTGATGTGAACCAATTACCCCGTGTTAAAAATAATATGGGAATTGCCATGATCAGCACGTCCAAAGGGATTCTAACCGAGCGCCAGGCGCAGCGGGAAAATGTAGGTGGTGAAGTTCTATGTTATGTCTGGTAAAGCTAAGGTAAAGGAGTATTAAAGTGTCTCGTATTGGAAAATTACCCATTAAGATCCCTGCAAATGTAGAGGTCGAGATTAACAAGGGTGTTGCCCGGGTCAAAGGACCAAAAGGGGAATTAAAAACGAATGTTAGCCTTGAAATGCAATTTGAACGTGAGAATGATCACCTGTCGGTGAAACGTCCCTCGGATGGTATTAAACACCGTTCTTTACATGGTCTAACCCGAACCCTTATTAATAATATGGTGTTAGGGGTAACCGAAGGATTTCAGAAAAATCTCGAAATAAACGGGGTTGGATTTAAGGCGGAAAAACGGGGCAAGGGATTGTTGCTTTCACTGGGGTATTCTCATACCATCTTCTTTGTTCCGCCGGATGGTATCAACATTAATACACCTGTGCCGACCAAGATTGAGGTGAATGGGATCGATAAAGTATTGGTTGGTGAAGTTGCAGCGAAAATCAGGTCTTACCGGCCACCGGAGCCTTACAAGGGTAAAGGCGTTCGGTATGAAGGAGAAATGGTAAGAAGAAAAGCTGGGAAAACAGCAGGTTAATCGCGTAAACACTTTTAGTAAGATAAGAGAGTGGTCATGAAGAAAAGATCTAATAAGAAAAAAATTTTTGGGAGCAAGGATAGACCTCGTCTGGTGGTTTTTAGAAGCCTGACCAACATTTACGGACAACTCGTGGATGACAGCTCTGAGAAAACGATTGTGGGTGCATCCAGTCTGAGTAAAGAGATCCAGGCTGAACTGAAAAAAAGTAAGAATAAAACTGAATCCAGTAAGATTGTGGGAAAATTTCTGGCTCAAAGAGCAAAAGATAAAAAAATCAAAAAAGTTATTTTCGATCGAAATGGGTATGCCTACCATGGTCGGATCAAGGCATTGGCGGAAGGCGCTCGAGAAGGCGGATTAGAATTTTAATAGAAAACGTTGAGGTGATTGCGTGGTCGACAAAGTTAATCCACACGAATTGGAATTAAAAGAAAAGGTTGTACATATCAACCGTGTTGCGAAGGTTGTAAAGGGAGGCCGTCGTTTTAGTTTTAGTGCCATTGTTGTAGTTGGGGATGGCAATGGTCATATTGGTGTCGGACATGGAAAAGCCAATGAGGTGATTAACGCGATTAGCAAAGCGACGGAGAAAGCCAAAAAAGAAATCATTCGCATTAATCTGGTTGGAAATACAATACCATATGTAATTTATGGTAAATATGGAGCCGGTAAGGTTATCCTTAAGCCAGCCAGTCCGGGTACCGGTGTTATTGCCGGCGGTCCGGTTAGGGCGATTTGTGAAGTTGTGGGTATCAAGGACATTCTTACAAAAGTTATTGGCTCACAAAATCCGCATAACATTGTAAAAGCAACCATGACCGCCCTTGAAGCTCTGGAAGATCCAGGTACGATTGCCCGACGAAGGGGCTTGACGCTAGCGGAATTATTTAGAGGATAAAAATCAGAGAATAATAATTATGGCACAATCGAAAGACAATAAAATCCGAGTTACCCAGGTTCGAAGTAACATTGGGCAGAAACCCAGCCATAAGAAAACAATTACGGCCTTGGGTTTGAAAAAAATTGGGCATACCAAGGAATTTACAGATACACCTCAAATTCGGGGTATGATTAATAAAGTCAGACATATGGTAACTTGGGAAGAGTTGAAATAATATTTTGGGGTTTTACTTATGGATTTAGCAAGTCTTAAATCAGCAAGTGGATCAAACCGCTCCCGCAAACGGGTTGGACGTGGTGAAGGTTCAGGATCGGGCGTCACTGCAGGTCGGGGAAATAAAGGTCAGCATTCCCGTTCCGGATCGAAAAGACGGCCCTGGTTTGAAGGGGGGCAGATGCCCTTACAGAGGCGTCTCCCAAAATTCGGTTTTACAAATTATGATAGAAATAGGTATCAGATAGTCAATTTACTGGATCTAAATAAAATTGATGATTCCGATGACATTACTCCTGAATTACTGAAGAGTAAGGGATTAATAAAAAATGCTAATCGTCCTGTTAAATTACTGGGAAGTGGAGCGCTCGAAAAAAAGTTCAAGGTTTCGGTCCATGCGATCAGTAAATCAGCCAAGGATAGTGTTGAAAAGTTAGGAGGCAGTGTCACCCTATTATGATTGAGACCTTCAGAAATATATTCAAAATTCATGATCTCCGGCAGAGAATATTATTTACGGTGATGATTCTCTCCCTGGAACGGATAGGTACACATATTGTAACTCCCGGGATTGATACTACTATTCTGGCCGAAGGAATGAAAAATCTCTCCGGCACCTTGTTTGGTTTATACGATTTGTTTGCAGGTGGCGCTTTCAGTAAGGCGGCTGTATTCGGTCTGGGAATCATGCCTTATATCAGTGCCTCAATTATTTTGCAGCTCCTTGGTGCGGTTGTTCCCTACATTCAGCGTTTACAGAAAGAAGGGGAAGAGGGGCGAAAAAAGATTACTCAGTATACCCGCTATGGAACACTCTTTATATCTGCTATGCAGTCTTTTGGTGTTGCAGTATTTTTGGAGAGCATCGAAGTCAATGGGGTAAAGGCTGTGATTGATCCTGGTATGGGATTTCGAATTCTTACCATGATATCCATGTCAACCGGTACCATATTGATTATGTGGTTGGGCGAATTGATTGATGAACGCGGGATCGGAAACGGAATTTCACTGATTATTTTTATCGGGATTATTGCCCGATTACCCGCGGCTATTATTGAGGAATGGATACAGTTTTCAAGCGGAAATCGTGCATTATTAACAGAATTATTTTTGATTGCATTAGCATTTTTTATTGTTGCGGGTGTCGTACTGCTTACGCAGGCTACCCGTAAAATACCGGTTCAATACGCGAAGCGGGTTGTTGGACGCAAGGTTTATGGGGGTGTAAATACTCACTTCCCGTTACGGGTGAATACGGCCGGGGTAATGCCCATTATTTTTGCGCAGGCTATCATGTTTATACCCAGTACGTTATTCTCTTTCTTTCCGGAAAGTGAGTTCATCGGAACATTGCAACGAGCCTTTTCGATGGAGTCCTGGTTTTACTGGATGGTGTACGGTATTATGATTGTTTTCTTTACTTACTTTTATACGGCTATTGCCTTAAATCCGGTAGATGTGGCGGATAATCTTAAAAAGCAGGGTGGTTTTATTCCTGGGGTTCGTCCGGGTAAAAAGACCGCTGAATATCTGGATTCAATTTTGACCCGAATAACTTTGCCAGGTTCCATTGCCCTGGCCATCGTCGCTATTATCCCCTACATACTGGTACGGGTATTTAATATTTCCTATAATTATGCTTCGTTTTTTGGTGGCACGGGATTATTGATTATTGTGGGTGTGGCCCTGGATACAATACAGCGCTTCGAATCTCATCTGTATATGAGGCATTATGATGGTTTCATGAAAGGTGGACGGGTTCGCGGAAGAAGAAGTTAGATGATTCCTATTAAAAACGAAGAAGATCTCGAAATGATGAGAGTCAGTTCGAGAATTACAGCAGAAGCATTAAAGCATGTACGGTCTATTATAAAACCTGGTATCTCAACCAAGAAGTTGGACCAAGAAATTGAGAAATTTATTCGTTCAAAACATGCAAGACCCGCTTTCAAAGGATTATATGGTTTTCCGGCAAACGCTTGTATTTCAATTAACCAAGAAGTTGTGCACGGGATTCCCTCGGAAGAGCGTATTATTGCTGAAGGTGATATCGTGAGTGTAGATATCGGCGTGGAAAAAAATGGCTATTATGGTGATGCAGCCTTTACGTTTGCGGTGGGTGAGATCTCTCCTGAAAAACTGAAATTAATGCGTATTACATTGGAAGCATTATATAACGGAATTGAAAAGGCGAAAGAAGGTCAGCGGCTTCAGGATATATCATATGCCATACAATCGCATGCCGAAAGTCATGGATATTCAGTGGTAAGGGAACTGGTGGGACACGGTATTGGCAAGTCTCTTCATGAAGAACCACAGGTTTATAATTTTGGAAAACCAAATAAAGGACCGCTTTTGAGAGAGGGGATGGTTCTGGCAATTGAACCGATGATAAATATGGGTGAGCGGCATGTAATGACCATGAGTGATGGATGGACGGTGGCTACCCAGGATGGATTACCTTCGGCGCATTATGAACACACGGTGGTTGTGAAGAACGGGATACCGGAAATTTTAACAGAGCATGATTTAAAAAATGAGGTGGCATAGTTGGCAAAAGAGCAGCCAATTGCAGTTGATGGCATTATCAAAGAGACATTGCCCAATGCGACTTTTATTGTCCAGTTGGAGAGTGGACATGAAGTGTTGGCGCATGTTTCCGGTAAAATGAGAATGCATTTTATCAAGATATTGCCGGGAGATAAAGTGAAAATCGAATTGTCACCTTACGACCTGAAGAGGGGAAGAATAACCTATCGTTATAAATAACGGATATCGCTGGGGATTGAGATGAAAGTACAAACATCAGTAAAAAAACGTTGCGAACACTGTAAAATTATTCGAAGAAATGGTGTTGTGCGGGTCATTTGTAAAAAAAACCCAAAACATAAACAAAGACAGGGTTAATTAATCTTAAGGAGGTAATTTTGGCTCGTATTGTTGGTGTAGATTTACCCAAAATGAAGCCTATCGGAATCGCTTTAACGTATATTTACGGAATTGGACAAACCTCGGGACGCAGAATTTGCCAGGAGGCAAAAGTTGATCCTACTATCCGTACCAAAGATCTGACAGACGAACAGGTACGTGACATTAGAAATGTTATTCAGCAGGGCTATAAGGTCGAAGGGTCTCTGAAGACAGAAGTAAATATGAATATTAAGCGATTGATTGACATTAATTCCTACCGGGGTTTTCGTCATAAACTGGGGCTTCCTGTTCGGGGTCAACGGACTCAGACCAATGCGCGAACCCGTAAAGGGCGCCGGCGGGCAGTGACGGGTAAACGTAAATAAATTGAGGAGATAAAGAAGTGGCACAACGAGGACGAACTACCAAGAAGAAAAAAGAAAGTGTGGAAGCACAAGGTGTCGCACATATTAGATCCACATTTAATAATACAACCATTACTTTAACCTCAATGTCAGGGGCAGTCATATCCTGGGCCTCTGCGGGGAAGGTCGGATTCAAGGGTTCACGAAAAAATACACCTTATGCGGCTCAATCAGCTGCTGAAACCGCTGCAAAAGAGGCGATGGATCTGGGTCTCAGGCAGGTTGCGGTTGAAGTAAAAGGACCCGGTGCGGGTCGTGAAGCTGCCATTCGTTCATTGCAGGCAGCTGGATTAGAAATAACAAGTATAAAGGATGTCACACCCATTCCTCACAATGGATGCCGTCCACCGAAAAAACGTAGAGTATAGAATATTAAATTATTGGAGAAACAAATAGATGGCAAGAAACACAGGACCGGTTTGTAAATTATGCAGACGTGAAGGCGAAAAACTTTTCCTGAAGGGAGCACGGTGTTTTTCGGCCAAATGTTCATTTGACAAGAGATCTTATATTCCCGGTCAACATGGCGTCAGTCAGCGTACAAAGCTTTCAGAGTATGGAATTCAGCTACGGGAAAAACAGAAAGTAAAAAGAATATACGGTGTATTGGAATCTCAATTCCGTAATTATTATGACCGAGCGACCCGGAAGAAGGGAATCAGCGGCGAAAATTTGTTAAAATTATTGGAAAGCCGGTTAGATAATGTAGTGTATCGGTTGGGATTCGCCCCTTCACGTAACAGTGCTCGTCAATTGATACTCCACCGGCATTTTACGGTCAATGGAAGAGTGGTCAATGTCCCCTCCTATTTATTGCGACCCAATGATGTCATCGAGGTAAGGGAAAAGAGTCGTAAACTGGGTGCCATTCATGACGCCATGAAAAGAATTAAAGATGATACAATGCTTCCCTGGCTGAATCTGGATAAGGCCAAGATGCAGGGCGTCTATCTGGATTCTCCTTTACGCCAGGATATTCCTGTGAATGTCCAGGAAAACTTGATCATCGAGCTTTATTCTAAATAAAAAGAATAAATGACAATTTTAAAACATTTGGGGATATATGAATTACGTAAATCTATTAATGCCTGAGAAAGTAGAACTGGATGAATCCAGTTTTTCTGCAAATTTCGGACGATTTATTGTTCAACCTCTGGAAAGAGGATTTGGAGTAACATTGGGGAATGTTTTCCGCAGAGTTTTATTATCATCTTTACAGGGTGCAGCCATTACGGCGATTAAGCTGGATGGCGTTCAACATGAATTTTCAACCGTTAAAGGCATGCGTGAAGATGTGGTCGATCTTATTCTCAATCTGAAAGAAGTAAGGATCAAATTGTTGAATAAGCGTCCGGATAAGGTGACCATACATTTAAAGGGTCCGAAAGAATTTAAAGCTTCAGATATCGGAGACAGCACTGCTGACTTTGAAATTCTGAATCCGGATCATCATATTGCTACTCTGAATAATGATGCGGATTTTGAAATAGAAATCCGGGTGGGTAAAGGTCGCGGTTATGTTTCTGCGGAAGAAAATAAACCACTTGAAGCCAGCATTGGTCTGATCCCGATTGATTCCATTTTTTCTCCTATCCGCAATGTTCGGTACAATGTGGAAAATGTACGGGTCGGGCAGCGTACTGATTATGAAAAACTGATTCTGGAGATTGAAACTGATGGCAGTATCACCCCGGATGACGCTTTAACCTACGCTGGAAAAATTATCAAAGATCACATTCAGTTATTCATTAATTTTGAAATTGAACCGGAAGAGGAAGAGACTCAGGAAATAGATGAAGAAATTCTGCGGGTCAAGAAGCTTCTGCGGATGAGTGTTGATGAACTCGAACTATCGGTACGTTCACACAACTGTTTAAAAAATGCCAATATTAAGGCAATTTCCGATCTGGTTAGACTGGATGAATCAGAGCTTTTAAAATTCAGGAATTTTGGAAGGAAATCTCTGCAGGAAATTCAGGATATCTTGGAGAAAAAGGGATTGTACTTTGGCATGGATGTAGATAAATATCTGAAGGGAGAAGACTAATCCGTTCGGAAATGTAATTTGAACGAATGACAGGAAAAATCGAGGTATACTATGCGGCATCGTAATAAAACGAAAAAATTAGGCAGAACCAAAGCACATCGCAAAATGACTCTTCAGAATCTAGCTACGGCGATGGTTGATCATCAGCAAATTAGAACGACGCTTGCAAAAGCGAAAGTAGCTCGTAGTTATGTGGATAAACTTATCACGGTAGCAAAAAAAGATACTCTGGCAGCCAGAAGACAGGCGTTTAAATTGCTACAGAACCATCGCGTGGTCTCGAAATTGTTCGAGGAAATTGCGCCTACTTTCAAGGAAAGAAGCGGCGGATATACCAGAGTTATTAAACTGGGCCGGCGAAAAGGGGACGGTGCGGAACTCGCTATTTTACAGTTGGTTGGTTTTGAGCCAGTAATTGTGGAAGAGAAAAAACCGTCTGAGAAAAAGAAAAAAGCCGCACCGGCAAAGAAGGAAAAAGAGGAGAAAAAGGCAGCCCCGACCGAAAAGGAAAAAGCTGAAGAAAAACCTGAGAAAGAAGAAGCCGCAAAAAAGGTTGATGCAAAAGAAGAACAACCTAAAGAAGAGAAAGCGGAAAAGAAAGCAAAATCAGCTGACAAGGGTGAAAAAAAGGCTAAGGAAAAAGCAACTCCCAAGAAAAAAGCAAAACCTGAAAGTAAAGCAGAGAAAAAAGTAGAAGCAAAGGATAAATCCAAACCTAAATCCGAGTCTGCGAATAAAAAGAAATCTGATGATAAAAAAGATAAATCTGAGTAATCTTAGAGATCAGCCTGATAATGATGTAAGCGCTCCTCGCGGAGCGCTTTTTTTTTACATTGATTTAAGCATGCTTACTCAGCTTCGCAAGTTTTCATTTTCACCTTGAATCCACCTGAAGTAAATCTCTAAATTTCATGTGTTTTTGCATGGGTTATCCTATTTCATAGAACTATGATCAATTGTAAATCTTTACTTGGTAAATTACTGTCAGTGGTTATACTCATTACCCTTCTTTTACCCCCAATTTGGGGCGCTGAAAATCAGAGGACTAATGAGAAGGTGAAAGGTTTATGGGTAGTGAGACATAACATGACCTCGGCGGCAAGGATTGATTCATTATTAAAAGTGGCACGACATTGTGGCATTACGGACCTTTTTGTACAGGTGAGAGGACGAGGAGATGCCTTTTATAATAGTAAAATTGAGCCCAGGGCAGAAGAAATAAGTGATTCTTTGTTCGATCCTCTTAATTATATTTTGCAGGCAACAATAGGTGACACAGTTCGAATCCATGCCTGGTTAAATGTATTTTATGTATGGAGTAAAGATACTTTACCCAAACATGCGAATCATATTGTCAATAATCAACAACACTGGCTGGCTCGGTCCATACACCAGGCAAATCCGGCAGACCAAAATCCCATCACCATAAAAGATCCTAAGATTGAGGGTTTGTTTGTTTCTCCGCTTCAACCCGAAGCACAAAATCATTTTTTAAGCATCTTAGAAGATATTGTGCATAATTACGGTGTAGCTGGTATTCATCTCGATTATATTCGCTATCCCGATCAACGCTTTGATGTCCATCCTGATGTTATTCAGGGTTTTAGAAAACGATATATATTGAATCCGGAACAGTTTTTGACTAATCCGGAATTATTTGCCCAAAAATTCAGTGTGGCAGGATATGAGGTTTTTTATTATCACTGGCGTCGATATTTGCTGGATGGATTATCAGACTTTGTGCGAAGAATATCAGATACTTTAAACACCGAAGCGAATCACATTTTGTTATCTGCCGCCGTGAAACCGGATATTGTTCAGGCACATTGGAATTATTTTCAGGATTGGGATCGCTGGGTGAGAGAAGAATGGCTTGATTTTGCGGTGCCGATGAATTACACACCGGATGAACGCATATTTCGAGATAATTTGGCTCAGTATTTACGGGAAATGACATCCGAGAAATATGCTGTCGGAATTGCCCTTTATAATCAACCAGAAGAAAAGGCGATTCGCCAGATTGCACAGGTTGAGGCGATTAATAATCTCGGTTTCGTTCTGTTCTCCTACGATCAATTGGTTAAGATGAAAAGATTGCAAAAATACCTGAAAAATCTGAAGTAATTTTGCAGAACAAATTTGTAATAATATCAATGCTTTCTAACAAGGAGGAATAAAATGCGTGAAATTCATGCACCCCGAGGTCGTACAATGTTAACCAAAGGGTGGCATCAGGAAGCCGCATTAAGAATGCTGATGAACAACCTGGACCCGGATGTGGCTGAAAAACCGGAAGATCTGATTGTATATGGAGGCACCGGAAAAGCTGCGCGGGATTGGAATGCATATGATGCTATCATAAAAACCTTAAAAAACCTGGAAAATGACGAAACCCTGCTTGTTCAGTCAGGCAAACCGGTGGGTATTTTCCGGACCCACACCTACGCACCCCGGGTATTGATCGCTAACTCAAATCTGGTCGGACATTGGAACAATTGGGATTATTTCAGAGATCTGGAGAAAAAAGGGCTCATTATGTATGGACAGATGACTGCCGGGAGCTGGATCTATATTGGTACCCAGGGTATACTCCAGGGAACCTACGAGACGTTTGCTGAGATAGCCCGTAAAAAATTTAACGGAGATCTTCGGGGCACATTGTCTCTTACCGCAGGTTTGGGTGGTATGGGAGGTGCCCAACCATTAGCTATTACAATGAACAATGGTGTTGCCCTGGTAGTGGAAGTGGATGAGCATCGAATTAAGAGAAGACTGGATACAAAATATCTCGATATAATGACCCGCAATGAAGATGAAGCTATTCGTCTTGCTGTGGAATCAAAAGAAAAAAAACAGGCGGTATCGATTGGATTATTGGGGAATGCAGCATCGGTTTTTAACAATTTAGTACGAAAAAATATTATTCCGGATATTGTAACAGATCAAACCTCTGCACATGATGAATTAAATGGCTACGTGCCGGCAGGTATCTCCTATGAAGAAGCACTGGAGCTTAGGACTTCTGATCCCCAAAAGTATATCCGCCTGGCTTATCAGAGTATGAAAGATCACTGCCGCGCTATGCTTGAAATGCAGAAACAGGGTGCGGAAGTTTTTGATTACGGAAATAATCTGCGCGGACAGGCTGAAAAAGCCGGGCTGGCAAATGCCTTTGATTATCCCGGTTTTGTACCGGCCTATATCCGGCCGCTGTTTTGCCAGGGAAAGGGACCGTTTCGCTGGGCAGCACTCTCTGGAGATCCAGAAGATATCTATGCTACTGATGAATTAATCAAAACCCTTTTTCCACAGGATAAAGCTTTAGTCAGATGGATCGATATGGCCCAGAAGCGAGTACAGTTTCAGGGTTTGCCTACCCGCATTTGCTGGCTGGGTTATGGAGACCGGGCAAAAGCCGGTCTTGCCATAAATGATTTAGTGAAGAAGGGATCGATAAAAGCGCCAATTGTGATCGGCCGGGACCATTTAGATTGCGGTTCTGTCGCCTCTCCCAATCGTGAGACAGAAGCAATGCGGGATGGAAGCGATGCCATTGCAGATTGGCCTTTATTGAACGGAATGCTTAATGTTGCTTCGGGTGCATCCTGGGTGAGTATGCATAATGGCGGTGGTGTTGGGATCGGCCTATCCCAGCACTCCGGGGTGGTGATGGTCGCTGATGGTACAGATGATACTTCTGTTCGGATAGAAAGGGTGCTTACCAATGATCCGGGTACAGGTGTCATGCGTCATGTGGATGCAGGCTACCCCGAGGCCATTGAATTTGCAAAGTACAAGAAGGTCAAAATACCTATGCTGCCGGATTAAGTGCGCTGTTTTGTGAAAAGGGTGCAGAGTTTAAACACGCCACTTTCTGCAGCAGAATCTTTGCATTTCAGTTATGCATGAAGGTGTGTTATTCGGTTAATAAACCCGTTTCCAGAAGAAATTAGCTGGAGAACGGGTTTCTTCTTTTATGCGGGTGCAAAATTCATAGTTACTTCAAATTTCTGTAGATTTTTAATCAATCTGCGGTGACGTAATCGTTCAGCTCACTTTTTCAAAAGATGAAGTATCATTTTTTTCCCTCGGAAGCAAGGTGTACCAGTTCAGATTACGGGTTAGATACATGACGGTTGACAGGGCGATAAATAAGCCAATACTGCCCAGGAGAAGTGCATAATCCTCCAATTGAAGGTCAATATACAGAAATCCGTATAACAGGGTAAGAACTGACGTAATAATAATCATAAACTTCGTATCCTGCAAAATTGCTTTTGAATATAGGGTGATCAAAAGGATCAGGCTGAGACTGGCAATTGTATAAGCGATTGGGAAATAAAGGTGTTCGGATAATGATAATAGCAGTATGTAAAATAGTACTAATGCCGATCCCACCAGCAGATACTGAACGGGATGAAGCATTTTTGTATTCAGAATCTCGATGAGGAAAAAAGCCAGAAAAGTGAGGCCGATAAACATGATAGCATATTTAACTGTCCGCATGGTTTTCTGGTATTGATCAACCGGGAGAATGAGTTGTACGCCGAAGTAGGTATTATCCAGAGTCAGGTCCTTGTTATAGGTAACTTGCGGAATATTTCGGTTCAAATGGAGGACTTTCCATTCTGCCTCAAATCCTCTGTCATTGATTTCACGCATTGTTGGGAGATAATCTCCCACGAAGCTGGGATGTTCCCAGGTTGCTTTGATTCGGGAAAAGGTTTCCTTGCCGAGAGGTGTAAAACTTAGTTCGGTGTTTCCGTTCAGGCCTAAAGCACAGCTGAATATATAGCGTTCCTTTTCCGGATTTAGAGGTGACTTCATGTGAAATCCCTGTGAGAGCGCCGCACAGTTCTTTATCCCGGGCTGGATTTCTGAAGGACTTGCATCCCAGTGGAACATGACTTCATCAGTTACCCCTTTCATGTCGGAAATACCAAATTCAACCACCGCCTGATCGTATTGAATAATACCATTATTCAGATCCAGATCCTGCAGGTGAGACAGATTGAAATTTCCACAAATTGATGCATCAAACGAATATAGCAGAATCTCAAAAATACTCCGGTATCTTATTTCGGGTTGGATTTCTCCAGCAAAAACTAGAGAATCAGGGAGTAAATATATATAGCGGGTAAAAATCTGTTTACCCCCATAATTATCCGTTTTAGTAAATTCAACCGGTATCGAGAGAACCGGTCCGGTGAGTTTCTGTTTTTCTCCCCATTTTTCTGTAACTTCTTGTATCACATCCTTGCGCCGATTTTCCCGCTCGTAAATAATATACTGGATAATAAGAGTGGGAACGAGTAACAGAATAACCAAACCTGCAATGATTACCATTTTTATACTTACGGGAATTTTTGATTTTTCTCCAATCATTATACCCTCCTTGTGAATCATTTTCATGAAGATAAATTTAGACAACGGCATTTTGTGGAATCTGACCAAATCGTCTTTCCCGTTTTTGAAAGTCACCCAAGGCTTCACAGAAATTTTCAGAACTGAAATCAGGCCACATCACAGGGGTGAAATAAAGTTCAGCATAAGCGCATTCCCATAACAGGAAGTCTGATAATCTTTTTTCTCCACCCGTTCTGATTAGTAAATCAACATCCGGAGAAGATTCCCAGGGATAGATGCTGTTTGTCAGCAGGTTTTCAAAATTTTCCATTGATATATTGGACTCCTGTGAGAGCCGTTTTGCTGCCTGAAGAATCATCTCCTTCGAAGAATAATCCACTGCTACTCGAAGATGTAAATTTTGACCCGCAGCGGTTACTTCCTCTGCATGTTCTATCAAATCAATTATCTGGGGTTGCAGACGATCTCTTCTTCCGATAATACTTAAACGGATGCCGTTTTTAATGCACTTTTCAATTTCATTTTTCAGGTAGGATTGAAACAGGCCCATAAGAAAATCAACCTCATATCTGGGACGACGCCAGTTATCTGAAGAAAAAGCAAACAGGGTGAGAGTCCCGATATTGAGATCGGGCGCTGCTTCAACAATTTCTCTAACCCGTGAAGCCCCAGCCTGGTGACCCTGAAAACGAGCCTTTCCCTGCCGGGTAGCCCACCGACCGTTTCCATCCATGATAAGGGCGACGTGCAATTTATCTTCTGTCTGAGAACCGGAAAATTTAGTCATACTCATAATCCCTTTCTGTGTTAACATTCAATAACCTGTCGCTCAACCATAGATAAATTCAGCTGTTTTACAGCCTTCTGAATTGAGCTGCAGACCGACATTCAATTTTATACTATATCTGTTTTTTCATTTTCTCATGGTGTATACTTCATCTCAAAATTCAATACATTCATGAAATTGCACAGGTGCTCAATGCGGTGCTTTTAATACTAATCCTTGCAACGTTCTTCATGTTGGGTATTTCTTTGACTTCAGTAGAGCGGAAAGATTTCACTCTCAAGAGAATCCTCATGATATTTTCCCCGGGAGTAAAAAAAGACCAGGAACCTGAATCGGTACAGACGGTATTATTTTTGTGGAAACATAAAGACGTTTTTAATACATCGTTTTGAATAATTCGCACGGAATTGATCGTGATTTTATAAAAAGAGAACCCTGCAATCTTTAAATTAGGTATTACCGCCATTATCCGATTATATTTGTAAGGTTTTACCAGGGAAATACGTGTCAATGTGGAAATGAACACGATACGCGGTCCTATTTTTACACAAATTTACTTTTATGTTTTGCAAAAGAATTGAGACAACTTTGAGAAAACTTTGAGAAATTTTAATGGATGAAAATATTCAAGGATACCAGTTTAATGGGATTTTCCTTGATACGATGAACCGGGAGCTTCGTCTGAGGGGAGAAATTATTTCCCTGAATGCCAAGTATTTCGATGTGCTGGTTTACCTTGTGGAAAATCATCATCGTTTGGTAAGTAAAGAGGAGCTATTCGAAAAAATCTGGACCGATGTGATTGTAACGGATTGGGCATTAAGCCAGTGTATTAAGGATATTCGGAAAGCTTTAGGAGATAATGCACGTCACCCCATCTACATAAAAACCTTTCCCAAGCATGGGTTTATGTTCTTGATAGAACCGCATCCCGTAATTGAATCCGGAAATCATAAATCCCAAAAGAAATTCTCCCTTAAACGCCCTTTTAAATTTCTTGATTATTATGCGGAAACTGATGCTGATATTTTCTTTGGAAGAGAATCTGAAATAGAGAACCTCTCTTCAAAGATTTTAGCTCACCGCTCTTTTTTATTATATGGTCGTTCCGGAGTAGGTAAAAGTTCAATTATTCATGCTGGAATTGTGCCCGCTCTCAAAAATGAAGGTCACCAAGTTCTGGTATTTAGGACATTTCATAATCCAACAGAAGAGATACTGGAATTTTTTACAAACGAGAAATCCGGAGATGCCGCAATAGATATTCGGGATTTTCGCAAGTATATAAAAGAACTCACAGATCGAAATATTATATTAATTTTTGACCAGTTTGAGCAATTTTTTTTACACATTTCTGCACAAATACAGGAACATTTTCTATCCACTCTACAGCAACTCCTTGAAATAGAACCACAAAAAATAAAAGTCGTTTTTGTTCTTCGGGAGGATCATTTGGCAGATATGAATGTCCTAAAAAAGGTTCTTCCGGAAATATTCTTTAACGAATATCGTTTACTGAAATTATCCTGCTCCCAGGCTGCGAGAGCAATCATTGAACCCAGTCGGAAATTACACTTTGAGGTCGAAAAAGATCTGGTCGATGCTATTGTGGATGATTTGTGCGATGTTGATTCGATAGATCCGCCTCAGCTTCAGATTGTCTGTGATACCCTGTTTGATGTAAGAGATAATTCCTCCGTTCTCTCCTTAACCAGTTACCTGAAGTTAGGTGGTGCAGAGAAAATTTTGAGTGACTATCTGGATAAGGTTGTTCAAAGATTAGATGGTAAGCAGAGTCAACTTGCGAAATTCATTCTTCTGACTTTGATCTCCGAAGATGGACAACGCCAGATTTTACCTCTAGATAAATTAGCTTTCTATCATGAAGATAAGAACAAACAGCCTGATCACTTACAACCTGTCATATCTTATCTCGCAGAGGCCCGTCTCATTCGAACCCTGAGAGAGGAAGGTGAAATATGGATAGAATTGACACATGATTTTCTGGTGTCGGAAATCTCCCGCTGGCAATCTGAAGAAGTAATTTTGTTGAAAAGGATTCAGGCCATTATGGAGAGAGCACTGCATAATTATGAATCCCATCAGCTTCTTTTAGATGAAGAAACCTTGCAGCTGGTTTTGCCCTTAGGGCAGCAACTTAGTCTTACAGATACCCAGTATGACTTATTAATACAGAGCGTGTTAAATAGGGGCCAAACCATTCCTGAATGGTTGATTTTAGTTTCAAAATCCGGTTTTATGCATATATCGCAGGCATTCAGAAATTCTAATCCGGACATTCGAATGGCAGCTATACAAAGCGGGCGTCATTTAAAAAATGATCAGTTGATGGTGCTATTGACTCATCACGCATTGTGGGATGAAGACATGAGTGTTCGGAGAGCAGCCGGGATTGTTCTTGCTGAAAAGTACCCGGATAACTATTTGAAGAGTATGCTCAGTCAGGAAACCGATAGTAAAGCAGGAATTATGCGGATTTCCATTTCACTCGCATTTGTTCGCGATCATGATAAACGACTGTTTCAATTAAGGAAGCTACCCTGGCTTATATCGATGACAATTCTGCTGGGATTAATATCAGTGCGCATCCGTCGTTCCAGGTTCCTCATTTCGAAGCAAACTATAGGAGGAGCATTAGGTTCCGGTTTTGCGGGATTACTGGTTGGAGTTTTTTTAGGAATTGTCCTTGTCAGCTATCGCAATATGCCTGCGTATGAATCTATGACTCTGATCCTGGTTCTGGCAAGTTTAGGACTCTTTGCCAGCATGTTTGCAGGCTTTGGAATATCTCTGGGACTAAGCTGTTTCAGGGTCGTGAGTTACCGACACAGTCCCTATTGGCAAATTGTTGGTGCAATACTGGGAGGGGCTGGAATTGGGGCAATTCTTCATTTTTTAGGTGTGGATACGTTTTTTGCATTATTCGGACAACAACTGAAGGGAATTGCCGGAGCATATGAAGGGGCGCTGGTTGGATTGGGTCTGGCAGCCGGTGCAGCACTTGGCGGTATCAAAGGGAAAAATAATTTGATATTGAAGGTATCACTCGCTGCGCTAGGAGCGATGTTAGCAGCCATTTTATTAACCTTTATAGAAGGTAATCTTTTTAGTGCCAGCATAGAATCTATTGCCAGATCTTTTGCTGATTCACAGTTGAAATTGGAACCACTGGCTAATCTTTTTGGAGAAGCGCATTTTGGCAAATTGTCCCGTCTGATCCTGGGGGCCTTTGAAGGATTCCTTTTTGGCGGATTTACAGTGATGGGAATAGAATTGTTTTCAAGAAAAAATGAGAATTTGACTGACAAATAAAGTGAATAACTGCCGAATATTAAACTGCCCTGAAATATCTAAATGAACTTGAGAATTGGAAAGATGAAGTAGAATATTTCATCATGAGTTTTACATGTTCTCGCTCCTTGGATTTTTTTGAATACAACCTTGAATCATTGATGGAAGGAGAACCCATGATAACAGAATTTCAGCAATACTTTATGGATAGATGGGAAAAATATTTTCCCCAGTCGGAATTACCCATTTGCTATTATTATACAAACCATCTTCTGGAAGATGATCCTCAGGAAAAATCATCCGGTCTCCGTTGTCTGATCGGGAACTTGGATAAGGTTCGAGAGGGGAATACATACATTTACCACCGGGAAAGTGGTGGTTGTTCAGGTGGAAAGAGGTATACTGGTTTTAATCACAAAATCAGACCCGATTTTGAATATTTTCTTTCCTGTGGAATACCCGATCAGGTGGAGGGAGAGCGTTATAAAAAATCACCAGAACTGGTGCGGGAGCATCTAAAGAACCACCCCCCGTTTGAGGCACCCGGGAAGTATCTGGTGTTTAAGCGCTGGGATAAACTGCGTCATGGTGAACAACCGGTTGCAGTCATTTTCTTTGCAACCCCGGATGTACTGGCGGGATTATTTACTCTGGCCAATTTTGACCGACCTGATTCGCTGGGAGTGATTACACCCATGGGAGCGGGATGTGCTTCCATCATCAATTATCCTATGGAGGAATCCCGCACAGAGTATCCCCGTTGTATTCTGGGTATGTTTGATGTTTCCGCCCGTCCACACACACCACCAAATACTCTCTCTTTTGCTATCCCGATAAAGCGTTTTGAACAGATGGTCCATCAGATGGATGAGAGTTTTTTAATCACAGATTCATGGAATCGCATTAAAAAAAGACTGCCCTGAATTAAATTTTCCTGGCCGGAATAAGACTCCAGTAAAAATAATCTTTTTGCATAAATTGATTTGCGTTATCCTCTCTTCACATGTAAAATGATACGATTTTTTCATTATTATAAATTAGGAGGCATACATGAAGGTTTTAAAAATTCTGGGTATAGCCATATTAATTCTGGTGGCTCTGATTATTATTGTTGGCCTGGTTGTCCCAAAAGATTACCATGTGGAACGAACCATAAATATTTCTGCATCAAAAGAACAGGTTTTTAATCATGTCAAATATTGGAGAAATTGGCAGGCTTGGTCACCCTGGGCAGCGCAGGATTCCCTGATGCGGGTAACAATTGAAGGTACGGATGGTGAGGTGGGGTCGAAGTATATATGGGTTGGAGATCCGGAACTGACCGGAAAAGGGGAAATGACTAATACGGGAATAAAAACTTATGAGGAAATTGCATATCACCTCCATTTTCTTGAACCTTGGGAGAGTGAATCCGATGGTTATGTTCGGCTGATTGAAGTCGATGAGGGTGTAACTCAGGTAGCGTGGGGATTTCAGGGAGAAATGCCGTTTCCCTGGAATATTATTATGCTCTTTATGAGCATGGAATCCATGATCGGAAATGATTTTGACAGGGGTCTAGGTCTCCTGAAAAACATTATTGAGCAGGAAAAAGCTGCCATTGAAAGCTATAAAATTCAAAAAATCATTTTTCCTGCAAAAAATTATGCCGGTATCAGGGACATGGTGGCATTTAGTGGCATGCAATCATTTTTTCAAAACTCGTTTTCAACGCTTCAGCAAGAAATAAAAAAGAAAAATTTGAGAATAATCGGTGCACCTGCCGGGATATATTTTAGCTGGGATGAACAGAATATGAACACCGATATGGCCGCTGCTTTTCCAATCCGCGGAAGCCTGAGCGGTGGATCTGTTCAGATGGTTCATGTTCCCGCTCAAACAGCATATCTGATTGATTATTTTGGTGACTATGAGAGCTTGGGTTATGCCCATCAGGCACTAGACTTATATCTGACCGGGAACGGATTACGCCAGAAATCTCCGGTAATTGAGGAATACATTACCGACCCAATATCTGAGCCAGATACCAGCAAATGGCTGACAAAGATTTATTATTTCGCTGAATAAACAGCTTTTATTTGATCGAATCGATAATTTGTTTTATTCTTAAGGTCAGACAGCTTTAGAAAACCCTCTGCTTAGGAGTAAGAATCATTTTTTCAGGAAATCCGGATGGTTTCATATTTAGCTAGATAATTTTCCTGGAAGTATTCCCTGATCAACTGATGATTTTCAAGTCGTACTTGTGGATCATTTGCGATAATTTCAAAGGCATCTTTTCGGGCGACCTCAACAATTTTCAGGTCATTTACAAGGTCTGCATATTTTAAATCCGGTAGTCCATGTTGACGGGTGCCAAAAAACTCACCGCTGCCTCGTAATCGTAAATCCTCTTCGGCGATGAGAAAACCGTCATTGGTTTTTTCCATCATACGAAGACGCTGGACCGCGATCTCATTCACTTCTTCGGGGGTGATCATGATACAGTACGATTTTTTAAGACCTCGTCCAACCCGTCCCCTTAATTGATGCAATTGACTCAACCCAAACCGTTCAGCATGCTCAATTAGCATGATTGTTGCCTCCGGGACATCCACACCCACCTCGATGACAGAGGTGCTAACCAGAATTGATATCTCTCCTTTTTTAAATTTCTTCATGGCGGTTTCTTTTTCATCCTGACGCATTCTGCCGTGAATGAGAGCTAAATTAAACTCAGGGAATATTTTATTTTGCAGGAATTGATAACTTTCCGTGGCGGCTTTTAAATCCATTTTTTCCGATTCTTCCACCAGTGGGTAAACCACATACACCCTCTCTCCGGCATCAGCCCGCTCACGAATAAAGTTATAAACCTGGGTGAGCTTGTTTTCCTTGCGCCAGACAGTGCTAATCGATTTCCTTCCAGGCGGCATTTCGTCAATGACTGAAGTGTCCAAATCTCCGTAGAAGGTCATAGCGAGCGTTCTGGGAATGGGTGTGGCGGTCATTACCAGAACATGCGGATTCAATCCTTTTCCTATCAGTTCGCCGCGTTGTACTACGCCAAAACGATGCTGTTCATCGATGATCACCAGTCCAAGCTTTTTAAATTCTACCGTCTCCTGAACCAGGGCATGGGTTCCGATGACCAGGTTGGTTTCACCTGACTTCAGTGTATCATGGATCTTTTTTTTCTGCTGGTTCTTGACAGAACCGATAAGTAACTGTATGGAGACAGGAATATCACGTAACAGATTGCGGATATTGATATAATGTTGTTCGGCGAGAATTTCTGTCGGTGCCATTAAGGCAGTCTGATATCCGTTTTCAATTGCAATCAGGGCGATAATAAGAGCGACTACTGTTTTTCCGGATCCCACATCTCCCTGTAACAGGCGATTCATGGGATGCCCGCTTTTAATATCGTTATACATTTCTTTGAGTACCCGCCTTTGTGCACCGGTTAATTCGTATGGAATTTTCTGATAGACTTTTTGAATAATAACCCCGGTTGTAGTCATTGGAGCCCCCTGAATACCCGATCTTTGGGTATAATGACGCAGGGCCATCAATAATTGCATATAGAACAGTTCCTCGTATTTCAGGCGACGCATGGGCTGATTAATTTCTTCCATCTTCTTCGGGAAGTGTATGGCGTGGTAGGTTTCCGGTCTCGACATCAATTTGTATTTCTCAATCAGAAAAGCAGGTAAATTCTCCTGAATCATAGTCCCATATTTTTCCAGGGCATGGTGTATGATCCGCCGAAATCCCCGCGAGCTGAGACCCCTGGTGCGCAGCTGTTCACTGCTCGGATACAGGGGGATAATCTGTCCGGTGTGTAACTGGTCTTTGGATTCCTCGATGATATCAAAATCCGGATGAATCATTTGCCAGCCTTTATAGAAACCGATTTTTCCGCTATAGGCCACTTCCTGGTCAACTTCGAAAACCTTTGCAAAATAATCGACCTGATTAAACCATACCCCATCCAATAAACCGGTTTTGTCATAAATAGTGACAATCAGTCTTTGGCGGGGCCTGGGAATCTTTTTAATTTTTACAACCCGTCCAACGACAGTGGTTTCGGAGTTAATAGAAAGTTGGCTGATTTTATGAATGGTGCTGCGATCCAGATAGCGCCGGGGAATATAATTCAGCAAATCCTGAACAGTCTGAATACCTATGTTTTTTAGCTGTTCGGCTCTGGCGCTGCCTACACCTTTTACATACTGTACATCAATGGCGCCAATTGATTTGGGGATATTTGCCATGTTTAGAGCGGGCGAATGATTTTTTCAGTCTCTATGGTACCATCCAGGAGGTGAATGACCCGATGGCACTGATTTGCAAACATTTCATTATGCGTGACAATGACAAAAGTCTGCTGATACTTTTCATTCAGTTTCAAGATGAGATCGAAAAGGGCATGGCTGTTTTGGGTATCAAGGTTGCCGGTAGGTTCATCTGCCAGAATCAGCTTCGGACGATTCATCAGTGCTCTCGCGACTGCAACTCTTTGTAATTCTCCACCGGAAAGCTGTGAGGGACGATGGTGAAGGCGTTTTTCCAATCCCACCTCGATTAACAGTTCATCTGCCCGGGAAGTATCATTTTTCCAGTCGTCGCCTTTAATCATCCGGGGGATGAGTAAATTCTCACGGGCATTAAATTCCGGTAGCAGATAGTGAAATTGAAAGACAAATCCGATATTCCGGTTCCGGAACTGGGACAGTGCCAGTTCAGAGAGATTGGAAACTTTCTGATTATCGATAATAATTTCGCCAAAAGTTGGTTTATCCAATGTTCCCATAATATGGAGCAGGGTACTTTTTCCGACTCCTGAAGGTCCCATAATAACCAGAATTTCTCCCGGTTGAATCTTTAAGTCTATTCCCCTGAGCACTTTGAGAGTCTCCGGACCGGACTGGTAATGCTTTTCGATGTGATGGGTTTCTAAAATATAGTTTTTCGTGTTGGTCATATGTTAATTCTGGTTTTCCGATTTTAGATAAAGTACCTTTATATTATCAAATTGCTGATTCAGATCCTGTTTATTCATAACGAATCGCTTCTACCGGTTCTAATCTGGAGGCTTTGTAGGCCGGGTAGACAGAAGCAATGAGGCATAACAAGATGGCTGCGACTGAAATCATAATAAAATCGAATGGTTGCATTTTCATGGGCAATTTGTCAATCAGATAGACATCCGGAGGGAGTCGCAGTAATCCGAAGGTCTGTTGAAGATAACTCACCGTAAACCCCACCAGATTTCCCAGTAAGGTGCCAATTAATCCGACCAGCACCCCCTCGAATAAAAATATTTTCATAATTCCCCGTGAGGAAGCGCCCATACTCTTTAAAATACCAATCTCACGGGTCTTTTCCATGACAATCATAATGAGAGAACTGACAATATTAAATGCCGCAACCGTGATGATAAGGCAGAGAATAACGAATGCGCCCCACTTTTCAATGGTCATCCAGCTGTAGAGACTTTTATTCAACTCAAACCAGGTTTTGGTTACAAATGGATATCCTCCAACCAGAGTCTCGATCTGAGGCGCAACCCGGCCCGCCTGGTTGTAATCGTCAAGTTTTATTTCAATCCAGGATACTACATCAGGCAGGTTAAATAGTTTTTGCCCAGAATCAATAGAGATATAGGCCATAACCTTGTCGTATTCATAGAAACCGACTTCGCTAATTCCGGTGACCAGGAATTGCTTAACACGCGGGCTGGAAAAAATATTGGCATCCCGGGGAATGATGAAAAGGGTCACGATCTGACCGGGCGAAAAGATCATCAGACTTTCGGCGAGATATCTGCCCAGAACAATTCCAGGCAGCTCCCGATCTTCAAATTGCTGAATACCTAATCTGAATTCTCCGCTGACAATACTTTTAGGTATTTCGTTGACTTTGCCTACTGTTTCGGGATCTACTGCCCGGATCACAACCGGCTGATTGTTGTCCCGGGATCGGCAAACCCCTTCCCTGGTGATTACCGGTGATACCCCGATTACCCGCGGAACGGTGAGAAGAGTATCCATTAATACCCGGTAGTTTTCGATTCCTTCAACATAGTATTTTCGTAACTGAATATGGGCATCCGCATTGAACAGACGGGTTCGGACTTCGTCTTCAAAACCGTTAAAGGAGGAAAGAACGATGTCCAGGGCTGCGACACCGATCATTACACCGATAATGGAAACATAAGTGATGATGGAGATGAATCCTGTTTTCCGCTTGGCTCGAAAATACCGTTTGGCAATGAATGTCTGGTAACTCATGAAATTCTATCCGTAAAAGAATTAGAGAAATATATATTGTAAACCCAATAAAATTCGGCTTTGATAAAACCCTTCTGCTTTTTCAGCAAAACTTCTCTCTACCTCTGGATCTGTAAAAAGCCTGCTATCCAGATAGCTTATATTAAACTGGAATTTTCTGAAAAGTTTCTGCGAAAGTCCTAAGGTAATAAATTTACTGCTTAAATATTTTCCAATTGACGGATCCCGGTCATCAGCTTCCCACTGTGTGAAAAATCCAAATGAGAGATGGGTTGTGGGAAATGCCCGTGCTTGCAAACCGATATGAAACTGTTGCTGATCGTCATACATGGAATTTACTCTGGACCCTTTCTGAAAATTGATCATAGAGAATATTTGAAATACTGAGAGAAAACGATAGCTTAATCCCAGTTTGATTTCCCAGGGAAAGCGTGCTTCTCCGGTAAATTCTTGTTGCAGCGAGGCGATGGGGGGTTCATTGCCGCCAACGATTCCTGTATCCGGTTCTGCAATAAGAAGTTCGTTTCCTGAAATTTCGATGGTATAGTTAATATCACCCAGATATTTGAAAGAAGCGGCAAATGTTAAATTATCATCCGGGATGTAAGCCAATCCCACAGCAGATTGCCAGTTCCAATCATCTCCTCTGGCCTCCATTCTAAAAATCTCTTCACGTCTTCTCAAGTAGTTTGCCCCCAAATTCAGGCCGATTGAAAACTTGGGATGAATGCTGTATTGAACCGCATAAAAAAAATTATGAAGTTGAATTTTTATCTGAGCTTCCAAGTATTCTCCGGTCCCAGCGGGTTGTTGTATGGTTCTGATTTCTTCCGGGTCAAACACGATGTGTAGATCATAGTAATTGGCATAGCCCGCCGCCATTTTCCAGGCTTTTAGCGGAAATTGAATAACTGCATAACTGGGGAGTAACCATCTATTAGCAAACTTGAATGAAAAAGGATCTCTGGAATTTTCATTTTTGGTTAATTCGATTCCCGCGGAAAGATGTTCTGCAGATAGCAGTGCCGGGTTTGAAAAAGGAAATACCATACTGTCACTGCCTACGACATCGATCCCGCCATAGCCCCAGTTTTCACAGCCAATTTTAGTAAAAAAAGCCTGATAGGTATGTGGGGGTGGTTCCACCCGAACCGGATCCTGAGCTTTTATCATGGTAAAGACCGTTAGTATCGATACCCATGGGACTACCGTACAATATTCCATTCGACTTAATCCTGATTTACTATTCAGGTCGCATTTGCGGGAAAAAAATGACATCCCGGATAGAGGCTGAATCGGTCAGTAACATCACCAAGCGGTCGATGCCAATCCCCAATCCCGCCGTTGGAGGCATTCCATATTCGAGTGCCCGGAGAAAATCTTCATCCAGTACTTGTGCTTCTTCATCCCCTTTGGCCCGTAAATTCATCTGCGCCTCAAACCGCTCTCTTTGATCCAACGGATCGTTTAACTCACTGAAGGCATTTCCAATTTCCTTTCCGGCAATAATGGGCTCAAAGCGTTCGACCAGCCGAGGATTTTCCCGATGCTTTTTTGCCAGGGGTGACATTTCTACGGGATAATCAGTGATAAATGTCGGTTGGATCAATTTGGGTTCGACAAACTCTCCGAATATCTCATCTATAATTTTACCACTTCCCCAGCTGTTTTCAGCTGCAATTCCCAAATCTTCTGCAGTATTTCGCAGGGCCTCTTCTTCCATTTGTGATATATCGATACCCGTATACTCCTTTATGCCCTCGAACAGGGGGAGACGTTTCCAGGGTGGTGTTAAATCGATAGTCTGATTCTGGAATTTAATTTTCATATTACCAAGAACCTTATGGGCAGTCTGGGAAACCATATTTTCAGTAAATTCCATCATCCAGGCATAATCTTTATAAGCCACATACAGTTCCATCTGGGTAAATTCCGGATTGTGGAATCGGTCAATACCCTCATTCCGAAAATCATTGCCGAATTCATAAACGCCTTCAAACCCACCTATTATGAGACGTTTAAGGTATAATTCATCGGCAATCCGAAGATATAGCTTCATATCCAAAGCATTATGATGAGTTACAAACGGACGAGCAGTTGCACCTCCATAGAGCGGTTGCAGGATGGGAGTTTGAACCTCTAAAAATTCGTATTGATCGAGAAATTGTCTCATTCCGGTGATAATTTTTGATCTTTTAATAAATACCTCGCGGACATGTGGATTTACCACTAAATCTACATATCGTTGCCGATAGCGCAACTCTTTGTCGGAGAAAGGATCGAAAACAACTTTATGGTCATCTTCAATTTTCTCTTTTACAATGGGTAGGGGTCTGAGCGATTTCGATAACAGTTCCAGTTTTTGACAAAATATACTAATCTCGCCGGTTCGAGTTTTAAATACCTTTCCAAAAATTCCAACAATATCTCCGATATCGAGTAATTTATAAAGCTCGAATTCGGTATCACCCACCTCATCTTTTTTCAGGTATACCTGAATTTTCCCTTTCATATCCTGGAGATGGAAAAATGCGGCTTTTCCCATTTGTCGGTTAGACATGATTCTGCCAGCTACACTCACTCCTTTCTCATTGAGATCTTGAAATTGATCGATTATTTCCTGAGAAGTATGCGTTCGATCGAAATGGTAAGGATAGGGATTTATCCCCAGTTTGTGTAATTTCTCCAGTTTATCCCGACGCTGCAAAATAAGCTGATTAAGTTCGTCCACAGCCTCATTCCTTTTGAATTAATTGACCCATTATTTTTCATTCAGTTAAGTAGTTTGAAACAAAAAATAAAGAATTCTTCTTCTGTATATCTATTTGTTATCGAGTTATTCTGCTTTTTTGATTTTCCCCTCACAACGCTGGTAGAAAATTCTAATTTCACCTCACATGCCTCTCAGTTTCCTCCAGGCATGGTGTCTAAACAGGGGGACTTTGACAGCGAATGGTAAAGGTAAAAGTATAAAAATCTTCAGTCAGAACATGTCGCTCACCTATAAATTGAAATTAAATACTTTTTAAATTTTTTCCAACTAGGAATATAAAACAGTATTTTTATACATAAAAAATACGTTTATGATAAATTTGGGCGGTTTATTTTGCAGATACCCACGGTTGAAGAAAGTACCTGTAAATTTATGGGTTTATTTCACTTGACATCTTTTGATAAAGGTGCTAAATTTTTTTTTGATATTTATTTAAATTATTAAAAAAATTAAAGCTAAATACCAATCATTCCGATTATTCCCACATTGGAATGTAATTATATTATTTAAAAATAAGGAGTAAAACGTGAATCAGGTTTTCGTTCGATCTGAGCAATTAGCCGACAAAATCCATGACATTAAACTTTACATTTCGGAATGGAAAGTCCTTTTCTCCTTGGATGGTAGTATGAATGGAAATGATATTGCCGGATTTTTGGAGACCGATCTGCAGGAAGTGCAGAAAGCTCTTGATAAATTGCAGGAGATGGGCTTAGTTCTACTGGAAGGTGGCGAAGTTCCTGTCACGGAAACGGGGGAATCAGAAGAAGAACCAGTTGAATTTCAAGATGAAACATTAAGTGCCTTTGAAGAAGTAAAGGAAGAGACAGAATTAGCAGAAGAGTCCGCATTTGAAGAGAGTGAACCACAGGAATTTAGTGAACCGGAAAAAACGCCCGACCTGCCTGAAGATCAGGATTTGTCTTTTCAGACTGAGGAGGAGAGCGAAAGTGAGGAACTGATAGCTCCTGAGGAGTTTGCACAGGAGGCTGGTGATGAATTTTCTCAACTCCCTCCGGATGAGGAAAGCGAGGGATTTGAAGAACTGAAAATCGAAGAACCAGCCGAAGAAAGTGAAGAGGGAAGTGAGCAGGATCTGGATAGTCTAATTAATGACCTTTTGAAAGAGGAATCTGTCTCAGATCAGGAGGGCGGAGGACCCAAGATTTTGGACGAAGAGGAAATGGCTCAGTGGTCTGAAGAACAAATACAGCCGGAATCGACTCCATCTCCCACTGAACAAGAGGAGATTGAAATACCGGAGGATATCAGTGAAGCAGAACCTGAAACCGATCTAAAAATGGAATCGGATTTAGTGGAAGAAGAAACGATAGCACCTCCCGAAGAAGACCTCTCCCTTCCTGAGCAGGACGATTTACCAGAGGTTCAAGCTGAGGAAAGCGATCAGGAAGCTGCAGAGGTTACCCCACATCCTGCAGCAGAAGATCAGAAGACCATACTTGTGGTAGATGACAGTATTGTGATTCGTAAAATGGTAGAAATTGCTTTGGAAAATGAGAGTTATAATGTTATTTCAGTTGGCACCGGGAAGGAAGCGTTCTCTTACTTAGATTCAGAAAATCCTGATCTGGTAATTCTGGATATTATGTTACCTGATGTGAATGGATTGGACATACTGAAAGCAATTAAAGCCAGGACTGAAATCCCCGTGGTTATGCTCTCTGCCAAAGATACTCCGAAAGAAACCAGTCAGGCCAAGGAACTGGGAGCAGACGATTTTATTCCCAAGCCTTTCCGGGATGAAGAATTGGTTGGAAAAATTCATGAACTCATCGGTGAATAACTGCATCTATTGAG
>CP070707.1:2728118-2737024 GCA_020350205.1 bacterium
CAGGTTTTAGTCGCGGGGCTGAAAACGTGGATACCCGCAATCAGCAATTCATATACGGGGCTACACTGAAGACCATCTGGAACCGCCAACTGTACTCTTTTACCACTCTTTCCGGCGTTCAGAGTGATTATTTCGCGGAAGTATATGAGAATCCTGGTCGAGAGGTATTTTTTGTGAATGACTCCCGTGAAAATGAATATACCGCAAAAACGGATTTTGTCTGGAGCCCTGCACAAAGACTCAATCTTGATTTTGGGGCCTCTTTCAAAGTGAGCAGATTTAATTACGATGTCAAAAATGATCCGGACACCCTTTTCATCTATGACCCCAATGCAGCGAAGCCGGATTCGGCTATCGGTATTTTTCGAACCTATCCGGAATACCGAATCGACCGCAAGGTCACCTCATCAAAGGCCGCTACCTATGCCCAATTCAGTTGGGATTTCTTATATCGCTGGAGAATTACCGGCGGTATCCGATATGATTATTTTGAATATACAGGTTTTAATGCCTGGAGTCCCCGCCTGGGCCTCTCCCATCAGCTGCTATCAGGACTCTCCCTTAACCTGGCCTACGGGAAACATTACCAGAGCCCTTCCTACATCGAACTGGCTGGAAATGAAACCAATCGAGTGCTAAGAAGCAAATATAATCATCAATATGTGGGGGGAATAGACTATTTGATTCGGGATGATTTTAAAATCATGCTGGAATTGTATTACAAAGATTACCGGGATGTCCCCATAAATAAGACCTTAACGACAGATGATCCCTTTGATTTCGATGATGGGACCTACCTGAATGACGGGTCGGGAGATTCCAAAGGATTCGAGATATTTCTTCAGAAGAAATTAGTTCATCGATTTTCTTCTATTGTCAGCTATGCCTATTCTCAGTCGAGGTCCCTGGACCCACGATTCGAGAGTTATTATCCGTCAGACTATGATTACAGACACGTTTTAAATTTCCTGGCCGGTTACAAATATCCATTCCGGGAACAGGACTGGTACCAACACATGCGATCCAATATCTGGTTCCAAATTTTTTCCTGGCTGCCGTTTTTACCTGCCGATGAAATGGAACTGAGTGTCAAATTCAGATATATGGGAGGACGCCCCTATACCCCCCCGGTGTATTATCCGGAATTACGTGAATGGATTGTGGAAGCCGGGCAATCCCTGAATACCCGCCGTTATCCAGTATATCATCGGTTAGATATCAGGATTGATCGACGTTTTATTTTTCAGAAACTTAATCTGGTCGTATTCTTTGACTTGGTTAATATATATAACCGCAATAATGTTTGGAGCTACCAATACAATGATGACGGAACCGTTGATGAGATTCTGCACTATAACACCCTCCCGGTTGGTGGTATATCCCTGGAATTTTAGGTTTCCCTGTCGGTGGCATCTCCGCTAGATCAATTTTTACTACATTTTAATCATATTCAAGAGAAAGACTGCTAAAAAGCACTGGCATATTTTGATGCCACTTTTTAACTTATTACATTGGAAATATATTATGGGAATTCTGGAAATGATAAACTAGCCCGGGCACAACTCCCAGAACAAAATCGAGTGCTATAAGTTCATTTCCTGACCGAATCAAGCAGGGTAAGCAGAAAGCCACAAGGAGGATTAATTTCCATGACATCAAAGAAAGAAATTACCGAAGAATTAATTAAAACGGCAAAATCCCAATTGGATGAAGCATTGCAGAATTTGGAAAATCTATCCGGGCTGGATAAACATGCGCTGGGATTCGCTGCCCATGCATTAAGTAATTATTTAACGGTCATTGAAGGAACGGTCCATCTACTAAAAACCAGTTTAAAGGATTATCCCGATCCCCAGGTGCACAGCTGGTTGAACGGTTTGATTCATGCAAGCACCTTAATGATGCACACCACCCATCAATTGATGGGTACCTCTGCGGTAGCCAAACCCGCTATGGTTATGGAGCAGGTGGATCTGTCTCTGTTAACCGATCGTGTTTGCCAATTTTACCAAAACCGGGCCAGTCGAAAGAATATCCATCTCACCGTAAATTCCAAGAGTAAACACAGATATATTAAAGCAGATCGGGTGGCGCTGGCGGCGGTTTTCGACAACCTGTTATCCAATGCAGTAAAATTTTCGAAGCCTGGCCAAAAAATTGAAGTAAAGATTACTGAATCCAAAGATAAGCTTATCTGGCAAATAATGGATGAGGGGCCAGGTATTCCGGAGGAGGAAATAGAAGAATTGTTTAAAGCCGGTTCAAAAATTAGTACCATGCCAACCGGCAAAGAAAACTCGACCGGATACGGATTAGCGGTAGCAAATTTCCTGGTTACCCAAATGGAGGGAAAAATCTGGTACGAACCCAACAGGAAAAGGGGATCCTGCTTCTCGGTGAGCATGCCCATTGCAAAGTATGACACTCAGTATTTATAATCAGGGTGGATATAAAATTATCTCCCAAAAATCCAAAGCAAATTTCCTTAGCACTATAAACAGAAATTGCTTTTTAACCGATCGGCTTGTTCATGGACAATTCCGGTTGGTATGACGCATTTATGGTTTTCAAGGCTTTTAAGCCCCCAAATAAACTGAATAATACAAATACATGAAAACCAATACTTAACCAATCCCCTACTAACAGAAAGATTAGACCATCGGCAGCATATAATACCATGCCCGTAATGTACACACTGGTCATTCTTTTCCTTGAAAAGTAGCCAAAAATGACAAATACCCCTGAAATAAAAAGGCTGACCATAAAGAAGAGGTAATCCAAATTCATACCTTCCGAATTTTTTAATTCCCAGGAAACGGCATCCACAATCTGGGTAATACCCAGGCCTACAATAAAACTGATTTCGCCGCCGAACAAAATAATCAATGAATTAATCACGGATAAGGCTGCAATCCAGTAAAACCAGTTTGCACCATTTTTGAACTGATTTTCGGTTTTGAGAAAATCAGCAATCGTATCATTTTTTACCTGATCCACTAATTTGTTTTGATCATTCTGCACTATTAAATCCTCCATCATCTGTTACCCTATATTGTCGGATGAAATGGTCACAGTTTAGAAAAAAAATTCAGGTAATGGTATGATACTGGGGATTGTTTCAGTCCGCTAGCGCAGGATTTGTAATAAGAGCCGAAATGCCATCTTATTCTCGAAGACAACCGAAAATTGAATTCTCTTTCTTTTTCCCTCTCATCTTTAATCCATGCACTCAAAAATTAAATCTTCCCCAGACTCCGACTCTACCCCGGAAATTTGAACGCATGGATACTTTTTATAAAATCTTTAGTCTTTGATCTTTAGTCTTTAATCTCATTTTTTCAACCACTGATCTAGCCAACCGATAACCGTGTCGTGCCAGAAAATACTATTCTGAGGTTTGAGAACCCAGTGATTCTCATCAGGGAAATAAAGAAATTTACTGGGTATACCTTTGCGCTGCAGTAAGTTAAAAGTGCCTATGGCCTGCGTAACAACCACCCGGTAATCCAGTTGACTGTGAATCACCAGCATTGGGGTCTTCCAGTTTTGTGAAAAATTGACCGGATTCTGCTTCTCGTAGCCTTCCGGATTATCCCAGGGGGTCCCCCCGTGTTCCCACTCCGGAAACCATAACTCTTCCGTATTATAATAGGCCATACGTTCATCTAAATTACCGTCATGGTTGACCAGGCAACGGAAACCATCGGGCCAATTTCCGGCAATCCAATTAATCATATAACCCCCATAGGAGGCACCCAGCGCACCCACTCGGTCCCTGTCCAGGAAAGGATATCTATCCAGAGCCGCAGCCAATCCTTTCTGTAAATCGATTAATGTTTTTCCACCCCAATCCTCCTGAATTGAATCCAGAAATTTCTGTCCATATCCTTTTGAGCCGTGAAAGTCAATCATCACGGCCGCAAATCCTGCCCCGCTGTAGGTCTGAGGATTCCAGCGATAGTGAAATCGATTTCCGAATGAACCATGGGGTCCTCCATGAATGAGGAAGGCAACCGGATACTTTTTCTGGGGATCGAAATCCACTGGTTTGACCAGGTAGCCATAAACTGTCTCATCATTCCAACCTGAGAAAGTAAATTGTTCAAAATCTCCCATTTCTACAGCGGCTAAACGGTTCCGATTCATAGCCGTGATTTGTTGTAATTTTTCTCCTTTGGTGTTCATTTTAAATAACTCTACTGGAGATTTCAGATTATCCAATCCGAAGATAATCATTTTTCCTGAAAGTGACGGTGATTTTATATTCCCATCACCCATCACCAGACTGACTTTTCCGGATGATACTTCAATTGAAAATAAAGCGCCCTGCCCTAAATCTGGAACCAGGGCATAAATATACTTACCATCCTCACCCCAGATATAACTGTCTATGGTTCGGTCCCATTGTTTTGCCATAAATTGTTTGGGTCCATCTGGCCATGATTGAAGAACCAGTTTAAACTGATCTCGTTCATGCTGGGGTTTTTCCATTGCCAGATATGCCAGGAATTTTCCGTCCGGAGAAAAGGATGGATGACTGTCCCAGGCCTGATTATCTCCCGTCAGACAACGCGGGGGTTGAGAGGCATCAAAGGGAACAAAAAACAGATCAAAATTCGTAGACCAGGCTTCGGTTTTACCTTCATCCTTGGCAGTAAAGATAATTCCCCGCGCGTCTGGTGTAAAACAAATTTCCTGGGTATCTCCAAAGGGTTGCGATGGTGTATCCGCATTCATATTTTTCATAACATCCACTGTCTTCCCTCCCGCAACCGGGTGTACAAATAAATGAGACCTTCGGCCATCTTTCCATTCATCCCAGTGCCTGATCAGAAGTTGGTCATAGATCACACCACTATATGGCCGTTGAGAATATTCATCCAATTTTGACTTAGTTTCTTCAATGGTCAAGTTAGGGAAGACTTTCATGGTGAAAGCCAAATATTTTCCATCCGGTGATAACATTAAATTGCTGACATCCAGTGGAAAATCAGTGATTTGCTGGTAATCACCTGAGTCAAGATGTATACGCCAAATTTGTGCCGTACCTGTTCTGGATGAAATAAACCAGATCGATTTACCATCGGTATGCCAGACCGGATCGGTATCATTAGCAGGATCGGCGGTTAATTGTCTTAAATTTTTCCCATCGATATCCGTCAGCCAGATATTCTTGCGGCCGCGATTTGCTTCCAGATCGGTCGATCGTATCACGAAAACAATCTGCTTACCATTTGGAGACAATCTCGGATTTGATATTTGATCCATCCTGACCAAATCCTGCACTGAGAATGGATGACTCTGCTGCTGAGCGAAAAGTGTCATTTGAAAGAAAACCAAACAGAACACATATAAAGGAAGGAAAACAGATTTTAACATAATTTCTCCTTTTTGATTTTTAAAGCCGAGGATCAAATCGACCCGGAATCAGACTCACACGAGTACCATAAGAAAATAAACAACAGAAAAAAAAGGTAAAAGTATTTTAAGAAAATTATCCATTGTGAATAGAATAAACAGGGGTAAATCACAGGTGTAAAACTTGGATTTATCTAATTTTAAAAACAAAAGACAAAAATCTTTAGAGAAATCTGTAAAACTAAAAAAATATCAATCAAAACAATTTCTTAAAAAAGTACACTTTTCCTAAAGAATGGTCAATATCGAACGAATATTACAATTGATCAACAGAAGTAAACAGGAAAAATACCGTGCAAGCGAAATGGAAGACCAGGGTTGCTATTTATGGTACACTGGTTTAAAAAATTGAACCCAGGAAATTGATAAATGCGTAAATTTTATTATTTAAAACCCAACATTCAATATGCGTTCACAGGGGCGTTCACCCTTCTCAGTGCCATTGAAATTGGGATTTTCACAATTCTACTTTATGTGGTTGAATCTCTCAATATACACCGATCCTACGATGTGATGCTGTATATCCGCTTTTCCATTATCTTCCTGATGGTCCTGGTGATCAGCGGCTTCAATTTCTGGTTTGGCATGCGCCTATCACATCGCATTGTAGGACCAATGATTCAAATTCAGCGGGTACTGGAGCGAGCATTAAAAGGAAAATATGACTCCCGAATCAATCTTCGGACAAACGATTATCTGCATGAAATTGCAGAAGATATCAATTTATTATTAGAAAAACTTGATCAAAAGTCACCAAAAACTGATGAAAAAAAATCCTTAGAGCAACAGGATCAGTCAGATAACAATGAAAATAATTTGTGATATATGGAGGTTTTCACATGAAGAAGTATTGTTTTAAAACTCTGATGACCTCAAAGTCATTTTATACCGTATTAACTGCTCTTCTCATCCTGCAATTGAGCTGGGTTCCACAGGCACAGGCCCAAACAGCCACCAAACTTCAAATTCTGCTACCGGGAATGACTGCCGCTCCAGGTACCCCTTCGGGATATACGGGAACACCATTCACTCAATCCCTTGGCGAATCTTTTCAGGTGGTCGTGAATGCTACGGATCAAAACTGGAATGTCGTTCCGGTGACCGACCTGATCCAATTGACAACGAGCGATCCTTATGCCAGCTTACCCCCGGTCACGAATTTGACAAATGGCACAGCAACCCTTACAGTAACTATCAACTCCGACGGTAGTCATACCATAACCGCTGATGATCTCACCGATCCCGCCGTTGCAAATGGCATCTCTCCTACTTTCGAGGTAGTGGAAGTGCTTTATTTTCATTTTGAATCTGATATTGGCAATCCCCACGGGAATCACCCCGGGCAGGTTGAGGTAGGTGACATTATCCCTCAGGTTGAAATAACAGCCCGGGACGCCCAGGGAAACCAGATTAATAATTATACCAAGGAAATTAACCTATCCGAATATACTGATTATGGTCTGGGTCGAATTTTTCCCGAAACCATTCTCCTGGTTGACGGTAGATGGATAGGAAACATACAGGTTTTTCGGGCTGGTCTGAAAACCAACGGTCCTTACGTAACCGGAGATGTATGGGTACGGGCAAGTGACCAAAACATTTTTGGAGTAAGCAACCGCTTTTGTGCTACTCCGCGTCCATATTCACGGATTCTTAATGTGGTTCCCGGAGAGACGTTTCTTCCAGGAAGTGTTACCGGAAGAACTGGCAGCCCTGTGAGCCAGCAGGCATCTGTCCAGTTCAATATGCATGTTTATGCTACCGACCAATACTGGAATCAAGTTACGTCAACTAATACCACTATTGGCTTTACATCCAGTGATCCGGCAGCGGTATTACCAAACAATTCCGCACTCACCGGGGGACACCTCATTGTCGGAATTACTCTGAACACCCCAGGAACACATACCATCTCAACCAGCGATGTCAACAATTCATCCATTCAGGATGGGATCAGTTCTCCCATCGATGTGATCTCTTTTGGACTGGATCATTTTGTTTTCGATCCGATCTCCTCTCCCAAAACTGCCGGTACTCCCTTTTCCGTAACCATCCGGGCAGTGGATTCTGGTGGAAATCCAGTCAATGATTTCACCGGGATTCTGGATCTTGATGCCTCAACTGGATCTCAGACTATCACCCCTTCAGAGGTTAACATGGTTGATGGATTATGGTCGGGCCAGATCACACTTACCCGAGCTGCTTCATTTGTATCGGTGACGGTTAGTGATCGCACCTCTCCACCACATACCGGTACCAGTAATCAATTTACTGTTCAACCCGGCAGTCTGTCAAAGCTTCAGGTCTTAATGCCTGGAGAAACGGCTACCCCCGGTATTGCCCCGGGTAAAACCGGCACGGTAAATCCTGTATTAGCCGGCACCAGCATTTTGGTGCGAGTGAATGCCATCGATAACTGGTGGAATGTTATCAGTTCGGTGACTCATACGGTTCAATTGAGCAGCAGCGATCCTGCAGCCAGCCTGCCTCCGAATGCCCCGCTATTTAATGGCACCCGACAATTTTCGGTTACCTTGAATACCAACGGCGTTCAAACTGTCACAGCCCATGATATTACTCAGCCGTCGGTTTTGCCTGGAACCGGTAGTCAAATTCTGGTGAATCCCGGTGAACTCTATCAATTTACCTTCAGTAATATTGTCGGACCGGTAACCGCCGGTGTCCCCTTCTCAGTCAGTATCACCGCTGAAGATCAAAGCGGTAACAGGCTAGTGGGATATGGAGGTACCCTGACACTATCCGCCAGCAGCGGAGCAGGAACAATAACACCGGTTAATATTGTGATGAATCAGGGACTTTATGCCGGTCATGTCACTTTAACAAAAGCTGAAAACGGGGTTTCTCTAGCGGTAACGGACAATGCCTCACCTCCTCATACCGGAAGCAGTAATCAATTTCGGGTCAATCCGGGTGCACTTACACAGTTCCAGGTTCTGGTTCCCGGTATTGTACCCACTCCGGGTGTTGCACCGGGTTACAGTGGCAATCCCAATGATCAACTTGCCGGTCAGCCCTTTCCCATCCAGATAAACGGGGTGGATGCCCACTGGAATATGGTAACCAGTGCACAGGATTCATTCGGAGTATCTTCCACAGATCTGACTGCATCACTCCCGGCAAATACGGTATTGATAAACGGCACACGAAGTTTAAGTGTTACTTTAAACAGCGGCGGCTCACATACCGTCTCTGCTTATCATTTGAATAATCCCCAGATTGCCAATGGACAAAGTCCTCTGATCAGCATTATTCCTCAAAATCTGGATCATTTTGCCTTTGAGCAAATTCAGAGTCCGGTAGTGGCTGGGGAAGGATTTACAGTCACCATTCGAGCTGAGACCAATCAAAATCAGTTAGTAGGAAACTTTACCGGAAGCGTCAATCTCGGTGCTTCCACCGGCGATAATACCATTTCCCCGGAAGTGGCTGGACCGTTTGTGGCGGGGGAATGGACAGGTACCGTCACA
>CP070707.1:2737124-2743216 GCA_020350205.1 bacterium
GGGAGGAACTCTACGAACGCCGCAATGTGGACTTTTCCTATACCTTCACCAGCAGTGAAGGCCAAATTTATCGTAACCGGGCCAATATTGCCTTCGATTTGAATGCTTTGTCTCTCAATATGCGTGCGATTGAAACCCGCACCCGTCGCTTTGATCAATATGGTTTTCATGCCCATGTGACAAAAAATTTGCATTTGCAGTATACCAAGGAAGGCCTGGTGCTGGTAACCGGAATCACCGGTTCCGGTAAAAGTACTACCCTGGATGCCATTGTTGATTTAAATAATCAGAGTATCGATGCCCATATTATTATCATCGCTTCACCTATTGAGTTTGTCCATACGCCGAAGCGCTGTATTATCCGGCATCGTGAAGTTGGTCGTGATACAACCTCTTTCAAACAGGGAACCATCGAGGCCTTGCGTCAAGATCCCGATATTATAATTATCGGTGAGATGAGGGATCCCGATACAATTATGGCGGCACTGGAGGTGGCGGATAGTGGTCATAAAGTCTTTTCAACCCTGCATACCTCATCGGCGGTGGAGAGTATTGATCGTATTATAGCAGAAGTTCCCAATATTGAGCAGGACCGGGTAAGAAGCCGTCTCGCCGACGTACTCCGGGTGGTAATGTCTCAGAAATTGGTTCCCACACTCTCGGGAGAGCGCACTTTGGCTAAGGAGGTCATGGTGATGACACCCTCCATACGGGCAGCCATCAAGAACAATAATACCAATGAAATTTATCAGATGATCAGCGAAGGTCATCAGTGGGGAATGATAACCATGGAGCAGGATCTGGCGCGATTATTTTTTGAACGTAAGATTTCGTCAGAAACTGCCGTTAATTATTCAAATAACAAGAGAAGAGTTCAGCAATTACTCAAATTAGCATAATCATAGGGATTGAATTATGGCCAAGTATAAGGAATTTTCGGGAAAAATGGCGGTTGGCCTTTTTGTAGAAGGCCATTATCTCCATGTCGTCTGCCTGGCACAACAGAACAATCAGTTGCAGCTGGTTGACGGCCAGGTCGTCAAGATGTCCAAATCACTGGAAACGGTGCAAGTTCAGAAAGAGATATTCTCTGATGCCACGCCTAATATTGAGGACCTATCCAAGGAACTGGTAGAGGGGGGCATGGGAGATGGAGGCGATTTGCAGGATGCTGGCGATGATACCTTCAACATTACCGAGCAGGACGTGGGGAATTATGACAATATTGAAGTGCTGCAACGGGTTCTGTATCAATATCCCTCCAGTAAATTCCGCATGGGAATTGCCATTTCTGAACCCCAGGTATATTATGTGTACTTCGGGACTGATTGGGGATTAAGTGGCGAGAAACTGAAACGACGGGTAATTGAAGAGGTATCCCGCGAAAGGGACTCTTTCGAAATGCATAAACCGGACGCAGTGTACACCTGTAAGCTGGGTGATGGGCGTTTGATGGCGATTGTCCGTGAAAGCGAGGTAAATGTCATCAATTCACTGCAATACCTGCAGACTGAAAACCGGAAAGTGCTCCCGAAGATTTCTTTCGTTGAGAGTGCTGAGACAGCCTTGGTCAACCTGGTCAATTCGAATTACTATTTTGATGCCCAGGATCTCACCATCATTGTCTATCTTGGAAATGAATACAGTCGGCTCATATTCATGCAGGGTCATGAAATCTATAATATTTCTTATATCATTGGCGCAGGATTAGATTCTGAAAATATTACCCATACCATTTATAGCCGTATACTTCTGGAGCAGGATAATCTGAATCTGCCGCAGGTCCAGAACATTATTCTAACTGGTGAAGCCTATCAGGTCAATCTGAAAGAATTCTTACAGGATAAACTGTCCGAGGATATTCAGATTGATTACCTGCGCCTGCCGAATTTGGAAGTTTTTGACGATGAATTGAATGTATCCAAGTATGCAGTGGCTATCGGGAGTGCCTGGCGGACGGCGGTCGATAAAGAGAAATATTTATATGACGTCGATCTGATGCCCCACACCTTTAAAGAAAGTCAGAAAAGGTTTAAGCTGGGTCTGGCTGGCTGGTTATTGTTGTTTGCACTTCCTGCCGTAAGTTTCTTTACTACCGTTAAGGTAATCGAACAGCAAAAATTGCTGGCAGAACTGGTGGTCCAGGAACAGAAAAACCAGCAGGAGTTGAACTATCTTCAGGAGATCGAAACCAAACTTAACGCAAAGAGAAAGGTTCTATCAGATTACCAAAATGCTTTTGGGGTGGTTGATAACATGTCCATCGGAATAGAGAGATGGAATAAGTTTCTGTATAAACTTTCCAAGAACCAGGATAAAGTGGGCCGGATTTGGATTACGGATGTATCCCCTGGTGCAGAAAATGAAGTGGCCCTGAAGGGATTTTCGGTCTACAAGGACCGTATACCTCTTTTTTCAAATGCCATGAGCGATGGTGATTTAAAAAGTGTGTTGGTACAGACGATTCGTGACAGGACCGTCTATGCCTTTGAAATGAAATCTCAATTGCCAACGGAATAAAAGAAGGAGACAAAAATTGTCTTATAAACTTAGAAACTTAATTGTTCTGGCCAGTCTCTGTCTCATTTTATTCAGTGTATCCGGATATATTGTTTTCTGGCATTTTCCTAAAAAGATTTCGGTCTCGGAGAAGAAAATTACATCCTTGAAGAAGCAGATTGCCAGTTTACAGGGAGTTGAAGAGGAATATCAGAACATTGATAAAATAATCAAGGAAAAAGAGCAACGACTGGCAAATCTCAACAAAAGGGTGGTTCCCGCTGTAACACCCTCTGAATCCTATCGCTATCTGATTTCGATCCTGAAGTACAGTGGAATGATGGATTTTGATATGCTATTTCAGGGAACCAAAGATGCGAACGGGTACAGGTATAATGTATATAACTTAAAAGGGGAAGGGCCCTTTTACAAAATTTATGAATTCGTCTCCTACCTGGAAAAAGGACCTCTCTTTTATAAAATTGAAAAACTAACCCTGCGGATGGTGGAAGAAAAAGATAAGGAAACCATGGTATACCAGATTATCGTCCCGTTTGAGATGGAGATCTGGGCTTTGTTTGCAGATGTTCCGGATCTACCGCCCATTAAACGTACTCTGGCAAACGTTCGGGTTCCCCGGGCCACCAATCCATTTTATCCATATATCTACCGGGATCTGCCTGCAAATACCGATAATCTGCCAGAAGTTGAGCGTGCTGATCTAAAAGCTATAGTAAATGATAAAGTTTTGATTGCAGATGCCGAAGGTAATATTCATGAATTAAAAGAGGGTGACAAAGTGTACCTCGGATATCTTAAAACCGTTGACAGCGATAAAAATGAAGCCCGTTTCATTCTGAACAAAGGTGGTATTGTAGAAACATTCTCACTTCACATCAGATTCGGAGAAGAACTTAACCCATAAACAAGGTGGAAAAAGGCATCATGAACACAAAACTATGTATCTCGGTCTTTATGGTTATCCTTCTGGGTTCTCAAATGCTGCTTGGGCAGAATCGCCGACAGGTCAGGGAACTACGCAATGTATACAAGGCACCGGAGGAAATGATTTCCCTGTCTCGGACGATGACTTTCCCCCAGGCCCTCGAACTGTTCAATGATTTGAGCCAGAAATTTCTGGGTAAACTTATCATTGATCCGGAAGGACGGAATTTTCCAATTGGAGAGGATATTGATAAAATGCACTGGCTGGATGCCTTTGAACTTATTCTAAAAGCTCACGAGCTGTGGTATGATGAGTATGAAGATTATATCCAAATACGCTCGATGACAGATGCTACGGGGACGGGGAAGACAATGACGACTCAGCAGCGGGAACTTCTCGCGCAGTTTAATGACAGGGAAGTGATTATCAACGCTGTATTTTTTGAAACAGATCTGTCCAAAATTCGTGAAGCGGGAATGAGCTGGAATATCTTTAAAAATGGTGATATCAATGCCACGGCCTCTATGACGGCAGCGGATAATAAAACGGGTCTGTTGCAACTGGACATTGCACCCGATATGGACTGGGCAGATATTGTGGCTACTTTTAAGGCGCTGGAAACTGACAATATGGGAGAGATCATTGGTAACCCTCAAGTGACTGTTAAATCTGAGAGCCAGGGACGTATCCAGGTGGGGGTAGATGTTTCTACGACTGTGCAGGATTTTGCCGGAAATACCGTGACCCAGTTCGTACAAACTGGTTCCATCCTGGATGTCAAACCTGTTATCGTCAGACGCGATTCCATCGACTTTATCATCCTGGAATTGCAGGCCGAACGCAGCAGTTCACAAACCGGCGAAACCGGTCTGGAAATCTTGAAAACTCAAGCAAGAACCGAAGTACTCTTGTTGGATGGGGAAGAAACCATCCTGGCCGGGTTGTATTCTACTGAAACCGGTAACGATCGGGAGGGTGTTCCCTTTCTAAAAGACCTGCCCTGGTGGTTTTTCGGATTGCGTTATGTATTTGGTTACGAAAGAAAAATCACAACCAAGAAAGAACTCCTTATTCTCCTGAAAGCGGACTTACTTCCCAACCTGGCAGATCGATTCGAAGCCCGTTTTCAACGAAAAAATGATCTGCTGAGAAGTTATCACCGTGCCATGCAGAAGAAGCTGGAATATTACAAGAATCAAGCTTTTGAAAAATAATTTTGGAGAGATGAGAATGAAACTGATAAAGCTCTTAACCCTGTTTGTACTGATCCTGGCAGTGGCATGGAACTGTGATTCTCCCACCAATAATGATAGTAAAATCGCTGTTCTGAGTGGACAGGTTCTTGATGGTACAACCCTGAATCCGATTGCCAATGCAGGTTTAGTGGTACTTGATTTTCCGGAAATTTCCGGACTAACAAATAATGATGGATTTTTCAAGCTGGAAATTGAAACTGAAGTCTCACTGGATATTCAATTACGAGTATTTAAAGATGGTTATTTCGCTGATACGCTCGCTTTGCTGGCAGTGCCGGGGAATACGATAAGTAATATCGCCGTTATACTCCAATCGCGGACCCCTGTCACTCAACCCAGTGGATCTGCGGCAAGTATAGTCTTGTTTGCGACCAATCCCAGTTCAATCGGGGTCAGGGAAAGCGGGGCGCCGGAGGTATCAGAAATTACCTTTCAGGTGCAGGATTCCTCAGGCATTCCTGTGGATCTCGACAATTCTGTTCAGGTAAACTTTGCCATCGGATCTTCTCCCGGCGAGGGAGAATTTATCTCACCGACCAGTGGTGTAACCGCTTCGGGAGGATTAGTGAAAACCAGTCTCTTCAGCGGTACCAAAGCCGGAGTGGTTCAGTTAATCGCCACGATTGACGTGGGGTCTTCGACCATCATTTCCAAACCGGTTGCCATTGCAATCCATGGCGGACTGCCCGATTCCACTCATTTCAGTCTGGCAGTGGAAAAGTTAAACTTTCCTGGGTATAATATTTATGGATTAACCGATAAAATTACGGCCTTTGTGGGTGACAAGTATTCAAATCCGGTACGCCCCGGAACCGCAGTTTATTTTAATACAACCGGTGGTCTCATCGAGGGTTCAGCGCTCACTAGCTTAACCGGCCAGGCATCAGTCAATCTCATTTCAGCCGCACCGCAACCGATTCATCCTGTCTTTGGTGCCGGATTTGCTACCATTAAAGGAACCACGGTGAATGAGAGACAGGAAGAAATTGCTGCCTATGCCATCGTACTCTTTTCCGGAATTCCTCAGATAACCGTGAATCCTACCGCTATTAATGTTCCCGATGGTGGGGCTCAGTCTTTCTCGTTCAGAGTACATGATCAGAATTTTAATCCTCTGGCTTCCGGAACGACCATTAGTGTGGTTGTGGAAGCGGGAGATATTGAAGCAGTGGGTAATACCAATGTAACTCTTCCGGATACCCAGAATGATGCATGGACCTTCTTTGGTTTTTCTCTAGTCGATGTGGTTGTGGCTGATACCTTGCCACCTGTTCCGGCCAGTGTGAAAATTTCCACCACAGGTCCTAACGGAAACCTGGAATATTCCATTTTTGGATCGGCGGATTAAAGTTATACTCTATCTGGTAAAAATAAGAGGGGACATTTTGGGA
>CP070707.1:2743316-2777676 GCA_020350205.1 bacterium
AACATTATTTCCCGGGACCGGTCATCGATAGGGCCAATCGTGCCCGCTGGCTGGAAGAAGGGGGAAAAACTTTGGGTGACCGGGCAAATGCCCAGGTGCAAAAATTATTGAAAAATTATCAGACACCGGAAATGGCAGTGGATATTCGCAAGTCCCTGGTGCAGTTGATGGAGCGGGAGGCTGGAAAATACGGGCAGGAAAAATTGCCGGAACGAAATGAAGACTGACATAGTAATTTGAGAATAGTGACCATTAGAAAATAGATGATTCAAAAGTCATTCCGACCGTAGCGAATAAAATGAACGAAGTGCCTGTCCGCCTGCCCGCCTGTCCGATACCAGGCGGGCAGCAGGCAGGGTGGCTAGGCGGGGAGGTATTTTTTTAGTTTATGAAGATTTCTCGACTTCGTCCGTCATTCGACGGACTTCACTCGAAATGACAGATCATCTAAATATAATATAAATAATTTGTTATTATAAAAATTATTGGAACTAGTGAACTTATAATAAAAAATAATAAATTAGGTTGTGGACAACTTATGAAATGCACTTTGATTGGCCTTTTCATCGAAGGAAAAAAAGATAAAAAAAGTTCATGGATTATAAATAACCTCAGGGAGATTGCATGCAGATTTTAGAGCAGATATCGGAATATTTACAGCAGGGAGATGAAAAAAAGGTATTTGAACTGACCGAACAGGCTATTCGGATGGAAATATCTCCCGGAGAAATCCTGGATAACGGGCTTATTTCTGGGATGAATGTAGTGGGTGAAAAATTCAGGGAACATGAGATTTATTTACCGGAAGTGCTCATGGCCGCCAAGGCGATGTATGCCGGCATGAACCAGCTAAAACCCCTGTTGATAAAAGCCGGAATCCGCAGTCAGGGAAAAATCGTTCTGGGTACTGTGCAGGGAGATCTGCATGACATCGGGAAGAATCTGGTATCGATCATGCTGCAGGGAGCCGGTTTTGAAGTGGTGGATCTTGGCAAGGGGGTATCCCCGGAACAATTCGTAGAAGCAGCCACCACCCAGGATGCCCGCATCATCGGGATGTCTGCCTTGCTTACTACCACCATGCCGATGATGAAAAATGTGGTTGATCTTCTCAAAGAAAAGAACCTGAGTGGAAAAATTAAGACCATTATTGGCGGTGCGCCAATCTCCGCCGAATATGCCCGGCATATTGGCGCCGATGCCTATGCCTATGATGCTGCCAGTGCGGTGGTGAAAGTCAAGGAACTTTCCAGGACATAAAATCTGCCGGAAAATACCCGGACCTGATAATCGTTTTCGGTAAAGGATCAAAAGCCATATTTGATTTTTTTTATCTGAAGCATTATCCGCAGGTTGCCTTCCTAATCAGCAAAATTTGATAAATTCCCAAATTTTCTTAAATTGAAGGGTGATGATATTGATTTGTTTCTATTCATTTCCAGGTGAGGAGTATGATATAGAACCTTCAATCCCAGCTATCCAGTTTTCTGCGGTTTATATATTAGAGACTTCTGATATATGTGTATATTAATTCAATGAGTTGCAATGATAATTAAAATCGGGTATACCGGTCATTCCTGTAGATGTCAATTTATTTGAGGACAAATATAGAGAAAGTTTATATTAAATATTTATGAATATGTCATCTGATAGTCATCTCGAGCGATTCCCGCGCTCAATTTTCTTGATCTCCCTAAGCAATATGTCCAGTATTTTGAGTGCGGGAGAGTCGAGAGATCTGGTATTTAAGATCTCTCCATTCCATCCGTCTGTCGACGGATTTCAGTCGAGATGACTGCGTTTTTTTTCATTGAATGAGTTAACATTTACAATTCCGGTCGCGCCGGTTGGCGGATCCCCGTCAGGACAGCATTGCCGGACTGGCGTCTATTGATGGAACTCCGAGTCGCCATGCAAGTGGCCATTTAAGTGGGAATACTATTGATAGAATAATTAATACGAAATTTATGAGAACCCGAAATACCTGTCTGTCGGCCAGACGGGAATTCGGGATGACAACAAAATAAATGGGAAATATTTGTGTTGATAAGGCAATAAAACGGTAATTCTAGATGATCATATATTACATGCATATTCCAATTAATCCGTATTTCTGGAGTTCTTATTAAAGCATCTTTATCGTCTCTATTAAATTTTCATTTCAATCGAGAGGTATAATACTCCATATTAACAATACTCTGTCAGGAATTATCTGCGGAACATGAAGATCAAAACTTTTAAAATTTTATTCCTCATCCTGGCTCACACTATTCCGGTAATAAGTCAACCGTTTACGTCAGATTCTCTGATTCACAAAGCGATGACTCTGGAAAGAGCGCAGGATTATAAATCCGCTGAAAAGCTATATAAACAGATTGTTGCGGACGATCCGTTATATCATCAAGCGCTCACTGGTCTGGGTCGAATTGCGGTTTTCGAGGAAGAATGGTATGATGCGTTGGAAAAATTTGAAAAAGCTCTCAGCGAGGGGGGGGATTCCCTTGAGAGCCGCTACTATCTGGGAATCTGCTTCCGGGAGATAGGAAAAGCGAAGGCCTGGATCCTGCAAAAATTGGATTTCCGGCAATCGGAAAAACATTTTGAACAGGTAATTTTGCAGGATTCCTCTTACCAGGATGTATTGTATCAGCGGGCACTTCTGGAAAGATACCGGGATAATTATGAAAATGCGATAATGCTTTGTCAGGCACAAATCAGATGGAATCCCCGGCTCCATGAACCACAGCTTAAACTGTATCGATTTTACCGCTACCTGATCACGCATCGCAGTGTGGAAGAATCCTATGCCTGGTTGTCCCGGCAGCATTGGAAAGAGGATAGGTACTTCTGGGGAGAAAAATTACGGAGGGAGGGAAGACTGGAAGAGGCGGATTCCCTGTTTCAAGCTGAGTTGAAGGATTTCACCGGATTACCCTCTCAGTCCGTATTATTATCACGGGCGAAAATCGAGTATGAACAGAATGAACCTGAGGCGGGACAGCAGTTGTACTGGAAAGCAGTCGATCACATTCGAAATAAACTGGAAGCAGATCTCATTTTTGAAGAATTAAAATATATTATTACTGAAGACGAATTTGGTACCTATGATTCCCTCACAACCAGCCGGCAATTTATTGATTTCTTCAGGGCATTCTGGTTTGGCAGAAGCCCCATTCCTTCGCTCGATCTCAACTTACGTCTTGCTGAACATTTCCGCCGGCTGATATATTCCGAAAAATTTTTTGAATATGATGGTTTCAGGTTGTGGAGCGATAATCCGGATAAATTATTGGAGCTGGAGTTTCCGGAAACTCATATGCTGAACCAGGAATTTAATGACAAGGGTCTGATCTACCTGCGTCATGGGGAGCCCGATGAAAAAGTTTCGACTATCGATAGTAACATTCCCACCAATGAATCCTGGTTGTATCATGGGTCGGATATTTTTCCCCGGATGAGTTATCATTTTATTCTGATCAAACCTGATAACGGCTGGAGGCTGACCGCGCGTTTACCTGACCCGCGCATGTATGAAGATCGGGTAGACTGGGGATCGATCTATTATCAATTATCTCAAGAGGATGAGTTAGCCCGGGAGTCTTACCTGCAGGATTTTATCGATCAAAATCGCAGATCGGTCCGTATCGGTCTGGGAACAGATCGCCACACCTGGCTGGAGAGGCCACAACCACTTAATGTTGCCATGTCTGCAGAAACCTATCGCGGCCCTTATCGTCAGACAACTCTGGAAATCTCCCACATCATTCCGCTCTCTGAAATTCAGCAAAGCATGAAGAGAGAGGAATCCGATAAAAATCTGGAACAGGTCCTGGCTGTTTATGATGAGAAGCTGAAACAAGTTTACCGAAAAGTAGATACTCTGGAATATCACATGTATAGATCTGAGCAGTATCTTATGTACTTCTATCAGTTGCAGCTTGCTCCCCAGAATTACCATATAATTTATCATATTCGATCATTCGAAAACAGTTGTATCGGCTGTATCCGTTTACAAAAATTTGTGGAAGATTATTCTGTGCCTGATTTGAAGATAAGCGATATCCAGGTAGCCAGTTTTATTGAACCGTCGGAGATGGAATCGGAATTTGTTAAGAATGGGCTGCTGGTTATCCCGAATCCGGCTTCCCATTTTTCCCGGGATAAGCCACTTTATCTGTATTTCGAATTATATAACCTCAGCCAAAGTGAGAACGGAAATGCCTTTGTAACCATCGATTATACCCTCAGCGGTACTTCCAGGGTTAAAAAGAAGAATCTGTTTAACCTGTTTGGTCTGCTGGGAAAACCGAAAATTTATTCTATTTCCATCCAGAATGAACAGACCTACCAAGCGAATTCTGCGGTTGAATATTTATCCCTGAATGTCGAAAGTGTTCCCCCGGGAAGTTATGACCTTTCTGTCAAAGTCACCGATACTCTGAGTGGAACGGTTGTAGAAAAGCAGAAAACGGTTTATCTGCAGTAAAATTATTTTACCCGACCCTTAGCGAGTCACTTTCTGGCGGGGAGAATAATCCCGGCAATGTAAATGGGGTCGGAAATAAGGCTCTTTGACCGCACAGGCCACTTTTCCCTTTTCAAATATGACCCAGACGATGCCATAATTCAGACGGAGCTCTCCGTCGGATTCAATTCGCTTGTCGGGCATTCCGGCCGCCTGTATCAGCTGTTTGGGGGTCATCCCCTGTTGAATATTTTCCAGGGCTTTCCGGGACTGGGTGCGCCGGTTGTCGCGCTGTTTTTCAAAATTATCCATTTTCTGTAGCGCCTGTACCATCTCCTGCTTCAGGCGCTCCCGTTGTTCGGGTGGCGCCTGTTGTAACCGCTGTTTCAGGGTCATCACATTCTGCTCCAGGTTTTGTCTTTCCCGTTCTTTCTCCTGAAGCTCCTTTTCTATGGCTGCATCTGATTTCACCTGGGCAATATAATCCTGCATTTCAGCCGGGTCGACCACCGCTCTTACGGTGGTATGGATGGAAAACGTTTCTCCAAGATTCTCAATTTCCTCTGAGATAAGTTCAACCTGCACAAACGCCGCTGCATACGTGTTGATCTCATCTTTCGTTACCTGATAATTTTCCACCGTAACAGTGCTCTCAATATAGGTTCCGGCCTGCTCCAGGCAGAGGCGTTTAGCTTCTATAAAACAGAGTTGCTTGGCCTCGGTTTTGGTGTCATTGTCTCCCATGATGTATTTGTATGAGGCAAAAATGGTGTCGACTTTCTGGGCGAATCCCGGCTGTACAGCTATTAAGAGAGAAAAAATGATTAATGATCTTCTTAATCTCTTCATGTCATGCTCCAAAAAATTATTGCCGTCAATAAAAATCAATCACATAATCGGCAAAAACAGTTAAGAAATGAATTTATCATACAAAGAATCTTTTGAGGAATTTCCAACTCAACAATAATACTGGAGAAGTTATAAGTCTGTGATTTGGGCTTTGATGATCGGGTATTGTATTTAAAAATATTTTGTAAATTAGGTCTGTTCATAATTCGAAATCTCATATTTTGGTACTTGATTTATTTTCGAATCAGATGGTTTATTTCTTTAATATGACAGCAATCACAGACATTGAATTATTTCTTGACAAAATTGAAGAAAATTTTTATTATAATTGCATACTAGCTTGAATATTATGTCAACCGATGTGCAAATGACGAAAAAGGATTTTTGTTTTATAAACCCCTCATCCGGGATTATCCTGCTCTCCACCGATTTCCATCAGACTTACCTGCGAAAGTTTTTAAAATTTTTATACTGATATCTGGACTTCATATGAGGAGTATAACGTTCTTAACAATGAGATTAAAAAACAGATTAATAGTGACTCGGGTTTTGATGATAGATTGATTGTATAAAAAATCACACATAATTTTAAACCAGCGTCGATTTAAAATTGCTTTATTTAAATATTAATATTAAGTTGAGAAAAGAAATTGAAACCGCTAAACCTAAGGTTCATGCAGATTAGCCGGGTAAATAGACAGGTCCCGCATGCGAACTTTCTTTATTATGACTTCTTACAATCTTAAAAAAAGGATATTTTTTTATTGATTTTATCAATTCCGGTGAATACTGGTAAAGGATTCACATCCCACACATCTCAATTGTAACCTCTGAAGGAGCAACTTTTTAGGCTCTTATTGTCTGCATATAATTAAATGCACCAGTGGAAACGGATGCTCTTAGTGATTCGCATAAATGACCTGTAACTCACGTGGCGGAGCTATGAGTAATACTTTAATTAAAAAACTTTTGACCATCTGCCATCAAATTTATTATCATCAAAAAAACATATATCTTTAAATCTTTAAACATGTGATGGGCGGTTGCTTTTTGGAAAATAGGTCATTGACAAAGAATTTTTTCATTTTGAGATCGAAACTATAATCCCACCACTGAAAGGTCATCAATCATGCCGCTTAAATTAATAATCAGTAATACCAAAGATGAGAGTTTTCATCTTGAATTAGAAATGATTCAGGAAAAAATAACTTTGGGAAGAGATGATTCAAATCTGGTGATCTTACCTGATGACAAGAAAGTAGTCTCTCGCCAACATGCAGAAATATACGTTGAGGATGGTACATACTACCTTACCGATAAAGGAAGTCGTAACGGGACATTTATTAATAATAACAAATTAAAACCTGACTATCCCTATGTATTGGATGATGGATCTGAATTCGGAATAGGCAATTACAATATTCAGGCAAAAATTACCCAACAGCCGGATCAAAGTGTTGAGCGAACAGTATTCATTACAAATCCTTTTACCGATGATTCAAATACGCTTGTGGAATTTTTCAAAGTACTGGAAAAAAAATACCAGGAAGAGGACCCCTCCTTCAGAGATGACTTTTTAAGCGAGGCTTTTCAGAAAACATTTGAAGAGTTAGGGGAAAGTGAGGTATTAAAAAATTTTATGGAGGGTGCCGATAAAGAAGATGAGCCCGATTCTGGTTCCACTCGCACTGTCGCTCCAGTTCCGGAAAGAAAAGATAATCAAATTATCCAAATATTACTCAAATTTATTGTTCAATTGATTCAGGTTATTTCCAAATTTCGTACCGAGTTTGTCGGAGCGACTTTGATCCAGACAAAAGACAGCCTTCAGGTTCAATCCCACGAAAGCTTGCAAAATTATCTGTTTGATCCTAATTTGTCCCCACAGGATGCACAGAAAAGGTTTAAGCTGCTTCAAGATGAAATCGAAAAAGTTATCATGCATCAGGTGGCTTTATTAGATGGGTATCGGGGAAGTATTCAGGATGGAGTCCCGGAACTACTCAAGGAACTAAATCCGTTGATTCTGAAGAGGGAGCTGTCGAAAGAAAAATTTAATATCGGCCCTCTGAGTATTCCCAAAAAGATAATTCCTCTTCTGATTGAAATGAAAACTTTAAATCAGATTGAGAAGATACTCTATAATCTATCCCAGGAAGACCGGGGAGTTTTCGAAAAAAAATATTTTCGACCGGCATTTATTAAAAGATACCTGGAAATTATCAGTACAGGACAAAAACTGCAGTCAAATTCTGAACAATAGTTATAAATTTAACCTGAAACACAAAATTTCTTAGCATGAATTGAATTGCAATATTACAGTTTCATTTAAATAAAGGATAATATCGCAAATTAATTTGTGACTGCTCATTTCTGAAATTATTATTATGTAATTCTGAAAATTTAATTCATTATAATTAATCTGTGGAGGATTAATAAATTGAATATTTGTTTAAAACTTCGCACTTTTTTACCTGTTATTTTTCTCATTCTTTTTCTCGTTTTGTCAAGCTGTTCGCACTATCTTAATGTAACCGCCAAATCCAATGAAGAACTGAATAATGGAGGTAATCCGGTTGTAGTCCGTATCTACTTGTTAAAAACCGATGTAAATTTTCAGCGAGCTACTCTTGAGGCTTTTTGGAGAAATGACAGAGAATCATTGGGTGCGGATATCGTTGGTGAACCGATCGAAATTATGTTACATCCTTCTGAGACACGAAAATTGAAAAAGCTGAAATTAAATAAGGAGGTGTTTTACATCGGGGCAGCGGCAGATTTTTATCAACCGGATAAGAATCAATGGAAATATTTATATAATCTTGCCCAGTTAAAAGGAGATGATCTAGTCTTGGCAGTAGGGAAGGACAAACTTATCATTCTAAAACCAGAAAAGTAAAATTAAATTTCGATAAAATTCATTCCACAAAACTTTCATAAAAAATGGACCATCAATTATGACCATTAATAAGAAAATTGTCTGGTATGAGGGAATGACTCTGGATCCCCACCATTTTCAGCATTGGGATCGTTATTATGACTCACAATTAAACAACTGGGTCCGCGTTTTTTCACCTTTTGCCTGGGGAATTTCCGAAATTACCATTGAGAAAGAAGCCCTATTGAATGGACAATTTCAAGTTTCTCAACTCAGTGGAATTATGCCGGATGGTTTACATTTTAATATGCCCAAAGAAGACCCAGCTCCCATTTCCCGTGGATTTTCTGAGCTTTTTCCGGCAACTCAGGAATCTCTCCCGGTATTTCTATGTATACCTGCCGATAATCCAGACGGGAAAAATTATCTATTGGAGACCAAAACGGATGATGCTCATTTCCGGTATCAACTTGAAAATGTTATGGTAAACGATGAAAATACCGGCAGTAATCCTCGGCAGATTGGCATTGGGAGAAAAAATTTCAGTATTTCATTTGGATCAGAAAGTATGGAGGGATTGAGCACTCTTAGGATTGGTGAAATTATCAGATCCCCTCAGGGCGAATTTGTTTTGAATGATAATTTTATTCCTCCCTGTTTGTATATCCAGAGTTCAGAAAATTTAATGGCCATCCTGAGACATTTGCTGGAACTTTTAAATGCCAGAAGCAGTGCCTTGAGGAGCCGCAGACGGCAGAGTCCGGGAGGACAGCTGGAAATTAATCTGAATGAACTTCCCATGTACGGGCATATGTCTTCAATGAATCAATTTATTCCGATTCTGAATCAGTTCCTCTCGATCGGCAAATATCATCCTCTAACGGTGTATGAATCGTTAATTTCCTTTACCGGCCTCATGACAACCTATTCTACGGATGATTCGATTTTACCTGGAGATCTTGCCGTATATGATCATGCGAATTTAAACCATATATTTACAGGAATTGAGAAAAAAATTCGGAGGTTATTGGGAGATGTCGTTCCCCAGAAAAATTATGTCCAATTAAAACTTGAGCAACAGAGTGAGAATCTGTTCAATTGCAAAATTGAAAATTCTGCTCTGTTTAAAGAAGCTAATTTTTTTCTGGTTTGCAGTGGGGATATCCTGGAGAAAAAACCTGTAAATGAATTACCTTTAAAGTTAAGAATTGCCTCCCCGGAAATGATCAACGAGGTTTTAAGTACCGCTACCCGGGCACTGAATATTGTTTATTCAACTCATCCTCCAGCAGGAGTCCCGAGTAAACCAAATGTACATTACTTCAAATTGGAAAAACAGGGACCATTTTGGACAGCGATTGAAAAAAATCAGGCTATGACGATTTATGTCCCAGCTGAGTTCAAGGGATTGCAACTGGAATTGATAGCGGTCAAACTCGTGAGTTAAATTGGCTGGAGAATCAATGCATGGTTAAGTTTGAGGATAAAAGAGAAATATGACAGAAAAAATGAGATTAACAGACATTTGTGCAGATTCGTTCATGTTGATTTTACAGCTGCGGGCTTCTCAGGACTTCGGGGATCCCGTTATTCTACGTGAACGAATATTAAATCTGCTGGATAAAATAGAACACCAGGCCAAGAAAAATAATTACGATTCAGCAGATATTCAGAAAGTGAAGTTTGCCCTGGTCGCATTTATTGATGAGACTATTATTGCATCTCAATGGAACGAGAAACAAAATTGGTTATCAAATCCTTTACAACTCCAATTATATAATCGTTTTGATGCAGGTGAGGAATTTTTTCAGCGATTGGAGGAATTGCGGGGAAGAATTCATTTTAATGCAGAAGTATTAGAAATTTTCTACCTCTGTTTAGTTCTGGGTTTTAAGGGCAAGTATGGTATTGTAGAGCAAGAAAAATTGCGGATTATCATCGATGAAGTTTATCAGGATATTCAATTATCCATGGATAAAGCGACCAGACTTCTTTCTCCGAATGGGAAACGAAAGGAAGAAATTGCAGAGGTCATTAAGAAGGATATTCCCATCTGGACATTTGGGGTGGGTGCCGCCGCTCTGGGTTTCCTTTTCTATTTGATTATGGTTTTATTAAGTAAAGGAACTGCCGACAACGTCATTGAACTTATACAGGGGATGTTGTAAGAAAGGTGAATCTCCGGACAAGTCAGACTTAACAATCGAAAGGTATAATATTCGACTATCATGAAATGGTTATTGGGTATTCTCAAGAATCGTAATTTTATTATCAGTGTTGTCCTCATTATTCTCATTCTTTTGGTAATTGCAGCGGGGATCTGGTTTCAATGGTCCTGGGAACGACAAATTTTGGGACTGATTATCATTTTGTTCCTGTGGATTATTTTCCTTATGTATAGCCGTCTCCAAGCTGCAAAAAGTGCCTCTCTGATTGAAGCATCTATTAAGGCTCAAGCCCAGCAAAATGTTATGGGTATGCGTCCAGACAAGAGGGCTGAAATCGAGCAATTACAGGAGCAACTCACTGCCGCCATAGAGGCTCTCAAAAAGACCAAGCTTGGGGGGGGAAGAAGTGGAAAATCAGCTTTGTACGCACTCCCCTGGTATATGTTCATTGGTCCACCCGGAGCTGGTAAAACGACGGCCATTGAACACTCCGGTCTGGAATTCCCCTTCGGATCCGATAAAATTCGAGGGGTGGGAGGTACCAGAAATTGTGATTGGTTTTTCTCAAATTCCGCCATCCTGTTGGATACCGCAGGTCGATATACCACCGAGGAGGAAGACCGGGAAGAGTGGTATACTTTCCTTGATATGTTACGAAAAAATCGGAAAAAGAAACCGATTAACGGTGTAATTATCGGGGTAAGTATTGCAGATCTGTTCAAGGCGAATATGGATGAAGTGGAAAATCATGCCAAGATCATCCGGTCGCGGATCGATGAATTGATCCAGAAATTGGGAGTTCGATTCCCGGTATATCTGGTTTTTACAAAATGTGATTTAATCCAGGGATTTGTGGAATTTTTTGGTGAATTCGGCCGAGTTGAACGGGAACAGATCTGGGGATGTACCTATCCCAGTGAATACCAAAATGATCCGGATCCGTCCGCCAATTTCAGCACTGAATTTCAAAAATTATACGATTCCTTAATTTCAGCCCGTTTTAGCCGGTTGAACAGTCCTCTGAAAAGAGAGGAACGGCGAAAAATATATACCTTTCCTCTGGAATTTTTAACCGGGAAAGAAAATTTAACCAGATTTGTTGAAAAACTTTTTCAACAAAATCCATATCAGGAAAATCCACGTTTTCGTGGATTTTATTTTACCAGTGGTACCCAGGAAGGTGTTCCCATTGACCGGGTTATTCAGTCTATTGCCCAGCAATTTAATCTGCCACCGGAGACAATCGATAGGTTTGATCCGGAGATGGAGACAAAAAGTTATTTTATAAACGATCTGTTTACCGATATTATCATCCCGGATCAAAATCTGGTTGATCAGACCTCACGAATGGCAACCCGCAGCGGTTTAATAAAATTGGGGGTATTTTCAGCAGCTGCAATATTCCTGATATTAGCGATTGTCTGGATCTCCTCCACATTTGTAAAATTCAGATATGATACCCGAAAATTTAACGAATTGGTAAAAAAGGTGGAGATCATTCGGTGGAGTGATGAATCCTTCTCAGATAATTTTTATCTATTGGAAAAATATCGCCAACAACTGGAAAATTTGGAGGATGAACCTTTTCTCGGCGGCAGTATTTACCGGGGAGATCAGATCGTTAATGTCGGAAATCAACTCTATTTTGTCAAACTAAAGCCTTTCGTGAGCACATATCTGTTCGATGGAATTATGGCCGAAAACCTTCGGGGATATTTACGAAATGACCCCGGCGTTTTTCGGGATCAGGCTTACAATTATCTCCGCTCATATTTGTTAATGGGTAACGATATCTCAAAACTGGAAGATTCAGCAGTTGAACAGGAGTTTCTTAAATCAGAGGTACTTACTCTGGTTGATACGCTTCTGGAGAAAAAGTTCAATTTTGCCTTTCAGGCAACTCAGAATTCCAACTTACGGTCCTTGCAGACAGTAATTAAAAACCAGATCTTATACTTCATCGAAATTCTCGGGGACAAAAATTATCATGCTGCTGAGAATACCATGGTAGTTCCCTTTGAAACCAATAAAATTTTGGTGGACCAAATTAGAAGAAAACTGGGAACTCCTAACATTTTTGATGTGTACTCGCGGTTAAAAAGAGAAGGTATGCTTAAGGGACAACCATTTTCACTTAACCAGGCACTCAGAGGGCGTCATACCGAGATTTTCAACTCTGATTTCGAAGTTCCCGGATTTTTCACTCGAGAGGGTTATGAAAGTTATGTAACCGGAGAAATTAGTGATGCTATCCGGAACCCTGACCAGGATGACTGGGTTCTGGGAGTCAGCGTTAAACAACTTCCAGAAGAGATGCGTGATGAAAAAAAGATGGAAGATCAGTTGTGGCGTCTTTACTACCAGGAATACATAAAAACCTGGTGGAATTTCTTCAGAAATATTTCCTTCAAGCCGTTCGAATCATTCACAATAGCTACTGACCGGATGAAAACTTTGGGAGATTTTACAGATTCGCCCCTGCGAAGATTACTGGAAACTGTGTCTGAACAGACCCAACTGGAAAGCAGTATGAACAAAAAAGCTCGGAATTTGGGAGAAAAGTTAGGAATTGAAAGAAGTCAGCATCCCGTTGATCGTGAATTCTATTTTGTACACATGTTAGCAAGTGATGAGGGTGGCAATCTGTCTAATATCTTAGGTCAATTTGAATTGATCAGTGTGGTTTTAGAAGGTCTTGAGGGAGAACCAGATGGACGGTCTGCCGAATATGCTGCAAATGTTATCACGAGTAGGACCGGGGAATTACCTGAAGCCTTACGTGTTCTTAGAAGTTCTCTGAGGGGTTTCGATCTTAGAATTCAGCAAACACTTTTTAATCAACCAATTTTACTTACCTGGGAAATTATTTTATCTCGTACCCGGAGAAATCTAAATACCCTGTGGGAAAAAGAAGTGTATAATGTGTATCGAATGACCCTGGCAGATCATTATCCGTTTAATAAAAACAGCGCAACCGAGACACCTATCGCTGACGTGGTCAGTTTTTTTCAGGGTGATAATGGGATATTATGGAGCTTCGTGCAGAATGATTTAAATGCCTTTATCAAAGAAAATACCTGGGCTTCAAAAACATGGGAAGGTTCAGGAATCAGCTTGAACAATGAAACTAAAAGAGCATTGAGTAAGGCCCAGAATATTACCGTTGGTCTTGGTTTAAAGACTGGAAGCAGCTTACAACTTAAGTTTAGCATTCTTCCTGATCTGCCTTCTCCCCCCGGCATCGTAGAACAGGTCAATTTAATGATTGACGGAAACGACCTTGAGTATCGCATGGGAAGACCCAGGTGGGAAGAGTATTCCTGGCCTGGTTATGAAGGTACAGCCGGAGCCCGTCTTGAAATTGGAACAAAACAGTATGCCTTTGCTCCATATGAATTTTACAGCAAATGGGGGTGGTTTCGTCTGCTGGATCTGGCTGCCTTTCAGAAAATGTCCGCATCAAATTTTGATCTACAATGGAAATTTTCATCAGAAACAGCGCCCCAGATTACCATCCGGTATAAGTTACGGGCAGCAAGCATATATAATCCGTTTGGCGATAAGGAATTTTTTGAAATTATCATTCCCCGCAATATAAATTAGACCGGTGAATATTTTTTGGTGATAAATGGTGTTAACTAAATATATTTTACAGAGGGAAAAATATTTTTCACAGGCCATTAACTTACCATTTCACAAAATTATACATAAATAATCCAGAATGAATTCTACTTTTTCACCTTTTTGCTTCGGAAAACTGCCAACATTTGGTGATTTCGTTCGTTTTAATGCCGCCGGAAAGGAAATACAGCACTTAGATCAATGGTTTCAGGAAGGATTATATTTTGCCAAAAACAGATTGAGTCCTAATTGGGATCTTGCCTATAAAAAGGCATCAGATTATCGATTTCTATTTCCTTCCTATGATAATGGTCGTTGCATCTTCGGAATGTTTTTTCCGAGTGTGGACAAAATTGGACGCAAGTACCCCTTCTTTCTGGCTTTATCCGCAGAAATTGCTTTCTTCCGGGAAAATTCATCGACATATGCACCTTTAATATTTCAACCATTTATACAAAAAGCTGTTATCATGGGACACAGAGCTGTACAGGGTCAGATGAGTGAAATAATTCCGGCCGAAGTAGAAGCATTGACCTTCGATTTACATCAGACGCTAACTTCTCTTCAGCCTGAATATGAAACATTCAAAAATAAGACGACAATTGCCGAGTACATCTCTCAGATATGTCAAAATATTGAAAATGCTTATAAGAATGTGGTTTTTGAAAACTTAATCGAATTGTTTATTTCATTGAAAAATTATGATGTTGCCAGATTAAGTTATGGATTGAGAATACCATTGGGACGTCATTCACTCTCAAACTCCCACTGGGTCAGTTTTTGGCTTGAACTGATTGCCCAAATGTTACCTCAGTCTACCAATATTCCTTACCTCTTTTATACAAATAGTGAATTTTCCAGATCGAATTATCTGTTCGTTTATTTTAGCTTGCCATCTCCCAATAATCTGGCGAGTTTAATTCAAGTTGAGCTGGAGCTTGATACCGTTTACAAACTTGATGCACAATTCACCTCGGGTGAGAATGTGCCCGAGAAAAAATTATCTTCTCAGCTAAATGAACTTTTTCAGAATTCTGAATTACCTCTCATTGAATTTCAAAATGAAATTTTCAGAATATTTTCCAGTAATTCAGGATAGTCCTGATGGACCTTTGTCGGGAACAATTGCATTACTTGTGGAGCATTTGAGATGAATCAGATTTTAATTCCCCCGGATGTGTCAGAACTACTCGATCCTATTTCAGCGGAGAATGCTGCAGGCACTGATCCGGAGATGAGTGCAGAATTCATAAGTTTAGAAGCTGAAATGAGCAAGATGGGGGAAATTAACTATCCGGAATCTGTCAAATTATCCCGGAAAATTCTGAAAGAGCAGGCAAAGCATTTTAAAGTTGTGGGCTGGCTTTGTCTCTCGTGGTTGCGTACCGAGGGTATCTCAGGTTTGAAAAAAGGCCTCATTCTAACGCTGGAATTAATTAAGAAGTATCAGAAGCAGCTGCTTCCGGAAGATGAAAACCAGCTGAACAAAGCCATTCAGTATCTAAATAAAGAAAAACGTATTCAATTAGCATTACAAAAGGTGGAAATAAATGATGAGAATGTGCAGGACATCCTGGAAATCCAGAATGTCATGACAGCACTCTCGGAAGTGGTTAAAAATCTATTCCCCACATCTCCACCCAGTTTCGAGAATCTCACCCAAATTATAGACAAAAAATCTAAATCGACCGGCTCTTCCGACCCGGGAAAAGAGTCTGCCGAACCTACCTCCAAAGAAGAACCCGTAATTGAGAAACCGGATGAAGTTTCTGAGCAAAAAGAAGAGTCGGAAACTCAAAAGGAGCCTGAAAGCCAGGAAGTGGTTAATGAGAAAGCAACAGATAAACCGGACGTGAAGGGAGCAGAAGAAAAAGATGCGGGTGTCTCCGAAAAACCAGTCTATGATATTCCGCCCGAGGTTGTGGATTTATTGAATGATATCAGTGCTGATATGCCTGCTGGTGAAGATGTTGAAAATAGTACTGATCAAGAGCTTTTAGTTGTTTATATGAATTTAGAAACCGAAATCAGTAAATATAGTGGAAACGATTATGAATCCTGTATGCATTGGGCCAGAAAGATCATAGGTGAAAGAAGCAAACATTTACGGGTCACTCTCTGGTATTTAATTGCCTGGTTCCGGAAAGAGTCGCTGGTTGGCTTTAAAAATGGATTGATGCTCCTCACGGAGTTGCTCAAAAAATATGGGGAGAAATTGTATCCGGAAAATACCCCTCAAAAAACGAAAATAATTCAGTTACTGAACACCGATACACGAATTAAAATATTAGAAAAAATTGAAGTTAATGCGGATACTGCGAAAGATCTTATTGAAATTGGCCAAATATTTGATATACTAAAATCTGAATGTCAGAAATTATTTCCGGATTCTCCACCTAAACTAAACCAGATTCAGGAAATCATTGAAGAGAAATCAAATGCGGCTAAGGCAGCTACTAAACCATCACCAAGATCCAGTGAAGCAGATACAGCTGGATCTGCCGAGAAATCTTCCTCTTCCACCGCTCCTGTGGTCAGAGAAAAGCAACCTGCAGCAAGTTCAACCAGGTCGATGTCCGCAGGTGCACCGGTAGAACTGGGCACGGAAATTGAACGCGAGAAAGACGCCCAAATTCTATTAAAAAAAGCCATCCTGTTTTATTTTCAGGAAGGACCAGATGAGGCCAAGAAAAGGAAAGTGCCGGATCATCCCTCTGTTTATGGTTTATCCCGTATGTTCCGGTGGGGAAAACTAAACCTGCCCCCAAATGCAGATAATGTGACCCAAATTGAAGCACCTAATCAACCTAAGCAAAATCTGATCATGAATCTGTTAAATAGTAAAGATTTTGATACTTTAATTCCTGAAATAGAAGTAAATTTTTTGAATCGTGAGGATTTTTTATATTGGTTGGACGCCCAATTTTATGTGGTCCAGGCTTTAGAACAAAAAGGGGGAAGTGGAATTGAGAGTAGTAAAGAAATTAAATTCAATCTGGCAAGGCTGCTGGAGAGATTACCTGCCTTACCCAAATTGCTTTTTAAAGATAAGAAAACACCTTTCGCAAGCAAGGATACACTCAGCTGGATTGAGGATGACGTAAAGCTTTCCTTTGGAAATCAAAAGCCCAAGGAAAAAATTTTGCCTCCCATCATAGGGGAAGAATATGATGAAATTGGGAAGTTCTATGAGAAAGCTTGTGAGGAACTTCCGGAAAATTTCGAAAAAAATGTGAAAGAGATGCAGGTCGCTATCGCCGGGGATACCCGGTTGAAAGGAAAGTTCCTGCGGCTTTTAAATTTAGCAAATTATTGCTATGTGGCAAAAAAATATTCAATTGCCAAAGTTTTGTTTAATGAATTAATGGATAAGATAGATGATTATAAAATAAATGAATGGGAGAAAGCACTGTGTGTCGCCGTCTGGCAATCTACCTATTTAAATAATATTAAATTGTTGGAAACTGAATTAAAATCAAACCAAAGGGAGGAGATTGATAAACAGCAGGTTACCTTGTTCGGTCGAATTGGTAAATATGATTCCGTTCTTGCATTAAGTTTATCCGACATACAACAAAATAAAGGAGAATAATTATGGCAAAACAACCAACCCCCAAGATTAAAGAACGGGTGAAGGTGCAAATTTTACCCAGCAGTGAAGCTAAGGAAAGCGTCGAACTGGATTATCGGATGTTCGTTACCGGCAACTTTTCACACCAGGAACCGGGTGCACATAAGGATGGGGATGGCACTTTGAAGGATCGGCGAGTGCGTGAAATAAAAAATAAAAGGGATTTTAAGACGGTCCTGGAAGATTTAAATCCGAAACTTAAAATTACTGTTCCTAATAAGCTCTCAGGTGGGGAAGGTTCAGAATTAGAAGTTGACCTGGATATTAAGGATATGAAAGATTTCCATCCGGATGAAGTGGCTAAGAAGGTTGAACCCCTTCAACAGTTATTGGAGGCGCGTGAGAGGCTTAAACAACTCAAAATGCAGGTGCTCAGAGATGTAAAACTGCGTAAGGCTATTGAAGGAGTATTGCAGGAAGGTGGGGGTAAAATTGATGATTTAATGAAAAAACTGGCCCCTGCAGAAGAGAAGAAAGAAAAAAAGGAGAAATAAACCATGCCTGAGAAAGAAAAAAAAGAACAGGAAACCCAGGTTGAAGAGGGATCTGTAGATCAGTTATTGAATTTGTTGGAAACTGAAGAACAAACAGTTGCTTTGACCGAGTTTATTAACCTAATTGGTAAAGAGCATGAAGTCCAGCGGATTACGGGTGCATTAGTGGACTCTTATATCGCCGAAATCGATAAAGTTGTGAGCGAGCAGATGGATGAGATTCTTCACAATGAGAAATTTCAGGATCTGGAATCAAGCTGGCGCGGATTGCATTTTTTAGTGCAAAACACCGAATTCTCCAAGCCTGTCAAGATTGAAATTCTGGATGTGTCAAAAGAAGAACTTTTTGAAGATCTGGAGGAATCGGCTGGAGGGGAAGGGTATGAAAAAGACTCTGCTCTCTGGCACCATATTTATTGGAACGCCTATGATAAAGTAGGGGGCCATCCCTATACGGCGATCATATCGGATTTTCAATTTGATAACACTGCCCAAGATATCAAAATGTTACGTCACATCTCGGTACTAAGCGAAATGTCACAAATTCCGTTTGTTGGAAATGCCAGTGCAAAATTTTTCGGGTCCAAGGATTATGGTGAAGTGATGAATAATCGCTTTTTGAGCGACATAATTAATGAAGATGCCAAATATACCGCCTGGCGTTCTTTCAGGGATGATGACCGCTCTAAATATATAGGGTTAACGCTTCCGCGCTTTCTGGGCCGATTGCCCTATGGCAGTGAAACAGATCCGACTAAGAATTTTAACTATAATGAAGGAATCTATCGAGAAGGTAAAGATCACAGTCTGTGGTCCAATGCTTCCTTTGCTCTGGCCTCGAATATGGTTCGCAGCTTTGAAGAGTGGGGCTGGAGTGTGAAGATAGTCGGTGTTGATTCCGGCGGGCGCGTCGCCAATTTACCCACCCCCACTTATGAAGAACATGGCCAAACAAAATTAAAAGTGCCGGTTGAGGCGTCAGTCGGTCAGGCAAAGGACCAGGAGCTTTGTGACCTGGGTTTTATCCCGCTGGCTCATTGGGACCGGACGGATTATGCCTGTTTTTTTGAGGTCCCTTCTGCACAAAGAGCAAAAGTAATAAAAAATGATCCGGAAGCGACTGCCAATTATTCAGTGGGTGCGCGTTTGCAGTATACGATGTTGGTAACCCGAATTGCTCACTATCTTAAATACCGGCAGTTGCGATTTGTGGGCAGGAATGCCGGCGCGGGAGACATTAAGAATGATTTATCCAAATGGTTAGATACTCTGGTTTCGGATTTCCCTAATCCTGCTGAATCTGTTGTTGCCGAGAGACCGTTACGCTCTTATCAACTGGACGTACACGAACTGGAAGATCGACCCGGAGTGTTTCAAATAACCGCCGAATTCCGACCCCATGTATCGATTGTGGGAATGGATATTAATTTGAAATTAGTAGCATATCATTCCGGTGAAGAAAAATAATAAATTGAAGGAATTCCCCGAGAAACGTATTGTGAAGTGACGGGGAACAAGGTTTTTTATCTTTTAACAATCTAATTTCACTGTGGGATAGTGAGGAAAGAATTTGTGATACTGAAACCTCGATTAAAGTTCGGGGAAGGAGTATCATATTGAGTGATATTTTAAATGTATGTAATCCCATCATATTATAAGGAGAATCATCATGGCAATGAAAGGTGAATTAACGGTTCAAAATCACGAAGGTACCCAATTGGAAGGACCGCGTGAAAATGGTAGTAGTTTGGTTTTTGAATATGAGCACCAGGTATATCTGCCGTATGATATGGAAGAAAATAAAATTCAGGGTTCGCGCCGGATCGGAGCTTTTACACTGATAAAAGATGTCGATCAGCTAACCCCCCAGCTTTATGAAATGGTTGCTCTGGGACGCACCTGCAAAGAAGTCATTATCACCTTATATCGAATTAACTCAGAAGGAGATGAAAGTCCCTATTTTACTTACAAATTGGAAGATGCTAAAATCGTATCGGTCGATAATTACATGCCTTCCACCAAATATCCGGAAAATGAGAATGTTAGACACCTGGAACGGGTAAAATTCCTGGCCAAGAAGTTTACCTGGGAATACCTGGAAGGTGGCATCATTTATACGGAAGAATCATTCTAAAACTACGGTAATCTTTTACAGGCAGGGTAGGGGAATCCTTTTCTCTACCCCACTGCCTCTGAGTTTTAATAAATCCATATCTATTAAATTTAGAGATTATTTCTATTGGATAACTTAAGTCTATATGACTTACTGGTGGGGTGTTTTGTACTCCGGGGTGATGATCCCGGAGATTCAGATGATGCATATTTTGATCATATCCCCGAAGATGAGAAATTAAGACAAAGTATTGTCGAAAATCTCAAATTAGTTTTGCAAACCAGACGCGGTTCGGTTAAGCATCTTCCGGATTTCGGGATTCCTGATATTCGTCAAATTTATTTTGATGAAGGAACGATTGAATCAGTACCGGAACAGATTCGGGAGACAATCCTGAAATATGAACCGCGATTGGGAGAAGTTCGGGTGAAAAAGAAGGAATTTGATGAAAAAAATATGCGCATGACTTTGGAAATCTCAGCTCAGATCAAACAAACACCCGGCAAGGAAGTCCTGTTCACAGAATTTTCAACCACCGGCTGGACGAAAGTATATTTCGAAAGAGATAAAAAATGAGTATTGAAAAATATTTTGAGCGCGAATATAACTATCTGCAGATTGCGGGAGAGGAATTTGCCGAGCAGCACCAGGCAATCGCCGGTAAACTTCGTTTAAGTGAACGGCAACGTAAAGATCCTTTTGTGGAAAGGTTAATGGAAGCATTTGCGTTCCTGGCAGGCCGAATTCATGAGCGACTGGATGACGAAATACCTGAATTTACCGGAGGCTTACTGGAACAACTGTTTCCTCAATTTTTGAGACCCTTTCCTTCTTGTGCAATATTGCAGGTTGAAGGATTAACCGGTGCATTAACCAAACCGGTTGTTGTAAAGCAGGGAAGCGAGGTTCAGACTCCTACGGGTAAATATAAGGTCAAGTACAAGGTTGCCCCGGCCCCGGAAGAAAAGGCCCGGATCATCGAGAAAGAAGAACCGGCGGAATTTATCTTTCGCTCCACCCATGAACTGGTTGTGCGACCCATGCACCTGAAAGATGTTCGGGTGGATACGCTGCCCGGCAAAGATATGGCATTGGTGCTGCAATTTAATCTGGATCGCAATGTTGACTTCCATTCTCTGGAATTAAATAATCTGCGTATTTATTTGCATGGGGCTGAATCAATCAAATATACCCTGCTTCTCTATCTGATCCGCTATGTAAAGTCTGTCCAGATAAGAGAGCTGGACCGGAAGGACAAACCATTTACTCCGCTTGAGGACTTTGAAATAAATATTCCTGGATTGACGGATTATCTTGATCCAGCTGATTCAAACCAGGAAATGCTTCCTTATGCCCGGCAAACTTTTCTGGGTTTTCGGTTGTTGCAGGAGTATTTTGCTTTCCCGGAACGCTTTTTTTTCATCGATATTAAGGGACTTGATGCTTTTCCTGCCAGCAATGACGGGCATTCTTTTGAAGTTGCTCTTGTATTTGACAGAAAGCTCTCTTCAGAATATTATCCCACAACCAAAAATATTCTATTACATTGCACACCGGTAATCAATCTCTTCGATAGGCCTACCGAGGAAGTACCGGTCGATCAGCGTATGCCTGAGTATTATATCGTTCCGGACATCGACCGGCGCAAGAGCCGTGAAATTTATGCAATTAAAAATGTAATTGGGGTTGGAGAAGATCGGCTGGATCATTTTCACTATATTCCAATCACATCCTATGATATTCTCGATACCAATGATCCGGAATATGAATACAAAAGATTCTACTCTACCATGCGCAGACCGGTTCAATCAGACATGGCGAATTCCGTCATCCGGCTGTTTGGTCCGAGCATGGAAAAAGATATATTCCCCAAGGAGACCTTGAGCATTGAGGCGATCCTTACAAATGGATTTCTTCCCTCCAAGTATTTAGAGGTTGGGAGTATTACAGAACCCATCAATTTTCCGGCTGGATTGAAAGCTAAAAATATCACTGTACCCTCTGAAGTACTTCCCAATCCGGAACGCCAGAATTACTTATGGGCCTTAATTTCCCACCTGAGTTTGAGTTATCAGACGCTGGCTCAGACTGAAAATTTGAAAACAATTCTCAGTCTTTATAACTGGTCACCCTCGTTTAATAATCCCAACAAGAAGCGAATTGAAGGCATTGTAAAAATTAAATCACCGACTGTAAAAAATGTTTTTCGTCACAGAGGTCTCCTCCGTGCTATAGAATTCCTGATTGAAATAGATAGTAAACAATTTGAGCATGGTGAAGGTGACATTTTTCTGTTTGGCTGGATCCTCAATCGGTTTTTATCTGAATACCTGACTATCAATTCGTATGTCATCCTCAATATCATCGATATTGAAACCAAGAAGGAATATCATTGGGAACCGAATCTGGGCAAAATTTTACCGGTATAATTAAAGAGTTAGAAAAAAACGCTCCCCGGTACAGCATTTTTCAGGCTATATATATCGCCGAAAAAATCAGTAAAAAACTGCATCCAAAACGGGAAGAAGAAAAATTAGAACAAAAAGGTCTCAAATTTAGACCTCATGAAATGTATGTATATCCTCCAACGGATATTCGGGAGTTCTCGTTTGTCAATGATGAGATGCGTTTTGTTATTAATTTCATGGGTCTTTATGGAGTCAATTCTCCTTTACCCAGATGTTACCATGACCAGGTGGCAATGCAACAAGCAGTTCACGGTGCCGGATCGGTACCTTTACAGAATTTTCTGGATATTTTTAATAATCGCTTTTACTGGCTTTACTATAATGCCTGGAAAAAATATCGCTTGTTTCTGGATATGGGTGAAAATTTTCAGAGTAAAAATGCGCAAAGATTATTTGCTTTTAACGGAGTCGGGCCACACTTAGAAAGTTTTCAGTCTAAGGTATCTCCATTCAAATTGCTGCAGCTTTCCGGCATCTTGAGTTTAAGAATTAGGAATAAAGCCGGTTTACGTATTATGCTTAAAGAATTTTTTGCTGGATGTGAGATCAGAATAAAGGAATTTGTTGCGAATCAGGTAAAATTATCGGAACTCCCCCAGCTGGGAAAAAATGGGATGACGCTCGGAATAAATAGTATTTTAGGAAAATCTGTAACTGACTATTTAAGTAAGATCTGCATCCAAATTGGCCCCATGCAATTTGATGAATATTTAAAATTTCTTCCAGGAGGTGGACAATCTCTTCTGTTAAAAGAACTCGTAGAAATTTATTTAAATGATAATATTGAATTTGACGTTGAGTTTATCGTTAATACAGAGGACATGGAATCCCTGAAATGGGGTGACACACGTCTGAGACTGGGACAAAGTATTTGGTTAGGTAAACCAAAACATAAATTTGTCCGGATTAAGTTAAGCTATGAAGAGTTAATGAAAGTTGCTTGAGATTATAACTTGATTAATCTTTGTCGATTCTTGATCCATAGCTTTTTCATCCCCTGAAATTGAATGATGGCATTATTTTTCAATTATCTTCGGATTTAATGAAATTCAACATAAATAAGAATAATGACATAATAATTAAGGAAATAAAATGAAAAGTAAAGATCTAAAATCTCTACTATTGAAGTTAAATAATTACCTGGTTCGAAATCTTGATACCGCCACCGGACTGGGCATTAAACGAAATCACTATGAAATTACCATGGAGCATTTGATTATTGCCTTAATTGAGGATGGACAGGGAGATATTCCTCTGATATTGAGAAAGTATGGAATTGATGCTGGAGAAGTACAGGAAAAATGTGTCAAAAATATTGATGAGATGGAATCCGGGAATCCTGGTAAACCTCGCCTTTCCCCCTTGTTAACGGATCTTTTAGACGAGGCCTGGATAGTGAGTTCTGTTCATCACAAAGAAACCAAAATACGCTCTGGAGCCCTTTTCGAGGTATTTATTGCTTCCGAACAGGTCATCAGCAGCGGTCTTATGGATCTTTTTAATCCCATTAATCAGGAGAATCTAAAGGCAGATTTTTATAAAATAGTCGCCGGATCTGCTGAAGACGGATTATCATCGATGGAAACTGTTCCGTTGGAGACCGCCCAGGAAATTCCGCCGGATGCAACTGTTCTGGACGTTTATACCACTAATCTCACAGAACAGGCCAAGAAAGGCAAAATTGATCCGGTGATGGGTCGGGATGATGAGATTATTCAAATGGTGGAGATACTCAGTCGGCGGAAAAAATCAAATCCCATTTTATTGGGTGAACCCGGGGTGGGAAAAACGGCGGTGGTAGAAGGACTCGCCCTGAAAGTTGCCCAGGAAGAAGTCCCGGATACCTTGAAAGGTGTTCAAATTCTGGCACTTGATTTGGGGGCGTTGCAGGCGGGCACAAAAATGCGGGGAGAGTTTGAAAAGCGTCTCAAAGCAGTTATTAATGAGGTATCAAAATCATCAAATTCGACCATATTGTTTATCGATGAAGCCCACACCCTGATTGGTGCAGGGGCTTCTGCCGGTGGCAGCGACGCAGCCAATTTATTAAAACCAGCCCTTGCACGGGGTGAACTTCGAGCTGTGGCTGCCACCACCTACCTGGAGTATAACAAATATTTTGCCAAAGATGCTGCCTTGGAACGGCGTTTCCAGCCTATTCATGTAGGGGAACCGGAAGATGATAAGGCGATGCTTATGATGCGGGGTATAAAGGATAAATATGAGGGTTATCACGGAATCCATATCACCGATGAGGCGATTGCTGCCACGGTCAAGCTTTCCCGCCGTTACATTGCAGGCAGACAATTACCGGATAAAGCGGTGGATTTACTGGATACCGCCGGTACCCGTATAAAAATGTCCCTGACCAGCAAACCGCCTAAATTGGAATTGCTGATTAGTGAGCTAAAGGCGGTTGAAATGGAAATTAGTGCGATACAAAAGGATGTAGATCTCAACATTGGTGATTACAAAGAGACTCTCAAAGATCTAAACAAGAAAAAAACTGATTTGGAAAAAGAGATCAAAGCTAAAGAAGAACGCTGGACGAAAGAGTGTGAACTGGTTACAAAAGTTCGGGAGTTACGCAAAGGGAGGTTTGCCGAGGGAGTGGATGAGACCAAGAAAAAGAAAATAGATGCGGATCTTTCGAAGGTGGAAAAAGAGCTGAAAACTTTGCAGGGTGATAATCCGCAAGTATTCGCGGATGTTACGGCCATAACTGTCGCAGAGGTCATAGAATCCTGGACAGGTATTCAGGTAGGTAATATGACCAAAGATGAGATGACGGTGTTGTTGCAGTTGGAGAACGAGTTGAGGGAGCGGGTTGTGGGTCAGGATCATGCCATCAAGCAGATCTCTGACGCCATCCGAGGTGCGAAAGTGGGGATGAAAAAGGAAGAAGGTCCCATCGGAGTTTTTTTGATGGTAGGACCCAGTGGTGTAGGAAAAACCGAGTTAGCCAGAACAGTGGCTGAAGCCTTATTTGGGGATGAACGTTTCATGGTCACTTTAAATATGACCGAGTATCAGAACGAATACAATACCTCTCGTCTCATTGGTGCAGATCCTGGTCTGGTGGGTTATGGTGAAGGCGGTGCTCTCAGCGAACCGGTTCGCCGACGCCCATATTCGGTGGTTCTGCTGGACGAAATTGAGAAAGCTAATTCTGCGGTGATCGATCTGTTCATGCAGGTATTTGACCGGGGGATGTTGCAGGATGCCGATCGGCGTAATATTGATTTTTCCAATACGCTTATATTTATGACTTCGAACCTAGCTTCTGATGTCTTATTCCAGAAGTACAATGAGGGGTTGACATCTCCGGACGATTTGTTGGAGGAACTTAGACCCTACTTAAATCAATATTTCCGGCCGGAGTTTCTGGGACGGGTTAAACCCATTGTCTTCTTGCCCCTCGGTGAAGAGGTAATGGCAAAAATTGTAGATTTGAAATTGGGCAAACTGAGTCACAGACTCAAAGTTAATCAAAATTTATTAGTAGAATTTGCCAAGCCGGTAATCGATGAAATTGTGGCCTCCTGTACCAGGGCCGAAACCGGTGCCAGAAATATTGATGCCATCATCGACCGTAACATCGCTCCGGAAATTGCAGAAAAATTGCTGGGATTTATGGCTGAGGGAAAATCGCCGGGCAGTTTGAAAGTCTCCAAAGCTAAAGATGGGGGATTTCAATACAAATTTATTTGATAGTTATTCAAGAGATTTAACGTTACAATTACCCGGCCTAATCAAAATATCAGGAATTAGATTTACTCGATTTTCCTTAAAATCGCACCACTCACCATCATTACTATTGCTTTTGATCTGGCATCTGCATATATGAAAAATTCCTATAGTCCCCGGTAAATTTGAATTTATCCTCATACATTATCTTTGTTGTCATTTGAGGTAAATGATATCAACCCTTAATAGATAACTCCTTATATGAGGTCTGAAAATGGAAAATTTAAGATTTAACGAGCTCCAGTTTGAGTTGCGCTGCACCAATTTTGATAAAAATACTCTTCGTATTGTATCTTTCGAGGGATCGGAACAAATCTCAGGATTATATGAATATCGTTTTCGGCTGTTTTCTGAAAGTCCCTCCTTGGACACTAAAGAGATTTTAAATTATCCGGCATCTTTTATCATGAATCGAGGAGAGAAAGATCCCCGGAACATTAATGGGATAATTTCAAATTTTAAACAGTTAGGGCGAACACCGGATTATGTTTCCTATCAGGCTGTTTTAGTTCCCCGTTTGTGGCGTTTACTCCTTACAAAACAGAGTAAAATTTTCCAAAACCTTACTATCGAAGACCTCATTACCAAAGTATTAATGGAAGCTGGTTTTAAAAAATCAGATTTTGAGTTTAACCTGGAAAATTCCTATCCAACTCAAGAATTTTTAGTACAATTTCAGGAAACTGATTTGAATTTCATAAATAGACGGTTGGAACATTTGGGTATTTTTTACTTTTTTGATCAGCGAGGAAAAGATGACGTAGTCGTTTTTTGCGATTCCAACGAACCTCTTTTACAGATAGAGACAACGGAGGGGATTGATTTTAATCCCAATAAAGATCTGCTTAGTGTACAGGAAACCATCAGTGAACTCGTCCTAGATGAGAGTGTCGTGACGGGTAAGTTTCAGGTAAGGACTATAATTATGAATTCCCCTCCAAGGAATTGTTACGTGATAGCCAATTGGATAAGGATGCTCCAGGAACTCAATATAATTATGGAGATCATTTCAAAACAGAAAGTGAGGGTGAATTTTTTGCTAGGATCCGGAATGAAGAGGTCTTGTGCAAAAGTAATATATTCACGGGTAAAAGTGATTGTCGTCTATTTCGGGCAGGGCATTGGTTCCAACTCGGGAATCACTACCGGGAGGATTGGAACAAAGAATATTTGTTAACGAAAATCCATTCAAGGGGTAATCAACGAGGGCTCTTTGGTATACTTCCACCCTCCCAGAAGGTAGAACCCAGTTATGAAAATATATTTGAGGCTATCCCTTATAGTAAATCTTTTAGACCCTCCCGAGCAGCGCTGCATCCTAAAATTTATGGTGTAATGAATGCTAAAATTGATTCTGATGGGGAAGGCGATCAGGCTAAAGTGGATGAAAAAGGCCGTTACAAAGTTATCCTGCCATTCGATCTGAGTGGGAATAAAGATGGTACTGCCTCTCATTATATTCGTATGATTCAACCTTATGCCGGTGCGGATTATGGAGTGCATTTTCCATTGCATAAAGGGACAGAAGTTTTACTTACTTTCATTGATGGTAATCCGGATCGACCGGTCATCTCAGGTGCGGTTCCAAATTTCGAAACAGTAAGTCCGGTGACCGATGCAAACCAGCTTAAAAGTGTCATTAGAGACGATTATGGGAATGAGATTGTACTTGATACGACCAGAGACGATCAGCATATCCGCTTGCATAGCCCTCATCATAATTCAACGGTAGAGATCGGAAGATCCATTGTAACGTCCACCGATGGGGATTGGTTTTCCTGGGAAGCTGGAAATAGTGTGGAACTTAGCGCAGGCAACAAATTTGAAGGTTTTGCCGGCAATACTGCGGAGGCGAAAATAGGTATGGCATTGGATGTGCTGCTGGGTTTAGGCTTTCAATTTGAAGGTGCGGGAAAACATTCTTTTCTGCTGGGTTATGATGCGGGATTGCATATTGGTCCTGAATTCAAATATCATATCGGCCCCACTATTGAAAAATCAAATAATGATAAAACAAGTATTGCCGCCGGCGATAATATTCTTAGTGCCAAGAAGGTGCTTAGTCTGGTCGGTGGTGCCAGAAGCGACCCCGGTGATACGTCAATAATCAATCTGAAAGACGACGGGATTGAGTTTACGATCGGCAGTAACAAAAATCCTGATTCAACTGCTGCCCAAAAATGGGTGAAGGGTTTATTGGTAGCCACGCCGATTGCAACCACCATTATAGCTTCGGTTTTTGCAGCATTGATGACGCCTGCTCTTGCAGTGCCGGATGATGAAGAAGCGCTCAGATATGGTTTGGCAGGTACTGCCGGTATAATTGAAAATCTCTTAATTCTTGCCAATGTTATTACAGTTACCCTTTTGGGCAATCTCGGATTGAAAGATAGTATTAATCCGGTCAGTCACTTTGATGAAGATCGGGATGAAATCAGGACAATTATCAAAATGGAGAAGGGAGGCGGGATAACTGCAGGTACACTTCCTCAGGGCAGAGGAAACAATTTAAATGAAATGGATAACAAACTTGAGGTGTCAGTTGCCAACGGAGTAACGATTAACTCAAAAACAAAACAGATCATGTTAGGATCCGGGAATAAAGGAGAAGAGCAGTCAATCATTCAACTTGATAATAATGGAATCTCAATCATCGGCGGCAAAGGAAAATCGGAAATAGAGCTTGATGGAAATGGTAATGTTAAAATTTTTGCAGAAGGAAATATTGAATTTGCCAAATGTGGGGAGATTAAATTCCATAACTTCGCGAAGCTTGATAAGGGAGCATTAAATTTTACGGGAACGAAAAAAATAAAGTCATCCTGCTTCGAGGCGGGATTAAAAATCATATTGGCTTCCTTTTGATCCCAACCAATTGTTCCTTCACCATTACCGAAGCCTGTAGTGAATAATAATTAACAATATAAATAGTGTTTTGAATTGCATGCATCAAAATCTGTAAGCGAATTATTGTAAAGGAATTCGTCTCTGGAACTTCTAAACAAAACTCCATTCCAATTTGCTCCCTTGATAGGTAGACTTAATTTCCCCGGATATTCCCTAACATTTATCGTAAAAGGTACATTTGACCTTCGGGAGGGAGAGAAATCCGGACTTTCTGCAGAGCAACAGTATCCAACCGGTGATGAATTTTATCCGGATGATGAAGAGAGGACAGGAAGTCCCCGCTATGAAATGGATTTTGCTTATTTTAAACCCCGGGCAGACTTGCTTCTGGTTGGAAAATGCCATGCACCCGGTAAAGATCCGGTTAAAGCCTGCCGGGTGACTTTCCGGGTAGGTTCCAAATCCCGATCCCTGGGAATCTTCGGTAAGCGAAGTTGGAAACATGATGTAATGGGATTAGGCACTATTAGTGAACCCCGACCGTTCCGGACCATGGAACTTCGTTATGAAAGAAGTTACGGTGGTAACGGATATAAGAAAAATCCGGTAGGAAAAGGATATGAGAGATCCTTGGATACGGTTGGGATTAAGGGCCGATATCTGCCTAATATTGAAGATCCAGAGAATCTAATTGAATCATCTGGAAGTCATCCGGAACCCATGGGATTCGGACCATTAAACCGCATGTGGCAATTACGTCACTCCAAAATGGGAACCTATAAAGGAAAATATCAGAAGGAGCGCTGGCCCTGGTTTCCGGAGGATTTTGATTGGTCTCATTTTAATGCGGCCCCTGCTGAAATGCAACTCGAAGGTTATCTACGGGGAGATGAAGAACTGTATTTTGAAAATATGCATAAAAAGTATTCAAGATATTCTGCTTATCTGCCGGGATTACGAGTGCGTGGTTTCGTAAATACATTGACTGATGATAAATCCGATAAAAACGGTTTTGTGGAAGTACCCCTTAATTTGGATACGTTGTGGGTGGATATGGAGGACGAAAAATTGGTGCTGGTCTGGCGTGGTTGGACTGAAGTTCAATCTGAAGAATATGACGAGATTCAGCACATTTTTTTAATTTCTGAAATTCTGGAAGAAAAGCGAAAGAATGTAGATGAGTGTCATAAATTCTTTGTTGATGCTTTAGCTGAAGAAGAGGAGTTTGGACTAGTCCCGGAAAAGCCGGATAAGGAAGATCTGGCCAGAAAAGAAACCATAGTTGAGGATTCTTATCAGACCCAATTAACAATCCCCAATCTGCCAGACAATGACCAGACTCGGTCGGAAATACCTGTACTAGAGCATGACGGTGCAACTGGCAGGGAGTCAACTGCTGTTGCTAATGAAGCGGTTGACAAAGATGTGCTTCTGAAGCAGATCGAGATTCAGACAGCTCTGATAATGGCACAGCTTGGTCAAAATATGGAAAAGCTCCCTGTGGAAGTCCGAGACAATATGAAGAAAAGACAGGAGCGCATTATCAACAAATTGACAGATATTAATCCAGGAAATGCATTGGAAATTGAGCAGCAAGAACAGCACAGGCAATTAAAGGAAAAATTGACTCAGTTGGGAATTGACCCTGATAAACTTCCTCCTTTGAGTGAGAAAGCTAAGCTCGAGCAAAGTAATTTTTTTCAGGCCATAGGAATTAAGGAAGAAGATCTTGCAGCTGATGCGGATATTGCTAAAACTTGGCAGGTTATGGCGGCCATGATGCCCGGAATGGGTATAAATCCTGAAAACCTTAAACCTTTAATTGCAATCGTTAAACCTAAATTAGAGCAGATTAAGAAACAACTCGGGTTTAATACTGATGAGGGGGAAATGACTGCAGAACAGCCTAGGGTTGAAGTGGAGGACAGGCCCTCTGAGATCAGCCGGGAGGATACGGTTGATATTGGAGAGATAGATAAGCCGACAGAATCTGGTATTGGAGAAGGGGAGTACATATCCACATTATCCCGGGAAGCTGTAGAGAAATTGATTGATAGCGGGGAATCATTGGCGGGTAAAGATCTGAGTCGTTTGGATCTTTCAGGATTGAAATTGAGCGATGTTGATATGAGTGATGCAATTTTGGCGGGTACAATATTGTCTGGGACTAATCTGGCAGGCACGAATTTAAAGGGTTCAATGCTAAATGGCGCGGATTTGTCGAATGCCAGTTTGGAAAATTCTGATCTCCAAGATGCAGATCTGAGCAATTGTAATTTAGCTGGGGTGAATCTGACAGGCGCCAAACTGAGTGATGCCATATTTGAAAAGGCCGAACTAGGCCATGCCATCCTGGATCAGGTAGTAGCCAAAAACACAATTTTTGCTGAATCTGACTTAAGCGAAGCTAGTCTCAAAAATGCTAATCTCAGCAGCAGTGATTTTTCAAATTGTATACTGCATGGAGCCGATTTTCAGGGTGCTATTCTCCATGATGCCTGTGTAGAGGGCGCAAAAGGCCGGAGAATTAATTTTCAGGAGGCAGACCTGAGCAGACTTCGGGCTTCTGAGAATTGTGATTTCTCTGAAGGAATTTTTATCAAGGTAAATGCACCGGAATCCATATGGCATGATGCAGAACTGAATGGTGCTGATTTTTCTTTTGCCCGGATGGAGAGTGCCGATTTTAGTAAAGCCTCGCTTGAAAAAGCCACATTATCAGCTGCCAATATCAAATTCGGACGCTTTCGTCAGGCAAAAATGAGAGGAACAAAAATGATCCTTCTCAATCTCTTTGAAGGAAGCCTAGAAAAAGCGGATTTGAGCGGTGCAGATCTTAGTGGGGCAAATCTATATGCGGTTGAATTTTTAGGGGCAGTCACTGACAATACGATTTTTACACGAGCGAATTTGAAGATGACTAAATTACAAAATAAATAAGATTTTTCTTTTAAAAAATAAATAATCATTGGTTTTCCGGGTTTACATCTTCTCCGATATGAAAATACAATAAAGTCTTCGAGATGGTTGATTTCGAAAATTTTGATTTTACAAAAATTGACATCAAGCAGTTACTGAAAGAGTTAAAAAACTCTGGCAAAGTGCTTGTTAAAGCGGAAGAAGTCATTGAAAAAGTACAAGCCGGAAAGTCATTGGCGGGCACCAAGCTCTTTAATCTGGATCTATCAGGGGCAGATTTGCATGAAGTAAACCTGCAAGATGCCCTGATCTTTCAAACAAACCTATCAGGAGCAAATCTGACCAACGCAAAACTATCCTCCGCTATCTTGAATGAGGTAGATCTAAGCGAAGCTGATCTTTCCAAGGCTGATGTAACTCGTGCCAGAATTATTAATGCTAACTGTGAGAAAACAGTTTTCGCAGGTGCCAATCTTGAGAGTGTTCAAGTATCAGCTGAAATGAAATTACTGAAAAATTTTGAAGATATAATGAAATTTCCCAAGGTTCAGGAATTAATAAAAAGAAAGCCCTCATCAATTGAATTACATTCTCTTGATCTTACATTGGATGATCTGGGAATTTCTGATAAAGATTTTGAGCAAGGCTTATGTATAATGTCCGGGGCAGATTTTTCTCAAGCCAATCTCACTCAGGCAGAGTTTAGACGAATAAATTTTGATCACGCCAGTCTGGTCAACTCAACTTTAGTGGGTACCAATTTTAATGACTGTTCTATGGTGAATATTGACTGTAGTAGCGCAAAAATTCAGGAGGTTAATGCTCAAAATAGTAATCTCAGTGCATCAAAATTTCAGGAAGCCCGGTTGATAAACACTGTTTTTAATGATTCAATACTTTCAGATTCTGATTTTAAAAAAGCAGAATTAAAGTTTGTCGGTTTCTCTTCCACTGAATTGAAGAATGTCCAAAATTTACCCGCTGATTTGCAGGGATGTATTCTGAGTCATTGTATCCTGCAAAAGCATGATTTTTCAAATGCGAATTTAACTGGAACTCAGTTCTATGATTCTGATTGTGCGGGTGCCAGTTTTAGAAAAGCCGACTTATCAAAATCTTTTTTTCAGAATACAGATTTAAATGAATGCGATTTTACAGCTGCTAAAATGTATGATGCTCAGATCTCAGACTGTAAACTAGTTAAAAGCTGTTTTGTAAAAACGGATCTGAACCGTGTGAAGATATTGCAATCAAATTTAAATTTTGTTAATCTTTCGGAATCACAGCTTACGAAAAGTGAACTTGTTGAGGTAAACTTAACCAAGTCAAACTTGAATAAAAGTTCTTTAGCAGGTGCTGTAATCAAACAGTCGGATCTCTCTGAGTGCGAGCTGGCTGAAGCTAATGCAGCAGAGGTCCGTATTACAGATTCTACTCTCCCTGGCATAAACTTTAAAAAAACCATTTTAAAGGGTGCTGTTATTTTAAATTCGAATCTGGAAAGTTCGGACCTTTCAGATTCAAGCCTTCAGCAGGCTGAGTTTTCAAATTCCAATCTAAAAGGTGCCATCCTACAAAAAGTAAAATTTGCCGATAATATTTTCCGTAATTGTCTTATGGAGGGAGTTGATCTCAGTAGCAGTAATCTGCAGGAAGCTGATTTTAACAGTGCACAGCTCTCCGGTGCAAATTTATCCCATTGTGATCTGACCAATGCTGATTTCTCCGAATCTGTCTTAAAAAAAGTCAATTTCAGCGGCGCTGTTTTAAAGGATACTGTTATGACGTCTGCGGATCTATCCGGTGCAAACTGCTCTGAGGTAATCTTTGATTATTGTGAACTGGCGAATACAAATCTGGAAAATATAGATCTAAGAAAAGCAAACCTGTCCCAAACAGATCTTTCAAGTGCAGACTTCTCAAAAGCTCAAATTGAGCAGACTAATTTTATTCTCTGTAATTTGAAAAAGGCGAATCTGGAGGGTAAAAATCTTTTACACTGTAATTTTACCGATTCTGATCTGGAGGAAGCTAATTTGAAAGGTGCTAACCTGGATGAAGCAATTTTTACCCAGGTCAATTTTTCGAAGGCTGATTTGACTGGGTGTTCTATGATAAATACTCTTGGGGATACTGCCATTTTTAATGAGGCAATTTTGG
>CP070707.1:2777776-2786083 GCA_020350205.1 bacterium
AAGAAGGACGTTTTTTTGCACAGGACCGTTTGTTTGGTAAAAGTCAAATAGTTCTGAACGAAACAGCGGTTAAAGCAATGAGCCTGGAAGACCCGATTGGCAAGCGTTTGGTCAACAGTCTGTTTCCGGAAAATCGCTATCCCATCATCGGGGTGGTGGAAGATTTTCATTTTCAATCTCTCCGGCAACGTATCCAGCCATTGGTCTTTTCTGTATTTTCCGGAGATAATGTCGGGCGATATTTATCGGTCCGGATTCGTCCGGAAAACGCTGATGTAACCTTGAAGTTTATGCGGGATACCTGGCGTAAATTCTCAAATGGACAGTTGTTTGAATATGAATTTTTTGATGACCACTTCAAGCGAATCTATCTTGCGGAGAGGCAAACAGAGAAAATTTTTATGGTATTTTCCATACTGGCGGTCATTATTGCCTGTTTGGGACTGTTCGGGCTTTCGGCCTTTATAGCGGAAAGACGAACCAAGGAAGTTGGTATAAGAAAAGTTTTTGGTTCCTCAATCGGTGAAGTCGTCTTTCTGCTGGTAGGCCAATTTCTGAAATGGGTTCTCATAGCGAATGTGATTGCCTGGCCGGTGGCATGGCTGATCATGGGTAAGTGGTTGGAGAATTTTGCTTACCATACCCATATCACAATCGGGACTATTCTGCTATCAATGGTACTTGCCCTGCTTATCGCACTGTTGACTGTAAGCTATCAGGCGATCAGGGCAGCCCGAATTAATCCGGTGGAATCTTTACGATATGAATAGTCACTACTGCTGGATATCGATAAATATTCTGATTCGAACAAAGACATTTTAATGCTGTTCTACGGGGCAGACAAACCCTTACGAGATTGCTGAGGCTTCCCGGATATGCGCTCCGCTATTTATCGAAATCTGGTTAATTGTCCAATAATCAATTTTTTACTTTCCCTACCGGTACCGTCAATATAAATTTTAGTAGTATCAATCCTAACAAGAAGGGTAATATTCTTTATGATTTCAGCCAGGGAGGCGCTTCAACGCCTGAAAGAAGGAAATCAGCGGTTTGTATCTAATTTAAGGGATCGCAGCCTTTTGAATGATCACTCCCGGCGTCGTGAACTGATAGAGGGCCAGGAACCTTTTGCTATCATCCTGGGATGCTCAGATTCACGAGTGCCGGCGGAACTTGTTTTCGATCAGGGATTGGGTGATTTGTTCGTAATTCGGGTGGCTGGTAATATTGTGGCTTCCTCCCAAATCGGTAGTGTGGAATTTGCCGCTGAACGATTCGGAACCCGGCTGGTGGTGGTTTTGGGACACTCCAGGTGTGGGGCGGTGATAAGCACCCTGGAGGAACTTCAGCGTCCCGGAGAAAGTCAGTCCCCCAATCTCAGTTCCATTGTCAATCGCATCCGCCCGGCGGTGGTGGAATTGTTGGATACAGAGCTTCGGAATGATCCAGAAGCCTTATTACAAAAGGCTATTCGGTCGAATATCCATGCCTCGGTTAACGGTCTTCGCCACGGTTCACAGGTGCTGGAAGAAATCAGCGCAAAAGAGGGTCTTCGGATTGTGGGAGCAGAGTACTCGCTGGAGAGTGGGATGGTTGAATTTTTTAAGGATCAAATATAGTGGTCACTTCGGCGTATCCAGACCTCCGATAAGGAAGTATTATAAAAAAAGGTTATTTGATTAGTCTGGCAATTCATCAAGTACCTGCATTAAATTGCTTTTATAATTTCGGAGTGCTTGCCTGCCTACTTCTGTTAAAGAGATAACCGTCAGGGGTTTTTTACCCCTGAAGGTTTTCTCAATCGTTACGTATCTGGCAGATTCGAGTTTGCTTAAATGGGTGGATAAATTTCCCCAGGTTAACTTTGTCATCCGCATCAGGAATATGAAATCGGCGTTTTCTACCACATACAGATATGTTAAAATCATTAAACGTGCCGGGGCATGGATGATCTGATCAATGTCAGCCAGCGGATGAATTTCAATGGAACTGGATTTTTTGGCGGTCATGTCATTAATCCTTCATATTCTCATCGATTTCAGGCAGAGGATAATTTTTCAGCAATCGTAAAAACAGAATGATACCAGTGAGAATAATAATGAGGCCGGAAATTCCAAAGGTAATCGGAAATCCATGATGGGGTATTTTATAATTGATAAACAACCACTCCCCGGTCAGTAGCGAGAGACAAAACAAGCACCCATAGATAAAGAAGCGAACGGTTTCTAAATATTGGGCAGCAATGCTTGAGAGAAGTAAAACCATGAATCCCATGCTGACTGAATATAACAAACCCATTGAAACATTCGATCGCATGGCGAAGAAAAATCCGATAATCAGGGCGATAATATTAATACCCAGCATGATTAAGGTAAATTTGGTTAACTTGGCACGGCGAGTTGCCCCAAATTTCACTGAGCCCAGCCGGGGTATGACAACTGATTTTTTAACCACCCAGATCAGGATAAAGAGAAATGCCCAAATGGGAAGAAAAACTGCCGAACTCCAGAAATCCCCCATCCGGTTGCTCAACAGGGGTGCAAGGGCAAATTGCATAAAGAAACATCCGATAAAAATATCCCAAAGACCGTCCAGGAAGGTGGTACGAAACACCTTACGTTCTGCATCCTTTAAGCTTAATGTGTTAAGCATGATGACATTCCTTTCTCAGTTAATTGCTTTGTAATGCAAAGTTGTTTGTTTATACGAGTACTTTGACGGGAAGTTTCGCTTTCTTTGTAAAAAAATATATTTTTTATAATTGGATTCTTCAAATTACTCACAGCCTAATATCATTCTTCGGTATAAAAGGTTGGCGTATTATTAGATCCCCCTGGACCAGATAATATTTTAAAATAAGAAGCGTCAAATAAATAATCCACCTGTTATGTTAAGACTGCAATTTAGTTATTCAGAGAAACTTTAGGCGGCCTATACGCGTCATAACGGATGGTTTTGTTCAAATGATCCATCATTTAAAATCTCATTTCGGAATTAATATGAAATTTGGTGTGTTTGTATTTCTTTTAATGAACCTGCTGAAATTCAATAGTTTTTGCCAGGAGTCCAGCATCATCCCCCTTACAATAGAACGTGAAAGAACCCTGGTAACAATCGAAATTGGGGATTTGCATATTCCTGATATCTTGCTTGATACCGGATTTGGCCTTGATGGTTTGATGATTTATAACCCCGACTATCGGGATTCTCTGGATTTAAGTCGGGCCAGAGAGGTTAGAATTGGCGGCGCCGGAAGTGGTGAACCCTCGATTGCTTCCTTGTTAGACTCTGCTGAATTCCAGTTGAACAGTATCACCCTGACCAATCAAAAAATTCTGGTTTTCCTGAGCGACACCTACAAAGGTTTTCCGTCCAACGGCATCATCGGTTACTCCATTTTTGGGCATTACCTGACTGAGTTTAACTATGATAATTCGACAATGATTTTGCATCATTCCGACAGCATTGATATTGATCAGGGCTGGACTGAAGTTCCCCTGTATTTTAAAAATAATAAAATACCATGGGTAGATGCTGCGGTGGTGATTAAGGATGGACCTCCTATACCCCTGTCCATGTTTATCGATTATGCTGCAGGAGACGCCATTGTGTTATTGGAAAAACCTGATATGAAATTTAGTCTCCCGGAAGAAACTGTGGAAATGTATATCGGAAGGGGATTAAGTGGGGATATTTATGGGAAATCCGGCCGGATTTCTAAGTTGATTATCGCTTCATACGAACTCAACCAGGTGAAAGCCGCATTTGCCCCGGCAGAAGTCCGCTCCAAACAGGACAATGCCGATGCTATTCTGGGCAATGCTTCCCTGCGGCGGTTTAACCTGATTTTTGATTATTCAAAACAGCGGTTGTATTTGAAACCCAATTCTCATTTTAAAGAACCATTTAACTGATTTGCGCCGGGTTGCTGCTCATTGTAAATTTCATGACATTTTTCTGGACGATTGAATGAGCAAGAATACGACTACAGGATGAATAGATTATGACCTTAGATCAAATTGTCCCGGTACTTCAGCTCTCTATTGGCCCGGTCATTCTGATATCAGGGGCAGGACTGGTTCTGCTTTCCGTGACTAATCGTTATGGCCGCGTCATCGATCGCTCCCGCAGTCTGGCAGAAGCTCTGCGTAGTGTTTCCGCCGGTGAAACGGAACGTTTCCGAAGTCAGATTCTGATTCTGATCCGCCGGGCCCGATTACTGCGAATGGCCATTGCTTTTATTTCAGCCAGCTTACTTCTGGCCGCAGTCCTGATCATCGCCTTGTTTCTGGTAGCCCTGTTAAATCTGCATGCCGTTTATCTGATTATCATATTATTCACAGCCTGTATGATTTCTCTGATCCTGGGATTGGTCGTCTTTATTGTCGATGTGAACGTCTCGCTTTCTGCGCTGAAACTTGAAGTCGATGTAAAACGTGACAGTTCTCCTTCTTAGCGGATTAGAAAACAGTGTCCACAATTTTATGGCCTGACAAGAAATGAAACCACTGGATATCGTGCAAAAATATCTGGCTTCTTTCTATGGTGAAGCACCTCTGGAAGAAATGAGACCCCTCCTGGCCAATGACTTGAGTTTCAAGGGGCCTTTTAATGAATTTGATTCTGCCAATGCGTATTTCGCGGCACTGGCATCTGATCCCCCTCCACATGCAACCTATCGAATTATTGAAGTGTTTCAGAAAAATAATTCAGTCTGCCTGATTTATCAGTTTTCGAAACCGGGAGTGGAAACCGCAATGGTACAGATCTTTGAAATCCGGCGAGATAAGATTTCTCGTATCCGTTTGATATTCAATCCGACGGTATTTGACTAATAAATCCGAAGCTCCCTTCACCTGCTGAAACACGACGATCCCTAAAACCGTAAAATGATTTAAGTCCCCTGCACTACTGAATGGGTGCTTGTTTAAATTTTTGGATATTAAGATTTAATCTGATCAGGAGGTAAAAATATGAGTTTGAAACAGCCGCTTTTTGTATCGCTCATCATCTTGATCTATTTTTTTGGGGAAGCCTGTGATAAAGAGTCAGATCCGGTTTCCACAGCCCATAAAACATATGATACTCCTTACGGAACAGTGACTCAAATTAATGATTATCCCCTGTATACTCTGGATTATACCTCTGATTACAGATTTGACGAGTACCTGCAAACCGGAAATATTCCTTTTAATGGGTCAGGAAATGTTAACCGCGGGAATTACAATTGCACCTGTTTTGCAGCTTTTGGAGGAGACAATCGTCTGCTGGGAAGAAATTATGACTGGCCGGAGGTAACATCGTATTATGTCGTAACCACCCGTCCTCCAAATGGATATTCATCCGTTTCAACGGTTGATATGACTTTTTTTGATTATCAGCATGATGAATCTCCGGATTCAGATGCGAATCTGGACATGCTGCACACTCTTCCCTATTTTCCTTTTGACGGTATGAATGAAAAAGGTGTGGCAGTCGGGATGAATGCAATCCCCGGAGCACGATCTCCCTTTGATCCCTTTAAGGTAACAATCGGGGAATTGCAGCTTATCAGACTTGTTTTAGATAAGGCAAGTTCTACCCGGGAAGCACTCACACTGATACGGCAGTACAATATTCGCATGGAAACCCCGCCCATTCATTATCTTATTGCGGATTCTTCCGGACAATCAGTCATTGTGGAATTCGTTGAGGGGCGAATGGAAACGATTGAGAATCCAGATCCATGGCAGGTTAGCACGAATTTTATCATCACGGGTTTAACCAATCCCCAAAATGCGCCCTGCTGGCGTTATCTGACGGCTTATGAAATCCTGAGTAGCAGTAACGGATTACTTTCAGGAGTTGAGGCTTGGCAACTGCTTCAAAATGTTTCCGTTTCCAGCACCCGCTGGTCAACGGTATTTAACCTCCGGAACGCTCAGGTTCAAATTGCCATGGGTCGGGATTATGAAAATCTTCATTTTTTCATTGTTCCGTAAGAAGTCACTTCATTAAGTTCTAAGGGCGTCCATCTCGTCATTACATTATTTACAAATTATTAAGGTTCCCGGATAGAATTCTACCTGATTAATTAAAGGTGACTATTTAGAAGCGTTTTACAATTACATTTTTCAGAAAGGAGTCATAGTCGTGTTTTTCAGGAATAAAATTATAATCTTGTCCTTATTTTTTTTACTGGTTCCCATGCTGCTTTTTACCCAGACCGGCAAGGTACTGGATAAAATTTTAAAGAGTGGTGAGTTACGGGTCGGTACCAGTGGTAATCAACCCCCGTTCACGATGAAAGCGAAAGATGGACAACTGATGGGTTATGAAATTGAATTGGCAAGGCTTTTAACGGATGCATTGGAGATAAAATTGAATCTGGTGGAGAAACCGTTCTCAGAATTATTGCCGGCGCTGGAGAAAGGTGAAATTGATGTAGCGATGTCCGGGATAACCATTACCCCGGAGCGAAACGTAAAATTTACCTTTGTCGGCCCCTATGTTGTATCCGGTAAATCAATTCTCGCGAAGGCGAAGAGAATATCGGAATTGGATGAAATGGGAGAGATTAACCGGGGTAATGTGACGGTTGCGGCACTGAAAGGTTCAACCAGCCAGCGTTTTGTGGAAACCGTCGTCCCAAACGGGAAGCTTACCCTGACTCCGGATTATGATACGGCTGTAAAAATGGTACTGGAGGATAAAGTGGACCTCATGATTGCGGATTACCCCATCTGTGTGCTGAGTATCCTGAGATATCCGGAATCGGGATTGGCAACTTTGGAAGAACCTCTGACCATTGAGCCGATTGGTATAGCGCTTCCTCCAAATGCTTTTCAACTACACAACCTGATTGAAAATTATCTCAATGCTCTGGAAATTGACGGAATTCTTATCGAGCTTGAAAAAAAATGGTTTCAGGATGGTTCATGGTTACTCAGGTTACCTTGATGTCTTATAACAAATATAAATATTTTTTCTAAATACAAAATAGTGAGCGTGAAAGATCGTCATCCGGATGATGTCCAAAAAAGTATGGGTGTTGTTTGAAATTGCTGTTTTTTATGGCTGTTTGTTATCGCAGAATAGCTGGATAAGAATAAACCAGCTCGGTTACCTCCCGGAATCAGTTAAAGTAGCCGTTTTAGGAAGCAAAGGGAACGGTTCTGTTCCCTCCTTCGAAATTATAGACATCCTAACCGGAGAAACCGTATATCATGGCCACGATATTCAGGCGTTTGGACCTTATGCCTGTTTCACGAACACCTATCGCTTAAATTTTTCAGACTTTGCCGAAAATGGCACATTTTATGTAAAAGTTGGTGAAATACGGTCACCGCGCTTTCGAATCTCTAACAAAGTATATACCGGAACAGCGGATTTTTTACTGAAATATATGCGCCAGCAACGTTGCGGCTATAATCCTCTGTTAAAAGACTCCTGTCATACCCGGGATGGTTTTATTGTGGACTTTCCGGAACGGGATTCTACATATATCAATGCTGTTGGAGGCTGGCATGATGCCTCGGATTATTTACAGTACGTCACCACCTCCGCTAATGCCACCTATCAGATGTTGTTTGCCTACCAGGAAAATCCGGCGTCATTTTCCGATCAGTACGATAAAAATGGTGATCCTGGTGCTAATGGAATACCGGATCTCCTGGATGAAGCCAAATGGGGACTAGACTGGCTCGACAAAATGAATCCGGAATATGCTGTTATGTTTAATCAGATTGCCGATGACCGGGATCATACCAAATTTACTCTGCCCACCCTGGATACGGTAAGTTACGGGAAGGGCAGAGAACGGCCGGTTTATTTCGTTACCGGTAAACCGCAGGGACTCGGAAAGTTTAAAAATCGCTCTACCGGGGTGTCCTCGACCGCTGCCAAATATGCCTCTGCCTTTGCTCTGGGGGCAGAGTTACTGTCCCCCTACTATCCGGAGTTCTGCAAAAAAATCTCCCGCAAAGCGCAGGAAGCATTTTCCTTTGCCAGAACTGATCTCGGGGTCTGCCAGACGGCCTCCAACCGCGCCCCTTATTTTTATGAAGAGGACAACTGGGTTGAGGACATGGAACTGGGTGCAGCCACTTTATACGGTTTAGCCGCCGGTAAATCCTATCTGCAGCAGGCTTTGGATTATGCGGCCCTGGAACCGGTCACCCCGTGGATGGGCGCTGATACCGCCAGGCACTATCAGTGGTATCCTTTCATCAATCTCGGCCACTACGAACTTAGCCGGCATCTGGATCAGGCAAACCGGACACGGATTCTCGGATATTATCGTGAAGGTATAGACCGCATCTGGCAGCG
>CP070707.1:2786183-2802871 GCA_020350205.1 bacterium
CCCGGAATTTTTGCACTTAAATTGACCTGCTGTTGTTCATCGTTAACCCAACCGAACAGATAGAGATCACCCGCGGCTGCTGAATCGTAATGGGCTTCGAAGGCTGCAAGTTTCGCCGGCTGATGTTCACTAATCCCCAAGGCACTTTGATGCCCGGTAAACAATTGAAAAAGAGAAGCAAATAATGCAAGCAGCAGTCCAATTTTTAGCGAGGACTGCGCAAATTCCACGTGACGTTTTTTAAGAAGATAAAATGCACTTACACTGATGACAAGGAATGCACCTGCAAGCCAGGCACCCCCCAGAGTATGTGCTAATCTTTCCATACTAGAAGGGTTGAAAACCATTTCCCAAAAATCTGTAATTTCAGCACGCTTCTGGAGTCCCTCACCTACCAGGTGAAAACCTGCTGGGGTTTGTTGCCAGGAATTAGCGACTACAATCCAAACGGCGCTGAACATTGAACCAAGAGAAACCATGATGGTTGAGAAAAAATGTGTTTTTGGACCCACCTTATTCCAGCCAAAAACCAGAATGGCCAGAAAACCCGACTCCAGAAAGAAAGCGAAAATACCTTCAGCTGCCAGAGCACTTCCGAAAATATCCCCCACAAAACGAGAGTAGGAAGCCCAGTTTGTTCCAAATTCAAATTCCAATACAATACCCGTGGCAACTCCCATAGCAAATGTAAGAGCAAATACCTTTACCCAGAACCGGGTCATTTCATGATAAAGTTTCTTTTTTGTTTTTAGGTATAATCCTTCCATCACGACCAGAATTAAACCCAGACCAATACTGAGCGGAGGGTAGATGTAATGAAACGCTGCTGTAAAAGCAAATTGGATTCGTGAGAGTATTTCAACATCCATACATTTTGCTCCTTAAGTGGTTGGCGATTAAATTATGGCTCGGTTAAAAAAATTCCAGACAGTGAACAACACCGAATGGTCCTAAAAGGTATTGAATGATAGCATGAACATTAGCGACACTGGTTATTTGATATCTTTAGGGTAAATAATAACCAAATTTTCAATTGGATACAACTGCTATGCAAAATGAGATAAATATGATTATATAAATAGAGTTATAGAAAAATAATATTGCCAGATGAAGCGATAATAGTGGATCGGTTTTCAGGTACTCAAAAATCAAAACCTGTTTTGAAAATCTCTGATTTTGAATTTATAAAATAACCAGTTAATTTTCGACGAGAAAACTCAATGAATCTAATCTTTGCAGTTTTACATAACATCCTCAAGATCGCCAGAATCGGGATGATGGTAATATTATTAAAAGGCAGCAAAAAGACAGTATTTTTCTTGCCACTCTATAGTTCTCTGAATATTTTTTGAAGAAGTATATAATGAGGAAAAAATTCTGTTATAACGATCTATTTCTCTAGAAAAGAGATTGGATCAGTTCATGGGTTATGCAAAAGAATTTTGGATATTGCACACCAAATTGTTTGATTTCAACTGTCCGTGAAACCAACTTATTAGGGAACTCCGGAGCATTTTTCCTGTTGAACTGTTAAGATAATATGAATTAACACGATAGGGGTAAAAAGATGCAGAAAATGACGCGTTCAGATATCGATAAGATGATAACTCAAATACCCGGTTGGAAACTTGAAGGAGAGGCGATTAAGAAAGAGTGGCAGTTCAGGAATTTTAGTGAGGCAATGGTTTTTATCAATAAAATAGCCGACCTGGCCGAACAGCATGACCATCATCCCGAGCTTTACAATGTATATAATAAGGTTTCCTTAAAATTCAGAACTCATGATGCGGGAGGTCTCACACTGCGGGACTTTAAAATGGCTGCTGAGATTGATAAATTACTGTAACGATGAAGCAACTTGCAGTATTCTAGCTAATTTTATTCGTTCAATTAATATTTATAAAACTTTGCCTGCTCACATTCTTTAGAAAATGATTTTACGGGGAGATGATTGGAGTCCGAATTATTTTTTATTGTTACTCGGACATCATTCCCAGTGCGTGAAGTTTCTCTCCTTCGGTTTTGGCTATGAGGGCTGTCCCGCAACTATCACTCCATACGTTTACCGAAGTCCGCAGCATATCTAAAATCCTGTCCACAGCCAGTATAAGGCCTACCCCCTCCAGCGGTAATCCAACCGCTCTGAGAATGATGGTAATCATAACCAGACCAGCCATCGGAATGCCTGCAGCGCCAATGCTGGCGAGTAAAGCTGTCAGGACGACGATAAACTGCTGCATCATGGTTAACTCAATACCATATACCTGAGCAATGAACATGGCTGCCACGCATTCATACAAGGCGGTTCCATCCATATTGATTGTCGCTCCCAGCGGGAGTACAAAACTTGTAATTTTATTTGAAACCCCCGCATTATTCTCCATTGCATCCATGGTTAAAGGTAATGTTGCCGAAGATGAGGCAGTAGAAAATGCGGTCATTAAAGCACTGGACATGGCACGAAATTGTGCCAGGGGATTTATTCTTCCAATCAGACTCAGTAAAAGGGGAAGGGTAATAACGGCATGAAATAATAATCCGCCAAAGACAACCAACATATAGGTGCCCAGAGGGCCAAAGATTTCAGATCCGGTTTGAGAGACTATTTTGGCCATTAATGCAAAAACACCGATGGGCGTAAAACGAATGATAAATTGGGTTAAGCGCATCATGACTTCAAAAATACCCTGAAACAAATCGGTCAGATGTTTACGGTAGGGATCTGGTGTTCGGGTGATGAAAAAACCAAAAAGTAAAGCGAAAAAAATGAGGGGAAGTATATCTCCCTTGGCCATGGAATCGATAGGGTTTACCGGTATAATACCCAATAAAGTATCCCCAAGTTTTCCCACATTGGCTAACAAATCGCCAGGCATTTTTTCAAATCCGAGCAGGTCCTTCAGTCCAGGTTTCACGCCGGGTTGAATGATATTGACCATAATCAGTCCGGTAAGAATGGCAAAGAGGCTGGTTGTGATATAATACGAAAGGGTTTTAAAACTGAGTCTCCCAAAACTCTCGGCAGAACCTATACTGGTAACCCCGGATATTATACTCGAAAAAATTAAAGGAACGATGATCATCCGCAGAGCTCTTAAAAAGATGGTTCCTAACACAGCAATGTATTCTGTAACAAAGTTTTGGAAGTGCAGGGGGCGGGAAATAAGGCCGACAAATAAGCCAAAGATTAGTCCGATAAGAATCTGCCAGTGGAGTTTTAATTTCATGGAAATGCCCGTTTTTTATATACTTTGATTTGCCTGTCGTGAAATTTACGAAATAGGCATTTAATAAAACCAGAAATATAATTTTTTCAATGAGATTATTACCTGACTAATTTGAGACGATATATTATTTTCAAAAATTTATCATACCCCAGAATCAGGAATTAAGCCTCGCTGGATTTATGTTTCTTCTTGAATTAGCTGTGAATATTATCTATATTTTCCAACTCTGAAAGCGGGGCGTAGCGCAGTCTGGTTAGCGCGCCTGGTTCGGGACCAGGAGGTCGGAGGTTCGAATCCTCTCGCCCCGACAAGTTTAACCCACTGGTCTCCAGTGGGTTACTGTTATCAATTTTTCAAGATCCAGGAATGAATCCAATGGGATACCCGTTTAAAAAGATTGAAAAAAAATGGCGTAAGGAGTGGGAAACAAGCGGAAAATATCACTCTGATTTGGATAACACCGCTAAAAAATGTTATACCTTAGTGATGTTCATTTATCCCTCCTCAGACCGCTTACATCTGGGCCACTGGTTTAACTACGGATCAACTGATACCTGGGCCCGTTTCCGGCGGATGAAGGGTTTAAATGTTTTTGAACCAATCGGATTTGATGCATTTGGTCTGCCGGCTGAAAATTTTGCCATAAAAACTAATCGCCATCCTCAGGACATCACCGCTGAGAATGTAAATTTTATTCGTGAACAGTTAAAAGCCATTGGCGCCATGTACGACTGGGAAAAAGAAGTCGATACCAGCCAACCAGGTTACTATAAATGGACCCAATGGATCTTCCTACAACTATTTAAAAAGAATTTAGCGTATCGTGCGAAAGCTGCAGTGAATTGGTGTCCTTCCTGTAATACCGTTCTTGCCAATGAACAGGTGCTTTCAGATGGTACCTGTGAACGTTGCCATGCCGAGGTAGTTAAAAAAAACCTGGTACAGTGGTTTTTCAAAATAACAGACTATGCAGAAAAACTCCTAAAGGGTCTTGATAAACTGGATTGGCCGGAAAGAACTGTTCTGATGCAAAAAAATTGGATCGGAAAAAGTACCGGTGTGGAAATTACCTTTAATTTAGCTGAAAATCAGGCTAAAAATTTCAGCGTCTTTACCACGCGTCCCGATACTTTATTTGGCGTAACCTACATGGTTCTCGCCCCGGAACATCCGCTGGTCGAAGAGATTACCACTCCTGCCCAGAGGGAGTCCGTAGAAACCTATGTAAAGAAAAGTATCCGGCAGAGTGAAATTGAAAGGACTTCCACCATCCGCGATAAAACCGGGGTTTTCACCGGGGCTTTTGCTGTAAATCCGGTAAATAACGAAAAAGTGCCTATCTGGATTGCAGATTATGTGCTCATGACTTATGGGACCGGAGCAGTTATGGCTGTCCCGGCACATGATGAAAGGGATTTTGAGTTTGCCAGTCATTATGAATTGCCGATTAGGAAAGTCATCATGCCTCCGGCAACGCATCCCGAGGATGTTTTGGAGGGTGCCTATACGGGTGCAGGTGTAATGATCAATTCAAAATCGTTTAATGGATTGGACTCCGATACCGGTATTGAGAAAATTGCCGATTGGTTAGAATCAAAAAAATTGGGAAAACGCAAGATTAATTATAAATTGAGGGACTGGTTGATTTCCCGTCAACGTTATTGGGGAGCACCCATACCGATTATTCACTGTAAGTCTTGTGGGGAAGTAGCCGTTCCCGAAGATCAATTACCTGTCATTCTTCCCTATGATGTGGATTTCCGATCGAGTGGTGAGTCTCCCCTGAAATATCATCATAATTACCTACAAACCGAATGTCCGGTGTGTGGAGAGCCTGCACAGCGGGAATTTGATACGATGGATACTTTTGTGGATTCTTCCTGGTATTTCCTGCGTTATCTCTCCCCAAAATTAGCAAATGCTCCTTTTGATAAAAAAAGAGTTAATCAATGGTGCCCGGTGGACATGTATGTAGGCGGTGCTGAACATGCCACCATGCACTTACTTTACGCCCGTTTTATTACTATGGTATTAAACGATCTGGAATATATCGATTTTGACGAACCATTTTACGCCCTGCGCCATCAGGGAGTTATCAAGGGACCTGATGGCCTGCGGATGAGTAAATCTCGCGGTAACGTGGTCAATCCGGAGATATATCTGGCGAAGTATGGTTCAGATGCGTTTCGATGTTACTTATTATTTGGATTTGAGTTTGAAAAAGGAGGTCCCTGGAGTGATGAGGGTATTGCGTCTTTAGATCGTTTTCTGAATCGGGTCTGGAGAATCTTTCATTTATACCAGGCCGTTTTTGAATCGGAATTACCGGAAAAACCATTAGGTAAAGAGGAACAGGAATTAAATCGTATTTTGCACAATTCTATAAAAGGGGCAACTGAAGACACCGAACGATTCCACTTTAATACTGCAATCAGTCGGATTATGGAATTGGTGAATGGGATCTATAAATATACTGCAGAAAAAGCACTCGAGGAATTAAATGGACATTTTTTAAAAGCAGTGTTTGAAAAGCTAATGCTCCTTTTAGCTCCCTTTGCACCTCATCTCGGTGAAGAATTGTGGCAAAAAGCTGGTTTTGGGTACAGTGTTTTTGACCATCCCTGGCCCCAGTTCGATCCCAGAGCACTTGAGGTTGAGGTAGTAAATTACGGCATTTTGATTAATGGTAAAGTGCGGGCACAAATGGAAGTCTCGCGAAATCTCAAATCTGAAGAAATTGAGAAGATGGCGTTACAGACCGGCCGGATTCCTGAGCTTATCCGGAATAAGACTATTCGTAAAATAATTGTAGTTCCGGAGAAGGTGGTAAATATTGTGGTGAGCTAACCGAATGAACTTATCCTCCCTTTTTCAATCTCCACCGCTGAGTGACTGGTTACATCTCCTTTTACTCTTTTGTGTGATTCTTATTTTAATAATGATCTCCGAAATTGCCCGTAAATATCTGCACTGGCCCCAGGAAGTAACCCGGAAAATCGTACACATCTCGGTGGGATTACTATTGCTGAGTACACCATTGCTTTTGGAAACCGCTTTGCCTTTGTTAGCGATTTCGGCATTTTTTACGTTGTTCAATTTCATTGCCTTACAGTATAATCTTCTTCCAGGTATCCATATTGAACGCAATAATTATGGCACTGTATATTACGCATTTTCTTTTTTTGTTCTAATATTACTATTCTGGGAGGGACATAAGGTCGTCATCATTGCTTCCATGATGATTATGGCAGTTGGTGATGCACTGGCTGCTATCGTGGGAAAAAAAGTGAGAAAATCTCATGCCTATCGTCTGGTACGGGACCAGAAAACACTGGAAGGATCCCTTACCATGTTTTTGGTGAGCACTTTGGTAGTCTATCTGACCTTTCTGCTTTATCCCGATACTATGAACACCATGAATTATACATCTGGTCATTTCCTCCTGTTTGCTGTTATCACGGCAGTGGTTTCAACCTCAGCAGAAGCCTTAGGTGACCGCGGAAATGATAATCTGACCGTCCCTTTGTTGAGTGGGTTTATCCTTTATTTCCTGCTGAGCCATGACACATCTCATCATTTTCAACTCATTTTGGGGATGGTAATGGGTGCAGTTACTGTATATCTTTCTCACCGGGCCCGATTTTTGACTTCCAGCGGTATGGTCTCAGCTTTTCTGCTGGCTACTGTAATATATGGTTTTGGCGGATGGAAATGGACTTTACCCATTCTGACCTTTTTTATCTCTTCCAGTTTACTGTCCAAGGTGGGAAAATCCGTATTTGATAACATATTTGAAAAAGGGAGTCGCAGGGACCATGTGCAGGTAATGGCAAACGGGGGTATTGCAGGGCTGTTTATGATATTAGAAATTCTGGTGCCTCATCCCATAAACTATTTGGCTTATTTAGGTTCATTGGCGGCGGCTACCGCAGATACTTGGGCTACAGAAATCGGGATGCGTTGGGGAAAACATCCCCGTCTTATTTCGAATTTGAAGCTTGTTCCGCCCGGAACTTCTGGTGGTATAACTTCCGCGGGATTACTGGGTGCATTGGCCGGCAGTATCATTCTTGCCATAAGTGGAATATTATTTTTTACAGAGATTGAGCAACTTTCGATCTGGCTGCTTTTTACTATGATTGTGTCCAGCGGTTTTATGGCCAGTCTGGTAGATAGTTTTTTGGGAGCGACGATTCAGGTACAATTTCAATGCGATGTGTGCCAAAAAATGACTGAAAAGCATTTTCATTGTGAAGTTCTAACAATTCCCATTTCGGGTATTCTGTGGTTTAATAATGATGTGGTTAACTTTTTAAATACCCTTAGCGGGGCCTTCTTTGTTATCATTATTTTGCAGTTTCTATTAATGTAATTCAAATTCAGTTGAGATTATCAATACAGAACAATTATTTAGTTTCGAGGTACTGATAATGAAAAAGAGAATTCAGGGTGATTTTTTTGATGATGATTTCGATATACAAAAGCTTACATTTATATTGAAAGATTCTGATTATCAGAGTCACGATTTCTGGGAATATTGTGATAACTGCGGACAAAAGCTGTTATCCAGAAAATGTGAGTTAATCTGTCCAAAATGTGGTTTTTTCCATAGTTGCTCAGAACCATAATTTTTTTTATTTAAAGAAAGATCGCAAAATGAGCCTGTATCAAAAGCACGTCTTTGTGTGTGAGAATCTGCGGGATGACGCGGATGTCCGCGGTTCTTGTGCGCAAAAAGGAAGCATCGAGTTCAGGTCTCTGTTGAAAAAGGAAATTGAACTGCGGGGTTTAAAAGGGAAAATTCGGATAAACAAAGCGGGATGCCTGGGTACCTGCAAACAAGGTATATCTATGGTTATATATCCACAGGGAATCTGGTATGGGAGATTGAGTGAAAGTGATATTCCCGAAATCGTTGAAAAAACTCTTGTGCAGAATGAAGTGATTAGTCGTTTGCTCATGTCATTTATGAAAAACCGTTCTTTTTAAAAAATTGAGTTGTCTGTAGCATGAGAATCTATATTTTATATAACTACATTAATAACAAATATATATGTAAATATTTAGCGTTTTCCTGTCAGTCGACCAATTTTGCTTCCAGCTGATTTATTTATTATATTTAGTAGTTCGAGGTTTATTTAATTCCGGGTTCAATCAAAGAATAATCAGAGAATTATTAATAACATAGATTGGACATTTTTATTACCTTTTTTATGTACATTGGTGTAAAAAATTGACTCTCCGATGGGAAGCAGGCATAATTATCAACTTACGATAGAATACGATGGAACAAATTATCATGGTTGGCAGAGTCAAAATAATGCCATTGCGATTCAGGATATCATTGAGAAGTCGGTTAAAAAGCTGACCGGGAAAAAAGTTCGAATGACAGGTTCCGGGCGAACCGATACGGGGGTGCATGCCCGTGGTCAGGTGGCAAATTTTTATTTACCGGCTAGATGGACCTCATATAAGCTTCGCAAAGGATTGAATGCGTACTTGCCTCCAGATATTGTTATAACCGCAGTCAAAGAGGTATCGCTAGAATTTAATGCACGTTTTGATGCCAGAAGGAGAATTTATCAGTATTTTATTTCGAGAAAAGAGACTGCTGTTCAGCGCAATTACGCCTGGCAGGTTTTTTATCGATTAAATGAATCGATGTTGATCACACTTGGGTCAATAATAATAGGGGTTCATGATTTTTCTTCATTTTCCAGAGTTGATACTCAGACAGAGTCCAAAATATGTGAGGTATTTGATTCTTACTGGCGGGAGGAGAACGATTTCTTGATTTATCGAATCGAAGCGAATCGGTTTTTACACGGGATGGTTCGCACTCTTGTGGGTACCATGGTAGATGTAGCTCGAGGCCGGTTTTCAAAAGATCAATTTGAGCAAATTCTAGTTGCGCAGGATCGAAAGCTGGCGGGACAGACTGCTCCGGCCCTGGGTCTTTTTTTGGAAAAAGTGATTTATGACGAGGGGAAATGAAATGCACAACCTTCGAATCTTGCTAGTATTCCTTATTCCTGCGATATTTTTTCTGCAGGGTTGTCGAAAACAATCCAATTCCTCTTCAAGCAACGGAGACTCGTTACTCATCTCAGAAGCCAATGCGCAGGAGGTCCCGGAATCAGCCCACAATGCGACGGATGAAATTTATGGATCGAGGCAGAATGCCATTACCCGGGCGGTAAGCATGGCAAGTCCTGCGGTGGTGGGCATCAATGTTATAGAAATCCGGGAGATCCACCAGAGGTCTCCCTTTCATAATGATCCTTTCTGGGAAAATTTTTTCCCCGAACTTTTCCGGGATCGGGTATATCAGCAACAAATTCCCAACTTAGGGAGTGGTTTTATAATTTCTCCTGATGGATTTATCCTGACCAACGACCATGTGGCAGGTGAAGGAGACGAAATTGTAGTCACTTTACCAGGCGGAGAGAGACATAATGCGGAGATTATCGGGACTGATCGGGTTTCTGACATTACCTTGCTAAAAATCGATGGGCGCGATTTACCGTATATCAAATTTGGGGATTCAGAAAATCTCCTGGTGGGTGAATGGGTGATCGCCCTTGGAAATCCCTTTGGTCTATTTGAGCTTAATAATCAACCCTCAGTGACGGTCGGAGTTATCAGTGCCTTAAACCGGGATTGGGGAAAAGAACCAAAATCAGGTCGTGTATATCTTGACATGATTCAAACTGATGCCGCCATAAACAGTGGAAACAGTGGGGGACCTCTGTTAAACTCTCTAGGCGAGGTAATCGGAATGAATACTTTTATCTTTACCGGCAGTTCTAATGAACATGGGTTTGTGGGATTGGGATTTGCTATCCCGATTAACCGTATCAAGAATATTGTTGATCAGATTAAACAGGGGGGCAGTGTAAACCGGGATATCTGGTGGGGCTTTAAAGTGCAGGATCTGACTCCTCTGATCATTAAAGCCCTTGGTCTTAAAATAAAACAGGGAGTAATTGTGACTGCTGTCGATCCTAACAGTTCTGCCGGAAAAGCAGGTCTTCAGACAGAGGACGTTATCATCAGGGTGAATCAGCAGAAGGTCTCAACTGTGGATCGCATGATCGAAATTCTGGAGGACATGGATCTGCAGGTGGAGGATGAGCTCGAGTTTGAAATTATTCGAAATGCTGAAACTGAAAAATTATCCCTTAAATTGATCAGCAAAAAGTGAGTGTTACATGATCCAAAGATATGCTTTACCGGAAATCAGCCGCATCTGGGAAGATGAAAATCGCTTTAAAATCTGGCTGGAAATTGAGATTCTGGCCTGTGAAGCGCAGGCTAATTCGGGAGTTATCCCTAAAAAAGCAGTGAAGGAAATTCGTCGTAAAGCAAAATTTGATGTGAAGCGAATCCTGGAAATTGAAGAAAAAGTTCAGCATGACGTGATAGCTTTTCTGACAAATGTGGCCGAATATGTAGGGCCAAATTCCCGTTACATTCACTACGGCATGACTTCTTCAGACATTTTGGATACCACCCTGGCTGTACAAATGGTTCAGGCCGCGGAGTTAATTTTAAAGAAATTAGTGGAATTGAAAAAAATTCTGGGCGAGAAAGCTGTTTTATATAAAGATACAATTTGTGTGGGACGGACACACGGAATTCATGCTGAACCCATCACGTTTGGTTTGAAATTAGCACTCTGGTTTAGTGAGGCGAACAGAAACCTGGAACGATTGAAAAATGCTATCAACACAATTGCGGTAGGTCAAATCTCCGGTGCGGTCGGTACCTACGATCATTTAGATCCCAGCGTCGAGGAATATGTCTGTAAAAGTCTGAAATTAAAACCTGCACCCATATCCACGCAGATTATTCAGCGCGATAGACATGCCGATTATCTCAATACCCTGGCTCTGATTGGTGCAAGCCTGGAGAAAATTGCGACTGAAATTCGTCATCTTCAGAAAACTGAAGTCCTGGAAGTTGAAGAACCTTTTGGAAAAGGTCAGAAGGGATCATCTGCCATGCCTCATAAAAAAAATCCGATAGTTTGTGAGCGAATTAGCGGGATGGCCCGGCTGTTGCGGGGATTTGCCACAACTGCAATGGAAAATGTGGCACTGTGGCACGAGCGGGATATATCGCATTCATCTGTGGAAAGAGTCATTATTCCCGATTCTACTATGACCCTATATTATATGCTTCATAAGACAATTCAGGTGATTAATGGAATGGTGATTTATCCGCAAAATATGATCTCCAATTTGGAAAAAACCCATGGATTAATTTATTCTCAACCGGTTTTGCTCAAGTTGATTGAAAAAGGACTATCCCGGGAAGAAGCCTATCGCCTTGTCCAAAAAAATGCCATGCAGGTATGGCAAAGTGGAGAGGATTTCCAAGCTGTATTAAAAAAAGACCAGGAAATTAATCAATTTATTTCAGCGGTGGATATCGATTTAATTTGCGATTTACAAACTCGTTTAAAAAATGTAAATTATATTTTTAAGAAACTGAAGCTTATGTAAACACGGAGGATGTTGTGAAAGGTCAAGAAAAATTTACTGAAGGTAAAACAAAAATTCTGTATAAAACAGATCAGGAAGAGCAATTATTGATGGAATTTCTCGATACCTTACCTTTTGAATCAAGCAAAAAAGTGTCTGTCAAAGAAAAAGGGAAAATTAATTCTGATTTAACTGCCTACCTCTTCGAATATCTACACAGCTATAACGTCCCGACTCATTACCTGAAAAAAGTTGACGCTAAAAATATTCTGGTCAAGAAATTAAACATGATTCCAATTCAAATGATAATCTGGAATATTGCCACTGGGGTACTTTCAAAGAAATTGGGTATTTCTGAAGGGACTTCACTGGAAACTCCGGTGATTGAGTTTTATCTAAAAGATGCGAAATTGAAAAATCCCATGATTAATGATTATCATGCTTATGCATTGGGACTGTGTGATCGAAATGATATGAGTGCGATTATCAGAATCGGAACTAAGATAAATGCAGTGCTCCGGTCGTTTTTTCAGAGGAAAAATTTATCGCTGGTTCAATTTACACTGGAATTCGGAAAGTCTGGAAACCAGGTTATGCTGGGGGATGAAATTACGCCGGATACCATTTTGCTCTGGATGTTGCAAGAGGACGGAAAATTTGATAAAAAAACTTTTACGCTTACTGCTGAAAATGCCAAACAAGTCTATTCCAGATTACATGAAACTTTGTTAAAGTAGGAATATCAGTGATTACAAAATATGGCATTGGTATAGTTATTACCAGCTGGATTATTTTTCTGGTGTTTCTCGCTCTTTCGTATTACTTCAGGCAACCGATATTAATAGGCCTGGCAATTGTGAGCGGTTTATTCAGCCTCTTTAATCTGCTGTTTTTTAGAGATCCTCAACGGGTGATCCCACAAAATCCTGCTGCCATTCTGTCACCGGCTGATGGAAAGATTGTCCAGGTTACAGAAATAGAGGAAAATGAATTTTTTCGGGACCGTGTCATAAGAATCAGCATTTTTTTATCAGTTTTTGATGTGCATGTAAATCGGTCTCCCATCACAGGAAAAGTGGAGCATTTTGAATATCGCCGCGGGGATTTTCGGGCTGCATTTAAGGAAGATGCTTCCCTTGAAAATGAACAGACGGTTATTGGCATAGTCGATGAAAAAGGTCGAAAAGTAATGTTTACGCAAATTGCCGGACTTATTGCCAGAAGGATTGTGTGTGAGTTGAGGGAAGGGTATGATACCCAGGCAGGGCAGAAAATAGGAATGATTCGATATGGGTCCCGTGTCGATATTTATTTCGAGCCTGAAGCGGTAGATATTCATATTAAAACAGGAGATCGAGTAAAGGGTGGGGAATCAATTATAGGGGAATTCAAGTGAAAGTAAAAACCAATTGGGTGCCGAGTGCTTTCACTATGGCAAATATGTTTTGCGGTTATTTTTCGATGATTTCAAGTACCGGTGGCAAATTCGTTCAAGCCGCCTGGTTGATCGTTGCCGCAGCAGTTCTGGATACCCTGGATGGAAAAATAGCCAGATTTGCCAAAGTGGACTCACGATTTGGCGTTGAATATGACTCACTGGCAGATGTCATTTCATTCGGAGCTGCACCCTCGCTTTTAATTTATTATGCGGCATTTTTGAATTGGGGAACTATGGGATTATTGATAAGTTTTGGTCCCCTGGTATTTGGATCCATCCGACTGGCCCGTTTTAATATTCGCTTAAAAGGTTTAACCAAAGATTATTTTGAAGGTTTACCCATTCCAGCCGCTGCTGTAACAATTTCCACTTTTTTTGTGATAAACCAGTATTTTTGGGGATATTTGCGCTGGGAAAAAGTGTACCTATTTATTATAATTGCGGTGTCGGTATTGATGGTTACCAGTATTCGCTATGAAACACCCCCGAGTTTTAGTCTGCAAAGTGGCAAGGAAAATCGGATTAAATTTTTAGTATTCGTTCTGGGTTCTGCCGCAGTGATAATCTTTCCTCAGGAAGCATTTTTCCCGCTTGCCGCGGGCTATGTTTTGTCAGGTCCGCTCAATTTTACAATTAAAGTTTTGCGCGGTGGAAACCAGACAGAATCGAAAAAAAATAAGGACGCCGAAAAATGAAAGTGAGTATTCAGGTACGACTTAAGAATGGTATTCTCGATCCCCAGGGAAAAACAGTGAATAATGCCCTTCATCACCTGGGTTTCAAGAATATTCAAAACGTCCGGATTGGCAAACTGATTGAGTTTGATATTCGGGAAGCCGATAAGAAAAAAGCGTCCGTTATCATAGAAGATGCCTGTAAAAAATTATTATCAAATCCGGTAATCGAAGATTTTTCATATGTACTAGGAGAAGATTAAATTGAAATTCGGAGTGGTAGTTTTTCCGGGATCTAACTGCGATCACGACATGTATCATGCTTTAAAAATCCTTGCAGGTAATGAGGTACAGTTCATCTGGCACCAGGATACCTCCCTGGCTGGTTTTGACGGGGTGGTCCTTCCAGGTGGTTTTTCCTATGGGGATTATTTACGGGCAGGTGCCATTGCGCGCTTCTCACCTATTTTACAAGAGATTATAAGATTTGCCAAGAAAGGCAAAATTGTTTTAGGAATTTGTAATGGTTTCCAGGTTCTTACCGAAAGCGGATTACTGCCAGGAGCCCTAATGCGAAACCAAAATTTGCGTTTTATCTGTAAACATGTGTATATTCGGACTGAAAATAATCAGACGGTATTTACAAAAGGGCTGAAAAGTGGCCAAATTTTGCGGATCCCTATCGCCCATGGAGAAGGAAAATATTATATCGATGACCATAACCTGAAAAAATTGGATGAGCATCGCCAGATTGTATTCCGGTATTGCTCGCCGGATGGTCAATTAAGGGATGAGTATAATCCCAATGGTTCAAAAGCATCAATTGCCGGTGTGATCAATAAGGAGGGTAATGTATTGGGCATGATGCCTCACCCTGAAAGAGCGATTGAATTGTTGTTAGGCTCAGCAGATGGTCGGTACCTTTTGGAATCAATGATTGGATAAAACAGGAGATTTATTTCCATGCGTAAAAAAAGTCTGGGATGGATCCTGATTGTTATTATCTTAGGTGCATTTATTGGCACAGCGTTAGGAGAGGTACTTGCATATATATTGCCACAAGGTGTTGTGAAAGAATTTTTCCTGAGGTCGGCTATCTTCAGTATGGGTCCTGCAACACTTAATTTAGTCGTTTTTACTTTTACTCTGGGATTTAGTTTTAAATTAAATGTAATAGGGGTGATGGGTATAGGTATTGCCGCCTATTTTTTACGCTGGACGCAGTAAAAAATTTATTTAATACCCCATCACTCCGGTATGGGAATTTAATATATATAAAATTAAAGGAGTTTAAAATGTTTGGCATTGGTCCCCCGGAATTAATCGTAATTTTCCTGATCATATTAATTCTATTTGGTGCAAAAAGGTTACCTGAACTTGCACGATCCTTAGGCCGTTCGATAAATGAATTTAAGAGTGCGACCCAGAACATAAAAAACGATCTGGATGTTTCCGGTCAACAGGATGCATCACCTTCAGATAAGACTGCTTCTAAGGAGAATGCAAAGAAGAATTCTGAAACAGATAAATCGAATAAGAAGGATACGGATTCTTTGGCAGGATAATCATATTCACCTTTTATTTAAATAGGACTGAGCACTAATTTCTTTTTAAGAATTAAACTGCTGCAGAAGTTATAATGGTGATCCGCGGGGATATTTTTAATTAAATATTTTCTGCGGATTTTTTATAATTTTCTGAACTTGAAAGATGTTTTTATTCTGGATATAAATTTGATTTTGTTGTAACTTGAACCAATATATAACTGTATATTAAAGAATATTTTAGGGAACTTTTTACTTTCTTTTAATAGTAATAAGCCTCATTGGATTTGGATATGACTGATTTGAAAAAAAAGAAGGTCCTGATTGTAGAAGATGAGCCGGACCTTTCAGTGGTATTTGTCAATCTGCTTAGTGTATTCGGTGTTCAAAGCCAGGTGGCAGAAAATGCCGGTTCGGCAAAAAATTCAATTATTAATGAAAAATTCGATTTTGTCATAATTGATCTTACCCTACCAGATATGTCAGGAATAGATCTATATAAAGAAATGATTTCAGCTCATCCGGAATATCGCGGTAATGTCATCTTTACCAGTGGAATGAATATGACAACTGAGCTCGGCGAAATTATGAAAGAGGATGACATTTCATTTTTGGCAAAGCCTTTTTCCATTGAAAAATTGAAAAAAACATTGGATAAGTGGTTATAATATTCTTCTCAGCAAACATTGATTCTGTTCATGAATCATATTTGCGAATCAGTTCCAATTTTACCCTGAAAATTTTCGGAAGGTATCGGCATGAAGCCACCCCTTGAACCTTTTCGCATCAAAATGGTTGAACCGGTTGTTTTGGTTGAAAAATCAGAAAGAGAAAGACTGCTCAAAGAGGCGGGTTTTAACTTGTTTAACATTCCCGCTGCGAAAGTTTTTATAGATCTACTTACCGACTCAGGAACCTCCGCCATGAGCGACTTTCAGTGGGCTGGATTGATGCAGGGTGACGAATCCTATGCAGGCTGTCGTAATTTTTTTAATCTCCAGCAAACCGTGGAAGACATCACCGGATATCAATTTGTCATCCCGACTCATCAGGGACGCGCTGCCGAAAACATTCTGTTTTCAACCCTTCTCCGGGAAGAATATGTCGTACCTAATAATATTCATTTTGACACCACCCGGGCAAATATAGAATATTTAAAGGCCATAGCTTATGATGGAGTGATTGAGGAAGGTTTGACTCCGGAGATTGAACATCCATTTAAAGGTAATATGGATCTGAATAAACTGGAGGATGTAATTCGCCAGTATGGGAAGAGTAAAATTCCCCTTGTATGTCTGACAATTACCAACAACAGTGGC
>CP070707.1:2802971-2877692 GCA_020350205.1 bacterium
AATGTACCCGAACTCCGTGACATCAGAACGATGGCCCACTTGCTGCGAATTATCGGTGTTAAAATCGATTTCGGAGACAATTCTCTGCTGATCGATACCACCACGGCGGATTTTCCCGAGGCACCCTATGAACTGGTAAAAACCATGCGTGCCTCCATCTATGTACTGGGTCCGCTTCTGGCTCGGTTCCAGCAGGCCAAAGTCTCTTTACCAGGGGGATGTGCCTGGGGGCCCCGACCGGTAGATCTGCATATCAAAGGAATGAAAAAACTGGGTGCCGAACTCAATCTTGAGAATGGATATATCGTTGGCCGGGCACCGAAACTAACGGGAAACCATCTCTATCTCGATGTATCCAGCGTTGGGGCCACAGCAAATATCATGATGGCGGCTGTGTTGGCTGACGGAATTACCACCATCGAAAATGCCGCGGAGGAGCCGGAAATTACAGATTTAGGCGAATTTCTGAAAAAAATGGGGGCCCGGATTGAGGGTCTGGGTACCAAAAAAATTACGATAGAAGGAATGCCCGGCTTGCGTCCCACGGACTACCAGGTTATTCCAGATAGAATAGAAACCGGCACATTTATACTGGCCGGGCTGATTTCTGGGGGAGAGATCATCGTAAAAAAATGCGAGCCTCAACATCTGATGAAAGTACTCGATAAAATTAGTGAAACTTCAGCTGATGTGCAAATAAACCGGGATGAGATCCGGCTCAAGAGTCCCTCCAAAATTCTGCCGGTGAATGTAACCACCGAGGTATATCCTGGATTTCCAACTGACATGCAGGCACAGTGGATTGCTCTGATGAGTCTTGCCGACGGAAGCAGTGTGGTGACAGATACCATCTTCAATGACCGCTTCACTCACGTCCCTGAACTGACCCGTCTGGGTGCGCAACTGGTCCAAAAAAATAACTCGGTCTTCATTCAGGGTGTGAAAATGCTCAAGGGTGCACAGGTCATGAGTACCGATCTGAGAGCCTCCGCTTCTCTGGTACTTGCCGCTCTAGCTGCGGAAGGCCGCAGCGATGTTCACCGCGTCTATCATATCGATCGCGGTTACGAAAAAATTGAGCAAAAACTTCAGAAATTAGGGGCCGATATAAAGCGTGAAGACGCCGGTGACATCATTTGATCGCATCTATACCATGAAAAGGATAAAGAACTACTTCCAGAATTTATCAACCCGCCGCGGATATATCCTGTTCATTATTTTTTTAGTGGTTTATTTGTCAATATTGTATTTTACAGCCGGACTGCACCAACCTGTTTGGGGGGATGAAAGACACTTCGTCCAGACAGTGCATGAATTTGGTCAGGAACTCTCCCTCGCCCAACTGAAAAGCTACAATGAAATGTCCACCCCCCTGCCCTTCATTCTTTATGCCCTCTGGGGAAAGATCAGCGGTTATGAACTTCAACAACTGCGCCTTTTTTCGCTGATCATCGCCTTTTTAACCTTCCTGATCTTTTTTAGGCTCTATCAGGATTCCTCAAAGCATCTCGGGCTTGCCTTGCTTATAACCCTTTTTTTAATATTTCAACCCTACATGATTGGCATTTCCGTTTTCGTTTTTACAGATATGTTGCCTTTGCTATTTCTGGGGTTATCTGTATGGGCATTTCATCGGGACAATCCTTTTCTCATGGGAGTTGCTCTGGGGGGAGCGCTGCTGTGCAGACAATATTACTTATTTTTACCGGTAGCATTCGCTGCCTATTATAGTCTTCGAATACTAATGCGACAAACCGGATCGGGAGTAAAAATGCTGTTTGCAATCGCCCTTTCCGGGATACCTCTGATTTTACTCTTTATATTGTGGGGTGGATTCAGTCCTCAGAATGATATGCGCAAACTTTATCTTCATGAAAAATTATATTTCCATACTGACTATCTGATCCTCTATATCGCTCTCTTTCTGGTTTATTTATTTCCGCTTATTCTTTATCGCTGGAAGAAATTTTATTTAAAGAAAAATATACTACTGGCAGCGCTCGTTCTTTCCGGTAGTTATTTCCTGTTTCCGGTAAAAGCCTCAGCTTATTCCATGGCAATTGAAATTTATACGGTTGGCTTTTTCCATAAATTTGTTCGTCTTACTATTGGAAGCTCCCTTGAGCATTATGTTTTTTATCTGAGCTACCTGCTTTCCCTTCCGGTTTTATTAACGCTCCTGATTGATATATACGGAAAGGTTAAAAACCGCACACCCGATGGTCTTCTGATGGTAAATTTATGTATTGTATTTTTCTTGCTAATTATGCCTTTTTCCTATCTTAACTGGGAAAAATATTTCCTCCCAGTAATTCCCCTGGCTATAATCTCTATTCTGAATAAAGATAAATTTAAATTTTTAGATTTGTCCCCTAAATCCGCAGAAAATTAATCAGATGCAGATTTATTCTTTGATGGAAGGGAAAATGAGGTTGAGTTTCATCATATTATTCCGACCAGAAAGTTCCAGATGACCGGATATTTTTTCCAGACAATACGCCAGATAAATCACATCCAGACCTTCAATTGTTTGCAGCGCAATCTGTCTAGCCTCTCCCTCCAGATCGATCGGAAACCGAACACTCAGTTCAGGTGGTATTTGAAATTCTCCCAGAAAATTCAGATGAAAACCCTGTCTCTCATAATCAAGAAACGTCTCTGCCTGCAGGGTATACTGTGTATCCTCACAGACAAATCCTCTCAGATAATAATAAAATTCAGCTAAAATTCCGCTCAGGGCAGTATAGGTTAAGCTGGTTTTCTGAATGCGATGATCCATTTTTACATTTACCTTAACCCGCTGTTTAAAGAAATGATCCAGCTGTAAAAACTGCAGTTCTTGTCTGATAAACTCATTAAGATTGATAAAGACTGGCTTCAGCTGCCGCTCATTGTTTACTTTATATCGCAGGGTTTTGAGTGAATCCTGAAGCTGCTGGGTTAAAGCTATCAATTCATTGAAATCGTCCGTGTCATTACTTTTCTTTTTTAATATTTTTAGGCGCTCAAACATGGAATCCAGTGGTTCAGACAGATTCTGCAGTAAACCGCTCAGTGGCTCGGCCAGAAAAATTTTTGACTTTTCCTGCGGATCGATTTCCAGCTTTTCACTACCGTGATCCAATCTGACAAAGGCCATGATTGTTTTTAAATGATGGTCATCCCGCCGCAACCTGAAATACGTTTCGAAGGGACCATTAACATGTCCTTCCGCATCCCGCCAAAAATAATTTTTTGCCAGATGATTTTTTTGCTGAAATTGTCCTAAGAAAGAAGAAAGATCCAGGGCATTCGGTTTTAAAAAATTATCTTCAAAAAGATATGATCTGAAATCACCTTCATCCCAACCCAGAAAACTGCGGTGATTGGGGTGAAGTCCGGTTAGTTTCCACTGCGGCGAAAACACCAGCAGATGTAATTTTGAAAAACTCAGAAAACTATTTAATTGGGTAAAACTCAAGTGACTCATAATATAGATTATCCTGTTAGAGCAAAGATCAAAAAATTTGATCTCGCACTCAGCATTTTTGCAAATTCAGCAAATCTTTGAGCGGTAAATAAATGGAAAGAGCGGCTATCTTGTTAAAGACCAATACTGAAATCAATTTACACAGGAAAAATTCAAAATAAAATAGTCCAGGCTAATTTTTTAAAATTTTATACGAGTTCCTCGATATTATCCGGATTTTTCCAATCGAAAATTTTCCTCTGCATACCTTTGTGTACAGTTGATCGGTTGAATATGACTTATCCTGCCACACATAAATTAATCCCTATCCCCATTACTATGCCATCCTGACAATGCTCAGGATTTTTTAGGAAAAAGTTCCTCTAATTCTTTGGCTGACGGTGCTTTACTTAAATAGCTGAAAATAACCAGACTCAGAATGGAAAATAACAACGCCGGATAAATGAGTGGAATTCCCCAGGGATCCCCGTTTGGATCTCCCACTGGTACCATGATGGAGGGCCAGATATAACCGGCCAACTTTAGAAAAATAGTAATTAACGCACCCCCAACAATGGAAACCAGTCCGCCCAGGCGAGTAGCCCTTTTCCAGGCAAGCGCCGCCAGCAGGGCCGGGGTAATTGAGACGCCATAGATCGTATAAGCAAAATAGCTCATCTCCAGTACGGAGGTGAGGTTCGTGGCAAAATAAAAGGCAATAAGCCCTAAAATGACAATCATGACTTTTTGAACCACTACCATATTCTTTTGGGTCGCATCCGGTTTGATAAAGCGCTGGTAAACATCACGCATAATATTGGTAGTGGGAGAAAGCAGATAGTTCATCCCGGTAGAAATAACTACCGCAACCGCGGCTGCCAGCAGCAATACCCCGATGATCACCAGTGCGCCCCCCCTATCCGCAATGGTCTGCGCAGCCACCAGTACAATCGAGGCCGGATCAATGGTCTTTTCCTTCATTAACTGATTCAATTGTTCGGAATTCTGAATTCCTTCAGACAAATTTAAATCATTCTCAATCCGGATTTTCTGTACAGTATTGATATTGCCATTGAGTAGTTCCTGGTTGATATAGTTTTCCAGGGTTGGCTGAATATCTGCCTCAGAAAGTTCCTGGGCGACCACCTTTGCCTTCACTCGGGATAATAGTTCGAATTCCTTGATAGGTTCCCAATAATAACTGGCAGCAAAGACTGCTATCACAACCACCACAGTCTCCACAACGATGGTACCGACGACCCAGAGAGCCACCGCCTGTTTAGCATCTTTCGGTGTTCTGGCGCTGTAAAATTTTTGATACATACTCTGAACCCCTAGTAATAGAAACATGGTGGCAAGGAAGTAGCTTCCGGCTTTTAGAAGCGGATATGCCCCGAAATCTTTATTAAAAACAGCGAAGTGTTCCTGCGGTAAGGCTTGGACCGATGTTTCCCACCCTCCTGCCAGGAAATACATCACCGGTGCTGCCAGGATGGAAGCGGAGAGAATAATGATACCATTTGGTAAATCTGTATAGGCAACCGCTACCATACCGGCGGCAGCGGTAAAGAGGATTACAAATGCTGCAGTAATCGTCTGACCGAGTTCAACACTGATTGCCCCTTTACTGACCACATTCAGAATATACCCTCCGGCCCGAAACTGATAACTGACTATAGCCGTGAAACTGATAATCAGAGCGAACGCTCCAAACAATCGTGCAAATTTACCATACCTGACTTCGAGAATATCTCCAATTGTGTATTTCCCGAATGTACGAATTTTTTCAGCCAGAAAATAGATCAGGATAATGCCGATCCAGGCACCGGCCGGCAACCATAGACTTGACCACCCGGCTTTCGCCGCATATTCCGCACCCGCAATAAATGTCCCGGAACCGATCCAGGTGCAAATGAGGGTAAACACCATCACCCGCGTGCTCAAAGAGCGGCCGGCTACCATCATCTCATCCTGCGTTTTAACCTTAAAGGAGCGATAGAAATTAAATCCCATCAGGATGAACAAATAGGCCAGAATAAGGTAGAGATACCAATTCATACATTCTCCTTTTTAAATTATTTTAACAGTTAAACACAGAAATCCTGAGTCAATAATACATAGCCGAGGGTAAATTGTCAATCAATAAAGATTTAATCCAAAAAGCCTGACAAAATTGTTTTTGATTTTTAAATGCCTCAATCCTGGTTCATATTAGGTTCGATGGATTCGATAAAACAAAATAAAATGTATCGTTTTCTGGCAGGACTGACAATTGCAGCATATGTCGGAATGCAGGGCTGGCGGACTATTTTTAATAATTTCGCGGTGGAAGTTGCCGGTTTAGAGGGAAACCAGGTGGGTATGATTCAATCGGTGCGGGAAATACCCGGGTTTTTAGCCCTGCTGGCTGTTTTTTTATTATTACTGATGAGAGAACACAGACTTTCGGTGGTATCAGTGCTTACCCTGGGTATCGGGGTGGGTGCTACCGGTTTTTTTCCGGGATATATCGGTTTAATGATAACTACTTTAATTATGAGTCTCGGATTTCATTATTATGAGACAACCAATCAATCTCTCACTCTGCAGTATTTTAATAAGGAAATATCTCCCTGGGTGTTCGGCCGTCTGCGTAGTTTGGCAGCCGCCTCAAATATCGGGGTTGGATTGGCAATCTTTCTGTTGAGTAATTTTCTGAACTACCAGAATATTTATCTTATCCTGGGACTTTTTATTATTATTTTAGGCATATGGGGTGTTTTGCAGGATCCTACCGACAAAGATATAACCCCGCAGCATAAGAGGATGATTTTTCGGAAGAAATACACTTTATTTTACTTTTTGACTTTTATGGCCGGGGCCCGCAGGCAAATTTTCGTTGCGTTCGCCGTGTTTTTACTGGTGAAAAAATTCCAGTTTTCAATTCAGGAAATCACCCTGTTATTCGTGATTAATAACGTTATCAATTATTTTCTGAGCCCGGTTATCGGGAAAGCCATTATCCGTTTTGGAGAGCGGAAAGTGCTTTCAACCGAATATTTCAGCCTGATATTTATCTTCATCACCTATGCCCTGACCGACTCCAAATTTTTAGTATCCATTTTATATATTATCGATCATATACTGTTCAACTTTTCCATAGCTATTCGAACTTATTTTCAGAAAATTGGAGATACTCCGGATATTGCCCCCAGTATGGCGATGGGTTTTACGATAAATCATATTGCTGCCGTATTCATACCTGCTATCGGGGGTATTTTGTGGATGCTGGATTACCGTATTCCATTTTATGCCGGTGCCGGTCTCAGCCTGATTTCTCTGGCAGCTGTCCAATGGATAAGGACTCAACCAGAAAATTCCTGAGCTAGAAAAGCACCACTCAGGTCTTCTCGATCCTTTCGTTAAGGTACTCCACTGGAGAATATTATTCTCATGAGCGATGAATTTCTAACTTAAACTTTCGGAGATGACAAACGGAGTCAATTTTTTGCTGGTAAAATGATATATCGCTACAGGCAGGCCTTATAATAAAATATAACTTCCTTGGAGATCACAGAAATATCCAATGAGAAATACTGTAACAATCTTAAAAATTTATATACCCATAAAATTTTATCATTTATTACTTCTACGGTTCAAATTTTCGCGCAGGTAATGATCATTCCTGGGATCACGAATGACCGCGTGAGGGGCGGGATTATATCCAAAAACTGTATCAATAAAGCGATTCAGAATATAGGCTGTGGCACCCCATATGATCTGATTCTGATAATGATAGAAAAAAACGTCATAGGTAGCCCCCTGATGTTCCCATTTTTTGATTTCAAAATCATTGTCCTGTAAAAAAACGGATAAAGGCACCTCCAGAATCTGGGCAACTTCACGGGTATTTATTTTGTATTGGAATTCAGTATCAATATAACCCGCAAACGGGGTAACCACAAAATCCGTGACGGTAAAAAAATCATCCAGTTGACCCAGAATATTAATCCGCTCCGGCTGAATACCGACTTCTTCGAAGGTTTCTCGTGTTGCGGTATCCAACAGATTTTCATCCTGCAGATCTTTGACACCACCGGGAAAGGAAATCTGACCTTTATGCGTTTCGACAGTGTCGGTCCGTTTGGTGAAAATGAGATGAGGGAAATCTCGTCGTTCCACAAACAATATCATCACCGCTGCAGGGAGCACACTGTGGACTGATAGCTGCCGCGGATCATACTTATCCAATACTTTTCGAGTACGCTCAACAGCCTGCTGAAAATTATATTCTGTCATTTTATGATTGGCCACATGCATTCATCCTTCTTCAACAGCACTTAATATAGAGATTAATTCTGCTCAATAAAAGCAAAAGGAGACACTGAACTTCCGCAAAAGGATTTGAAAAATTCCCTGTAAATTGTGTGATGATAGAAGAGGATTCAGGATTTAGGGGATAGGGTTTAGAAAAGTTTGACGCTGTATCTGATCTAGTATCTAGTATCTTCTTTCTTGTATCTTGTATCTTGTATCTAGAAACTTGTAACTTTATTTTTATTTATTTTACTCAAAACGTAATGCTTCCACCGGATCCATCTTTGAAGCCACCATAGCAGGCCATAAGCCGAAGGTCAATCCAACTGCGGTACAGAAGGTTAATCCCCCAATAGTCCACTCCATGGGTATATTCACCGGAAAACCGGTAAAAATGGTTACAATATTTCCCAGGGCAAATCCTACCAGCACTCCTACAATCCCGCCCATGTTACACAGAATAATGGCTTCCAGTAAAAATTGCATCATAATATTTTTACGTTTGGCACCTAAAGATTTCCGAATTCCGATTTCCTTGGTTCGTTCAGTCACGGAAACCAGCATGATATTCATGATTCCAATGCCTGCCACAATCAGGGCAATGATTCCGATTATGAAAGCTGCCATTTTTATACCGGCAGTGGTTTCATTAAAGGTTTTAATCTGAGTATCGTTGGTGAATATAGTGAAATCATCTTCTTCAGCCGGTTTCAGATTCCTTTCGAACCTCATAACCGCCCTGGTTTCGGCAATGGCATCCTGCAGTAAATCAGGTGATTTGGCGTTTACTGTGATATTTACCGAATTTTCAAATCCACGGCGATCCCGACTGCCATAATGCCGTTCAAAGGTTGTCACCGGGATGAGAATGTAATTGTCATAATTCCCAACCAGAGCAGATTTTTTCTCCTCAAAAACACCCACTACCTTAAATTTCTTTCCATCGATCCGAATTGTCTTCTCAATGGGATCCGTCCAGGGAAATAATTCCTGGGCGATGCCGTAACCGATCACCGCAATCATCCTGCCAATCTTGATATCTTCATTGGTAATATTTCGACCCAAATAAATATAGTGGGTATTATTCGGAGCATATTCAGGTGTTCCCCCACACATAATCAGGTTTTGATTCGTCTCGCGATTTTTATATTTAGCTATATGATTATAGGTCCACAGTTCTGCCCCTACCAGATCAACTGATTTAACTTTATCCCGGATTGCATTAGCATGGTCGACTGTTAACGGCTTACGACGCATAATTTTGCGGGCCTCCTCTTCACTCAAAGGTCCGCCAGCGGCCCATTTCTGAACTTGAAAAGTGGTGGTACCCAGAATGGTAAGCTCACTTTCTATGGTCGATTGAATTACCGAAATCCCCGTCATCACCGCAATAATCGAGGCGACTCCGGCGATGATGCCGATCAGGGTGAGAAAAGATCTTAATTTATGACTCATAATGGCGGTGTTGGCCATTTTAAATGCTTCAAATATTCCCATGATAACTCCCGGATTTCAGCTTTTTATTCGTAACGTAATGCTTCAATTGGATTTAATTTGGAGGCCCGGTAGGCCGGAATGATTCCCGACACAACCCCAACCATCACCGAGATAACAATAGCGATGATCACAATTCCCGGAGAGATACTGGCTGGTAATAAGAATGCATTGATAATTTGGGTGACTCCATAGGCCATGATGAGGCCGATTAAGCCGCCAATCAAGCAGATGGAGGAAGATTCAAACAAAAATTGAATCAGAATACTGCGCTTTTTAGCTCCAATTGCTTTACGTATACCAATCTCGCGGGTTCTTTCGGTGACAGAAACAAACATAATATTCATGACCCCAATTCCACCTACAAAAAGAGATATGCTGGTAATCACCAAACCGATCAGAATCACGACGCCCATAACATTGTTATAGGCTGCCATGAGTGTATCCATCTTATTAATCGAAAAATCATTTTCTTCAGTAGGGGCCAGTTTTCGGATCTTACGCATCTCCCCGATGACCGAATATTCAAAATCATATAATGCTTCTGTACTGGGTGCTTTTACAACAATATCAAAATTTCGATTCCTTCCGCCGAAACACTTCATGAGGGTAGAAATAGGCACCATGACCTGCCGATCAAAATTGGGGCCTCCAAAAAAGCCGGCGCTGCCTAATTTTTCCATTACTCCCACCACCCGGAAATGATACCGGCCAATCTTAATCTTCTTATTGATCGGGTCTACGTCTTTGAATAGACGGTCTTTTATCTCCCAACCGATGACACAGACCTGTTTTTTATACTGGACATCATTATCGATAATGAACCGTCCGTATTGGGGGGCTCCGGCCGACACCAGTACGTGATTTTCAGTTGTTCCGATGATCGTCACATTTTCCAGGACAGTTGAACGATATTTCAGGTTTTGATTACTGAAGGTGCGTGTATTAACCGCTTTGGCCTCATGTAGCTGACGTTCCAATTTTTCGCCATCCCTCAGGGTCAGCTGGTTTCTATTCCTGAATTGGAAAAAATTTCCCGAAAATACCCAGGGAGTTCGGGAAACATACAAAACATCTGAACCAATTACGGAGATACTTTCTTTAAAGCGGTTACCCAAACCGTTTGCGGCGGTCATGGTTGTGACAACAGCGACAATGCCGATGATGATACCCAGGGTGGTCAGCATACCCCTCACCTTATTCGCTTTCACGGCACCATAAGCAATACTGAATGACTCTTTTATTTCGTGTAATGATTTCATTTTTCAATAACTAATTAAATTAAGCTGCAAAATGTTTATGATTCAACTCATCAGTTTCTACCAATCCATCTTTAAGTTTGATAACCCGATTGGCATGCGCGGCGATATCATTTTCATGGGTTACCAGAATAATAGTATTCCCGGCTTGATGTAATTGATCGAGGACCGACATGATTTCAGCACCGGTAGATGAATCCAGATTCCCGGTTGGTTCATCAGCCAGAATGATTGAAGGATTATTCACCAGAGCCCTCGCTATAGCCACACGTTGCCGTTGGCCGCCTGAAAGTTCACTGGGTTTGTGTTTCATGCGGTCAGTCAATCCGACTTTTTCAATGGCCTCTTCAGCCAATTTTTTTCGCATGGAAGAGGAAATTCCGCTGTAAACCATGGGGAGTTCCACATTGTGAAAAACATCAGCCCTCGGGATCAGATTAAAGGTCTGAAAAACAAACCCAATTTTCTGATTTCGAATTTCAGCCAGTTGATCATCATTCATTTTACTGACGTCTGCTCCTTCCAGTAAATATGACCCCGCAGAGTGGGTATCCAGACATCCGATAATGTTCATCAGGGTAGATTTTCCAGAACCGGAAGGACCCATAATCGCCAAGTATTCGTTTTTTAGTAAATTCACAGAGATACCGCGTAATGCTGCAACAATTTCCGTTCCCATTTTATAATTTTTTGTGATTTCCTTAATTTCGAGTTGCATGGAAATATCTCCACAGTTTAGAATAAGGGTTAATATTTATTGTCTTGCCATTGCATTCTGGATTGTTATTTTCGAACCATTCCGCAGATCCTGGCTAATAGCACGATAATTGCCAGTAACAATTTCATCGTCCTCTTTTAATCCATCTTTTATTTCAATCAGAGTCTCACTCTGAATTCCGGTCACAACCTGTTTGGCAATAACACTTTTATCATCAACCACAAAGACAACCTCAACAAAACCATCCTTATCCGGGGTATAGGTGAGCGAGGCCGAATCATCTGCGATGGCGACATCGCCTTCGCCGGATGGTTCCATTTTTTTCAACTGGGCGGGTGTCCGCACCGCCACACTCTGGATAGGAATTGCCAGTGCATCTTCCTGGATATCGGTAATGATATCACTGCTGGCGGTCATTCCGGGTCTGAGTTGATCTCCCGGATTAATAATCGTGATTTCCACCTCAAAATCAGTTTTCTGATCCACCGATCCCTGACCGGATATCTTGGCACTGCTGGCTATTTCGGTTACCACGCCGGTATAGACCAGATCTGGCAGAGCATCCACCTCAATCTTGGCACTGTCCCCTAACGCCACCGAGACAATGTCATTTTCATCCACGTCCACCAGGGCTTCCATTCCCCCCAAATCGGAGATAATGAGAATCACATCTTCCTGAAATTGTGATCCCAGGGCAATCTCTCCCACTTCCTTATTCAGGCTGCTGATGGTTCCCGCCATGGGTGCATAGATAGTTGTTTTGGAAAGATCGTCCTGTGCTTGTTTCAGGAGAGCCCGCGCCTGCTCTACTAATTCAAGTGCAGATTGATGACGGGCTTTTTCCACCTGGTATGCCGCATGCATCTGATCCAGCGTGGCCTGTGATTCCAGATTCCGATCGAATAAACCGCGGGTACGCTCATAGTCTTTTTCTACTCTCAGCATATTCTCTTTCGCCAAACGGGCATCTGCCTCTGCAGAACGCACATTCGCTTCGGATCTTTCCACTACCGCCAGAAATTTTTCCCGATCCAGCTGCACTAAAAATTGTCCTTTCTCAACCCAATCTCCCTCTTCAACTTCTAGTTGAGTAATTTTGGCAGCTACATCGGCGCTGATTTTAACCTGGGTTTTGGGCTGAATACGACCGGTTGCACTTACTGTTTCCACTACCCGTTGTTTTTCAACTTTGGCTGTCTGAACTTGAATTACATTATCACCGCCGTTACGGGAAACAAGCGCAGCAACAATTACAATGAGAAATACCAGCGTAATCGATATGATTAATATTCTTTTCTTAGACATGACCTGATCTTCTCCACTTTTTTATTAAAACACTTTTCATTTAAGTCAATTCCTGAATGTTCGATTTTTTTAGAGATTTAACAGATGACACTTCCAATTACGAAGTAACTTTAAGAATGTTACAGCAATTCATAATTATTTTAGTCAGGTTACCCATCCTAATGAATGAATCATGTCAAGCCGCAGAGTCACGGTCCACGAATTTCCTCTGAACGACACTCAGCTATGTTCATTCTTTGGTTAGAAGCAAATCATGTTTACAATTCAGCTTGAATAAAATGCTTATTCTTATTCTTGGTGTATTTGCATCTTAACCAATCCTCCCGGCATCGGAAAAAGAATATCTGTCTCTCCTGGTGGTTAATTTCAAAATTTGTTGAAGAAATTTGTGATAAAAGAAAAATTGAGGATGGTTGAAACTGATTACATTTTATTGTATCTTAAAGAAAACACGCGTGAATAATTTCTTAAAAATGACAAATCCCTTGCACCGATTATTTTCAACATATTTAGCTGTGGCCACTTTTTTACTGTTTTTTGCTCTATCCGGATGCGGGATAAAGGACCAACTCAAAAAAACGCCTGATTTTTCTCCGGCAAATTTACCAGAAGCCCATTATATCTACGAAGATAATTTACTAACCCTGGCAGCCCGGATTCGCAAGGCAGATATCGCAGGAGGGTATGAATATGAATTTCTCATTTCAAATAAGGGTATTACCCCTATACCCCTGGATTATTACGGCGATATTTTAACCATCAGTTATATGGGTAAAATTTTTTCCTCACGAAAACTGCTTAAATTTAATGAATATCCGAGGAGTCTGGAATCTGGGCAATATTTGGTAATCCCTTGTCATATCGATGGGATCTTCAGTCAATCGGTGTATGATATTGAAAAATTAATCTTCAAACTTGGCGAACGGAGGTATACTTTATCCAGAAATCCCGGGGCCTTGTGGAAGGATAAGGATACTGTCTTGTAATATTTTTTTCTGATTGCTAATTCGAAATATTTATCCCTTTATCAAATTGGCCAGACTTCTTTTTTGGCCGCCATATCCCAGAACAGAAATTCATATCTGGCTGTTTGCCTGAATATGTTGGAATAAATTTTCAACTGGGTTTCACTTTGTCCTTGAACAAGTTCATCCAGCGTCATCGCCAACCAGTCTACATACTGCACGAATCCTTCACTGGTCCAGTTATCGATAAATTCCTGCCAGGGACTGCTTCCGTTCATACCCTTCTTGACTGCCATCCAGGAATCCAGATAAACCTTCTCTGCAGCATAAAGTACTGTAAACCCTTCCTCAAAACTGCCATTGTAAGCAGTATTCATAAGAAATTGAATATAGGCATGACAGGTCGGTGAAGGTTGGATGTTTCCCAGATCAACCCCGTGCTTTTGGGCATTGTTGCGAAACAATTCCAATTCCTTATCCAGTCCGACCATTATCTGTATAAAATTAGAGCGCAGCGCAAGCGGTGCTTTGGCCAGTAACACGGCAATAAACGGGATAGCTTCACGCACAAATATAAAATCCTGCTGAATCCAGGTTTTAAACGTATCGGTTTCAATCGTTCCTTCAGCGGTCTTAACCAAAAAAGGATGCTTTAAAATGGCCGACCAGATTTTTTCAGATTCATGTAACAGCTTTTCATGATAACGCTTCATTGCAAAAATCCCTTGTTATATACCTCCCAATATACTCATTAGAATAACATGATATACCATGAAAGATTACAGGTCAGTATATTTTTAACGGTCGCGGATCCGATTACGAGATTGCTGAGTAAAGCTTCTCTCCGCCGCTGATCCAATATTCATGCAATTTGACCGTCACTCCTGGGGAGCAACATATTCTACCATCACCTTCATCGCGGTATAACTAACTGTATCAAATATTTCCTGTACGGAACGGGTATAATCCGAGTTATGGCTCATAATCGCATTCTTAATCATAAATACATTGAAATCCAGATCCTTGCCACCATAATAGGTCGCCAGAACACAGCCCACCGCACTCAACCCACACAGAAAAAGAGTATTGCATTCTTTTTCTCGCAGTATTTTCTCCAGGTCGGTCTTCTTGAAAGAGCTGGGATAGTTCTTAATTACCATCGGATCATCATCTTGAATAGGGACTGATTCCGGAAACTGAAAACCATCCGAATCCGGTGCAGGGCCCCATTGAGGGTCAGTGTTATATACCCGAACGATGGGAAAACCCTGTTCCCGAAACAGATGGATGGCAGCATTGATCATTTGCAGTCCCAATTCCTTTTCTCGTTCAGGAATGTAGGGCAAATACTCTTTCTGAATATCAATCACCAACAGGCAGGGCTTCAATCGCTTGTCAGTCTCTGTATCCCGCTGTTCAGATTGAGAGAATGCCAAAGACAACATGAGGGTTAAACCGAGGATAAAAGGTATTACTTTCATGGGTATCCTTTAAATTAAGTTTGGTTAAAATAAAATAGTTCGAATGATGTTTAAAGTTGACCGATATGACCATCAAAAATTTTTACCCAGCTGATAGGCTTTTAACAAATTCGGGTGTCTGTAGGTATCATCGTTTGGCATGATACCCCCCAGAATCACCATTTCTGCTTTCTTTACTCCCACACCCAGCAAGCGGTCATTCAGCATAATCTTGCGCATACTGTCGGCAATACCGGTTTCTTCGAGATGTTTCTCGGTATGTCCCGCCGAGCAGATGACCAGGGCTTTTTTAATCTGGATTTGGGTAACATGCTGATCGTTTTCATCATAATCATAGGCATAGCCATAGGTCAACACCCGATCAAACCAGCCCTTCAGCTTGGCCGGGCAATCACTCCACCATAGCGGGTATATGAATACCAGCGCATCTGCCCGGTTTATTTTCTCCTGTTCACGTTTTACATCCTCTGGCACAGGCACCGAAGGATCCATACCAATTTCACGCTGATATTGAGCTTCATTCATTTCGGACACAAACTTCATTTGATAGAGGTCGCCTATTTCGAAGCGGTGGCCAGCTTCAGTCAATCCCTGCGTGAAAGCATCCAGAACCAGTTTACTGTAAGATTTCTGACTGGGGTGGGCGAAAAGGATGTAAACCTGCATTTTGATTCACTCGCTTTCTTTTCTGATAATTTCCGACTATTAAAACGAATTAGAGAGGCCATTGTTACAGGTATTTCTAAATATTTTACGGAATCAACTTTAAATTAGTAAAGCAGATTACATATGAATCAGGCCGGTAATAATATATCTCAATCATAAATATTTCGATTCACTGGCGATTTAATTTCTTGCGAAGCGCTAAGAATCCTCCCTCTAAACATAGCTTCTGGTTGATTAGGTCTATTTTCTGCATAGAAAAAATACAGGACCCCGCAAGATGAGTTGCATCTGGGATTGATTTTTTTCCCGTTAAAAATTCTCATCCCCATGTATTTTCTTTAATAATCTGTCTGTTGGTAAGACTGGGGGATTTGGGGAATGTTCTATCATAGCTCTCATAATGTTTCCCCTTTATGATAGCTCATGAAAAGCAACCGTTATGCATCAGCTGCTTCTGACAAATTCAGGAATGGTGAAAATATTGGGTGAGTCCAGGATGTACGCTGCCTGGTTTTCGTGGATAAATCTTTCCTCGGCCTCCGGATGACTGGTCAGTTCCTGTGGGAGAAATTTCAGGGCCACAGTGCGTTTAAGTTTGGTGTCTTCGGCTTTGTAAACGACTCCCATTCCACCTGCGCCGAGTTTTTCAATAATTTTATAATGTGAAATGGTTTTACCGATCATGTGTTTCTATGATATTTTAAATCAGCTAAATTTCTCGCTTGTATCAGAATGAGATCAATCTTAAACAAACTGTTTATTCATAACGAGGTGAATCATTCATTATTTTATTTTGTACAAAATGTCTATACTGTATTCATTGGCTTTTATCTCATTTTCTTCTTTGTACAATTTAATATAGCGAACATAGATTTTGACCCTGAGTTTCTGGTTCTCATCGTACAGCATCATTTTGTGAGGTAATATGTTGTTTGTGTTGTAGTGACCATAATCAGCCATAAGTTGAGTCATTAGCGGAAGTAAATCGATCTGCAGAGAATCGAGTAACTTCTCTTCCCGGGATACTACAAATGTGATGGTATCTAATTTTGAATTAACCCAATAAGAAAGCAACAGATCGGTAGAGACCGTTTTATTCCGGTCAATGCGGAAATATTTCTGGCGTATCATCCGATCATATCCCTCTACCTCTATTACTGCCGCATGGTCTGAATCAAACCTTATCGTATTTCCGGAAGAACGATACCAGCTTTTAATATATTCAACCCCCATGAGCTGAGCTACCATTGCCGGTTCCTTGGGCTGAGATCGTTCTCCCAGTGAATCCTCTTTTAAACTTTCCCGAAACCAGTCTTGTATCCGGCCATAGCCATGATTATCATATAAATAGGAGAGGATTGAGCTGATCTGGCGGGAATCATCCTGCGAGATGGCTGCGGATGCTTTTTGAATTTTCCCATTCAGCAGGATTTTATTATTCAACAAAAATTCCTGAAGTCGCTGAACCTGACTTTTTTCAGAGACCGTGAACGCACCCCATGGGCCAAAGGATATGAGCAAAGCCAACGCAAATAAGGATATCGGAATGATTTTTATACTTTTAGGACGACTCAGGATAAAATAGATTACGATCCCCCCCAGCCAGAGTCCGAGTGCCAATCCGATATACCGCCCCTCGGTCATGCCATATTCTGAAATTCTTCTCCAGAGTGCCAGCAGCAGCATGATGACCAAAGGGATCATAACAACATAAAACCACCGTGATGCTTTTTTTATCCATAAGTTTTCTTCCCGGTCACGGATGGGATAAAGCAATAGAAGTGAAAAAATACCGGTTGTAGAAAATCCCAGAATCAGTCTGCCAACCCAGCCTTGCGGCCAATTCCAGGATATCAAAATTTTAGCCATGTAGGAATAAAGTATAATCAGATAAACCAGTACCAATGGAAAAAGGATGTATTGGGCAAAAATTTTAATTCCTTTTGGATAGTCAACCGAGTCTTCTAGCGGGTCCAGGTTTTTGGGTATACCTGCCAGGAAAGACCAGGTATTAAACAGGCCGAGGAGTATGAACCATAATTGACCATAACGCTTCCCGGGAACATTTATTCCAAACAGATTATCCAGTGCTGCTAGGGCGAGAGATAAACCGGCATAGAGTACGACTGTATAAACTAAAGTGGTAAGAATGCGAATTAATAACGTTTTATTATAGTGCCAGAATCCATTGACTTCACCGCGAGTCGAATAGGGAGCAAACGCTACAAAAAGGTGTAAGGCCACAGCAATGAATATCATGCGCAGAATATGGATAGCTGGAGCTTCTGCCAGGTTAGCTGGAACCGTGGAGCCGTATGCCACCAGCAGGACTACACCAATGCCTTGAAGCATCACCGCCAGTCCTTTTCCCCATTTCTTTTTCTCGGAGAGGAGTGCAACACCAAGTAATAGAGGAACGCCGAGTATGGTGGACAGTAAGATTTTGAAAAAAACAGTTGCTTCGGCCGGACCTTCGTGATCAATCAGGATCACGACGGAGATAGTACCAATTGCCGCATTGATTAAAACAACTGGAAAACGTTTGAATGTGAGAATGGCCTCCTGCAAAACCTGTTGCAAAGATGGCAATTTCATGATCACCTCGATTTATTTAGTTCGTCATGCATAGCTCTTGGTTTTTTCGTCCGGTTTTGAATACCATATTCCGATATAACACCATTTTATTCAAAAATCTCGTCATACGATATCGCTTTGCCAATTATAATATACTACTTTTGTTTTTTTGCAAATTCCCACCAAGGGTCACCCAAAAGCTTCCGTCTATTCTGAGGCTCACATATGTGGGCAGGCTTAATATCCCAATGAATGATCATCTCTCAGTGGATTTAGACTAATATTTCCCCAAATTAAATAGCGATATCAATTATCTCTTCAACTGATGGAGATGAACATCCCTCTGTATTCCCCTGCGAAGGCCTGCCTGCCGGCAAGGCAGGGGCAATTAGGGGATTGTACTTTAATTTCTCTTTTCGCGTCAAACCTTCATAACAATTTATCACGATAAATAAATGACCTTTGGGTGTTGCATCGAGGTCGTGAATGGCGCAAATATTATAGCGTTGTAGTACAGATGCAGCCTGGGCTTTGTGGATAAATCTTTCCTTGGCTTCCGGATCGCGGGTGAGTTCCGGGGGGAGGAATTTGAGGGCAACAGTGCGTTTTAGCTTGGTATCTTCGGCTTTGTATACCGATCCCATACCTCCCTCGCCAAGCTTTTCGAGGATTCGATAATGAGATATGGTTGTGCCGATCATTTTAACATCTGCCCATAAGTAAAGTTTAACAGGATTCCCAGACCCAAGGAAATCCGTTACATTATTGCCTAGCAGATGCGTGCGTAATACCAGCTCGTTATAATCAAATATACAGTATTAAATTATTTATTTCAAATCTTTAAACGATGGTAAATCCTTCGTTTAAAAAATTTATGTTATAAGATAGTAAATGGTATTATTCCTTCACCGGCAAGACATGAACTGCTTTGATAACCAAATGCACCTCATCTCCCACTTTGAGATTCATATGTTCCACCGACTCAGTGGTGAGAACCGACCCCATTTCAGCAGGCACATGAACATCAAACTTTACCAGTGACATAACATCCCCGGTCTTGATTGATTTTACCTTAGCAGTAACCTTATTGCGCGCACCATATTTCATCATTAACTTCTTTCCCGTTTATTTTGATTCTGAATTCAACTATTTTAGTTATCCTATTTACTGTATGTTTCACTTGCTTGCATGCATTTATTTCTGACAGGATAAACAGGATTAACCTTAAAAAATAAGATAAATTGAAACTATTAGGTTTAGTCCTAATGGAATTAATAATTTTCCATCCCTCAAAACTTGAAGGAGAAAAACTCATCCGGTTATCCTGTCAAATTTATATTCGAAAGCATTTAGAAGGCTCATTCAACACTATTTGAGTAGCATCATTTTCTTAATGACAACCTCACTGCCAGCCTGTAACCTGTAGATGTAAATTCCGCTGGCTAAATCTGAGGCATTGAATTCAAAGGTATGAAAGCCAGCATGCCGAAAATCAGAAAGCAATGTGTAGATTTTTTGTCCACTCAGGCTATATATTTCCAAGGTCACATGATTGCCAACTGCCAACTGAAAACTGAAAACTGTATTTGGATTAAACGGGTTGGGATAATTTTGGTAGAGAACAAATCGCTTTACAGCTGAATTTTTCTGACTCCCTATTTCGGTCGGATCCGTGAAATATGCCCGGCGAACCAGCGAGCTGTCCAAAATAAAGGGATTGGGACAGTTATCCTGATAAGGGGCAATTAAAGAAGTACGGACAGACTCCAGAGAATCTGCCGGATCTTTCCGATGCCAATTCAATAATTCACTTTTCTGAAGCTGAAAAAAATTGGGATCAGCCGTATTGGCTTCTTCCTTATACATGGTATAAAAATAGAACATCGCCCGCGCCACATTCCCTTTATGATCCTCCCGCGGCTCAAATAATGCAGAATTATCGTCCCTTTCACTGTATTCATCAATGTTAGTGTTCGGAATGGTAGTTAAAACTTGGGTCTTTCGGAACCAGCGATCCGTGTTTGTATCGGGTACCTCCGCAAAGGGATCACTGCCCCGGGCAGAATTAACCTGAATACGGGTTGCATACAGATGATGCATATCGGACTTGGCATTTCCCACCGCCCCCTTACTCTGGGGCCAGGTATGTTCAGTATCGATGCCGTTGTTATAGGCCCAGGTATTGGGATCCTGCGAAGGATCCATCCAGATCGTAAAATCTGAATAGACGCAATGCAGACTATCGTCCAGGGTATATATTTTTGAAAACAGGGTATCCCGGGCATCGGCATAGGAGAGCACAGATTGTGGTTTATAATGCACTACCAGGCTGTCTAATAGTTCAGCACCCGTAAAACCGGGGAAAATTGTATTATTCTGACCTTTTAACAGGGAAAGAAATAAAAATATTAGGACCACTATTTTCATGGCTTTAAGGACAAAAAGAGATATATTATAATTAACACAGATAATTATGCAAAACAATCCAATAGAAACTCTGATATCAATGTAGTAAATATCGTACTCAACATCAAATAGAATCCCTGATGTATAACTGAAAAGACTCCATTTTTCATACTTTTCCAGGCAGAGGTTTATTCCTTTTAAGCATTTGGAAAAAGAATTCTAAAAAAATATTTTTATTAACTCGACCAGCATGAGTGAATCTATACAAATATTTCCTTTACAACATCATAACAGGAGAATATTATGAAATTAATAGCTACTATCTTTGCGATTCTTTTTTTACAATTTTTATCTATCACTTCAGCCATCGCGCAAACCGGTGCGGTGCAGAAAGCAACTGACGACAAAGATATTGAAATATTGTTCCGTATTAAATGGGATGGGAAAATTATACCTGGTATTAGCAAAGTCAGTGGCTTAAAACGAGTAACCGATGTAATCGTCAATCGCCAGGGTGGGGATCCAAACTTGCAGAGAAGATCGCCCGGACTCACCCAATATGAGCCCATTACCATCCAGAGACCGCGCTCGTCTGATAGAGAATTCGAAAGGTGGGCGAATAAGGTGTGGAACTTCGGATCGGGTCTTGGTTCAGAAGTATCACTGAAAGATTTCAGAAAGGATATCCGTATTGAATTGGTAACTACAACAGGGGAAATCTTACTGGCGTTTCAGGTCTACCGATGCTGGCCTTCGGAATATCAGGCACTTAGTAATTTGGATACAGACAGCGATTCCCTGGCTATGGAAACACTGACTCTTCAGCATGAGGGTTGGGAGCGGGATTACACTATAGAATAAAGATAAAAATGTAGAATAAAAAACAACTAGGAGGTCTTTATGTTAAATAAACATCTTCAAAAAGGTAGTATAGTAGGATTCTGGATAATAATTTTAACTTTTTCTATCAGCATAGCTGTCGAATTTTCAGTAAACACCCATCGATTTGATCCCTATAAACAATTCAAATTCAGAGTAAAATGGGATGGGAAATATATACCAGGTGTCTTTCGGGTGAATGGGTTACATCGAAATACCATGGTCATTACAATGCGCGAGGGCACAGGCCCAAATGTACAAAAAAAGATGCCTGGAGAAACGGTATATGAACAGATAATCCTGGAGCGAGGACGAACTCATGATACCGCCTTTGAACAATGGGCCAATAAAGTATGGAATTATGGGTCAGGTCTTGGAAATGAAGTGTCACTGCAAGATTTTCGGAAAGATATTATCATCGAATTGTTAAATGAAACCGGTCAGATTGTTATGGCTTTCAAGGTTTACAGATGCTGGCCCTCTCGTTACAGCCCTTTGCAGGAATTAGATGCTAATAGTAATGAGATCGCAGTGGAAAAGATTGTTCTAGAACACGAAGGTTGGGAAAGAGATTACGAAGTTCATGAGCCTCTAGAACCCTCTTTTACAGAGCCATGATAATAGTTTTTTCTCCAAAGAAATTCGTAAATAAATAAATCCCGCTCGAATTAATACGGACAAAATTTCTTTAAAAATTCAAATTCAGATCCCAATTGGATATATAACCGTAAATTATCCGGACAGCTTTCGGTATCATTATTGAATCTTACTGGCAGACCAAACCCTGAATTTTCTCGGGTAACACAAAGAAATTTTTATCCAGCGCCATATTATGTTCAATTCGCTTTACCCTGGAAATCAAAACCTGTGAAGCCATCTCAATTCGGGTTTCGAAAGGTAATTTTATGCCGTCGACTTCACGGTAATCAGAAAAATAGGATCGCACCAGCAGACTTCCCATTTCACTCCTTAATTCCGTTTTCAGGGCAATCATGAGCATCGTCTCAGGATCGAAATAAAGGAGCTGCGAATCGGCCTCATAGGGTTCGAGATATACCACAAAACAATGCTGACCATTCACTTTTTCCAATCCCCGGTATTCCACTTTTTGGTAGATTTCCCTCCAACACACAAATCGGTCCAGCATATTCAGGTGCAAAGCATTTACCCGTTCCTTATCAGATTTAATAATGGGACCTTTCACGTCGGACAATTCCCACACTGTTTCTCCATCACACCCGCTCATCACCGTACCGGTAACCAGTGATTCTGTGATCACTCGACTTAGATTCGGTTTCTGTGCATATACGACTATGTTCATGAAAATATTACTTCCCTGAATTTCAATCTCGGATTGGGTCATCCGATTTTTAATTTTTTGGTAGGCATCTATACCACCGGTCACCCGGAGATAAGCATCCAGGATTTCTTCGGCACCGGGTGAAAATTGAGCATAAGCACACGGAAGAATCAGGAGGATACTCCAAATAAATCCCATCATTAAAGTTTTGAATAACCAAATCTTCAGGTTAAAAAAATTACAGATTTTCATTTCCCTCTCCTGTGGTTTCTTTGGGTCTGATATTTGATTTACTATTTAATGTTCCTGCCTCGATCCATTGTATTGCCGCCTCAATAACCGGATCTTTCCTCTGAAGAAGTAATTGCGGGGTTAAGGAAATCTGCTCATCCGGTTCCAATCCACCACCTTCCAGCATTTCTCCGGTAACGGTTTTATAGCAGGCCGTGGCATATTGAAAGCCATCCCCGTTGGGCAGTCTTTCCAAGGTCGATCCCAAAACAGCCCCCGCACTTCGCGAACCAAACAATCTGGCCCTGCCCGCATCACGCAAACCGGCCGCCATGATTTCAGCAGCACAGGCGCTGTGCCCGTCAATCAGAATTGCCAATTTCCCACGGAATACTTCCGGCCGGGGAGAGACCACTATTCGCAACGACATATCCCGGTAGCACATACTACCGATATAAGCCCCTTTTTCCACTATAAACCACCCCCCCATTCCCTGGACCATATTGAGCAAGCCGCCCGGATTCCCGCGCAGATCGATGATAATTCCGGGACTATCCATAAATTGTTCCACGGCAGTATTAAAAACCGGCATGAGATGCACCGGATCCATAAAGGCATTGAACGCAATGTATCCGATGCCGGTATGAAGAGTATCTGTTTCAATCCATATCTGTTCCGGCGGGAAAAATCCCACCTGAAATAGCTCACTCGCCGGTTCCATGAAGGTCAGGTTGACGGCGCAGGTATCATTTACTCCTTTGCGATATACGATGTTGATACTGTCCCCAACCTCTCCTTTTAGGCAATGATTGACCCAGCTTGACAGGATAATATCAGCGTATCGCTCCTCTGCCAAATTTTTTGCATGGAGCACCAATTCATTATATAATATCTTTTGATTAACTGAAATAATTTCACTCCCATAGGGAATTCCGGCAAGGTATACCGGAAAATTTCGTTTTATCCTGACCACATAGACCCGATTATCCAGCACCCGGATGTCCAAGCCCAGAGTTCCCCGGAAAGAATCCTGGAATATGCTTTTTTCTATTTGTGTATAAAACGAAGAGGGAATAAGCTGGTAATGAGATAATCCCAGGGTATCAATCATTCTCGCCAGAATCCGGCTGGTTTCTTTTTTGGATTTCGCCTGAAGGATATCCGGATAGAGGCAATCGAAAATACCCTGCCAGTCTATGCTTCCAAAAGTTGGATCATAGTGTTTTTCATGAATGGTTTTCCAGACATATTCGAATGACTGAGTCGCCAGACTTTTCTCTGTTGTAGTCAGGGTATCCATTGCCCGGGCTTGCAGAGAATTGTTCTGGATTAAAAAAATAATCCCGGCGGATAAAATGAGGATTCTCAAATAACAAATCATGACCATCTCCTTCTCAGGGAAGTTCAGTTAAAAACAGTTTCATTTGCTGTTGGTAGCGATCAAACGCTTCCCGACCTGTCTGGGAGAGACTAAGAAAAGTTCGTGGTATTTTCTTGACAAATTCTTTGCGAATGTCCACATAGCCGGCTGACTCTAATTTACTCAGATGGGAAGAGAGGTTCCCTTTGGATAATCCGGTCTGACGCATCATAAAGACAAAATCCGCACTCTCAATAACATAGAGGTAGGCCATGATCATAAGACGCGCCGGTTCATGAATCATGCGGTCGATCTCCCCCAGTATTTTGACCGTATTCTCTTGTTTGTCAGGATTTTGCATCAATGTCCTCCGGAGAGGTTTTGGGATACTGACGAATAAAGTGAATCAGTCTGAAAAATCCGATACCGAGGATAATCAGTGCCGAAATACCAAAAGGTAGCAGGGTATCCAGGGGTTCGCCCAATAAGGGATATAACAATTCTGAGATGGGAATACTCAAGGCAAAAAGAAGACCGGTGACAAACAAAGTATAATAGGACATAACCAGTGCAAGAATAGTAAAGACGATCAGAAAAAAAAGTGAGAAAAGAAGTGGCGCTGTGGGTAGGGAATTCCATGTTATCTGAAATAATCCCATGGTTTTCACCAGAATGAGAAGGACAAGTATCAGGAATAATAATATTCCGGCGATCATCACACGACGGGCCGCCTGCTGACGGCGAGGGGAAGGCTTCACGATTCCCATGCGCGGGAAGGTAATGGAGCGTTTTCCCAGGATCAGCCAGGCAGCTGCCAGGATGAGTTCACTCATAAACAGCAGGTTTCTGTTGACACCCAGCTGGAAGAAAAGCGGATTAAAAGCCAGCGCCAGCATCAGGAATCCCCAGGTAATGTCATATATTCCATCCTGAAAAACCGATTGATAGATCTGTTTTTCGATTTTTTTAAGGTCAGGCAAGGATTGCATGTCTTTCTCCTTTTGCATATAATATGGTTTGCATTACAAACTAGTATTAATATACAAACTAGTTTACTAAAAAGTTACAAGAAAAATATTTTTTTTAATTTAGACAGTGGAATCATTGAATTATGCTTGACCACTAAAAACAATTACAAAAAATAATCTTAAATCTTCTGAATAGATTTGTTTCCACTAAAAATAATTATGTAATTTTGGACTCCGGAGATTATGCCAGAAAAGGTAAGTTCACTTTGATTAAAGTCAGGTTTAATTTCAGTTACAGACTCATTATTGGCGCATTATTACTCATCTCACTTATCCTCGCTATCGGATTCATTAGCATTGCCTATATTTATCGCTTACAGGACAAAACAACCCAGATCATGAATCAAAACTTGGAAAGCCTTAAAGCTGCCCGAGAACTTGAAATCATCCTATTTCATATGCGGGGATTGACCTTCAACTATCTGCTGGACAAACAACCCAAATGGCTGACTCAGCTAGATGATAGAGAAAAAGAATTCATTAATTCGCTCGATAAGGCACGCAAAACTGCTAATACCCAGGAGGAAATCAACCTGGTTCAGCAAATATCAGTTCTTTTTTCCAATTATGAACAGGATTTAAAAACTGCACAAATCATGTATAAACAGGGTCAAATTTCACGTTCTAATGCTCTACTTTTACATGCCAGCAGAAACCTATTTGATACCATCTATGAAAAATGCAAATCTTTTATAGCAACAAATGAAACAGCACGATCCGTTTACGAACAACAAATAAAACGTGTCAATGATACAATCCGGACTGTCATGTATGTACTAGGGATTGGCGGTATTTTACTCGGAGCCATGTTGGGATGGATTATATCTCGCATCATTCTCAATCCGATTAAGGATTTAGTTACCAAAATACGAGGGGCGGTTGAAGGGAGTTCTAGTGATCAGATTCATATTTCCCCCGGAAGGGAATTGAGGGAATTGGATCAGCATTTGTATCTGATGAGTAAAAATATTCATTCTGCCCAGGCGGAATTAGAAAAAAACCGTCTATTACTGGAACGTTCAAATCGTCTGGCTGCTCTTGGTAAGATCTCGACTGCTATTGCACATGAACTTCGCAATCCACTTACGGCACTGCAAATGTTGATTTACTCTATAAAGAATGATCCCGATATCACCAAAAAATATGAAAGTGAAATAGAAGTGATGTTTAAGGAAATAAACCGCATGAATTCTTTCATTAAAAATTTCTTGAATTTTGCAAAACCTGCCGAACCAAAACCAGTACCGGTTGATTTAGCGGAAATTATCCGGGAAACGTTATTACTGTTGGGACCCCGTCTAAGACAAAATAATATTGATTGCCTGGAAAAATTAACAAAAGATAAAATCACACTGCTGACCGATCCGGATCAATTCAAACAGGTATTAATAAATATTATCCTCAACGCTATCGATGCTATGCCCAATGGGGGTCGAATAACCATAGAGAGTAGCATAATCTCACCCGTATCAGACAGTCTATTTCTTCAAATTAAAATTAGCGATACCGGGAAAGGTATTTCAGATAATTTAATAGAGACTTTATTTGATCCTTTTGTAAAGGGGCGGGAGGATGGTTTGGGTTTGGGACTATCCATTTCGCACCAGATTATTACCCTCCAAGGGGGATGGATTACAGCAACAAATAATGAACAAGGGGGTGCAAGCTTTACGGTACAACTCCCATACATGAGGGAAATCTCGCATGAATAAAATACTGATTGTCGATGATGATGAGAGTGTCCGTTTTTCTTTCAATAAATTATTCTCAGAACCGGATTTTAAAATCAGCGCTGCACGAAATGGTCTAGAAGCGCTTAAAAAGATCGCTGAAGAACTGCCGGACCTTGTTATCCTGGATATCGAAATGCCCGGAATGTCTGGTATCGAGACACTACAGGAAATAAAAAAAGTCGCACCAAGGATTCCCGTACTCATGATCACGGCATATGGATCAAGTGAACGGGTAATAACAGCGTTGAAATATGGTGCCTTTGAATATATAGAGAAACCTTTTGACATTCCCCGTTTGACAACCTTGGTCGAAGAAGCACTTAAGATGAGCACTCTGGCCAAAAGAGAAATGGGTGTCAAACCAGATGATACCAGAAACTGGAATGATAATTACCTCATCGGAAGTAGCCCAGAAATCAAGGAAGTATACAAATTAATAGGTAAAGTGGCGACAAGTGATGTGAATATTTTAATCATGGGTGAAAGTGGCACCGGAAAAGAGCTGGTCGCTCGAGCCATTCATAAATACAGTGATCGGTCAGATAAATTATTCCTGGCAGTGAATTGTGCTGCTATACCGGACAACCTGTTGGAAAGTGAACTCTTTGGATATGAAAAAGGGGCCTTTACAGGAGCAACAAGACGTAAGCCGGGTAAATTCGAACAAGCGAATGAAGGTACCCTCTTCTTAGATGAAATCAGCGATATGAGCCTGACCATACAGGCAAAATTATTGAGAGTCTTGCAAGAAGGTACCTTCGAAAGGTTAGGAAGTAATGAAACACTGAAGAGCGATGTCCGAATTATTGCAGCAACCAATCGCAATCTTGAGCAGGCAATCTCCCAAAAAGCATTTCGTGAGGACTTATATTACCGTTTAAAAGTGATCACAATCACACTGCCACCACTACGGACCCGGAAAACAGATATTCCGGAACTGATTGACTTCTTTCTGAACAAATATCGTCTTCAATTAAAAAAAAGTGCAATCACTATAACCCCGGAAATAGTGCAAAAAATGTCTGAATACAATTGGCCGGGTAACATCCGTGAACTAGAAAATGTCCTGAAACGTGCTATTTTACTGAGCAGAAACAATGTAATTTCCGAAGACATAGTTCAGAAAGAATTGTTAAACGCAAATCGACAGATACCCAGCGATAAATCCTATCAAATATCTATTCCACTGCCTGCTCAACTGAAGGATTTTGAGGGAAAACTGTATGAGCACATTATCGCTTTTGTTGAAAAGGATTTGATAATAGCCTCATTGCATGCGATGGAGGGAAATCAGGTTAAAACTGCAAAACTATTGGGAATATCTCGGGTGATGTTACACGACCGCCTCGAAAAGTATGGAATCTCCACCAAGGCAAATAAAAAAAAGATTGAAGAATGAAAGACTCTGCTATTCTATGGAGATAATCATTTTGAAACTTCTGAAAAATTCCTTTATTATAAATAATGATTAATTTTATTGTCATCCCGGACTTGATTCGGAATCTCATTTCATTCAAATTTATCAATATATTCTTTGGATTCCCGCGCCGAGACCGGAATGACAGAATATTTTAATCAAATGAATTATTGTTATAAATGACACGATAGTAACCTTTTTCAGAAGTTTCTATTTTGTAAATTTTTCAGACAGGCAGCAAAAAAAATTTACACTTTTTTTCAGTATCCCTTCCAATTTATTGAGTTGGTTATTCCCAAAACGGCTCCAATTATGCTATTTAATATTTTCCTGATTCTGGCATCCTTTTTGAACAACAATTTCCGGCTGAACTAAATATTGTGCCAAAGAAATCAGGCTGATTTAAAATTTTTAAAAGATGAACTAAAAGAAAGGGTAATGTAATGAAGGTTAAACTATTTGTTAGTCTAGTTGTTTTTATTATCGCAGCGCTTCTGCTCACAAGTTGTTCAAAAGCACCACAAGAACTGGTAGAGGCTGCAAAAAATGCAGTGGATTCAGCAAAGTCTGCACAAGCAGATTTATATGTACCAGACGAATTCCAAAATATTCAGGATTCATTAAATGCAGCCTTGTCCGAAATTCAGGCACAAGATTCCAAGTTCTTTATAAGCCGTGACTATACTCATGCTAAAAAGCTTCTGGAATCAACAACCTCAATGGCAGAAACGGTTATTGAAGATGCAAACTTTCGTAAAGATGAAATTCGCGTTGAGGTTCAGGAATCATTAGCAGAATTAAAATTACTTCTGGAAGAGAATAAGAATTTAATGAGTAAGGCTCCCAAAGGCAAAGACGGCCGGCAAGCTTTAGAAATAATCGAGGACGAAATCACAGTTATCGAGGCTTCTTTAAGTGAAGTCTCGGCTTTAATAACAAATGGTGACTATATCAATGCAAAAGATAAAATCGATGCCGGATTAGTGGAAGTTCAATCTATCAATGATGAATTGAGAGAAGCAATCGCCAAACGATCAGGGATCTCCAAGAAAGCTACCAGAAGTTAGATTCGTTCCATTCAGTTTCACCACTTACCTCGACCTCTTGAAACCAGGTCGAGGTTTTTATTATATCAGGATGAGAAAGTGCGAAATAAAATTCATCTTAGACAATTGACCGGGATTACGAAAGCGAGACGAAAGTGGTACGTGTCTTTCTTTTTAATCGGTGCGGTTATTGTTCTGGGATGCGCGATTGGAATTTACATAGGATTCCCACATCCGCCGGTTCAGGCGATTAATAGAACCCGTGTATTACTAAGCGAGGCAAGAAGGAGTGAGGCATGGCGATATACACCCGGGCTTCTTCGTGAAGCGGAAAATTGCTTCATGCTGGTCCAATCAGAGTGGAGGAAGCAGAATCAAAAAATCTTTTTGAATCGTGATTTTAAAGTTCTGCTTTCACTTAATAATATCGCTCTTCAACAAGCCTTGATAACGCATCAGCGAACAAAGGAAATTAAAGATTCACTAAAAATTCTTTTAAAAATCAAGATTGAATTAATGTCTCAAAAAATTGACAGCATGCAAGCGGTTATCCAGAATTTTCCGGCTCAAAAATTAACCCGATCTAAATTCACCAAAGGTAGTTTATTCATACTTGAAAGCCGGCTTGCTTATGAGCGTGGAAATTACCAGGAGGCAAATCAAAAACTTGCTAGAACCGAAGAATATTTGGGAGAGGTGTACCAAAAAATCAATGATCGTCTAATAGAATACATTAAAGAGCTTCCCAAATGGCGTTCCTGGGCTACTGAAGTAATAGAGTTATCTAAAACAAATAAATCAACAGTCATCATGATTGATAAGATGGCGAGAACGTGCCAAGTCTATCTAGCAGGTGAGTTAAAAGCAGTCTATTCTGCCGAATTCGGAGCAAATTGGATAGGCCATAAAATCTTCAGAGGAGATCTCGCTACACCCGAAGGAAAATATTTTATCAAAGAAAAAAAAGATCTGGGTCAGTCTAAATATTACAAAGCCTTAGAACTTGATTATCCCACCCCAGAAGATCGCGAAAATTTTATAAGCCGGAAAAAATCCGGAAAACTGCCCAAAGATGCCCATATCGGTGGATCAATAGAGATTCATGGTGAGGGGGGCAAGGGATTTAATTGGACCGAGGGTTGTATTGCATTAAGAAACGAAGACATGGATAAGCTATTTCAGATGACTTTTGTCGGTACTCCCATACTTATTGTAGGTACGCTGAACGGACTTCAATGATTCATTAAAGACAATAAACGGCAATATTACATGAAGGAAAATGAAAATCTAAAAAATGGATTTGGAATTCCAATTGTACAAAATCATTTAGAGGAATCTATCCATATCTCTAAAGTTCCAGTACCTGAAACTCCACGAAACATGATAAAACTGGGTATTATGATAGGGTGGGCTTTAGCAATCCTGTTAATTTTTATCTCTCCCCTGTTTCAGGAACTAAAACATGCCATTCTTCCGACAGGAGACCAACAAATAACAATAAAAAATAAAGACCTGCTTAAGGAGTATAAATCATTAAATCAGGCTGTGAGAAACCTCAAGAAAAAAGGTGCCAGTCTAATTCCATCTGGATATTACTTGATCGTGAACACTGCAGAAGGTGATTTTTTTTTAAAATTCCAAAAAAACACAATACGCCAGGGACTTTGTTCAACCGGAAGCTATGTACACCTGAAATCCTCTGATAACAGACAATGGGTATTCCGAACACCCAGAGGATTATTCCGTATTCAGGACAAAATTGAAGCGCCTATTTGGCGGATGCCAGACTGGGCATTTTTGGAGAATGGAATACCTGTCCCGCCTCCTAATTCCCCGGAGAGATTTGAGGCAGGCGTTCTAGGAGAATATGCACTTTCACTGGGAGATGGATATTTAATCCATGGTACACTTTACAAAAGATTTTTGGGGATGCCAGTGACACATGGTTGTGTGCGCTTGGACGACGAAGATTTAAGAAGTGTTTATATAAATTTAGCGGTCGGATCAAAAGTGTTCATCTATTAGGGATTTAATGCTTTATTTCAAATTTAAAACCTGGTCAGTAAAATTTAAAAAAAGATGGATCAAACCAATAATCCCGGTTGGTAATTTATCCCAATTACTTGGACCGAACCGCCTTACCGGAATTTGGATTATGATCAGCATTTTTCTACCTCCAATCTCAATATTCATAATTATGGTTATATTACCTGCTCTCTCCCCTGAAATTTATTGGAAAGAGAAGACTCTTCACGACTCCGAAAAAAAAATTACCATATCTAAATTGTCTGATACTGACAGGGAACTGGCAGAAAAAATAATTTCCTTAGCAAAAGAACAGGCATACCTTACTACCCGATTGCAGTGTGCGAAAGATGATTCCATTTCTGTTTCCCTAAACCTTGCCGACTCCTCTCTAAACATTGACATTCATGGATTAACGGTAAGAGAATGTGTAATAAAGGAGGTTAGTTTGAATCGGGGATATCGCCATCTAAAGGATCAGGATATTTTAATTTCATGGATATCCTCCGTATTCCAACTGGAACATGAGCTGGCCACACTACCGAAAGCACCGATTGTGGTGAAAAATGCACCTAAAGATACGCTTGAAGCCCGTGATTTTTTTCAGGAACCTGGTAAACGCGAGATTGAAGACACCTATATCACCCTATATTTCAGTAAGGGTCTTATTATCGAATTGGAACAGGTAGAACCCCTCAAAATTTCAAGTTATCTTTCTAAATTAAATTATACTATCAGAAAATCTCTCACCAGATCTTTTCTTGCACTCCAAGATCTCTTAGAATTTAAAATTCCTGAATATCCGATTCGGATAAAATTAAAATTGACACGTAATGACATCCAGGCGGTGTATAGGGCTCTCCCGAAAAAGGCAAAATTAGCTCTTTTTATATAGGAATGTGCCATAAATCAAATGAAATTCGATGAAAACCATATGCTGATCTGAACGCAGTAAATTAACTTTTTCAGGTGAATTGTATGAAACTGCCTCAGGAAATATTTTGACTTATGATGTTTTTTCTTTATCACTTAATTGAATCTATCTGTGATTAGAAATGATACCCTTATATAATTTGATAATAGATTCCTGTATCAGGTGAAGTTTAGTTTATTTTTTCCGATTATTATTATTGTTTGTGGAAATTTCTGAAATTAAATTTAAACATAATTGGAACGGATTTTGAATGTCAAACAGTATGCTCAAAAATAGATATTCTATGCACAAAAGGATAAAAACTCCCCTCATAACATCATTAATATTTCCCTATTTTATTTGTTGGACCTTAATTGACTTAACTTGGAATATACTGCTATCTGCTCATACAAGAATCCCAAGTAATTCAGAGCAGATTTTGTGCAATCAACATGAATTCTCAATAGTATATAACTTACCAGTAGGTTTAACTGGTCTGCTACTACACAGTAAAACTGTTCTCAATAACAAACATAACCTCTGCAATTTGAATCATTGGCAACGGACCCTCCATTATTATCACAAAAATGACCTTATTTTAAATCACCCCTTTCCCTGCTTCAAAATTTCGTTTAGTGTTTTCACTTCTGATATTTAAATAAACTTTCCCGCTCCATTCTGAGCAATACGATTCTAGTCCGGTAAAAAATATTTGTGTTCTGATTTCAGAATTACAAGTGATTCACATCGTTCGTGTGAAACCAAGGTGATTGAAAACTTTATATCATTATAAAGAACCCAAAATTGAAGAGTGAAAAATTGCAGTTTTTTGAAAAATATTTTATTTATCCTAAAATTTTTATTTCAATTATTTTTATTGAGGAGTCATTTATATGGAAAGTCTATTTTTTGGTCGTGAACAAAATCAGAAAATCGAATATAAAGTCAGCGTCAGTCCCAAAACTTTCGATCGCAAGAGAAAAGATATGACCCCGCTGTTAACCTTCTTTAATAACAGTGAAAAATCAAAACTGATAAAAAACCTGTTCAAAGGCAATACCATGCAATTCGAGTCATTTATGAACGAGCTCAACAGTAAAGTGAACTGGCAGGAAGCATTCATGTTTATTGATGCCGAACTGGTAAAAAGGAAGGTCGATCTTATGAGTCGGTTCGCAAAATTACTAACCAACCGGGTGTATCAAGTGTACTTCCCAGAAGACATGTCTATCGGTAGGTAATAACCTGAATTAAGGATTGACCGGGTAAATTATGGTTGATTTTATACTGAATTTTGATAAATATCTGGAACAAATTATCAGCTTGTATGGTAACTGGACCCTCTTACTTCTTTTCGTGATCATTTTTTTTGAAACCGGATTGGTAATTACACCTTTTTTACCCGGCGATTCTTTATTATTTGCCACCGGGACACTCGCAGCAACCGGGATTCTTGATTATTCGGTATTAATCATTTTAATGAGCACAGCAGCGATCCTCGGTGACAGCTTAAACTATTCACTGGGTTATGCAGTGAATCGACACCCACATTTGATCCATAACCGATTTATCCGATCTGAGCACATACGTCGGACAGAAAAATTTTACCAGCGGCATGGGGGGAAAACGATAATTTTGGCAAGGTTTATCCCCATTATCAGAACTTTTGCACCCTTTGTTGCAGGAGTCGCAAAAATGTCTTATAGAAAATTTTTATTTTATAATATTATAGGCGGTGTAATATGGGTGACTGGTTTTGTGCTACTAGGTTATTTTTTTGGAAATATCCCGGTAATTAAAAATAATTTTTCGCTTTCTATTCTTGCCATTATTATTTTTTCCTTACTCCCCTTTTTAAATGGATATTTACGCAAAAACAAGTATAAAAGAACAACAAATATTTCCACTTAAAGGTAAGGATATTAACCCGTTCATTTGTTGCGACGCAAAACAAATTTCTAGGCTTGATATTTGAAAAACAGTTCTGAAAGTTTATATAAATTATCTACCGAGGAGTTTCAAATAGGATTAGTTATTTTTACCATTCTACCAAAACCTAATTACATATTACTTTTTAAATTGGACTAAAGTTAAATTGCACTATCCTGAGATCAGAATATTTTTTCTGCAAATATTTATAATGCTTGCTTCTGCACTTATTTTCGGACGAATCGCACGCATTTTTAAACAGCCGATGGTTTTTGGAGAATTCCTGGGTGGAATTATTCTGGGTCCATCTGTTCTTGGAATACTCTCTCCCAATTTGTTTCATACTGTATTTTTGGCGGATACATTTGCCAAAACCGCCAGAGAAGGAATTACCCAAGTTGGCATGTTATTCTTTTTATTTATTGCCGGTTTAGAGGTAAAGTTGGGATACCTTCGCAAACACAAATTGACAATGATATTGACAAGTGGTTTCGGAATATTATTTCCCTTCATTCTCGGGGTTGCTTCCGTATTATTCTTACCACAATTATTTAACTTTCCGTCCGCCGATGACGTGATACTCTATGCCCTATTGATAGGGACTTTTCTTTCCATTTCAGCTTTACCAATCATAACACGCATTTTAATTGATCTTGGTTTAATCAAAGAAAACACCGGTCAGATTATAATGGCATCCGCAGTTTTCAATGATGTTATAGGTTGGATTCTTTTTACTATCATTCTAAGTAAATACGTTTCATCAGGACTGCACCCTGCCGGTCTCAAGATAACTTCAATTTTTTTTATCCCTGTTTTATTTTTAATAGCATTTTTGATAAGGAAGATGAGATTATCGCCCGTTTGGAAAAAATGGAATCAAAATGAACCTGGTCAAATCATGATGATAATAACAGTCTCTTTGTTACTAACAGCAGCAATAGTTGAAACCCTTGGCATTCATTCTGTCTTCGGTGCATTTTTATTAGGGGTAGCCTTAGCAGAGGAAACCAATAAAAACAGGGTACACGAAATTATTTACCAATTTACCGTGAGTTTCTTTGCTCCTCTTTATTTTGTTTCTCTCGGGATGCAAACCAATTTTTTTACAAACTTTGATGTACTTCTCATCTTATTTTTACTGGGAGTGGCCACTCTCGGAAAAGTTGGCGGGGCCAGTCTGGGAGCCCGGTGTTCTGGGATTCCTCTTAGGCAGTCTCTGATCATTGGTTTCGGTTTAAACGCCCGTGGTGCAATCGAAATGATCCTGGCTTCGATTGCGTTTCAATATAATTTAATCAATGAAGCTGTCTATGTTGCATTAATTTTTGTAGCAATCATTACGTCAATGATCAGCAGCCCGGTGATGGGCTTTCTAGTCAAATATCGTTAATCATCACCTTAAGTAGATGTGTCCTTCAATTTGAATCTTTTTGGCTGACATATAAATTGAATGGGTGATCGGTAGGTTATTTAATGCCGAGTATTTTATTACAATTGCCACAGTGTTTCTTAATAGATCCATCTTCAGCTGCATTCAGAATTTCCAGTATCGTCATATATCCCTAAATGGCTAACCACCTTATACATTAAATGTCACAATCCCTGGCTGTCTGATTTTCAATTTTATCACACTCTTCCTACCGAATATTTTTTCTATTCTTCTGATATAGTCATCCACCTGTCTTTGCGGTAAAAACACTTGAATCGTTCCGGCAAATCCCCCACCGTGTACCCGGCACGCACCTTCCTTAATTTCAGCAATATATTGAGCGGTTAATGCCAAAGCTAGTGTGACACCTTGTTCATGTTCATTCTTTACTGAATAGATGTTTTGTAACCACTTCAAAGATGAATCTCCGGATTGCTGTACGAGAGATAAAAATTTTTGAAAGTCGCCTGAATCAAGCATTTTAATCTGTTCGACCACGCGTCTATTTTCATCAAAATAGTGCATTGTTCTAATTACTGCGCGGTCACCGACACTATTTCTTAATTCCGCAATTTTATCCAAAAAAACATTCTCATCAACCTCCCGCAGGACGTCTTTTTTAAACTTTTTTGCGACAGATTTCATCTCTTCAGGGACGGAAGCATAATCTTCCGTTAGATCTGCATGACTGCCCCCGGTATCTACGATAAGAATATCATACTCGTATCGCTTAAAATCAAAATCAATCTCCTCCACCTGAGGATTTTGTGGGTCCTTGAAATCGATCGCAATAATTCCACCTACAGCACAGGCCATCTGATCCATCAATCCGCAGGGTTTGCCAAAAAAAACATTTTCTGCGTATTGTCCAATCTGAGCAATGGTGTTTGGTGGAATTTTTGCTTCATTAAACAGGTAATTAAAAATGGAAGCGATTAATACCTCCACAGAAGCTGAAGAACTGAGCCCCGAACCTTGCAGGACATCACTGGTCATACAGGCAAAAAATCCACCCGTCTTGTACCCAATTTCATTGAACCGCTTAGCTATACCACGAATAATCGCCATGGTTGTTCCTGCTTCTTCTTGGCAAATTTCAAGATCATCTAAATTAATCTCGAATGGGTCTTCATATCCTTCCGAGTAAAGAATTACTTTCTGCATATCATTTTTTGAGGCCACAGCGATTGAATCTAGATTAATACTGGCGGCTAATACTTTTCCATTGTTATGGTCAGTATGATTACCACTGATTTCAATACGTCCCGGCACACTAAAGAATATCTGGGCTGGTTCTTTGAAAATCTTTAAAAATTTCTTCACTAAGCGTTGATAGCGTTCAATTTGTATTTCAAGAGTTCCCTTATCCGATCCATAGAGTTTATCTAGGTTTCTGAGATTTTTTTGAAAATCTATCCTCACTTGTCAGCTCCCAATTTAAAATGAATATCAGACATATTGCGTAGACGCTCAGCAGCCTGTTCTGCGGTAATGTCTCTTTGTGCTTCAGAAAGCATTTCGTAACCTACCATGAATTTTTTAATTGTTGCGGAACGCAATAAAGGCGGATAAAAATGGGCGTGCAAGTGCCAGTGCTCATTCCTATTTTTATCAAATGGGGCGCCATGCCATCCCATTGTATAGGGGAATGAAATATTGAACAGATTATCATATTTACATAGGAGTCCCTTCATAATTTGGGCAAGTGCTTCCCGTTCTTCCTTTAGTGTATCCGACAGTCGCAGTAGCTGTCGTTTGGGCAACAGTAATGTTTCAAAAGGCCAAACTGCCCAAAAAGGCGTCAACACAACCCAGTATTGATTTTCTATAATTATCCGTTCTTGATGTTTCAGTTCTTCATAAAGATAATCTAATAATAAAACAGATTTGTTTTTTTTGTAATAAGCCACTTGATTCCGGTTTTCCTTATAGGGTTCAACGGGCAGAGTGTTGCTAGCCCAAATCTGCCCGTGTGGATGTGGATTTGAACATCCCATAATCTCACCCTTATTCTCAAAGACCTGTACCCATTCATAATTTTGGCCCAATTCACGGATTTGTTCTGACCATAAATCTATCACCTTCACGATATCGCTTTCCGTCATTTCAGCTAAAGTCAAATCATGACGCGGTGAAAAACAGATTACCCGAGAGGTTCCAGTCACCGAAGAATATCTGAATAAATCCTGTCCTGTATCCTTAAAATCAGGAGTATCAGGAAGAAGTGCAGTAAAGTCGTTAGTAAATACAAACGTATTGGTGTATTTGGGATTAATGTTCCCACCGGCGCGTTGGTTTCCCGGACAGAGATAACATTCTGGATCATATTGGGGGCGAATTTCTTTTAGCGTCACTTCCTGCTGGCCCTGCCAGGGGCGCCTGGTACGGTGCGGCGAAACCAGTACCCAATCGCCATTTAGCTGGTTATACCTTCGGTGCGGATGATTGTTAATTTTCAAATTCATTCAGGCAATTTCCATTTTTACCAAAAAACTGCGTATAACGCCGCCAGAATCAGAATAATTAGATAAGCACCGATATTAAACGGAGCACTTGTTTTAAAAGTACTTGCTGTCAGAGCTATTCCTTTAGGATCGTCTACATGAATGGAAGTGCTTAGACTTACACCGACAATCACAACCATTGTAATGAGTGTTGTGTAGAGCATCTGATCCATCCAGGGCAGATCAACAGCTTGTGTTTTGAGTAACAGCGCTACAGGTATGGAGATAATCACACCGATAATTGCACTTTTACTTGTGGCCTTTTTCCAGAATAAACCCATCAGGAAAACCGCCAGAATACCGGGACTCACCAAACCTGTATATTCCTGAATGTATTGAAACATCTGGGGAATATTACCGAGAAAGGGCGCAATGAATCCAGCTGTGATTAAAGCAATAGCCGCACTAATTCTTCCGGTATTTACCATCTGTTTTTGTGTCGCATTTCTGTTGAAATATGGTTTGTATATATCCATTGTAAAAATAGTTGAAGTGGAATTTAACATCGACGCCAGCGATGAAACAATAGCAGCCACCAATGCAGCGATGACGACTCCCTTCAGTCCATCCGGAATAAACATGCTTATCAGCCAGGGATACGCTTTATCATAATTGATCGAACCATCAAATTTGGTAAAAGCTTCTGTTACACCCTTAACCGCGGTTGTTCCTTCCGGCTGGGTAAACATAACAAATGCAATAATCCCAGGAATAACTACAATCAGGGGAATTATGAGCTTCAGAAATCCAGCGAATACCAGTCCTTTCTGCGCTTCGACAATTGATTTTGCTGCAAGAGCACGTTGAATGATATACTGATTGAATCCCCAATAATACAAATTCGCCACCCACATACCACCGATTAGTACTGCAATTCCGGGTAAATTAAAATATTCGGGATCAGTACGGTCAAGAATCATATGAAATTTATCGTCTGCAGATTCCAAAATATGATTCAAACCGTTTAACAAACCACCATCCGGTGTCACTGCATTAAGTGCGAGAATTGTAGTGATCAGACCTCCTAAAACCAGCATGATCACCTGAACCACATCGGTCCAGGCAACCGCAGAAAGTCCACCATATAAAGAATATGCAGCGGCGATAAAGCCAAGAGCCGCGATTGCCCAGATAATCATACTTCCATCACCATTACCAATAATTGTATCGATCGCCTTTGCGCCTAAAAACAATACAGATGTCAGATTCACAAAGATGAATAATGCAATCCAGAAAACAGCTAAAATTGTTTTTAAACTTGTACTAAAACGTTGCTCGATAAACTCAGGAATGGTGTATAATTTTTTCTCTATAAAAACGGGCATAAAATATTTGGCCACAATAATCAATGTTAAGGCAGACATCCATTCGTAAGATGCAATTGCTAAACCGATTGCAAAACCAGAGCCAGACATTCCGATAAACTGTTCGGCAGAAATATTTGCAGCAATAAGCGAAGCGCCGATGGCCCACCATGGAAGAGATTTTCCTGCTAAAAAATAATCCTCGGTATTTTTCTCATGTCCCCTTTTTACCCGGGATACCCAAAGACCTAAACTAACAATCCCGATGATATATACTGCAAAAACAATAATATCAACTATTGAAAATTTCATATAATACTTCCCCTTTTAAACAGATAATCTATTCAACATCCCTGCCCTGATTCAAATGTTTTTTTTATTGACTTTTTTGGCAGTATCCTGCTCTGAAAACTGAATAATTCCCACTGTTTTGTGTAAATTCTGATATATTTAGCCTTTGGCCTTGAAGGTGGGATTTGGTTTAACTTTTCAAACGGTTTAATGATATCACCAAGCCGCCGTTCATTTTAATTTTAATAATATCGAACCCAGGTTGCGTGGTATACGGAGCCTCGTGCGGCAGAAGTCAAATGATTTGATAGGGGTCCAGTTAAATTCGAAAAAGCAATTATTTCGCGAGTGTTGTAAGATTCTGATATTATTCAAAAAAATAAGGGCAATTAAGCCCTCTTATTTGATTTACTTTTATTTTACTAAAGTGCTGGCGGGGGGACTCGAACCCCCACGGGCGGTAGCCCACTACCCCCTCAAGATAGCGTGTCTGCCAATTCCACCACGCCAGCGAACTGAGCTTATTCAGGTTCTTCCGCCGGTGGCTGCTGCTCCGATTCCGGTTGAGGTTGTACCGGTAATTCCATACCTTCTTCCAGCGGTTGACCGGTCACCGGTTGCGGGAGTTCGCTGGATTGCTGCTGCCGCTGTAATTCACGCTGAATTACACTTCCTCCTTCTCCGCTAGTCGGTCGACCAATAAAACCAATCGTTAAACAAAGTAAGCCGTACAGAATTGCCAGAAAGGTTGTGGCTTTCTGTAGAAAATTTGCCGCACCCCTGGGACCGAATACCCCTCCGGCTCCCATTCCGCCAAAAGATGCTGCTAATCCCCCACCCTTGGCGGATTGCATCAATATGGTTAAGGTCATTAATAATGCCACCAGCACAAATAATATGAGCAAAATTGAATATAACATAAGACTTTTTCCTCCAATACCACGGTCATGTAAATTTTAAGCCCAGAAATTTAACCGAAATCACAAGGTATTACAAGCAAATTTTCATTTGCGAAAACAGGTATTGAAAACCAGCCGGAATGATTCCTTCCGCCTCCGAAAGAATCCCTTCCCAAAAAAACCGGAAGGAACTCACAGTTTATTTCAATTGAAATAAAAATTGCAAATCATAATAGATGCCTGCAAAATCAAGGGAACACAAAATTCATACATTGGAACTTTATCCCAAAATAGATATATTTTAAAGGTATGAAGAAGAATTCACTAAAAAATAAATCACTGCAGGATAAAATCACCAATCTCTCTATCTATCCCGGGGTGTATTTGTTCAAAGATAAAACCGGCAAGGTACTCTATGTAGGTAAAGCGATAAATCTCCGTAACCGGGTTCGCAGTTATTTCCAGGACGCCCGGCATTTGGATACCAAAACTCTGTTATTAGTGAAACGAATCCATGACCTGGATACCATCATCGTAGATAGCGAAATTGAAGCGCTGATCCTGGAATCGAATCTGATCAAAAAGTATAAACCCCGGTATAACGTAAATCTGCGCGATGATAAAAGTTATCCCTATATTCGCATCACTAACGAACCGATTCCCCGCATCTTCGTCACCCGTAAAATCGTCAAAGACGGCTCAAAATATCTGGGGCCATATACCGATGTCAAACATCTTCGCTCTATTATGAGACATGTTCGGAAAATTTTCCCTATTCGCTCCTGTAAATATTATCTGGATGACGATATTATCGCCCGTAAAAAAGTAAAAATCTGCCTCGATTATCATATCCACCGCTGTCAGGGACCATGCGAGGGGATGGTTAGCAAGGAAACCTACAATGAAATGATCAGTCAGGTGGAAAAATTTTTAAAAGGTAAAACGAGGGACCTTGTCCAGGAACTGACGGACAAAATGCAACGGGAATCTGAAAAGCTAAATTTTGAAACCGCTGCCAGATTGCGGGACCAGATACAAATGATTGAAAATTATTCATTCAAATCCCAAAAAGTGGTTATGACGGATTTCGAAGATCGCGATGTGGTTACGCTGGCGGTTGAAGAAGAGGACGCCTGTTCAGTGATATTTAAAATCCGGGATGGCAAAGTTATCGGCAAACAACATTTTTATCTCCAGGGTGTGGAGGGAAAAGACAGCTCGGAAATACTCACTCAGTTTTTACAGCAATATTATCTGGATGCGGATCAGTATCCCCGGCAAATTATACTCCCTGAGCAGCCCCGGGACAAGCAGCTCCTGGTTGAATGGTTGAGCCAACAGACAGGACAGAAGGTAAAACTGGTTATTCCTCAACAGGGTGAGAAAAAGAAAGTTCTTCAATTAGCACAAAAGAATGCGGGTTATCTCCTGCAAGAACTGTTGATGCAAAAATCCCAACGAAAAGACTACCTGGCCTATCCGGTGAAAATTTTACAACAGGACCTGCAGTTAACAAATCCTCCCCGTCATATCGAAGCTTTCGACATTTCCAATCTTCAGGGTCAGGACGCCGTTGCTTCCATGGTCTACTTTTTCAACGGAAAACCCCGTAAGAATGAGTACCGTCGTTTTAAAATTCGCAGTAAAAACAGCCCCGATGATTTTGCAATGATACGTGAGGTGGTATTCAGAAGGTACAAGCGCATTCTACAGGAAAAAGCAACACTCCCGGACCTTATACTCATTGACGGCGGCAAAGGTCAACTCTCAAGCGCGCTCCAAGCCCTGCAAAAACTTCAGGTTGAAAATCAACCCATAATCGGTTTGGCCAAACGACTGGAAGAGGTCTTCATTCCCGGTGTCAGCGATCCCCAGAATATATCAAAAAGCTCTGCCGGATTGAAATTACTGCAACAGATTCGTGATGAATCTCATCGTTTTGCTCTCAGTTATCACCGCAAATTACGCGGTAAACGGACTCTCAAATCTCCCCTTGATGATGTACCCGGTATCGGCCCTAAACGTAAGCAGTCGCTCCTGAAAGCCTTTCGATCAGTCAATATCTTGCGTGAAGCATCGGCAATAGAAATTATGGAAAAAGCAAAATTACCCCGCGTATTGGCGGAAGCGATTTGGAAACATTTTCATGGATAGATAACAATATTACTTGTATATAATATAGTATTGGGTGAAGTGAATTTTGGGATCAGCACCTCGTACCTGCAGTATATTTTTAGAAAACATTAAGTATATGATGTTTGTAATTGGTCATTTCGAGCGCAGTCCCGGCTGAGCGGGACGAAGTCGAGAAATCTTTATAATTTGATAGACCTTTCCCCGACTGAACGACGGATAGGTCTCATGCAGAGAGATTGTCTCTATCAACCTTAGAATAACGCGACCGATCTTTCGACTCCCCCGCACTCAATCGGACTTCACTATATGTATTAAGAATTATTAATAAATTGAGTACAGGATCGCTCAAGATGACAATTTAAAAGTGCAAGTAACTTTGGCAAGTTGAATCTTTTCGTCCTCGAATGAATGGATATCATCAATTTCGCTCTTGCCATTCTGCTTGTCCAGACTCCGATGATTCTATGCATTCTTGGCAAAACTCTGATGGAATTCTGTGCCACACTACCAGGAAGCAATTATTTTTGAATAAATAAAAAAATCTTTACACCGATGAATGATCAGAGACCAAAATTGTTTCGAATGATGCATAAATAAGGTATTATTAATGCATATTTTTATGTAAGGCTCAAGGCATGTTTCTTAAAGATATTATACACAATCCAAAACGAATTTTATTCACGGGAATGTTATTAATATTTCAGATTTTAATGGTCAATGCCCAGATCCCGACCAAATCGGATTCACTCCCGCAATACCGACTCAGCGAAATTGTAGTCTTGGGAGAACGGCTTCCGGAAAGTGAGGTTTTGCCGCTATATGAGATAAAACAGGAAGAGATCCAGCAGCTGGATGCTACCAGCGCCCGCAATTTGATGGAGTATGTTCCCGGGGTTTATTTTTCACTGACTGAAAGAAATGAATATACCTTTCGACTGCGGGGATTTGAGCAGCGGCAGGTCAACGTGTATTTGGACGGTATCCCGATTTCCGTTCCATTCGACGGGGTAGTGGATATCGCACAGCTGGGGGGCGATAACTTCGAAAATGTCCGAATATCCAAAGGCATCTCTTCAGTCCTATATGGAGCAAATACTCTGGGGGGAAATGTCAATCTTATCACGACATATCCCAGCAAATCCCTTCACTACCGGCTCCGGGCCGAAGGCAGCGACCAGGGAAGATGGTTTGGAAATATTCAGGTCTCAAGTGGCTGGAAAGAATTACGATACAGTGCCGGCTTTTCCCACGAACAGTCCCCGAATTTTACCTTACCTTCGGACACACCTCCCCTGAAAAACAATAGGGGAACTGCCCGTGATAACAGCGCATTCCGAAAAAATAGCGGCGCTATAAAATTACATTATCATTTGCACCCTTCCCACCGGATAGGACTGCATCTGAACATCATTCAGAACCGTTTCAACGTTCCTCCCAACGCACTTGAAGAGCGCCCCCGCTACTGGCGATTTCCGGAATGGCAAAAAAATGTTGTCAGCCTAAACAGTGAACATCTCTTCTCAGATCAGTTTATTCTGCGGTCTGTCTGGTATTTTGATTCTTACCACAACGTCCTGGATGCCTACCAGGACTCCACTTACTCCGAACTGAGATTCAGATCGACTTATGATGATTACTCATTTGGGGCAATTCTTTATCCGCAGTTTCATTATTTCACCTGGGGAGATACCCGGGGAATATTATCCTATAAGCAAGACGTACACCGCGAGAAAGCGGCTGATTCAGATCCCTACTCAAAATTCTCAATGCACACCATAACATTTGGACTGGAACAATATGTTCAGCTATCGCCGGATTGGCGGGCCATGCTGGGTGCAGATGGCAGCTATCTCAATCCGCTCTATGCCGATGGGGGTGAACTTCGCGAAGCAATTTTCCTGGGTAACCTGCAACTTACTTTAAACTATTCATTTCTGGATCTCTTTAAAATGATTGGTTCGTTAAGCACCAATAGTCGGTACCCCACCCTGAAAGAACTCTACTCGGAGCGCCTGGATCAAAACATTGCTAATCCGGGGCTTGAACACGAACGCGCCTTGAATATGGAAATTGGATTTAGATTCAATGATGATGAGGGATACAGCAACATCACTCTGTTCAACAGCAGGTTGACCGATTTGATCACAAATGTCCACATTGAAGAGGGAATCAGTCAATACCAGAATATAGGAAAAGCAAACCTGCGCGGTTTCGAACTGGAAGTTGGGCGAAATCTGGGAAATCTGAATATAAATACCAATTACACTTATCTGCAGACTCTCAATCAAACTTCGGATCGGGTTACAGATTACCTGGCTTATCGACCAAAACACCGGATTAATGGTCTATTGGATTTTACTTTTCTGGAACGCATGCGACTCCATGCCGAGGGGAGCTATACCTCCGACCAGTATTACCAGAATCCCGATAATTTGCAATGGGAAAAATTGAATGATTTTGGAGTAGTAAATGTAAAATTTGAATTCCAGCTCACCCCCATTACCCTGATTTATCTGCGGGGTAATAATTTGTACGATTCATTTTATTTCACTGAATATGGTATCCCCATGCCGGGCAGGGAGATAATATTAGGGGTAAAGCTGGGGAAATGAAGGAAGATACGGGAATATTGAATATCTGACAACGAATGTTGAATATTGAATCCAACAGAGTAGATGTTATTTATTTAGTCGTGCCTTTTTTACCTTTTTCCTTTATCCATTTTTATACAGGCGGAATATTTATTCCGGGTCATCAGCTGTTTTTGTTCATTTCTTCTTATTAAAATATTCATTTATCCACTTCTGAAAATCTTTTCCTACCCACAGATCAGTAAAAGCCTCGGTTTCAAATTCCACTAACGATTCCTCTGTATCAATATGACTGCGCCGGTAGAGGTCCAGAAATATTTTGACAGCGTCAGCAGAATTTTGAATTATTCTGGAAGCCAATGCCATGGCTGCCGGAAGCAAGGCTTCAACTTCCACAATAGTATCAACGAAACCGTACTGAAGGGCAAGCCTGGCATCCACATTATCGGCAGTAAGGAGTAAATGCAATCCTCTGTGACCCAATATTCTGAACAGTCTCAGCCCACCACCCCAGCCGGTAATGACGCCATTAGCTGCCTGTCTGAAAGAGAACCGGGCATTACTTGAGGCAATTCGAAAATGACAGGCAGTCAATATTTCGCAACCACCTCCAAATACCTGTCCGTTAATGGCCGCAATAACCACCCTTTCTCCAGACCAGAAACGATTGAGAATGGACTGCATGCGTAAAGACATATTTCTAGCCTGCTGACGGGTTTTCAGACGCATGAAATATTTCAGGTCCCCCCCCGCGCAGAAGGAGGTTGCTCCGGAAGCGGTAAGTATCATCACCCGGACTTCAGGATGGCCTTCAATTTCATCAAGTATTTCCTCCAAGCGGGTCATCATCTCTTCACTGATCGCGTGATGCACCTCCGGACGGTTCAAGGTAATAACCGCAATGTGGTTTTGAGAATGGTAATCCAGCAGGATATGTGGCATAATAATATGTCATCTAAATCTGAATTAACAATATTTAATGATTAAATTCAAAAAAGCTGAGAATCTTGAATCTAGTATATATACTCTTCTACGGAATATGGGATATCGAAACTCATCAGCAGCTTTTATATTTCCAGTTTCATCTATCCGGTACCTAATACTGAAATTCCAGTATCTAATATCTAGTATTTTGTATTTTGTATTTTGTATTCTGCATCTTGTATCTTGTATCCTGTCTTTTGTCTCTTACCTTTCGCCTTTACTTCCCGCCGTTTATGTCAGTCGAGTAATCCCCTTTTATTGGCCCAGCCGTAAAAATCTTGTTCCAGCTGTTCGAACGAGTCTATGACAAACAACAGCGGTTGCATATGCCACACATCATAGGGTTGCTCACACATCTTGTCCAGGTCCGCCGGCCGTTTTTCCACTTTATCGGTTAAACTATGTTGAGTTTCCGCATAAGAAGATATGATCCCGTTCCCATAAATTCGCAATCCCTGGCCGGTATGGATCAATCCAAATTCCACTGTGAACCAGTAAATAGTTTCCAACCTCCGCCGGTCTTTTCCCTGCGCATTCATCGAAGCTTTTCCGATTTTTTGATAAAAATCGGCAAATGCTCTGTTTGTAATCATAGGAGTGTGACCGAAGATATCATGAAATAAATCCGGTGCCGGGGTATAATCCAGCTCGTGCCTGGGCCGGATATAGTCAGTTGACGGGAATACCCGTCTTGCCAGTCGTGAAAAGAAATCTCCTTCGAATAGAAGACCCGGGACACGGGCAACCTGCCAGTTGGTGGTTTCCTCCAGTATGCGTCCCACCTCGCCCAGGTATGGAATTCGCTCTTCCGGGAATTTCATCATCTCCAGACCTGCCATATATTCCTGCGCGGCTCGCCCGGGCAGTAACTCCCGTTGCCGTTTATAAAGAATTTTCCAGGTTTCCTGTTCCTCATCGCTATAATCAGGATAAACGATATCATTTCCTTCCGGGGCAGGACCATCCAACTTTATCGGGACAACTCTGGGATCATCACCCTGTAAGCCGGCTTTTTCAAACGCAGATAAAGATTCATCATCTTTCTGCTTTTTATTTTTTAAGTTATCCATATTTACCTCCGTGTCAGCTGTATATAAATGTGTTACGGTTTAGGAAAATTTAAAATGCCTGCCGAATGGCATCCAACATTGCCGGGTCTTCCAGACTGCTCATATCCCCCGGATCTCTTCCCAGATAGACCGAACGAATCACCCGATGCATAATTTTAGCATTGCGGGTTTTGGGAAGTGCAGAAACAAATTTAATCTCTCGGGGTCTTAACGGTTTACCCAATTCTCTGGTAATCAGATCGAACAGATGATTGCGCAGGTCCTCAGGCTTTGCCACGGCCTCACTTAATACACAAAAAACGACGACCGCTTCTCCTTTCACATCATCCGGTACCCCGATAGCTGCTGAATCCGAAATCATGGCGTGGCTGTTCACGATAGATTCTACTTCTGCCGGACCCAGCCGTTTTCCGCCAACTTTAATAGTATCATCACTTCTCCCTAAAATATACCAGAGCCCGTCTTCATCGATCGCCGCATAATCCCCGTGATACCAGGTATCCGACTTCCTTCCCCAGTAGGTGTCCAAATACCGATTCTTATCATTCCAAAAACCGCGGGTCATTCCTATCCACGGTTGCCTGATAACAAGTTCACCCACCGCCCGACGCACAGGGTTTCCCTGATCGTCGACCACTTCAGCATCCATTCCTGGAATCGGCCCGGAAAAGGCACAGGGTTTTAGCGGTTTGAAATAATTTCCACAGAGAATTCCACCACTAATTTCCGTTCCACCGGAGTAATTGATAATTGGTTTTACTTCCTTTAACACATGCGTAAATACCCAGCGCCAGGAATCAGGGTCCCAGGGACTTCCAGTTGAGCCCACCATTCGGAGACTGTCTAAATTGTGCTTTCGAACCGGAGCTGTCCCATGCGGCATCAAGGCCCGGATTAAAGTCGGTGTAATTCCCAGGTGGGTTACCCGGTGTTTATCTACCAACTCCCAAATGCGACTTACGGATGGATAATCCGGTGCACCATCAAATAAGAGCATCGTAGCACCGACCAGCAAACTTCCGAATACCTCCCAGGGCCCCATCATCCACCCCATATCGCTTATCCAAAACATAACTTCAGCGGGATGCAGATCCATGGCCTGGTACATATCCTGGGCCGCTTTAATCGGAAAACCACAATGGGTATGCACCGCGCCTTTGGGTTTTCCGGTAGTCCCGCTGGTATAGATGATCATTAAGGTATCCTCTGCCGCAGTTTTTTCGGTCTGACATTGTGAAGAGGCACCTTTTATCAAGTCCTCCCACCACAGGTCCCTGGGTCGGTTCATTGATATGCTTTTATTATGAATTCTGTCAACGATAATTACTTTTTCCACCGTAGTCACATCTTGCAGAGCCTCATCAAGAACGGGTTTCATTGCTACCTTTTTTCCCCGTCGCCACATACCATCAGCGCTGAATATAAACCGGGCACCAGCATCTTTCAATCGCATTGAAATAGCGGTCGGTCCGAATCCACTGAATAAAGGGAGAATAATTGCTCCTAATTTAATCACAGCTAAAAAAGCGATGACAAGTTCAGGAATCATGGGCATATAGAGTCCCACCACATCACCTTTTCGAATGCCAATCGATTTTAATCCATTAGCACAACGATTCACTTCACTATATAGATCACCAAAACTGAGTCGGAGTAATCTGCCTTCTTCACCTTCCCAGGAGAGTGCCAAGCGGTCTTTCCCGCTGCTTGATTGCCACTTGTCCAGCATATTATGAACGATATTCATTTTCCCATTCACGCACCAGTTCGGGAATTGTATCCCGGGGGACATGTCTACAATCTTAGAATACGGGGTGTAAAATTGAATATCGAGATCCTCCATGACTGCTTCCCAGAACCATTCCAGATCTGAGAGAGAACGTGCCAGGAGTGAGTCGTAATCGGTGATTCCATGCCGTTCCATAAATTTCTGTAAATTACTGTTTTCGATCCATTCTTGGTTGGGGAACCAGACAATAGGTTGTCCGAAAGGAAAAGTATCTCTAGGGATAGGATGGTCTGACATAATCTCTCTCCCGGAATCCGGGTAAAATTTATAATTTTTCTACATTGGTTTTATGGATATTGCAAATTTATTAATTCTTTCAGTCCAATTGGAAACTGAATTTTTCTCAAACATTCCAGATTCACACACACTTAAAATCCCAAATTGAACAGGACAAACCAGACGTGACCTGTGGTATCGACTATTCCATCCAGCTATAAGGATATTTAGAATCATCGATTTCCAGGGCAGCCCGACCAATTTTTAAGGGCTTGAAGGTGTCCAGCATCACGGCATATTCTTCGGTTTTGGTTTCACCAATAGCTGCTTCATAACGACCGGGATGAGGACCATGAGAAATTCCATGAGGATGGATGGTTATCGAACCTTCACTCACTCCTTTTCGACTCATAAAATTTCCTTCCACATAATACAGAACCTCATCGCTGTCAATATTACGATGATTATAAGGTGTGGGAATAGCCAGCTCATGGAAATCGAATAAGCGGGGACAAAAAGAACATATCACAAATCCCGGCGCTTCAAAGGTCTGATGAACAGGAGGAGGCTGATGCACTTTGCCCACTATCGGCATGAAATCCTTGATATTAAAGATCCAGGGATAGTAAAACCCATCCCATCCAACAATATCGAAAGGATGATGGGCAAAGGTCAATTCCTGTATACCATTCCCAAGTTTTAATAAAAACAGGAATTCTCCCTCCTCATCCCTGGGCTCCTGGATTTCCGGGATTCGGATATCTCTCTCACAATAAGGGGAATGTTCCAGTAATTGGCCATAATCGTTACGGTACCGTTGGGGTGTATCAATCATTCCGGCAGACTCCATAATCAGCAATCTCGTGTCATCTGCTTCCAGTGTTAAGCGATACATGACACCACGCGGAATAACGATATAATCTCCGGGTCCATATGGCATATTTCCGAAGATGCTCACCAGCTGACCTTTTCCATGATGAACAAAAATCAGTTCATCCCCAATTCCGTTACGGTACAGAAATTCACCCTGCTCTTTCGGAGCAGCCGTAAATAGGGCCACATCACTATTGAACGCCAGCAGTTGCCGACCACTAATCCAGTTTCCGGATGGTTTAAATTTCAAGGTTTCCAGATGCCGGTTGCGATGCGGTTGGTCCGTGACCGATTCATACTTTATCGGTTTGAAATCACCCACACCCGAAATCCGGGTTGGGGGTCGCAGATGATACATATTAGTATAAATACCGGAAAAACCTGCCCGACTTACCAGCTGTTCATGATAGAGTTTTCCCTCTCTATCCCGATGTTGAGTATGACGTTTAGGCGGAATATTTCCCTGTCTCACGTAAAATGGCATGAATTTCTCCTTACCTAAATGGTTACCTATAAATTTCCCCGCTTGGCCTGTTCGCGCTCAATCGCCTCAAATAGTGCTTTGAAGTTCCCTTTACCAAAACTTTTCGAACCTTTTCTCTCGATGACTTCATAAAACAGGGTCGGACGGTCCTGCACCGGTTTGGTAAATATTTGTAGCATGTATCCAAACTCATCAATATCCACCAGGATTCCCAGTTTTTTAAGATCATTCATATTTTCATCAATTTTACCCACCCGTTTACTTAATTCCTCATAATAAGCTGGTGGAGTGTCTAAAAATTCTACCCCCTTTGCTTGAAGCTGGGTAATGGTTTTTACAATATCATTCGTATACATGGCAATATGCTGAATACCGGGACCGGAATAATATTCCACAAATTCCTGTATTTGCGATTTTTTTAAACCGACAGCCGGCCGGTTGATGGGCATTTTAATCACTTCTGTAGGATCGGCCACCACAATCGATCTCAAGGCACTGTACTCAGTGGCTACATCTTTATCGTCAGCACTCCAGAAACGGTGAAATCCAAGCACATCTTCATACCATTCCGCGATTCGCTGCATTTGATTTTCCGGCTGATTACCCACAAAATGATCGATATGTGTCAAGCCCACGGATTGTGTTTCAAGTGGCGATTGGTATTCCTTAAATTGGGGCAGGAATATTCCCTTGTAATTCTGGCGTTCCACAAAGGTATGTATGGTATCGCCATACGTACGAATAGACGCAGTGATAACTTTTCCAAATTCGTCAGAAGCGGATTTGGGATCGAATACAGATTCGGCACCGCGATTGATCGCATACTTCCAGGCTTTCTTGGCATCATCCACTGTAAAGGCTACATCTTTTACCCCATCGCCATGCTGAATAAGGTGGATGTTAAGGGGGGAGTTGGCCATAAGGGGCGAGGTAAAAATAAACCGAATTTCACCTTGACGCAAGGCATAGGAGACCTTTTCCCGGTCACCGGTCTCCAGGCCCCGATAAGCGTAGGGCTCAAAGCCAAACTGATTCTGATAATAGTGAGATGCCTGTTTGGCATTACCTACAATCAGTTCAATATAATCAACTCCAAAAATACGATAGGTTTCTGTCATAAAAATGGACCTCCTTAAACAAAATCAATGAAAAAAGGATTGTTCACTCGCGTTTTAAATACCCGGGGACAAAATCCTGTTCTTAGATCTAATCTTTCACTTCAATGAGATTCTGGAAATATGTAATCCAAGCAAAAGTGGGTTATCACTATAGACAACAAGTAAATTCTCTTCTAAAAATTCCATATTAAAATTAACTCATGGTAAATGCAAGGCTTTTTTAGTGGTTTAATTATATAAGTTGCTGATTTGATAGTTGGCAGGAATTTCACCTTGATTCATTCTCCCTTTTAACCAATATTTATGTAATCTGAAGGGTTAAGAAAGAAACTTCTTACATAGGCCACAATCATGACTCAATTTAAGACTCAAAATAAAACTGCTGATTTCGACCGGGCCGAAGTAAATCATTTAACTTCACCCCGACAAATACGATCGGGAAAGAACAAAATGACAAATAGCCCCCCTGCCAAACCCATCTATCCCTTCTTCCCCAGAACGTTCTCGCAATTGGTCAACCTCTTAAAAATTGGTATGAGTCTGGGAGTGTCTTTAGTGCTGCGCAGGCCATACATATGGGGAAATCCAGTGATTGCTCATATCGAACCAACCAGCCTATGCAATTTGCACTGTCCATTATGTCCCTCAGGAACCGGTGAATTAACCCGTCAGCGCACCAAATTGAATTTCGACCAGTTTAAAATAATTATGGATAAAATTCCTCCTACTGTACGGATGTTATTACTGTGGAATCAGGGTGAACCCTTCATGGTGAAAGATTTTCTGCAGATGGTTTCATTTGCCAGACAGAAAAAACTATATATAGTAACCAGTACCAATGGACATTTTTTCCATAATTTAGAAACCGCAAAAAAAATTGTACAATCGGGAATTGATGAACTGATTGTTTCTCTGGATGGCGCTGATCAGGAAAGTTATCAAAAGTATCGCATCGGAGGGAATCTGTCAAGAGTTATTCAAGGAATAAAAAACCTGTCAGCTGCAAAAGATCAATTGAATCTGAACAAACCGCTTATCCATTTACAATTTATTCTCATGAAACATAATATTGTGCAGCGAGATCAAATGATTGATCTAGGACGGGAAATGGGAGCCGATAAACTATCTTTCAAAACGCTGCAGATGGTCAACCGGCAACGAGGAAATCAATACCTTCCCGAAGACCAAAGATTCACCCGCTACAGACCATTGACAGATACGGAACCACCTCAAACAAAAAAGAGGCGATTTTTCGCTAATGATTGTTTGCGGTTGTGGTATAGTATGGTTATCAATTGTGATGGGCAAGTTTCGCCCTGTTGTTTTGACAAGGATGCGGAATTTCCAGTGGGCAACTTATTAACTCAATCATTTGCTTCGATTTGGCGGGGTGAACAATTCAGAAAGTTTCGTCGGAAGTTACTGGATTCTCGATTCGAATTGGAAATGTGTCAGGACTGTACGGAAGGAGTTCAAAATTTGTTTACAGAAACGATTGACTATCGTAAAAATTAATTCATCCAGCTATGAACCGGTATATAATAATCCGGCGTATTAAAAAGGGGAAAATGTAAAACAAGTAATTTCAGAGGGAAAATGTGTGTCTTAAATCTAAAAATAGCTGTAAAAATCCCTTTTTATTTTTTCTCAAAAAATTCCTTGCACCTAATCATCTCAAAATTTAATTTCAATAGTTAAGTCAAGTAACCCGGATTTTACTCACCTGGATATCAAAAATAGTGATGTAAATCCATATGTTACATATGTTTAATAAAGCATGAGGTAAGTACTTTGGAAAAAGGTGTCGTAAAGTGGTTTAATGGGCAAAAGGGCTATGGATTCATTAGTCGCGAAAATGGTGATGACGTATTTGTTCATTTTTCTGCAATTGAGTCAGAAGGATATCGCACTCTGAATGAGGGGGATGAAGTAGAATTTGAAGTCACCGATGGTCCTAAAGGTTTACAAGCGACCAATGTCAAAAAAGTTTAGTTAGACAATAACCACAAAAGCGTAACCCCGGTAGTATCACCGGGGTTTTTTTTGTATAATTTTAGATGATTCTCAATATTCCAGTTATATTGATAGAAACTAACCTTTGTGAGAACGGCGATTTTTTTTAAATTTACTCTGTCCAAACAAATACAGGAGTCTCCTATGAAAATGTTTTTAATCCTATTGATGACACTCGTCCTTTGCCAGATCTTGTGGGCACAGGATGCCGTTAAATCGGATGTCCACTTATTTCAGACGTTTTTAAGAGACGCTCCGATCTCCAGCAGCGGTTACGGCGAGTTTGGTGTAGCTTACTTAAATTATGATTTTTTAAATCAAACTTCCCTGGGTTTACAGGGGGGATATCCCATCAATGAAAAAATTGAGATTGATGTGGGTTTGGGATTTTTATTCATGAATCCAGATTTTGCTGATAACCAATCTGGACTTTCCGACATTGCCGTCACAGGTCGTTACTTGATAGTTGAAGATAATAAGAATCTTTCTGCTGGCGGCTATCTGACTTTACCCGTGGGAAGCAATGATTTATGGGGACAAAACAGATTTAATTTCGGGGCGTTTGCTGCAATTCGCCAGCCTTTAAATGAAAAATTTGTGTTTACAGGCGTTTTAGGATTGGATTTTCTGGAGATTGGCAACGATCATGAAGCAGCAATTCTTATTAATATCGGGACAATATATGCAATGAATGAGAAACTGCATCTGGTCGGTGAATTGAAATTTCAGAGTAGAGTGGATTATGTCCTGCTCTCCGGAGGCGCAGACTATTCATTGAACGAAAAAGGAAGAATACGAGGTGCCCTTGGGTTTGGGTTGGATGATGGTGCACCAGATTTCATGATTATGGGAAGTTATATGTTATTTCTTCGTTAATCAGTACGATACATATACAATCAGCCGCAAATTTAATATATATGAATATAAAATTCCCCTCCCCTTACAAATGTTTAGACCGGGGAGGGGAATTGATTTTCTGGATATATAATTTCGCACTAAGCTAGTGTAATATAGACAATTTTACCTTTCCATGTGAACTTGATTTGTTCTCCCAAACTCAGAATTTTGGCCAGTTCCGAATTCGACTCCAGGAATTGAAAATATTCATCACTCAAGAATTTTATTTTAGAGTCCGCCTCTGTTTGCAGTGATAATCCTTCCTCAATCCAGATACCACTCCGCAGGGTAAATGTACGAGCGCCAATACGCTGCACCGTAAGCAGCATGTCCACCTCTGTTTCTCCGACGGCCAGCTTTTTAAGAGCTCTGCTGGAATATACCGCACCTTTACCAGCTGATTGTTCAACCGCAAGCGGAAGACTGGCCATGGCGTCGTAAAATGCCTCAGATCCGACACTTTCATCATCTTCTTCTGCTCTGGCTTCTCTTGATTTCTGGCGCGAATAAATTAGTACTTGAGAAACACCTCTAGATCCTTCCTGAATCTGTTCATTAATATGAGCTAACTCCTGTTGCTGTTCCTTAACCAGATAAGAGGTATAAGGCGTTATAATACCATATTCTTTGCCGAGAGTTTTTATACTCTCGATAAATTCAGGATTTTCCCCATGGAACCGAATTTCCGACAATAAATGATGCACCTTGCGATTAGCCCACAACTTAGCTACAAATTCATTTTCACTTTCCCGCTCCGCAAACTGAACCTGATAAGTATATTTTTTGGTGCGGTCACCCTGCCTGCCAACTAGGTGTATACGGGCCTGACCATGATTTCGGTATCGGCCCAGAAGAGTCAGTCGCTCCCCCTGATATACATCTGCAATTTGCATTGGGTAGATATCCTCTACCTGGACACCTTCAAAATCAATACTGACATCAGTCAGGACTGGATTTGATATTTTGTTAAACAGAGAAGATATCGCGGATTCAATTGTTTCCTCCGGTTTAACATATTGAGTTCGACCACGACTATCCTCCGAAATTTTATCCAGTAAAAATGTATTCACATCAAAACCGACCCCGAATGTGAAGATTCGGATAAATTCTTTTCGAACTTTCTTTACATTGTTCAGAATATTACCAATCCCTGTTTCTCCTTCAGTTGGCAATCCGTCAGTTAAAAAAATGATATCGGTGGAGCGATTATCTTTCTGACTTTTCATTGCCAATGCTTTCTGCAGGGCTTCGTCAATATTGGTTCCTCCCGAGGCAGATAGATTGTCGATGAAATATTGGGCATTTTTTTTCGCTCCCTCCCGGGCATGGACCCACTGTCCCTGAAAATAATTCAGGGTTGAACTGAACGTAATAATGTCAAATCGGTCCTCTGATTGTAAGGATTCCACACAAAATTTTAATGCCTGGCGAGCCTGGCGAATTTTCTCACCCTGCATGCTACCAGAAACATCCATGACAAAAATAACATCTTTCGAGATCCGGGCAGGCGTTGATATTTCCTGATTTGGATTCAGCAAAAGAATGAAGAATCCATTTCGATCAGTTCGGGGTCGAAATGAAAGTAGTGTATGTTGGATCTCCTCCCGGGAGACTGAGTAATAGAGAACAAAATCTCTGTCCGTCTCTTTTTCCTCCAGAGTAACCCGGGCTATTGCGGGTCCGGAATGATCTATTTCTATGGTGTGTGAAGGTGAAAAAATATTGCCAATCGTATTTTGCTCCCGGATGGTTAACGAGAGATAAAAGTTATCGGTGTTTTCAATTCCAATCTGCCGGACAGGAAAGATAAATTTAAAATCTCTTTGTTGGTATTGTAGAATCTGGGCGTATGAAAATTCAATTTTCCGCTCATCCCGGGGTTCTATCGGAAAAATACGAGCTTTGAAAATTCCATAACCTGCATACTCCAATAAAGCCGGATCACGCAGCGATCTAACAATATTTCGGTATATTTCAGCGGCTTCCTTACCGTCCAGCAACTCTCCCTTTACTTTTTCGCCATCCACATAGAGGTGAAAATCATAAATTTGGGCTTCACCGGGTAACATAAATACATACTCACCCTCCAGACGTTGCGAGGAAGGATTAAAAAATACCTGTTCTACCTTTACTGTGGCGATACCACTACGAACATCCGCTATGGCTTTTGTCGATCGCAACTCTATTTTCGCAGAAGTTAAACGACCTGGAATCTCAGGCATGATAATCCGCCCCTGTGAATAGGCCAGAGACACCCCCATCAACATTACATAGAGAATTGACTTCATCATAATCTCCTTTTCTTTTGTGGTACACTCTATCCTTGACATTTTTCTCACAAAATCCTAATTTTATAAGTGCCGCGATTTACCATCTGCCTATTAATGACATTAATGAGAGAAAGGTAAATGCTCAAATTTTCTGGTTCGCGTGAGAAGGAATATATTCAGCGAATTAAAACTGATGACCGTACTGTTTTGGGTGAACTTTTTATTGAGTACCAGCGAATGATCTATGGCTATATTTTGAAGAATGGGGGCAATAAAAATGATGCAGAGGATGTTCTGCAGGAGACGATTATTGTGCTATGGCAAAAGGTGAATTCGGATTCCTTACAGTTAACAGTTAAACTCGGAACCTATTTGATGGCAATCGCAAAAAACAAGTGGATGGCCGAATTAAGAAAAAGGAATAGAATCGTATCACAGGAGATTCCTGATCATATCCCGGATGGAAATCCAAACTCTCTGGAGAGTTTGCTCAGTAAAGAAAAAATTGAATCAGTTAGAATGGCACTTGAAATGCTGCAACCGATTTGTAAAAAATTATTGCTTCTGTATTATTTTGAAGAGAAAAGTATGAAGGAAATTTCCAAAATCCTCAACCTGGCCAACACGGATGTGGCCAAATCGAAAAAATACCAGTGTAAAAAGAATCTCGAGGAAATTTTGGAAGATCACTTAAATGAGTCTGAGGGAGATATCGAATGACATGCAAATATTATCATGATAGTGAAATATTTGAAAATTACTTGCTCAATCGACTTTCCCAAACCGAGCGGTCCGATTTTAATATTCATCTTGAAACATGTGAAGAATGCCGGACAAAGCTGGAGAAAGAAAAATTGCTGTTTATCGGCCTGCGAGAAATTGGTAAGCAGGAAATGAAAGATGAGATCAGACGTCAGGTTTTATCGAAACAGCGAGAAAAGACAAGCGCGGATTGGGGAATTATTCTGAAAGTCGCAGCAGTCATTCTTTTTGTTGTCATTACACCCAGTCTGATATATTATTATCAATATATGACACCCGAACTGGGGCAATACAGCATGAAAGAAAAAGCCCCGGCCATGGAGACCGAAACCGGTCAGTCAAGAACCGAACCTGAGGAACAGGAACTTCCCGGGAGGAGACATGTCCTAGCAGAAGATGCCAGCGTTAATGATGCAAAAAAAGGACAGCTCAGAGTAGAGGCATCTGATCAAGCATTAAAAAAACGATCGATTTCCCCGGCAGAAGAGATCCCAACGAGTGGAGATGCCCTGGCAGTTAGCGAAACAGTTGATGAAGACCGAGCAGATCGAGAGATTCAAAAAGAGGAACCGGCAGCACCACAGCAGGGTGTTCCGGCAGAAGAAATGGATTTGATGAGCAGGGGTAAAATAGCACCTGCTTTGGCTCACGAAGGTCAAGTATTACATTATGAAAAGGATACCGCCCTCTCAATATCCAGAGATCAAAAATCAACTTATTACCAGCGACAGACATTATCCGAACTGACCCAAGCTCAAAAAACCTGGCAATTCAGACAAGCTTCCCAGAATATAATCCTTCAGCTTCAATTACGTAACGATTTGGTATTGAAGAACGAAAAATTTCCGGAAAAGACACCTGCACAGGTCATTCGCCAGGATTCACTGGAAACAATGATACAATGGCAGGTACCCCCAGAAATTTATAATTTGGATCCAAACCAGGTGACACTCTACCTATCTGATTCCAAAACCCTCCAGATTAAATTACCGGCAAATGTCAGTTATCGTATTGATCTTGAACAGAGATTACAGGAAGCAGTCCAAGTTAGCCCCTGATATAAGGTTGGCCTTATCCGGAGACCAATCAAAAGTAACGAGAGCACAATCAGAAATATTTACTCTCCCGGAAACACTGCCACCACTTTCACTTTCGGGATAGTATATCTATAAAACCATAAATATTACTGAAATACTGCTCGGTCTGACTTTGCACGATAGCACCGTGCTCCATACCCGCTGCAATCCAGATTGATTTTAGTGTGGAGGGACATAACTCATACAATGTGTAAATAACATCCGCAGTTATTATTTCATCGGCAGAACCCGTAAAAGCGTAAAACCCGGTCTTTTTGAAGTTTTTAATTGCCTCCTCCGGTTCCAATCCTTTGGCTATAAGACTTTCATTTTTAAATCTTCGAGAATCATTCCCGGCTTGCTGTATTAAATTAATTCTCTGCAGGACTTTAGATGTGTTTTCATAAGGACCCTCGGCAATTACTGCTGTAATATCGTCTCTGCTACCTGCAACACTTATCGCCAAACAAGCTCCCATGGAATGGCCGAATAAAATTATCTCTTTGGAATACTTATCTTTAACATGATCAATGGCGGCATGCAGGTCCGTAATAAATTCCCGGTAAATTAACATGTCCTGATCTATTTCAAATTCAGAACTTTTACCAAAACCACGGTAATCAAACAACAGAATATTAAATCCATTTTGGGAAAATTCTACCGCATAATCCAGGAAATAACTCATATTTCCCGCATCACCATAGGTAAATATGATGGAAGGCTTTTCATTTTTTTCCAACTGAGAATAGATATACCAGCCAGCCAATGTAACGCTATCGCGGGTCGTAATAGAGACCGAATCATATTTACATCCATAAGCTGCTGGGGTTTTGATATATTCAGCATATGGTTTCATCGAATAGATGTTCATGGAAAAAATTAAAATGACGAAGATAACGATTCGTAAATAAGCAATCATATGCATTCTCTGCTCCTAACTTGCAACAGACCGGTTTACCTGCACTTATTAATTTTTAATCACGAACGAGGACTATTTATCCACACCCTCCCGTGTGAATTGCATCCAGGTCTACCTCAATGTTTTCCCTGATCTGACGCTGCAGATAGAGCCGCCAGGCATTCTCAATCTGCTCCGGATCGCCTCCTAACAGCCCTTCCAGATCTTCCACTCCGTTCAACCAAATTTGACGAACTTTCGGTATACCGTAAGTCTGGTGGATAAAACTGATAAAACTTGCTGCCGAGATACCCGCCCTAATCTCACCAAGGCTTTTGAAATCATTAAAAAGTTGTTCTAACTTCGGTAATTGGCCGTTCGACAAAAAATGAAAAGCGATTTCATTTACTGAATATCGCTGACACCAACCGTCACAATAAATAGCGATACCTTCAATCATCCACTGACTACTGGGGTGGGGAGACCCCCAACCTCCCATGGTAACAATATGGGCGAACTCATGTTTTTCGAAGGACCGCCAATCGGGATTCAGCACTAAAAAAATACCGTTACCGGTCCAATCCGAGAAACCTGAATATCGGTGACCAACAATTCTTTCCATTTCAGCGCGGGATTCGAGGTAAAATACGTTTAATGGAAGTCCATTTGGAGAATCATCTAAGAGTGTCAAAACCTCGTCAACGGAAGATGTTGCGCTGTGAAGTAACATCATTCGATGTCTTTCAGCAAATGAATTCTCTTGATAGAATATCTTAATGTTATCTGAAGAAAAAGACTGCCAGGAGAAAGTTGAATCATCTATTGCCTTTTGAACAAAACTTTCAAACGGTTTGGCTGAAACGGATGTTATCAAGATTAGCAGAAGTAAAGTTTTGGCAGGTTTTAAAAAGCCATAGATATTAAACATTCACGATCCTTACAAAATATTGTTCTAACATATCAGTCATTTATTCGAATACTATCGTCACAGCGCTCCGGGATCTCGGCTAGAGCGATGTCGTGATATATCTGGTGAGGCTAGAATCCTCTTTCAGATTTCTTCCAGTATTATTTTCATCCATGAAATTGAGATTAATCCGGATATCCATGAGTCCGACATCAATCGAATCATGAACCGTAGATAAAGCTCCCGGAATCTTTCCGGTTCCCTGCTGGATATATGATTGGCTAAAGAATAAAATGAAAAGTGCAACCACAACAGTCGCTGCTAATGCTTGATAAAGAGGAATTCTGTAAGAGAATAACAATTTTATTTTTTCGAGAAATTTCAGAAAACCGGGGTCTGTTTTTCTATGGACTTCGCGAAATCGGGAAACTAAAACCTGACGTGTTGATTTTCGTGGTTCTATCTTCAACTTCTCATCGACTCTCATTCCAGCCCGCAGGTAATTCATATTTTCTTGAAATTCTCTGCACGATCGACAGTCTTTCATATGCTTTCTAATGCGTGATTTTTCGGCAGAAAGCAGATGATCTTTCTTCATATTTAACAGAATATTCTGAACAATTTGACATTCGGCTTTGAATTTATTGGTCATAACTTATACCTCACTGTAAACGGGATTTAGATCCTTTAAGTCTTGTCCTAATTTCCGGGTCAGATAAAACAATCGGGATTTCAGAGTTCCTTCCTTCATACCGGTGATCTCAGAGATCTCCTTAATAGACAAGTCTTCCTGAAAGCGAAGAATGAAAATCAACCGTTGCTCGGGTCCCAATTTATAGAGTTTCTTTTCCAGGGCACTCTGAAATAATTTTGTATCCAGATATTTTTCCATTCCATTTCCTGATTCGGAAAATTTTCCGCTATCTTTTTCCTTTTGATTAAATCTTCTGCGAATTTCCAGACGTCGATATTCATTTTTGCATTGATTATGAGCGATCGTATAAAGCCAGGTCGAAAATTTTTTTTGATGATCAAAAAGCTCTGGTTTTTCAACTATTTTAAGAAAAAGATCCTGCAAAAAATCCTGTGCCTTTTCGTGATCCCCAAATAACATCCTGTAAAAATAATAAAGCAATTTTTTACTGTAACGTTCATATAATTCAAGAAAAGCGTCTTCATTTCCCTGCTGAACAAACATCATCAACTGTTCATCAGAAGTCAGTTTATATTTTTTCCGCAGAAAATTCATATCGAAAGGTTCACTTAGGTCGCCTTCGTTTAATTTATACGTCGTTAATATATATTTTATTGTACTCGAATTCCTTTTTTTTCGAAATCTTTCATCAACTCATCATCAAAGCCGGTCTTCTTTGCCAGGTACAATGCCTCTTCCGCCCAATATTTTGCTGTTTCATCTTCACCGCTCTCGTGATAATGCTCAGTCAAATTGACCATTCCGGCCACGTAGTTGAGATTCAATTTATCCATCAAACTGGTGGCCAGATAATCTTCACTATACCAGTCATATTTTAAATAATCGAGACGAAAATTATTTATATTCTTTTTGATTACGGCTTTATTATCAATTCTCTCCTTACTGTATTTGTAAGCTAGCCCAACAATGTAGAGATTTTCCTTGATCGATTCGATAAATTTCTCATAGACCGTGAGTGCATAATAAACCGGAACATCTGGATAAATTTCTGTGATATAGGTTCCGAGGGCAGCGGCAAATTCAGGACTGCGGTAAGCAGGCAATTTACCATAATCAACTTTAATACCTTTTTCCATAAGTTTCCGTTCAAGATATTGCTTATCAGCCATCATCAAAGACGTATTTAACACGGTAACATCGGACCTAACATTTTTAATCCTCTGAAGCATCCATACCGGATAGGTATCATTGTCACCATTAGTAAATAAGATTGCATTTTTTGAAGTGGACATGAGTACGTTATAATTATAATGAAGAAGCCCAGGTGCCATATCCCGGCTGTGATACCATTTCTCAAGAAACTCTCGCATTTTTTTCTCATTTCCCACATATTCATAATGACCGACAAAATCGCTGTATAATTCTGGTTGATCTGGATCGAGTTCAAAGGCTTTTTCCAGAAATTCTATCTCACCTACTTTGGCATCATTTTTATGTTTCAGAAAATAATAAGTATAAGAATTAGGTATGGCTTTTCCCATATCATCAATGATTTCACTCAATTTTTGTCTCTTTTCTTTGGTGTGTATAGTTTCTGTGAATTTGGCATATCGAACAGCATTGTAATAATTTCTCCAAGCTACAGCGTTTTTTGGATTCCTGTCAATTTCGGTTTTCCAAAGATCAGCCTGTTTTACATACCATTCATTCGGTTTTTGAACATAAATCACACTGTACACATTTTCAGGCTGATCTTTTTCGGACGCACAAAAAAGTGAAAAAGGAATTATCGCCGAAAAAATAAATACAAAAATACTTGTGGTAAGAAGCACAGATTTCATGTTTTGTTCTCCTTAAAGTTATCGAAGGTGAGTAAATAGCATTTTAAAATCATTTACTGTTAGTACACCCAGATTTGAAAAACGTTTAAAAAAAATATTATTGCCCGGTAACTTTTTATTCCGCCCCTCGTAAAAATGTCTAAAAACTATTGAGAATCTAAAATGATCTTATTCTTAAAAATATTATTTTACCTGACCATTGCAGTCCCCTTCATTTATATGATTTCAGATGTATTTGTGCATGTAGTAAAAGGGACTTATCAGATATATTCTAAACGACTTAAGCCAGTCATCATACTGGCGATAACCAGACATTAACCTTCCTAAAACACCTCCAAAGAATGACGCAGTACCGCTACGGCTCCATGAAGGAGCCGTTTTTTTATGGATTAAATTGAGAAAATTTTAACCTTTATGCTCAGGAATTGATGCTCATTTTAATCTCCAGGTCGTGATCATACAAAAATTTAGAAAAATAATAAGTTTTTCTGACTCGTGCCGATAATGTTCTCAAGATTACAGAGTGGTCGTAAAAGTGAGGTTTAAAATGAATTCAACATTCAAGGCTTATTTGCACTTTGTCTTAATAACCGGATTAATTCTTGGTATTTTGGGAGGATGTTCTCATAAAAAGGCTTATAAAAAAGCGCTGGAATATGAGAAGGCAGGAAGATATGTCGAATCTGCAGAAAAGGATCTCGAAGCACTGGATAAGAAATCAGATTTTACTGAAGCCAAGGAACATTTGAATAGTGTAGCCCCTATGGCATATCAGGAACTTCTGGGGAAAGCTGAAAATTTTGAGAGAAATAGCCAATGGGTTGAAGCAATTAATTCATGGCAGCATTTGGAAATATTACTTAATCGTTTTCAGCGTCAGAATATTCATTTGACAACAGTAGATACCAAAAGTCGCCTGAACCAAGCCAAGCAAAAAGGAACAATCTATCACTACAGTCAGGGACAGCAGACATTTCAATCCGGTCAATATTTGGCGGCAATCGATCATTATAAAAAAGTCATGACCATATCAGGGAATTATTTGGAAACCCAGCGAAAATTATGGGAATCTTATATGCGATTAGGAGATCAAAAATTAAGCAGCAGGGAGTATGCCGGCGCAGTAGAGTACTATCAGGCTGCATTGGGTTACACATCAAATCCTGCCTCAACAAATCCCCAGATCGCAGAAGCTTTTTACCGCTGGGCTGACAAATATTATACCGAGAGTAATTATCGCGAGGCTACCGAAAAATTTGAAAGCGTGCTCACGGTCGTTCCAAATTACCGTGACGCCAAAATACGTCGGGAGGATGCTTACCAAAAAGCCCTGAAACGGGTTGCCATTCTTCCCTTTAAGGATAACACCGCATCAAATTCACAATATGCTCAATTATTGACCGATAATATCATCAATAATTGTATTAAGGAGAATCTCAAGTATGCTACTTTCATGAACCGGGCACATATCGATTTGATTCTGGAAGAGCACAAACTGGCAATGGCAGGCGTCGTCGATCCTAATAAAGCTTCAGAAATGGGCAAACTGGAGGGTATTCATTATTTTGTCACCGGAAGCATTACCCAGGTACTTCAACAAAATTCAGCACCTAAATATGTGGATCAGACCTATAACAAGGTTTACACAGAAAAAGATACCGCCGGAAATGCTATTCAGAAAACCCAACCGATCAACTACCGGCAATATACATCCTCCCGGGGGGTACAAATAACTGCCAGTTTTCAGGTGGTGGAAGTAGAAACCGGTCGTTATATCACCGGAGATAATTTCACAGAGAAAATAACAGATGAAGCCAGCTGGATACGATATACTGGCAGCATTTCAGATCTTCCCGAGGACAAACAAAAACTGGCAAGTACCAAACCAGAGTTGCGTTCCCTGGACTTACTCCTCGGGGATGGATTACAGTCAATTTCCGGTAAGATCAGTGGCCAGATCGTGACCCTGCTTAAATGAGCGAAATTAGCATATATGGGCTTTTCAAGAATTTGCCCGTGTAACAATTTCACGGGCTAAAATGTCCATCGGATCGAGTATTCGCATATTAAAGTTGAGTTCCTGGACGATCAATGCGACCTCTGTACAACCAGAAATTATAAGTATCGGGTCCCTCTTCTGTAAAAATTCCAGTGCATGACGAATGAGCGATATATTTTCGGAATTTACTTTCGTTTTTTTTACACCATCCTTGCCGTAAATCGCTTCCATGACAAATTTTTCCTGTATCGTTTCAGAGGGAATAACGACCTGATATCTCTCTAAAAATTTATGGTATAAGCCCGTTCGTAACGCCCCGGTGGTTGTTAAAAGCCCTAGAAGGCTTCCTTCAGGGATATTATTATCCAGGTAAGACGCCAGGAGTGCAATCATATGTAATACCGGAATTTTTATAGACCTGCTGATATCCTGGTAGAAGAGGTGGGCAGTATTGCAGGCAATGGCAATGAAATCTGCTCCCCACTTTTCCAACAGTCGTGCAGATTCTTGTAATTGAGGAAGCGGCGAGGTTCCTTTACCCAATATATACTCCGTGCGGTCCGGTATTTGAGGTCGGTTATCGACTAAAATTCGCAGGTGCTGCTGTTCTTTTTCAACCGGGGTGAGATCGTAAATCTTCCGTAATAGTTCTATCGTAGAAAGGGGACCCATTCCTCCTATAATGCCAACAATCTTGGACATATAATTACCCGCATTTATTCTTCGCAAAATAGCACTTCATTTGTCGCTAAATTTTCTTTTTATTTATTTAAAACTCAACTGAAAATTAATAAATTTCATGGTCTATTAAATTTTGAAGGATTATAAACACACGAATGGATAACAGTGAATGCAGCGGAATGATAATCTTACCGAAAATGATGCCAATAAAATCTCGCTCAATAGGAATATCACAAAAAAATCAAGATGTTTTTACCCATCTGACTTTTATTTTAAATTGACAATCAGCAGGAAAAAAATTACCTTGATATGATAATTTGGGCCTTTCAGCACAATTTTAGTGAGGACTATTATGAAAATTAAACCTGATCTCATTGAAGAAATTAATCAGTTGGTATGTGCCGGTTTACTGGAGGGCGCTTCTGAAAAACTGAAAGCAATCCTGGCCCATAATGAAGATAGTTGTATTTTTCAGAAAATGCTCGGTGATCTTTACTATCTGCAGGGCCAGGTAAACGAAGCCATTGAAACCTTTGAAAAAATTGTTAAAAAAAATCCTCGCTTTACCTCTGCTCTTTATGGTCTGGGCATTGCTTATTATCGAGCCGGGAAACTCAGTAAAGCGATTAAACAATTCGAACAGATTATTGAAATTAATCCTCAATTGGCCATGGCCTACTACTGGCTGGGAATTTCATACCGGCATTTTGGAGAAGAAGAAAAGTCTATCGAATCTTACCGGAAATTAATTGAGATCAGCCCCGAATCAGAAATTGCGTATTACCATTTGGCCGGTGTCTACATGTTTAAAAGAAATTACCGGGAAGCTACCAAATATCTGAAACAGCTCTCTGAGAAGTCAACCGAAAACGCAGAAGTTTTTTACCGGCTTGGATTATGTTATCACAATATGGGTAATTATGAAAAGGCTGTATATAATTATAAAAAAGCCCTGGAATTAAATCCGGACAATTCCCGTTGTCAGGAAATGCTGGATTTGATTATCCATGTGGATGAGCCATAGGTTATTTTCCGGTTAACGAACCGCGAAATTCTTTTCAACCTGATCATAAGAATGAAATGAGATGTCTGGAAATCCTTGTCCATGTTCGTCTGTTATACGGAAATAATACCCCCAATCCATAGAGGAATTTGTTACTTTCAGCAATAGCTTATTATACCCTGGATGCAAAAGGACAGTAACCTGATCCCGGTCAATGGTTGCACCCTCTCTGATGTAGTGCTGCCAGATTTTTTTATTATTTAACCATAATTTGCAGGCTTCATCCGTACCCAGACGGATTTGTGCTTTTCTCTCCTCGGGGGAATATATATAAACCAGAGCATAAGCAACCGACCAGGCATACTCATGATACAATTCTTTTAAATTGCTATAACCGTCTTGAAAACCATCATTCATAACTTGCCAGGAGATATTTTTCCCGGCAGAGGAATAGGCAACGTTCATATCTATTTTATTTTCCGGGGGGAAGTTATAATTAAATCCCGAGCGATTTTCTACTGCAAATGGACCGATAACTCTCCACACCGTATCTGCAGGCAATCCGAATTTTCGGTAAATATTTTGAGTTAATTCTTTGCTTTCCGAAACAGATGCATACCGCGCAATTCCCAGTTTTATCAAAGTCTCAATATTTCGACGGGGAGATTTTTCGGCTTCTACTAAAAGATTCTGATAGGTATCACCAAACTCCGGCTCAGTGGATATAGCATCCATTATTTCATAGACGTATCTCCAGTATTGCCATCTCGGAAAGGATGATTCCAGTATAAAAGTCGAAAATTCATCACGTTTATTTTTAAATATGTTTTTTGCTTTTTCTATGTCTTGAATTCGGATATATAAAATGCAAAGCCCAATATCCCGGAGCACTGCAATTTCAGATTGCGGATCCACTTTGAGGCTTTCCAACATTTGTATGCTTTGAGAAAGCGGAAGATCTGTTTCCAACATCGATCCGATCATATCTCCAAATCGGGTAGGATCATTGATTAAATCTGGCAACTGATGACGCATGCGGGAGAGAGTTTCCTGATGAATTTGCATCGCTGCAGCAGAATCTCTTTCGGATCTATATAACCTGGCAAGAGCAAGGGGAACTGTGGTTGATGATGGATCATTTATCATGACTTTTCGATAGGTTTTTATCGCTTTATCGATTTTACCAAATCGCCAATAAATCTCAGCCAGAGATTCCTCAACATCAAAATGGAATTTCTGCTCGGAGGGAAGATCATTAAGCACATTTATATATGTATTGCTCTTGTCTTCATTCCCCAATTCAAAGTAAATTGTCAAAAGTCGATATGGCAAATAGTAAAAATTGGGCCATTTTTTGAAAGCGGTTAGCAGAAGTGATTCCGCATCATCAAACCGACCTGCCCTGATCAAGATCTCTGCTTTGCTATCATAGGGATTAGGCTCATCGGGAGCTAACAATTGATATTGGTCAATATATTTCAAAGCGGTGGTAAAATCCCCTCGTGCTGCATATAAATATCCCAATTGATTATAAATCAATTTTCTATTGGGATCTAATTCCATCACGTATTCATACTCCTGCAATGCTCGATCGAGATCGTGCAGATACTCGAGATAATAACCGGCTAGTTGAACTCTGAAATTCAGATCGAGTGGAAATTTCTCAACAGCATCCTCTAATAATCCCAGGGCACCCGGGATATCCCGCTGATTAAATTTTTGAAGAATTTGCAGACGCAGCTGATCCGGTTCAGACAACTTATATTTATATATATCAGCTTTTTCAAGTAATTTCTTATGATCAGAATTCCCTCTACTATCCATTTTCATCATGGCTAATTCAAGATACGCGGCAGCAAAGGTGGTATCATACTTTATGGCATCCTTGTAACAACGTTCAGCTTCTGCGATAAACAGTTTATCCCGCTTTTCCTGAGCTTCCGAGAAACAACGAAAGGCTTCCACTGAACTAGTCATTTCAGCCAGATCAATTTCGGAACCGGCCCCTTTTCCAAAATTAACCCGCAAATTTTCCCGAACTCTGCTGGAAAGTTCATCAACCATGGCAAATATTTTTTCAAGGCTTTCACCCTCTACCGAACGAACATACATATTTTGTCTGTTATAGACATCTCTCATCTCAATATCAATGAAGAGATGTTCCCGTTCAATATAATATCTGCCAGACAGAACAATTTGAATTTTAGCTTGCTCAGCAATCTGATCGATTTCGGTTTGATTTTGAAGAGCCTTTTCGTCCTTTCCCTGTTGCTGTGCTATTTCAAGAAAACGGTTAGCTGATATAACATTAAGTAAGGGTGATTGCTTCATATCAGTCGTGAGCATTTCCATCAAACCACGTTCCAACCAATCCATTGCAGGATCCCCAGTTTCATTTCTGAATAACACGATTGCAATGGAATGCTGATCCTCAGCCAAGACTTGCAGCACACTGGAAGCGGTCTGGGTGTCCTGACTGGAGGAGATATCACCGGAAGAGAGTCTGATTTTTTTATCTGAATCAGATTGACAACTAATCAAAAAAAGGAATAGACCAAAAACAGAAAATAACGCCACTTTCATAACAAAGATGTCCTTTGGAGTATGTCTTTTTAACTTACGCTTTCTTTCAGTTGAGGTTACCAGATTATCAAAATTTATCCATTTTTTTCTTATGTTCATTTCAACCTCTTATCCGGGATCATATTGAAAGATTACCATGGTTAAATCATCATGCTGAGGTTGTCCTCCCATATATTTTTCCAGAGTTCTGATTAATTCCTTGCGATAGGTTGAAAAAGCACCCCGATGATCAATAAAAAACCGCATAAATCGATCCTCTCCATACTCCTCAAGATTTTCATTCATGGCCTCAGTAATTCCGTCCGTGTAGAGAACAACCATATCGCCCGGAGATAATTTCACATTTGATTCAGAAATTTTATCCTGAAATAAATCTCCCCGGTTCAGACCCAATCCTATTCCTGACGGAGTGATCAACCGGTTCGAGCCATTTGCCCCAACGTAAAGCAGGGAATTATGTCCCGCCCTGGCGAATCTAAACTCACAGTCCTCCCGATCCAAAATACCATAAATCATCGTGACAAAAAGGTGACGATCCACGTTGGAGAACAGACTTCGATTAATTTCTTTCAGTAGCTGCTTCGGCGAGGCAACCCGCGGCGCTAATTGAAGCATCATGCCTTTAATTTCCGCCATATAGAAAGACGCAGATGTTCCCTTGCCACTTACATCAGCAATGACAATACCCAGGTGATTATCATCCAAACTGAAAAAATCAAAATAGTCCCCCCCTACTTCCTGTGCGGAACGACAAAATCCATCAATGTGGAAGTCGTCAAATTGTGGCATCTGGACAGGCAGAAGTTTCATTTGTACTTCTCTGGCAATCTCTAATTCACGTTTAAATCGTTCTTGCTCCTGCTGAATTTCATATAAGAGGGTATTATCCAGTGCAAGTGTCGCCTGATTGGCTAACATGACCACAAACTGTTGTTTTTTTGCTTCAAACTGTTGCTGATGAGATGGTAGCACAAAAAATAGCATACCCAATAACTCCTCCTTGACGACCAGGGGTATCACCCATCCATTCGGCAAATTCAGATCATGATGCAAAATATCCAAGATGGATTCCGGACAATCATGAATCATAAATCCCGTTACTTTTTCGCGAATATATTCCTTTAATTCAGGCGATGTAATAATCGGCGGGAATAAATGCTTTTCCTTTTCAAGTGCTGTGATTTCCTCGTAGAGTGTGGGATTGTTTTTATTGCGAATGTACAACCTGGTCGTTGAGGCTCCGATAACTGTACCCATTCGTTCACGGATAATGAGCGCCAATTCCCTTAAAATAAAGGTTCCTCTTAATTCACCAGCTAAATTTTCAATGATCTGACGCTCCTTTAAACCTTCAACCATTTCATTAAAATTTTCAGAAAGTTGTCCAATTTCATCACTGGTTTCTATGTCGATTTTCTGCTGCAGGTTACCGTTTGCCACCGCGGTCATAGCCCGGCTTAATCTTTCCAAGGGATCTGTTAACCGGCTGCTAATAAATACCGAAGCTCCTGTAAATATGAATAAAAAGAATGTCGCCAAGCCGATGATCAAATATATCGAATTTCTCTGTTCAGTATTGATCTGGATTAATGAAAAACCGACATGCACACTTCCTAATATCCGGTCACCAATCTGGATATTGACGCGCTGGGTACGAAAGTCTTCCCGGCTCTCATCGGCCACCGCCCCTTCATCCAGGCGTCTTATAATTTCTGCCTCAAGACGCCGGCTTAACTGAGAATATTGAATGTCAATGAGATCATCATTCAAGGCATGGGCTCGCAAGGTCCGGCGGTCATCATAAATTGCTATATATACGATATCCCGGTTAAAATCAATGAGACGTGAAATGTAATTCTGATAGACGGCCCAATCCTGACGGTCCAGCAATTGGATAGTCGCAATATTTTCAGCAATTCGTTGTATCTGCATCTCTACCCCGGCCCGCTTATTGTGCAATTCCCGGATGGTAAAGAAGTACGTTATGGTCACAACGATCACCGTCACCAAAATAGCTGAAAGAAATATAAATTTGGTCCGGAGAGAAATGCTTCTGTGCTCAAGCCACCTCATCATAACTTTAAATATACCATTAAAATTATATTTATCAAACGTATTTACCACCGATTCTTCCAACAAAGTCTAAACTTTTTAATTATTTTACATGTTTCTGGATAATTCAAAATACACTTCCGATAAAAAATGTACTATCAATCCACCCAAGGTAATAAATGAGGTTTTTGTTGCAAATCAGATCTTGAACTTATATGTTGAGCTGGAAACAAACCGAATGAATGGTTCTAGATGAGCATGATTTATGAACAAGCTGCTGCCTTGCCGGTACGTCTGGTAGCAAAAAATATACAAATTTTACTGGTTCAGACTCGCAGTGGGGATAAATGGACTATCCCCAAGGGGATCATTGATCCGGGATTTACCGCCCAGGAGACCGCACTTGCCGAAGCATACGAAGAAGCGGGTTTGAAAGGAGCTTTGCATCCGGAGATATTTGGCACTTTCAGTTATTCCAAGTGGCAAGGGACCTGCATAGTGCAGGTTTTCCTCATGAAAGTTTACCAAGAACTTATTCACTGGCCAGAGCGATACTTCAGAGAACGCAAATGGGTTAATTTAGAGCAGAGCGCCCGGATGCTTAAATATCCTGCTCTTAGCAAAATTATTGATAAAATCAACAAAGACACACTGAATTCAGCTGGATTTTGGAAAGACATATAAGTGATACAATTTGTTAGTATGATAATCCTGTCATAGGATAAAATGAGTAATGTAGAAGTAAAAATAATATGACAACTCGACTGGTTGAGCGCGCAATATCAGGTTTTCAATATAAAACTAAAATGACCGTAGGCTGACTGGGAATAGAGAAATTTTTTTATTGATCAGCAGTCAAAAAAACAAACATCGTTCGGGGTACGAGCACCCGGACAATTCAGTTATTTCTGTTTGCGGTTCCCCAAAAAGGTCCCCGCTTGATTGTGATGATGATTCCAAAAAAATTCTGTTTCCAAATATTGATGAGTCACTTTCTGCTGAAAATTAGTTAACAATCCCATAGTGACCATTAAAATATGTAATTCCATGCCACATAGTTCATACAGGTTTGGTTAATTTATCCGGCCTAGCCCGGGATTTCGGCCAGGTTTGTCTGATACTTCCCTAAATTTTTAGAAAAAAGCTTTATATAAATTGATTTTTTCTTAAATATGCTAATGGTTGTCTACTTTTCATTTAGTTTTTGGGGGACTTTTCCTTAAATTATCGATTCAGATATTTTGAACTAATTTTAAACAGATTCATTCAAATATATGACTAAACGTATTCAGACCTACATTCACCGTGAAATCAGCTGGCTTTCATTTAATGAAAGAGTGCTCCAGGAAGCAGCCGATCCAACTGTCCCGCTAATCGACCGCTTTAAATTTCTAGGGATATATTCCTCCAATCTGGATGAATATTTCAGTGTGAGAGTGGGATCTCTCCGCAGAGTTATCAAGGCAGGAATCAAAGCAAAATCTGAATTTGGGGGTAAGCCGCAGGATATTCTCAAGAAGATTCATAATATCGTGCTGAAACAACGTGATTTATTTGATCAAATTTTTAGTGGGCTGCTGGCCGAGCTTGAAAAAGAAGATATTTCGATTATCAATGAAAAGGAACTTAACCCGGTACAGGAAAAATTTGTACAATCTTATTTTGAGCAGGAAGTTCGTCCCCGTTTGGTACCGATTATGCTCAATTCGCACCCCTCTTTTCCCTATCTCAAGAATGCGGTGCTCTATCTGGCGATTCGACTTTCCCGACCAGCAGAATCCAACAGTGTTGCCTTCGCACTGATCGAAATCCCGGCAAACATTTTGCCCCGTTTTGTGGTGTTACCAAAAGTAAATCATAAAAAATATATTATCATGTTGGATGATATCATCCGGTTTGGCCTGAAAGATATTTTTTCTATTTTCGACTTCAATACTTTTGAAGCCTATACCATAAAACTCACACGGGATGCAGAACTGGATATCGATGATGATGTGACAAAAAGTTTTTTTGAGAAAGTGGCAAATTCTATTAAACAGAGGCAGCTGGGACAGCCTGTACGTTTTGTTTATGATCGTGAAATGCCGGAGGATATTTTAAATTTTATCCTGCAACGTAATAAACTCGAAAAATTTGAAAATCTCATCTCCGGAGGGAGATATCATAATGCCCGGGACTTCATGCGATTTCCAAAAATTGGATCTGCCTCTTATACCTATAAACCAATTACAGCCCTCTATCACAAGAGCCTAATTCATCAAAAGAGTATTATATCAGCTATCAAATCCAAGGATATCTTGTTACACTTTCCTTATCAATCATTTCATTATTTGATTGATCTGTTGCGGGAAGCCGCTATCGATCCCCAGGTCAGATCAATAAAAATGACCTTATACCGCCTAGCCAGGGAGTCAAATATTATCAACGCCCTGCGGAATGCCTGCCGCAACGGGAAAGATGTTACGGTAGTTATCGAACTTCAGGCCCGTTTCGATGAAGAAGCAAACATTCGCTGGACCAAAAAGCTGGAGGAAGAAAACGCCCGGATCGTCGATGGCGTACCCGGACTTAAGGTCCATTCCAAACTCTGTTTAATTACTCGAATTGAAGGCGATCAAAAAGTTCACTATGCCGCGGTGGGTACCGGCAATTTTAACGAGGAGACCGCACGTATATACAGCGATCATACCCTGCTTACAGCTGATTCCCGCATAACCGGAGAAGTCAATAAGTTGTTCAAATTCCTGGAAAATAATTACAAATATTACAATTATAACCATCTGATGGTTTCGCCATTTTTCATGAGAAACAAATTCTATAAATTGATCCAAAATGAAATTAAGAACGCGAAAGCAGGGAAGCCAGCCTATATACTTGCCAAAATGAACAGTCTGGTAGATCAAACCATGATTAAAAAATTATA
>CP070707.1:2877792-2896707 GCA_020350205.1 bacterium
GGACACACCCCGATTTTATTTTGCAATGGAAATAGTCATCACCCCCAAAGTATTGTTACGAAAGGGATTGGGATCGGTCTGGATCCAGGTCAGAAATTCAACCGCATCTTAGAGGAATATACTCTTTCTCTGAATGGCAGCGGAACTGTTATACTTTATACAGACGGAGTAACAGAAGCCCGAAATGGTGATGGATTGGAATATGGGGAAGAGCGTTTGCTTGATCTGATGCAACAATGTAAAGAAAATTCCGCCGAACAAATAAAAGATAAACTTTTGGATTCAGTATCTAATTTTTGTGGTAAAACACCTCTTCATGATGATTTAACTTTCATTATCTTGAGAAATTGTCGAAAAAAAACGGGGGATTAATAATTTGTCCAGATACAAAAAAAGTACCGTTCTAGCGAAATGGTTAATTGACAGATTGACTTAAGTAAAATATCGTCATAGATTTAGGGAGTTCATATCAATATGCTGACTCATCAAATGAATTTAAGTGATAACTTTTTTCTCAACTGTTTCGTAATAATAAATTGTTTATTGAGGAGATACTGATGGAGAAATTCGAAGTTTATAGAAAGGATGTGGAAGACGTGCGGATTCTGAATATTCAGGGATTCCTGGACGCACATACAGCTCCGAATTTTGAAAATGAACTTCAAAAGCTGATTAAGGAGAATAGTTTTAAGATTATCGTAAACCTGGATGGCTTACAATATATAAGTTCGGCGGGACTAGGCGTTTTTATGGGTGTTATTGAAGATATCAGAAATAATGGAGGTGACCTCAAAATTTGTTGTGCCGCGCCTAAAGTATTTAAGGTATTTGATCTTCTGGGATTTCCGAGTCTCTATGAATTCTATGATTCCGAAGAAAAGGCGATCTCTAACTTTAGCGACAAAAAGAAATAGAAAGGCCAAGCGAGCCAACGGTATAATATGATGCGAAAAGAGAAAAAATTTCAGTTGAAGCTCCCGATTGAAACGGCAAATCTCGAAATTGTACGGGAATTTGTTGCCCGAATTGCCCAAAATATGGGATTTTCAGAAGAAAATATTCACCGGATAGAACTTGCCGTGGACGAAGCAAGCACAAATGTCATCCGCCATGCCTATAAAGGTGCCGCATCCAACGCAAAGTTTCTTACCGTGGAAGTCACAACCCATGCGGACCGGCTGGAAATTGATGTGATTGATGCGGGAAAAGGATTCGATCCGGATCAAGTAAAAACCCCTGAGATGGATGTCTATTTGAAAAAAATGAAGCGCGGAGGACTTGGGCTTTATCTAATTAAAACCTTGATGGATAAGGTTGAATATAAAATTAAGCCCGGCAAAAAAAATCGTGTCCGGATGATTAAATATATTGTAACCTAAGCTGTCTATTTTAACAACAATAAATTTCAACCATTTTTTCATCTAACTCATTTATATTTCAATAACAGGTTTCATTCATGTCGGGTTTTTTGGACTATCTCTCCGATAAATACCATACAGAAAATATCAAGGAAATAAATCGACGACTTATTGAACTCTCCTCACTCTTTGAAATCAGTCAGATACTCAATTCATCACTTGATTTACAACGAGTCCTCAATAACGTATTATTAATTCCGATGGGACGCTTAATGCTCACCCGGGGTATTATCTATCTGAAGGAAGACGATATATTTTCCGCCCGGCTCTGGAAAGGTCTCAGTGATGATTTTACCAAAAAATCACTAGAAATCTCAACCCTCCCGCCAGAAACAGGTGTATTGGAAAGAAAAGAACTAACCGGGCTTGGTCTAAATAAGGACAAACTACTTTTACAAAAAAATCACCTTGCTCTCGTTGTCCCGGTCTTTTCTCAGGAAAAATTGATTGGGATAATTGCCTATGGCAATAAATTAAACAAAAAACCATTTTCAGCTGAGGAGAAAGATTTTCTCCAGTCACTGGCAAATCTCTCCGCTACTGCCATAGAAAATGCCTTAAAAGTTCAGGAAATTAAAAATGTTAATCAGCAACTGGACCAGAGAATCCAGCAATTAAAAACTCTCTTCGACATTGCGCAGGGTCTGTCAGCAACACTCGAAAGCGAGAAAATTGTAAAATTACTGACTTATGCATTGATGGGCCAAATGCTGGTGTATCACTACGCCATCGTGGTTTATGCCGAAAAAGGGTTACATAAATATGAAGGTAAAGGATTTTCACAGGATGCAATCGAGAACTTGATTCAGGAAAAACCTCAGCTAACAAAGTTTGATTCTCCTACCCTTACTATTAAAATTTCAGATAAAACTTTAGCAAATAAATTATTAAAAATTGGTGCTCAGGTTGTCATTCCCATGCGACATCAAAACAAATTCCTGGGCTTCATCCTTCTGGGAGAAAAAATAAATAAAGAGCAATATTCTGATATAGATCTTGAATTTCTAGCCACCATAGTTTCTCAGGCAATCATATCAATGGAAAATGCACGGCTATTCATTGAAACTATTGAAAAGCAGCGTATTGAGCAGGAATTGCAGGTGGCAAAAACGATCCAAAAAAAATTGTTACCTCGGGAAATTTTACAACTGGAGGGATATGATATCTGGGGGATCAATCATTCCAGCAAAGAGGTAGGCGGGGATTATTTCGACATTATACCCATCACTCCCACTCGCTTTGCTCTGGCTATCGGAGACGTTTCCGGCAAAAGCGTCCCTGCTGCTTTAATCATGGCCAATTTACAGGCAGGATTACGAACAATTATCAGTGAAAATCCCAACCTGGGTCAGGTAGTTGGCAAACTGAATACCCTGATCTACCACAATACAGACCTGGATAAATATATCACCTTTTTTATCGGTATTCTGGATTCAACTTCCCATGAATTTACCTACGTTAATGCCGGGCATAATCCCCCATTATTTCTGGATGGTGATCAAAATTTCCAGACCTTGGATGAAGGCGGAATTATTTTGGGTATGATGCCAGATTATCAATATTCAGAAGGCACAATTAAATTTCGTCCGGGGAATCTATTAGTCTGCTACACGGATGGCGTTAATGAGGCTCTCAATAGTCAGGAAGAGGAGTTCGGTGACAAAAGATTAATGTCCATCATTAAAGAAAATTGCAGTTTGGATTCACGGAATTTATCCGATATTATTATCAAGAAAATCTATGAATTTTGTGAAGGAGTTCCTCAATACGATGATATCACTCTTCTTATATCCCAACGCCTGGATTAATTAAATAATAAAATATTTTTCGCTCTAATTGATAGTTTCTTTACTGTAACTTTTTGCCAAAATGGGTACCGACGGCTAGACCTGCTTGAATCAGATCAGAATCAACGGGTACTAATTTTTGTTTACCCATCACCTTTTCCATGGGGACTGCGGTAATTTGATTTCCTTTTAGAGCGACCATTTTATTGAATTGGTTTTCCATCACCAACTCGGTTGCCTTAACGGCAAACTGAGTTGCCAGAATACGATCCAAAGGAGTGGGTGTCCCACCGCGTTGTAAATGTCCCAATATTGTCACACGGCATTCGATACGGGTTGCATCTTCAATTTGGGCGGCAATGGTGTGTCCAATTCCACCCAGGCGGATTTTTTCAGGACTGTCATGGACAACTTTTTTTACAACTTGTTCGCCACCTTCCGGCCTAGCGCCCTCGGCAACCACCACAATACTGAACCGTTTTCCAAAGCGACTTCTTTGCCGGACGACCTGGATAATTTCATTAATGTCATAAGGAATCTCAGGAAGTAAAATGACATCCCCCCCACCGGCAATTCCTGATTCCAACGCCAGCCAACCGGCATTTCTGCCCATGACTTCAACAATCATTACCCGGTGATGGGATTGGGCCGTACTATGTAAACGATCGATCGCTTCTGTGGCAATATTTCGAGCAGTATCAAAACCAAAGGTGGTATCCGTCTCCATAAGATCTTTATCAATGGTCTTGGGTACCCCCACGACATTCGCCCCTATTTTCCCAAGCATGCCCGAGATGGTCATGGTACCATCACCCCCCACGGTAATTAAGGCATCCAAACCCAGATCGTGATATAATTCCATAGTATTTTTGGAGACATCCTTAACAATCTGCTTGTCATTTTCCATAATGAAATGTTCAAAAGGATTGGCCTTGTTACTTGTTCCCAGAATCGTACCTCCCTGAGTTAAAATCCCGGAGACAGTCTCATAATTAAGCAGGGTAAATCTGTTCTCAATTAATCCCTGAAATCCATCATAAAATCCAATTACTTCCAGACCATATTTTGTAATGGCTGTTTTGGTTACCCCCCGAATAACCGCATTGAGACCAGGACAATCCCCACCCCCTGTTAAAATGCCAATTCTTCGCTTGCCCATTTTAGCTCCAATTATTTCAGCGGATATCATTTAAAATTGAAAATATAAGAATAAATTAATTCAACGTATATGTGTTTATTAAAATTATAGAAGAAATGAGCCAGCCACATTTTATATTGAAATAATTCTAAAAGTGAAAATCGGCAAGAAATAATTATAATAAAAATCCAGATGACTCAAGCGGTTTCCTAAACATTTAGGGGTTTATATTTCAAGCTGCAGGAAATTTTATAACTGCTTTTGACTCACTAACAGGTATGCAATGAATCCATTGAGTTCAAAAAAGAAAAGGAGGTTACATTTTTCATGCAACCTCCTTTAAACTTTCTTTATGACGGTATTGCAAAAGCTACGAATATTTTACCGTCTCCTCTCTGAACATAAAACAGAATCGTATCTCCTTCTCCGACCTCTCCAATGAGTGAATTATATTCAGTCACATTTTTAACATTTTTGCGATTTACAGAGAGGATAACATCTCCAGGTCTCAGGCCTGATTGTGCAGCAACACTCCCACCCTGAACCTCGATAATAACCACACCATCCTTTTTAACCGGTAATTCAAATTTATCGATCAAAGCAGGGGTAATATTTGAGACAGTTATTCCTATCTTTTCAGAAGTTTTAGGACTCTGTTGTGCCAGAGGCTGTTCCTCAGGAAGTTCCCCAAGAGTTACGGAAATCTCTTTTTCCTTGCCAGCACGGAGAATAGTAAGTTTTACGTTGGTTCCGGGATTTGTGGCGGCGACAAGATTTCTTAATTCGCTGGAATTTTTGATATCCCGGCCATTCAGTTCGATAATAACATCTTCTGCCTTAATTCCGGCTTTCTCTGCCGGGCTGTCCTCCTGGACGCTAGGAACCAAAACACCATTGGTATTGGGTAAATTCAGAGCTTTTGCCAGGTCTTCATCAACATCCTGGATAGACACGCCCAGCCAGCCTCTCACCACTTTACCTTTTGTAAGAATATCATTCATCACTTTATTTGCCAGATTTGCCGGAATTGCAAAACCAATACCCATAAATCCACCGGTTCTGCTTGCTATGGCAGTATTCAATCCTATTAAATTGCCGTGAAGGTCTACCAAAGCCCCGCCTGAATTTCCCGGGTTGATTGCTGCATCGGTTTGGATAAAATCTTCATATTGTCCAGGATCGAATAAACCGCTACGTCCTTTGGCACTGATAATCCCTGAGGTTACAGTATGAGCCAATTCGGGTGATAAAGGTGAACCAATGGCCAGTACCCATTCCCCTACCCGAGCAGCGTCCGAATCACCAAAGTTAATTTTAGGCAGATTTGCCGCCTCAATTTTTAGGATTGCTAAATCAGTCCGGGCATCAAATCCTTTAACTTGCGCGACATACTCTTTTTTATTCTCCAACAACCTTACCTTGATCTCATCTGCACCCTCAATAACATGATTATTGGTAAGTATGATACCATCCTCGCTAACAATGACACCGGATCCCAAACCAAATTGTTTTTGTTCCCGCTGGGGATTCTGGGGGACATTGAAATGTTTTTCAAAATCCTCTCCAAAAAACTGCTCAAATGGAAATTGGAAAAAGGGAGACCGTCGTGATTTGATAATTTTTTCAGTAAATATGGTAACCACAGAAGGTTTCACTTTTTCAGCTATATCTGCAAAAGCAGTGCTGAAATCTTGCAAAGTTTTGGTATTGATTGTTTCAGAAATCTGAGATTCAGGAGAGGCAGGTACCGGTGAATCGGCCTGGATTTGATCGGTCATGTTAAAATTTGCGGAAATAATAATCCCGATAACAATACCCAAAAATACTAAAATAAAGCCATAACGAAAGACATGATTCTTGCTCATCTTAACTCCTTTAATAATTCAAATGTATTACTTTCCACGATCTGTAAAGGTTTCATTCTTTTCAAAATTTATCCCTTCCTCCAAGTTAGTTTTGTCTTCCTGCCGTTGCCCAACAGGCTGAAAATGTATTTCCCCATCCTGATAATCGATCAGGATGTATTCATTACGCTTGAAAGTACCATCCAGGATGAGGATTGCGAGTCGATCTAGCACTTCTTTTTGAATTAGCCGTTTGAGCGGACGCGCTCCGAATGCAGCATCATAACCCGTGTCTGCCAGGTATTCTCTCACATTTTCATTGACCTGAATATATAAACCCTGAGATTCCAGTTGTGCTTTAATTCTACTTATTTGCAAATCTACAATCTTCTTGATATGTTCTTTGTTCAAACTATGAAAAACTATGATCTCGTCAATCCGATTCAAAAATTCAGGTTTTAGTTGTTGTCGTAGTATCGATAAGACTTCATGCCGTATTTCCGAATATAATTCTGCGGGGCTTTTCCCATTGGCAGATTGTGATTTTTCCAAGATAAAATGAGCACCCACATTAGAGGTCATGATGATTATGGTATTTTTAAAATTAATGACATGGCCCTTGTTGTCAGTCAACCGACCGTCATCGAGAATCTGAAGTAATATGTTAAATACCTCCGGGTGGGCTTTTTCAATTTCGTCCAGTAAGACCACAGAGTACGGTTTTCGTCGCACGGCCTCAGACAACTGACCGCCCTCTTCATATCCCACATATCCCGGGGGGGCTCCTATCAGACGGGATATTGCGTGTCTTTCCATATACTCAGACATATCAATACGAATCAAGGCATCCTGGTCATCAAATAAAAATTCTGCCAGTGCCCGGGCCAATTCCGTTTTACCCACGCCAGTCGGGCCTAGAAAAATAAAGGAACCAATAGGCCGGTCTTTATCCGAAAGACCTGCCCTGGAACGTCTAATAGCATTAGAAACGGCACTTAAAGCTTCATTTTGACCAATAACTCTCTCTGACAGCTTATTTTCAATCCTCAATAATTTCTCTCTTTCCCCTTCCAACATGCGGGAGACTGGGATTCCGGTCCATTTACTTACAATGCCGGCGATATCCTCATCATCAACTTCTTCTTTAAGCATTTTCCGATCTTTTTGAATCTCATGTAACTTTTCATTATGAATCCTTAATTCTTCTTCAAGCTTTGGAATTAACCCATATTTGATCTCAGCCACTCGGTTCAGATTACTCTCTCGTTCTGCCTTTTCCATATCACTTCGTAACTGGTCTATTTCAGTTTTATTATCTCTGATTTTCTGAATCATTTCTTTTTCCATATTCCAGTGTATCTGCAATTTGTTTCTCTGTTCCTGCAGGTTGGCCAACTCCTCTCGGATTCCCTGTAATCTCTCCTTGGAAACCTGATCTTTTTCTTTTTTCAAGGCTACTGTTTCTATTTCTAACTGCCTGATCTTCCTTTCAATTTCATCTAATTCTTCTGGCATAGAGTTGATTTCGATTCGCAAACGTGATGCAGCTTCATCAATTAGATCAATCGCTTTATCCGGCAAAAATCGATCGGTAATATAGCGTTGAGATAGCTGTGCTGCTGCAATCAGCGCAGTATCGGTTATTCGGACGCCATGATGAACTTCATATTTTTCTTTCAGACCTCTTAAGATTGAGATAGTATCATCTACACTGGGTTGATCCACTAGTGTGGGTTGAAATCGTCTCTCTAGTGCCGCATCTTTTTCTATATATTTGCGATATTCATCGACGGTAGTGGCACCTATACATCGTAATTCTCCTCTTGCCAGAGCAGGTTTGAGCATATTGGAAGCATCAATACTTCCTTCTGCAGCTCCTGCACCAACCAGAGTGTGTAACTCATCGATGAATAAAATAATCTGACCGTCAGATTCATAAATTTCCTTTAACACTGCCTTTAAACGATCCTCAAACTCTCCCCGGAACTTTGCCCCGGCAATCAGTGATCCCATATCCAGAGCAACTATTTTTTTATCCATCAAATTTTCGGGTATATCACCCCGAACTATACGCTGGGCAATTCCTTCTACAATAGCGGTTTTCCCCACCCCAGGGTCGCCTATCAAAACCGGATTATTTTTGGTCCTGCGGGACAAAATCTGTAAGACCCTTCGAATCTCTTCATCTCGGCCAATTACCGGATCCAGTTTTCCCTGCCGGGCTAAATCTGTTAAATCCCGCGCATAACGTTCCAGTGCCATGTATTTCCCCTCTGGATTCTGATCGGTAACTCTCTGACTGCCCCGGATATCCTTCATTGCATTTAGAATTTTATCCCTGGTAACCCCAAATTGTTGTAATATTTTACCCGCAGGGCACTCTTTCTGAGCTGACAAAGCAATAAGGAGATGTTCGGTGGAAACGTAATCATCTTTTAAGTTTTTGGATTCTATCAGTGCCTGATTAAGCAGATGATTTAAATTGGCACCGGCGTAAACCTGTCCCGGTGCACCTGATACCCTGGGAAATTTATTAATGGACTGGCTTAATAAACTTTTTACTTCAGGTATGCTGACATCTAACTTTTTAAGAAGGACAGGTATAATTCCTTCTTTATCCTGCACTAATACATGCAAAAGGTGCTCAGGTTCTAATTGCTGCTGCCCATTTTCCAAGACTTGCTGCTGGGCGTCAGCCAATGCCTGTTGTGCTTTTATGGTAAATTTTTCCAAATTCATATATATTATTCTCCTTTAAACTTATTCTGGTATCAAGAAACAGGCATTAAGCGTGCCAAAACTGGAGAAGAATAGATAATATATTGAAATTACAATAGATAGAGAAATTTTATTTAGGTTAGGTAATCCATGGATATGAGCTATAATGGCAAGAATTCTGTCAAAAAGACATAACTAACTTAAAGATTGAGGCTTTTCATCATAGAATACAAACGGCGCCGGGTAATGCCCAGCATTTCGGCGGCTCGGGTTTTATTCCCTTTTGCTTTATGTAATGCTTGCTGAATGAGATACCGTTCAAAATAGTCCAGATTAAAACCATCTTCCGGAATTTTAAATGAATATGAATCAACCTGCTGTACGTTTGTAAGATCCGGTATATCATGAGGAGTAATAATGGAATCAGCCATAATGGCCGCTCTTTCGATCACATTTTCCAACTCCCGTACATTACCTGGCCAGTCGTATTGCATGAGCAAATTAACTGAATCACGGTCAATTCCAATAACCTGGTGAGATTTCATAAAATGATTTATCAATTCAGGAATATCCTCTTTTCTTTCCCTTAATGGTGGTATGGAAATTGGGAATACATTCAATCGGTAAAAGAGGTCCTGCCGAAAATGTCCGTCATCAACCATTTTTTCAAGCTGACGGTGCGTTGCAGCTATGATTCGGGTATTAATCTGAATTCTTTCAGTGCTCCCTAATCGAAATATTTGTTTGTTTTGCAGAACACGGAGAAGTTTGGCCTGTAACATCATGCTCATATCGCCAATTTCATCAAGAAAAATAGTCCCTTCCCGGGCAACCTCAAATTTACCCATTTTTCGCTGGTTCGCACCGGTAAATGCACCTTTTTCATAGCCAAAAAGTTCACTTTCCAGCAGATTCTCTGGTACCGCCGCACAATTTATTGCAATGAATTGTCCAGTCTGACGGGAACTGTTGGCATGAATCGTTTCCGCCACCAACTCCTTTCCGGTTCCACTTTCTCCTAGTATGAGAACTGTGGAATCACTGTCTGCAGCTTTTTGTATGAGTTGATATATATGGATCATTGATTGACTGCGACCAATAATCTTTTTATAAAACACTGGTTTACTGGACTGTAATTTCAGATTGCGATTCTCTTCCTGAAGTGATTTTTGCCTGAAAATCCTTCGAATTCTTAACACCAACTCGTCCATTTCAAAGGGTTTAATAAGATAATCAAAAGCACCCTCTTTTAAAGCTTCAATCGCTGTTTTTTGTGATGCAAAAGCAGTCATCATAATGACGGCAATATCAGGATATGTAGTTTTAATATACTGTAATAAATCCAGTCCACTCATGCCATCCATCCTCAAATCTGTAATCACCAGTTCTGTATCATGTTTTTGCAACCAGACCTTGGCCTGTTCTCCGGACACGACATAATCCGATGCTATGGCATCTATCTCCAGACTGGATTGGATTACCTTACAGAATTTTTCTTCATTGTCTACGATCAGGATAGGTTTCATGCTAATAAATTGGCAGGATTTATTTTAGAATTGCCCTCAAAAGGATGAGAAATCCCTTTTCGTTGCCCTTAATCATATCCCTGTTATTTTTGGCATCCTTGAAACCAGGTGCAATGGCTAAAGCTCTTTCAAATTCTGAGAGAGATCTCAGGTAGTAATTTCTGCTCTTGATGAGATGAAAAATACCCAGATCATTCCAGAAATCCGGGAAAGTTTTCATCATTTCATCCTTGATTTCAAAGAAGCTGGCATACTTCTCAATCACCTCATGGGAAAGTTCATTGCCTCCGAATAGAAAGCGTAAGAAAAATTCGTATACTTTGTCCTTATCCGGTGCAAAAGTGATCAATTTAAGCTGAAAATTCTCTACTTCTTGAATAATAACTTCATGGTTATTATCCTTCAAAAGCTCCAGTAATTGATTGAATTGCTTTTGCCAATGAACCGCTTGATATCTCTCCTGTTCACGGACCTGCTTTAAATAGATGACCACCCGGGCGGGAACAGCCACAGCCCGAGGATCTTTAACACCCACTAGGGCAGATTTATACAACGCGACACCCAGATTGAACTGTGCTTCATTATAATTAGGATTAATATCAACCGCTTCTTTCATGAGGCTGATGGCACGCTCATATTGATCCAGAAAAAGATAAGCAACCCCAGTATAATTCAACAAATCAGGATATCCTCCTTGAGATGCCAAAGCTTTATTCAATATCTCCAGAGATTGCTCAAATTGTCTCGATTTCAGGTAAGATATACCGAGACCGATATAGGAAGGGGTATGGTTCGGATCCAGTTGGATTGACTTCTTATATAACCGAATGGCTTCAGAATATAGGTTCCTTTTTAAAAAAAGACTCGCCAGATGAAAGTGGGATATGGGATGTTTAAATTTTTCCAGTTTTTCTTCAATCAGATAAAGTGCTTCAAATTCATCAATAACTGTGTTATGAAATGATTTGGTGACTTTATTGAGAAATTCATAGTTGATCTTTCTTTTTTCGTTTCGCAAGTTGACTGGCAACTCGCTTGAAGTCAGAAATAATCCTTTCTCGAAAACCTCACTTATAATTTTATTGTTGCGCAAAAGTATCCCGGTGTGCACATCAAAGATTCTTCCTTGAATCTCCACCTTATCATGAAGTCCCATATCTTCCAACAGTTTACTCCAGCATCTTTAATTAAATATTCAGTTGGCAGGATGATTATAAAAAAAGGGCTTGAATTCAAGCCCTTATTCTCAGATTAAGAATTAAATTCTATTCTGGCGTCGGATGTGCAATTTTTGCAACATATTCTTTAAAATTAAATCCCTTGAAGGTCGGAGATTTTTCATTGTGGCAAGTTTTACATGAAGCTTCATCCGGTTTCACCAGTCCGTAATCAGAGGCCTTTACCTCACCGGCGGTGATTTGCTTCATAATTTTCATAGGATTGTATTCGCTGCCTGCGCCATGGCATGCTTCACAGGTCACGCCTTCTTCCATGGAGTATCCTTTATCAAACAGAGATGCTTCCTTGCCATGTCCTGTGACGTGACAACTCAGGCATTGATCACTTTTCTGGGGATCATCAATTCCCATTTCTTTGGCAATCGCTTTGGACTCTTCGGAGGCTAAAGTTGCATAAGCCGTTGCATGCGCAGAACTCTCCCATATTTTATAGGCTTCTCCGCTTTTCTTGGAACTATGACACATTTTACAATTTTTTGTACCCACGTATTTGAAGACCGTATCCTGGGCATAAATATTCAGGGCAAAAAAACTGAGAACCATTAAGATGAATAAAGATTTTACAACCATTTTACTCATTTTTGTCTCCTTCATTAGTTGAGTATTTCAGATTTTAAAATATTTAAACGAAAAATGCAAGTCAAATATGTTTAAATCCGTTTAATAATACCATAAGATCATATTATACATAAGTTTGTGCGTTTTTTAAATCCGCTTCAAACTCCAAATAATCTTTAAAAATTTTGCTCAACACATCTAATAAATTCTGATTTAAATCCGGATTGAGACGGTAATAAACCCATTTGTCCCTTCGCTTAAAAACCAACCACCTGCTATTTCTCAATATGCTTAAATGTCTTGATATTTTACTTTGTGGTTCATTAAGTATATGGCACAAATCATTGACATTAAAAGCGGGATAATGAATGAGCAAATTTAATATCCTTTGCCGTGTGGGATCCCCCGCTGCTTTGAAAAATTCAGACAAATTTAGCATCAACCTTGCCCATTCAAATAATAGATACAAAATACAACTTTTCAATTATCATAATCAACCTGAAAATCAACACTTCTTTTAACGAAAGGTTAAAAAAATCAAGAATCATATTTGTTTCAAACAGCAGATTCTATAAATTAAATAAAATTTGAAGGAGGAAGTCATGAAGGGTTATTTTGTTATTTCGATATTGATCAGTCTGATGGCTATTTTTAGTTGTTCAAGTGAGAAACAAGCCGAAGTTCAGATGGAAGCAGAACAACATACCATGGATCAATCCATTGATATCACTGCTGATATGCTGACGACAAAGATAGATTTAATCTGCGACATGGATTTAACCAAACATGCGATTAAGGATACGACGATATATAAAGATCAGTTATACGGTTTTTGCAGCAGTTATTGTAAAGAAAAGTTTTTAGAGGATCCGGAAGCGGCGATTGCAAAACTGGAAGCTGAGACCGAATAATTAAGTTTGATATTCTAAAGGGAAGTCTTAATTGACTTTCCTTTAGAATAAATGAAATTATGATATTAATAAAGAACTTCTGGTGTTCTCTCTTATATTATTGTTTCGCTGTATCTGACTCCGGAAAAACAAATATAAGAATAACATAAACTAAAATACCTAAGCCCACCGAAGCAAAAGTAGCCAGAATCCAGAGCAACCGGACGATTACCGGATCAATATTAAAATATTCCCCGATGCCACCACATACCCCAAACAGTATGCGGTTATCTTTACTTCGATATATTTTATTTAAATCGGGTAACATTTTAGATGTCGGTTCATCCTCAGGTTCCCGCTTGGTCGTTCGACCTGTAGAAAATATAAGGAGTATTCCAATGAGAATCAAAAAAATAGCCCAAATACTCGCCCAAGGAATACGCCAAAAGTGAAAATAGTGAAATAAACCAAACTCCCGGGTTAACAGGAGTAATCCAACGATAATCAGGATAATGGCTATTAGAAAGGTACTATCCCGTGGTGTCTGCTTTCTGGGAGCTAACTCCTGCTGCATATTTTCCGGTACCAGTATCAACGCAGTGAGATATAGAAGAATGCCTATTCCCCCAAAAAAAGTCAGGACAATGAATATGACTCTGAATAAATTGGCATCCACATTAAAATATTCCGCTAATCCGCCTGCAACTCCTGCCAGATATCGGTCCTGCCGTGAACGGTAGAATCTTTTTACTTTTTCGTCACCCGCTGCCATTTAGTTTCTCCTGTTTGTTTCTTTAATATACCCGGGTAAGAAAACAGAAGTTACGGTTAAATTGATAATTTTAAGTCTAACACTTCATACTTTAGAAGTCCAGCGGGCACCTGGATTTCAACAATATCCCCTTTTTTTCTCCCTAGAAGTGCTTTGCCCACCGGTGAAGTCGTCGATATTTTATTCTGCTTGAAATCTGATTCTTCCGGTGCTACCAGGGTGTATTCTACTTCAAGATCTCGATTGATATCCTTTAATCGAACCTGCGATAGTATCGTAACTATATCTGTTGCAATATCGTTTTTTCTAAGTATTTTCGCACGACTCATTGTTTGTTCGAGCTGGAGAATTTTAGTTTCCAAAACAGCCTGTGCTTCTTTTGCGGCATGATATTCGGCATTCTCTTTGAGGTCACCAAAATCCCGGGCTTCGGAAATTTTTTTCGAAAGTTCCGGTCGCTTAACTCCCTTTAGTTCCTCTAATTCTTGTTTCAATTTATCATATCCATCCTGAGATAAATAAATATAGTCTGGCATGAATTACTCCCGCTAATTTTGTGCAATCTTCTTTTTTACGAAACTTTCTACCCGTTCTACACTAATCATACCTTTTAATTTGCTGATTGAATTAATGACTCTGGTTAGGTGCGGCAGATTTTTAACTTCCACAATAAGCTTACCGGTTACTATTTTATCCTTACTACGCAAATCCACATGAATTATGTTGGTATTTTGAGCTGATATGGCCTGGGTGATATCACGCAGTAAATGATAACGATCTTCACCCAGTAATGCAAGTTGGACTTTGAACTTTTCATCTGCTTCAACAGTCCAGTTAACTTGGATGGTACGATCTTTAACTTCGATTAATCTCTGGATATTGGGACAATTGGTTCGATGAATAGTTACTCCCTTTCCCTTGGTCACATAGCCGATTATATCATCCCCGGGTACCGGCTGACAACATTTGCCAATGTGAACTACAATATTATCAACACCTTCCACCTGAACGGCTGATCTTTTCTTTCCTCGTCTCAAAAATTTTTCGAGCAGATTATCTTTGTGCTCCTGAGGTTTATCGGGTGTCACTGCTGCAAATACTTTTTCTATAGAAATATCTCCCCGACCGATAGCTGCCTTCATGTGGTGTAAATCATCAAATTGCAATTTGTGGATCAGCTCATCCAGTACGGATTCGGTCATTTTGATGTGATAGCGTTTAAAATATTTAGTGAGTATTTCCTCTCCCAATTTTACGCTATGCTCAAACTGTATTTCACGCAAGTATTTACGGACATGATGTCTCGCTTTGCTGGTTTTAACAAAAGTAAGCCAATCTTGATTGGGGTGCTGATTCTGACTGGTGATAATCTCGATTTGATCACCACTGTTAAGAGTCGATTTGAGGGGAACAATTTTCCCATTAACTTTGGCACCGATACAATGCATTCCCACATTAGTATGAATGGCAAAGGCAAAATCCAGTGGTGTAGCTCCCTTAGGAAGTTTAAATACATCTCCTTTGGGAGTAAATACAAAAACCTCATCCTGATAGAGGTTAATTTTCAGGCTATCAAGAAAATCTTTTGCATCGACCGTTTCCCCCTCTTCGTATTGCTCCAGGAGCTGCCGTACCCAGAGAAGTTTTGCTTCAAAATCATCTTTCGAATCGCCAGATTTTCCCTCTTTATATCGCCAATGGGCAGCAATACCCATCTCTGCAACCCGGTGCATATCCAGGGTCCGAATTTGTACCTCAATCATGCGGCCCAACTTATCTACCACAGTGGTATGTAAAGACTGGTACCCGTTAAATTTGGGCATAGCGATGTAATCTTTGAATCTCTCGTAAACCGGAATAAACAGGTTATGAATGATTCCCAGAACATAATAGCACTCAGCCACATCCGTTACAATAATTCTAATTGCAAATAAGTCATAGATCTCCTCCAGGGGTTTATTCCGGGCTTTCATTTTGCGATAGATGCTATAGAGATGTTTAGGGCGTCCCTGCACTTCGGCATTAATGTTATGCTGCTTCACTTCCTTAAGAATAGGATTGATTATTTTTTCAATATACTCTTCACGCTCTTCTTTACGCTCACTGAGGCGTCGAGCCAGATCATTATAGGCCTTATTATCGATATATTTAAATGATAAATCTTCCAGCTCACTTTTCAACTGGGCCATTCCAAACCGATGTGCCAGCGGTGCATAAACATCGCGGGTTTCCATTGCTATCCGCATTCGTTTCCTCGCAGCAACATAGTGCAGAGTCCGCATATTGTGCAATCGATCTGCAAATTTGATGATAATTACTCGAATATCATTTGCCATTGAAAGCAACATTTTTCGAAAAGTTTCGGCTTGCCTTAATTCCAGACTGAGGGATTTGCGACCACTAATCTCACTAATCTTGGTCACACCGTTTACCAGATTTGCGATATCTTTCCCAAAAACAGCTTTGATATCATCGAGTTTAAATCCCGTATCCTCAACCACATCGTGCAGGATGCCGGCAGTAATAGTCGTACTATCCATCCGGAACTTTGCCAGGATATTTGCAACGTTCAGACAATGTTCAAAATATGGTTCACCAGAATATCTCAGCTGATCCCGGTGGGCCCAAAGTCCAAATTCAAATGCTTGGATGAGTAAATCCTTGTTACAGCCTGTATTATAGGAACAGACCTCTTCCATCAAACCCATAAAAGGTTTCTCATACTTGGAATGAAGCGTTTTATACGCCGCATCATCTTTTTCAATTTTGAACATAAAGATATCTTTCTTAAAGGTATTCCCTTAAGACATCTCTTTCAGACGAGTTTTTGAGTATTAATTATGAGAGAATTCTAAAATGCCCCTTTCCTGAAGGACCCGCATCAGTCTTGGTCGATAAATCAAATCGAATGTTTTTCCTTTACTGGGAAAAAGCTCTTCAGCAAATTTCCGGGCATTATCAATGTACCGCAATCCTTCTGTAAGTGTTAGGTCATGCGTTTGATAAAGCACTTGGGTGGTTAAATCGACCATCAACCGTAAATAACGTAGTTTCTTATTCTCTATTTCAATGTCTTTTTTTCTGTTCATTATATCAGATAAATCGAAACTAATTAAATCTTTACCTTTTTTCAAGTAAATTATAATCGGGATACATTTTAGTGTACATTTCAAATCTGCACAGAAATTTAAAAATCGACTCACCTACTCATACCATTTTTTTCCAACTTTTTGCATTAATTTTAAGCGCGTACAGTTGTTGTACCCTTAAGTTTGGAAGAAGTTCTTTATGAAAGTTTTCCGGAACGATCCTTTTCGATGGCTTCTATCCAAAAATATTTAAAAAATTTATTGTTACTCCAGCATAAGCACTTAAATTAATTTATGCTATTAAAAGCTGAACATAATTAACCTAATTTAAAATACCTGGCTAAAAATCGAGGAGGAAACAATGCGCAAATTCAGGATCATTCCCATAATCACTGTTATCTTAATTCATTTCATTATAGGATGTAACCAGGAGGATCAAATGAGTGTTGCCACCGAAAAACCGCATGAACTTGCCGAGGATCAATTTGTCCAATCAAATACCGGACTAAAATATAGCGACCTTAAATCGGGAAGCGGTTCAACTGCCAAGGCTGGAGATTTTGTAACGGTGCATTACACAGGCTGGCTAACCGACGGTAAACGGTTTGACAGTTCTGTCCTTCGTCAAAAGCCCTTTTCGTTCCCCTTGGGACAGGGACGTGTGATTGCGGGCTGGGACGAAGGTGTTGCAGGTATGAAGATAGGCGGAATCCGGCAATTGGTTATTCCGGCGGAGCTTGGTTATGGAGAAACAGGTGCCGGTGGCGTCATCCCTCCAGGTGCCACGCTAATTTTTGAAGTGGAATTATTGGAAATTGCAAACAATCCCTAACAGGTATTTTAAAGATCGAATTTTTAATATGATCTGGTCGCAATTATGATGAATCGACGTCTTTCACTTTGAGTATTTTTTGATTCAGCCTGTTACGTCGGTGATATAAGTCATCTTTTTTTCGCAGTATGGGTGCCTCTTTTCCTAATTGCTCCAGAATTTCACAGTATTCGATGCCCTGGTCAACCAGGTCCAGAGCTGCCTGGAAATTTTTATCGTGATGCTCATAATACTTGGCAAGTTCTTCTAATGCCTCGGGATGGTCTTTCTGGTCCTGCAACAGCAGTTGAAAATACTTCTGCGAGGCTAGAAAATCTCCTGTTTTTTTATGCGTCATCGAGAGCAAGAAGAGGGCCTCCTGTTTTATCATTGGATCCTGTCCATTCTGGTGGAGGTATTCCAAAATGGGTAGTGATTCCGGAAACTTTTGATTCCGGTATAAATAATAAGCAACAGAATACAAATCCGCGGTATCGTTCAATAACTCCATTGGATTATCCATAACACGACTCATATGGAGCGTTAGCAGGATCAGGTTGGTTATATCGTGATAATTATGCTCCAGGACATCACGCAACAAAAGAGCCTGACGTTTTCTAATATATTCAAAATACAGTTGCGGAATCAGTTCGCCGGGAATATCATTTATTCTTTCTTCACCTAATATCATATATTCTAAATTTCCTAAATCGCAGGAACTGAGCCGACGTTTCCATAATCGACGTGCCCCGTGTAAAATATCAATATGCGGAATTTCATCAAGTACTGAGTCCATCCGATTCAACACAAAACGATTGCGCAACAGGGGTATATCGAAAGACTTCCCGTTAAAACTGGCAATATATTTGTAGGAAATAAGCATATTTTCAACATGTTTGAGTAACAACCATTCATATTGAAAATCAGGAAGCAGATATTGCCGGACAATGATATGATCAAGTTCGATATATCCCAATCCGATTAAAAATGCAAACGTGCCTGTCCCGCCCGCCAATCCGGTGGTCTCCAGATCAACAAAAAGGGTTTTTTTCAGATCGAGTTTTTTGATCCACTCCTCATTAAACAGGTGATTGAGATGAGGAACGTAATAGTCTAGTTTTTTTAT
>CP070707.1:2896807-2919527 GCA_020350205.1 bacterium
CCTTTTGCCTGGGCAGACATGTATGATGCTTTTCAGGAACAGGCTCTACAAACCCGCATGAAAATTCCCTTGATTTATGGTATTGATGCGGTGCATGGCCACAATAATGTTTATACTGCGGTTATTTTTCCTCATAATATAGGTATGGGATGTACACAGAATCCTTCCCTGGTCGAACAGGCAAACCGTGCCATTGCAGAGGAGGTTGCCGGCACCGGAATTGACTGGACCTTTGCCCCCTGTATTGCAGTTCCCCGAGATGAAAGATGGGGACGTACTTATGAAGGATTTGCGGAAACTCCTGAATTGACAAAAGTAATGAGTGAGGCAGCAGTGAAGGGATTTCAGGGTCATAATTTGGATGACCCCGGTACTATTTTGGCTTGTGCCAAACACTTTGTAGGAGACGGGGGAACCAGCGGAGGAGTAGACCAGGGAAATACCGAGATAGATGAAGCCTCTCTGCGCGAAATTCATATGGCAGGATATAAAAAGGCAATTGATGCCGGAGTTGGATCGATCATGATATCCTACAACAGCTGGAATGGACAAAAATTGCATGGGCACCAATACCTACTTACAACTGTCCTGAAAGGAGAACTGGGGTTTGAAGGTTTTCTGATCTCGGATTGGGCTGCCATAGATCAACTTCCCGGTGATTATGCCAGTGACATTGAAAATTCTGTCAATGCAGGCCTGGATATGATTATGGTGCCGGACAGATATCAGGAGTTTATAAACACGACCAAGAATCTGGTCCAGGGAAATCGTATTTCCATGGAGAGAATTAATGATGCCGTACGCAGAATTTTGACTGTTAAGTTCCGGTTGGGATTGTTTGAACATCCCTTGACAGATCGGAATTATACGGCAACTATTGGTTCAAATGAGCATCGGCAGATTGCCCGGGAATGTGTCCAGCAATCGCTGGTTTTATTAAAAAATGAGAATAATATTCTGCCTTTAAGAAAAGATTCTTTGAAAATTCATGTGGCGGGAAAAAATGCGGATGATCTGGGGAATCAGTGCGGAGGGTGGACGATAACCTGGCAGGGGAGCAGTGGGGATATTACCTGGGGAACAACTGTACTTCAGGCTATTCGGACAGCAGTACATCCAAGTTCGGTCGTTACCTACTCATCTGACGGAAGTGGTGCAGTTGGAGCAGATTTCGGGGTGGCAATTATCGGTGAGAGACCCTATGCCGAGGGAGCCGGGGATCGGTCAAATTTAAATCTTGACAGTGAGGATATGAGCACGATTCAGAACTTGAAAAATGCCGGTATACCCATAATTACGATACTCATTTCAGGCCGTCCAATGATCATCAATCAAGCTTTGCAGGAAAGCCAGGGTTTTCTGGCTGCCTGGCTCCCCGGAACGGAGGGATTGGGTATCACTGATATTCTTTTTGGTGATGTAGCCCCCACCGGTAAATTGTCGCATACCTGGCCACGGGAGATGTCTCAAATTCCTTTAAATTTTGGCGATCCGAATTATGATCCACTTTTTCCTTATGGATTTGGTTTGTCTTATACATTCACGAACGAATCAAAATTGAGGTAATATTGAAAAAAACCTTTATTTTATGCGTAATTATCTTCCTCCATGTAAATTATCTTGCCTGCGTAAAAAAGAATCCAACCCAACCAAAGGATGATAACGAAATCCCGCCCCTGGAAGGATGGACCCTGGTGTGGAATGATGAATTTGAAGGCACTTCCATCGATCGTGGAAAATGGGAACATGAGGTGAATGGCTGGGGAGGTGGAAACAATGAATTACAATATTACACGGATAGGTCCGAGAATTCTTACATTGAGGATGGTTCGCTGGTCATCAAAGCCCTGAAGGAAACCTATACCGGTGAAGATGGTACCCGGGAATATACCTCTGCCCGACTTCGGACGCTCAACCGGGGGGATTGGTTATATGGCCGATTTGATATCAGGGCAAAATTGCCATTTGGCAAGGGACTCTGGCCGGCCATCTGGATGCTGCCCACAGACTGGGTCTATGGCGGTTGGGCTGCCAGCGGAGAAATTGATATCATGGAACTGTTGGGACATGAACCCTCACGCGTCTATGGGACACTTCACTATGGAGGGGAATATCCTAATAATACCCAATCCGGGACCTTTTACCAATTGAATGGCAGTTCATTTTCGGATGATTTTCACCTCTTTACCCTGGAATGGGATACCACCGAAATTCGCTGGTATGTCGATGAGGAACTTTATTCTACTCGAAAACAATGGTATACCACAGGTGTACCCTTCCCAGCTCCATTTGACAAACGTTTTCACTTACTCCTGAATGTTGCTGTTGGCGGAAACTGGCCGGGAAGTCCAGATCCTTCCACTCTATTCCCGCAATATATGTTTGTGGATTATGTCCGAGTCTATAAGCGCTCTGAATAAGGACCAAAGCAGGGATAAATTTTAAGACGAAAACAGAGAGAAAGAACGAATGGATATGAGATGTAATTTGACAGGTCAACGCAGAATATGGTTATTTATTTTAATGATCATTTTTATTTTTAGCTTCAACTCTGAATCAATTGCTTCATTTCTCAAGGCGTCAGGTCAGGATATCGTTGATTCCACAGGGACTCCAATCCTGTTGCGGGGATATGGTCTGGGAGGCTGGTTGGTACCGGAGGGATATATGCTGCACGTTCCCGGATATGGCTCACCTTCCTATATTGACAGCCTGATAAGAGATCTGGTTGGGAATCTGTTTGCGGATCAGTTCTGGTCAGATTATCGGCAAAACTATGTTACGAAAGCGGATATTGATCTAATTGCCCAATGGGGATTCAATTCTGTCCGACTACCTTTTCATTACCAGGTGTTTTATGATGATTTGACATCGACATTCCGTCCGGAGGGTTTTGCCCTGCTGGATACACTGTTAAACTGGTGTGAGGATAATCAGTTATATGTTATACTGGACATGCACTGTGCACCAGGAGGCCAAAATAAAGATAATATTAGTGACAGCGATGGGATTGAAGCCAGATTATGGACACAACCACAAATCTATCAGCCCCTTACTATTAAAATTTGGAAAGAGATTGCCCAGCGATATGCCGCTGATCCAAGAATTGGGGGATATGACTTTATCAATGAGCCGGTCTTGCCACAAGGTTACAGTAACCAGGTTCTCAGAGATTTTTATGTACAACTAACGGATACTGTACGCAGTGTGGATTCTAATCATTTGATTTTCGTTGAAGGGAATTGGTATGCAACCGATTTTAACCTGTTGACTCCTCCCTGGGATAATAATATGTCTTACAGTTTCCATAAGTATTGGAATCTAACAACGATTGCGACTATCCAGTATTTAATTGATATTCGAAATCAATACAATGTTCCGCTTTGGATGGGTGAGTCTGGTGAAAACTCAAATCCCTGGTACTATGAGACCCGGATTCTGTTTGAAAATAATAATATTGGATGGTGCTGGTGGGCTCATAAGAAATTGGAAACGATTACAAGTCCTCTGTCCGCGATTATTGAACCGGAATATCAGGCGATATTAAATTATTGGAGCGGATCGGCCTCCAGACCCTCGCAGTCAGTGGCCCTGGCAGCCTTACTGCAAATGGCGGATAACCTCAAATTGCAATATTGTGAGTCTCGCCCCGGAGTCCTCCGAGCCCTTTTTGACGCGGATTTTGGTAACCAATCGAGACCTTTTACTACCTTGAATATTCCCGGTACCATTCCGGCCGTGCATTACGATTTTGGCACGATTGCAGTGGGGTACTCGGACTCTGAATTTAAAAACGTTGGTGGACCAGGAGGCGGTGAATGGAATCGGGGATGGCGATATCGGAATGACGGGGTGGATATTGAACATTCATCCGACCCGCAGGGATATGCTTATAATGTAGGATGGATCGAAGATAATGAATGGTTAAAGTATACCGTGAATATTGCGAATAAAGGAATTTACCGAGCCGATTTCCGGGTGGCCAGTACCTTAACCGGAGGACAAATCCGCATTTATATCAATAATCAGCCCATCAGTGATATCCACACTGTTTTTAATACCGGGGGTTGGCAGAACTGGACAACCCTTAGCATCGAAGATCTCCCATTGGAAGCAGGTCAACAGGAGATGATCATCTCTTTTCCCAAAGGTGGTTTTAATCTGAATCAAATAGCCTTCACTTTCATCTCAAGTGACATTAAAGGAAGCGACCACCGTATACCACACGATTTTGAATTGAAGCAAAATTATCCAAACCCGTTTAATGCTTCAACTCGGATTCAGTATTTTCTTCCGGAAGAGAATCATGTAAGTTTGACGGTGTATGATAATACAGGTCAGGAAATTTCTGTTCTTGTGAACGAGAAAAAGCGAGCCGGTGGTCACTCAATTCCATTTCATTCAGAGTTTGTCAGCAGTGGCATATACTTTTATAAAATTCAGGTGGAATATTTCGAGCAAACACGTAAAATGTTAATCCTTAAATAGCCGGATTTATTATATAACGGAATGATCATATGAAATTTACAGATCTACGGGTTTTAGCCCTATTTACTATTTTAGGTACATCGCTCTTTGCGAAAGATTATAAAGGAGCAGAACTTCGAACCAACAGCACTTTTTTATACGGGCGTTTCGAGGTGAGAATGCGATCAGCGGCCGGTAGCGGGATGCTCTCTTCATTTTTTACCTACCATGACTCTCCTAACGTACCGGCCCAGTGGAACGAGATCGATATAGAAATATTGGGAAAATCCAGCAATTCAGTTCAATTTAATATCATCACGCAGGGACAAGTTGGCCACGAAGTGACCAAAACAGTTCAATTTAATCCGCATCAGGCATTTCATATCTATGCGATTGAATGGACTCCGGATTATGTGGCATGGCGGGTGGATGGCTTTGAGATTTACCGGGAGATCAGGAGTCATGTCTCACAACTCTATTACACACCCAAATTAATGATGAATATCTGGCCACCGGATGCGGTAGGGTGGGTCGGTGCTTTAAATCCTGCCAGTCTGCCACTCTATGCCTATTATGATTGGGTTAAATATTATGAATATACCCCGGGGTCAGGAGATAATTTTACTCTGCTCTGGCAGGATGATTTTACGGCATGGAATCAGGCACGTTGGTCAAAGGGGACTCACACCTGGTATGGAAATCTGTGTGACTTTATTCCCCAGAATGCCGTCTTTCAGGATGGATATATGATTCTATGTCTCACCGATGCTCTAAACATCGGTTACTCAGGAGCCCCAATAAGTGATCTGGACATCGATCCGCCCTACATGGTCTGGGCGAGGGTCTATCCGGATCACATCCGGGTGTTCTTCTCAGAACCGGTGGATCCTGTAACGGCACAAAATGTCAGTAATTATTTAATGGCTAATGTAACCATAACTCAGGCGACCTTACTTTCTGATAACCGGACTGTCATTCTGGACGCTCAGGGTTTGATTCCATCTCAGGTTTACAATCTTATAGCCATGGGGATAAAAGACTTGAATCAACCTCCGAATGTGATGAGTGCCTCCTCAATTATTACCAAATTAACCATCGGAATTCCGGCAGGTTTTAATGTTGCAGGTCCCTCCTGGCAGAATTATTATGCCGATCAGATCTGGACTGAGAATGATGAATACGGATATACAGGGGGCAATCCAACTCTATTGCCTGACACTGTACTGTTTAACAATACCACTGAGGATGACATTTATCGTTCGGAAATGCGGAATGCTGCATTTTATCATATCCGTCTGCCAGATGGTTTGTATGACATTACTTTGATGTTTGCCGAAACTCAATTCAGCTCACCATCTGCCCGGATTTTTGATGTGTATGCTGAAGGTCAGCTGGTTCTGGATAACCTCAATATTTATTCTGAAGCGGGATTGCAGCAGTTTACCGCAGTGGAAAAAACTGTTTCACATCTTTCGGTGGATGATGGTATCCTTGAACTTTATTTTGAATCTGTCGTTGGCGACCCTGTTATTAGTGGAATAAAAATCGAAGAGGTCCCCAGTGGAATAAATCAGAATAATCAAATTCCGACAGGATTGGAGTGGGATTTATATCCGAATCCATTCAATGGTGCCTTTACCATCCGGTATCATTTGAATCAATCCCAGTGGGTAGAGATCGATCTTTATAATATCCGGGGACAACATGTGAGGAAAATGATGCGAAATTTTGAACCGCCCGGGTTGCATATTTCACGGTATCAATTCGCTGATCTCAGTTCAGGGATTTATCTGGTAAGCATAAAGCTCCAGACGGGTATAATGGATGTGAAGAAAATTGCATATTTAAAATAATTTAGAAATTATATGGCCACCAGCTTAATGAGCGGTACATTGAATTTGATTTTCAGTTTTTACTACTAAATATTAAAAATCAGCCTCATTGCATTCTTCCCTAATTTCTAATCAAATTTATCTGATCGTGTGTTTTCGGATTAAAACATAATTGAAATCCTTCCTTATCAATCAGTCCGAGGTACTTTATTAATTTGATAATTGAATTGTTATCATTTTAATAATAATTCAACTTTTTACGACTCTCCCTATATTTTTAACTTCAGTTATTTCAAATGGTTAAAGAAATCTATCTATTGTGGCATGATTTATGTCTCTTCCTCATTGTTTGAGGAGACCTGCGAATAATGTATGATCTAGAATCCTGGGATGTTATCGTCATTGCCCTGTACTTTGCGGTGGTTATTCTGATGAGTTTGTATTTTGTCAGAGGGCAAAAAGAGACGCCCCAGCAATATTTTCTTTCGAACAGAAATTTAGGTTGGATAGCCATTGGTGGTTCTCTTCTCGCAGCCAATATTTCCAGTGAACATTTTATTGGACTGATTGGTTACGGGGCATCCCAGGGAATGGCGGTCGCAAATTTTGAATTAATTGCTGTCGTACCTCTAATCCTATTGGGCTGGTGGATTGCCCCGTTGTTTTTGAAATCCAATATTTACACGGTACCAGAATATTTCGGAAAGAGATTTAATAGAATCGTTCAACTCTATCTGAGCGGTGCCACCTTGTCATTCTATTTACTCGTAAAAATTTCGATAAGTCTTTTTGCTGGTGGCTTACTATTAAAAACAGTATTTGATTGGGATATTTACACCTCCACGATCGTGATTTTAATGATCACCGGTATGTATACGATAATTGGCGGATTGAGTGCCGTTATTTACACTTCTGTTTTTCAGGCCGTCATTATACTCCTTGGAATTATTATTCTCACAGTCTTCGGATTATCTGAAGTTGGAGGATTTTTTGCACTTAAACAGAATTTGTCTGCAGAATATTTTTCAATGTTCAAGTCTCTGTCCGATCCTGATTTTCCCTGGGTGGGTATTGTGCTGGGTGCCCCAATCCTTGGCATCTGGTACTGGTGTACAGATCAGTATATTGTTCAACGGATTCTGAGTGCAAAATCTGTCTGCGCGGCGCGCAGCGGTACAATTCTGACGGGATTCCTTAAAATTTTTCCTGCATTTTTTATGGTGCTTGTCGGCTTGATCTCAGTTGTTATTTTCCCTGGAATTGAAGGTGAGCAGGTCCTTTCTTCACTTTTATATTCTGATATACTCCCTGGTGGTCTGAAGGGACTGGTGGTAATCGGTATTCTGGCTGCCCTGATGTCATCATTAGCCGGGGCATTTATCAGTGCTTCAACTCTTTTTACCATGGATTATTATCGTTTTTTTCAGCCCAACTCATCAGACAAAAAACTGGTGCTGGTGGGTCGCCTCGCTACAATTACCATCATTGCCGTGACTATATTATGGATTCCTTTGATTAAAATATTTGAGCTCGATTTATTCCGGTATCTCCTGAGTCTACATGCTTACTTCGGGCCGCCCATTGTTGTCGTATTTATTCTCGGGATATTCTGGAAGCGGATGAACAGTAAGGCGGCAATTTGGACCTTGGTTGGCGGTGGAGCTCTTGGACTATCTACACTCCTTATGAAGTGGTTCAATTTAGGTGAGAGTCTGAACCTTACCTATTTAAACTGGTTGTTATCCTTAAATGATCTCTATTTTGCCATTGTTCTCTTTTTGTTCGCTTCGTTGATCGCTGTTAGTATTAGTCTTTTTTCCAAAAGCCGGCTTTCATCAAAAATACAAGAATATATGCTGGAATCCAAAGAACTGACTGTCATCTTGCATGGTAAGACAATTTTAACCCGGGGTGAAAAAACTGACCAATTTGCCTGGATATTTTCATTTGTTCTGATCATTATCCTGGCAGGTTTCTGGGGATTATTTTTTTGATTTCTTGAATAAATGTTCAATGATGTTAAATTTATATCAATGAAGAATAATATTATTACATATTGTTTAATATTGTCAATTTTGCTGATTATCGGATTTTTGGTCAGTTGCGAAAGAAAAACAACCGTCCGGAATCAGAATGTCATTGCCATGGTGGGAAAAAAGACAATTGATTGGGATCATCTGCAGAGAAGTTTTGAACTTACGCCCAAGTGGGGTAAAGGATTAACTTATAAACAGGCGTATCAGGTTCAGCTTGATTTTCTCATTGATGAGAAACTATTTGCTCAGGCTGCATTAGGTGAGGAAATCCACCGGGATCCCAAGACCATCGCGTATCTTGAATTTATTCAGAAAAAAGAATTGATTAAGGAATTATACCGCCAGCAGGTGAAATCTGAAATTCAAATTTCTGAAAAGGAATATAAAGCAGCCTATCTGAAAACAAAGAAGAAAGTGCAGTTTAATTACATCTTCAGTCCTTCGTTGGAAAATGCGGAATCTTATCAAAAATCGCTGGGAAAAATTCCCTTTGATGAGATTCCTCTGATGGATCCCCAAAATGATGCTAAGGGAACCTCCCCCATGTTTGGTTTCGGGGACATGCAACAGGAGCTGGAGGATGTGGTTTTTGAGCTGAAAAAAGATGAAATTAGCCAACCCATTGAAATAGAGAATGGCTATATGATTGTGCGGGTAATCGGTGGTAAAATCGATAAATTTGCCTCCGAGCGGGATTATCAGGAAATGAGATCCAAAATTGAAAAAGTTATCTTCGAAAGAAAATCCCGAAAAGCAGCGAATAGTTATGTTAAAAATCTCATGTTAGATAAGAATCTTACCCTTAATCCCCCTATTTTTTTTACCCTGTCTGATCAACTATCGAAAATTATTCAGGACAAAGTGTCAGAGACGCCTCTCCCGATTTTTGTGAATGATGAGGAGATCGATCTAACGCAGCGCAGTGTTTCGGAGATTATGGATGAGGTTTTGGCGACTCATCGCGATGGTCAGATGACCGTTAGAGATTTTCTGAATGAACTCATGAACATGCCTGCCGATCTCAGACCCAATGTGAAAATGCCAATCCAGTTAAAAAATGTGATTGGGGTGATTGTAAGAAATGACTATCTGGCGAAACAGGCTGAAGAATTGGGGCTCGGAGATCATCCAAATGTTATCTATGAAACGACCATACAAAAGGATGAGATTCTCTCAAAGCTCTGGTTTAGGAAGTATATCGAACGTCACAAAGGCTCCCTGACTCAGGACAAATTAGCTTACCCGGTCAGCCAAAAGCTGGTTAAAAAAGAAGAGTTGCAGTCAATTATTGATTTACAGGAATTACGTCTGTCTGCTTCAGACAGTTTGCAGAAAATTTATCCGGTGACCCTGGATACAGCTTTATATACAAGTCAGATCAAACATTCTAAAGATACAATTCGATTTAATCCGGTCAATATAGTCGTTAGAGAACTTTTTAATTAATATCATGATGAAAAGTATGCAAGAAAGGGGGTGTATAAGCGAAGTAAAATTTTTCGAGGCCAAGCAGTTTGTAAAAAAGGAATCTCTGAGTTTCATGGAAATGATTTTCCGTTAAATCACTATTAATTCTTTTAACTAAAGGAGGAATTATGAACAAGTGGCGTGTACTGATTATTTTTGCCGTGCTGGGTCTATGGCAAGCGTTGAGTGCAACCCCGTATACTATCGATCATTTCGATAGTTCGGCGGTTGATTCAGTCTATGAGGCAAATGTTGAAGGAGACCCCAGCCGGATCGATTTGAGCGATAATCACATTGATTATATGGAAGGCACCGGTGCCTTGGATGTCAATTACGTTATCGGCGAATTCCATCAATGGGGCAGTTTTGCCAATTTAATTTACCGTACCGATAGTACCGATACCTGGGACTGGACTATCAGTGATTCATTCAGTATCTGGATAAAAGTGCGACAGGCACCCACCCATCCGGAATATATGGTGTTCCGTATTCACATTGCAGACCGACCCTCGGAAACAGATCCCATCGAAGAATACATTTATGAAAATGTTACTGTTTTAGATAACCAGGGAGACTGGTTTGAATTAAAAATTCCTTTCATCGAAAGGGAGACCGATGGGACTGTTATCCCAGATAGTACGGGATTTGTGAGATTCCCGGATACCTGGGGGGGTGGAACTTACAATAACCGCAAGTTGGATCGGGATAAGATAATTGGTTATAACCTTTCAGCTGTCGTTTCGGGCTGGGATCCCGGTGCAAATTTACCGGCAGATTCATTAATCGTTTCCTATGATCATTTCATCCGCTTCGGTACGCGTGCGGTTCCCTTTATTATATTCAATGGAATGGCTATCCCGTCACAGTTAGGAACTCCCTGGTCCTGGGGACAATCCACCATCGCTCTGGAACCTGGTGCGGGGGCAACACCCGGTACCAATGCCCTGAAATGGGTTCAGGGTAATGAATGGGGAACTGGCTGGACCGGCATGGGATTCAATGTTGATCCGGTTCAAAATATGCTGGGTGGCTGGATGACTGATTCCGTCAAATTTAAAATGAAAGCAGGTACCCAGACTGGAGCACTGCGAATCCAGATTGAGTCGGGTGCAGACGGAAAAGTAGGAGCTGTTTTTACTCCGGTGGCTGATGATCAGTGGCATGATTATGCCATACCGCTGAGAGATATGGTATATCAGGATGGTACGGCCAACTTTGATACCACGGCCGTGAATGCAGTGGGTATGATGGCTGAGGGCACAGGTGTGGCAGGAAATGTGATTTACATCGATGACTGGTGGACAGGAAAACCCGATTTTGATGTTATTCCGCCTGAACCACCCAGTGGATTATTGGTAGTGGCCGATGTCCAATCCAACCTGGTTACCTGGAATGATGTGGTCGGCGAAACCGGTGAATCTTATAATATCTATTTCAGCAAAGATCCGATTACCGATGTTTCCGCTCCTGGTGTCAATGTAGTGGATTATGCCTGGGGATACCCCGAGGGAGAACAGGCCTTTAACCATCTCTTATTTTCTCCGCTGGGAGATTCAACTGTCAGTTATTACTATGCAATGACCTGCGTGGATGAAGCCGGAAATGAATCGGCGCCCGCAATTTTTGCTAACGTTGTAACGAATACCGCAAAAGGCATTCCTACTTTGTCGCTGACTACGCCGACTAATTTTGTGGCGGATGGTAACCTGAGCGAGTGGACAGGGGTGACGGCTTTCCGCATGTTCCCCTCTGAAGGTGCCCACATTGTGACCAATACTACCATTACAGGTGATGGTGACCTTTCTGTTTTGGCATATTTAGCCGGTGATGCGGATTATTTCTATTTTGCTTTTGATGTGACCGATGATGTGGTTGATACCACCGCGACGAATTCCTGGGAGAAGGACAGTCCGGATCTGTTTATCGGTTTGTATAACTGGGAAGGTCCGCCACATGGTAGCTATGGTATTGGCAGTTCGACTCCTGATTATCATTTCAGATTTCTGCCCAACGAGGTTATGCTGGATGCCCGGGGAAGTTCAGTATCTCCTGTAGAATATCACTGGGGTACTAAATTCCCGACCGGTTACGTGGTCGAAGGAAAAATATCTTGGGCAGATTTAGCGGCTGTATCAGGTGATGACGTATTTGTGCCTGAGAATGGTTATCGAATTCCCATTGATTTCGCCACCAACGATGCCGATGGCGGTGGTATTCGGGAAGGTATCATGACCTGGTCTCAGTACAATGATGATACCTCATATCAATCACCTCTCTACTGGCTCCACTCCTGGGTGGGGACACGATTATATCCCTTGGGGGTTGATGATCCCAATGCTCCGATAATTTTCTCTTATCGCCTGGAGCAGAATTATCCAAACCCGTTCAATCCCTCAACTCAAATTCAGTATAGTTTGAAAACCAGAAGTGAAGTGCAGCTGGTCGTCTATAACGCCTTGGGACAGAAAGTGGCAACATTGGTGAATAATGTGCAGCCCGCTGGCGTATATACCGTTCAATTTGATGCACTTCGGCTGGCCTCAGGAATTTATTTTTACTATCTGAAGACGGCTGAATTTGAAAGTGTCAAGAAAATGATTTTGATGAAGTAAAATATAGTGAAGCGGGATGCCTTCAGGGGTATCCCGCTTTTCTTTTGTGCATTTTATTTAATATTATGCGGAGGTGATCCAATTGAAGGGGATACTGCGGTTTTCAATGATTATGAGTCTTTCCGTAATTGTACTTTTATTATTATTGACTTTTGGACGCGCGGGAACAACCGGGAAGATTTCAGGGAGGATTTCAGATGCATCCACCGGGGAGCCATTGATCGGGGTAAATATTTATATCGAGGGGTATCCTTATGGCTCTGCATCGGATATAGATGGTTTCTTTTATATTCTCAACATACCCCCTGGAGAATACACCCTTGTCGCGCAGATGTTAAATTACCGGGAACAGAGGGTAAATGATGTGGAAGTCAATATTGACTTAACCACACGACTGGATTTAAAGATGGCTCCGGAAGCGCTGGATTTGGGGGAAGAGATTACGGTGGTTGCGGAGAGACCTCTGATTCAAAAAGATGTTACGTCTACCTCGGTTACTATCTCAACTGAAGATTTTAAGTCCCTTCCGGTAGAGAATTTTAATGAGATCGTGAACCTGCAGGCTGGGGTAATTGACGGGCATTTTAGGGGAGGCCGATCAGGCGAAGTAGCTTATCTGGTGGATGGAATTCCGGTTAAAGATCAGTATAACAATGAAGTGGCTGTAGAAATTGAGAACACTTCTATTCAGCAATTGGAAGTGATTAGCGGAACTTTTAATGCTGAATACGGCCAGGCTATGTCAGCGGTCGTCAATATGGTAACCAAGGAAGGTGGTAATAAATTTGATTACGATCTTTCCGGTTATGTAGGAAATTATTTTACCAATAACAGTGATATCTTCCCGAATCTCGGAATTGATAATGGGGGTCGGTCAGAAAATGTACAAGCGACAGTCAGCGGACCTCTGCCACTCTTCAATAAATTAAAATTTTTCGCTACCGGCAGATATTTCAGATCGGATGGTCGGTATTACGGAAGAAGACTGTATAAAATTGATGATAATTTTCCATTTACACCCAGTGGAGATGGGACCTATGTCCGAATGGATCCCTTCAAGAAGTATTCTCTGCAGGGCAAATTGACCTATTATTTCATCCCTTCCATGAAAGTAAACTATACCTTTTTCTGGGATGATAACGAAAACCGCGATTATGATCATGGCTACAGGTTGGCTCCGGATGGGATTAAAAGCCACTTTAACAGTAATTTGCATCATAACTTGATATTAAATCATACCCTTTCCAATAGCACTTTTCAAACTCTAAAAGGGGCTTATAGCAGAAGTATCTATACCGGCTATGTTTTCGAAGATCCATTTGCCGAAGGTTATGTTATCCCGGAATTAGGAAATCCTCAATCGGGCTATACCTTCCGAACCGGGGGAAATCAAAGCGACCGCTATAATCGGGATCTGATTACCATGATTGGTAAATATGACCTGGTCAGTCAAATCACCAAAGAGCACAAGATTACCTTGGGAGCAGAGTATCGAATCCACGACCTCAGTCAATTTTATACGGCTTTTCGTGCCAGTCCCAACGCCTCGCCAGATGATGAAACCAAGTATGATATTGTGTATCCTGAGGAAAATGCACCCGGATGGGAAAGTTATACCCGCGAACCTTTCGAATTCAATATTTACCTTCAAGATAAAATGGAGTACGAGGATTTCATCGTTAATTTCGGGGTTCGTTATGATTATTTCGATCCCAACACCAAAATACCCTCGAATCCTCGTAACCCCCAGTATAATCCGCTGTTTCCCTCCGGAGAAAAAAAAGCTGACCGCAAACAGCAAGTGAGCCCGCGCTTTAGCGTTGCTTTCCCGATATCGGCCAGTGGTGTCATCTATGGATCCTATGGCCATTTTTTCCAGGTTCCTAATTTTGATCAACTTTACCGTAATATTGTTGACTTGCCGGATGGCAGAACAACCTTTCAGATTGGATCAGAAACCGGTGAAACCGGGGAATTTGAAACGGTGGTGGGAAATCCTGATTTGAAATCGGAAAGTACTGTAAAATATGAACTGGGATTGCAGCAGGTGTTGTATTCCGACCTGGTGATGTATGTAACGGCATATTACAGTGATATCCGGAATTGGGTGCAGGTTGAATTAATAGAAACCTATGATACCAGAAAATACGCCCGATTTATTAACCGGGATTATGCAAATGTTACCGGTTTAATCCTCAGCCTGGAAAAACGCTTTTCGGGATTATGGGGCGCTAATTTGGATTATACCTATCAAATTGCTAAAGGAAACGCCTCGGATCCTCAGGATGCTTTAAACCGGGAGAGGAACAACGAAGAACCGGAAAAAACTCTTATCCCTCTGGATTGGGATCAGAGGCATACGCTTAATTTTGCAGTGAATACCGGGAAACCGGGAAACTGGAATCTGGGTCTTATCGGCCGCTACGGTAGCGGGACTCCTTATACCGCGGACCGGTTTTTTAACCCGGTTGATATCACTTTCCGGAATGACCGCAGGAAACCGGCTTTTCTCACCTTTGATGCCCGGTTTGAAAAGTTTTTCAATATAGGAAAAGTCAAACTTTCCACATTTTTCTTTGTATACAACATTTTTGACCGTTTAAATGAAGTCAATGTGTATGGATCAAGTGGTCGTGCGGCGGTAGATTATAACACCCAATTTGCCGGTGATGTAATTGGGTTGCACACCATTGATGCTTATGTAAATAATCCAACATTCTATTCAGCACCCCGAGAAATTCGCGTGGGTTTACGAATTACATATTAAACGTGAGTACTGGAGGATCAATTGATGTTCAAATATTTTATAAATTCAATTGGCCTGCTCCTTTTGGTTCTTTCTGCCTTGATTTATGCCCAGATTCCTGAAAACGTTGTAGAAGCTTTTCGGAATGATCCCTACGGGGATAGGCTGTACCGAAAGAGAGGCATTATGGATGGTAATCTGGTTAGAACCCTGTATTTTAATCAGGCAGAAGTGGCACGTTGGCCGGATCAGCCATCCGGTGAATGGCCCAAAGGCAGTGGTCATTCATATCTGGACGGCGTCTGTATGATCGTTGGCGCAGAAATAATGACCCAATCTGGTACGATCGTCCATCCCATGGAAACCGCCTATCGTGAACATTTCGATTTCGATCCTGTCACGGGCACCCCCTGGGGATGGGAACCGATTCCTGGTTATGTAAATGCCGGTTCTGAAAAACCGGCCATCAGTAATAATCCAACCAGTTGGCCGGAAATGTGGCCCAGTCCTATTTTTATAGAGATGGAAGTTGATCCTTCCTTATGGCAAAACCTGAAGGAAATAGAGGGAGAGCCCGGAAAAGATGATGACGGCGATGGATATGTGGACAATTTTACCTACTGGAACGGTTATTTCGGCCGTGGTGTAACTAATGCAGACCTGGAGACATATTTTGTAATGGATGATTCAAAGGATGCGGAATTTAAACGGCCTCCGTATAATTATTATCCGATTGCCTCTGACTCTAATCGCGGTGGTCTGGGATTGCGGGTCGAAGTTCGCGGATTTCAGTGGTCTCATGTTTTAGCGGAAGACAACATTTTCTGGCACTATGATATAGTAAATATCTCCGATACCACCTACGATCAGACTGTTTTTGGATTCCTGACAGATGTAGGGATTGGGGGCACAGATGATTCCGGTGATGATAATGCCTCATTTGATACTAAACTGGATCTGGCCTATGGGTACGATGATAATGGTATCGGTACACCCGGAGGCTGGGGACCAGTTGGCTATATGGGATATGCCTATCTGGAAAGTCCCGGTAAGCCATACAATGGGATTGATGATGATGAAGACGGAATTATTGATGAAAGACGCGATGATCTCATTGATAATGATGGTGACTGGCGTTCATATACAGATTTGAATAACAACGGCAGCTGGGATCCTGAAAACGAACCCCTGAATGATGATTTAGGTAAAGACGGGGTCGGTCCTTATGATAGACAATATAACGGACCGGATGAGGGAGAGGGTGATGGATTGCCCACACCGGGAGAACCCAATTTTGATGAGACAGATAAAGATGAATCCGATCAGATCGGCCTGACCAGCCTGGCCATCTACCGATTGATCGAAGGGGGTGGCGGAGATGGCTGGCCCAAACACGATGAGGGTTTATGGCGGCGCATGACCTATCAAAATTTTGATACCAGCCTGCAGAGATCAAATATACATCTGCTCTTTGGATCGGGTCCGTTCGAATTGCGCAAAAACACCCGCGATCGATTTTCCATGGCGCTGGTGTTTGGAAGTGATTTAGAGGACCTGGTGTTCAATAAAATTACAGTACAGGCCATATACAATGCCAACTATAATTTTGCTGCTCCTCCGTATAAACCTACTCTGACTGCAATCCCGGCTGATGGGAAGGTATATCTTTACTGGGACGATGTGGCAGAAGAATCCGTAGATCGTTTTCTCAGCGATTCTCTGGGGAATCCCCGCAAAGATTTTGAGGGGTACCTGATATACCGGAGTACCGATCCGGAATTTCAGGATATCAAAGTAATTACCGATTCCAAAGGGGAGCCGAGGTATTGGAAACCCATTGCCCAATTTGATTACAATAATGGCATAAAGGGGCCGGATCCGATTGGAATCAATGGAGCCCATTTCTGGAGAGGAGATGACAGTGGTCTGCGTCATTCTTTTGTCGACACCGATGTAAATAATGGTCAAACCTACTATTATGCCTGCGTATCATATGACCAGGGAGATCCGGAATTCGGGACTCTCGGTCTGACGCCCAGTGAATGCACCAAGAATATCAGTGTTGACATCACCGGGAACATAGAGTTCATAGATATAAACTGTGCGGTGGTAACACCCAATGCGCCTGCAGCGGGATATGTGCCGCCCCAGATTGAAGGTGACTTCGATCAGGTCTCTGAGGGAATTGGAACCGGCCATGCGGTTGCCGAAGTGGTTGATCCGGTGCTTGTCAAGGAAGAAGAAACCTATCGGTTACAATTTGCATCAACCGGTGATTACCCCCTTTATCAGACCTCTACCTATGGAATCTATCAGGTTCAGGGTGATACGACAATTCCGATCGTTTCCGACCTTGATGCAACGATTTTTGGTGAGGCACACCCAACACCGGTAGTCGATGGAATTGTCCTTAACTTTCAGGTTGATACCCTGGTTGGTATTGATCCGACCAGGACCGGCTGGTTGACAGGTGGCCTGGGAAATGTTAATGTACAGGCGACATTACCCGCACAGAAATATCATGCTTTAAATGTACCGTGGCCGGCAGATTATAAGGTTACATTTTATGATACAAATGTGGACACATCATATAACTTTCAGATTCCTGCGCATATTAGAGTATGGAATCTCACCGAAGATCGTCGGGCGGAATTTGAAATCTGGGATATTGATAACTCCCGCAGCCTGACGGTTGGCGATACAATCACCATTATTGAATTTCTTAATAACCAGTTTAAATTTGCTTATAATGTCACTTATGGTTACCCTCCGGCCGGTTCCCCCATTGAACCACAACCAGGTGACGAATTCATTTTACGCACCTATAAACCGTATTATGAGGGTGATTATTTCGAGTTTTCAACCAAAGCCTCGAAAGTGGATATTAACTTAGCGAAAAATAACTTAGGCAGAATTAAAGTCGTCCCTAATCCTTACATAGGTACGGCCGCCTGGGAACCGCGCAATCTGTTTGGTTCGGGAAGAGGGCAGCGAAAAATCGATTTCATTCATTTGCCGCCTAAATGTACCATCCGGATATTTACAGTTTCTGGTGTATTAGTGAAAACACTGGAGCATGATAATCCTGCAGAAGATGGAGCACATTCCTGGGATCTGCTGACAGAGGATGGAATGGAAATTGCCTATGGGATCTATGTTTACCATATAGACGCCCCTGGAATCGGAAATTATATCGGCAAATTTGCCGTTATTAAATAAAATTGGAGTCGAATAATGAAAGCCACTGCATTTATAAAGGTTCACATCATTATTTTGTTTATGATCATCCATGTTGCCGCACAAGATCAAACCTACCGCTCAAACGTATCAAAGCGCGGAACGACAGCTGCTAATTTTTTAGAAATCGGGGTAGGCGCCAGGGCGTTATCTATGGGATCGGCATTTACAGCTCTGGCCGATGATCCAAGTACCCTGTACTGGAATGCCGGTGGTCTGGCCAAATTACAGAGACATGGATTCACGTTCAATCATTCAGAGTGGATTGCTGATATAAATTTTGATTATATGAGCGGGTCCTTCAATTTAGGAAGATATGGTGCAGTCGGACTCAGTATTACGGCTTTGACCATGGGTGATATGGAAGTAACGACTATTGAAGAACCTGAAGGTAATGGACAAATATTCAAAGCATCGGACTTTGCCGTTAGCCTGGCCTATGCTTACAGGTTAACCGATAGATTCTCTATCGGGATGAACACAAAGGTCATCCGACAGAAAATTTGGGAAATGACTGCCATGGGATTTGCGGTTGATTTAGGGGTTCACTATGTCACTCCCTTCAGAGGATTGAATTTGGGGATGGCTATTACCAATTTTGGAACCCAAATGAAATTAGGCGGACCTAACTCCTTAATTCTGTATGATCCCAATCCGAATTCTTCGGGAAATAATGGTCGGATTCCGGGCGAAATACAGATGGCAAGCTGGCCGCTTCCTTTAAATTTCAGGATTGGCTTGGCGTATCAATTGTTTAATACTGAATTTCATAAGGCAGTGTTTGCAGTGGATGCTGAACATCCCAATAATAATTATGAAAGTGTCAGTGTGGGCGGTGAATACGTTTTTCGAAATATGCTGGCACTCAGAGGTGGCTATAACACACTTTTTTTACAGGATGCCGAGGAATCTCTTACCCTAGGTGCGGGACTCTTATATCCTATTATGGGGAATATTCTGTTCAGGTTTGACTTCGCCTATGCGGATTTTGGTCTGTTTGATAATGTATACAAGTATACAGTTGGGATAGAATTCTGATGTCAGGACCGGAAAGGATCGTTGTCCTTTTATTTTTTGCCTGTTTAACTTCTATCGCAAAGGGTGAGATATTTGTTAATCAGCTCGGTTATCGGGAGAATGATCCTAAATTTATTTTTTCCAGTGAGTTCGCAGACAGTTTTGTAATTCTCGATGCCACAAATCAAACGGTGGTGTTTAAAAATCAACTGGAATTATTCACTCTTAGTGATCCTGCAACCGGAATGGATCTCTATAAAGGGGATTTTAGCAGTTTAACGAGTTCCGGGAATTATTACTGTAAAATTCTCCCGAGCGATTCCTCTTTTGGTTTTATTATTCACGACTCTGTCTATAATCAATTGTACAAACAAAGCCTGAAAGGGCTTTATTTCCAGCGTTGCGGGTATGATCTGCTCGGTCCAACCGTGGGTAATTACTACCATCCCCGCTGCCATATCTTAGATGGAATATTTCATTCAACCACCGGATCAACCGGATTCCATCTTGCGCGCGGTGGCTGGCACGATGCCGGGGATTACGGGAAATATATTGTTAATGCTGGTATTTCAATCGGAACCTTACTCATGGCATCAGAATATTTTCCCGGAAAATTCAACCGGGATGATCTGAACATTGCGGAAAGTGGCAATGGCATCCCTGATATTTTGGATGAAGTCAGAATTGAATTAGAATGGATGCTGACCATGCAAAATCCTGACGGCGGGGTATACCATAAACTGACCCCGGAACAGTTTTCACCATTCATCATGCCTCAGAATGATAATTCAACCCGTTTTATATATCAGGTTTCAACTCCTGCCACCGGGGATTTTGCGGCAGTCATGGCCCGGGCTGCCCGTATCTTTTATCCGGTGGATACGGTGTTTGCAAATCTTTGCCGCAATTCCGCAGAACTAGCCTGGGATTATCTGGAATTGCACCCAACTATCGTGCCCCCAGGAGGTTTCAGTAATCCACCTGGAACAGCGACCGGAGTTTATGGAGACAGCGATGACAGTGATGAAAGATTATGGGCTGCCGTAGAGCTGTATTTGACCACGGGCAGTTCTGACTATCATAATTATTTCATTACAAATTATAATTCAGGGGGGTTAATAAATTCTGCCATGAACTGGAGAAATGTGAGGCCCATGGCGCATCTGACCTATATTTTTGGGCAGCGTAACGACATCAATACCGGTATTCAGAGTTCTCTCACTACTTCCTTGAATTCCATGTGCCAAAATCTGGTTATTCGCAGTTATAGTAATGGATTTCTGGTGTCTATAAATCCGGGCGAATATGTATGGGGCTGTAATTCTATGGTTATGAATCACGCTCTCATACTTGTTCTGGGTTATGAGAAGTTCCAGAATGAATCATTTAAGAGTGTGGCCCTGGATCAACTCCATTATGTGATGGGCCGAAATGCCCATGGTCTGTCATTTGTAACCGGAAGCGGCACAGAGAGCCCAATGTTTCCGCACCACCGGCCATCGGGAGCCGATGGAATCGCAGAACCCGTACCGGGGCTGCTGGTTGGTGGGCCAGATCAGTACTTGAGTGATCCGGTTTTACAGGCGCATTTTACATCATCAACTCCTCCTGCTCTTTGCTATATGGATGATCAGGGGAGTTATGCATCCAATGAAATTGCCATAAACTGGAATGCACCGCTCATCTTTGTTTCAGGATATTTTGCCGGAAGTACCAGCAGCTCCATAGAAGATGGATACCGGGGGCAGATCATCCCCGATAATTTTCAGCTTCAGCAAAATTATCCCAATCCATTCAATTCCAGGACGAAGATTGAATTTATACTTTCCAAAAGGATGCGGGTTCGGCTGGACTTGTTTGATGTTCGCGGAAGTTTTATCCGGGATTTAGTCAATGATGACCTGGCAGCCGGAAATCATCGTGTTTTCTTGAATGCTGAGTCTCTTTCCAGCGGCATCTACTGGTATAAACTGTCGACGGAAACAGGTGAATTGAGTAAAAAAATGGTGCTCATCAAGTAATCCCGGCGCTAAAAACCGGGACGATTTTAATAATGCTTAGAACTCCAACTATGAAAATCAATCTGAACACAGTGAAAAGAAAATTGAACACTATGGACAGTTATTATCGAACGCCTTATTTATATTTACTGCTTCTGAGTATTTTGCTCTATTCCCCAGGCCGTAATAACGCTTTGGGTCAGGCTGAGGATTCCCAGATTATCAAGCAGGTGGATAGTCTGGTCCTCCGGATGACCTTGCAGGAAAAAATCGGGCAAATGTCCCAGTTCAATGGATTTGGAGGACAAATTCCCGCTGAATTTAAAGAGAAAATACAATTCGGTTTGGTGGGATCAGTTCTCAATGAAGTAGATATCAATACCATCAACGAGCTCCAGAGAATTGCGGTGGAGGAAAGCCGCCTGGGTATTCCTTTGCTCATCGGAAGGGATGTCATTCATGGATTCAAAACGATTCTACCCATTCCGCTTGGTCAGGCAGCTACCTGGAATCCCGGGTTGGTGGAAGAAGGAGCCCGGATGGCGGCTTTGGAGGCAAACTCGGTTGGTATCAACTGGACATTTGCACCCATGGTGGATATCACCCGTGATCCGCGCTGGGGGAGAATTGCTGAATCGCTGGGTGAAGATCCCCACTTGAATTCCCGCTTGGCAGCCGCTATGGTCAGAGGATTTCAGGGGGATGATCTCCGTGAAAACGGCCGTATTGCAGCTTGCGCCAAACATTTTGCGGGATATGGAGCCGCAGAAGGTGGAAGAGATTATAATACCGCCAGTATTCCGGAGAATGAATTGCGCGATGTCTACCTCCCCCCATTTAAGGCCTGTGTCGACAATGGGGTTGCCACAATTATGGCTGCTTTTAATGAAATCAACGGAGTCCCTGCCACTGGCAATGAATTTCTGCTTCGCCAGGTTCTGCGCCAGGAGTGGAAGTTCAAGGGGTTTGTTGTCAGTGATTGGGAATCCGTCATTCAGCAGGTCACGCACGGTTTTACCCCGGATCGGGAAAGCGCTGCCGCTCAGGCCATCAGAGCCGGAGTGGATATGGAAATGGCGAGTACCTCCTATGCAGAATACATTCCGGCCTTACTTAATAAAAACCGGATTAGTGAAGAAGAGATAAATGAGGCTGTAAAAAGGATCCTTTTCATAAAATTTCAACTGGGTCTTTTTGAAAATCCCTGTACCGATTCCACAAAATATCCTCCGCTGGTCAATGAAGAGCATCGGCAAATTGCCCAAAAACTGGCTGGCCAGAGTGTTGTACTTCTAAAAAACGATAA
>CP070707.1:2919627-2935056 GCA_020350205.1 bacterium
CATCACGGACAAGGGTGTTGTAATTCTTTGCGGCTTTTGCTGAACCCCTGATATTTCCGATGTACCAGCCAATTCCGATGAAACCTGTTAATGAAGCAAATCCGTACTGCTGGTTTTTCAAAGCATCTGAGAGGGTCCATACAATCAGTCCATTGACGATTAGAGAAGCGACCGCCGTCCCCCAGCGGTGACAATAGGCATAACCAGCACCCGGAAGAATGGCTGACATTCCCCCTGCCAGAGTTGGATTGCGGTATGTCAGATTCGGACCATTCTGGAAGGATCGGATTAGATTATCGGCAATGATTTTATCGTTCAGTGAATTATTTTGGCTGATTAATTGCAGCTCTTTTATAGAACTCTGCCATTCATAATTGCGACTATATGAAATGCCTAACAATAATTGGGAAGCATTAAAGAAATGATTATTTGGACTCAATCGTGAAGAATCCAGACTGCTGATTGCCTGTCTGTAACGATCAAGATGGTAATAACTCTTACCCAAATTCAATTTCATTTCAGCATCAAGCACAGACTTTGCAGTAAAATTATGTTTATTTTTTTTATAGAATGAAATAAATCCATCATAGTCTTCACCCTCTATATAACATAAGCCTATTTTTCGCCATAACAGAAATCTCTCTTCAGCATTCGAAGTTGAATGAAGCATGCGGTAATATTCGGTAACTGCCCGGTAGTATTCGCCTTCCCCAAATAAATAATCTGCAAATGATTCAGTCGGATAATTCTGGGCATGAGCCAGAGAAGTAAAAATCAACCAAAAGATCAACAACAAATTATTTATCATGATCAATTTTGTATAGTTTACGTTCTGAATACTTGACTGTGACCGGATCATACCAATGTACCTGCCCATTGACTCTGAGTACAGGGTAGAGGTCTAATTCATTCCCGCATCGTAATAAACGCTCAAGACTGATGGTATAAGCCTCATACCATGGTAGAAACTGAAAACTCATTTTTGTGTACTGGGAACAGGCCGGAAACATGGGACAGGTATTGCCTCCTTTGACAGGCGAGATCCAATTCTGATACATATTGAGTAAAAAATTATCTCCGCTCCCATAGGTCTCCAGCTGATTCTTTGGTTCAGGATTTGCCGGACCATTCATTTTATTTCCCGCCAGACAGGAAGGAGAATGATACGATATAAAGACAAAAATGACCGAAAACAGGATGAAAGTGTATTTTTTACTGATGTATTTCATAGACTCTCAACTATCTGTCGTGAGTAAAGCGATATTAAGGGGTGATATTAAATCTTGGCAATATCCTCAGCAAATTTCTCCACTATTTTTGCGAAAACTTCCTCGCGACTGATTTCAGCCGGCTCTCCAAATAGAATATTCTGAAATATATCATTTATGCACGATTCAAAACAGCCCGATTGGGTTGTTCTGCTTTCAGTGCGATGAGCCTTATTGAACACAGAATTATTCCAGACCAATTCTTTTCGAAAAAGATCATATAAAAGAAATTCGACGGTGATGTAGTAGGTCTTTTCATACTCTGTTTCTAGCTCCTGGCCTTCGGCTGATTCAACATACCGGTCATGGGATTCGTCGACTATATTTTCATTGACAATATAGGCAAACAGAATGAACTGGGCATCCGGTAATGCTGTTCGCAGGCTGTCTGCCCACAAGTTGCTCAGGGTTTTTTCGGCGTCAAGGTCTTTCATCATACCGAAATATGAGGTTTGACCTATGTGATCAATCAATTGTGTGGGATTGGTAATTTGAATTAAAGATGCATCCTTCAACTTTTCTATCAAAATTTGCGAAAAAGTTGAACTATATTCCAGACGCTCCTTGCGAGAGATCTTAAGAACATCTGAAGCAACGCCCCCGACAATTAATCCAGCCCCCTTCAAATTCTGATAAGTAAATTTCTCATCTTTATAGATCAGATCGTCAACCAATTTATGCCTTGCCCCGCAGCTCAGAAACACCCCGGCTATCAGAATGAAGCAGCTTATGATTCTTACCCTTTTACAGGAATTCATCCTTTACTCCTTCATGTTAATTTATGATGCATCTTGTGGTATTGTGTGAATTGAAATGTGAAACAATTAGTTATAATCACATATGATTATTAAAAATTACTTTTTAAGGAGCAAAACCATCGGATCAAGAAAATATTTGGAAGTTATTACAGTACCTGAATTTACCTGATCGTATTCCAGGAAAAACCGTTTCCTTGGTATTATAATATACAAAAATTTGTGACATTTTCAAATGAGCTGGGGAGAGAAGCGTATCGGTTGCAATGAAATGAAATAATGCGCATAATTACAGGTTAAGAAATAGCAGCGGGTAAAATTGAAGGTGAATAAATCCCGGCAAATCGATGGGAAAACATTTTGTTGGAGTCCGGAACTCCAGAATCCTTAAAATGGTGATGGGAGGATTGGATTCTCATAATAATTTCGAGCGTGACATGAGATATTCCTTAAAGTGAGTCAACAGCCGGCAGGATAAAATGCATCATCAGAAAATCACTAGGATCTGCTGCGGTATAGTTACTTCCGGTAAAGATAACCACCATATTCAAGCTTTCGATTATGAGGATGTTTTGCCCTCCCCATCCACCGGCAAAGTAGACCGGTATAGTCCTTGGGCCGATGCGATAACTTTTAATCCACCATTGATAGGCATACGCCTCTGCCCACCCCAGCTGCGGTAGAAAGATGTAAGGCGTTGTAGATTCGGCTATCCACTCCTGGGAAATAAGTTGGTTTCCTTCCCATATACCGCCATTCAGAAAGAGATAACCGATTTTTGCCATCGCCCGCGGTTGTAAACTTAAACCACCCCCCGCATCCACTACTCCGTCTGGGAAATACGCCCAGTGAGAATCTGTAATCCCCAACAATTCAAACAGATAAAGTCGCAAAAACCAGTCCAGGTTTTGATTGCTGATTTTACGGATGATTTCTCCCAGTAAATGGGTATTTCCACCATTGTAATAGAATGAATTTCCGGGGGTGGTTACCACGGGTTTTGCCAGTACATAGGCCAGCGGATCGGCAACTCTCCAGAGACGGATAACGTCATTTTGAGAGCTACTCAAGGGTACATCCCATTCATTCCATTCAAATCCTGAGGTCATGGTTAACAGGTGTTTCAGGGTAATTTGCGTTTTTTCGGGGGTACAAAGATGGGCATACTCCGGGAAAAATGAGAAAAGAGAATCGTTAATACTGGGCAGAAAACCCAGATCACCCGCCAGCCCGATAGCTATGGAGGTAAAGCTTTTTGACACAGAATGCAGACTCTGTAAAGTCTCCCGGTTGTATTCGATCTCTTCCCCCAGAAAATCTTCTCCTGAATATAGAAAAACGTGGCCCCGGTAGTATTGTTCAAAAACAAGCCGATCATCTTTTACCACCAGAATAGCGTGGACGTTGTGATCAGCTGCACCATCCAGGTATTCAAGCATGTCGATCAGGTAGCTGCTGTTCAGATTGACTTCTTCCGGACTCGCGGTATTCCAGCCATCATCGGTCTGTTCCGGGGCCGGCAAGGTATTTCCTACCGGGGATTGAATAACAGTCTGGTCTTTCTGGCAGGAAAGGATCAACAGGAACAAAAGTGAAAAATTAATCCAGGCTAAATTTTTACGGTGGATGATTGTTGTAATAGATTTCATGATTGTCTGCTCCAACATAATCGCCTTCAGGTTCTGAAGGGGATATAGTTTTAATTACAGTCTCATCTGTTTAAATCAAAGTAGTTCATATCTTAATTTACAAAATTTACCAGATTTGTCAAGGAATGGGGTGTTTTTTACGCTGAGGCTCCCGTAAATACGCTAATAACCGTCTGGATAAGGGTGCTATTTCAATTTTATAATTGGATTTTTATCCTCTGATTATTTACAGTCAGAAAACTCTTCATAAGAGATCATACTGATCCGTTCAGAACCATGCTAATGATTTCGGAAAATGGCCGGGAATGGTCTGATCCCGAGAAAATTTTCCCGGAATATTCGTTACCAGGAATTTCCTATACTGAGCCAGAATCAGGGCAAGCTGATATCATTCCAGATAGTACCAAGGCGGTTATGCATCAGCGCCTGGGATTTTATATCACCAACAATAACCGCTTATTGACACTGGATTTTACAGTTATTGTCCAACTTCCCGCATCGGTCCCAACAATGGGTAGGAAATTAGCCGGGTGTTTCGGGAGAATGATCCGGATGGACGTTATTGTTCGATATAATCTATCTGTTATAATTTACATGCCCTAGGAGTAAAGTAACACCTATTTCCCTTTTACACAGAAAGCTTTTAATAAAGTGTTATCTGATTCCATATTTACCTTGAGCAGGTGTTGAAGGATTTGAAAAGCTAAGCCGGGCGATAAAATAAAACAGGGAATTCGGCCCAGGGCTGGTGAATATTGTATCGCATAATCATCATGGCGCCGAATTATCGACTTTGAATCTCTTCAAAATTACATTGTCCGTTTTAATCTCGGATGATTTTCTTGGAGAGCCTCTATGAACGGGTATGCCCCATTTTTGTTTACTATGAATCTTTTAAAGATTAGATAGAAGTCTGGTTTGGATTGACGAGCCTATTTGCGCATAGCTAGGAAATCGGTCAAAAGTAAATAAGCTTAATAACATAAAATAAAAGCCAGTGAAAAATGAAATTTCACTGGCTTAAAAAAGAATAAAAGTAGAGAGGAAACTACTTCATTAACATCATTTTGCGGGTTTGAACAAATTCAGGGGTTTCCAGCTTGTAAAGGTATACCCCGCTGGTATAGTTCGAGGCGACCCATACAATAGAGTGAGGGCCGGAGGGTAGAGAATTGGAGAGAAGGGTTGCCACTTCTTCCCCGAGCACATTATAGATTTTCAGGGTGACCTCACTGGGTGCAGGAAGATCAAAGGTAATCGTCGTCTGCGGATTAAAGGGATTGGGGTAGTTTTGAGCCAGCCGGAAATCAGATGCATCGAGTGTCATTTCCATGGTAACGGATTGCTTGTCAGCTGTGGGATCATACCCATCACTGAGGGTCTTCATGAAGGCAACAATGGCCGTTTCTTCTTCAGCAGTGAGCCCCAGATCACCTAATTCTTCAGTATTGACATTATCTGAGACTTCCGGGGCAGGCCAGATTTCCACATCGCGGGTATTGTAGAAGTGCACGATGGCTTCTAGTGACTTGAAGAAACCGTTATGTCCATAGGCTTTGATAAAATCCACATCGGGACGTTTATCGACATTACGAAGAGTGGGTACTTTATGTTTGCCATAGTTATCATTAACTGCTGTTGTTTTGTCTATTTCCCATTGTTCAAAATTAGATGCAGGCAAAGTTGCCAGGAAACCTCCTAATCCAGGATCGATCCAGCTATCTCCCAGAGGATTAATTGGCGTGCCGTCATCCAGAAATACCTCATCCATATCATAGTAAGGATTCAGGGGATTTTTTGGAATTCCCAGGTTATCAAAGGTGAAATCTGTGAAAAGAGGTGGTTCACCCAAAGGTCCAGCTTCACTGGGATGACAAGCGGAACATTGTGCTTTTCCTTCAAACAGTTCCAAACCCCACGCTTCCTGGGATGTTAATGCTGCTTGTCCGGCCAGGTAGGCATCATACTTGGAAGAATACTGATTGACTTCGCTGGAACCTTCGAAGGCATTAATGGCGAGTCCAATGCGATCATATTCGGTGTCTACATCTGCGGGATCAAGCGAAATCGGAAGTCCCCATACGATTTCCCAGAGGTAGGCATATTTGGAGGACGCGATTTGCTCCAGCACCGCCAGTTTACTGGCGTTGTTCTGTTCTACCGGATTAAGGAACGGGCCCAATGCCTGTTCTGCCGCCGGAGCTCCTAAGCTCCAGCCGGTAGCGCGACCGTCCCAGAAATTTCCTCCGATAAAAAGTTCTTCGTCAGTGTCATAATAGAAAACAGGACTGTCTGTAGCATAGGCTGCACTGGGCGGTTTGCGGTTTCCAAATCGCTGCGGAACGGCGCCGCGATAGACGGATCCTTTGTTGTTGACGCCCGGAATGGGTCCGGTAAAACCGGCTCTGGGATGATGACAATCCGCACAGGCCATGCGGTCCGGATCGGCAATTTTGTCAAAATAGATTGCCTTCCCCAGTTCCTCCAATGAGGTCAAACCGTTCTGGCCTGAAGCCACATTTGATAAAAATAAAATAGTGAAAAATAGTACAATAAGGTATAAAGTTAGTCTCATACACACCTCCGTAAAATAGTTAATAGATTTAAATAAAATCTTTTATTATGATGTAATTTACTTGAAAAATTCTTCACCTCCTTTCATAGTTGGTTTAAATGTGCAATTAATGAGTAATGTATCACTGCAACCTTTATACTTAGACAAATTCTATTAAATAGCTGGATATAATATCAAAAATTAGATAATCCCTCGGTTATTAATAATAGGTTCTTACGATGACCCTTAGTAATGAATATATTCACATATATGAACGTTTTTTCTCATAATACATCATTTATCACTATTTAAAACATGATGAATATAACCACTTAACCAACTCGGGCTACTCTTACAGAGGAAAGGATTAACTGTATACGAACGGAAAATTTATTTTAGACCGAAGAAACTAAGATATGAGAAGGTGGATAGAATGAGCAGATTCCCAGTTATCCTGCGTCTGGCCGCTATCATCATATGACACTAATAATGTAATGCTTTACTACTAATAATTCAAGGTAAAAGTGGCAGTAATTTGATATTCATTTTATCTGAACATTATTTCGGATGACTTTTTCAATACAATTCCGGGAAGAAATGTATTTTTAAAATATATCTCCCCCTGAATGAAAGTCTGAATGTATTTAATAAAGTATATTTACAATTTATCATCCGGCTTTAAAGAAGAGATGTAAAATATGAATAATAATTTTGTATTATTTTAAATCAATTTGAATACAATACAAAAAAATGATTACTGAAAAACTCCTAATTTTAAAAGATTTTCAAAAAAATCTTCTGTCCCGCATGGTCCTTATTCACTTATCCTTTTAACTTATCTTTTGAACTTTGCGATAAACAATGATTAAGGGATTTTATTTATATTAGATTAAATTATCAGGAATAAAAATCAATCAGCCTGAAATTATGAGACAGAAAGGGAAAACAATGACAGGTTATGTCTATGATGATATTTTTCTGAGACATATCTCACCGGGGCATCCTGAGTCACCGGAAAGATTGAAAACTATTATGCAGAAATTAAATGATGAAAATCTGCTCGCTCAGCTTGAAATACTGCCAGCTCTGGAGGCTACAGAGGATGATTTGCTCCTGGTCCATGCCAAAGAGGTTCTGGTAAAAGTCCGAGAGGCTGTGGGGAATGCTCCCGCCTGGCTGGATCCGGATACCTACGTTTCCAAAGATTCCTACCGGGCAGCGAGTTTAGCGGCAGGCGGCGGAATTAGACTGGTTTCAGAAATTCAAACAGGTGGAATCCAAAATGGTATGGCACTGGTACGGCCTCCCGGTCATCATGCCACTGTCAGCCGATCGATGGGATTCTGCCTTTTTAATAATATTGCCATCGCTGCACGATACCTTCAGAGACATTTTGGATTATCCAGAATTGCCATTATTGACTGGGATGTTCACCATGGAAATGGCACCCAGGATATTTTTTACGATGATCCATCGGTGTTATACCTATCCACCCATCTCTTTCCCCATTACCCGGGAACCGGAAGTCATCAGGAAACCGGGGTGGGGCAGGGTCAGAATACCACCATGAATATTCCTTTTAGGCATGGAATTTCCCGGGAACACTACCTGGAACGCTTTACGGAGGGGCTGAAGACGGTCAGACAATTCCATCCGGATTTTATATTAATATCAGCCGGATTTGATTCTCACGCTGCGGATCCCTTGGGTGGATTGTCTTTATTAGAAGCGGATTTCGGGCTGATGACCAGTCAGATCTGTGAGCTGGCCCGGGCAGCCTGTCAGGGAAAGGTGGCCTCATTTCTGGAAGGGGGATACCATTTGCAGGCGCTGGCAGATTCCGTGTTGGTGCATCTACAAACTTTGCTGGAATTCAATAAACAATGATCAAAACCAATGATCAATAAACAATGATCAGTGAACCAGGAGAAATCATCAAGGGATTTTGCTGATCATCGAGAATGAATATTTATTCGCTGGTCATGATAAACAGCGGTTTCATCTGGAAACTGCGGTAATGGGGACGTAAGCGCTGCGTGTTATAATCTTCCTCCACATTCACCAATTTTTTCGTACTGGTGACCACATCCAGAGGAGTATTGTCATAACGACCATCTTTCAGAACCACCAATCTGCCATGAATTCCCTTTAAAATAAGATCCAGGGCTAAATTTCCATAGGCCATGGGTACGATAGAATCAATAGCATCCGGATCACCACACCGTACCAGGTAACCCAGTTTTTGTTTAATCACATTAATCCGCTGGCCATTGGAATATTTCGGGGAAAGTTCTTTTAATTCGGCTGAGACCAGGTCACTGATTCCCCCTAGTTTGGCATGTCCGTAAGCATCTTTTTCGGAATGTTCAAATACCATTTCACCGCCCTCGAACATGGCCCCTTCGGAGATTAACAGGATTGAATAGCGACTGGGATTTTTAAAGCGGTCCTGAACCAGCAGTTCGGTTAGTAAATTCATATTGAATTTGTGTTCCGGAATTACACAGCGATTCGCCGCCCCGGCCATCGTCGGTAACATGGCAGTGAAACCGGCATAACGGCCGAATACTTCAATTACCAAAAAACGTTCGTGCGAACCTGCAGAGGTTCTCAGGCTGTTGGTGAGCATGATAGTGCGTGTGACGCAGGTACTGAAACCGATACAGTAGTCCGTTCCCGGAACATCATTGTCCATGGTTTTGGGAATCGCTACTACCTTGATCCCTTCTTGGTATAATTTTACTCCAAAGCTGAGTGTATCATCGCCACCGATTGGAATTAGATAATCGATCCCCAGAAAATCGAGGTTTTTAATAACTTCCGGGGTGAGGTCATTGACATCTTTGTGGTATTTGTCTTTAAGATGGGGCGGGACATTAATATCCGGGACGCGGCTGGGACGGGTCCGGGAAGTATGCAGGAAAGTACCCCCGGTACGTCCCATTTTATTGACAATCTCTTCGGTCAGAAATTCATAATTATTATGATTGTCAGCTTTCTTATCACGAATAATGTCCACCAGACCGGCCCAGCCACGGCGAATGCCGATTACCTGATATCCTTCCCGAATAGCCCGAATGGTTACAGCCCGGATGGCCGGATTGAGTCCGGGAACATCTCCGCCGCCGGTCAAAATACCGATAATGCCTTTTTTTCTCTTAATATTTGCCATTACAATCTCATCAATTACATCCAATGTCAAAGTTAGATATTGAACCCTGTCCTTATCAAGGGATAATCGTAATATTTTAAATTTCAAACAGTTTAGGAATAAAGAAAACGGGTGAGAGTTATACAAAATAAAAAACCCCGATCATATGACCGGGGTTTTTCTCATAGTCGGTTATTGATTAGGCTTTTTTTACAGATTTTGCCTGTAAGCCTTTGGGACCGTCGACAACTTCGAATTCAACCTGATCGCCCTCTTCCAGAGTACGATAACCGCCATTATCTTCAATGGCTGAGTAGTGAACGAATACATCTTCACCCTCTTCACGGCTAATAAAACCAAAGCCCTTGGAACCATTAAACCACTTGACTACACCTTTTTCCACGACTAAACCTCATACTAATAATTATACTTTTACAACAAAATTTTTTGGATGCTAAATTGTATCTACCGGGAGGCTTTTACAAATCAACACCGACACAAAAATGTTGCTGCGTTATTTTGCGGAGATAATTTAGGTTATTAATAATATTGAAGCAAGTATTATTATTAATCTCTGCAATTCTGGCAAGACAGAGTTGTTTGATATGATTACCTATAATACAATATAGGCATGGTATCGAAAATACAGGTTGGTAAACACTCTATATCATGCATCGAATTTAAATTTCACTTTAATCGGAGAGGAGCGGGCGCATGATTTGTCCCGGGCTTCCCGGAATGTCCACCCCCAGCATCCTCCCTATTGTCAGGGGAATATCAATAGTTTCATACTTTTCGGTGATAATCATTCCCTTCGGGAAATCCGGTCCGAGTGCCAGCAGAGAGACATGTTGACATCCTTCGCAATCATCACCATGACTTAAAAAACCCTCTTCATGATTATCCAGATGCCGTCCATGATCTGAGGTAATATATAGTGCTGTTTTTTTGGAATAGAAATCATCGGACTGGATCCATTGCCACAGTTTATAGACATATTCATCGCTTTGCCGGATGGCCTCGAGGTATTCTTCCCAGGTTTTATTGGGACCGAAAGTATCGGCATCTTTGAAATTGACAAGCATCAGTCGGGGTCGATGTTCCTTCAAAATAAATCTTATCTGCTCCCAGGTTTCTGCATCACTACGGTAGCCTTTTCCTCCCAGTCCGGCGTCAAGGCCCAAACCGCCTATACCACAATTTTGAGACGGTAAAAATTGACCTTTCCAGTTTTCATCTTTTGTATCGGCCAACACTGCCAACTTGCCTTTGCTGGCTATATACCAGGCTTTATCCCCAGGTGTCCGGGTCTTTTTTAACCAGCGCTGGAAAATTGAAGGATGTCCGGGGTATTCTCGACCGGAATTTTCCAGTTCCTCGTAAAAGCCGGTCATCAGAGCGGCATGGCTGGAAATCGTTCGAGTTAAACCCTTATTAAAGACTCGTGTAAATAGAATCCCTTCCGGAGCCATCAATTGCGATTGGTTTGGAATATTACTATGACCTTCATCCCCCCAGGATTCTGAGAACCGGACACCATCTATTACGACCATAATGTGGTTTTCGGTCTTAAATGGTGATAATTGTGTCCATGATATAAAATGTAGAATAAACCAGACAGACAAGAATCCCAGAATCGTCTGTTTCATGAGGCGTTTGCTCGTCAAGTTCACTTAAAATCTCCTCTAACAATAAGACCTTGCGGATAATCCATCCCTATTTGCGGGTAATGAGTTCAATTTTTATCGGAATATATTCCGGGATAGTCTGGCCATCAACTGCTATAATGGCATTTTCAATTGCAAGGCGTCCCATTTCGGATGGATGCTGTGCAATGGAAGCTTCAAGATTTCCACGCTGTATTTCTTTTCTTGCTTCTTCAATAGCATCAAATCCGATAATTTTAATTTTGTCAAGTTTTCCGGCTGCCATGATCGCCTCCATCGCTCCCAGTGCCATGAGGTCATTACAGGCAAAGACCAGATCGATATCCGGATGTGCCTGTACCAGGTTTTGCATGACATTATATCCCTGATCCCTCTCCCAGTTTGCCGGTTGGGAAGCGATAATACGAATATTTGAATAGCTTTCAACCGCCTCGGTGAAACCCCGCAGACGATTATCCCCGGTTTCATGGCCGGGAATCCCTTCCAGGATGACCACCTTCAAATCAAGATCCGATAATCCACCCGCATATTCTCCGGCGAGTTTTCCACCCTGATAGTTGTCAGATCCGATAAAAGTAACTGTTTTAATTCCCTGTTCTTTTGCTGCGTTCTCGTCAATACGGGTATCAATCACCAATACCGGAATGTTTGCCTGGTTGGCCTTGGAAATTGCCGGCAGCAATTCTCGGGATCCACTGGGGGTAACACAGATAGCATCTACCCGGGTCTGAATTAAATTTTCGATAATCTGCATCTGTTTTTCTACATCGATCTCTCTTTCCGGAGCCTGCACGACTAATTGAACATCATGCAGCTTTGCTGCTTCTTCAGCACCTTTTTTCAGATCGATAAAAAAGGGACTGTTCAGAGTTTTCAGGACCAGCGCAATTTTCACCTGATCAGACTGTTCGCTGCTTTTCTCTTCTCTGTTACATTGAAGAAAAATAAAGGAAATGGAAAGAATGAGTACCAGCAGAATTTTCATGTTGATATCACCTGCTATTTAGATTTTTTTTTAATAAGAATATCAAACAACACTGCCAATATAATCACAGACCCGATAATAATCTGTTGAAGAAATGATGAAACACCCAGAATATTCAACCCATTCCGCAGAACGCCCATAATCAGTGCACCGATAAGCGTTCCCCCCAGGGTTCCTTCACCTCCCATCAGACTGGTACCACCAATCACCGTCGCGGCAATGGCATCGAGCTCATACATAATGCCGGCAATAGGCTGGGCCGAGTTCAGGCGGGCAGTAAGTAATACGGCAGCAAATGCACTGGTTAATCCGGAAAGCAGGTAGACCATGGTTTTATGAAAACGAACATTGACTCCGGATAATCGGGTTGCTTCTTCATTCCCACCGATAGCATATGTGTAGCGCCCGAATTTCGTCCGGGTCAGGAGGAGATGAGCCACGATGTAAATCAGAAGCATCACGACAAAAGGCATGGGTATAAAAATGAATTTACCGGTTGCCAGCCACCTGAAACCGTCAGCAAATCCCGAGATGGGTCTTCCTGAGGTAAAAAGCAGGGCACCTCCGCGGGCGATGCTCATCATCCCCAAGGTAACGATAAACGGTGGAAGCTTGCCCAGGCTTACCAGAAAACCATTCACCAAACCGCACAAACTACCCACCGCGAGACCAGCCGCTAAAGCCAGAGGCAGGGGAACACCTGCCTTTAAGGTAGCGGCGAGCACTACCCCGGAAAAGGCCAGTATTGAACCCACCGACAGGTCAATTCCTGCAGTAATGATGACAAAGGTCATCCCAACAGCAATGATTGCATTGATGGATGACTGTTCCAAAATGTTCAAGATATTTGAAAATGTCAAAAAATAGGGTGTAAGTATCCACAGAATGATACACAGGAACACCAAACCCAGGGCGGTTCCGAACTGCCTTCCATAATGGATAACTGTTCTTTGAATCATGCCGCCCCTCCCAGAGCCTTTGTGAGAATAGCCTCCTGATCTGCATCCGGTGCGTCAAATTCAGCCACAATTTTTCCTTCTTTCAGGACCAGAATTCGGTCGCTCATCCCCAGAATTTCGGGAAGTTCTGATGAAATCATGATAATACCAACGCCATCGGCAGTCAAACGGTTCATCAATTGATAGATTTCAACTTTAGATGCAACATCAATACCCCGGGTGGGCTCATCAAAAATAATTATATCCAGGTGCCGGGCAATCCATTTACTCAATACGACTTTCTGCTGATTCCCACCGCTAAGGAAATTGACCTTTTGCTGAATGGTTGGTGTTTTAATGGCCAAGTCATTTACGAAACGAATAGCCAATTCCTTTTCAGCTCTCGATTTCACAAACCCTTTTCGGGAAATTTGATCGAGATTCGGAAGGCTGATATTCTCCCTGACTGACAGTTTGAGGACTAATCCCAGTTGTTTTCTGTCTTCGGTGAGAAATCCTATTCCGGACCGGATGGCTTTCTGGGGTGAATGAATGTGAGTCGCATTCCCGTTGATCAGAATTGTACCGCTTTGGATTGGATCCAGCCCAAAGATTGCGCGGGCAAGTTCGGTTCTGCCGGCACCCACAAGTCCAGCCATTCCCAGAATCTCACCTCTCTTCAATTGGAAACTGATATCCCGGAGTTTGCCGGCTATGTTAAGCTTTGATACTTCGAGTACGGTGCTACCCGGCTGTGGAGATGTCCTGGGATAGTATTCTTTTAGGTCACGATTCGCCATCATCTTAATTAGTTCTTGCTTATTGATCTCACTGATTTTATGTGTCCCGATGTAATTGCCGTCTCTCAGGACCGTCAAGCGGTCAGCGATCTGAAAAAGTTCGTCCAGTCGATGGGAAATATAGATTACTCCTACTTTTTTTTGCCGCAACTGGTTGATGATGCGAAAAAGTGCTTCAATTTCTGAAGCAGACAGGGCTGAGGTCGGCTCGTCCATGATCAGTATCTGAGATTTATACAATAACGCTTTGGCGACTTCAACCATTTGCTGTTCAGCAACGCTCAATTGACTGATCAGTGCATCCGCATCGATGGTCAGACCCAATTCCCGTAAGATTTTATTTGTTTCTACCAGTATTTTTTTGCGGTCCAGAAAGCCGGCGAATCTAAGCGGTTCCTGACCGAGAAAAATATTTTCAGCCACTGTAAGGTGGGGAATCAGATTAAACTCCTGGTAGATGATACTAATCCCCGATGCCCGGGCAGTACGCGGATTTTTGATTCTGACTTCTTTACCGCTAATTTGAATCAGGCCAGAATCTGGTTGGTAGGCGCCGCTCAGAATTTTCATCAGAGTTGATTTACCGGCACCGTTCTCTCCGACCAAGGCGTGGACCTCGCCACTATTCAGGTCGAAATTAACCTCATTGAGTGCCAGCACACCCGGAAATGACTTGATAATACGGGTCATTTTCAGGAGCTGATCTGGTTTTTTCTGATGTGAGGCTGTCAAATTGATTACAGGTTTTTTATTTTACAAAATTGTTTTTTTTATTTAAAACAGATGATGTTTAAGATGTCTCGTCCTGTACATGAAATTAAAATGATTACAATACAACTAAATATTGAGTTTGTCTCCTCACCCTTCCTCTCTTTAGGACCACTCCCTTATGCAGCGGTTGGTTTGGCTAGCCTAAGTCTTTGCACAGAGCAGGAGTGAATTGCATTATGAGATTATCTGCCAATTACGTTCTTCGATAAAAATTCATAATATTTTAGTACACATAGAATTTTTATGTAACTCATCTTAAATTAATGATCTAAACCGGATTAAAACAATCATCAAGAGTGAAAAATAATATAATCTTTACGGGTTAGCCACTTTCAGGTCACTTCCAGCGATATCGACCCAGGAATAGTAATGAAACGTTTTATTGTCGGACATGGCAACGAATAAACCCTGTGGAAATTTTTCATTAAGTGCGAGACTGGTTACTTCTGAGCCGTCACTTTCATTCGTTGAGACCTTTATTATTTTAACCAGTTGATGAGCATGGGGATTGCCGGAATCACCTTCCCGGGTAAAAATATGAAATTCATTGGCCTGCTGATCTGAGACCAGAATATATCCGGTTGAATCATCCACTTCATAGATGCAGATACCCTCGTGATCCTGGGTGAATCCCTCATTACCAAAGAGAGTCAGTTCCTGGGCGGCCCGTTTATTATCTGGATCCGCAAAGTATTTTCTTACACCTACCCCTTCATCTGAGTAATACACGTAACCCAGCCGGTCATCTACTGCAATCGCTTCGATCTCTTTCTGACCGCTCCAAATGCCGAATTCTCGGACCTTGGTGGCTTTCACATTTCCCGAACCATCGTCTTCCAGCAGATATTGCCACAAATAGTTTCCATCGGTGGGACCTTCTTTACGACCGAC
>CP070707.1:2935156-2967041 GCA_020350205.1 bacterium
GTTAAAAGAGCGGCATGCTAAAACGGCTCACGGTTTGCTGAGAGGGTCTCAACGCTTTAAAATACTGGGAATCGTCGATCCGGTTTTTGCTGGTAAAACAACCGCAGACATATTGCCTTTTATCAATGCCGACGTACCTGTTTTCGAAGATGTCTCGGAATCACTGGCAAAACTTTCTGAAAAGCCGGATTATTGCATCATTGGGGTGGCTCTCCATGGTGGTATATTGCCCAAATCTTTCAGAAAAGAGATTTTAAAGGCCATTCAAGGAAGAATATCTGTAGTATCAGGTTTGCATACCCAAATCAACGATGATCTGGAATTCAGGGCGTTGGCGCAGGAATACAAGGTAGATCTGATCGATGTAAGGAAGCCACCCCCTTTGAAAAATAGACATTTCTGGAGCGGACAAAGCCTTGAAATAAAGACGCCCCGTATCGCCCTGTTGGGTATGGACTGTGTTATTGGGAAAAGAACCACTGGCAATATTTTGAAAGAAACTTGTGAGAAAAACGGCATCCGGACGGAATTCATATATACCGGTCAAACCGGCTGGATGCAAGGTTTAAAATTTGGTTTCATATTTGATGCGACAGTGAATGATTTTATCAGCGGCGAAATAGAAAATCAAATCATGCTCTGCCATGAGGAGGCAAAACCAGAATTGATTTTAATAGAAGGACAATCCTCCTTAAGGAATCCCTCAGGACCCTGTGGATCGGAATTTATTTTATCCGGAAATTGTAAGGGAGTGATTCTGCAGCATGCTCCGGGAAGAAAATATTTTGACGGGATGGAAGATTTAAAAATCGAGATCCCCGCCGTTGAAGAAGAGGTAGAATTAATTAGATACTATGGTGCCCGGACTCTGGCGATTACTCTGAATGAAGAAAATATTTCGCAAAGCAGACTTCTGGAATATCAGGTTAAGTTACAAGAGAAACTTTCCATTCCGGTTGTTCGGCCACTCAATGGGGAAGTAAAGGAGTTAGTGCCGGTTATCCGTGAATATATGGGTCGACATGCGGGATAAATTTTATCCGGGTATAAACTCGGTCTTAGTGTATCCCTGATGAAACGATAGTTCAAAGAAATTATTTTAAAAGCACTCCCTTTAAATTATCTTTGAAGTTGCAATGAAAACAAAAAAATGTGAAATCAAGGAAAATACATGAGAGTAAAATGCTTGGTTAATAAGACTTTAAGAGACTTCTATATAAACTATATGCCTGTTTTCATACTTCTCATCACTATTTCCTGTACCTCATCACAAGCTTTAAAGAAGAAGCAAATTACAGCTGATCCCATTGAAAAATTGCAGCAGGATATTGAATACATTTTACAGGATTCTTCGTTGTATCAAAGCAGAGTGGGGATTAAAATTGTTTCATTGGATAAAGATGAGATCCTCTTCGCGAAAAATAGTCATCATCTATACCATCCTGCCTCAAATATGAAGTTACTGACCACGGCAACGGCTCTCAAAAAACTGGGTCCCGATTACCGCTTTTCCACCATTTTGTATGCGGACAGTAATCAAATTTCAAATGGGAAAATCGATGGAGATCTCTATCTAAAGGGATATGGAAATCCTGATCTGAGCAGTGGAGATTTGGATGCCATGATAAAATCTCTGCGGGAAAAAGAGATTTACCGGATTACAGGGGATCTGGTATTTGATGACTCCTATTTTGATAGCCTGTATTGGGGTTCCGGCTGGATGTGGGATGATGCTTCGGCCTGGGAATTTGCACCGATTCACGCCCTTTCTGTGAATGATAATTGCGTAATCGTAACCGTAAAACCCGGTAAAAAGATCGGGGATACACTGATTGTCGCCATGGAACCTTCAACCCGATACCTGGCGCTTATAAATAAAGGAATATCAGTGGATTCTTCAGATACCCTGATGATACAGGAATTTTCTGTTGAAAGAAGATGGATTGAGCAATCCAACACGATACAGGTGTCAGGCGGTATGGCGCTTTCTGATTCACTGGAAGAATATGTCATAGATGTTTTAGATGGTGCGGCCTATACGGCAACCCTTTTTACAGAACTAATGAAAGATAACGGAATCGAATTTAACGGAAAAATATACCGGCATAAAATTCCATCAAACGCTCAATTACTGGTTAAACATCAGTCACTGCCACTTTCAATTGTGGTATACAATACCAATAAGATCAGCGATAATCTTTCTGCTGAGATGATTTTAAAAACGGTTGGAGCAGAAGAAAAGGGGAGGCCTGGTACTGCTAAGAAGGGTATTTCAGTAATCTATGAGTACCTACAACATCTTGGCATAGACAGTCTGACTTATCATCTTGCCGATGGGTCCGGTGTTTCTCGCTATAATATTATTACGCCGGACCTGCTGATTCGATTATTGACGGACATGGACCGGGATTTTAAGGTTCAGGCAGAATTTAAAACATCGCTTCCGGTAGCCGGGGCAGATGGGACTTTGGAAAATCGTATGAGAGAGGAGGCTGCTGAAAACAAGCTGAGAGCGAAAACCGGAACCTTACGGGGAGTGAGTTCACTTTCTGGTTATACCACTTCTGCAGATGATGAGAAAATAGCATTTTCCATAATGATAGAACACTTTGTAACCCGTGCCTCCCGTATCAGAAAAATCCAGGACCAGATCGGCGATTTAATATCCAGCTTCAGTCGAAATACAATGAAATCAGTGAGAACCAATGAAAAATAGAATTGATATCATTCATTTCTATGCAAAGGGATAAGAATTTTAGGAAAATCATTATGTTTACCCCGGAAATAATTAACAAATTTAGTTCTATCAATACCCCTTTTTATTACTACGATCTGGCTGTTCTTGAAGAAAATTTATCAGTGCTTCAGAAAATTTCACGGCAATTCGGGTACCACATTCATTATGCATTAAAAGCCAATGCCAATCCTCCAATACTCGAACTCATTTCAAAGTATGGATTTGGAGCAGATTGTGTGAGTGGTAACGAAATAAAACGAGCTCTTGAATTTAATTTTACCGCAGATAAAATCGTTTTTGCAGGTGTGGGCAAGACAGACCGGGAGATATCTTTCGCTATCAAAAACAATATTCAATGTATTAATTGTGAGTCTATAGTTGAACTGGATGTTATAAATGAATTGGCCCGGAAGGAAGAGCGTCGGGCCAGAGTTGCGTTACGTATCAATCCGGATTTGGAGGCAAATACCCATCATTACATCACCACTGGAAAAAAAGATAATAAGTTTGGAATTAATTTAAAGGAGCTTGACGACCTGGGAAACCGTCTTTCTGATTATTCGAATATACAACTCATTGGTCTGCACACTCATATCGGTTCCCAGATCAGAGATCTGGAGGTTTTTAAACATCTGGCATTACGACTGAATGAAATATTGGACGGTTTTAAGCGTCGCGGAATCATTTTTTCGGATCTCAATTTGGGCGGCGGACTTGGAATAGATTATGAAAATCCTGAAAAAAATGCCATACCGGAATATCAAAATTACTTTAAATTGTTTCATGACACACTCAAACCATTCCCGAATCAACAGATTCACTTTGAACTGGGCAGGGCAATAGTGGCCTCCTGTGGATCGCTGATTAGCCGTGTTTTGTTCGTAAAGAAAGGATTTGAAACAGAATTTGCCATTATCGATGCAGGTATGACCGAGCTTATACGTCCGGCCTTATATCAGGCATATCACAAAATTATAAACCTGACCAGTCATGGTCCATCCTGTAAATATGATGTGGTGGGCCCGGTTTGTGAATCCTCTGATTTTCTGGGAAAAAATGTGATGCTTCCTGAAACGCACCGACATGATTTATTAGCCATCTTATCCACCGGTGCTTACGCTGAAGTGATGGCATCCCGCTATAATTTAAGGGATCTTGCACCAGCTGTATACTCTCGGGAATTAAAATAATATCATATTTGAAATTATTTGTAATATATATTGAGACTACCAAGGAGCTTTTTTCATGAGACAAAAATTTAATCATTTCATAGTATTAGCTGTATTTTTTCCGCTGGGAATAATGTTTTTAAACGGATGTCAGAGTGACGATGCTCTCATTTCCCGGTTCGATCAGCAGGTGGAAATTATACAGCAAAAATATGTTCCGGATCAGACTCTGGATCTCTTCTCTGCCGAAATAGAAAAAGATCGGAATGCCTGGGTATTAAAGGGAGAAACCACCATTCCGGAAGCCGGAACCGAATTGCTCAATTATGCAGATTCTGTTCTGGGTAATAATTATAGCAACGAGTTCATAAAATTACCCCATCCCTCCCTGGGCGATAGTGTTTATGGAATAGTAAAGGTGAGTGTGGCCAATATTCGGGAAAAACCCAGACACAGTGCCCAGCTCGTTGATCAGAATATCATGGGACAAACATTGCTGCTTCTGAAATATGATAGAGGATGGTATCTGATTCAAACTGAATACGGCTATATTGGCTGGATGACCGGCGATTCATTTATCCGAATCGATTCATCCGGACTTGATAATTGGGAAAATAAGGATAAAGTTCGGATAAGTAAATTATATCCCCTGGTGTATTCAAAACCTGATGAAAACGCTGAACCAGTGACAGATGTAGTTTTGAATGCAATACTGGTCATCAAGGAAAAAGGATCATCGTGGAGTATTGTGATGACACCGGATGGAAGATCGGGATACATAAAAACCAGGTGTCTTACGACCATGGAAACTGTAAAGTTATCGCAGGAAGCTCTGCGAGAAAATATAATTTTGACGGCTAGAGGGATGATGGGAATTCCTTATTTATGGGGTGGAAATTCATCTAAAGGAAATGACTGCTCGGGATTTACTCAGACAACCTTTAAAGCGAACGGAATCGAATTACCGCGAGACTCCAGACAACAGGCGTTAATGGGCGAAGAAATAACACCTGATGAAACTTTTTCAAATATTTTGCCGGGCGATTTGTTGTTTTTTGGTAGTGAAGAACGGGTTACCCATGTCGGCGTAAGTTTAGGGGGAGCAGAGTTTATCCATCAGGGCGGACAGGTGGATCTGAACAGTCTTGATCCCCAAAGAGAAAATTTTAGTCCTTTTCGACGCAGAACCCTTAAGCATATCAAGCGAATTTTTTAATTGATTTAGTGTAGGAGATTAAAATGAATATAAGCAGAAAAGAATTTCTTCACCTTACTGGTAAAGGAATCATTGGATTATCACTATTGCCTAAGTTATCCAATACCTTTTTTGCGGAATTGAGTGGTAGAACAAATACAACGGGGGAACCCATGATTGAAGTGAAAACAAAACGACTTGATTTAAAACATACCTGGACTCTTTCACGGAACTCCAGTGATTTTAAAAATAATGTTTTTGTAAAACTGGAAAAAGATGGGATTATCGGTATTGGGGAAGCAGCTCCCAATGTGCGATACGGAGAAAATGCCGAACTGACGACTCAAAGAATACATGAAGCTACGAATGTTTTTAAAGATAAAAATCTTTTTCACTACATGAATATAAAAGATGAACTGGATGACCAAATCCTGGATCAAAGTTGTGCCAAAGCCGCACTGGATATTGCCCTTATGGACTGGGTGGGGAAATCCTGTGGAATTCCGCTTTATAAACTGTGGGGATTGGACCCCTCAGACACGCCTGTTACATCCTTTTCTATAGGAATTGACACGATAGATATAATCAAGCAAAAAGTGCGGGAAGCTGAACCTTACCCGATTCTGAAGATAAAAGTAGGCACTGATCGGGATCAGGAAATTATTAACACAGTACGAAGCGTGACTGATAAACCCATCCGGGTGGATGCCAATGAGGGATGGAAATCAAAAGAAGTGGCATTTAAAAATATTGAATGGCTGATATCTCGCGGTGTCGAATTCATTGAACAACCGATGCCGGCCCAGATGTTGGAAGAAACAGCCTGGTTACGGGAAAAAGTAGGTATTCCTATTATTGCTGATGAGGCCGTAAAATCCTCCTCAGATATCCCCGTTCTTGCGAAGGCATACGATGGCATCAATATTAAACTTATGAAATCCGGGGGATTATTAGAAGCTTTTCGGATGATTCAAATGGCCAAGGCACTTAAAATGAAGATTATGCTGGGATGTATGATTGAAAGTTCCGTCGCCATTTCTGCGGCTGCGCAAATCGCCCCTTTTGTGGATTATGCGGATCTGGATGGAAATTTACTGATCAGCAATGATCCTTTCAAGGGGGTAGAAGTGAAAGATGGACACTTGATCTATAACGATAAACCAGGCCTGGGTGTAGAAGGTGAATTTTAGCGATATTAGTGAAAAAAGAGATAGCCGATAAATAAACCTGCAATTATTCCGGCAAGATCAGCTAGCAACCCGGCAGTAACTGCATAACGTGTTTTCTTAATGTTCACTGAACCGAAATAGACTGCCAGAATATAAAAGGTAGTTTCCGTCGCCCCCCTGAATACGGATGACAACTGGCCGACAAATGAGTCCGGTCCAAACGTCTTCATTATTTCAATGTTCATACCCCGAGCTGCACTCCCGCTCAAGGGCTTCATGAGTGCAGTTGGCAATGCTTGTACAAATTCGGTATTTACCCCGAATATGGAAACAAAAGAAGATACCCCCTGAATGATATAATCCAGGGCACCTGCAGCTCTAAAAACACCAATGGCCACCAAAATAGCCACCAGATAAGGAATGATTTTCACCGCGATAGTAAATCCCTCCTTGGCACCATCAATAAAGGCTTCATAAACATTGACGCGTTTTATAACCGCTAATAGTATAAATCCGACGATAACACTGAATATAATTAAACTACTGGCAACATTGGATATAGTAGCGATTTGTTCTTGTGGGATGAGAGAGAAATAGATGATAATACCTGCCATAAAGAGAGAAATTCCTCCCAGATAAGTTAAAACGACTTTATCGAGAAGGTTAATCTTTTGATAGAGTGAAACCACTATTAATCCAATTAAGGTACTGAAGAAGGTGGCCAGCATAATCGGGATAAATACATCTGTGGGATTAGATGAACCTACGACGGACCGGTCGATGAGAATAGTTAACGGGATTATGGACAATCCGGAGGTGTTTAAGACGAGAAACATGATTTGTGCATCGGAAGCAGTATCCTTTACGGGATTGATCTCCTGCATTTCTTTCATGGTTTTTAAACCCAGCGGGGTAGCTGCATTATCCAATCCCAGCATATTGGCAGAAAAGTTCATGATCATGGAAGCCGTGGCGGGGTGATCATCTGGAATACCAGGAAATAATTTTGAGAAAAATGGTTTTATGAGTTTGCTGAAAAAATGAATAATTCCACCTTCTTCACCTATTTTCATTATTCCCAGCCAAAATGCCATCACCCCGGTCAGGTAGATTGATAGCTCGAAACCGGTTTTTGCCATATCAAAGGTGGATTGCAGGATATTGGGAAAAACGTCATAGTCCTGGAAAAAAATCAAACGCGCCAGGGCAACCACAAATGCAACCAGAAAAAAGAAAATCCAAATGTAATTCAAAGCCATGAGGGAATCCTTTTAGGAGATATGATCTGATTAATACGACATAAGTTGATGATACAAATTATCTTTACTTTCAGAGTAGTAGACGTTTATTGGCTTAATATAACAAAAATTAGAATCTAAATTCTGGTTTTATTTTAGAAAAAACATGTACTTTTTTACCCGGCTCACCAGATAATCGTTTTGCTATTAAATTTTTGCTATTAAGAATTTGAAAATATGTCCGTAAATAAAATAGTCAATGGTTTTACAATCAGGGAGAATACTATGGGACATATACACTCCGCTAAAAAAGTCATTGAAAAAATGAATCATAATGAGATATTGAGTCTTCTGGATTATTTACGCAGGAATACTGATATTATTATACCTAAATGTTATTCCAGAGCAGAATTACTAAAATTCCTGCGATCCGAGGGGATTAACGCTAAATTATCTGAAGAAGCTTACCAGAAACTGAAAAAAGAAGTAGACAATGGGTGTAAAGAATTAATGAATGAAGTATTAAGAACTCAAATTCTATTGACACTGGATGCGGCATCCGATGTTTCAGAAGCGGTGGCCTAAGCTAGTATTTTCTTGATCGACCCAAAGTCCTATTCTGCAGTTTTTTCCTTACATACGGTTCACTACAAATATTCTGCCAGGTGACGTTTAATTTTTATTTGAGAATATCGGTGAGTGAAAACAGCTTTCAATATTTCTGCGAGTAAATGACCTATAAAAATCTGGCACATAAAGTGTACACAAGTTCCTGGGGTGAAGTGCGCAATCTGTCCTGTGGAAAGATCTTGATACAGAATAAATCTTCCGACCTAAAATGCCTTTCATTTGACAAGAAAATTCGATAATTTTAATCAGATAAAAGTTTAAGGACCTGAAAATGAATAAAATTTTCATAATCTTAATCATGTTTTTTATTATGCTTTCAGGGACAGGAAATCCTTTAAGTGCTCAGGAGGAGATGCCAGCCGACACCTTTTACAATTTTCTGGATGATTTTTATCAGCAGCTTTACAGAATCAAACAATTGCATGACTCATCCCTAAGTCAGGATACCAACCTTGAGATACAAATTCGCAGTTGGAATGACTATCTTGCTCAAAAATTACCTCGAAGAATGTTGGTAAACGTTCCGGTTGATGAGGTCACCCTTGGAAAAGAAAAATTCAATCGGTCAGAGGCACGTATGACCTACAATTTCCGGTTAAATATTCCAAAAGATCATTTTCAGTATGAAAATAATATTGACTCGCAGAACCAATTTATTTTGAAAGAAGTAACCTCAGAAAAGGATAGCGGCGATTTTTTAATCCTGGAACCGCAATTAAAAAATGTTGTCGTTGAATCTAATCTCGCCAAAACAATTGATCTTTTAAAAAATCAAAGTCATTTGGTCTTTGAAATTAAGATGAATGTTACCCGGGAATCCGGCTGGCTTCATTTTTATCAAACCGTTATTTCCTTTGAGACGGTTAGATGGATGATAGACGAAGTGGTTTTGTGGCAATTACAATCACTTCCATTTGAAGAAATCATGAGACGGAAAGAAAAATGATACTACTCGGAATCGGGCTATTCAGATTTAGACAGGTAAAAAATCCTCAAGTTTATAAAAATTAAACTTTTGCCCGACAAAGTCTATCGCAAAAAATTATAATTCACTACTGTTAAAGGGATATTCATGAAGAAAGAAAACATTTTTCATCTTTATCTGGCAGATTACGAGCATAGAATAAATCAATCCCTTGAAAAATTTAAGTCCGAGAAGGTTCTGTCGCGTATCTGGTCACATGATTATACCCTTTGGAGCGATAGTCCAGATGAGATTACCAACAGGTTGGGATGGTTAAAAAGCCCTGAAACCATGGAAACAAAATTATCGGAAATCGATCAGTTTGTAAAGGAATTGATTACGGAGGGTCTGACGACAGCTGTATTACTGGGAATGGGGGGATCAAGCTTGGCTCCGGAAGTTTATCGAAAAACATTTGGTGTTAAACCCGGTTATCTGGATCTCACGGTTCTGGATAGTACCGATCCTGGAGCTGTCCTGCAAATCGCAGAAAAATACGATCCGGAAAAGACTATATATGTCGTTTCCACAAAATCAGGAGGTACAGTTGAGACACTGTCATTCATGAAATATTTTTATAATTTGGGAGTTAAATATCTCGGCAAAAAGAGAGTAGGAAAACATTTTGTGGCCATAACAGATCCCGGAAGTGGATTGGGGAAGATGGCAAATGAGCTCCGATTCAGAAAGATATTTTTAAACGATCCCAATATTGGTGGCCGATATTCCGCCCTGACATTTTTTGGACTTGTGCCAGCAGCTTTATTAGGGATCGATTTACAGAGATTAATAAAAAGTGCGTTGAAAGAAGTAACCTCAAACTCTCCTGAAATCGGAAAAAACAGCTGGGCAACCTTATTGGGTGTTTCAATGGCTGTCCTGGCAGAAAATCACCGCGATAAGCTCACCTTTATATTATCTAACAAACTGAAATATCTGGGTGTCTGGATTGAACAACTGATCGCGGAAAGTACCGGAAAGGCAGGGAAAGGGATACTCCCGGTGGTTGAGGAAGAAATTCTCGACCTCAATGAATATTCCCAGGATCGTCAGTTTATTTTTATGCAACTGGACGACGAAAAAGAGTACCAGGGGTTAATTAAAAATTTTTCTCTTTCGGGTCATCCCGTTTGTGTTATAGTATTGAATGACCTGTATGATATTGGCAAAGAATTTTTCAGATGGGAATTGGCTACCGCTATTGCAGGATGGTATCTGAAAATAAATCCCTTCGATCAGCCGAATGTTGAGGCAGCTAAAATTTTAGCCAGAGACAGGGTAAAAGCCTATCAGGAATCTGGGTTACTTGAAGAGGGTGAGCCATTATATCAATCGAAAAAACTTAAAATTTATGGTAATGTCGCCGGGAAAAGCATCCGGGAAATTGTTAAATCCCTGTTGAAAGAAGGAAATACTACCCCCGATCTCATTCAAAATAGAAGCTACCTGTCAATTCAGGCCTATCTAAAACCCGATTTGTTGCTGGAGGAATACCTCCAACAACTAAGGGCACATTTTCAAAAAAAATATAAGATAGCAACCACCGTCGGTTATGGACCACGCTTTTTACATTCCACCGGACAACTCCACAAAGGAGATGCCGGGAATGGCTTGTTTATTCAGTTGTCTGCCCATATGCCCGATGATGTTGAGATACCTGAGGATGCCGGAGATGTAAAATCTTCCATTAGTTTTGGTATTTTAAAAAAGACCCAATATCTGGGTGACTTTGAAGCACTCAAAGCAGCAGGTCGAAAACTGATCAGGATAGATCTCGGAAAGAAACCGATTGAAAATATCAAGTATTTACTAGGCGAATTATCAGAGTAATGGATTAAGATTTAATTCCAAGTAGCAAAAGTACTGGTTTATGCCCGGCAGGTGATGAAATCGTATTTTATCCCCAAAAATTCGGTAGCGTTTCTGATAGAATCTTGTTGAAAAATTTATTTTTTATTAACATTATTTTAAATTGGCCAGATTCTATCCTGAAAAGTAATTTTTTAGTGTAATCCCTTCAATTATTTAAATTTTCATCCGATGATATGATTGTTCCACCCCTGATGCGAAAAGACGGTATCAGGTAGTGGGTGGACAGAATTATTAAATCATATTTTGCTAATCATGAAAATGATTTTCTAGGGCAATGCACGATCCATTAACAGAAGAAGTACAGAAGGTTCTCAACCACTTTAAAAAATTGTTCGATTATAAATCAGTCTATCTGTTTCCTGATATCCAGGATCAAATCATTTCCCCAATCTTATTGATCGATGCTGAAATAAAGGAACCCTTCAAACACCAAAAAAAAATCTCCTGGTTAAACTATTATCAGGATGTTTTAACCGAAGATAATATTGATGATCATCTTTCCATTTCAGACTTCCTCAAGTATTATAAAATTAACATTTTATTCCCTATCAGACAAAACGGCAATTGCTTCGGTTTTCTTGGTATAAATAATAATGCTCGTAAAATCAAGGAAATTGAGCTTCAAATTGGACAATTTATTGTAAGCTACCTGGCTTCATTCTGGCGAAATCTGGAGTTGCTAAAAGAAAACCGGGAAGCCTCCGAAAAAACCCAGGCATTTTTTGAAGAAATCTCTTCCCTGCTTGAAATATCACACGCCCTGGAGAGTGGAGAAGATATCCAGAAGTTGCTGGAATCCATCATTCAGACCTGCATGTCTATTATGAATGCTGAATCAGCCTCTCTGATGCTGTTGGATGAGGAAAAAAATGAACTTGAATTTAAAGTTGCACTGGGTCCAAAAGGGAAAGAAGTCAAGCCCCTGCGTTTGCCAATCGGCAAGGGAATTGCCGGTTGGGTGGCAAAGGAAAGCAAACCCTTATTGATTCCTAATGCTTACGAGGATGAACGCTTTGACCGCTCTTTCGATAGACGAACCGGTTACGTAACCCGAAGTATTCTATGTGTGCCCCTTATTTATAATAAAAAGACCGTTGGCGTCTTACAGGCATTAAATCGAAAAGACGGGAAGTCTTTTTCACAGGAAAATTTACACGCCTTTACATTGTTCGCAACTCTGGCAGCCCTGGCCATTGAAAATTCCCGACTGATTCACCGCACTATTGAGAAAGAAAAATTTGAGAAGGATTTGGTAGTTGCTACTGAAATTCAACGTCTGATCATCCCGCATCACCTGCCAAAGGTTCGTTCATTAGAGCTCAGCGGCATTTATATTCCCAGTAGGGGAATTGGGGGAGATTTTTATAGCGTTTTTCCGGTGAATGAAGACCAAACTGTTTTCTGTATCGCAGACGTTACCGGAAAAGGCGTAACGGGTGCACTGCTGGTATCTACTTTACACGCCACAATTAAGGCCTATCTGGATTTTACTTCAGATTTAATTCTCATTTTACAAAAATTAAATCACCTTATTGAGGAACTATCCACTTCGGATCGCTATATCACACTCTTCATTGCCAGTTATGATCAAAAAACCTCTGAATTAACCTATGTTAATGCCGGACATAATCCACCATTGCTATTCAGCAAGGAGAAGACACCGGTAAAACTGACCGAGGGTGGCGTTTGTTTGGGCGTGCTTCCCTACGAATATACCTACGCCAAGATTACGCTTGAGCCGAACAATATTTTATTGATGTATACTGATGGGGTGGTGGAGGCAATGAACGATCAAAATGTCATGTTTGGTGAGAAAAACCTGATACAGACAGTCCTCGATAAAAGGAATCAGAGCTGTGAAGTCATTCAGGATGAAATAACTCTCCGGGTGCTGGATCATTGTGCCGATCAGCCTTTAAATGATGATTATACTCTCTTTATCCTGCGGAGAAAATAATTTTACCGACCCTGCCAACTAAAATTCTTACTTTCGCATAATATTTCCCTTTCGTCTTTCTGTATGTTGGCCTCTTCTCTCATGAATTCTAAGATGAGTTTTTTCTCGTAAAAATCAGTGTAAATTATAGTGGTTTATAGAAAAATATAGCGTTATATGAAGGATACCAAGATCGTTCTGAATCTGTTTGAAATTTGGTAGGGTCATGTTAAATTCTGTTAAAAGCATAGATTTATATGGAATTACATTATTATACCCTGAAACGATTAAGCGAAGAATTATCTGCGATTTGCCGTAATTCTCGCGTAGAGGCTTGTTATACTCAGAAAAAGAATGAACTCACCCTACAGATTCGTGATGATAAAAATTATACCTCCTTTTTAATTCTCTCTGCAGATCCACACTACCCCTTTCTATTATCAAGATCATTCCAGAAGCGTGCCAGACTGTCCAAGGATGTTCTGCAAGGACTGCTAGGTATAAAGATATCGCACCTATCGATATTGCCTGGAGACCGGATTATTAACGTTTATTTCTCTTCCAAACAAATTTACCTGGTAATTCAACTGTTTCTTAAAAGAACCAATTTTTTTGTGGTCGATGAAAACCGGATAATTTTGGAAGCTTTTAAGCAGAATAAAAAATTTGCTGGCCAGACATATTCTATTCCTGCCCAAAATCATTTGGAATTTTTGAAGCTTGATAGAAAGAAGTTTAGTGCCTTACTACATGATAATCCGACCAAAACATTATTCCAGCAACTAAAAAGGAATTTTTATGAGTTGAACAACACTCTATTGAAGGAAATCGAATTTCAAAGTAAAATAGATCTTTCCCGTTTACCCTCTGAAGTGAACCATAATGAACTGAATTTTCTCTGTGATACAATTCATAAGTTGCTGGAGCGATGTTGGTCTGAGAGTCCCAGGATTTATCTTAAAGATGACAATCCGGTTTACTTCACTCTGACCTCCATGAATCACCTTGACAATTTAGAAACAATATCTTTTCTATCCATCAACGAGGCATTAACTCGGTTTATTTTTCAAAAACAAAAAGTAGACCAGAATGAACAATTAGTAAATCAATTAAAAACATTGATAGATAATAAATTGGAGCAGTTAGAGCTAGTGATAAAAAGATTGCAGGACCAGCCTGACGAAGAGGAACAAAGAAAATATTTTCAAAAATTAGGTGAACTGTTATTGGCCCAGCTGCACGATATTCCGTCCGGTGTTTCGCAGGTGGTTATCCGCGATTTGTATGATCCCAATCAGATTCCGATAACAGTAATTCTTAATCCGGAACTTAGTGTGCAGGAAAATGCTCAGGATTATTTCCAAAGAGCCCGGATGGTAGCTGAGAATAAACGTCAGATCAAACAAAACTTTCAGCGAATTCAAAAGCAGAAAAATGAAATCATTAAAATAAAAAATATCTTTGGCAAACAACTTGATTTGAAAACATTAAAGAAAATCGAACGAAAACTTCAGGAAATGCATATTCTCCAAACCGATAGCGAAAAATTGCAGGAGGTCTATCGTCCCTATAAAGAATATTATTACGAAAGTTGGGAGATTTGGGTGGGGAAAAATGCAAGGGATAACGATGAGATGACTTTCCGAAAGGCTCATAAAGAGGATACTTGGCTGCATGCCCAGGGAGTAAGCGGTTCTCATATTATTATCCGTCATAAAAAACCTGGTCAGAATCCGCCTAAATCAGTTCTTTATTATGCAGCCAGATTAGCTGCAGGTCAAAGTAAAGCAAAACATAGCACCACGGTACCGGTAATTTATACCAAGGTAAAATATGTAAGAAAACCAAGAGGAAGTGTCCCGGGAGTGGTCTCTGCAGAGCGCGTCAGCAGCGTTTTCGCAGAACCTCTGTTGTAATGATAGAAGATTTTCATAAGGTTTACTCAGGATGCTATTTATAAATTTATAAATTCATAAAGATTATAAAATAAAAAGAAACAGGATAACTGAATAGAAAATGTATTTTTTAAGGGAGCATTATGTCAGATTTATTAAAGAATGGTCTTAATGATTACCTGGATCATCTCTTGCCTGCACGTGATCCGATATTGATTGAGATGGAAAATTATGCCTTACAACAAAATTTTCCCATTGTAGGACCTCAGGTTGGACGTTTCTTATGCCAGTTAGCATACTTGAAAAAACCGGATGCTATTTTCGAGATGGGTTCTGGCTTTGGATATTCAGCTTACTGGTTTAATCTAGGCGCACCGCAGGCGAAAATCATCTTCACGGAGTTGAATAGGAGAAATATCCAGCGGGCAGAAAAGTGGTTTAAATTAGGGAAAAAGGCACATCAGATTTTTTTTAAACAGGGCAGGGCTCAAGATATTCTGGCACAAACTCCTGGTTTTTTTGATATCATATTTATAGATGTCGACAAGCATGAATACCCCCAGGCTTTTTCCCGGGCGTTATCTAAAATAAAACAAGGGGGAATGATTATCATTGACAATGTTTTGTGGTATGGAAAAGTAACTTCTGTTCGAGAATCGGATCAGGATACGATGGGAGTCCGGAAATTAAATGAAATGCTTTATGAAACCCCTGGAGTTCTATCTTCGATCCTCCCTATCCGTGACGGAATAGGAATTTGCATAAAATTGTAAAATTTCAGGAATACCCAAAGAATGAAAGACGCACCTCATGTGCTCATTGTCGGAGGCGGATTTGGCGGTCTGGAGGCAGCAAAACAACTTAAAAACTCCCCATTTAGAGTTACTCTTCTAGACAAACGGAATTTTCATCTTTTTCAGCCGCTTCTTTACCAGGTTGCGACCGGCGGTTTATCTCCAGCAGATATAGCGACCCCATTGAGGTCAATTTTTCGTAATTTTAAGAATATTTCCGTATATCAGAAAGAAGTAACATCTATTCACCCCAACAATAAATTTATAATGACAGATTATGGTAAAATCGAATTTGATACCTTAATCATCGCAACCGGTTCTACCCATCACTATTTTGGACATGATTCCTGGAAAAATATTGCACCAGGTCTGAAGACTATTGAAGACGCGACAAATATTCGCAGTCGTATCCTACAGGCCTTTGAAGAGGCCGAAAAAGAATCTGATCCGCAATTAAGACAGAATTATTTAACCTTTGTCATTGTGGGGGGTGGACCGACGGGAATTGAGCTGGCCGGTGCAATAGGGGAACTGGCCCGTCATACCATGAAAAATGATTTCAGAAATATCCAAAGCGGAGAGGCTAGAATTCTTTTAATAGAGGGAGCAGAAAGAATTCTTAATGTATATCCCCCTGAGCTGTCACACAAAGCTCAAAAATTTCTTAAGAAGTTGAACGTTGAAATAATGACCGAAAGCATTGTTACGGATGTGAATAAAGAGCGAGTAAAAATTAAAAATTCCGATCAGAATTTGGAAATAGGGAGCAGAACGGTTCTCTGGGCGGCCGGTGTTAAGGCATCTTCACTCTCCCGGGCATTCGTCAGTGATACTGACATCGAAACTGATATCCAGGGACGACTTCGGGTCAATAAATATTGCCAGATTCCCCAATACCCTGAAATATATGTGATTGGAGATCTGGCACATTTTGAGGATGAGAGGGGTAAACCTTTACCGGGAATTGCTCCGGTGAGTATGCAACAGGGCCGTTACGTTGCAAAAATGCTTAAAAGAAATTTAATCGGTGGTAAGCTATCTCACTTCAAATATCATAATCGAGGAAATTTGGCCGTAATTGGCCGCAAAGCCGCCGTGGCTCAATTAGGTAAATTCAAGTTCAGTGGCTATTTTGCCTGGCTCCTCTGGTTATTCATCCATCTGATGTATATTGTCGGGTTTGAAAATCGATTGCTGATTTTTATTCAGTGGTCCTATAATTATTTTACCAGGAATCGTAGTGCCCGACTGATTGCGAATTATAATCTTCCCAAAGAATGACCAGGTTATTGTTTAATCAGAGAAGCCATTTTGTTGCTTTTGTTAGACTGATTTTTAGATATAACATTTTTTTAATTTATTTTATAATAAAAGTGAAATTCTTATATTGTAACAATATTTTCTTCTTTGATATATAGTTTAATATAGTATTATTAATAAGTTAATAAATTCTCATATACTCGTTTTAATCTTAAATGAAGGGGATTTAGAATGGACTCAAAGACCTACGACATTGCAATTATCGGGGGGGGAATTGTGGGTTGTGCGACTGCGATGGCACTGTCAAAATCGATTAAAGGTTCAGTAATAGTACTTGAAGCTGAGGATAAGTTAGCTGCCCATCAAACGGGCAACAACAGTGGTGTGATTCATTCAGGTCTCTATTACAAACCTGGCTCTTTAAAGGCAAAAAATTGTGTGGAAGGCAGAGAAAAACTGTATCGATTTTGTGAGGAACATGGAATTGCTCATGAAGCCTGTGGTAAGGTGGTAGTAGCCACCGATGAGTCGGAAATCCCCAGATTGGATGATTTAGAGAAACGCGGTACGGCGAACGGACTGAAAGGACTGAAACGTCTTACTCCGGAAGAAATAAAAGAATATGAACCAAATGTTCAGGGAATTGACGGATTACTTGTAAAAGAAACCGGCATAGTCGATTATGTAGAGGTTACCACAAAACTTACTGAAATTGTCAAACAAAATGATGGTGATATTAAAACCAGTGCAAAAGTTTTTAAATGCATCAGGACCGCTGATGGAATAACCCTGGAAACAACCCAGGGACCTATTCATTGTAAAAATCTGGTCAATTGTGGTGGATTACAATCTGATCGGATTGCCAGAATGTGCGGGGTAAATCCGGGATTAAAGATTATTCCTTTTCGGGGAGAATATTACGAACTGGTAGAAGAAAAACATTCTCTGGTTAAAAATTTAATCTATCCTGTTCCCGATCCCCAGTTTCCCTTTCTGGGTGTTCATTTTACGCGCATGATTCATGGTGGTGTTGAGGCAGGTCCGAATGCAGTGATGGCCTTCAAACGAGAAGGATATCATAAAACCAGTTTTTCCTTTAAAGATATGGGGGAAGCCCTTTTGTATAGGGGATTCTGGATCATGGGAATGAAATACTGGAAAATGGGAATGGGAGAATACTATCGATCTTTCTTTAAAGGAGCATTTGTAAAAGCATTACAGCGACTTATGCCTGAATTACAAGCTGAAGATGTCCATCCGGGTGGTGCCGGGGTAAGAGCACAGGCGCTCGAACCCAATGGATTTTTAGTGGATGATTTTCGTATTGTGGAAGCACCAAACATGGTCCATGTCCTTAATGCACCGTCACCCGCAGCGACTGCTTGTATAAGTATCGGCGAAAAAATTGCTGAAATGGCCTTGAAAAATTTTAATTAGTTTCAAGATCCCGTATGGCGTGATTTTGCGAACCGACAAATTTCTTCAACGTTCAGACAGTTGAGTACATTTTCAGGTGATAGCCAGCCTTTGCGGGCCATCGCAATTCCAAACTGCATATCTGCAATGCCTTCTATCCGGTGCGCATCGGGATTGATGCTGATCATTACACCCTTATCTTGCGCCTCTTTTAGCCATCTCCAGTCCAGATCAAGCCGGTGTGGATTCGCGTTTAATTCAATAGCAATCTGTAGGGCAGCGGCGGCGTCTATTATTGCTTTTATATTTAACGGATAGCCTTCCCGGGCAAGCAATAATCTACCTGTAGGATGACCGATAATCGTGGTATATGGGTTTTCCATTGCCCGAATAATTCTCGTGGTTGCCTCTGCCTCAGTCATTTTGAAACGCGAATGTATACTGGCGATGACTAAATCAAGTTGGGAGAGGATCTCATTGGAATAATCCAACTGTCCATCTGATAGGATATCGCACTCAATACTCTTAAGAACTCTAAAGTTTTCCCAGTTCTTATTAAGCCTATCGATCTCCTGCATTTGTTGATTCAATCGTACCTCAGTTAATCCATTGGCATATATGGCAGATTTCGAGTGATCACTGATTACAAGATATCGGTAACCCGAAGATCGGACTGCTTCTGCAAGCTGTTCAAGGGAATGCAATCCATCGCTGTAGGTTGTGTGAGTATGAATGACACCTTGAATATCCCTATTTCCAAGGAGCAGTGGCAGATTATGATTTCGGGCTGCCTCAATGACGGCTGAATTTTCACGTATTTCCGGAGCTATTACGGGAATATTTAAATTTTTAAAAATATCTGTCTCAGATTGACAGGGAATTTGTGCTCCTTCATTTTCAGATATACCAAATTTATCAATTTTTAATTTCATACTCATCGCATGGCTTGTGAGAGCATCAATATAATCCGCTGATCCGGTTGTGTGATGCAAAACAAAAGGGAATACCTGCTTATTCGCAAATATTAAAATAACCTTTATTCCATTCTTTAAACGGATCATTGTTTCAGCGTCTCCCTGCTGGGAAACTTCTTCCGGATCTAATTCCGCAGTAAGTTTAAGGATTATCGTTTCATGATTGTTGTCGGCCGCACACACAATAATTTGAATATATTCGATTACCTCACACCACCTTCGCAAATCTCCTGATATTTCGACGGTTTCAACTTCGGGAAATTCCCTGAGTAAAGCCTGAATTTGTTCTGCTTCGCTTACCACTTCAGATAGGAGATGACGATTGGAATATCGTTTTAGAAGTTCAATACCTTGCAGTATTTTCTGCTGACTCTTCTCGCCAAAACCTTCGAGATCAAGCAGACGATTCTCTTTACATGCATATTCCAATTCACCAATGGATTGAATATGAAGGGTTTGCCAGACTGCCTTAACTTTTTTTGCTCCCATTCCGGGAATTTTCAGCATTTCCAAGAGACTGGTCGGTATCTCTTTTCTTAAAGTTTTTAAGTCCTCCGGCTCATTAGTATTCGTAATCTGAAGGATAAAATTTGAAATTCCCGTTCCAATCCCTTTAATTTCAGTAAGTGTACGCGTACTGATAATTTGATCCCAGTCTTGGGAAATTCCCTGAATAATACGCGCTGCATTACTAAATGCTCTTATTTTAAAAGGATTTTCCCCCTTTAATTCCATCAGAACCGCCATTTCTTCCAGCTTTTGAATGACGAGTTTTTTTTCAGTCATAATACCTCAAAAAAATTATAGAATTAGAATGGAGCACCTGTTCTTTATTATGCAAGATGGAATTAGAGATTCGATTCAAATCTCTGTTGATGTTTTTTCATGACCCATTTTCCAGCATAAATAACCGGGGTATCAAAAATAGCAACCAGGACTTTGATGACATAAGTTGTCAATAAAATTGATAAGAGAGTCGACGTATCAAAAATACCATAGAAAGCTACCAACACAAACACCAGGCTATCGATAGCCTGGCTGATCCAGGTTGATGCGTTATTTCTCAACCACAGATGCTTTCCTCTGGTTTTGTCTTTCCAAAAGTGAAATGCCCAGACATCGTGATTCTGGGATATTAGATATGCGAGTAAACTGGCAAGGGTAACTCTGGGTAGGAATCCGAAAATGGTTTGCATTGCCTGGTGGGAAAAATCGCTGGGGTGAGGTGTAAATTGAATGGCAAATTGCATAGCAATGGTCATGAAGATAAGTGCGTAAAAACCCAGCCAGACTCCCTTTCTGGCTTCTTTTTTACCATATAATTCACTAAGTAAGTCCGTCGCCAAAAATATACTTCCATATAAGATATTCCCTAGTGTTGCCACAAAACCGAAGATTTCAATGGTTTTGATAACCTGGATATTGCACACGATTATATCTGCTGCAATAATAACATATAGGGCTTTTTTCCCAAAAAAGTATATTGCCAGCAGTGATAATCCGAAGTCAATTATCAGGAATAAGAACCACCAAATTTCATTGGGCATGAAGAACTCTTTTTTTATTGAAGATAGAGAGTAAAATGAAAAAAATCAATCCATGATTATAGAACTATTTTTATTTATTATTAATACAGTAAAATGAAATGTATTTGATTCGTTTAAATTTCTATTCTTAAATTCTAATTCATTGTTCAGTTTATTTTATGCGATTGACAATACCAAATCAGCTAACCATTTTACGAATATTATTAACACCGGTGTTCGTTCTGTTATTTTTAAAGGAAACAACCCAGGGTCAATTTATTGCTTCCATAGTTTATATACTGGCGTCCTTAACTGATTGGTATGATGGATGGTATGCCAGACAGTTCGGAGTAATCACCCGCTGGGGACAATTTATGGATCCCTTAGCCGATAAATTTTTAGTGTCCAGTGCACTGGTTATTTTTGCGTGGATGGGATATATTATGTGGTGGATGGTGTGGATCATTGTTTCCAGAGATGTGATAGTTACACTGGTACGGATTTATGCCATCCAGAAGGGAACCCCGATTATGACAAGTGCCATTGCAAAATGGAAAACTTTTGCACAGATGGCCGTTATTTTAATGATTCTAATATTTATTAACTGGCTAAACTTTTACGGACCAGGAAGCTTTACCTACAAAGCACAATACTTTGATTTTGTTGGTATTTCTATGATTACTGTAACCTTACTTACCCTGATATCTGCAATTTTTTATTTTTATGAAAACGGACAACTGATCTGGCAGATGATGAAGAGGTTTTTTATATTTGCCTCCAAGTGAATTTATCTCTCATAAAATGATTTTATTGCTTACAAAGCAGAGAGTTTACTGTAACCTCGACACCACCCGTGCATCTAATCACTAAATAAAATGGAGTTAAAAAATGAGATTTCTAAAATCATTATATATGGTTTTTTTCTTTTTGACACTAATTCACACTTCCGGCTGTTCACAGTCCTCACAAGAAATTTCACCAGAAGAGGTTAATCGTTTACGGCAAAATGCTGAGGATATAATCATTATTGATGTGCGTACACCTGAGGAATTTACGGGTGAACTCGGTCATATCCCTGGAGCTGTTCTGCGTCCCTTGCAGCAGATAGAAACCTGGGAATCGGAATTTTCCAAGGATAAGGGTAAAAAAATCATTATGGTGTGCAGAAGCGGCAATAGAAGCGGTGTTTCTACACAATATTTTATGGATAAAGGTTATGAAAATGTCTACAATATGAGCGGTGGTATGAGGGCCTGGAATAAATTAACTCTTCCGATTGAACAAAAAAATACAGAGAAGTAATTAAGCATATGAAAGAATCGATTTCAGGGACAACAACAATTGAAGATATTGTAACGAATTTTCCCAAACTTATCCGACCCTTGATGGAATATGGAATAAAATGCGTGGCATGTGGTGAACCTATCTGGGGAACGTTGGAGGAAAATGCAGCTGAAAAGGGAATTCAAAACCTAGAAACAATAATTGAAAATTTGAATATAATGATCCACAGCGAAGATTAAGGACATGAAAATATGATGAAAAAACCGATTATAAAAATGTTGATTTTTTCTGGTGTGGGAGCCTCACTTGGTTTTGCATACTATTATTTTATAGGTTGTCGGACAGGCTCCTGTCCAATTACCAGTAATCCGGTAATATCTACACTCTATGGATTCCTGGTAGGAATTGTTGCAGGATTTGATAATCGAATATTTAAACCAAAACAAGCTGAGGGTAAAGAGCATGAATAATTTTGTTTTGGTAATTTTGGGTATAATTGGGTTATTTGTTATATTTCAATTTGTGATGAAATTTAGGAGTTGGTCGCAACGCGGTAAACCTGCACCCAGAGTTGGAGGATCCCTGGGGAAATCAATTATAAAAGGGGAAAAAATATTGGCGTATTTTTACAGTCCGAACTGTAGGGCCTGTAAAACCCAGGAAACATATCTCCCGGGAGTCCAGGAAAAGTTCAAGAATATTTTTCGCGTAAATGCTGCCAAGGAAAGAGATATTGCCAGTGCTTTCGGAATAATTGGTACGCCCACAACTATTGTCATAGAAAATGGAATCATTAAGGATTATTTTGTGGGTATTACTGGAGTTCCGAAGCTATTACATTCTCTGGAATTGAAATGATGATTGAAATATCTTATAAGGACCTCTGCCGACCTATTAAAATTTATCCAGCTTACTTTCTTTCATAATAAATTATCCGAAACACAGTCTCAACCCTTCAGTAAATCATCGCGATTCACTTCGTAATTTGCAGAACCCCGCTCTGATTGAGGGAGATATCCCTGTTTTGGAGCAGACTATTGTCTCCCCCGATATTTACAAAGCCATTTAAAGTATATTCCAGCATACTGTTACCTGAGATTATGCTATAAGCAGTTTGTCCTAGTTGCATGAAATTTAATTGTATCGGAATTTCCAGGATGTTAGCCGAGCTCTTGTTAATTCTTTGTGATTTTTCGCTTGCTCCGGAGATCCAATTGTTTCCATTCACTGTTAATGTGTAATCAATATTATTTAAAACTAAACCTATTGGATTAGGATTGTTGAAGTTCAAATTTAAAGTGAGATTTGCACTGGTGAAATTTAAATTATTCAGTTTCAGGGATGATATCTTGATGGAAGGAAGTTTAATAAGTGGAAAATTCCCTTTAGTGGTAACTGGAATCTTGGTTTTTCCTAAAACCGGAATATCAAAGAAAAGTCCCAGATTGAGCTGGTAGCTTGAACTATCCAGATTCTCCAGATTTTTATAGTTCGAATAAATGTTTGAATATTCTAGCGTAATGGGAACATCTACAGTGCTCTTCGATTGGGCTTCTATGAGCACATCTTGCTGTTGTTTACCCTGAATAAAAGATTGGTCATTTAATTGAAAATCATATTCAAAACCGGCTAATTTGACGGATAGGTTATTGGGATTATCCACCCCGACATCAAATTTAAACGAAATATTTTCAAAAGACAGCCCTGTAATTTGCATTTTATCAAGGGTTACGAGGGGTTTCTGAACATTGGCCAGCTCTCTTAGGGTCGAACACGCCAGACTGAGAAGTGTTAAAATTATTATTATGAATGTGAAATAAGATCTCTGTTTCATTTTTTTAATCTCGTAAAATAATATCCATAAATTTTATAGACAGATCATGATCCCCGGGAGATGACCTATGTTATAACCCGTTATTTTTTTGACGAACGTTATTGAATAACCGATTGTTTAATTTGTGTAAAAATAAGTTAATAAATGAAAACATATTCGGTAACAAGCGTGGTACGCTTACTTCAGCTTTTCTGTTTATCAAAGTTTTAAGAACTGCTTTGCTGACTTTTTCACCATATTTTGTATTATAATTTTCTTGATGACGGAACTTGTATTCGTATGGATATATAGTGGAGAAATAGATACCGTTTTGTTTTAATTCTTTATTGAAGAAATCTGAAACTTTTCCGGAAACAGTTTTGCTGAAGGGATTGCCGGGATCAAATTGAATCAATTTTTCTATTTTTAATGCTGATATGTTAATAATATGCCCGGTCCTTCTTAATTGCATATGAGAAATTAGCTTATGAATCAGGTATAAATCATCCAAACCATTCAATTGTCTGGCATGATTATCCTTCTCGATCTGTGAATTTTGCCAACTCGAGTGTAGTTGTAATTCCCCGAAATAAATCAGGTAATCAATTCTGGCAAAGTGATTTAAAGCAGTCTGAATAAGTTTTTTTATAGAATTATCATCCGAAATATCAGTCTGCTGGGTAACAATCCCTGTGCGAAATTTACCAAGTTTCTTTTCCAGACTGCATAATTTGGCCTCATTATCAAATCCAATGACTACATGACAACCTCTTTCTGCAAGTTGATAGGAAATAGTAGATTCCAAATCACCTGACATACCGGCGATAACAGCTACCCGATTATGAAATCTTCTGTTATTCATGTGTCAAACGTTCCCTGGAATAACTTACGATATAAAAAAATATAAACTTATCCGATAAAAAAAACGAGTGAAAATCCAGAATATTTTGGGTAGAAAGGTTTTTCCCTTTTGAGAAATATATTTCACGGAAAAGTATTGCAACATCCCAACTCAGGTAGTGTGCAGTCCTGTTTGATAAGTTTAATGTGATCTATTTTCAGATGAAAAGAGTTTATTTTTTAGATTTTTTTTCTTCCGGTGGATCATAGGTCCGTCGCCCTCCAGATCTACCTGAACGCCTGCGGTTTCTACTTCCCATCCGGGCTGGATGAATGGAGAGGGTGATCCCATCCAGCTTTATACCCTCAAGAGACTTTATGGCTGACAATGCTTGCTTTTTAACTGGCATTTCGACCAGTCCGTATAATAAATATTGACCATTTTGACTCTCTTTTAGAATATAGGCTGATGTGACATGACCATATGTCTGAAAAAGTGATTTTAATTTATTCTCGGTCATATCTGAAGAGAGAACACCCACATATATTTTCATAAAAACACTCCGAAATATATTATTTCATCTGAATATTTAGAATTCATAATCGACAAACTGTATTAAAATTTAAGAAATAATTCAGTCCTCACAGTGTTCTATTTCTATTTTTATCTCAGAACAAAAAATTTCAAGTCTGAAACGGACTAACTTATTACCGGGGAATTCATATTGGTGTAAATTGACATTAAGTTTGAAACGGAGTCTCAGAATTAGGCTGCTCTCGGATAGTGTCCTGGATCATCCGGATCATTTTGGTTGGGAGGAGTCAAAGCTGCCAATCCATAATAATTTCTGGCTTCATCACAAGATATATTGTGCACGTTCTCTTTCCATGAGAGTTCAAATGTCCGGCAAACAGAGGGTCTATTTTCATAAATAGAACAGAGAACCGAATTTCCGATGGTTCCTTCAAGGGCTACACACCTTGGTTGCACAACGTTGGTCCCTTTCATAACACGGCGAAATGGTCCAAGGTCCTCCGTGAGATGAACAGGAATGCCGCCTTCTGATGCATCATCTGCCTCTGCCCAATAGAAGGATACCCGGAAGAAGGCGCAACAGGCTCCACAAGTTAAACAAGGATTATCCTGAATTTCCTTAAAGATCTCAATCGAATTTATTTCCAATTCACAGGTTCCCAATTTTACAAAATTGGGCAAATCTAAGCAGTTTATTTCATCGCTGCAAATCAAATTTTTACATTTTATTAGTCAGTTATTTTTTTTAATTAACCTCATGACGCCTGGTGAACAGGATGATAATTTATGGTAAAGTATGACGATGCGGGCAATTTTACAATAAGGTCAGAAAATGTTCAGACCTGATTACTGATCAAGCTTCTTGCTATAATAATTTGATCTTTTCCGGTTTTTTTTGCTTCATATAAGGCCCGATCAGCAAGTTCAATGAGCATTTTGGGCTCTATTGTGTCTTCTGGAAAACTGGCAATGCCCATTGACAGGCTGACTACCAGTTCATCTAATTTTCCATTGTAATTTATGGGAATGGTTTCCACTGCTTTTTGCAGTTTAGTGGCCACCTCAACCGCTGCGTCGCGGGAAGTTTCGGGCAGAAGTACCAGGAATTCATCTCCACCGTAACGTATGCAAATATCACTGCTCCGGGTCATCTTCCGAATATAAACACTGACACTCTTTAGCACTGTATCACCAACAGAGTGGCTATATTGATCATTGATCTCTTTGAAATTATCGATATCTATAAACATGAGAGATAATCCATGCTCATAACGTTGCGCGCGTTTAAACTCTATCGGAAAGTGTTCATTATAATACCGTCGGTTATACAGGTGAGTCAATTCATCAACATAACTTTTCGAGTTTAAAAGCTCAAGTTTTTGCACATTTAAAAGAGCAACGCCTATCTCTTGTTGAAGTTTTTGAAAGACTGACCGCTCTTCATCAGAAAAAGTATGCTTGATAATTTTTCTCAATTTTAAGACACCAAAGCAGTTATTTTGCTGATCCACGACGGGAAGATAAAAGAGGCAGCCTTTAAGTGGTTTTTTTTCAAAATAGTAGGGGAATGCTTTTACCTGTGATAAATCCGGAATATAAACCGCACGCTTCTCCAGATATACCTTTCCAACCATACCTTCATCTAGACGATAGAAAATTTCTTTAAGACGCCGTTTGGACAATCCCATCGAATGAAAAACTGATAAAATGTCTGATTTCTGGTGCTTCATAATCAATGAATATTCATCGATTTTAAAGCTTCGTTTGAAAACTTTATCTAAAATTTTATAGAAATCTTTGAGACTGGTGGCAGTACCCAATTTTCTGACAGAGTCGAAAAGAAGATAGTATTCTTTAACTTGGCGGGAAAGAAGAGTATTTAGATTTTCAATCTCAGCAAAACGGGATTCCAGCTCTGCGAGTTTATTCTCGAGTTCGCTCAGGGAGCGAGCCATAGGCCTTCCTACACTTGGATTTTTCAAAATTATAATATATTAAGAATAAATGCAACACTGGTTTTAAATCACAAATTTATGTTTCCTCTTTTAAGCATGATTTTGTATTTATTAATGGAATAGAGCATAGAGGTGAAACTATTTAATAATTGACATAAGCAAGGATATTATCTAAATTGAAAAGTTATTGGGGGCTGTAGCTCAGTTGGGAGAGCGCTAGAATCGCACTCTAGAGGCCAGGGGTTCGACTCCCCTCAGCTCCACAGGAATTTCAGTCGGTAATGTATAATTAATAATCATAAATTATACATCTTGCAACAATATTTAAGGCCAGGTCCCACGCAATAGATCCATACCGAACCCCGCCAGGTCCGGGAGGAAGCAACGGTAGGTATCCGGACTATGTGCCGTGGGGTAGCCTGGCTTTATTTTAACAGTCTTTTCGGGGAGTTTATGGCATACATTGTCCTGGCTCGTAAATGGCGTCCAAAAATATTCGAAGACGTGGTAGGTCAAGAGCATATAACTCAGATTTTAATCAATGCTTTAAAAAACCAGCGGATTGCCCATGCCTATATCTTTGCCGGTCCAAGAGGTGTCGGTAAAACTTCAACCGCACGGTTACTTGCCAAAGCTGTAAATTGTGAAAAACACCCTGCCATTAACCCCTGTAATGAATGCCATACCTGCAAAAGCATAACGGAAGGCCACAGTCTGGATGTCATTGAAATTGATGGGGCCAGTAACCGGGGAATTGACGAAATACGGAATCTCCGTGAAAATATTAGGTTCTCGCCAGCTGCGGCCCGATATAAAATTTATATTATTGATGAAGTACATATGCTCACTAAAGAGGCCTTTAATGCATTACTGAAAACCCTGGAGGAACCGCCTTCTCATGCCATATTTATATTTGCAACAACTGAAATCCATAAAGTTCCGTTGACTATCCTTTCAAGATGCCAGCGATTTGATTTTAAACGAATTTCTGTTACCAGGATTCAGGAAATGTTGCAAAAAATTACCAAGGCAGAGAAAATAAAAATTGATGAGGAAGCTCTTCTGCTGATCGCCAGAAAAGCAGATGGGAGTATGCGGGATGCTGAGAGTATCCTGGATCAGATGGTCTCATTCAGTTCCGAAGAACTCACCGGAAATCTGGTTAGAGATTCTCTGGGATTAATTGACCAGGAGATTTTCTTCGAATTTACAGAGATGTTGACACATCCGGAGACAGCCGGGATCCTCGAGTATTGTAAGAAAGTGTTTTCATCCGGTCATGATATCATCGATTTTTTACATGGCCTGCAGGAACATCTCCGAAATATCATGCTGACCCTTTCATTAAAGGATACTAAATTGCTGGAAGTCTCCGACTTCTTAAAGGAGCGATATGAAAAAACGGTATCTGAATTCGATGAAAAAGATATCATTCATTATCTTCATATTTTAGGTGATTCGGAACAAAAATTAAAATATAGCTTTTTCCCTGAACTAACACTTGAGTTGATCTTATTAAAAATTGCTTTTAAACCAAGCAGTGTTAAAATCGAAGAACTTCTTGGCCATTTCGCCAAGATTCCTTCTGTACCGCCCACAGGGGGAAGCGAAAATAGCTCGGATCCCTCCTTGACACCCAGAAGCAGCCAGGAAAAAAATGTTCAGAGTAAAGGCAACAATCCAAACACGTTAAAAGTGACTGCTAAAAATGAAATAAGAAATCAGGATACGGAACCAAAAAACAAAAACGGATTCCAAAATCTTGAATCTAGTTTAAAAAATTATCAACAATTCACTGAAATTGTTCCAACGAAAGAGCCTAAAAATATCATAGACTTTTCTCTTGACATAGGAGATATCAAATCAAAATGGTCTGATATTGTGAGCAAGGTCAGATCAGATAAAATTGCACTTGCATCATTTCTTGAAGAGGGGATCCCCTACGCCACTGAACATAATCGTCTGATCATTGCCTATGATAATTCATCGACATTTCATTTGGAGCATGTTGAAAAAAACCGAAAAATTATCGAAGGCATATTGAAACAGGATTTTCAACTTCCGGTAAACATTCAATTTAAATTAATTGATTTCAAAGGAGAGGGAATTGAAAAAGAACCCCGCACTCCAGAAGAAGTTATAGAAGATATTAAAAACAAAGAACCGATTATTCGAAAAATTATTGATGTATTCGGTTTAGACGAAACTCTAAATTCACAGTAATGAAGAAAATATAAGGGTTATTGGTTATGAAAGGTGGAATGAATCAAATATTGAAGCAGGCTCAGAAAATGCAGGAAGAGATGAATCGTGTCCAAGAAGAGCTTGCAAATATTATTGTAGAAGGATCTGCAGGTGGAGGCATGGTTAAAGTGAATGCCAATTGCCAGAACCAAATTATGGAAATTAAAATTGAACCAGAAGTAATTGATGCTGATGAGAAAGAAATGTTGGAAGATCTGATTACGGCGGCTGTCAATCAGGCTCTGGAGAATGCACAGAAAAGGGCGCAGGAAGAAATGAACAAAATTTCCGGTGGACTGTTGGGAAATCTGCCGGGGGGATTTAAGATTCCCGGTATGTAATTATGCCCACTGAACTCTATCCCTCTGCACTGGAGGAATTAATTGAAGAATTAGGTCGATTACCGGGTATTGGGCGCAAAACCGCAGCACGCTTGGCATTTTATATCTTGAATAGTGACCAGAATGAGGCATTGGCACTGGCTGAAGCAATCATTCAATTGAAAAAGAAGATACAATTCTGTTCAATTTGTTTCAACATCAGTGAACAGGAAATTTGCGGTATTTGTCGGGATTTGGAAAGAAATCGGAAGCAAATCTGTGTAATTGAAGATCCGGGCAGTTTGATTATGATCGAGAAAACCAATGAATACCAGGGATTATACCACGTGTTGGGAGGTGTGATCTCCCCGCTGGACGGCATTGGGGCAGAAAACCTTCACATTAATGAACTCATTGGCCGGATTAAAAATGTAGAAGAAGTAATATTGGCACTCAATCCCAGCACAGAAGGGGAGGCAACCAGTATCTATTTATCTAAAATATTAAAACCATTTGAAGTTAAAATAACCCGTCTAGCCCGGGGAATTCCTTTGGGTAGTCATCTTGAATTTGTTGATGAGCTTACCCTGAGTAAAGCCTTAAAATCCCGTTTGGAGCTATAATTATGGCTTCAATTAGATAATTTGGATTTAAATTGTAGATAAATGTTTCCACTTCGAGACACGATTCCCTCCAGAACATTCCCCTTCGTTACGATTTCGATTATCATCATCAATTTTTTTGTCTTTTTCTATGAACTTTCACTGGGACCGGCCCTCAGCGAATTTATTACCAGCTATGGAATCATACCTGTAGAATTTTCAAATTTAAGTGTGAAGAAACCCCTACAGATAATATTTCTGATCTTCCCCTTATTCACATCGACTTTTTTACATGGTGGCTGGATGCATATCATCGGAAATATGTGGTATTTATGGATTTTCGGGGACAATATTGAGGATAGGACCGGCCATTTTCGTTTCTTGATTTTTTATTTATTATGCGGGATGCTGGCTGGTATGACTCATATTCTCATGAATTCTCATTCTTCTATTCCAACAGTAGGTGCCAGTGGAGCGATTGCTGGCGTAATGGGAGCTTATTTCTTACTTTTCCCCAGAGCAAAAATTTTAACACTGGTTTTTCTTTTTATTTTTATTCAGATTATCGAAATACCAGCGATATTTTTTCTGGGCTTCTGGATTCTGTTTCAATTCATTTCCGGTAGTATGAGCGCCGGATTAACAGAAAACAGTGGCGGTGTGGCCTGGTGGGCTCATATTGGCGGATTTCTGATTGGACTTATATTAGTCATGTTTTTTAAAAAGCGAACCAGGTAGAAATGACCGAAATTCAAATATTCATTGATAAAATAAAGAATTCTCAGAATATGGCTGTTTTGACCGGTGCAGGAGTATCTGCCGCAAGTGGGATTCCAACTTTTCGTGGTCAAGCTGGTCTGTGGAAAAAATATCGTCCGGAGGAATTGGCCAATCCCCAGGCCTTCCGCTCACACCCGGATATTGTTTGGGAATGGTATGCCTGGCGCAGGGACCTGATCCGTAAAGTCAAACCCAATCTCGCTCATTATGCCCTGGTGGAAATTGAAAAAAAGATTCCAGCTTTCACTCTGATTACTCAAAATATAGATAATCTGCATCAACTCAGCGGAAGTGTTAATGTTGTCGAATTACATGGTAATATTATGAAAAGTAAATGTATTGACTGTAATCTGCCAACATCGGACAACTTAAATTTAAAGGCAGGTTTACCTTATTGCCGGTCTTGCGGTGGTCTCATTCGACCCGATGTGGTATGGTTTGGCGAGTCTTTGCAAATAGATGCTCTGAACAAGGCACAAACGGCAGCGATGGAGTGTGATTTATTTTTATCACTTGGAACATCCGCATTGGTAGAGCCAGCCGCTTCTTTACCATACCTAGCTAAAGCAAATGGAGCTTTCTTAGTGGAAATAAACATGGAGGAAACACCACTGAGTTCCCAGACCGATATTTTTCTGATCGGACAGGCTGAGAAAATTCTATCTGAAATAACCCATTATCTATAATATGTATTTTTTTAGTAATTTGAACAATTTCAGGGCGGGACAGTTAAAAAA
>CP070707.1:2967141-2973780 GCA_020350205.1 bacterium
ATATCACTATTCAAGTAATTTTATTACCGCAGCAACCGTATTTTCCGCTGTCAGATGAAAGTGCGTGTATATTTCCTTGTATGGTGCACTGGCACCGAAGCGGTTTACACCCAGAAAAATGCCATTTTCTCCAATCCATTCACGCCATCCCTGAGCAACACCTGCTTCAATCGCAACTCTGGCGGTAATTCCTCCGGGTAATATTTCCTGGCGGTATGTATCGGATTGTTGGCGGAACAATTCCCAGCTGGGCATACTCACGACGCGTACATCCACCCCTTTTCCTGCTAATATTTTCCGGGCCTCCAGGGCGATGTGAATCTCAGAGCCGGTAGCTATCAGGATGGCATCTGCTTTATTTCCCTGCTCTTGTGAAAGAATATATGCACCCTGTAACAACCCTGCTGCATTTCCATACGTTTTCTGGTCCAGAATGGGTAAATTCTGGCGGGAGAGTACCAGCATACTGGGGCCATCAGTCCGGGTCATGGCTGCCCGCCAGGCGAATGCCGTCTCATTAGCATCAGCAGGGCGAAGGACATTCAACCCGGGTATTGCACGCAGGGAAGCGAGATGTTCGACCGGCTGATGTGTGGGGCCATCTTCACCCAGACCGATCGAATCGTGGGTCATCACGTATATAACGGGTATTTCCATAAGTGCCGCCAGCCGGATGGCAGGTCGGGCATAATCTGTGAATACAAAGAATGTGGAGACAAAGGGACGAAGACCCCCATGTAACGCCATCCCTGAAGCGGCAGCACACATACCGAATTCCCGGATACCCCAGGCAATGTTACGGTTTTGATAGTGACCTTTAAGGAAATAACCGGTATTATCTATAAGTGTTTTCGTGGATGGAGCAAGATCCGCACTCCCACCAACCAGCCAGGGAACTCTATCCACAAAACTGTTCAAAATTTTACCGGCTGCAGAGCGCGTGGCCAACGGTTTCTCATCTGCCTGATACAGAGGTATTTTTTCATCCCAATCCCTGCTCAATTTCCCATTCAGTGCATCCTGCAGCTGTCCGGCCAGATCGGGGTAGGAATTACTATAACGATTAAATGTATCCTGCCATTCCTGTTCCCATTTTAGTCCCCGCTCAACACATTCCCGCATATGTTTTTCGACCTCCGCAGGAACTAAAAAATTTTCATTTTCCGGCCAGCCATAGAAATTCTTGGTCAAACGAATTTCTTCCTCTCCCAGAGGAGAGCCATGTGCTTCTGGAGTATCCTGCATATTCGGGGCACCATAACCGATATGCGATCGGACCATAATCAACGAAGGTTTATCCGAAACCTTTTGAGCCGCATGAAAAGCCTTCAGGAGAACATCAAGATCATTCGCCTGATCGCCAAGATTCTGAACATGCCAGTTGTATGCCTCAAAACGATTCGCAACGTTGTCTGAGTAGGTGATGTCAGTTTTACCTTCAATCGTGATCTGATTATCATCATAAACATATATTATTTTCCCCAGACCGAAATGGCCGGCCAGAGAAGCAGCTTCGTGAGAAACTCCCTCCATGAGGTCACCATCGCCACAAACGCCATAGGTATAATGGTCAATGATATTAAAACCGGCTCGATTATAAACGGCCGCCAGGTGCGCTTCGGCCATGGCCATCCCTACTCCGTTGACGAAGCCCTGACCCAACGGACCGGTAGTGGTTTCCACCCCGGGGGTTATTCCAAATTCAGGATGTCCGGGAGTTTTACTTTCCCACTGGCGAAAATTTTTTAGATCATTCAGGGAGATATCATATCCGGTGAGGTAGAGCATGGCATACTGAAGCATGGAGGCATGGCCATTCGATAAAACGAAGCGGTCCCGGTTCAGCCAATTAGGATTGCGGGGATTGAAACGCATCACTTTCTTCCATAGTACATAGGCAAGGGGTGCTAATGCCATCGGGGTACCCGGATGACCGGAATTCGCCTTCTGAACCGCATCCATCGACAAGGTTCGAATCGTGTTAATGGTTAGTTCTTCTAAGGATGAGGTTTGGGAAAATGCCATGATATTTACTCCTTTCAGCCTGTATCCTGCCAGTCGTTTGGAAATAAGAGTGATTGAATTTATTTATTCATTTAAATTTAATCACACCTGCCATAATCTCATGTCTTTTTCGCTTCAGACAAGGCCATCTCAAATGAGCCTGCCATTAATCCGCAGGGGAGTTTTGAGATTCATCAACTTTTGACACAAACAGAGTTTGGGTGGGATACGCAAACTCAATGCTGTTTTCTTCAAACTGTTTGAATATTTGCAGGTTGATAGCCTGCTGGATATCCATATAGGTGTTGTAATCGGGACTTTTCACCCAGTAAACCACCTCAAAATTGAGAGAGAAATTCCCATATTCTTTAAAATGTGCCCGATCAAACCGCACATTCTCCTGAGATTCCACAATCTCCTTTATCATAGCGGGGATTTGCCGGATATTCTCAAGCGAGGTTTGATAGGTTACGCCCAGGGTAAAAAGAACACGGCGTTCGTACATCCTTTTAAAATTACGTATCCGGCTTTTCAGGAGATCACTATTGGACATTACCAGCTGCTCACCGGTAAGGCTGCGCAAGCGGGTGGTTTTCAATCCGATATGCTCCACGGAACCCAGATAATTATCAACAATAATAAAATCCCCGATCACAAAAGGTTTATCCAACACGATTGAAAGCGAAGCGAACAAATCTCCCAGGATATTCTGAACCGCCAGAGCTACCGCAATACCTCCAACGCCCAGTCCTGCCACCAGGGCAGTAATATCTACTCCCAGATTATCCAGAATAAGTAACAGGAAGACAGACCAGAGGATCAGTCGCAACACAAATCCCAGGGCAGTAAAGGTGGTCACACTGGCAGCGTCTTCAGCCAGTCTTTTTTTCTTATAACGTTCCACCCAGAATTGAATAAGACCGGTACCCCAGATTGCCCCCTGCAACAGAAAACCAACCACTATCAATTTGTTCATGATGGTTTTAAGCGACACGGGCAATTCCAGAATCAATGAACCAAAGTAGAGAGAAAATAAAACCAGTAAACCAAAATGAATTTTCCCGATCATCTCTGCGATTAAATCATCGATATCATTGCTGGTTTTTGCCGCAATTTTGACGACCCGCCGGTGAACAATCCCTTTGATCACCCGAATGGCGAGTAATGAGAAGGTGAAAATAGCCAGTGCATATAACCAGTATAGAACCGCATTGTTAAAAAATTCAATTTCAAAAAGGTTCAAGATTCCTCCAGTTTGTCAAAATGATTGTGCCTGCGCTCAATGTTATCTAATAAATTAACATTTCACCAGTAGCAATCAAAGATTTGCTCCCAGATTTTTCGAGGATCAAGATAACAACAATTCCTGACGGCGGCAAGTTGTGAAACGATTCTCCCTTGGCTTTCATCCTAATTCAAAACCTCAGGGAGAGTCTGCACAATCAACGAGCCGGTCTGATTTCAAGGTATCTTTTTCTTTTGGAAATATACAATGCTAATCAGGAATTTCGTCTACTGATGAAATCTTTTGAACCTCCCACACGGAATCCACAAAGTATCGTTTTGAATCATAAAGTTGTGCCTTCATCTCAAATCCGGTTGCTTCGGCGAGATCAGTTATGTCCGATTCTAGATATTTGTAGGAATATTCAGTATGGATCGGTTCCCAGGGAGCAAAATCAAACGCATGGTTCAGAGCGTCCACATAGACGACCTGTTTTTCCCGGCTGACCAAATAACTTTCCATGGCACCACTAAATACATGATAACTGGCAAAATGATTAAACTTGGTTAGATCAAAATTTCCACCCAAATCCCGGTTGATCCGTCTGAGTAGATTAAGGTTGAATTCCCGGGTTATTCCCTTCGAATCATTATAGGCGCGGCGCATCAAATCTATATCTTTTTTCAGATCGAAACCTGTCAGTAGCAGGTCTCCATCTTTGAGACTATTCCAGAGATTACGCAAAAATACCCGGGATTGCGGTTTATTAAAATTTCCCAGATTTGAGCCCAGAAAGAGTACCAGGTTGCGTCGGTCGGTAAGTTTCCGCAACCATTTTAAGCCGGAGAAATATTCAGCTATAATCCCATCCGCATGCAATTCTGGAAATTGCCGATCCAAATTTGCCATCAGGATTTTCATCGCCCCTTCAGAGATATCGATGGGAATATAGGTAAAGTCGTACTTATTTTTTAAGAAATGTTCCAACAGTATGCTGGTCTTTCTTCCGTCACCGGCACCAAGTTCTACCAGATTAAAGGATTTACTTTTTATTAAGTCAGCTATCCCTTTTTTGTGACGTTTTAATACATCAAATTCACAGCGGGTCAAATAATACTCCGGCAAATCCATAATTTTCTGAAAGAGCTGGCTGCCGTAATCATCATAGAAATATCGGGAAGACAAACGTTTTGGAGTTTCTGAAAGACCCACCAGGACGTCCAGGGCAAACTCCTGATGCGGGTCAATTAAATCCTCCAGATCCAGATGGCTTAATACCTTATAGGCATTTGGCATATTAATTCCTTTATTTTGTTTCCAACAAACCGATGCTTATTTTACTCTTTCGTTTGTACACGCCAATTAATTTGACACGCTTTCTTTGCGCTCTCTAAATAGCTGTCCAATTTCTGCCCCGAGGATTAAAATAAGTGACGAATAATAAATCCAGAATGCGACGATTACCAGGAAAACATAGGCCCCATAAATCCTGCTCAGGAGGGCCGCATGGGCTATATAATATCCAAATAATTCTTTGGCGATTAGCCAGAGAAAAGCAGCCCAGAACGAACTGATCAATACCACTTTTGCAGGAGATCTGCCATAGGGAAACAGATAGTATATTAAAAAAAACATAAAAAAAATGATGCAAAATGAAAACACTGACATGAAAGCTGAAACCAAACCGCCCCAAAAGGAATCGAGGATTTCAAGTTGCCCAAAATTAAGTTTTTGCAACAACGGTGGAATAAAATCCAGAGCCGGCAGAATCGCCATGGATATCAGAAAAAAAGCAACAACCAGTAGTACCATAGCCAGGTCACGAAGTTTGGCAAGATAAAATCTTCTTGATTCAGTTATTTTATAGACGGCATTCAGGATACTTCGAATCGAGCTGAACAGACCACTGGCCGCAAAAAATAATCCCACAATACCGAGAGAACCGGAGATTGTTTTAAAAACCCGGAAATCCTCGATCCTGTTAAAAATGATTTCTTTTAGAAAATCGGCAGATTCCGGATAGGGAACGAGAGCAACCAGAAATTGGTTAACCTGTGCTTTAACACCCGGCAATTCCAGTAATATCCCGAAGAGGGAAAAAAGTATCAGGATCAGTGGCAGGATACAGGTAAATAAGGAAAAAGACAATCCTCCCGATAACAGAAAAATATGATCCGCTGCGGCTCTTTCCCATAATCCTTTGCCATAATACAATAGTCTATCTTTAATTTCCCCGAATTTGAAATTATCAAAAAATCTCATATCGTTTTGCAGGTATCGTTAGCTAAATATAATAATGTATCTTACTATTTGCCAGCTGGCTGATCGGCTAACCTGAATCCCGTAAATTGCCATCTCTTTTCCGGCTGGAAAAAATTTCTGTAGGTGATTCGAATGTGGTCCCTGGGAGTAGCGCATGAGCCACCTTTTAACACCATCTGGTTCACCATAAATTTGCCATTATATTCTCCCAGCGGACCGTCCGCATGCCGGTAGCCTGGATAGGGCAGATAACTGCTGCTGGTCCATTCCCAGACATCTCCCAGCATTTGATGTAATTTCCCATTGTGCGTTCCCTGTACTGGTTGGGGATGATATCTCAGGTTTTCCCAGAAATTGCCTTCTTCTGCTTTCACCTTGCCCTGCATGGCTGCAACTTCCCACTCCGCTTCAACCGGCAACCTTTGTTTCGCCCAGCTGGCAAATGCCTCGGCCTCATAATAACTCACATGGCATACCGGAGTATCAGGATCCAGTTTCCTCAATCCTTGCAGGGTCATTTCATGCCATTGATTTTCCAGCTGAATCCAGTGCAAGGGTGCATTCCACCCATATTTCTGGATGGTATCCCATCCATCAGAAAGCCAGTGACGAAAATCCTGATAACCACCGTCTTGTATGAATTGCAGATATTCTCCATTAGTAATCAGCCGTGTTTGAATTCGATAGGGATTCAGATAAATCTGATGGTTGGGTTGTTCATTATCATAACAAAAATCTGTACCCGCATAACCGATTTCGTAAACACCTCCGGATATATCAATATATGAAACAGGTGACAGCTCAACTTTCCTTTCTTGTGCCTCTGCCTCCCGATACACCGGAAAGAGCGGATTGGATGCGAGGATATATTTTATATCAGTGACCAGTAATTCCTGATGTTGCTGCTCATGATTCAGGGCGAGATCAAGTAACTTATTAAATTCCGTCCATTTTTCTTCATCCACGGATTCTATCAATTCAGCCATTCGCTTTGTCACATCCCGACGGTACTCATATACATCCTTTACAGATGGCCGGGACAAAACCCCGCGACGGGGTCTGTCCCATCTTTCACCCAGAGTCTGATAGTATGAATTGAACAGAAAACTATATTTGGGATGGAATGGTTTATAATCCGAAATATAATA
>CP070707.1:2973880-3002049 GCA_020350205.1 bacterium
AAAGGAAATCCACTGATATATCCTGATTTTTCGTACTTTTAAATAATCAGAATCACTTGCTCGATATTTCATATAAGCGCTTTCAACCGGATTCTTTATTCTCAGTTGGTCAACTTCCGGAACCGTTAAAAATTGAGATGCCAGAAATAGCATGAATAAGAACAAAATACTCAATATATAATAAAGAAGGGCTTTGAAGGTTTTTGGGGTTATGGAAAAGGGCATTAATCTGATTTTTTATGATTGAGAAGAGTGGTTCGATTTTTCATTCTTCTGTGATAATTCGAGAAGTATTCCGAAAAGACCTTTGGGGTGCACAAACGCAATTTTTTTTCCTTCTGCACCGGTGCGGGGAGTTTCATCGATCAAAGGGATTTCCTTGGATTTTAACGACGCCAAAACCGATTCCAGGTCTTCGACCGCAACGGCAATATGATGTAAACCTTCCCCCCGTTTTTCGAGATATTTTGATATCGGTGACATTTGAGATATAGGTTGCAGAAATTCTATATTAGACTCCCCTACCCTATAACCAATCACCTTTACTTGCTGTTCAGCAACGGTTTCTTCAAATTCAGGAGAAATCCCAAAAATATTCAAAAAAAATGTCTTAACATTCTCGAGAGAATGGACGGCTATCCCGATATGATCGATGTTTTTTAGCATGGAGAAAAGATTTTATTTGTTCATCGCATTCGATAGTTTGGTGATTCTTTGGTAATTTCCACATCATGTGGATGGCTTTCGCGATACCCAGCCAGGCTTATTTTAACAAATTTGGATTTTTTCTTTAACTCCGAAATATTTTTACAACCTGTATATCCCAGTGCAGATTTTAACCCACCCACCATTTGAAAAACAGATTCGCTCAGAGGACCCCTATAGGGAACACGGCCTTCAATTCCTTCCGGAACGAATTTTTCTTTTTCACTGACATCATCCTGGAAATATCGATCTTTACTTCCTTGCATCATTGCACCCAAAGATCCCATGCCTCTGATCTGTTTATATCGGCGGCCATCCCAGAGGATTGTCTCACCCGGGCTTTCCGTCGTTCCGGCAAACAGACTGCCAATCATAACAGAATCCGCTCCGGCGGCCAATGCTTTAGGAATATCTCCGGTAAATTTGACTCCACCGTCGGCAATAATCGGGATATTGGAATCTTTCGCTACTTCAAAGACCGACATAATGGCAGTAATCTGAGGAACCCCAATACCTGTCACTACCCGGGTCGTGCATATGGAGCCGGGACCGATACCCACTTTTATTCCATCTACCCCTGCTTTTATTAATGCTTTAGCTGCCTCCGCAGTGGCTATATTACCGGCAATCAGACTGGTCTCGGGATAAGCTTTTTTAAACGCCCTCACAGTATCCAGAACCTTTTGTGAATGACCGTGCGCCGTATCGATAACGATGACATCAAGCTGCGACTTGACCAATTTTTCAGCCCGTTCCAGCGCAGCATCTCCCACACCGATAGCAGCTCCTACCCGCAGCCTGCCATGTCTGTCTTTACAGGCATCCGGATATTTTGCTTTTTTCTGGATATCTTTAACTGTAATAAGTCCCTTCAGATACCCTTTTTTATCAATAACCAGTAATTTTTCGATGCGGTGTTTCTGAAGGATTCTCTTTGCTTCCTCTAATGTGGTCCCTTCCGGAGCGGTAATTAAGTTTTTATATGTCATTAATTCAGAAATCGGACGATCCAGATTATCTTCAAAGCGGAGATCACGATTGGTGATAATTCCAACCAGTTTGGGACCCTTGATAAGGGGAATTCCCGAGATGCGGTAATGTTGCATGACGCGTAAAGCTTCTCGAATGGGTTGATCCGGTGTCAGGGTAATCGGATCCATAATCATACCGCTTTCAGAACGCTTCACCTGATCGACCTGAGAAGCTTGTTCTTTCGGGCTCATATTCTTATGGATAATACCGATTCCACCTTCACGCGCAAGCGCAATGGCCAGTTCCGATTCTGTCACGGTATCCATGGCTGCTGAAACGATGGGAATATTCAGGTCGATCTGGACGGTTAGTTTTGTCCGGACATCGGTTTCATTGGGTAAAACCTTAGAATGAGCCGGAACCAGCAGGACGTCATCAAAAGTGAGTGCTTCGGCAATGACTTTTTCCATCTGTTCACCCTGTTGATTTTGGCCGACAATATTAAAGTAAATACCTCGAAAGGCAAGTAAAAATTAAAATATTCTCAGAATAACTACTACATTAAACAGATATTCCGATAGTTACGCTATCAAAAGAAGCAATTATTTTTCATTCAAAATATTATATCTAAATTATTATATTACAAATATTTTAAGGAAACATATTATGGTTACTCATATCATCTTCGATCTGGGAAACGTACTGATACACATTCATCCCGAAATGGCGATAGCCGGATTTCAAAATACCTGCGGATATACAACAGAACAGATAAAAAAATTTTACCTTTCTGATTTACATCTCGCTTTCATGGAAGGTGCCTGCAGTGGCAGCGAATTATACCTCAAGATGGTAAAAAACTATCCCTGCACCTTAAATGAATCTGAATTCAGAGAAATATGGAACCAGGTAATTGGAAAACCCAAAGAAGGCATCAAGGAACTTATTAATGATTTAAAAGATTCCTATACACTGGCCATATGCTCCAACACAGATCCCTGGCACTGGCAGAAAGTTTATGAAAACTTCCCATTTATCCGGGAATTCAAATATTATTTTCTCTCTTTTGAGATGAAATTAAATAAGCCCAATCCTGTAATATTTCAAAAAATCTTAGATCATATGGGGATTCAAGGCGATCAGTGCATTTTTATTGATGATATAGCGGAGAACATTGAGGCGGCAAGACTGCATGGGATCAATGGCATAACTGCCAGTCATCCACTCCAAATGCGGGAAGAATTGACACAACGTAAGATATTTGATTTCATGCGGAGACAATCTTAGTTCAGAATAATAACTTTTTGATATACAGAGCTCAATTTCTCACCGGTAACGGCATCAGAGAAGCTCAGGCGGTAATAATAAATACCTGCCGAAAACGGACCCTTTTCGTTTCTTGCTGACCAGGCAATAATCCCAGTCGCATCTTCGTGTTGTTCAGCGACCTTTTGACCCAGAGCATTATACACTTCAAGCAGGATCGTACCCGGATTTGGTCCTTTCTGATATTGAATGGTGAAATTATCTGCGGAATATAAAAAAGGATTCGGATAGCCATTTGAAATTAGAAGCTCCTCGTTTTCGGGACTGACGAGAGAGCTGTCTGATACGGATAACCCTGAAAAAACTGCCCTGATCATCCATAATCCGTTAGCTGGTTCACCCCCGATCTGGAATTGGGAAAGGGCTCTCCAGCCACTATTACGGGGATTTAAGTAGCTGATTCCCGGGGAGTTCTGATCATCATATCCCAGGCTTTTGTCACTACTGTTGATCTGAATACCGACGTAAAGGACATCACCCTGGTTCAAACCGGCAAGGGATTGTGGCAGTAATACATCCACCCAGGCCTCTTCGATGCTGAGTGGGACGCTGATGGGTGATATCAAATCAGCTCCGGGCAGATTACTGCCGCTTTGTCCCAGGACTTTGACCAATACGGTATGATCTTTCGACCCGTTCCAGAAACTGATACTTTCCAGTTCCACATTAGGTGCTGGCACGACAAATCGATTTGCAGCCGTGATGGGAATATCCTGCGCCTGAAAGTTTATTTTCAGATCCGTCTGGTTGTCATCGTATGCAATCTCATAATATCTCAAGGAGTATTTAGCAAAAGCATCATAGCGATAGATAATATCCCCACCGGTTGAAAAGAGAATCAGTACATAAGTGGAATCTTCGGAAAATCCAGGCTCCAGCAATTGATTTCCGGTGAAAGTTCGGATATGGTAATTATTGTCTTTGACAATTGTCCAGTAATTCCCGGGTAGAGCGCTTAAAAAATTAATATCCAGTGAATCTTTTCCCCGGAATTGATGATATTCGGCTCCATAAGACTTAACAGTACCGGTTTCCCGGGTGGAATATTCAGATACCAGATTGGTTGTTTTTACCCTTAAACCCTGTGCCTCAGTGCGAGCATACCCGTATTTGGGATTAGGATCGCGTCGATTAAGGAAATTTGCCAGGACCCAATCTGAAAAGACGGTTGTCAGATTTCCGGAGTTTCCCGAACTGACTATCGCCTGATTAAAGCCGGTGATACCATTTGCAGGATTCTGGGCAAGATCTTTAATAAAATCGATTCCTAACTGTTCTGCACAATAAAGGGTCCATAAATTGACCCGGGCATAGTCCTTCACTTCCCCACTCCATTGAGTCAGATTCTGATTCGGATCTTCCAGGAACAGTCCTGGAAAATCCAGCCCATAACCGCAATAGGTACCTGCCAATTGTGATAATCCTTCATTAACCCAGAGCTCCTCGTTTTGATCATAGTTATAGTGGATCAAATGTTGGAATTCGTGTGCCGTAGTTGACATTACCGGATCAGTTCTATAGCTCCCATTGAAATATATGCCAGGATATGCATCCAGATACATCAGATCTCTTTCATTGCTGGTAGAACCACTTTGCTGATCGAGCGGTGAGAAGTATCCGGCAATAAAGGAACTGGTGCTCTGATTAGGATCAAAATCATCCCGGATATCCAGGATTAAAAAATCCACAATTCCGTCACCATCATAATCAGGCGGCTGTCCGAACAGGGTCGTATCGATTTCGACAATACCTTTATTAGGATCGATGGAGCTACTCCCGCTGAATGATTCTAAATTATTCAATAATTCATCCAAAATGGCATTGTTGACATAATTGTTGTTCCAGCTCTCATCTTCAACCCAAATTTGGGTAAATTCACCGATTTTTCTCCGAGTGGCAGTGATCGTGTAAGCCTGGCTGGACTGGAAATTATATGCCCAGAAAATTTGCTGAAGTTGATTCTCAGAATTAAACCGCATTACCCGTATATTTTCAGCTAAATAAGAGTCATAGAGTAGCGGATTGCTGGATTTCAGATTTTCCATATAAGATGTGATATCCCTTTCCACTAACCGGGGTAAACCACAAGTTTTATGATGCGAAAATTTCTCAGAATTCAGATCGGCATAAGCCAGATTCACCAAACCAAGAAAAATAATAATGATCTTATACATAAATATCCTTAATCATACATGCGTTACCCATCTATGCGAGTCTGGGAAATTATTGGAAAATAAGTTAGAATATGAGTGCTCCCGAATTCCCGTTCCTTATGCGAAATATCAGCGAATAAATTAGAATGTAATGACCAGTCCAATTCTGTGACTGTTCCCTAATTCATAGTCATAATTGGTAAAGGCATAATCGATTCTCAGATGAGGAATCTGAAGACCAATTCCAACATTGAACCGCTGTATCTCATCAATTCCGCTTCTCAGAAAGAGGATATTATAATAGCTGTATTCCAGTCCTGCAGCATAATCAAAACTGAGTCTACCAAGATTTGCAGTGGAAGTCTCCCTGCGATTTTCTGCCCGAAAAATAAGATCAAAAATAGGATAAAAAGTACTATTCAGACTCTTAATTTCCCATAAATATGCCGCACCTGCATGGATTGAAGGACTCACCAGTTCCTTTTCACCGGTACTCCAGGAAATTAAGGTGGTTGTTATATTTTTTAAACTCAGGCCAACCAGACCACTGGTTATTATACTTTTTTGAATTCCTAAATCAATTCCGATTCCGTTGGCACTATAATCTGCCAGGTTCCGACGGATCAATTTCAGATTAGCCCCCCAGGTCCAGCTTTCCCGCCATTTTTGAGCGGCGGAAAGGGTTAAAATATAATCAGAAGCATTAAAATCCTTAATCTGACTCCAGTCAAGGTTCCAGTCCCCGGATTGAGTGACGATTCGTAGAGCATTACGACTGTCCTTAATATTATCAACACCTAATCTGACCAGACTCACTACAATAACTCTATTATCCTTCTGTTTGAATCCACCGGCTAAATAATCATAGTTTACCGATGCAATCATTTGCTGGGTATGCATAAAGGATATTTGAGGCGATTGGATAGAAATAATTCCGGCCGGATTGTAGAGGACGGAGCTTACACCTCCCTGGGCCGCCGAAAATGCCCCTCCCATGGCCTGAGCACGTGCATCGGTTCCGATTTCCAGAAATTCTCCGGCATATTTTCTGAAATTAATATCGGCAGCTGCAACAATTATGACATTTATTATTGTGATGATAAAAATGATGCGGGATAGTCGTAGGAACATATCAATTAACCAAATTAATTAAACTTTCAACCTCGAACAGCACTATTTGTTTCAAAAATAATCATAATTTACTTATATAAACATATAATAAGATAGAACTGGTCAATCCAATAACTATATTTTCCATGCTCCCCTTCCAAAAAAATTCAATAGTACACAATATAATAGCCATCAATAATCCCGGAATCAATGGAATATTTGCGTACTGAAGGATAATTAACGTGCAGAATAAAAATGTGAGAGTACCTCCAATCGATTTATTATTTCTGAATTTGTATATCGGAACGATTCGACCAAAAACGGCAGCCATGGTATCGGAGATAACCATAATTCTGGCCGTTGGGAGAAATATCTCCGAAGGAAATATGATATAGATGAAATACAAGCCTATCCATAAGGTCGATGCCCCGGTTAAATGGTCTTGCTGTTCAGCAGGTTTTAATAAAGGTTCAAAAATGGACACAATAAATGCATTTAATTTTCTAATTCGAAAACGAGTAAGGTCTATTATGAGAATAAAAACTGCCATACTGCCCAAAATATGGATGGCAATCCCCTCATATCTGCTTATCCATATAATCAGATAACCAGATATTAGATGAATCCCCTTTCGAATAAAAAGATTTTTGTTTTTACTCATGAAAAAGGTTGGCGTCATTCAGACCCGGAAGGTTGTTTTACCGTCACTCTTCTGCTTTTCAATACTGTTAATGATATCATGAATAGCCTGAATTCGGTTCTGGTGACTGAAGATGGCACTTCCAGCCACAAAATAACGAGCCCCGTTGCGATATGCAGTAAAAGCTGTCTGAATATCGATCCCTCCGTCAACTTCCAGAATAAAATTTGCTTCATATTCCTGCTTCATTCTTGCAACCATGGCCAATTTATCTGACATGGCCGGAATATATTTTTGTCCACCGAAACCTGGATTAACACTCATGACCAGAATCAGATCTACATCCGAAATGATCCATCTTAGTGAATCTGAATGTGTCGCCGGATTAAGACTTACCCCAGCTTTTATACCCAGATCTTTTATCTGATTTATTTCTCGATCCAGGTGTTTCACCGCTTCCTGATGAATGGTGATTATATCTGCTCCGGCATCGACAAAAACGGGTATCATTTCACTGGCGTTGGTTATCATCAGGTGTACATCTAATTTAAAGCGTGTATGTTTTTTAAGGGAGCTGACAATCTGAGGTCCCATCGTCAGATTCGGAACAAAATGCCCATCCATTACATCAATATGCAGATACTCAATCTCAGGAATATCTACTGTCCGTGCTTCCTCGATGATTTTTCCGGCATCAGCAGCCAGAATTGAAGGTAAAATTTTGAAATCACTGGGCATTTTTATGCTCCCCATTATGGATAACGGTATCTTCCTTGCTTTCTTCAGGAGGTGGCTGATCTGTACTCACCAGAAGGTTTAAAGAATCGACTTTCGCTGCATTCGTGCCAGGAGAAAGGGACTGTCGCAATATAGTTCCAGGCACCAGCTTGGGACGGTATGCATACTTAATGGAACCTAATCGAACATTGATTGCCTCTAATTCTTTCTCGGCGGTTTCCAGGCTTTTTCCAACCAAATTGGGTATTTCAAGCGAAGTGGGAGCTACACCCAGGCTTACCGTAATGTTTACCCTCTGATTCTTTTTAACTATTTCTCCAGCCGGAATTGACTGATTTATAACGACCCCCCTGGGATAAAAATCTGAAAATTCATAAAAAACCTGATTCAAGCGCAAGCTTTGTTCTTTGAGACGGAACTCCGCATCTTGCGGGGTCAACCCGATCAATTGCGGAATATAACGAGGTTTCTCCCCAATACTTACAATAAGGTAGACCCGGCGGCCTTTTTTTACTTGCGAAAAAGGTAACGGATTTTGTTGAATCACAGTTCCCGGTGGGAATTGTTCGTCATAGACAGAATCCTGTATTAATGGTTTAAATTCTGCCTCATCAAGAATTTGCATGGCATCTTCTACCCTCTGATCAGTTACATCAGGTAATTCATATTCATCTCCGTGCTTGGTATACCAGGGCATGATTATAAAATCCATAAGTAATGAGATTACCAGAAAAATAATGAGTAGAATTAAAGCAATAAAAATATTTTTACGGGTAAAAATTCTTTTATACAACGAAATCTTACGACCTGACGGAATTTTAGATTCCATGCGGTTAATTCCTCGGTTTGAATCGATCTTCACTATTTAATATAATCGTCACCGGGCCATAATTATCAATCCGTATCAGCATCATAGCCCCAAAGACACCTGCAGAAACCATAATATTTTCTCTTTTAATACATTGAATAAAATATTCATACAGTGAATTTGCCGCCTCCGGAGGTGCTGCCTCGATGAAACTTGGTCTTCTGCCCTTTCGGGTATTAGCATAAAGGGTAAATTGTGATATGGCAAGTACTTCACCAGCAACATCCCGTAAGCTAAGATTCATTTTTCCGCCGGTATCCTCAAAAATTCTCATATCACATATTTTATGCGCAAGATAGGCGGCATCATCCTCTAAATCATCATGAGCCACGCCCAACAAGACTACCAGACCCTGTCCAATTTTTCCGACAATTTTATTGTCTACTGCCACAGACGCCTGATTGACTCTCTGGATCACTGCTCGCATACGAAACCTGCAGACCTATTTAATATGGATGTTATCTTTACCGATTATCTTTTGCAACTCACTTAAAAATTCTTCTGTAATAATAACCTGAAATTTCTTTGAGCGCATAACAATTCCATCACCATTGCCATTCATTTTCATTTCAAAATATACTGGTATATTTCCGGGATATTTCTGAATCAGCTTCTGCAGTTGGGTAATTCTTTCTTCTTTCAAACCTTGAGGATTTATACTCAAATGTAATCCACTGGACAACCGATTCCAGACCTCAGAGATGGGAATAATCTCATCACACAGGATTCTAAATGATTTCTCGTCAGCTTCACTCACTTTACCTTTGACAAACACCATCTCACCTTTATTTAAATAAGAGCCATATTTTTCATAAACCGATGCAAAAACAACCCCTTCAAAAGAATTAACTTTATCCTCCAGAGTTATGAATGCCATAATATTACCTTTGCGATCAAGATGGGTTTTTATCTGGGTCAAAATTCCGGCAGTTTGAATTTCTTTTTTGGTTTGAAAACTGTGAATATCATCCCAGTCCAAATTACTAAAATAGGTTTGTTCTTTCTGATATTTATCTAACGGATGCCCGCTGATATAAAATCCAAGCAATCCTTTTTCTCGCTGTAAAGTCTCCTGAATGGCCCATTCCGGGACTTCGGGTAATGCGGGATATGAAACCTGCAACTGTTCCTGCTGAGAATTGTCAGGAGTCATCATTTCAAAAAGGCTGAATTGATCTTTGTTATTGGCTTGTTTCTGATATTTCTGGGCAAAACCTATGGCAATTTCTATAGCGGCAAAATTTTGAGCTCTGGTGCCTTCCAAATTGTCCAAGGCACCCGCTTGGACCAATGCTTCTAGGATTTTCTTATTTACACTGCGTAAGTCAACATATTGTAGTAATTGATAAATATTGGTAAAGGGTCCGTTTTCTTCCCGGGATCTGATGATACTTCGAATAGCAGCTTTTCCTACATTTTTGATAGCAGCGAGTGCAAAACTAATATCTCCCTTTTCAGTCACTTCAAAAACATCGGATGAAATGTTAATATCAGGGGGAAGAATCTGAATTCCCATCTTTTTACATTCTTCTATCAGTACCCCTATTCTTGCTGAATCATTGATTTCCGAAGAGAGAGTAGCAGCCATAAATTCTGACGGATAATGTCGTTTCAGATAAGCGGTCTGGAAAGCAAGCAAAGCATATGCTGCAGAATGGGATTTATTAAAACCATAGCTAGCAAACTTCAATATCAGTTCATAAACCGCCTCGGCAGTCTCCAGTTCGATATTATTTTTTTGACAACCATCGATGAACTCTTTTTTCAGTTTCTCCATGGCGCTTTTTTTCTTTTTCCCCATGGCCCGACGCAAATTATCCGCTTTGCTCAGGGGGAAGCCAGCCAGGTTTGATGCGACCTGCATGACCTGTTCCTGATATACAATAATACCATAAGTTTCTTTTAATATTGCTTCCATTTGTGGAAGTAAATATTCTATTTTCTCGTTGCCATGCTTGCGGGCTATAAAAGTATCGATATTTTCCATCGGGCCGGGCCGGTACAGCGCATTCATGGCAATTAAATCTTCAATCCGATTCGGTTTTAATTTTTTGAGATACTCCTGCATACCAGAGCTTTCAAACTGAAAAATGCCAACCGTGTTGCCTTCACAGAATATTTCATAGGTTTCCTGATCATCGAGAGGCAAACTATTCAAATCAACCGAGATACCTTTCTTCTTAAGCATCTTAACCGTATGATCTAACACCGTCAAGGTGCGTAATCCCAGAAAATCCATCTTTAATAATCCGATGGTTTCACAACCGTTCATGCTGAACTGGGTTGCAATGATTTTCTGACCCTTTTCTTCAGTCTGATATAATGGTACAAATTTGGTGATGTCATCCGGGGCGATGATGATGCCTGCAGCGTGAATGGACGCGTGACGAGCCAGGCCTTCCAGGACTACCGCATGATTCATCAGCTCCCTGAATTGTTCATCTCCGTTTTTTGACATCTCTTTAAGTTCTTGAATGCTGCTCAGCGCTTCTTCCAGAGGCATCGGTTTTCCCTGGAATACCGGGATGAGTTTTGCAAGCGCATCTGCTTTTGCATATTCGATTCCGAGAGCGCGCGCAACATCGCGGATAACACCTTTGGACGCCATGGTTCCAAAAGTAATTATCTGAGCAACATTTTTTTCCCCGTATTTCTTTCTAACATAATCGATAACCTCTTCCCGCCGTTCATAACAAAAGTCTATATCGATATCGGGCATTGTAATCCGATCGGGATTAAGAAAACGTTCGAATAACAATCCATATTTCAGGGGATCGATGCGGGTTATTCCCGTTGCATAGGCGACCAGACTGCCTGCTACCGAACCCCGACCTAATCCAACCGGAATGTTTTTGGATTTTGCGAAATCAATAAAATCCTTAACAATCAAAAAATAGCCAGCATATCCTGTTTTTCTAATAATTTTTAACTCATATTTCAGACGCTCTTCAATGTCCGCGGTATATGTTTCGTAAAGCTTTTTTGCCCCTTCTACGGTAACCTTTTCCAGATAGTCATCTAAACTAAGATTTTCATTCTCTTTCGGTACCGGAAATTGGGGTAATAATATGTTACCTGTTTCAATCTCGACATTACATTTTTCGGCAATTTCGAGGGTTCTTTCTAAAGCTTCCGGTTTTCCCGGAAATGCTTTTTGCATTTCATCGATATTTTTTAAGTACAGGTCTTCCGTATTGTAGCGCATTCGATTTTGATCATGTACATTTTTACCAGATTGGATACACAATAATACGTCATGCGAAGTATGATGTCCTTTTTCCAGATAATGAACATCATTGGTTGCGATCACCGGCACGTTCATTTCTTTGGCTATTTTGTAGATTTTATCATATCCCTGTTCTTCCGGAATATTATGATTTTGTAGTTCAAGATAAAAATCATCGCCAAATATATCAACATACTCCTCAATGGCTTGTATCCCCGCCTCACGTCCTATATGATTTAATTTGTAGAATATTTCACCTTTCATGCATGCAGAAGATGCAATCAATCCCTCACCATACTGCCTCAAAAGTTCCTTGTCGATCCGCGGTCTGTAATAAAAACCCTCAGTATACGCAAGGCTCGATAATTTCATGAGATTTTTATAGCCGACATTATTCTTGGCAAGAAGGAGAAGGTGAAAGGCATTCTGCTTGATCCCCCTCCCGGGAGATGACTTTTTTTCGAATCTTGAATCCGGGGCGATATAGGCTTCCATTCCAATAATCGGTTTAATACCGGCTTTTTTTGCTTCCAGATAAAAATCAAGTACACCGAACATATTCCCATGATCTGTGATTGCCAGACTGTCGAACTTCATGTCTGCGGCTTTCTGAACAAGCTTTTTTATTTCTATTGCCCCATCGAGCAGGCTGAAATGAGTGTGATTATGAAGATGGACAAATGAAGCCAAAATAAATCCCCTTTTTAGCTCAAAAATTATTCATACTAACTGAAAAATTTAATCTTTTTAGCTAACTAATTGCAACCTGTATTTCACCCAAATCTCGGGGAGCTTGAAACACCTTATATACCTTAATACACCACAATTTGGACGACCCCTCAAAGATTTTAAATATAAATCTAAACTACAGGAAGTTTGACTGATGAATTCCAATTATTAATACGGTTATTGGATCGATCCTTATTATTACAAAATTATTTTCATCAAGACCAGTTAATAATATTAAAATGGGATGTGTTATAAAAAAAAATGATGTGATGAAAATCATTTTTTTATTATTAGATATTTTATTAGTATATTATCAATGAAATAACCTGATGGTAGCAATGAACGAGACTTACCGATTGAGTTTAATTAATAATCTTGAAAAAAATATTAAAGACTTTCAACTTATCCTGAACAAAATTCCAGAAAGCCCGGAGGTTGATTCATTAACGGGTAAAGGGGATTTAAAGGATTTTTTCTGTACCGTGACTGCTGTTGAAGAAGATGTACTTAAAATGCGGCTTAAGAAGATTGTGGAAGAAGAGCACCCCTATTTGCCTGCGATTCAGGTGGAGAAACTTAAAATTGCGGAAGAGTACTATCGGTATTCATTGACTGATTTAGTCAGACAATTTTTAGTTCAAAAAGAAGAAATTCTAAAATTTATAAATAAAATACCCTATTATTACTGGGAAAGAACCGGGGTACATGAACTCGAAGGACATGTCACCTTCGAAGAGTTTGTTCAGCGTTTGATCAGAAATGATCAGATCAATTTAAGTCAGTTAAAAGAAAAGTTTAAGAATAATCGACATAAAAAAAACTAAACTTGCAGTTTCCCATTAGTCAGGTTTTATGATTTTTATTCTGGGACCATATTTTTTGATTGAAACTTCTCCGGTACCACAATACCTCCCGATACAACAAACTTCATCAGTTGTTCAACGGCAAGATCTGTTTGTCGAACTTCTGAAAATGGCAGAAGTACTGTAAAACCAGAAGTTGGGTTAATTGAAGTTATTATCAGAATACTGGCCAGTTTCTGATGAGCGTGTTCATCCCAGGTTTCACCATTGAGAAGCCCAAGTGAGTATATTCCTTTCGCCGGGTATTCAATGAGAACCACTTTAGGAGAGCGTTTCTTCTCACCTATGGTGAGTGAAGTCATAATTTGTTTGACGGATGAATAGACCGTTTTGGCCACCGGTATCCGGATGACAATCCACTCCCCCAACTGTATTAGTTTGTTTCCAAAAAAATTTTTCGTTAATAGCCCAACCAGATAGATAAAGGCCACACTGATAAGAAGACCCAGACCCGGAATATAAATATGAATATAATGCTCAATAAATGGTTGCACCAGCTCATCAAAAAAATTAAACAACCATTTGAGAACAATAATAGTGATAACCAGGGGTACCACAACGATTATTCCCGGAATCAGGTTGTTTTTAATGTTACTTTTAATCCCATGAAAGGTGGTTTTTAAGCTTATCATGTCACCAATAAAGTTATTTAAATATTACTTACATAATTTAATTTAAAATTCCGGGATTTGCGTTTAAGATTTTTCGGGAGGATTTTCCGTAATATAGGCCACCGCAGGAAATCGTTTGGCGATCTCCAGATACAGGATAATAAGCAATACTGACACACAACAGCCGACAAAAAAACCAAACAGAACATCCCCGGGATAATGTACCCCGACATAAATTCGAGAATAACCGACCATGAATGCAATAAAAGCAAACCAAGGGGTTCCTTTGCGATAAAAGTAAGCAAATAAAAAAGCAACGGCACTTATATTGGTGGCGTGCGATGACGGGAACGCGAGTTTTCCACCACATCCCACAAGGAGCCGGACATTTTCCAGTTCATGGCAAGGTCTGATTCTTCCAAAAAGGGGTTTCAAAAGGGAAGAGGCTATTTGATCACTCATGGTCAATACCGGAATGAGCAGTATAGCGACCACCCTCCCCTTTCTGCCCCCCTTGATGATTAAATATAACCAAATAAGAAAAATGGGTATTCGCCAGTAATTCAAATTGGTAATAACGGGCATAATGAGATCAAGGAAGGGATTGGCAAGGGTTTGATTTAAAAAATTGAATATGCCTGCATCGATGGTAATTAAAGTTTGCAATTAAATCTCAATTTAATCGATTAGGTGGTGATTTGATGAATCATATTAATGATTTGTTCCCTGTTAAAGGGTTTACTGATAAATCCGATAGCTCCTTCTTCGATTGCTTTTTCTATATCATCATGCAATTCAAATCCTGAGGTAAGGAGTACTTTGGTAGATGAATCAATTTCCTTTATTTTTCTCAACACATCTAGACCACTTCCGTCAGGTAAATAATAGTCCAGCAATATTAAATCAATCAGATCTTTTTGGCCTTTATAAATTTCTATACCTTCCTCTGCATTTGCGGAAAGAATCACCCTATAACCAGCACTTTCTAACATGTCTTGCACTAAAATTCGAATTTGCTCTTCATCCTCAACCAGCAGGATATATTTTTCTCTGAATCGTTTATCCCGGCCTTGCGATTGCAGATCGACCATGCGCATTCCATGGGGTATTTTATGAATCACCGGAGAACTAATTTCCCTTAAATTCCTCAAGATATTAGCAATCCGGGTACTGGATTTTTCAATTAAAGTTAAATATTTTATTATCTTTTCATCCGAAACTCCGGCCTTTTCGAACTCCATCTTTATCATATCGATTCCGGATAATATCACCGTAAGTGGTTGATTAATTTCATGATTGGCAGTGGTAACAGTGGCACTGAAAGTCATCTGTCTCTCAATTTCAGTCAATCTTTTTTCCAGTTGCACCCTTTCAATCGCTTTTTTAACGCGAATTCTTAGTTCATCCGAATTTATCGGTTTCAATAAATAATCGATTGCACCAAGGCGCACCGAATCAATAGCTGTTTGCATGGAGGCATGTCCGGTAAGAATTATAACCGCCAGTGTAGGCTCAATCAGCCTCGCCTTTTGAAGCAGTTCGATGCCATCCATTCCTTCCATCTTTAGATCAGAAATCAACAGATCGAATGAACTTTTCCGAAGTTGATTAGTTGCATCAAAACCATTTGAGGCCTGTACTATTTCATACTTCTCTTTTTCCAATATTTTAGATATAAGCAGACGGGATGCATAATCATCATCGACTACCAGAATTCGGACATCTGCCATTTAAAGCACCTCCGTTAGAAATTAGGAATAATTAAGATTAATCAGCCAAGGTGCAAAAATCAAGTTAAAATTATGTCGTTGGAATTTCCACTAAAGAAGAATTTAGTTAAGGTTTTGGCAGGGATCTTTCCAACAAGAGTAGTGTCACGTCATCATCAAAAGTCGATTTAACGGAAAAAGATTTAAGATAACTGTAAATTGAATGAAGTCGGTTTTTAGTGGTTTTGTTATTTTTAATTACCTGTTTAAATTTGTTTCTTAAACGTTCTTTTCCCAGGAGAACTTGTTTACTCCCTTTCACTTCTAGGGCACCGTCGGTGTATAAAAATAATTTATCGCCTGGAGACAAACTGGATTTTTTATCCTTATAATTCTGATCTTTGAAAATACCAAGAAAAAATCCATCCGAATCGAGTTCTTCCACAGAGTTCGAGTCCCCTTTATAAAGAAATGGACAGGGATGACCGGCATTGGCATACGTAATTTTAAAAGTCTCGGTATTTATGATCGCCAGAAACGCAGTAATGTATTCTCCTGTGGTAATAATTGAACAAAACTCCTTGTTTAAATTTTCTAATATGAGGGCTGGTGATTCGGAATACCGGCGATAATTGTTAAAATAAGCTTTAAACATTGCAGCGATCATCGCAGCAGACACACCGTAACCTGATACATCTGCAATCATGACTGCTAAATTTTTATCATCCACCATGGAAACATCATAGAAATCGCCCCCTAAATGGTAATTTGGTTGATATTTCGAACTGAAATATAATTGTGGAAGGTTTGGGAATCCTTTGGGCAAAAGTGATTTTTGAAGCTCCGCACCCATTCTCAATTTGTTTTGCATCAGTTCATTTTGCTTTTTTATCACTTGCCGTGCTTCATCACCTTGTATCAGTGATTTTTTCAAGTTATTAGATTGTAATTCCAGTATCTCTTTGGTGCCTTTCAGATCAAGAAGGTAATTCTGGAGCTTTAAATTCTTTTGTGAAATTTCTTTTGTTGTTTTTATACGCGATAAATTTGCAGCAAAAATGTCTGCAATCGCGGCCAGGAAGAGTGCATCTGCATCATCAAAACAAGTAAGATTCTTAGATTCAATGTTTATCACACCTATAACTTCTTTGTTAATAATGATTGGCGCACAGATCTCGGATTTTCCTTTAAAGTACGGTGTGGAGTGATAATAATCTATTTTTTCGGTATCATTTATAATTTCGGTAGTCCCATGTTGAAGCACCCTACCAATGACACCTGTTTCTGCTGATTGTTTATATGCATTATCACAATATTTGTGAAACATGGCTTTGGATTCTCCAGCAACCGCCACCAGGGAAACCCATTTTCCTTCCGGTACCTTGTCTTTTAAGAACAACCCCACATGATAAAAATTGTACTCTTCATTAAACAGCTGATTGACCACAAACCTGGCCAGAGAGGATACCCTTTTAAAATTATAACTTCTGCTTGATATTTTATGAATGGTTTTCAGATACTGATTGTACCTCTCATGATTTTGGTTTAGGCGGGAAGAAAGGTAAAATATTTTTTTATTGTTGGAAGAATTTGACACTAAAGGAAAAATATGGTATGTACCATACTTTTCATCTGTTCTTAGATGGAACTTCTCAGATCTTGAGATTCGCGCCTGCATAATAAATTTGGAATTTTCTAGTAGATTTGTTATAAAAGTCTTATCTGTAAGTTGCTTACCCCACAATTTTGATGCCGCTTTATTGAAAAATAGAATTTTACCCTCTTCATCAAGAATTAGAGCAGGATCTGTATTCTTATCTACGATTTTATAATGGTCATTTTTCATTTCTGGAATAATGAAAACTTAATCATTTTTTGCCGGACGGTTCTTAATTACGGTGATCGTATTGCCACTATCGTTAAAATGAATTTCATCGCTGATATGCTGAATAATTTTAAATCCCCTTCCAAAAATTTCAGTGTTGACACTTTTAATAACATGGGCCGAATTGAAGTATTTTTTCCAATCAAAACCAGGCCCTTCATCCCTCACTGTTAAACTAAATACCTCCTTATCTGCTTCAAAAACTACATAAATCGATCTCTGACAATAGACCGGGTCATTCAGCCTTTTTTCCCGTAATTCTTCGAATTTACTTTTTTTGGAAAAGTCGTTACCTTTAGTTTGCGAAGGAAGCTCCAGATTACCATGCTCCATGGCGTTTACCAGCACCTCGTTGATTGCAAGTTCATATTGATCTATTTCCGCCAGATGAGTGAATTGAATTTTCTTTAGCATTGACGCTATTTCTTTTGACAGGATGCCGGGATCGAATTCACTGGTTCTAAACTGGAAATAATATTTCAGGTACTTCAAATGTTCAAATATCTGTTCTTTCCAATGAATGCGATGCTGCTTCTTTAAAATTCTCTCCACAACCTGTCTGACTGACTTTAATTCAAACGGCTTGGTGATATAATCCGCAGCACCATTTTTGACAGCCGAGATGGCATTATCCAATGTTTTTAACCCGGTTAAAAGCACAACAGGAATATCAGTTTTCAATTCTTTGATAATTCGTAATAATTCTATTCCTGACTTTCCGGGCAAGTTAATATCCGAGAGAACCAAATCGAAGTCGAAGCCGTCGTTCAACTTGTCAAGGACTTCCTCGCTACTGTAAGCAGTTTCCACCTGGTAACCTAAATCACTCAGATAATCACTTAACAATTGGATAATTAGTTCTTCATCATCAACAACCAGAATTTTTTCTACTGATTTTTTCATGTTTTGTGAACTTCTTATTTCTCTATCGGAAATAATTTGTCCAGTTTAATGGATTTAAATAATTCAAAGAGATTTTCGCTAATACCTTTAACCCGCATATTTTTTCCTCTGGATACAGTATTTTTATAGAACACCAGAATTTTTCCAATGCCGGAACTGGTGATAAACGGCACAAGTTCCAGATTAAAAACGGCTTCATCAAAGTCCTGTTCAATGATTTCCTGAAAGTTATTCTTTAACTCTTCTGCGCTCTCGTTATCCACTGCACCTATAATTTCTATAATAAGCGAACCATTTCTTTCTGCAATATTCAATTCCATCTAAAAATACCTTTATCGAACTAAATAATTATGCATATAAAAATTACCGTTCCACGTTTAACTGAAGTTGGATTTCGTTCATCATAATATTATTTTCGACCAAAGTAGTCTGAAAATTACTTTTTTTGTTTAAAATTAGGCCTGGTGAGATAGACAGGTTGAGAAATTAATGAAGAGAAGAAACTCAGGTGTAGAGCGGGTAAACAGAGATTCTCAGGGTTTATTTGTAGGTCGTCTCCAGGGGTTTGGAGAATTCGCTTTCTTTATCATTTTTAGTGGTACAAACAAAAAAGCGAAGTTTTAAATCCTTCATTGTTGGTGTAAAGCTCATTGAATTTTGAGACAATGGCTCTTTGTTGATTTTAACCAGATCAGTCTTCCCTTTAACCTGAACATAGACATTGAAATTGAGATCCTTGACATTCATCGCGTCCCAGCTGAGAATTAAATCTTCGCCTTTTTTATCAGCATGAAGGCCGGATGGAACAGGCAAAAAGTATGATATATTTCGGTTGAGATTTATTTCAGGTTCTTTATAGCTATAAGAATAATATTCTCCTCGCCCCATTTGACTTTCTCTGGATGAACTTCCAAATTGAATGCTTATTTCTGCTTTGTGGGTTGAACCCAGAATGCCGTAAGGTGAAAATACATAATTAATACTATAATTATTTAAAAATTTAAAGCCTGCCCCTACATTATAACCACCCCCAAGCTCCTGCTGGAATTGATAGCCAGCCCGCATGGCAAAACTGTTCAGGAATTCAACTTCCATTCCAGGTTGAAACTCCCACTCTTCACTCACTGTCTTCACGGCATCAAATGAGAATGTAAACATATATTGGGGGATTTGATACGCAATCCCCAGACGATAAGTCAGCGGAAGACTTTCACTGGTCTGGTCATATTTTAATTTGGGACCTAAATTTTGTATCGCGGCTCCTACACTCAAATAATCCACCGGAATTTTATACAAAATCCCTAAATCAAAGGCAAAACCTGAGGCCGTGATATTATCAATCCTTTCCTGCAAATATTTTACTTGAAATCCGATGGCAACATCGTTCGGGAAACGATAACTTATTCCAAGTTGTGGTACAAAGTCATAGACTTGAAATTCACCTCCGGTATCGATAAAACCTCCCGTTTGAGGATTGATGTCATATTTTTTTATAGCAGGTAGGTGCAGATAACTTAGACCGAAACTCAAGGTGACTCGATTGGGTAGCGGATAAACGCTGCTAAAATTTTCAATCGCCAGATCTTCATAAAGTTGTCCATGAAAAAACATCAAACCCGGCCTATAAGAAAATCCTATTCCGGCTGGATTATAATAAATACTGTTTAAGTCAGCGGTCATTGCGGTAAATGCAGATCCCATTCCCTGCGCCCGACTGCCAATACTCATCTGAAGAAAATTAAAGCTGTTGGTTCCATTTGCGAAGAGAATTGTGCTCCCTGCAAAAATGAGGATAATGATATATTTATATGTTTTACGAGGCGAGTTTTTTGATATCATCTTTCATTCCTTTGGTCTCAGTTCCATATGCAAAAATGTTGCCAAAAATGATATGAAAGTGAGGCAGCCATAACTCCTTTTTAATATAGTTAAATTAAATATCGATGGATATCGTTTTCATGGATACTTTAATAATGTGCAGTTTTTATACATTTTACAAATCATCCTGATATACTTTAAGGTCTGGAAGGTAATCTACTATATTACGATAAAACATCATTGACATTAATTCTGACAATGACTCCCAAACTTGGGGATTAGGATGATACTGATAATTTTCATTCAAAATATCAAAATACACATCCCAGTTTTGAGGGCGGTTCTTGGCATAAGATTTTGCGATTTTGATCAAATTTCTTAATCCCAATTCCCGGGAAAGACGTAACTTTTCCAGGACCTCATTCTCTTTGAACTTTTTTGGGACGGCGAGGACCTGTTGAACCAGTGGTAAACTTATATTTAGAGTCCATTCCTCACTGAGATCAATGAAGTTATCATAATCCGGATATAAGTCCATAGCTTCCGCACCCTCTACAAATATGACGTCGTACTGTTCTAAATATTTGGCGTTCATGGTCAAATTTTCTACTTTATGCCACTTAGGTGAGATGTTAAATGTTTCCTGCAGAATCCAATCGGTGATAAATCGACCGAAAGACCCTGAATCCTGGTGGGGATTAAAATAGATCCGTGTAATATTATCAAGCGCACCTTTAAAAAATAATAAAGCGTTTTTACCTGTATGTGGAGTAAAGATGTTAAAATCATTTACTATCAATAAATCTCCCTTACTTTGGGCATAGGATAATGGAGAAATATATCCGATGGGAATTGATCCATTCATCAGCCCAGTCAAAATCTCAGATTCTGGGAGTAATTTAACCTCTAAATTATGTTCAATCTGATTCTCAATGATTGCGTAGAAAACCGGATTACATATTAGCGGGGTTGAATAGTACAATGGAAACATCTTTAGTTTTCTATTTTTTTTGAAGGTTCAAAAGCAGGCAGAAACAGGAAACAGTCTGTTCCTTTCTTTTCTTCACTCTCATAATAGATTACTCCGTTATTTTCCTGCACCAGCTGATATACGATGGATAATCCCAGACCGGTTCCAAAAGTTTTTGTGGTAAAAAAGGGATTGAATATCTGTTGCAGATTCTCAGGAGTAATGCCATCTCCGTTATCCGATATTTTTATCAACAAATAGCGATTTTCAGTTATTTTTTTATAAAATGGTTTTCTTTGGAAAAATTCTTTGGTTGGATCTACCTCGGATACCGAAACTGTAATTTCCCCATCGTTCTCAATAGATTCAAGGCTATTTAATATCAAATTGAATAATACCTGTTGAATCTGGGAGTTGTCAACAAATACGGGATGTAATTCTTCACTGTATGACTGAATCAGTTTAATATTTTGATTTTGTAGTTTTTGTTTTAAAAGGGAAAGCACATCCTGCATGATTTCATTGAGATAATGAAACTGACGGTTAGGTTTCTGAGGTTTGGCGTAGGAGAAGAGAGATTTCAGTAGATCATCCAGACGATTGACCTGTTTGATAATTCGCTGAACATATTCATTCTTAGGATCAGTTTTATTAAGTTCATCTTCAAATGTTTGTGCAATTGCTTTAATTCCGGCTAGAGGATTCCTGATTTCGTGGGCGATACCACTGGCCATGACACCCAATGATGCCAATCGATCCATTCGCATGATTTCTTCCTGCAGTTCTTTTGTGTAGGTAATGTCTTTTAGTGATAGAATAAATCCATCCTCCTGCAAAGGATCAGTAAATTCAGTAAGGGTAAAACCGATCAATACCCGTTGTCCATCAGGGGTTACTATCTCAATTTCAGGTCTCTGAAAAGCACTGCTCATCAAATTCATGGAAGTCACTATCGCCTGAGTATTCTGCTCACCCAAAACATCTCTGATTTTCTTGTAATTTCCAGAAGAAGAATCCAGGCGAAGAAGCCTCTTGCCTTCTTTATTAATATATTTTATGTGAAGATCTTTGTTGAAGATGATAATTCCAAAGTTAAGCTGATCCACAATACTCTGAAAAAATTTTGAAGAGTAGTCGCTTAGCTGACTTTTTTTATCTTTTTTCAATTTATATATGGCCGGTTCTCTCTGAAACCTTAATTCTATGAGTTGTTTTGCGGTATTGATAAGGTGTTTTTGGTTTTCTGGAAATGTAAATTCCGCATTCTGCATAAATAAAATAAAGTATTTTATGACCCGGCTCAAGAATATCGGACAAACAATCAGGGATTTGGAATTTATTCCGAAAATTGACTTTAGGTAAAGCTGAGGATCTTCATCCGAACTTAAATTTTCATGAAGATAAATACCTTCGTTTTTATCGGACCTCAGAAAAAGGTTTTTGGTTTCAATTTTAATATTCTTTTCCAGCCAGCTTGATGAGTGATATTCCTTTAATACAGCCTCGTTTGGATTGATAATTTCAAAAAATAAAATGTGTTCAAAATTTTGAATCTGCTTAAAATATTCTAAGATCAATCCAACCGCATCATCCAGATTTGATTGAGTTTGCGAAAGTTTTTTTGTTAATTGTCTTAAAAATATCTCATTACTGTTTTGCTGCAATTCTCTGCGATCTGGATTCTCAGTTCCCCCCGCAGTTTTTGGATCAATTAATATTTTTTCTATAATGGAACGTGTCTCCCGGTGAGAATACGGTAAGTCCAACACCTGTAAAATACCGGCATTCAACAGTTGGCTACGAAGTTTTGACAAATTTTGGTTAATGAAAGATATTGCCGGGAAATCGGTTTTACCTATTTTTTCCAGAATTTCCGACAGGTGCTGCTGGTTCTCGGGTTTGAGGTCAGCCAGGTTTAAGATTACTAAATCAATGTCTTTATTACCAAAATTGTTTTTCCTTAATATGTCTAAAGATAGAAGTTGAATTTCCACGTCCAGAGACCTGAGGGCATCTCTCAAAAAGTCAGAAGACTCCCGATCCTCCCCGACGATAAGAATTTTCATCATGAATTACCGCCGTAATTATCTGGCAAATCTTACTCTGAATTTCTCATAATCCAGAATAATAATTTTTCCGCCTTGTTTTTTCAGGTAACCATCTTCAGTGAGGGATTTAATAACTCTTGAAATTGTCTCTCGACTGGTTCCTGCCATATTTGCCAAATCTTGTTGTAACGGAAGCTCTAAAATTTCGACCTGACCTTTTCGAAATACACCCGAGTCTTCAGCAATTCGAAGTAAGGTAGTGGCTACCCTGCCAGTGGCATCCTGCAGGGATAACGATTTTATATGTTCATCACTCTTGCGGATGCGTTGGGCCAGTTCCTTTAATAGATTTATTGCAATCTGAGGAAAATCCTTTAACATTTGCAAAAACTCTTCACGACGGATCACGAGCAATTCAGATTCCTCGGTGGCTGTTACATTTGCCGAACGAGTATGTCCGTCCAGAAGGGACATCTCTCCGAAAAAGTCACCATCACTCAAAATGGAAAGTATGACTTCCCTTCCATCATCACTGATACGTGAAATTTTCACTCTACCGGATAGAATGATGAACATGGTAGAACCGATTTCCTCTTCGATAAGGATTAAATTGTCTTTATGGTATTTTTGCTTACTCGCCAAATGTATTATCTTATCGAGGTCTCGGTCGTTCATCTCTGAGAATAGAGGAATTTGTTTTAAAATATCCGGGTTCATTATCGGTCCTTTTTTAATATTGAATAACTATACCCTTATATCCAAATTTTTCTGAAATAGATGTTTTATATTGTTCTGCCTTTTGCTTGGAATCAAGTTTTCCTGCGACCACCACAAATAGTAATTTTCCTCCGCTGCTCTTTTTGATGATCGTCATATCGCTAATATTTTTAGAATATTTGTCCATTGCGCTCGATGCATTCTCCTGAGATGAAAAAGCACCCAGTTGAACGCCGAAATATATCTTTTCGATATTCATCGAAAATAGCCTCGCCCGGAATTGTTCATCATCCAAAATTCTTTCTGCAGATTCATAGAGTCCCTTCGCATAATAATATTGCGAAATTCGATCAAGTATCAATTTTTTAAGTTGATTATCGGTAGTTTTTCCGTAAAGTGAAATATATTGTTTTAATGCCGAATCAAGGTCTTCGATAAACAGTATTTCAGCAAATTGTCTCCAATCTTCCTCTGAAATTTGTCCATTATTTAGTAATTTCTCAATTTCTGAGATTTGATTAGAGTTATACAGATTATAAACGGGATGGTTTTGTGCCTGAGCATTCAGGACGACTAGAATCAAAATCAGAATTATTCGTCGAAGGAATTTATACTCTTGCATTGCGGACAAATCCATTGTGGTTCTTTGGTTTTATATTGACATTCCTGGCAGATAAATTGAAAATCAGCCAGCGGATAATGAATCTCGAAATAATCCTGAGCAGATTGTGCCGCCTGCTTATATTGATTTTTATTGATCAGGATATGTAATTTATATCCCAGGAGTCTGGGATTATCCGGAACTTCTTCTATAACTCTTTCCAGGACATCCAGGGCACGATCATATTCTTCCTTTTTATTATAGATTTCAGAAAGTGCGATGGCTGCATGCACATTCCGGGAATCTTTATTCAAGATTTTTTTATAAAGCGTCTCAGCTTCCTTGAATTTACCCAGATCGAACCAGGCTTTTTCTAAATTCTCAAATGCAAAATATGATTTTTGTGGTACCATATCACATAATCTTTCCCATTCCCGAATTGCGTCGGTGAGCCGATTTTCCTCATAATATGAATTTCCAAGGTGATAATAGGCGGCAACACACTCTGTATCGATCTTGAAAGCTTCTTTAAACTTAATTCTAGCTTCTCTACCTTCACCTTTTTCCTGGATTTTCAAACCTTCAAAAACCAAATATAATGCTGCCTTTTTCCCATGCTGCGGTGTTAAATCCTTGAAATATTTCCTAAGAAATTCATAGGCCTTCCCCCACTGCTCTTCTTTCTCCAGATAACTGATCAATCTAATGGAAATTTCTTTTTGAAATGGTTGCGATTTTTCTAAAAGTTTCTCAGCTATATCTATGGCACTTTTATAGTTCCCCAGCTCTTCATAATCCAAAAGAAGACTGTATTGAATTTTATTTCTCATTTCTGGTGATAAATTGGATCGCAAGGTCAGATCTTTATGTATCTTCATTGCATTACTGGTGAGTCCCTTTTTCCGTAACAAATCTGCCAATCGAAGATAAGCATCAATATTTTCAGTATCTTCCCTGACCGCTTCTTTGAATTTTTGAATCGCCCATTTCTCATTACCATCTGCAAGATATTCGAGTGCATTCAGGTAGCTACTCTTTTCCCCTTTAGGTTTTCGAATAACTCGGGTGTAGTAATAAATAATGACCAGCACAAGAATGACTAATATGACAATCAATAGTTCGGTTAGCATGTCAGGATTCTGCATGGGCTGGGTCTCCTTTATACGCCTTTTGATTGAGTATCATCTTCTTTCCCCTCATCAGGAATTTCATCGATGGAAATATTTCTCAAATTCTCAAGTTCTTTGGTGAGTTGGTTGTTCTTTTTCTGAAGCATTCGGTTTTCAGACCTTACCTGAATAAAATTAAAGCTTAACATGACCGCCCCCAAAATAGCACCGAATCCCAAGGTTACCAATAGGACAATTGAAAGGTTGATATCTGGATAAAAAAGGGTAAAAATTTGCAGGTTGACATGCTGATCAGAATTTTGAACCAGTACAAACAGGAGGAGCAAGACCAAAAGAATTTTAATGATGTTTTCTATGATTTTCATGGAGATACCTCGGCTTTTTTATAAAATTAGGCTATATTGTAATTTAAATCAAATTGATTTTTAGTTAAACCTATGAATTATTAATTTTGTCCCCCGGTAAATGTTCATTTCGCTAAAGCTTTATAATGCTTTTGACGATGATAATTCACGGTTAAGTTTCTTCTTGACTTAAAATAAAGAGTTATAGTATCTTTTCCGTTAAAATAACCAGGTGATATTATGAAGAAGCTCGGTCGAGTCATGGTTGTAGATGATGAAGAAAATATTCGGGAAGTCCTGTCCAATTATCTTGAGAGCATGAATTATGAAGTGGATGCCGCAGAAGACGGCCAGGAGGCACTTAATAAATATCAAAAGGGTGATTTTGATCTCATCATTTCGGATTTATTGATGCCAAATATAGACGGACTCGAGTTACTCAAGCGAATTCGAGAGATCGATAAGGATGTTTTATTTTTAATGATCACCGGTTATCCCTCCATAGAAACTGCAGTCGATGCAATTAAAAAGGGTGCCTACGATTATATTACAAAGCCGTTTCACATGGAAGATGTTAAGCTCAGAATTGAAAGAGCCTTTGAAAAAAGATCTTTGAAGGAAAGGCTGAAAACTGTGCAAGGTCTCATGTGGGCACTGCTGTTCTCAATTCCTTTATGGCTGGTTCTGGGCATCATTTTAGCAGCCATATTGAATTAAACTGCGTAAATTATTTCGGGTTATTATTTTTCAACTAACAATTCTCCCCCAATAACGTCAATACTTTTCGCCACCAAATTCTGAAATTTCAATTTTACCTGCCGGGCTATCTCCGTCACATCCTCATGGGCAAGTTTAATGGGACTCAATCCGGTTGCCATGTTGGTAATACAGGAAATACCCACGACTTTAATGTTGTTTGCGCGGGCAACTAACACCTCAGGAATAGTAGACATACTTACCGCATCAGCTCCAAAGCTTCGGGCCATGCGAATTTCCGCTGCCGTTTCATAGGTCGGGCCAGTGGATGAAAAGAGAACTCCCTTTTTTAACGGTATTTTCAGTTCAAGTGCCACTTGCTCAATCACCCGGGAAAAATGATTGTCATAAGCATCATACATATCGGTCCAGCGGGATTCAGAATTTACAACCTTCCCCATCAGTGGATTTCTGAATAAAAAATTTATATGATCAGTTATTAGCATTAGATCGCCAGGTTTGAAAGCACGATTCACGCCGCCGGCGGCATTAGTTACAAAAAGTAATTTTACACCCAGTCGCGCCATCAGTCTTACCACGTAAGCCACATCAGATATCTGATAACCTTCATAATAATGTGTTCTGCCCTGAACAGCTAAAAGGGATACATTATTGAGCTTTCCGAAAACCAGCTTACCGGAATGCCCGCTTACTGTAGATACGGGATAATGGGGAATTTGGGCTGTGGGGATCTTTACCGCCTGGTTTAATGAATCAGCAAAATCGCCTAATCCTGATCCCAGAATTATCCCGATAGACGGAACAGTCTTATTTTGAGAGTTAATATGTGCCAGACTCTGCTGGATTTTTTTTTCAACAGATCCATCCATAGTGTGCGCTCAGGAATTTTTTATAATTTTAAGAAATTTTTGAAGATAAAAAATGAAAGAGAATATGAGTGCAACAAGTGTTAGATATAATAAGGGAATTTTAACCTGATGCCACTCGAAAAGGTAAGCAAGTAATAAAACGGAGATTATCGTAACTGCAATTTTCCCTGGCATTTCCGAGGCTACCACGCCTCGTAATTTTTCAAAAAGAAGAATAGATCCCAATAGTATGAGGATATCCCTGCCGATGATTACCATGACAATCCAAAGCGGTAAATCATAGGTCTGATATAAACCAATCGCACCCAGGGCAACTGCAACTTTATCTGCTACTGGATCCAAAATTTTTCCCAGTTCACTGGTTTCCCCGCGTTTTCTGGCAACATAACCATCAGCGTAATCAGTTATTACTGCGCTAATAGCAACCAGAATGGCGAGATAGGAGTGTTCACTTATAATTAAATAATAGAGTATTACTCCCATGATGAGTCTGGAAATACTCAATAAATTGGAGTAG
>CP070707.1:3002149-3035725 GCA_020350205.1 bacterium
CGATTTATCATCACTCTGTCAGGAGTTACCCTGATTTGTATATTATCAAACTACTAATTTTTAAAAAAATATAGGCTAGTTTATGAATATCAACGTGCAATCAGAAATTGGCGAATTGGAATGTGTTATCATCCACACTCCCGGAAAAGAAGTTGAGGATATGACACCGCAAAGTGCAGAGCGGGCACTCTACAGTGATATCCTCAACCTGTCGGTTGTTTCCCGGGAATACTCCCAATTTGTGGGAGTTCTCAAAAAAGCCGCCAAGGTATTGGAAGTGCGTGAATTATTAACAGAAGTTGTAAGCAATGATACCGCAAAAAATCAACTACTTGACAGAATCTGCTTGAATGAACAGGTTGAATGTATTAAAGATTTTTTAATGGATTTACACCCCCGAGAGGTGGCAAAATATTTAATTGAGGGGATCCCCCTGGAAAAAGATACCCTGACAAAATTTGTCAGTAGCGAAAAATATTCCTTGCAACCTTTACATAATTTCTTTTTCAGCAGAGACGCTGCCTTTGTTTTTAATTGTCGGGTAGTTATTGCCAGAATGGCCAGCAGGGTAAGGGAACGAGAAGCCTTGATCATGGAAACTATTTTTTCATACCACCCTCTGTTCAAGGGGGTCGAAATCAGCAATCCCCTGAACCAAACTGATGGCAATTTTATTGAAGGTGGTGATGTGCTGGTTGGTGCCAAAAACATCCTGCTGATAGGAATCGGAAAGAGAACGAATACCCGGGGTATTGATTTTGTCATCGATAGCCTGAAAAATTATCTCGATAAATTTTATGTTCTGGTGCAGGAACTTCCCCCGTCGCCAGAGTCTTTTATCCATCTGGATATGGTTTTTACCATTTTGGATCACAATTATTGCATGATCTACTCACCCGTCATTTTGAATCCGAGCAAATTTAAAACCATAAAAATGTGCGTTGAAAACGGTAAAGTGATCTCGATTTCTGAGGAAGAAAATCTGCTTAGGATTTTAAATAATCTGGGTTTTGAATATAAACCCATATTTTGTGGGGGAGACAAAGATAGCTGGATTCAGGAAAGAGAACAATGGCACAGTGGTACCAATTTTTTCGCTCTCTCTCCGGGAAGAGTCATAGGGTACGGGCAAAATGTATATACCATAGAAGCCTTACAGAAAAATGGTTTCGAGATTATTGATGCCCTGGATATTATCGACGAAAAAACAGATCTAAACTCTTATCAAAGATGTGTTGTCACCATTGATGGATCTGAACTTTCCCGGGGAGGCGGAGGTTGCCGGTGTATGACTTTGCCGGTGTTTCGGAAACCGTCCTCCACTTCATAATATAGGATCCCTATATCACGGAATAATTAGCGAAAGCGAAAGGAGTTTGAAAGTATGAGCGGAACTATCTGCATAACCGGAGCATCCTCCGGATTTGGTGAAAGTTGTGCCAGACGCTTTATTAAAGAAGGAAAAAAAATGATATTGCTTGCACGCCGCCTGGAACGCCTCAAACAACTTCAGGAAGAATTGGGCAGGTCTGATCATATATATATTGCCAGACTGGATGTGCGAAATAAAAATGCCGTAAAATCGGTTTTTGAAAATCTGCCAAAGGAATTTGAGGAAATCGAACTGCTGATTAACAATGCCGGTCTGGCCCTTGGACTGGAATCTGCACCTGAAGCTAATCTGGATGACTGGGAAACCATGATCGACACCAATATCAAGGGTCTTATATACTGTACCCGACAGATTTTACCGGGAATGGTACACCGTAAAAAAGGATATATCATAAATATCGGATCAACTGCTGCCAATTGGCCATATCCAGGAGGGAATGTTTATGGTGCCACAAAATCTTTCGTGCAACAATTTTCCCGCAATTTAAGAGCAGATTTGTTAGGCACTGGTATTCGGGTTACCGATATTGAACCAGGACTGGCAGAAACTGAATTTTCAATTGTCCGCTTTAAAGGGGATGAAAATAGAGCCTCCAAAGTCTATCAAGGGACCCAGCCCCTCACCGGAAAAGATATTGCAGATATCGCTTGGTGGTTGTTCCATCTGCCGCCACATGTAAATGTTAATACTCTGGAAGTTATGCCTACATGTCAGGCCTGGGGACCTCTGGCAATCGAAAGAAAATAACCCGAGCACAATACTTGCGTACTATCGAGACAGCACATAATAGGCATAGAATATCCTGTTGGATTCAACTGCTTCAGCGAAAAAATTATGAATAATTATCGGAAACATTTCAGAAGCACCTTTAAACTCGCCTACCCTGTTACCATTGGACAGCTCGGCCACGTAATGCTGGGAGTGATGGACAGCATGATGGTTGGTCGGGTTGGTGCCGAATCCTTGGCCGCCGCTTCCTTGGTGAACGGTCTGGTATTCCTGGTCGTGGTGTTTGGATTAGGAATAACGCTGGCGATAACGCCGCTGGTGGCGATTGCCAAGGGCAAAAATGATTCCGAACAATGTGGTATTATTCTCCGCCAGGGTTTTTTAATTAATGTAATTGTTTCCGTTCTGTTGAGTATTTTTATTTTTGTGGCAGCGGATTTAATTTTCTTCTTGAATCAACCTCCCCGGGTGGCTTCCCTTGCGGCATCATATACTCAGATACTAAGCTTATCGATTCTTCCATTTATGCTGTTTCAGAATTACAGACAGTTTATTGAAGGGCTCCATTACACCAAACCCGCCATGTATATCACCTTGCTGGCTAATATTATCAATGTATTTGGAAACTGGGTACTTATTTACGGAAAGCTGGGAATGCCGGCATTGGGTCTGGATGGTGCAGGCTACTCTACAGTACTTACCAGAATTTTTATGGCTGCCAGCATGATGCTCTTTGTAATGAATTCCAGGCGATTCAGCGAATACGATCCTTCCCTGAAATTCAGGAGCATCAACTGGTTCATTATCAGAAAAATTCTAAATATTGGTATCCCGACCGGATTTCAACATGTCTTTGAAGTGGGAGCATTCGCTTTCTCAGCGGTCATGATTGGCTGGTTGGGAAGTAAACCACTTGCCGCTCATCAGATTGCTCTCAATCTGGCTTCTATCACTTTTATGTTTATTCTGGGGATTTCCGCTGCGGGAACGATCCGAGTCGGAAATGCAGTGGGCAGACAGGACCCGCAACGGATTAGAGAAGTCGGTTTTTCAGCCATATTCCTGGCGGCAGGAATAATGGCAATTTTTGGTATTATATTTATCGTCCTCAGAAAATATCTCCCGCTGCTCTATATTCATGATTCTGAAGTCATCAGCCTGGCAGCTCAGCTGATCGTGGTGGCCGCCTTTTTTCAAATTTCAGACGGTGTACAGGCGAGCGGTCTGGGCGTACTGAGAGGTCTGACCGATGTAAAAGTACCCATGATCATCAGTTTTTTCGCTTACTGGATTGTGGGTTTTCCCCTTGGCTATCTCCTCGGCTTTATCTATAAAAGAGGAGCGGTTGGGATTTGGATTGGTCTACTCACCGGACTGACTGTGGCAGCAGCTCTCTTCACGCTGCGTTTTCATCTGAAAACCAGAATACTCCGGGAACCTCCGGCAAAATAAACCGTATGAAACCAATTCAAATCCGATCGGGTTCCGGAATCTCACCTGCTAAAATTGTAAAGAAGAGGGGTAGCAGTATGACCACAAAAAATATCTTTAGGAATTTAGGGAAATCAGAATTGCGTGTTTCCATGGTGGGGTTGGGTTGCTGGCAATTCAGCCAGGGCAAAGGTATAATCGGGAACTACTGGAAATTTCTCGATGATCAGCAGATAAAAAATATAATTAAGACTAGCCTGGATGAGGGTATCAATTGGTTTGATACTGCAGAGGTTTACGGTTGGGGAGCCTCCGAGCATGCAATTGCTAAGGAGTTACAGGAATTACATCAGTTACCGCAAAACATCGTAATGGCTACAAAATGGTGGCCGTTATTTCGAACCGCCAGGTCAATTTCCCGCTCGATCGATAGAAGACTGTCTACCCTTCATCCCTATTCCATTGATTTATACCAGATTCATCAGCCATTTTCTTTTTCAGCGATCCCTGCTCAAATGAGAGAATTGGCAAATTTATTGGATCAGAGAAAAATCCGCTACGCCGGGGTCAGCAATTTTTCCGCCCGAAGAATGACCCGGGCTCAGGAAGAGCTCCAAAAGCGAGGATATTTACTGGTATCCAATCAGGTAAAATATAACCTGCTGGATCGTAAAATAGAAAGTAATGGAATTTTAGAAACCGCAAAACAGCTTGGTATTACCATTATCGCCTACTCACCCCTGGCTCAAGGGATATTAAGCGGAAAGTTTCATCACAATCCAAAGCTTATACAGGATGTATCACTATTTCGTAAATACGCAGGGCACCTGGGAAAACGTTTCTTAAAAAAAAGTCAATCTGTCATTGAAATTTTAGAAAATCTCTCCCGCAAATACGGTGTGACTTCCTCACAGATTGCACTGAATTGGCTCATTCATTTTCATGAGAATACGGTTGTTGTGATTCCGGGGGCCTCGACTCCTGAACAAGCCCGGGAGAATGCTCAGACCATGTATTTTACCCTGGCTCGGGAGGATTTGGATCTTATCGATCAGGCAACAAAACAATTTATCTGATTATCCAGAAGTCGTTTGTCGGAAATCAACCGGATTAGCAATTTTATAAATAATACAATGCAGTATAATATTATTTTCATATTATCTCCCGCTGTATAGCAATCAAAATTGTTTTCCCGATAGGCGGAAACACCACTGATTTCAGAAATTTTTTATCAGCTTCAATTGTCACAAGCCGGCGACTAACTTCCATTTCCTGTATAATATTGATTTTTTATTATTTAGTTTTGTATATTAAGCGGAATGACTCAAATTCTTGATTAATCATCTTCCGTTGCCCTTTTCGGATTACTTACGATGAGCTTTAAAAAATTCATTTCATCAGAAAAGATTGTCCTGGGAGCGATAGCCCTGTTTTTCTGTCTGATATCCAGTATTAATCTGTCATTCAACCAGCGACTGGATGATTTTTCCTGCGATATACTTTTTCACCTCCGCGGACCTCGGACCGTAAGTGACGATATAATTTTCGTATACATCAGCCAGGAGGATATACAGAATCTGGGTGGCTGGCCGTTATCGAGAGACTATTATGCCTATTTGATTCATCATCTACGAAAAAATAGTGTCAAAGCAGTTGGTATTGATATTTTATTTGAGCAACCTGCTGTCCGATACCAGGAATTTGATGATATGCTGGCCACCTTCATTCAGGAGTCAGAAAATTTAATTTTACCGTTTACATTTGCCGAGCTTCGAATTGCAGAAGGTTCGCCTGAGCCCGGAGATCAATGGATAGGTATTAATCCCACCTTTCCCCTGGAAAAATTTACGGCAGCTGCCGCGGGAATCGGTTTTAGTAATCTGGGGAAACCCGCCCTCATCAGGGAGGTTCCGCTGGTTGCAACCTTCGGAGACCAGTACTTTCTCTCATTTGGAGCAGAGCTCGCAAGACTCTTCTCAGGCTGGACCCCGCGAGTATTTCTGCCCGTTCATAGAGATTCCTCAAATCTCGAGCAGCCACAGATTCTTTCAAAGGATGAATTAAGAAGTTTCAAACTTAATCATTTTGGAAGTCCCGCTGAAATTACAAGTTTCGGTTTTCTCGATTTCATGAGTACACTTGAAAATGAAACTGCTGATCTGAATCTGAAAGATAAAATGGTGATCGTGGGGGTTTCCGCTCCAGGTAAATCAACCACCTCCTCCAGTCCTCTTTCAGAAGCACTGCCTGCTACATTGATACACGTTACAGTAGCGGAAAATCTGATTAATAATAATTTTTTACGTGACATTCCTGCAATGGTCAACTGGATACTGATCGCCGTCCTGATCTTTCTGGTTTGGGCAACAAGCCGCCAAAAGAATCAAAATTTGGTTTGGGGATATCGCGCTGCAACCATTTTGGTTTTTGGATTTTTTGCATCATTCTTATTTACCTATTTTTTCTTCATCATTTCCCTGATTTATCCAATCGTGGCGCTTGTTGCAAGTATTATTTATTTGGAAGCTTTTCAAAAGCAGAGAAGATCCATTCAGGATCATGAACTGAGGCGGATGCTGGAAGAGCAAATCTCCAAAAAAGAGCATGAAATTCATGAAACTCAACAGAAGTTGAAAGAATACCGGCTTCAATTGGCAGACCGGGAAAAATATTCCGAAGAATTATTGGAATTAGCAGAGGAGCGTAAAAAGTCGTTATTGCAACTGGAAACCGAAGTACGTGACCTTCATGCCTACATGAAAACACCTCGGCAGACAGTAGTGGGTGAAGAGTTTGTCGATATTATTCATGCTCCGCAAAGCAAATTAAAAGAGATTCTGGAGCTTGTTCAACGAATCCGTTCGGATAATATACCGGTCCTGATCATTGGAGAAACGGGTTCCGGTAAAGAAATAATCGCTCGTGCAATACATAACACCAGCCCCCGTAAAGGGAAGGCATTTCTTGCAGTGAATTGTGGTGCGTTAACCGAGACACTTCTGGAAAGTGAACTTTTCGGACATGAAAAAGGGAGTTTTACTGGTGCCTCATCCCGCCGGCGCGGACGTTTTGAACTGGCGAATGGCGGCACCATTTTTCTGGATGAGGTCACGGAAACTTCTCCCTCTTTTCAAGCCAAATTATTGCGTGTCCTGCAGGAGGGTAGCTTTGAGAGAGTGGGTGGAGAGGAAAATATAAAAGTCGATATCAGAATTATCGCTGCCAGCAATAAAGAAATTCAGGAATTAGTTGATCAGAATCAATTCCGGTCCGATCTTTTCTACCGTTTAAACGGTTTTCTGATCCGCATTCCATCCTTGGCCGAAAGAACAGAGGATATCCCCTTGCTTGCCGAACACTTTCTAAAAAAGTATGATTATCAGCCGGTTGATAAATTCTCTAATCAAGTTATGGAAATTCTTTCCCGATACAAGTGGCCGGGAAACGTCCGGGAATTAGAAAATGTTGTGCGCCGCGCGGCAATCATGGCAAAAAGCGATAACCGCCAGATTATTCGTTTCAGTGATCTCCCCGAAGACATTCAACAGAGAACGGAAATAGACTCAGCAGATGATTTATACCTGGCTCTGGAGGATCAGATTTTGAAGGCTCTTCGCTCTTTTGAATTCTCACACGCTTCCATCTCACAAACCGCCAAAGTTTTGGGGAACAAGGATCGCGGTACCATTACCGAATATTTTCGAGGTATTATCTTCGAGACACTGGTAAAGGAAAATTTCGACATCGATGCCTGCAGTCAGTCACTCTCCGCCAGCACCAAACCGGAAGTACTTGAGCGCGTCCAAAAAAAAATAAACCACTACCTGAACAACCTCCTACCTTTACCGGAACTCCCGGATTCCGTTGACGCCGATTTTCAGCAAATATCACAATTTAAAGGTCTCCCTAAAAAATATCACCCCTATCTGAAACAAGTCATTCAGCACCTGCAGAAGAAAATGTAACCACAAAATCCCCTCGCAATTGCGGAATAATTCCGCAGCTTCACTTTATCCCGCACTTCTCAATGGTGTACTTTCCTTAAAAAATACACCTCTAACTAAATGATATTATTGCACATAACAAATCTCATTATTTCTTGGCACGGCCTTTGAAATAGAATAGATAGCCGACGAGGTACTAAACCCGCGGTTATCAAAATGACGAGGAAAATAAACCATTCTATTAAACAAAGGAGTCAGTCATGAAAACGTTTCTAAGTATCATTCTGATGTTGGTTTTTCTTGGTCAGAGCGGTTTTGCACAAACCCGGACCGATGAAACCAAGAAAACCGTTAAAAAGGTAGTTGGTGATACCACCATTACCGAAGCCGTTACCATTTCTCAAACCGAGGATATCACTCCACGGCGCCACATGTTCGTGATTAATCCGTTGAAGTTTTTCCTGTTCTACAATATCACTTATTTTCAGCAGCTGACGGAGACGGTCGCCCTCGGCGGCGGCATTCAGACACCCACCATCAAAGGTCTGGATGGTTTTGGATTCAATGTTGAACTAAGATTGTATCCTGCCGGTAAGACTTTGCGAGGCTTCTATGTGGCCCCGAATATCAGTTATAATAAACTGAGCACCGAAGATGAAGAAACAGATCCTTTTTCCATGGGTGTCTTGGTCGGCTGGCAGTGGTTTCCGGGTGACCAGTTTGCCATTGGGTTGGGAATCGGAATCGATTACTACAAAGGTTCAATACGTGAAGAAGACGGTGATCTGGAAAAGTACAGCGGGAAAGTACCCGCCCTCCGTTTCGATATAGGATATGCCTGGTAGACGGGAGTCTACCAGGTTTTATCTTAAAGTATAATGGGATAGGTAAAATGAGTGTGAATCGGATCAACCAGCAAATTTCAACCCAAACCGGCGGACATTTTACGGTACATTGCCTGGCAAGTCTAAGAAGCCAGCAACATTATTCGTGTAAATTCAGTATATTGACATTAAACTACAAAAATAGTAACTTTTTAATGATGTTCAAAATCTCCGGCATTATTCCTATGAAGAACAGATTACAAATTTGGGAGTATACATTTCTTTTTATTATTCTTATCATTTTTCCATCTGAATCATTCGCTCAGGGGATCTCCCGCTCGACCGGTTTCGGTATTCGCATGGGTGCCTGGAGCAAAAATCCGGGCCATATCAGTTTCATTTCTCAGGGTAGAGAAGGTGAGCAATATTCCGGTACTTTCTATCTTTACTTCTTCACGCGGTTTCGTGATCACTGGTTCTGGGAGTTTAATATTGGAGGGATCCTCAGCCAGATACGGGAAAGCGAGGAGATCGAAACCCGCGAAACCACCGGGATCGTCCCCATGATATTCGGTCTACGGAATGATTTCATCGCACATCGGAATCCAGGCAGGATTCAACCGTATTATGGATTCGGCATGGGACCTTATCTGGTGGGCTACGAAACACGCCGTGGAGAAGATGCCTTCCAGGAGGAAGGCTTGAAATTAGGTGTTTATGGCGGGGCAGGAGTAAACGCCGCTTTTACCACCTGGTTTACGTTCAACGCTGACCTGAAGTATCATATGGTAAATCTGTCTCCCTTCAATGAGGCCAGTGGTTTCAATTTAAACTTTGGAATATCTTTCATGTGGGGCGGAAAACCGGAAATGTTCCGAATTCGGGACACCCGACTGGTAGTCACGGATATTTACCCGGCGTATTATCAATTCTACAATATTTACCCTCTGGCACTGGTATCCGTTCAGAATACTTCCGGGTATCCCATTGAAGTAAATGTAAAAAGTCAACTGAATCCATTCTCAAGTCGTCCGAAGGATAGCGGCTACATTACTTTACAGAAGGGTGAGATTAAAGATATTCCTGCCACGGTGATTTTCAATGCGGATATAACCCAGGTCTCCTCCCGTGAACCTGCTGTTCTCGACATCGTGGTTGAGGGTCGTGCGCGAACCACGCTTCGGAAGGAAATTACCGCCCAGGTGACGGTGCATACCCGTAATTCCTGGAATGGTGAGGTGGACAAACTGGTTTTTTTCGTGACACCTGAAAACGATCAAATTATGCAATTAAGCCGCCAAATCGCAGATACTGTAAATGATAGCATTCCCAGAATGCTTCGACCTTTCACCTATGCCAGGGATATTTTTGAAACTCTGTCTAAAAAAGAAATTAAATATCAAAACGATCCCAATGTCCCTTATTATCAGGACGACCGGGTTCAATATGCCGAAGAAACATTGCATATGCGCAGTGGCGATTGTGATGACCTGGTCATTTTATACAGTTCTTTACTGGAAAGCCTGGGTATTAATACGGCTTTCATTCAGGTAAGAGATCCGGAACAGTCAATCGCTCACCTGTATCTCATTTTTGACAGCGGCATTGTGCCCGATCAGGCTACGTTTATTACCAGCAATGAAAAACGCTACCTCGTCCGAAACGGCGTTCATGGTGACCGAACGGTGTGGATTCCGGTTGAGACAACCCTGGTTCACGCCGGTTTCGAGAGCGCATGGAGTCGGGGTGCACTCAATTTCCTGAAAGATGGGGAAATGCGTCATGGCCTGCGGGACGGCTGGGTACAAATCATAGATGTACAATGAAAGGGTAATGGAGGAAATATGAAACCTAAAATAGAATTTACCTTTATGAGGATACTAGTTATATGTTTGCTGCTCCTGGTTCAGTATCTTTTTGCCACCGAGGCCCGAATCGTTGAGGCATCGGGTGACGTGAAAATCAGACGTGGAATTGAAGAAAACTGGCAACCGGGGAAGGTCAATCTGTTATTGGATGAAATAGATACCATATGGACCGGTGAGGACGGTTTTGCAGTATTAGAAATGGACGACGGAAGAAAATTTCAACTTCGTCCCAGCAGTCTGCTGGATATTGTAGACCTCAGAAAAATAGATCAACAGGAATTATTTTTGAACCTGATGAAAATAAAGGTAGGAAAACTGGAGCAAAGCGGAGAGAAAACCCCCCTGCGGTTGGGAACGGTAAGTGTGGTTCATGGGGCTTCACAGGATACTTCAGATTCACCTGTCAAGTCGCAGTCAGTCGATTGGGAAACAACCACACTGAATGGTATCCGGGATTTATTCAGCCAGGCATATTATCCGAATGTAGTTTTGAAGATAGAGAAATTTAAGGAACTCTATCCTGCGGTCACAGAGTGCGGAGAGTTGCACTACTATCTCGGATATTCATTTGAAAAATTAGGTCAGTCCGGGCAGGCGACTGATGCTTATCATAAGACATTGGAGGAAGTGGAGAAGACTTGTCCGGATTCAAAATGGTCAAAATTAGCCAATGATGGATTGGAGAGGCTAAAACAGACAAATCAAAAAAATAATTAGCATGGGAGAGTATACCAATGAAAACATTACATAGCACATTTAAAAAAATAATATTAACTGTATTTCTTCTTGTCCTAACTTTTAATGTATCATGTATTTTCAATGCCATTGATGATGATGGTGACGTCAATAATCTGGATTACGAAGCCAGAGAATCTTTTTATTTCGATATTCCGGATATTGGATTTAACGCACTCCACGTCGAGGCCATTAATGGTAACATCGAAGTCATATCGATAGCTCAACTCGATACCATTAGCATTGAAGGAAACCGAATTGTAAAATCAGAAAGCCTTGAGGATGCGCAGGAACATTTACCGGATTTACTGGTGGTCATTGATCAATCCACTAACAACCTGAGTATTAGAACCGAACAACCTGATCAGACCAACGGCAGAAGCTATCAGGTTGATTATAAAATCCATATTCCTGCTGATTGGGGCCAGCGCCTCATCCAGATAAACGGTAATATGTCCAGTAGAAATAGTCAGGGAAATATTATCATCACCGGCACTAACGGAAACATTTTCGTCAACAATTGTCAATCTAGGGTAGAGGCGGTCCTCACCAACGGGAATATCAGCATCAACGATGTAACCGGCAGTGTCCAGGGTCAGCTGACCAACGGAAACATTGTTACCAAAATGATGCTGACCGAAAGTGGCTTCTGTGCACTTCAAACTGTGAATGGTCTCGTACAACTGACAATACCGACTACTACATCGGCAACATTTTCTGCATCCACCTCGAACGGTTCTGCGACCATCTCAAATCTGGTTCTCAGTAATTCACATATTACCCAGAAATCCATCAGCGGAACCCTGGGTAACGGTAATGGTACCATTACGCTCCGGGCAACCAATGGAAACGTAGGTGCCACCGGATATTAGGGAAAGAAGAAAGTACTGTCAAAGTCATTGGCTGGAAATTATGTATAATCAAACGGGGAAATATATTCAGTTTCCCCGTTTTTTAATTTTTTCAATTGCACCGGACAGTTCAGCACTTTGTAACAAAGTATCATGTGTGTCCGTTTATAGCAAACCTGCTATATCAGACGATCGAGTTTTAAATACAATTCTAATTCAGTTGAAAGAAACAGTAAAACTTATTAATTTTGTGTTGATTTAGAATTTTCAGATTATTGCTTATGGAGGAACCATCCTATGAAACGAAGTACCCTTCTTATAATTATTACGATACCGTTACTCATAGTCTTTTTCAGCAGTTGTGCCGGATCGAAGCGGAAAGTAACCCGAATTTCCACCGAGAGTACCACCGACCTGAGTGGTCGCTGGAACGATACTGATTCACGCATGACGGCAGAAGCGATGATTCAGGATTTACTGTCCCGCCCGTGGTTGGATGAGTATCGGACGATGAAAGGCCAAAAACCGGTAGTGATTGTTGGTCAGATCCGTAACAAGAGCAGTGAGCACATCAGTACCGAGGCATTTACCAAAGATATCGAGCGGGAGTTGCTGAATTCCGGTAAGGTCACCTTCGTGGCGACCTCTGCCGAGCGGGAACAGTTGCGCGAAGAGCGCCTGGATCAGCAACATTTTGCTTCCATGGAAACCATGAAAAAATGGGCCAATGAAACCGGTGCGGATCATATGCTGTTGGGATCCATCAATTCCATCGTCGATTCAGTCGAGGGACAAAGGGTTGTGTACTACCAGGTTAATCTGGAGTTGATCAACGTTGAACAGAATACCAAGGTCTGGATCGGAGAAAAGAAAATCAAAAAACTTATCGAACAAGATAAATATAACTGGTAGTCCACTTATTTGTCCTGAAAAATGAGAGTATTTTTTAAAAATTTTGTGATATATTTCTTTTTTGTTCTCCTGGCCTGTTCCTCGATGCGCACCAGAACCGAGGTTGATACGGAAATCATTCATGACCTCTCCGCCGGAGACTTTCAGAAAGCCTCGGAAAGACTCGAACAATACCGACAGAAGAGAATATATCTAGAAAAAGACCGGGTGATATTCTACCTCAATAAGGGGACGGTCCTGCACTACCAGCAGGAATATGAAAAAAGCAATGACATTCTTGATCGGGCAGATTTCGCCATGGAAGAGCTGTTTACCCGAAGTATCAGCAAGGCCCTCCTCTCTGCTATGTTAAATGATAATGCACTTGACTACACCGGTGAGGTGTATGACAATATTTACGTGAATATTTTTAAAGCTCTCAATTTTATTGGTTTGAGAGATTACCAGGGTGCTTATGTTGAAATCAGACGGTTAAATGATAAACTGCAACAACTGGATACCAAATATGGGGAGTGGGTTGATCAGTGGAATAAAAATGATACCACCGGTATTCAAATCGAGAAAAAGGCCAGCGATTTTTATGAAGATGCACTGGCGAATTACCTTAGTTACCTGATTTTTAGGGAGGAGGGTGAAGCCGATAATGCACGGATCTCTTTTGAAAACACCCAGGATGCCTGGCGCCTCTATCCTGAGATATATGACTTTCCACCTCCCGGATTTCTAACCGAAGACCCGCAATATAACGGTACCTTCCTTAATATTCTGGCTTTTGTCGGTAATTCCCCCCGCAAAACGCCCGTCGGTGGGAAGATCACCACCTTTGAAAATTTTATCATCATCTCAGATCCGGCTGGTCAGAAAAATCAGGTATGGCTGAATTTACCGGGACTGGAAGAAGGGTGGCATTTTAAATTTTCATTTCCGGAAATCGAAATTGAACCGTCCGCTGTCGAGAGAATCAGGGTATCTATTAATGACGCGGAGACTCTGGAGTTGGAACTACTGGAAAATATGGGTCGGGTGGCAGAACATACCTTTGAAGCCAAGAAAAATATCATCTATTTTAAGACCATTACCCGTACGGTCGTGAAAGGGATTGCCGCCCATAAAGCAAAAGACAAACTTAAAAAAGAGACCAAAACTGAGGACAATTTCCTGCTCAGAAATATCATTAATCTGGGTGTGGATGCCATCGTCGATGCAACCGAAAATCCTGATTTACGGATTTGGTCAAGTTTGCCACAGCTCTGCTATGCAGGTGAAATTGAAATAAGCCCCGGTGTTTATGATATCCGTATACAGTATCTGGGACGGGCCAATGTGCTGATTTGCGAAAAATTTTATCCTGCCTATTCCATCGGACAAAAACTCAATTTGATAGAAACTTTTTATCTGGATTGATGCGCTACCCGGTACAGGGAGACCATGTTCATGAAACGAGACAGGATGCTTGACAGAATCGCCGAGACCGGGAAACAGTGGGATGTGGCGGTGATCGGAGGTGGTGCAACCGGGCTGGGAGTTGCCCTGGAAGCCTGTTCCAGGGGTTATCAAACCGTCTTGCTGGAGCAGCATGACTTTTCCAAAGGAACCTCCAGCCGAAGTACCAAACTGATACACGGAGGCATTCGTTACCTGCAACAGGGGAATGTTTCTCTGGTGATTGAGGCCCTGAAAGAACGCGGGTTATTAATCCAAAATGCCCCGCATCTGGTGCATCATCGCTCATTTATTGTTCCGGCCTATGATTGGTGGAGTGGTCCCTTTTATGGCATCGGATTGAAGATCTACGACCTGATGGCCGGGAAACTGGGGCTGAATCCTTCCCGCAGACTTTCCCGTGAGGAGACTTTAAGCCACATCCCAACCCTGGAACCCCAGGATTTGAGGGGTGGAATCATGTACTATGACGGACAATTTGACGACTCCCGCTTAGCCATTAATCTGGCGCAGACGATTGACGATCTCAAAGGGACGGTCATTAATTATATGCCGGTTACGTCAATTTTGAAAAAGGACGATCTGGTGAAGGGAGTGGTGGCTGTGGATACGGAAACCGGGAATCAGTATGAACTAGAATCAAAAGTGGTGATTAATGCCACGGGTATCTTTACGGATCAGATCCTCAAAATGGACAACCCCGGGGCTGAAAGATTACTGACCCTGAGCCAGGGTGTGCATCTGGTTTTAGATGAAGAATTTTTACCTGGAGATTCCGCCATCATGGTCCCACACACCGATGACGGGCGGGTACTGTTTGCGGTTCCATGGAACGGAAAGGTTCTTGTCGGCACTACCGACACACCGATTCCAGCGCCACTGCTTGAACCACCACCGCTGGAGGAGGAAATTGAATTTTTGCTTGCTCATGCCGCCAGATACCTGACCAAAGATCCCCAGTTTTCGGACATTCGCAGCATCTTTGTGGGTATCCGACCATTGGTCACTCCCGGGGATCAGACTGATACTGCCACCATATCCCGGGATCATTATCTGCTGGTGAGTGAATCCGGTATGCTGACAATTACCGGTGGAAAATGGACTACCTATCGGAAAATGGCAGAAGATACCATCAACCAGGCCAGTGTAGTGGGAGATCTGCCGGAACAGGAAAGCTGTTCACGAAACCTTAAAATTCATGGCTGGTACGAAAATCCGGACCAGAAAGACCCCCTTTCCTATTATGGTTCCGATGCCTCACACCTCAAAGAAATAATGGCGAAGGATCCGGTGATGAAGGAGAGTATTCATCCGCGTCTTCCCTATTCAAAAGCAACCGTCATTTGGGCAGTACGGGAAGAGATGGCCCGGACTGTCGAAGATGTACTTTCGCGACGAACCCGTGCGCTGCTGCTGGATGCACATGCCAGTCTGGAAGCGGCCCCACTGGTTGCAGAGCTTATCGCAAAAGAGTTGGGATATTCTGAGTCATCGATGAAGAGGCAGATTGAAAGTTATCAAAAAGTCTGTAGCAGTTATCTTCCCTGAAAAAATTACTGTTAATCTTTCCGGCATCGGGTCTGTTTGTATAGAAGAAAAGAAAATTATTTATAGGACAGGCTCACGGGTTGATATTTTAACCCGGCTCACCTTTATAATACTGTAGATAAGCAGAATAACCCCCAGCCATTGAAATGAGTCCAGAAAATTTCTCCGTAGCAGATATTCCAGGATAACTGCCGTAATCGGAAAGGATAGCTCACAGATTGTTGCGACAGAAGCGCTGATTTTTTTCAAACCGTAGTAATACAAAAATATGGCCAAACCGCCTGTAGTAAAAGCAATCAGTAAAAATATCACCAGATGGTGGGAAGTGACTAGGCTTAACCCGCGGGTTAATCCAAAAACCGGCAGCGTTATACCCACCAATATTGCAGTCAGCGCAAAACGAATATAGGTTGCCAGACGGAAATCCACATTCTTTAATCCCCTCTTACTCAGCACGGTGGAGGCACCAAAACTGAAAGCGGCAAGCAACGACAATAATGCCGCCAGTCCGGTCTTATCGGTTGCATTTATTGCCGGTCGATTTATTCCAAACGTGACAAAATATGCTCCGATAATCGCTATTACAGCCCAGAAAAAGAATCGTTTCTGAGGACGTTCCCGCAACAGTATGGCAGCAAGGATAATGGCAAACACCGGTTGTAGTTTTTGAATCAAAATGACAATTGAAAGATTAACAAAATTGACATAAAATAATGCCCGGGTGATAGCCATGGTTCCCAGAGCACCTCCGAATAGGGCAATCCCTAAAAAAATCATCCAGTCTCGTTTTCCCAGTTTTCCCAATTCAGCAAATCTTTTCCAGAAAAAGGGGGTAAGAATAAAGGCAACAGTAAGGCTTTCAATAAATACTACCAAAGGCACCGGGAGATCAAACAAAGCTGGTCTGAGCACAATACCGTCTACACCCCAGAGACTGGCGGCAATGATTACAAATATGGGGGCTAGTTGGTCGGCTGGGCCTCTTTGATCCATATTCAGGCGGTCCGTTCCTGGTTGATCACGACTCCCTTCAGAACATGCGGGGTGGCATCGGTAATTTTTACTTTTACAAATTCACCTTTAGAATACTCTCCAGCGGGGAAAATTACGATTTTATTACCATCGTTTCTTCCCTGAAAATCATGGGGGGATTTCCGGGTACTTTCCTGTTCGATCAGCACATCCTGAAATTCTCCGATGTGTTGACGGTTCTTTTCCAAGGAAATTTGATTTTGCAGTTCATTTAAGCGAACAATACGCTCAGTTTTTTTATTTTCTGGTACATCATCAGGAAACCGTCGTGCAGCAATTGTTCCTTTTCGTTCTGAATATTTGAATATATAGGCGGCATCGAATTGCACCTTTTGCATCACATCCACGGTATCCTCGAATTCAACATCAGTCTCTGAGGGAAATCCAACAATAATATCGGTAGTGATAATCATGCCGGGATAATGGGAACGGATATCCTGCACCAGGGTCAGATACTCCTCCTTGGAATAGGTCCGGTTCATGAGCTCCAGCACCCGCGAATTTCCAGCCTGCAGCGGCAGGTGAATATGCTTGCAGACTTTAGAATTCTCGGCCACCACATGTAGCAGGCGATGGGGAAAATCCTTTGGATGAGGCGAGGTAAAGCGAATTCGCTCAAGTCCCTGAATCTGACTGACTTTTTCCAGCAGGTAGGCGAAATCTTTTCCGTTAAAATGATAAGAATTGACATTCTGTCCCAGTAATGTCACCTGCTTGAATCCTTCATTCGCCAGACGCCGGGCTTCCTGTACAATATTGCGGGGGGATCTGCTCCTTTCCCGGCCACGGGTATAAGGCACGACACAAAAGGTACAAAAATTATTACAGCCCCGCATTACCGCAATCCAGGCATTCACGCCTATTTCGCGACTGGGATAGATATCCGCATAGTCTTCAAATTCAGAGAGAGTCACATCATAGGCACTTTTTCCGGATTGTTCCACTTCTTTAATCAGGCTCGGCAGTCGCTTATAGCTATCCGGGCCCACAACAAAATCCAATTTCAGGTCCCGGTCATTTAAAAGTTTCTGCCTGAAATTGGTTGCCATGCATCCTAAAACCCCAATCAGCAGTGGATCACCGTTGCGAGAGTGCCGTAAAGTATGAATCCGATTGTATACTTTGCGATTGGCATTGTCCCGGACCGAACAGGTATTCAGCATGATAATATCCGCTTCCTGCTCCTTATCTACCATGTGATATCCGTCTCGCATGAGGACAGCACGAACCAGCTCCGTGTCGTACTCATTCATCTGGCAGCCGTAGGTTTCGATATAGACTTTTTTCATCTATCTTATATTCTTTCTCTCAAGATTTTTTATTCGCTATTAACCAAACTTCCGATGATCAGCTGATTGTCGATTCTCATCAGCCTCACCGGCAAATACCGGTTATATAAATTACAGTCCGATTTCACCTTTACCCGGATATAAGTATCCGTCAATCCCTTCCACCATCCCCTTTTTTGTTGTTCGAACAATATGTATTGAACTGTACCCAGGTTTCCAGCCAAATATTCCTGACGCTTCCGGAGACTTAATTCCCGCAGACGGCGACTGCGCTCTTCAATGACCTCTGCACTGACCTTTGGTTTCAGACCACGACTTTTTGTCCAAGGTCTCTCGGAATAACTAAATACATGAAAATAGGATAAAGGCAATTCCGACAGAAACTGATATGTTTCTTCATACTGATCAGCCGTTTCTCCCGGGAAACCGACCAGGACATCGGACCCCAGGCAAATTCCGGGTGTTTGCCAATGAACAAACTGGATAAATTCCGCATACTCTCTTACCGTATATTTGCGATTCATGGCTTTCAGAACCTCATCACTCCCGCTTTGCAAGGGAATGTGTAGATGGGGGCAGAGACGCTTATCCCTCTTAATATACTCAATTAAATTTTGCGGGATCGTGGTCAGTTCAATCGAGGATAATCTGAGTCTGAGCAGTCCTTCCATATTTAATAAAGTTTCTACGACATCGTTGATCGTAATATTACGATACTGATAGGTACCGATATTAATACCGGTCAGGACCAGCTCCCGGTGCCCTGCCGCGATCAGTTCCCGGGCTTCCTGAAGCAGGTCGGCAAATTCACGGCTGCGGGCCCGTCCCCGGGCATACGGTATTACACAAAAAGAACAGAAAAAATCACAGCCATCCTGAATTTTCAGGTTGGCCCGGGTATGCCGTCGATCGATTCCGGAAGTTGCTATTTTAAAGCTCTTTCGGGAAATGACCGGAGTCATGACCCGGGGTGCAGGAGAGTCAAAATTTTTATATAAAATCTCCCCAAAATCCATCTTCCGTGAATTACCTACGACCCAGTAGACATTCGGCAGGGCCAGAAGTTTTTCCCGTTGAATCTGTGCCTGGCATCCTATCAGGGCAATCCGGGCATCGGGATGTATGCGGTTTATTTTATTAACTAACTTTCTGGTGTCAGCATCACCATTTTCAGTGACGGTGCAGGTATTTACCACCACCACATCGGCAGCTTGGAGGAAATCCACCACCTGATATCCCCGGTGCTCCATATTTCTTTCCAGGGCAGCTGTCTCCGCCTGATTCAACCGGCATCCCAGGGTATAAAATGATACTTTTGTACTCATACAGTCAATAACCTTTTATCAGCTGAAAAATATAACAAAAGATTGCTGTGTATTCAAATTATCCGTGATATTTACCTTAAAATTGCCGATTTAAAGATAACAGAAAAATTAACAGGATAGGAAAAGTATTGTAAAAAAATTAGTGGTTTTTTGCAGGATTCAAAATTACAGTGCAAACCATTATTTCATACTATATGCCTGCACCGTCATTCAGTTGATCTATTTGTCGTGTTCTATCGTCCTTACCGACCAGGTACTTCAGAAGGGACCAATTACCGGCGGCACTTCCTGCCTGGTGAGCAGAAACTTAAATCTCTTTTTTTTAAAGAAAAAAAGATTGCAATAGCTTAAATTTTAATTATCTTTTGGCGCAACCTTTAAGAGATCTATTTGTGGGATGAGTAAAAAAGAATATATCAGTATCAGGGGTGCCCGGGAGCACAATCTGCAAAATATCAACCTGCAGATCCCGCGGGACAAGTTTGTGGTGATTACCGGTCTGTCAGGATCCGGTAAATCCAGTCTGGCTTTTGATACCATCTATGCCGAAGGTCAGCGCCGCTACGTGGAAAGTCTCAGTGCCTATGCCCGCCAATTTCTGGGACTGATGGAAAAACCTGACGTGGATTACATCGATGGTCTATCGCCAGCCATATCGATTGAACAGAAAACCACCCATCGAAATCCCCGCTCCACGGTAGCAACCGTTACAGAGATTTACGATTATATGCGACTGTTATTTGCCCGGGTAGGCCACCCCCACTGTTATAATTGTGGTGATCCCATCCATAAACAAACTCCCCAGCAGATTGTAGATAAAATTCTCGACTATCCTGCAGACTCACGCATCCAGGTACTAGCCCCGGTGGTCCGGGGACGCAAGGGCGAATACCGTGATCTGATCGAAGAAATCAAGAAAGAGGGTTTTATCAGGGCTCGCGTGGATGGAAACCTGCTTGATTTGGATCAGGAGATAAAGTTAAAAAAGAACATTAAACATAATATAGAAGTAGTGGTGGACCGCCTGAAAATCAGGCCGGATATTCGGCAACGTCTTTCCGAATCGGTTGAAGTCTCTCTGAAAATGGGCAGCGGTCTGGTGATCATCGAGAATGTGGATGAGGCCCGGGAAGAGTTATTCAGCGAACAATTTGCCTGTATGAAATGTGGTATCAGCTACGAAGAAATCGAACCGCGCATGTTCTCATTTAACAGTCCTTACGGTGCCTGCCCGGAGTGTGATGGCCTAGGAACCAAACTGGAGATAGATCCCCGATTGGTGGTACCCAATGCCAGTCTCAGTATTGAAAGCGGTGCTGTTGTACCCATCGGAGAAAAGCGCGGAAGCTGGTATTTTGAAATGATTGAAGCTCTTGGAAAAGAGTATCGGTTCAGCCTGGATATCCCCTGGAAAGACCTGAGTGAAGAAATTCAAAATTTAATCCTGTATGGAAGTTCGGAAAAAGTCAGATTTTCCTTCAGTCGCGAAAATTCGAAATATGAATTTACCTCCAAATTTGAAGGAGTGATCAATAATCTGTATCGCCGGTATCGTGAAACCGCTTCGCAGGCAATTCGGGACTGGATTGAAGGGTTTATGAATCAGATTCCCTGTCCGGAATGTCAGGGAGCCCGCTTACGGAAAGAAACACTGGGTGTAAAGATCGGTAAATTGAATATTGCAGAGGTTACTTTTCTCAATATCAAGGAGGCTATCAAATTTTTCACCGGTCTTAAACTTTCCGAAAAAGAAAGTATTATTGCACAGCAGATTTTAAAAGAAATCAAGGCGCGTCTGGAATTTCTGAAAGATGTGGGTCTGGAATACCTGACACTTGCCCGTGCTGCAGGTACCCTTTCGGGGGGAGAAGCCCAGCGGATTCGCCTGGCCACTCAAATTGGTTCTCAGCTGGTAGGAGTTCTGTACATTTTGGACGAACCCTCTATCGGTCTCCATCAGCGGGATAATGGCCGGCTGATCCAGACCTTATTGCGTCTCAGGGATCTGGGGAACACTGTCCTGGTGGTAGAACACGACCGTGAAACCATTGAACATTCCGATTATGTCATCGATCTGGGACCGGGTGCCGGAAAACATGGGGGTAAGATTGTCGCCACCGGCACCCCGCGTGAAATTGAAGCCAATCCGGATAGCCTCACCGGTCTGTACCTTGGCTATCAACGCTATATTCCCATCCCGGAGAAACGACGGAAAGATAATAAAGATTTTCTGCTCCTTACCGGAGCCCAGGGAAACAACCTTAAAAATATAGACGTTTCATTTCCTTTGGGACAATTTATTTGTATTACCGGTGTCTCAGGCTCAGGGAAAAGCAGTCTCATTAATGAAACTCTTTATCCTATTCTTTCCAGACACTTTTACAAAAGCAAAATAATTCCCCTGCCCTATGAAAATATTTCAGGACTGGATTATGTTGATAAGGTAATTGACATCGATCAATCCCCAATCGGAAGGACGCCGCGTTCCAATCCTGCCACATATACCGGCTTGTTCACCCTGATACGTGATTTATTCACGCAGCTGCCTGAATCAAAAATCAGAGGATATAAGCCCGGCCGATTTTCCTTCAATGTCAAGGGCGGACGCTGTGACGCCTGCGAAGGAGATGGCGTCAAAAAAATAGAAATGCATTTTTTGCCGGATGTCTATGTAACATGTGAGGTCTGTCGCGGAAAAAGATACAACCGAGAAACCTTGGAGATTCATTATCGGGGCAAATCCATTGCAGATGTACTGGATATGACCGTCAGTGAGGCTCTGGATTTTTTTGACAAAATTCCCACGATTAAGAGAAAACTACAGACCTTACGGGATGTCGGTTTAGGATATATTCATCTGGGACAACAAGCGACAACCTTAAGCGGGGGAGAAGCACAGAGAGTAAAACTAAGCACCGAGCTGAGCCGAGTCAGTACCGGCAATACCGTTTACATCCTGGACGAACCAACCACCGGCCTGCATTTCGCCGATATCAGCATGTTATTGAAAGTATTGAATCAACTGGTTGATAAGGGTAATACAGTGATCGTCATCGAGCATAATCTGGATGTCATAAAAACAGCCGATTGGGTGATCGATCTGGGGCCGGAAGGAGGTGACGATGGCGGTAAGATTATAGCACAGGGTACCCCCGAAAAACTGGCAGAAAACGCCAAATCCTATACCGGTCTACATCTAAGGACTGAACTTGAAAACTGGCACCGTTATATCGGTAAACAGAATCTGTCTGAAACCGCCTCCTGAGTTCATAAAACTTACTTATAAATGTTGCACCGTCAGAACATAATTTTCCAACAATTTTGATCCGGGAATTCAATTCCCTAAATTGCTATCCGAATTGAAAATTAATTTCTTAAGTTAAATTCAGGATATTCTGATTGAATCCCTATGAATATGAGATCAGAAAAGCCTTATGCCCAGTTACCGGCGATTCTCTTTTTGTTTATTCAAATGTTAAGTCTGGGTATTTATTCAATATTTTTCCTGATCACTTTTTCAACGTTTGAGCCAGAACCCTTTGCTGCCAGAAGTACCCTCTTCTATCAGAGTGTGCAGGGAATTCTTGCAATCGGTGGGCTCTCTCTGATATTACTGGCATTATTGGAATTTCTAGGACCGCGACTGTCTGCGAAAAATGTATTTCTCGAATTGCCCCAAGGGAAAGCGGAGACCGGCTGGTACATTATTTTTTTATTCGGTCAGCTATTTATCCTTATCCTTAAATATGTGGCACTGGATCTCCATGTCTTAAGTTTTATTGTTTTTCTAGGGACTCTGGTCTACATTTTTTATCTCGCCCAAATTTATACCTTTGCTCCCCTCCGGCCCTCCTGGAATAACCCTACCACAGCCGGGGGAATAATTCAGGGAACAGCTGTTCTGGGTATCTCACTCGCTTTGTGGTTATTTCGGGATCAGGACCTGCAAAACCTGCTGTGTATCATACTCTTCGTGATTCTGTTACTGGAGGTATTAACTTTGTGGAGCAGATTCCGATTTCTAAGTCGGACAAATATGATAACTCAGGATTCTGTCAAAATGTTATTGGGGTCACATCTGGCATTGTTCGGCGTACGATTCATTTTTGGATTGATTATGCCATTAGTCTATCTGGTTTGGCTCATCTTTATATCTCAGAACATTCCTTTCCACCTGGTTATTCTGATGGTAGGGGTGGGAGAGTTGAGTGAACGTGTTTTATTTTTCATCACCAGTAGAGCACTCCCGCAGGAGCGGGATAATTAGTCATTCATATCCGGAGAACATCATGAGCACACAGGATCCGCAGACCATAATTGAGTCATTTATCAGGAGACTTAAAGTCACCTGGCAAAGTCTGGTTCTCTTTGGCATTTTAATTTACGGGTTATCATTTGTTTATCGGCTTCGGGCAGAGACGGCTATAAAGTACTTCAGTAGTTTACCTGTTTTAAATTGGATCAGTTTCTTCATTGCAGTGGCCCTGGCAGTCTATATCCTTCATCTCAAGAGGTCCTATTTTCGCCTCAAATTCTTCAATGAATTGCTGAAAGAACTTCATAAGGAAGATCCCAAGCTACCTGGTGAGCAGTTACTGCGCCAGTTTACCCGTTACATAGGGAAAAAAATGAAAATCGTGTGGACTCTCGGATTGGTCATTATACTGGTAGGTGTTGCCTATTACTGGATTACCTTTGATGCCTGGAATATGCATATCTATTTCATTGTGGGACTTTATTCTCTGGTGATCAATTATCCCAGAACCGATCTCTTTATTGACGTTCCCTACCTACTAAAAGAAGTATTTCGAGAGGCACAGAAAGATACCTCGGATTAATATTCTTAATCTGCGAAACCTTCTTCCACCTGAGTGTCTGTGAAAATACCCTCGCCTCCTCTCTCAGTTTTAATGACATCGAAGACAAAACAGCACCAGGAGAGTACAAAACACATCTCATTACAGTTTTTGCAACCCGGATCTGCAAAAAATAAAAACTCATATTTTTTTCTTCCCTTCCTGACGAAAATATAACAAGGAAAAATTTCTAGGCAGTAGAATTATAAAAAGTGGGTAAACATTCTATTTTTTTAAACACTTGCGAATTTAATTTTACAGCCTTTAAATTCTAAAAGTATATTTGAAAGGCTTTTTATGTGTCGGTTTTTAGCATACTGGGGAAAAGAGACAGCGAATGTATCGGACTGGATATTGGAAACCGACAACTGTTTGCTCCAGCAGAGTATCTGTGATATCTCGGATCGACCCAATGCAGATGGATGGGGTTTTGCCTATCGCAGCGGAAAGAAATTTATAATGGAAAAAAGTCCGCAGCCTGCATTCAAAGATCCTACCTACAGGGATAAAGCCACTCAAATTTTAACTGATCTTCTGTTTGCCCATGTCCGCCGAAAATCACAAGGAGTAATCAGCCTGGAAAACAGCCACCCCTTTATCTATGACAAGTGGGTATTCATGCACAACGGAAACATACCTCATTTTGAGATCTACAAAGAGAAATTACGCGAAAAATTTTCTCAAACCGTGCAGCTGGATACACTGGGCACCACAGATTCGGAATTTCTTTTTAAATATTTTGTTCACTGGTTTGAGAAATCGGATAATTGCGATGTATATTGCGTTTTAAACCTCATCTCAAGTATTATCATGGAACTGATTGATATTACCGACGATCATGTGGATGGTGAGCTGGCTTTAAATTTTATGCTCACTAATGGTGATTTCATTGTGGGATTCCGCCGGAATAGAACTCTATTTTATACCCAGCTGGACAGCAGCCTTATTATCAGTTCCGAAAAAATTGATAAAACCCTTTCCTGGGAAGAAGTCCCGGAGAATCACTTTATTATCGCGACCAGTCCCTTGAACGTGCATTTACTGGCTTTTGATGTCAAACCTCACAGCCAGGTCATACCCCACTTTCAGATAAAATAATCTGAATATTATTATATTCGGGGAATAAATTCTCGGTGTACATCAATTGATACTTTAAATATGGATTCACGTCAAATGAATGATACTAATCCGGTTGATATTCTGGCTCTGGGTGCACATCCCGATGATGCTGAGCTGGGTTGTGGCGGGACCCTGATTAAATTAAAAAAATTAGGATATAAGACGGGAATTGTGGACTTAACCGAAGGAGAACTGGGCAGCCGGGGTACGGTAGAGAAACGTTATGAAGAGTCTGCAGTTGCATCCAAATTGCTGCAACTGGATTTCAGATATAATCTCAAAATACCGGACGGGAATGTTGAAGTCAACGAGCAGAATAAAAACAAGATGATTCGGTTGATCCGGAAAACCAAACCCAAAATAATCCTGGCACCTTTTCACGAAGATAGGCATCCTGACCACATCCATAGCAGTCAGCTGATTACCGAGAGTTGGTTTTATGCCGGTGTCAAAAAAATACTGCCCGAAATACCTCCCCATCGCCCTTTCCGAATTCTGTATTACATGGCAAAATATGAATTCATACCCAGCTTTGTGATCGATATTTCTGATGAATATGAGTTGAAATTTAAAGCCCTGGCCGCCTACAAATCCCAATTCTATAATCCGGAATGGCCTCAGGAACAAACCTTTATCTCTTCGAGGTGGTTTATGGATTCAGTGGATTTCCGGGCCCGCCATTTTGGATGGATGGCCGGAGTAAAATACGGTGAACCTTTCTGGATCAGGGAATGTATGGCCATCGAGGATCCAGTCCCCATCTTCTCACGCACCATTATGTAAAACACAGTTACCCCAAACAATAAACGATGTATTGCCCTCAGGATCATGTCACAGAAAGGTACAACGGAGAATTTTACCTGCCGGAAAATGAGATCTCAGTTAAAATCAATCCTGCCTGGTTGGGTTGGTAGACCATGGGCAGAGTATTTTGCAGCTCCTGATTAATTTGGGGGTTTTGCAGCCTGCCATCCGGCATCCAGTTGCGACTCCAAATCATCCAGTAAGGTCAGATGAGCAGGATCCAGAGCTAGATTAACATTTTCATCCGGATCGGTCTGATGATCATACAATTCCTGTGCTGCCTGCTCACCGGTGTTCCAGTTGATCCATTTCACATAGCGATAGCGATCTGTTCTGATAGAATAACCCATGTACTCTACCCCGTCCGGGGCAATCCAAATTCCTTCCCGGAGAAATTGACTGAATGCAGCTTTTTTCCAGGGTTTGCCGGGATTGTCCAGCAGGGGCACTAGACTTGTTCCTTCCAGATCTTCTGGCGCTTTTATTCCTGCTAATTCACATAGGGTAGGATAGATGTCCACAAATTCTACCAGGGCATTACTTTGAACATTTTTCCCTTTTAATTGTGGTGTGCTGAGAATGAGCGGTGCCCGAGTATCAATTTCATAATTAGTCATTTTACACCAACTGCCATGTTCCCCTAATTTCCAGCCATGATCCCCCCATAAAATAATCAGGGTATTATCCCTGATACCCAATCGATCCAGTTGATCCAGTAATTTTCCGATCTGGGTATCAATGTAGCTAACTGATGCCAGGTATCCGTGTTTTAGTAATCGAGCATCAGCTTCGCTGATTTTGCCGGCTGCAGGATGAGGCGTATCTTTGAAATCGGTATATCCCCGCAGTTCTCGCAAATTGTTTATGGCCATCAAAGGGGAATTTTGGGGTAAAAAATCATTTTTCGCCAGAGGGATTTCATCCCGGTTATACAACTCCCAGTATTTTCTCGGAACATTAAAGGGCAGGTGCGGCCGGTAATAGCCGATAGCAAAGAAAAATGGCTTCGACTCCCGATGCAACTGCTCAATCTTTTTCAGGGCCAGATCCGTCTGTGCGCCGTCATAATAGGCATTATCAGAGAGGTTTTCATTTTCAGTGGCGGTGGCTTTCAGATACCATTCACCGATCCGGTCTATATAGCGCTGTTGATTTCCTTCAGCTATGATCTGTTTTTTACGGATATCCAGGGATGCAAGGTTTTCCTCCTTACGGTATACCGCATCCGGATCGAAAGGATATCCCTGAATGTGCAGTTTTGGCTCACTCCAGGAGGGTGTATCAGGGATTGTATTATGGTAGATTTTTCCAATCCCAACTGTATTATATCCATTATTTTTAAAGTTTTGGGGGAGGGTGACGATATCGGGGGTATGTTCCCGGAAATCCGTCCTCAGATCCCAGACCCTGATTCTATCCGGACGCATTCCAGTGAGTAAACTGGCGCGGGAAGGGTTACAGACTGCGGACTGGCAATAGGCCCGGGTAAAGGTAATTCCATCCTGCGCCAGGCGGTCGATCTGGGGACTCTTAACCAACTCATCGCCATAACACCCCAGTTCCGGACGCAGATCATCCACCGCAATAAATAAAACGTTAAGCGGGGCTTTCTGCTGAGCTGAACTGCAGGAAAATATATACATCAAGATAAAACAACAGAAATTTGAGTGAAAAATGATCCACAACCTGGAAGTCATTAAATAGACCCTCCAATTTTATAATTTCCTGCATTTAATTGAAACAACCCGTTAAAACCGGACTGCAACCTAACTGAAGAATTAAACAACAGTACCCTGATAAGATTGACGTCAAAATATCTCTAATCCTTTTTTAGCCCGCCTGAAACATGATCATGGCGAATTTGAATTTCGAGTAGCTACTCTGCGACACATATCTTATTTAGATTTCATCACATACACACCATCCCAATCCTTGGAGGGCGGATTAACGGAAAATTCCCGGCAACGTTCCAGATATAGTTCCGTGGGACCATCGCTCTTATTTAACTGATATGCTTTTTCAAAATACTGGATCGCCTCACTCCAATTCCTCAGCAGGTATTCCTTAAAACCCCGTTTATATTCAAGGATCATCTGCTTTATCTCCTCGGAGGGTGGTTCAATCTCAGGGGCCATCAGTTCATATACCCGTACCGGATTTTTTTTGCCCTTCACCCGCAGCAGATCCAGCGGCCTGGTGAGGAATTTTTTCTGGACCTTATCGAAGGTCTGTTCTCCGATAATAATCCTGGTGCCATAAATGGCATTTGCACCTTCCAGACGAGAGGCCAGGTTAACCGCATCACCCACAACCGTATAATCAAAGCGGGTCTCCGACCCCATATTTCCGACGATCATATCGCCTGAATTAACTCCAATCCGCATTTGGAGATGCGGTCTACCGGTTTTTTTCCAAAATTCTCGCAGTATATCCAGCTGCTTATACATTTCCAGGGCGGCATAACAAGCCTGTTCCGGGCTCTCAGGATGTTCAACCGGAGCACCGAATACTGCCATGATGGCATCACCCTCATATTTATCCAGCATCCCATTGTGTTTTAAAATGACATTAGTCATACTGGTGAGATAATCATTCAACAAATGAACCAGTTTGGCAGGCTCCATGGATTCGGCAAGGGTGGTAAATCCGACGATATCGGAGAACAACACAGTGCAGAATTTCTTTTCACCACCCAATTTTACTTCCTCGGGATTTTTGAGCAGTTCATCCACGACCGAGCTGGACACATAATGTGAAAAAATTTTGCGAATCTGTCTTTTATCCCGTTCCTCAAACAGGTAGCGATACACATAGGTAATGGCAAAGGCAACAACGACTGAAAGCAATAACGGGATAATCGGCAACCATAAGGAGAATTGTTCCAGTATGATCAGTCCCACCATCAAGGTGATAATTACAAACAGAATGGTTATAATGATACTTCCTATAGGGCGTGGAAAAATCAGAACCATTCCGACAAATGTCGCAAAAATCATGATCAGCAGAAACGTTTGCCAGGCGTTCAGCAGTTCAAAGAATTTTTCATTGACAATTTGATGAATAATATTTGCATTCACCTCAACCCCGGGAAAAGCAGGTTGAAGCGGTGTGGTTCGCAAATCATAAAAAGCGGGCAAGGATGAACCTACCAGCACCGTCTTATTTTCAAAAAATTCCGTCTGGACAAAACCCATTAGGACGTCATAAAAGGAGATATAGCGGAATGATTTGAAAGGGCCATTGTAATCAATCAGCATCTGACCGAATCGATCGATAGGAATCCTAATTAGTTTTCCTACCTGATCTTGCAGCAGCAGTCGCGAATCTTCCTCATCATAAGAAATTTTTTCAATCTGTTTCAATTTCATGGCAATTTGAAGCGAGAAAGCCGCATAGGTATGCTGGTTAAACCGCAATAAAAGCGGAATACGTCGTAATACCCCGTCTGGATCGGAAAACATATTTACATAACCAGCTGTTAAACCAGAATTTAAGAATCCCGGATAATTCGGTTCGAATCGATCCTGCGAGATAATTTTCCCCAGTAGTTCATCCGGAATCTGCACCATAAAATTCTGATAATTCAGATTGTCCGGTTCGTTAACCATGGGAGATCGGTAACGGTCCGGATCGGCCTGCGAGAAGTAGAAGGCCAGACAGACATTTCCGGCATCCGAAATGGCTTTCTGAAATGCCTGATCTTCCTCAGGATGACGGGGATTTGGATCGAAAATGACATCGGTACCGACAATGGTGACATTTGCCTCACTGAGGTAGTTCACCAGCTTGATCCAGTATTCACGGGGCCAGTGGAAATAACTTCCCAGCTTCTGAATACTGCGTTCGTCAATATCGATGATAATGACATCTTCCAGCGGATTGGGAGGTGGTTCAACAACCCGGCGCAAACGCCAATCATACGTCTGAGATTCAATTCTGAAGAAAAATTGATCAAAAATAAACTGGGTAACCAGCCAGACCAGGATCCCGGTAACCACACCTGCCAGTAAACCCCTTACCAGTTTTTTACGAATGATATTGACCATAAATTTACCCCGTCATTTTAATCGGATACAGAGAATGGAAATACTATCTATCGGTAAAAAGAATACCGGTCAATTTCTATTTTTAAATCGGGACAGAACATCCAGAAACTGCTGCAGATCGCCCTCATTGTGATAAAAATGGGGAGATAACCGAATTTTCCCTTCCCGAAGAGAAACGGTAATATGATTTTGTTTGAGATATTCAAAAAGTTTTTCCGCATGGGGATGAAAAAAGGTCACGATCCCGGACAGATGTTTCGGTGTCGGGACGGTATATAGTTTCAATCCCATTTCCCCGATTTTTTTAATTAAAAATTGACTATTAGATAAAATTTTCTGTTCAATCTGAACAATGCCGATATCAAGCATCATATCCAACGTGGCCGTTGCCGCCTGAATACTGATGGTGCTGAAGCCACCCGACTCGAATCGGCGCGCAGTAGGCGAGAATGGCTGACGATAATTAAAAAAATCGAAGGGCACTTCCAGGCTCATCCATCCCGCCTGTGCGGGATGTAGACGATCAAATATTCGGGGAGAAATATAGGCAAAAGCCAGACCTTGAGGCCACATTAACCACTTGTGCCCGCCACAGGCCAGGAAATCAATCTGGCAATCCTGTACATCTAACTGCAGCGCACCTAATCCCTGAATTGCATCCACCGAAAAAATCAGGTCATGCTCCCGGCAGATCTCACCGATTCTTTTCAGATCATTCCTGAAACCATTCAAAAATTCCACAAAACTGATGGACAGAAGTCGGGTGCGGGGATAAATATTCTCAAGAATATCATCGATGGCAATGATACCATCCCGGTTTTTCACAAAATCTATCTCAACCCCATGTCGCTGCAAATTCAGAAAAGGGATCACATTGGAAGGAAATTCAAAGTCGATTAATAATATCCGGTCACCTCTTTTCCAATCAAGCCCGTTTGCCAGGATATTCAAACCGGCAGATGTATTGGCAGTGATGGCAATTTTATCTGCGAAACCGTGAATCAGTTGCGCAACGCGCTCAATAAAATAGCTCTTATTCTCCAGGGCATCTGGCCAGAATTCAATATTTTTGCCCAGACGCTGGGCCATGAAATCCAGAATGGCTTGCTGTGCCCGGAGATTCATCGGGGCAATGGCAGCATGATTTAAATAAATTTGTTCACCCAAATGGGGGAAAAGGTCACGATATGTTTGCCAGTTGGTCATGAATTTAATTCTTCGTTGGTAGCGGGAAATTTTGTAAGACCATGGAAATTGCTATCGCATACCACTTAAAATAAATGAATTTAGGAATTAACGCAAATTAAAATTTCCTCTCATAACAATGCAAATTCATAAAGATAACATTTATTGTTAAATACAAAAAAATGTTACATGATCAGAAACCCCGGTCTGATTCTTTCAAACAGTAATATCAGGCTATTCATGTTCAAATTTCTGGTTTTAATTGGTTATTCGAGTAACATACACACTGAATTCCTGGGAATAAAAATGAAACATCGTTGCAGCTTTGCATGAGACTTTTTGTAATCTCGAGATATTTTTGTTAATATAGACCAAAGAGAGTATAATTAAATGGATACAAAAGACAAAATTAAAGTCATGTTGGATTCTCTGCAAGCGTTCTACCCGGCCGCCTCCCTGGAATTGAATTATTCATCTGCTTTTGAACTTCTAATTGCCGTTATCCTCTCTGCTCAATGTACCGATGCCCGGGTCAACCAGGTCACTCAGATCCTGTTTAAAAAATATAAATCACCGCAAGATTATATCGAGGTGGACTTGGAAGAGCTGGAAAATGATATTCGTCCCAGCGGGTTTTATCGAAATAAAGCCAAATTGATTAGAGGGTGTTGTGAAACATTAATCCGGGATTATGAGAGTGAAGTTCCTGTAAATATACAAGATATGATTAGTCTTCCAGGAGTGGGTCGTAAAACTGCCGCCATGGTGCTGGGAAACGCATCCGCAGTCCAGCAGGGTATCGCCGTAGATACGCATGTAAAGCGGGTTGTACAACGATTGGGAATTTCCCCCCATGTGGAGGTTGATAAGATCGAACAGAATCTGATGCGACTGGTACACCCTGAAAAATGGACATTTTTCAGTAATGCAACTATATTATTTGGCAGAAACATCTGTCAGTCCCGAAAACCGCGTTGTTCGGAGTGTCCTTTTAAAGACTGGTGTCCTTCACCGGACAAGACGATTTAGCTGGGCAGACCTGTAAATATATTAACACAAAAACAGGATACAAGAAAGCAGGACCCCCGATGAGATTGGATAGGTGTAGCACACGCATTAATTGAATCCTCCCGTTTTATCATATTCAAAAATATTATCCAGCATCCAGAATCACGTATCTAGAATCCGATATCAAGTTACTTGAAAATCCACCGATGATTTCTAAGGTACGACTTTATACAATAAAACGGAGGAACATCAAGGAAGATGGAGACATTTCTCAGCGGGGTAACCGGTACCATCACTCATTTTGTTTTAAAATACTGGGTTATTTTCCTCATTTTAATTCTATCTTATCTTTTTATCACATTCCGGCATCATATCGACTATCTTTTTATGAAAAAAGACCCCGTATGGAGGAAATGGTATAAAGGGGTATTTCGCTGTCCCACGTGTCTTAAGAGATTGAAGCCGGATGATTATCCCCCTAATTACCGCTGTTCCAAATGCGGAAACACCTATTCCTTTGGTGACCGGGCTGCCAAAGAGTGGAGCAATTCAAAACCACTCATAACCAAAGGAGAATTCTTCCGGTACATATCCTTGCTATCATTTTTAGCGATTGGGGCGCTTTGGTTGTTTTATTCCGGGGTTTTGGGATAAAAATATTATACGAACAAACGTTTAAACTGATCCTACTTTTGTTAAACGCCAGGTATTATTCATCCTATTAAATAAATCATCCCTGCTGATCTGATCAGGGATGATTCATTATATATAAGTATCGTGATTTAATATTTCGAATCAGTTCATAATCTTATTCTTTACCGAGCATATTCCAGAGGATAGGGGTGAGTTGACAAGTTCACACTGAGAGACTTTTGATCTGGAAAATGTAGAACCAGGTCGTCGGGATTCTCACTCTGATATTCCGCAATTTTAATCAAACCCTGCGAAGACTCCACAAACCAGGCATTCAGATCCTCTTCAAAAATAAGACTTACCTGACGCTTTTCTCCAGCGAGTTCTCTGACATCAAACCGATTCTGAGTCGCCGTGATTTGATACTTTATGCCATCTTTTTCCACAATCTGAGTATCCTTATCACCGGCACTCATTGTTACCGGGTTTTCTCCGGTCCAGTACTCAATGACATTCAGGATAACAAAATCAATAAAACCCGCTACCGTGTATACCGGGACAATCATCAGTAACCAGGCCACCGCTGAATTGACCAGCTTGC
>CP070707.1:3035825-3043842 GCA_020350205.1 bacterium
ATTTTGGTTCTCGTTTTACTAAAAGAACAGAAGATGTGAATGGACCCGTGGCCGCATTTGGAGTCCCGTTACTCGTTTTAGGAGGAACCTTCTTCCCCGTTTCTATTTTACCTTCTTATCTTTTGACGCTGGCCTATTTAGACCCAATTTTTCATATGAATCAAGCTTTAAAGGGTGTATCAGCTCTGGGCCAGGGGGTAGGGGATGTTTCAATACATCTCATTTTTTTAGTAGCGTTCACTGGATTGGCCTTGTTTCTGGGAGCCCGATCTTACAGAGCAATGTTGAGCCTGGAAAAGAAGGGATGAATATGGTTGAAGTTCGCGACATTGAAAAATCCTTTGGGGATAAAGTTGTTTTAAATAAGTTGTCATTTTCAATCTCTCCCAATGATGTATACGGACTGCTTGGGCCCAATGGAGCAGGTAAGACCACAACCATCAACATATTATGTAATTTGCTGGATGCAGATTCCGGAATGATTTCAATCGAAGGGAAACCAGTTTCAGAAGCGACGAAACATCTTGTGGGGATTGTTCCACAGGAAGTTTCAATCTATCAGGATTTAACCATTAAAGAGAACCTGTTGTTTTTTGCAAAAATATACGGAATACAGGGCTCAGCGAGTACTGAGCGGGCAGACGAACTTATTCATGCACTCAATCTTCATGTATATGAGAATATAAAAGTTTCCAGTTTGAGTGGTGGGTGGCGCCGTCGTGTCAATATTGCCGTGGCCCTTGTACACTCACCCTCAATTCTCATACTTGATGAACCAACTGCAGGTTTAGACATTGAGGCGCGCTATGAACTTTGGGAACTTATCAAGAATCTAAAAAACAGCGGGGTCAGCATATTATTAACGACTCATCAACTGGAAGAGGCAGAACGGCTCTGCTCATGCATCGGTATCCTGCAAAAAGGACGCATCGTTGCGGAAGGCTCGTTAGACAAATTGCGTGAATTGATACCGGCACAACAAATTGCCGTTATTGAAACGGAAGACGAGCATTCACTCTGCCAGAAAGCGCTGTCCTTTGGCTGGGAATATCGGCACCATGGCAGCAGGTTGATTCTTTTAATACATGAAAAATATATTTTGAAGGACCTTATTAAAAAATTAGATGATATTCCACTGACATCTATATCCCTGCAAGAAGTTGGACTGGAACATATTTACTTAGAGCTAACCCAAGAATAAAATTTATGTTTTAGTATCCGGCGAAACAGGGCTTCTACAATAACATTTTTTTGTATATCAGAAGTTGATTCATCGGAAGTTTAACAAAACAGAAAATCGGTCATTTTAATATTTATATAGTTTGGAGAGAAATCGTTGAGAAGAATTATTTATTTTCTAACCGTTGTTTGCTGGGGCATTTTCCTTTTCTCTTCTCTTTTATGGGGACAGGATGGTCTGATCCCTTTCCCGGATAAATGCGGACCGTATGACCGTGAAGCCGCACTGCAGAACCTGGAGATTCTGGGAGATCACTGGGGATACGGTTACGATAGCCTGCTTGCTGATCTTGGGCTGTGGGCACAAAGCCCTTATGCGACAATTGGTTCGTTGGGCGCCAGCGTGCAAAACCGGGCATTGTGGCAGGTGACCATCACCTCGGATATTCCGCCTACCGAACCGCGACGGACCGTGCATATCCATGCCCGGACCCATCCCAATGAAGTCCAGGGATGGTGGGTGACCGATCAGGTCATTCAGCTGCTTTTATCTGAAGATCCCTTTGCCCAATTTCTGAGAGAGAAATGCGTTTTTCATATCATTCCCATGTATAATCCTGATGGAGTGGAGCTGAAATATTCCCGAGAGAATGCCCACGGCATTGATCTGGAGAGTAACTGGAATGCCAATCCTGTAGAACCGGAAGTGGCGGTATTGCGCCAGCGCTTTACCGAACTGATGGCTTCACCCGCTCCCGTTGAAGTGGCCTTGAATATGCATTCCGCCTGGGCCTGCAAACGCTATTTTGTCTATCATGATTCAGTGGGTACCTCACCCCCATTCACGATCCTAGAAAGAAATTTTATTGAAGGGATCCGGTATTATTTTCCCAACGGCATTGAGCCCTGGTTTTATTTCATCAGCTGGACCTCCGGAACACCGCTGGTCTACCCCGAAAGCTGGTTCTGGCTCAATCACGGAGAGGCGGTCATGGCGCTTACCTATGAAGATATGAATTGTGCCAGCGCCGGTAATTATGATATGACTGCCTATGCCCTGTTGCATGGCGTGGCAGATTACCTGGGACTGCCGTTTACCAGCATTGCGGCCGCGCCGGAACCGCAGACCGCTCCGGTGCAGCTACGTCAGAGTTATCCCAATCCGGTAAATGCCTGTGATGGGATTACCACCTCTGCCGTCATCGAATATCAACTCTTCACGGCGCAGCAGGTAACATTGGACCTTTTTGATGTGCTGGGTCGGAAAGTGGCTACCTTGGATGAAGGATACCGCCCTGCAGCTACTTATCAACTTGTTTTTGATATGTCCCGCCTATCTACAGGAAAATACTTCTACCGTTTGCGAAGCGGAAACAGGGTGGAAATAAAACAATTTACGATTATAAAATAGCGGAATACTTTACTTATGAACTCACGCCAAACCGCCTACCTCATCTCCCGATTACGTATAATACTATTGTACCTGATGCTCATGCCATGGATTGTTGTTTCCTGCAGCCCGGTTCAAAGAAACAGCCAGGGTCCCCTTCCTGCGGCCTCCGGCCAAATGATCGTGGTAATTAGTGAGTCTTTTGATTCATCGGCAGCACGACTTTATTGCTATGAACGGGAGAATGACGAAGACAGCTGGAAACCTTATGCGATGCCTGTCACGGCGATTGTGGGAAAGAAAGGGATGGGGTGGGGACGGGGTCTGCATACTCTGGAGGTCGTTAAGGGTCCGATTAAAAGGGAAGGAGATGGGAAAAGTCCTGCCGGGGTATTTTCGCTGAGTACTGCTTTTGGATTTGCAGAACCGGATGAAATGACCGCTCTCAAACTCCCTTATCTGCATATCCGGGAAATGGTGGAATGTGTGGACGATCCAAGTTTGGATCACTATAATACCATTGTGCATCGGGAGCAGGTCGAGCGGGTGGACTGGCAATCCTCCGAGAGAATGTGGCGGGCCAAAACCTGGTATGACCAGGGCGTGGTGGTCGATCATAATCGCCATCCCGGCGAACCCCATGCCGGTTCCTGCATCTTTCTGCACAACTGGGTCAATCCCCGGGATTCCACCTCCGGCTGTACTGCTCTTGATCCCGATCATATGCGAAATATCATGTACTGGCTGGATTCCACTCAATATCCGGTACTGGTGCAGTTGCCCGAAGAGGTCTATGTGCGGGTCAAAGAGGAATGGGAATTACCCGATCTTGCAACGGTTACACCGGAACAGGGGAGGAATAAACAACCGCAGCCAGATAAAAGGAGCAAGCAAACGTTGGAAACATGGATTGGCATGGATTTCCGGGCGGTGGGGAATGAACCGGGATGGATTCTGGAACTGTCAGCCCGGGACAGTATACTGTTTGCAACGGATTATGGCCGCCGCACATTTCGTTTCGAAACTCCTCAGCCAGAGGCTGATCCGGAATCGGGCAAAACCTTATACCGGCTCAATCAGGGGGGAGAAACTTTTATGGTCATTATTGAACACCGTCCCTGTCAGGACAGTATGAGTGGACAGACATTTGAATTTCAGGTAACGGTCATCCTAAATGAACAGACGTGGACCGGCTGCGGAAAAGCCCTTCGGGAATAAAAATGAGTGTGATGTATTTTGGTGCCAGATATTATGGAGACATTATGAGTAGCAAGAGGAAAAAGCAGTGAAGTCACATTCAAACTGGAGCAAATATTTGCTGGAACTCCTAGTGGTCTTTATGGGGGTTACTGCGGCGTTTTTGCTGGATGGCTGGCGTCAGAACCGGACGGACCGCCAGCTGGAGCAGCAATATTTACAAAGCTTTTATAGGGATCTCCGCTCGGATATGGAAAACCTGCAAACGGTTATTCCCTCGAATCAGTTTAAATTGAAGCGGGTGCAGACTTTTCTTTCCCTGAACGACCCGATTGATCTTGATTCGGTAAAGACTATTCTGGCGGACATGATGTCCATGGAGTTTTTTGATAAAAACATCAGTACCTACGAATCCATTAAGAACAGTGGAAATCTGAATATTATATCGGATTATGCCTTGAAAGAAGATATCGTGAAGTATTATGAAAAATTTAAGCTGGTTGATAAAGTGGAACTCGTTTACCAGGATTGGTTGAATCTGTACGCCATCCCCTATGTGTATGAAAACATGGATATTGTCCGCCAGGAGTTTATCTCCCCCGATCAGATTAAAGGGTACCAGTTTAAAAATACCGTCGCGGGATATTATGCGCTGTTGAGTCAGAACCTGGAGGTGTATCAAGCCATAGCGGAAAGCAATCGGGATCTGTTGAATCAACTGCCGCAAAAAACGCAACCCTAGGTGGCCGGTGTAAGTAAACAGGTGTGCTTCATGAAACACGGAATTATTCGTCATGTCATTCTGAGCTCGGCCTGCCGGGAGAAGATTGCTTTATAAAGCTGATTGGAGACCCCGAAGCAAGTTCGGGGTGACATGGTTGTGTGGATTAGCTTTACATAATGCACAAATTTAACAATATTAAGTCATTAAATATATAAATGTGATAACTCTTATTTTCTCTTACAACGTATTTCCATGAATCAATCGCTTTCCCATCTGATCACGGCTCCCTGGACCACCATGGTGGTTTTCACGGTGGTGCGTCTCAATCTTTTTACGGTGATCGGTGATAAATCGCTCAGCGGCAGCGAAATTGCCCTGAAAACGGATACAGATTCCGCAAAACTTGAACCTTTGCTGAGGTCCTGTGCTGCAATGGGATTGCTGGAGAGTCGGGATAAAAGATATCAGAACAGTGCCTTTTCATTAAAGTACTTGGTGGAGGGTTCAGCGGCATATGTGGGGGATCTGCTTAAATTGCAGAGCCAGGAATGGATTCGATGGATAGATCTTCCGGCGATCATCCGGGGGGGTAAAACCCTAACGGATTCCCCGGAAGACATGCATCGCACCTTTATCCGCGCCATGAATAATCTGGCTAATCTGGGGGAGGCTGAAGCATTGGCCGCTGCGGTTGATTTATCAGATTGCACCCGTCTGGTTGATGTGGGCGGGGGTTCCGGGAACTATTCCATCAGGCTCTGTCAAAAATATCCGGAACTGCAGGTGACTCTGCTGGACAGGAAGGAAACCCTGCAGGTCACCCGAGATTATGTGCTGAAGGCTTCACTGCAATCCCGCATTTCTCTGCGCGAAGCGGATATTGAAAAGGACAGTTACCCGGAAGATGTAGATGCGGTTCTTTTGTCAGATGTAATCTATGATGCCCAGATTGCCCGGCCTGTTCTGCAACGGGCTTATGAATGCCTGAAAACCGGTGGAAAACTTATCATCCGGGGATATTATGCGGATCCGGCGGGGGACAAAGATACCTTGTTCAGCCGATTGTTCGTGTTGCAGGAGCTGGTATTCGATCCCGCCCAGGAGGTGCTGACCTTTCCAGTTCTAAAGCAACGTGTTGAGGAATGGGGATTTCAGATTGTTCACCGCGGGCAATTAACCGAGCGATCTCAGATTCTGATTGCAAAAAAGATTTGAAGATTTCCCGATTAATATTTAGTTTTCGATGCCAACAATTAAGAGCAGATATTTCAGCCGGAACGATTCATACTGGACAGGATGCCAGATCTACCCATAAAATACAAATTTTCAAAATTATAAAAAATGCGATGTACTGTATTACAACAGATCTACTTTTGGCTTTTATGGACATCTTTAGAACAATAATTTGAAAATAATTTATTTTAGTGTCTTTTCAGCATTATTTAAAAAATGGAGCGGTGAAATGTATAAAAAACTGACTGTGTTACTGGTTCTGACAATGATTTTTTCGTTTTTATGGCACTGCAGACCAGTAGAAAAAGAAGAATTTCTCCCTGCAAGAACTATCGTGCTGGTGAATCCCAGTAATTGGAGTTTGAATTCTTTTCTATATCTGGTTGAAAACGGAATCGTGGATGTTGAGGATGTCCTGTGGCGGGTGATCTACGATTCAAAAAGTGTGGATCGTTATCGGGGGGGACAGGCACTGCCAGAAAAATACCCTTCCCTGAAGATACAACTGGACATGTTCAATGAAGATTTAAAAGGAGACTTGATTTTTCAGGAAAATAGTCTGACCGGAAACTTCCGTAAAATTTTTGATGAGAGTGAGGGGATGCTCTTCTTTGGTGGCGGGGATATTCCTCCTGCCAGTTACGGGGAAAAAACCAATCTCCTATCCGGAATCGATACCCCACATCGGCATTATTTTGAATTGTCTCTGCTTTTTCATCTGTTAGGAGGATATCAGAATGAAAAGATGGTCCCCTTTTTACAGGACAGAACGGATTATGTAGTTTTCGGTTTCTGTCTGGGAATGCAAACCATGAATGCCGCAACAGGCGGAACTTTAATTCAGGACATTCCCAGTGAAGTTTATGGTCTCAATTATATCGAAGACATTTTGCTTCTCGAGCCCGACCAGCTGCATCAGAACTACTGGAATAAATTGTATGCGGATGACGAATTAAGCGGAAATCAATTTCATAAGATCCGGCTTTTACCGGATCAATTCTGGATTAGAGAGCTGAACAATGATCCGGCCCTGCAACCGCTGGTGTACAGTTATCATCATCAGGCTCTGGAAAAGATTGGAAAAGGATTTGTGGTAGGTGCTACCTCTCTGGACGGCAAAATTGTGGAATCCATTCATCACAACACCTTCCGCAATGTGCTGGGAGTGCAGTTTCATCCCGAGAATTACCTGCTCTATCAAGCTGAAGAAAAAAATTATAAATTTATGCCAACTGATTCTGTTTACCAATCTCACTATGAGATTCTGGATAACAGTAACAGCCTGGATTTTCATTTTGGTTACTGGGATTATTTTAATTCCCTGTTTGACTAAAGTGAAGATTCCGGGTTTAGTGGTATATCAATTTTCATGTGCGATAAGACGTTACCAATTTAATAAATAACAGGAGAAATATCATGTCGAACGGTAAGGGAAAAGGCGGTATTTTTGCCGGTTCATCTATTGGATTTGGGGCAGTATTAGCCATTGTCATGTCCTGGACGGCCAATAAGGCCTTCCTTTGGGCGCTCATTCATGGGGTACTGGGATGGATTTATGTGATCTACTACCTCATATTCAAAGACGGATGGACCTGGTTCTAATCAGACGAGATAACACCTGACCGGGGACGATATTGAAGAAACTGGAAGTGAAAAATCTTGAACAGTGGCGTGCGTGGTTATCAAGCCACTACGATAAAGAGTCGGAAGTCTGGCTGGTATATTATAAAAAAGAAAGCGGTAAGCCAGTCCTTTCCTATGAAAAGAGTGTGGAAGAGGCGCTCTGTTTTGGCTGGATAGACAGCATCATCAAGAAATTGGACGATGTCCGCTATGCCCGTAAATTTACCCCGCGAAATGACAACAGTTATTGGTCACCCAGCAATAAACGGCGGGTTGAAAAATTGATCAAGCAGGATCGAATGACCGAAGTCGGCCTAAAAAAAATAAATGCCGCCAAGAAATCGGGATGGTGGGATAAAGATCAGCGGCCTGAGTTAGATTTTAGGATGCCGGAGGAATTTAAACGGGCAATTTCGGAGAATCACACGGCCCAGGCGAATTTTGAGAAACTTGCACCCAGCTATCAGAAGCAATATATTATTTGGATCTCCATGGCCAAACAGCAAAAAACCAGGCAAAACAGAATCGAAGAATCTTTGGCACTGTTGGAAAAGGGAGAGAAGCTGGGGTTAAAATAACTAGCATCCCATTTATCTCTAAAATGATTTCAATATGTGGTTCATTCTCATCCGATATACCGGTAAATTCGTGTTTTTTAAAAGTTGAGTTAA
>CP070707.1:3043942-3077264 GCA_020350205.1 bacterium
TAGTATTATTAAATCCCACCATTTTGCAGAGTTTAAAAAATGCCTTTAGCCTTTTTACGTTGTTCGTAATGCTGGGTCTATATTTATTAGCCGGCCTTAGATTGACGCCGGTACGGATTATTCTATCATAATAATGTTTCGGATTATATATATATTCTATAATGCGGACATAATCTTTCAATATATCAAGTTTGGCTCTAGTTGTTTTAAAGTTTAAACCACTGGTCATTTGATCGACATCGGTATCAATATCCCTAATCTTTGATCCCTCTTCCAGCAACCTTCCCTCTTCACGCAAGCGTTTCGTTAACTGAGTATTGGGTAAGGCGTAGAGTCTTCCCAGCATGGCCATGCAAATACCGGACTCTTGAATAAATTTGATCATATTATCAGCAGTGTCGTCACTTTCATTATCAAAACCAATAATAAAACCCGCATTGACAATCATACCATATGAATTTATCTTTTTTACACTCTCTACTATATTTTTGTTAACATTTAATGTCTTCTGAGTTGATTTAAGTATCTCATTATCGGGTGATTCAATCCCGATAAATACATATCTAAAATCCACATCTTTCATCATCTGCAAAAGATTGTCAGCATTCGCCAAATTGACGGAGGCCTCGGTTGAGAAATAATACGGGTAGTTATGTCTTTCAGACCACTCCTTTGATAGCAAGTAAGACTTCTCTGGTGTTTTTTTTGTTAACGATAAAATTGTCATCAACAAAATCTACATGACCCCTGTAGTTAAGATCATAAAGGGCTTGTAATTCTTTAATTATTTGCTCCGGAGATTTTGATCGAGGTTTTCTGCCGTAAATTTCTATGACATCGCAAAACTCGCAATTAAAGGGGCAACCCCGTGTGCACTGAATTCCAATCTGGATATAATTTTTAAAGCGTATCAAATCAAACCTGGGAACGACCGTATTCGCCATCTCCGCTTTTTCATTCGACTTGAATTCACCACTGGCGTAACCTTTTTCCAAAGCTTGTATAAATATGGGAATAGAAATTTCGCCCTCACCAAGTACCAGATAATCTGATGATTGATATAAATGTGGTTGAGAAGATGGATCCGGACCCCCGGTGATGGTTGGAAGGCCAAATCGATGAGCTCTCTCAATGATAGAAAGCGTCCCTGATTGCTGAGGTAGAATACCTCCTGTACCTACTATATCTGCCCATTCAAGATGTTCATCCAGTAAAGGCTCAACATTAGTATCAATTAATTTAAACTCCCACCCCTGCGGTAATAAAGCCGCCGCTGTCATTAATCCTAAGGGTGCAGCCGGATATTTTGCACCGACTATTTTACATACGTCGACATAATTCCAATAACTATTTGTTGAACATTTTGGGTGGACCAGAAGACAGTGAGTTCCTTTATCTAATAAATTTTTCATATTTCACTGCTTATTGTTAGTGAAGGATTTCCGTGACAGAGTGAAATCTCTTCTTCTGTACTAAGCTTATTCTTCCTGTCCTCTAACATCTCCATGTATAGAGAAAACGATAAGCCATACGTTTGGGTGCATTATCACATCCAGTAAAGAAGAACAATTTTATTTGATACCCCATGGCAGTACTTGTATAAGGTCTCTTCTCCCCTACGTAACAGATTCTTAAAGGAGACTCAATAGTTTACGGCAAAATTGGGAATTTGTCAATAGGGGAATGGGTATCTGCCATAATTAAGCACCGAACAAGTCTATTCTGTAACCTTGAACAGTTATTTTGCTGAGCGGGTGCCGGTTCTCCGTTAGACTATTTATTTACATTTTATTCGATTGATGGTTGAATTTGCTCATCTATAAAACATATAGAAATATTATCAATGAATTTGAATTAAAAAATGTTTGGGTAACAATTCTATTTGATTGCTCTCTGAAATTTCTCCTTCTCAAAAAATCAGGTGGATTCGAATTGAAAGACCACCCTACAATTCGAAATTATCTTATCCAATACACCTGTGCTCATGATTCAATAAATTTAATTTATATCCGGATATTTTAGGATTTTTTCATCGTAAAATATTTATGTCGAGGCGCTGTAGAAAAAAAGACTTTGCAGATATTAAATATTTTATGAAAAAAGGAAGGTGCGTATGGCAAAACAATTAACATTTATGTTGATTTTATTTATTTTTGGATTTTTATTCTTGCATAATTCAGGTTATGAAGTCTTTGCAGCTGACTTATTTCCTTCAGATACCACTGACGTTGATTCATCAAAGGCGCTTCCGAATTATTATAAAAATGTGGACATCAAAATTGTTTATCCTTGGAAAGAAGACGAACCCGACGTTTGTTCAAATGTGTCCTGTCAACTTATTAAACAAAAGGACTTGATTGTAGAAATCAGAGTTTTTCATAAAGATTGTACAGATCATATTATGGTTAAACCTGGTCTTTTAAAATTTGAAATTCGAAACCATGATACAAAAACATTAATTGCAGAAGGCCCATAGATTTTTATCAAGGTGCAGTCCTTGTTCAATCTGTGAGTTATTTTGCATACATCCTTTCTCAAACTGTCGGAATTTGATCAAATCATACCTGTGATGATATATTTAAAAATCAAATTCTAAAATAGCTTCATATAATTTACCCTTCATGCTTTTTTAATCTATAATCAGGTCAGTTTCCAGACATTTTCGGTTTGGAATTAAAATAATATCATATTGTCTCTGAATATTATCGTACTCCCAGCAGGATGAAAATCTACCTGTATCCTGATTATGTAAGACGATAATAAATACTTCTTTCTCTCGCATTCTAATTGCGCTAAATTTTAAAAGAAGGTGATAAGTATGATAAAAATAAGCAATAGATATATATTGAGTGATAAAACCAAGAAAACGATTAGCGGTTTTGACAGGGAAGCTATTGAAAATGGTCTTTTAGAATTTATTTCACAGTCTCAGAGTGGAAGGGTTCTCGGAATGAAATCCGGCAGATTGTGGAAAAAGCTGGAGAATAAATACAGAATTATCGATACACATGGCATGGATAATAGTATAATGGGGCTCTCAATCCCGGAAGACCATGAGCATGTTAGAAATGTGAAATCATATCAGATTGTATTTAATACAAAAAAAGACCGGATGGATATTGAGAAAGATTTGAATGTTGGGAAAAATTATGTTGAAATCTCATTAGGTCTGAATACAGAATACATCCTGGCCCTCGATCTTCCCGGCACTATCAGTAAAAAAACCAGGGCCATGAGATATATAACGTGTAACGATATCAGTAGAAATGTTTCCCTGGCTCTGGCAAAACTTGGTGAAACCGAGAAATTAAAAATGGATCAGGGAAAACTAAAAGTACTAATCAAAGGGGCTGGAGAGCTTCAAAATAGTATCCTTCCGCATGGACATCCAGATTTTTACGGTTTTGACGTTTATGGGATCAATAAGAGAGCCCACGATCTTGGAGGCGATTACTATGATTTTATAACCCACAATAATAAACTAAGAGTTGCCATAGCTGATGTCGCTGGTAAGGACCCGACATCTTCTATTTTAATGACGGCGATACATGCTGGCGTTTCAATGGGAAAAGCTGAAGATCTGGAAAGTATGATGAAGATCTTGAACTTATATCTCAATGACCATTCCAACCCGGAGGATAGTGTAAGAAGGTTTGTGACGGCTCTTCTTTTAGATCTAAATAAAGAAGGGGGATTTGAATTCGTGAATGCCGGTCATGAATATCCTATTCTAATATCAGATGATGGTCCGATTGAACTGAAGGAGAATGATGTTTTACTCGGTTTTGTGACGGATGTATCTTATATGAAAAGATATGGCAATCTGAGAAAAGATGATGTGCTTTTACTTTATACAGACGGCATTACCGAAGCTGCAAGAGATGGAATACATTTTGGAGTGGACAGATTAAAAGAGATCGCTATGGATCATAGAAAGAAACCATCGGAGGTTATCGTAAAAAATATTTTCAAAGAGTTAGAGGATTTTCAGGATCTGGAGGATGATAGAACAATCGTCTCAATTAAGAAGGAGATCTGAAATTCATTATATTTTAGTAGATTTTTAATTCATCACGGGATGAATAGTATTAAAAATTGACAGTTAGTATAGAAGTGAATATTTATTTCTCAAATCAATTTAAGAACAGCGACAATTTATCTATTACTTTACTTTCTCCCTTTAAATTACGTTCTTATTATTTATAACAATAATAAATATACCTTGCTATAACATTTAATATGTTGTAAAATATATGATTAAATAATTGTACACTGTTTTTCTCACGTTTTTGTTGTTAAATAATAGACAATACAAAATTAATATCAAGAGATATCGTGGAGAATAAAGTAAGATTATTCAACACGATTTTTTTTTGAGTTTTGCTGAAAAAAAGAGGTACAGAATAGTTGATTTTATATAAGGATTTGTTCAATGGAAAAAGGAACAGTTAAATGGTTTAATGGCTCTAAGGGCTATGGTTTCATCTCCCGAGAAGAAGGTGAAGATGTATTCGTCCATTACAACGCGATTGAAGGTGATGGTTACAGGTCGCTGGATGAGGGTGATCAGGTTCAGTTTGAATTAGGAGAAGGACCTAAGGGATTGCAAGCAAACAAGGTCTCCAGAATATAAGTTAAAGGCTTATTGTTTCTCGACCCCGGCTGATTTCGGCCGGGGTTTTTTTATTTCAATAGCTCAGCTTGTAAATCTCCAGAAAATTCCAACCAAGATAAACGAATAATATTTCGTCTCCTCTGAATAGCTATTATCCTCATTAGCCTAAAAATTTGCGTAATGGTTCACTGCGAGAAGCATGACCCAATCGCTGAAGTGCTTTCTCTTTGATTTGCCGAATCCTTTCCCGGGTCAAATTAAAGCGTTCACCAATTTCTTCAAGCGTCAGTGGATACTGTTGACCCAGTCCAAAATATAAACGTAATATTTCTGCTTCACGCCCCGTCAGTTTTGCCAATGCACGCTTGATTTCAATTTTTAATGATTCTTTTATCAAATCAGTATCGGGTGAGGGTTGATGATTATTTTCAATAATATCTAGCAGATTATTACTTTCGCCATTTTTAAAGGGGAGATCCATGGACAGATGACGCCCGGCAACTTTTTGAGTTTCTGCAACTTCAAGATCGGTCTTATCAATTTGGCTGGCAATTTCGCTGACAGTTGGTTCACGTTCAAATTCTTGTTCCAGTTTTGAAGAAGCTTTCCCAATTTTGGTGAGAGTGCTAACTCGATTGAGTGGAAGACGGACAATTCGGGTTTTTTCCGCTAAAGCCTGCAAAATTCCTTGACGAATCCACCAAACTGCATAAGAAATAAATTTAAAGCCCCGGGTTTCGTCAAATCGTTTGGCTGCTATCATCAGCCCTAAATTCCCTTCATTAATTAAATCACCCAAAGAAAGTCCCTTATTTTGATATTTTTTAGCAACACTTACAACAAATAGCAGATTTGCTTCTGTTAATTTTTTTAAGGCTTTTTGATTGCCCTGCTTTATTCGTTGGGTAAGTTTAATTTCTTCCTCTGGAGTTATTAAAGGAATCTGTCCGATTTCTTGGAGATACTTATCTATAGACTGATTAGCACGATTGTCAGAAAATCTATTCATTCGGGTGTAGCCTCATTAATATTTTTTGTGTGTTATTCAAGTATTTCAAGTATACTGCGGGTTCCCTTCTCCTTTGCAGTAGCAGCACTTAAAAGTTTACGTATGGCAAAAGCTGTTTGACCTTTTTTCCCAATTACTTTTCCCATATCACCCTCGCCCACATGTAATTCATACACAGTTACACGATTGCCTCTGACTTCTGTTACCCGCACATCATCCGGCTTATCGACTAATTGCTTAACAACATACTCAATAAATTCTTTCATCGCCCTAGTTTCCTCATCAATATCATTTTGACTTATACTTCCGTAATTTGTATTGGCTTTTACATTTTGTGTTATAGTATTCTTTTAATTGGTTAAAATTGACTTTTCATTTACCTACTAAATCTGTCTAAGAAATCTGAAGATTAATAATTCAGATTACATTCATATTAGGGGAGAGAGCAAGAGAAAGCAAGGTTATAATTTGTACTGATCCAGATTTGAAATATTTGGTCGGCGATCTGATTGGACCTGCAGCAGACGAGAGAAAATCCTATAATTTCATGTCACAGGATAACAAATCGCTCAACCGGACTGGCAGGATGGCCTTGATTGCTGCTACTTGGGCCTGTATAATAATTTCAATGCAGTATTTCTAAGTCGATCTTGGCAATCGGGCAAGTTTACATGTTAAGATTTAATGAGTTAAAACCTTTCTCGTACAAAAATAACAGTTCGAATATTTTATGACGCACCAATTAACCTATTAAATTTATCTTTTTGGATTTGAGGCAGAGAATTTTAGGGAAATTTAGGGAACTTTAATTCCTGTCAGAATAAAAACGATATATTGGCATCCTCAATTACCCTTTCCTTTAAACCATCTCCTTTATCTGAATATAGACATCCCCTGGTAGTCTAGACAGGCTGACTCCAATGTAAAATGACTGTAACTATTCACTCTAACGTAACTCCAATAATATTTATCGCTTAGACGAAATAAAATCTATCCTCCAGTTCTATCAGATTCGCTCGATTATTCAAAAATTATAGTTACGGATCTACTTAAAAAGGAAATTACTACCAAATAAAAATACCCAAAATTTATAAAAACTGATGTATATCTACTTGATATGGTGTGCAACGACCACCTCGTAATCATGAAGTGAGGAGATGCGCTAATTGTCGCAAAATAAGGTGACACAAACCAGGTCTTAACTTTAATAATTCAATCAAGGAGTGTAAATGAAAACTAAACATCTGCTTCTCGGGTTATTTATGGGACAGTGTATTTTATCGGGTGTGATGCAGGCACAGTGGGTTCAGTCCAATCTTAATGCAAATTTAGGTCGTTCTCTTCATTCGGATGGAACAACGATATATGCCGCAACTGCCCAGGGTGTCTATTACACCAGTGATATGGGAGATCCCTGGTTTTCTATTGGACCGCAAAATGATGATATTTATTCCATAGTTAAAGCTGGTAATAAAATAATTGCCGGCAGCGGGACGGGGCATGGCGTCTATCTATCGACCGACAACGGGCAAAACTGGTATCAACCATCAACCCTCATGAATCAGTCGGTTTATGCACTGGCGAAAAACAGTACCCATATCTTTGCAGGCACCTGGGGCGGGGGAATATTTAGATCGGCGGATAATGGCGAGAGCTGGGAAAGCGCCGGATTGGAAGGTAAAGGATTTTGGGACTTACTTGTAGTAGGTGATATACTTTACGCCGCAAGTCCGGATTTTTATAGCAGGATATATTACAGCAGCGATAACGGTAATAATTGGAATTTTGGGTCATTAGGATACCCTGCCAGTGATCCACGGGGATTATTTTACAGCGACGGAAAGCTGTTTGCCTGCGATATGGGATTATGGGTCAGTACAGATATGGGAAACTCCTGGCAAATTCAATACGGTTTGGAATTTGACTCAACCGGATATCCGGTCAATGTGAAGATGTTCAGATCAATCACCAAATATAATCAGTATCTAATCGCCAGTGTGATGTCTGAGAGTGTTTATATATCTTCCGATAATGGGGTAAACTGGACTCCGTTTAATGAAGGCCTGATTTCCGACTGGACTTTTGCAGACATGGAGATTAATAATTCAAATATTTGGGCATTACGGGATTTTTTCGGTAATGCATACAGAAGACCTGTGCAGGATCTTTTGGCTACTCTGGACGAGCAAGCAAATACCTTTGATCATTTTATGCTCTATCAGAATTATCCTAATCCATTCAATCCAACAACATCGATAACTTTCAAACTTCCGAAGTCATCGGATATTAATCTGGTTATTTTTGATTTCACTGGCCGTCAAATCAAAACCCTGATTACAGATCGGTATTCAGCAGGTCTCCATCAGGTCCAATGGGATGGTACAAATGATTCCGGAAATGCTGTGGCTTCTGGAATTTATGTCTACCAGTTAAAAGCCGGTAATCACACTCAATCACATAAAATGATGTTACTGAGGTGATTAAATCCAACCGCAGGAAGCCAATTCTGGCTGCCTGTTCTGTGAATTGAGAATGAAAGTTTCAGGCATCTGCCCCCATTCTTGAATAGAAGAGGATTATCATACCTGAGAAGTTGTCTATACCCTAAAAAATACCATTTCCCTTGAGATTTATCCCCCTAACAGATAGATTATCTTCACCAGTCCCGACATTAATTTTTTAATATAGAAATATAAATAGTTTGCTCTGACGTCCCTCTGATGAGAGCAAAGGTAAATTATCCCGCAATGATTTTTGGAATGTGATATGACGAGGAGGTATGGTAAAATATGAGACATTTTATTTTAAACAATTTATTGATGGTTTCGGTATTTATCATGTGTTCATCCATGACAGTATTGAATGGACAGGAAACGAAATCTGCACCGGTACAGAATATTTATCATCAGGGATGGAATGATCTGAATAAGAATGGAAGAATGGATCCTTATGAAAATCCTGCACTTGATACGGAGAGTCGGATTGATGATCTCCTCAAACAAATGACATTGGAAGAGAAAACCTGTCAGATGGCCACGCTTTATGGTTTCGGGCGTGTTGCTAAAGATGAATTACCCACTGAAGCATGGTTAAGGGAAATCTGGAAGGATGGAATTGCCAATATCGATGAGCATTTAAATGGATTGGATCAACCTGAGACACAAACGGAATATTCCTGGCCCCATTCGAAACACGCCTGGGCGATAAACGAGGTTCAGAAATTTTTTGTAGAAAAAACCCGTCTGGGGATTCCGGTTGATTTCACCAATGAAGGAATTCGGGGTGTTTGTCATCAGCAGGCGACTTCGTTTCCAGCTCAGATTGGGGTAGGCAGCACCTGGGATGTGGATCTGGTGTCAAGAATTGGACATATAACCGGAGTTGAAGCAAGAATCCTGGGGTATACCAATATTTATTCACCGATATTGGATTTGGCAAGAGATCCGAGATGGGGAAGAGTAGTTGAATGTTATGGGGAAGATCCGTTTTTGGTAGGGAAATTAGGGGTCGAACAGGTTAAAGCGCTTCAAAATGCCGGTGTAGTTTCCACCCCAAAACATTTCGCGGTATATAGTATACCCAAAGGCGGTCGCGACGGATATGCCCGAACGGATCCGCATGTGGCACCGCGAGAAGTTGAAATGATTTATCTGTTCCCATTCCAGATGGCGTTTACAGAGGCCGGCGCTTTAGGAACCATGAGTTCATATAATGATTACGATGGAATTCCAATTACCGGAAATTCCGGATTTCTTATCAAAAAATTAAGGCAGGAATGGGATTTTAGAGGTTATGTGGTTTCAGACAGTCGGGCTGTCGATTTTATATATAGTAAACACCATGTCGCGGAAAATTATAAAGATGCAGTCCGGCAGTCGGTTGAGGCAGGCTTAAACGTCAGAACAAATTTCACTCCCCCGCAGGATTTTATCCTACCCCTTCGGGAACTGGTCCGTGAAGGGGCCATTCCGATCAGTATCATCGATGAGAGGGTGAGGGATGTATTGCGGGTCAAATTTATCCTGGGGCTTTTTGATCACCCGTATGTGGAAGATCCCGCAATGGCTGATCAAATAGTTGCCAATGAGGAACATCAGAAGGTAGCCCTTGACGCATCGCGAAAATCGATCATTCTTCTAAAAAATGAGCAGAATTTGCTTCCTTTAAATAAAAACATTAAATCCATTTTGGTTACCGGACCCAATGCAGATGCGACTCAATCTTCCATCAGTCGTTATGGACCGTCAAAAATAGAGGTGATTTCGGTATTGAAGGGAATTACGAGTGAGGTTTCCCCATCGACGGAAGTTAATTATACCAAAGGTTGTGAGATATTCGATAATGGATGGCCGGAAACTGAAATTCTGCCTCAATCCCCCAATGATATGGAACTCGCTGAGATCATAAAGGCAAAAAAAATGGCCGAGAATGCCGATGTGGCTATCGTGGTTTTAGGAGAGGATGAAAAAATGGTGGGGGAATCCAAATCGCGGACAAGCCTGGATCTTCCCGGATTTCAGCTTCAGCTGGTGAAAGCAATCTATGAGACAGGGACTCCGGTGGTGGTGGTGCTGATCAATGGCCGCCCCTTGACGATAAACTGGATTGATAAGCATATTCCAACCATCCTGGAAGCCTGGTTTCCGGGTGCCCATGGCGGCACTGCAATTGCTGACATCTTATTCGGAGATTATAATCCGGGGGGAAAATTGCCTATTACTTTTCCCAAAACGGTCGGTCAGATTCCTCTCAATTTTCCTTTTAAGCCGGGATCGGATGCCGGAAGTCATAATAATACCCGCATTCAGGGGACTCTATATCCATTTGGTCATGGATTAAGTTATACCACCTTCACATATAGCGATCTTAGCATTAATCCCCTGAAGAATAAAAATAGAGAAATGATTGAAGTGGAATTTATGGTAGAGAATGCTGGTGCCAGAACAGGGGATGAAGTGGTACAACTTTATATTAATGATGAGACCAGCAGCGTGACGACTTATGTAAAAAATCTCAGAGGATTTAAAAGAATAACCCTTGAACCGGGCCAAAAAGAAGCAGTCAAATTTTCTTTATCTGAAGATGATTTATCATTAATAAACAGAGAAAACAAGAAAGTTGTTGAACCGGGAGTGTTTAAGGTAATGGTGGGCAGCTCGTCAGAGGATATTAGACTGAATGGAACATTTAGATATTCTAAGAAATAGTTAATTCTTCCTCAAAATGAAGTTTGACATTTATCTTGGTTGCTAGAAACTACCGTATTATTATTTCGAATTCAATCATGATTATAAGGAAAGTGGTTTAATAAATTGTGGATTTTGTCTTGAGATTTTAATAAATGTAATTATAAAAACTATCACCGAAAGTGTCACCATTTTTGAAATTAACGGCACACTATGGCACACAACGGTACACAACGGCATATTTGATTAATTATTGAAAAATTGTAAGGTATTGAAAAGATTAGACTTGATTAGTACTGGAGACAAAGAGTTAGATTCCTGCCCTTCACCACCTAAGATTAAAGATCAAAGACCAAAGACAACGGAGATAAAAGAAATCCGGAGGGGAATAAGATCAATTTTTTTCTTTGATCTTTGGTCTTTATCTTAAATGGTCAATAGCCAACTTTCTACGGTGTAATTTTACTTAAAAATTATCCTCAGGTTCTCCACATTCTGTTTCATGGTGGTCAGGAAATCTCCATTCTCCGGTACATTACCGCAGGGATTGAAAACAACGCTGCGGACACCCAGCTTTTCCAGTTTTCTGATCGAATCCGGATGAGGATCGCCCTCCCAGATCATCCATTTAGCAGGATGGGTTTTCAAACCATACTCCAGCTCTTCCCACTGTGCGTCTGAAGGCATTTGATCCGGCTCCCACATCACGCTTTCCAAATTTAACTTGTACCGGCGTGAAAAATATTGATATACCGGATGGGAGGCAACCAGGGGGATATTGGATTTTCCGGCAGTCAGTTTTTCCAGTTCACCATCCAGAGCTAATAAATCCTTTTCGAGCAAGCGGTAATTTTTCTGGAATACTTCTGTTTTTTCTGGAACATTACGGCTCAGAACCTGCTGTATGGCTTCTGCCTGCATGTTGGCCTGGCTGAAATCCAGCCAGGTGGTAAATGCTGTTCCGGAATGGGAATGATCTCCGTCCATTCCATGGCTGTGAGTTATCGCATCTATTATTTTAATGGTGCTATCCTGGAAATTTTTGGATGTATTGACTAACCTGAATTGCGGGAGTGTTACCTTCATGGTCCATTTGGCATAGGTTGCTCCGTTAAGCAGAATGATGTCAGCGTTCTGATAGGCTTTTACGATCTCCGGTTCCGGAAACCAGAAAGCCGGATCGATATCAGGAGGTGCCGGGAAAACAACCATGGCGTATTCTCCGGCAATTCTTTCGGCAAAATATTTTAGGGGATAATTTACCACATAAACGGTCAGTCTCTCTCTGGATTCTGCTTTTGCGATAAGTAAAGTACTCATCACCAGCAGAATGATTGTGAGAAGTAATGAAGTCAAGTGTTTCATGATATGCCTTTCATTCTTATCAATTATAGAATATATAGGGTACCTCTAAAATCATATCCTTTCCGGAGATCGGTATCTCATTCTATAAATAGTAGCCTGACTAATTGATGATCATATTGTCCGGTAACCATTAGAAGTACCATACAAATGAAAGCTCCAAGAAATATCACGATGGATATCTCCGCAGCAATTAGTCTGACGATTGTAAGCTGTCGGCAACCGATCATGAATATCGTTCTGATTTCCCGCTGGCGTAGCCGAAGAGACAGGGCAAATACTAGAATCAGGGCAGCAATTGTGCCGAAACTGACCACCAGAATAACCGCATCCAGCACATTTTTTATTCGAAAAATATTTTCAAACATGGTATCTATAGTCTCTTCCGGTTTTACAATCTGATAGATCTCATCCTTCGAGAGGTATCGGCCTCGCAGGAGGGTCGCGGATTTTTCTTCGAAAGGAATGGCAATTACCGCGGTAATAGGGGCGGTCAGGGGATCTCCATGGTAATGAAACTGGTCGATATTTTTCTCGGTAATCTCGCTATATTCGTAAACTTTGGGACTACCGGTAATGTTTTTATCACTCTGATCCAGGATCAGAGTAGGATCCTCAACCTTCCAGAGATCCTGGTGTCCATGCATCAGACCCTGAATTATCCAGGTTGTTTTGAGATCGACAAATACTGCGATATCATCCGGCGTGTGAGATTTCTTTAGCACTCCGACTATTTTCATTTTCAGAGGATAGGTTCCTGCCAGATCGAATAGATTTTCAGGAGAGGAAACCAGGTAATCTCCCACTCCTAATTCAAGATCTTCCGCCGTGGTTGCTCCCAGGATACAATCCCCCAGCATAGTGAGTGGTTCACCGGTGGCCAGGGTAAGATTTCGAAAATCGAAGTAATCAAGCGTTGTTCCAATGATTGGATGGTTACGGGCAGTGAAACGGACATACATCGGAATCGGCATGGCCAAATCAGATTCCAATACCCGGTCTGCTGCAGCCATTGTAATCACTTCCGGAACCTCATCCCCAAAGTATAGGGTGTTCATGATCAGGTCCAAGGAGCTACCTTTCGCACCGATAACCAGTGGGGTTTCGACAGCACGGGATATTAGTTGACGCTCGCTTTCATTCAGCAAAAGTTCCAGCGCCAGCGGCATGAAAGCTATTAAAACGATGCAGCCGACCAGAGTAGCTGTTTTGGCTTTATTATAGGAAAGGTATTTCCAGGCGATGTACAGGTGGTCTTTCATACCGATTTTCCTCCCTGAAAAGTCTGGAAATCTATTACCCGATCGAACCGTTTGAGCAATTCATGGTCATGTGTTACCGCGAGTAAAGTGGCATCATGGGTTGCTGTGCTCCTGAACAGCAGATCAAGGATTTTTATCTTATTGGCCGGGTCCAGGTTTCCGGTGGCCTCATCGGCGAGGATAAGCTTAGGCTGGGGTAAGAGTGCCCGGCAGATAGCGGTTCGCTGTTTTTCACCGTGGGATAGCTCGGTGGACTGGCGGCGAAGCTTATCACCGATTCCCATTTCCTGTGCCAGTGCCACTGCCCGATCCCGTACCTGACGATTCAATTGCAGGGCGCTGGTAATCCGGTAAGGATGTAGAATATTATCCTGCACATTGAGGTAATCAAGGAGTTCAAAATCTTGAAAAACAAATCCAATATTGGTGATTCTGAAATCACGCCGGGCAGTGTCGGAGAGCTGAGTAACCTCCATATCGCCAAACCGGATGCTACCCATTTGAGGTAGGAATATGCCAGCCACCAGATTCAACAGGGTAGTTTTTCCTGATCCGCTGGGTCCAATGACTGCGACTTTTTCCCCTCGATTAACCTCAAAATTCAAAATGTTGAGACGAAATTCACCGCTGGGGTATTCAAATTGAAGTGCACTGATTTTGATCATGCCATACTCGTCAGATTACCGAATTAAACTTTTATATTATGAAATAATTTAATTACATCTATTATCTGTCCATCATCGATTCTGGATTATATATTCTGCGTTCTGGTTTCCGGATCCTGGATACACAGCTTTCAGAGATAATTTTTAAATCAGGCATCCAGAATCTGGTATCCAGGTTTTGCTACAAGACACGTTCCTCTACTTCCACGTCAATCCCCTTAATTTTTAAAGCCCCATCCTGAGAGGTCAGCTGAATCAGTGCTTTATACCGGTTCTTCCGATAATGAATATGGCCGAAGTGGTTTACTGATCCGCTGACCATCCAACTTGCGCGCAATGAAAGCCCCCCCTCCAGAGGACGAATATCACTAATTTCCAGAATTTCTACATCATCGACGCTGGCTCGCGCACCCCCGCGGTTTTCAATCTCCATGGCCGAGCGATGCTGCAGGTAGATCAAGGCCAACTGATCTCCGCTCGCGCTGATGGCCAGCCGGTCGTAAATGGCTTCTTCTGTCCGATAATCGAAGGCTCTGTATATATTTACAAGTATTTGATGCATCGCTTTTTCCAATTTTTCCTCGGCTGGTACACCCCTGCTGAGTGATATGGGTGCGGAAGCCCTGACGAAAGGATAGGTTGCTACACCAATTACGAATGTAATGATAATCATTGTGTATCTAAGATTAATAGACCATCTTCGGCGTGTGAAAAACAGAATGACTCCTGCCACTATCAGCATTATTATAGTTAAAACTGGCCAGGTAACCGGTTCCAAGGAAACTGCCCTGATAGTTGGCCGACGGAAACCTGCCATGCGGCGCTTCCAATTTACAGTTGAGGATTCCCGGGTTAATAATTCGGAAGTAGAACCCCAGGGATCGGTAAAGGTTAAAGGTATGGAAGGTATCTTTTCAGGATATGGAAATAATTTAACCGACACCTGAGAGGGTGCCTCAGCCAATACAAAAGCCATGGTTAATCCGATAACCGCCTCATTCACAGGCTCTGCGATGGGAGCAGGACGGGTAGTGACACCGTAATTACCCACACTCACAAAATCTGCCTGTATTACACTTGCGTCCAGCTGCAATCCATCAACGGCTACCAGGGTTTCTTTGTTAAAACGCAAAATTAAATCATCCTTCAGAATGCGCTGTTCATCTGTTGATATGGTCAATTTACCGGATTCGGATTTTACAGTGTGTGGGTCGAGATCCCTGGCTCTTATCAGCCATTCGCAGCGAATCTCAAATGGAGTAATCGTGATGAATCCCTGCAACGGATCGGAGAGTTCCACAGGTCGGGATGGAGTTGGCGTTATACTCCTCGGACTAGAACTTGCCGGTAGTGTTGGATTGAGCTGGTTTTTCATAGCAAGGGGAGTTGATAGAGATGCTGGTAATAATATCAATATTGATGTCAGAGACAATCCACCGGCAAGATATACTGTTCCTGTATGGATATACCGTGAAAATTTGCGTTTCCCTATATACAGCCACAAAGCCCCCAGTCCGGTGGCAACTAATGCGTGAAAAATATCGAGCGTGGTGTTGAATGCCAGACGGGCAGTGATCAGTTGAAGAAGTGTCAGGTCAACCGGCTGGTTAAAAGAAATGCTGGTATAACTGAGTCCGTGCATCAGACCCATAACCATTAATACCGGCCAGAATCGTAATTCTCTCTGTTTATGATAGGCTATGGTCCCAAAAATCATCAGGCTGGCCAGTCCCATCATAATGGGACTTATTTCCGACTGAAATGAGGTTATTCCCAAATCTGCAGCGATCAGGGAAAGACCATGTCCGGTTGCAAATGACAGGATTAACTTAGCCAGATTGTGTGGTTTAGCAAACATAGAGCAGGCGAGCAGCAGCAGAAAATGCAACAACCAAAACCTGCCCAGGTGCGAAATAGCATCCATCAGTCCTCTACGAAGCAAAAAAACCTTGTTTATTTCCAATTCCCGCAACCGGTTAACCGGAATACGAATTCCGGCCAGTTCCCTGTCAAAAAATTCCCGCTGAGACGAACCATCCAGCCAGTAAGCGGTAACGACAACACCAGATCGCTGCCAGAACAATAAGAGTTCATCCTCCGCAAGAAGAGGAGTATCACCGGAGGAAAAACGATAGCGAACCACCCGCATGGGACCCACTGAGACCTGTTCTGGATTTCCAATGAAAGAACAATGGCTGGGAAGAATGGGTGACTGAATAGTTGCTAATAGGGAAGGGGGGATATCGACCTCAAAGGAATAAGTGTTGTTTTCCTCCTCGATCAAACGGACCTCCGCGATGCCTACATCGTCGGCCAGGATAGATCCATTGAAAAGGAATAATATCAGTGTAATTAAGATAGACTGTCTTCTCAATCAATTCTTCCTTCCTCTTCGATTGTTACCTCATACCGCTCCAAGAGTTTTTTGTAAGCCGCATCCTTTAACTCTTTGGTGCGCTCGGCTATCCATTCCCGTTCTACGAGATCCCTGATTTCAGATAATTCAGGCATTTTTCCTTCAATTTTTTCGGTAACATTTACCAGGTGACCTCCGATTCCGGAATATAGAGGCCCCACCCAATCTCCGGGAGGTATCTTAATTAACTGGCTGGCAAATTCGATTCCAAATTGCCGGGAAATTTCATTATATGAGTATTGTTCGAACTCATATCCCAAGAGAGTTGGATCGCCGACCTCCTCCGGGGAAATTCCGGATTGCAGGCGTAATAAAATCTTCCTTGCGTCTGTTTCCAAATCTGGACGATTGTCTGGATTCAGGTATACCTGCATAAAAGAAATTTTTGGTTCCATTCTGAATTTGTCGGGATTTTGTTGCAGGTAATTCCTTAAGATTTGATCGCTAGGAACATTAGCGGAAGCCAGATTGCTCATTAAAAGTTCCAGTTTCTGGCGTAAACGACTGCGGATCACCTGGTCATTTGCGTCCAGGCCCATTTCTAATGCTTCACGATAATAAACCTCATCACGAATATGACTCGCTATCAGATTTTTTAGCTCATCAGGGGTGGGTGGTCGCATCCAGGTCCGGGAAAATTGGGTGGCCAATTGTACCACCTGCTCTGAAGTAACCAAAATGCGCTGATTTTCCTTTATTCTGGAACTAGATATCCAATTACCCAACAGATAGAAAGCGATACCGATGATGAGGAAAGTTACGATAGGTTCGCGCAGAATTCTGTTCATTTTCAATCCATTTTGCATCAAAATAACTATCACTTGGGGCTATAAGCAAGATAGTAGGCAAAAAAGGAATAAAAAATCGTTTCACAATCAATCTACTGAGCGATTCAGGAGATCTGATTTTCATCATCCTCTGTTTAAAGTAGGAAATCAAGAAAAGTCGAGAGGTATCTGAATCGAGACCGGAAATGTAGCAGCTGTTTTTTTACTGGCTGATATACACCGGTTCCTGTGAAGGGTTGATTCTGGAGCTCTGCTGATCAGGTTCAGTGCAGAGAAGAAGATCAGGATTCAATTGGGTGAGGAACATTTCTCTTCAGAACGCGGTCAATTAGGGTTTGGATTGGTCTGTTTATGATATAATTCCAAAAATGTTTAATATTCAACTATGTTTTTTTGTGCAGACAAAATTAAATGGATTTCGGGGGATAAACCATTTGGAATTTTTAGGTTGATACATTACCTTTAGAACCTTAATTAAATATTTCAATTCGTATACGTCGAATTACAGCAAATCCAAAATTACAATTGGTAGTAAATATTATTATCTGAATTAGATATTTCAGATAATAAGATTTCGAATTTATAATCATGAAACGATAAATCATGAAGGAGGAACTTTACATGGCAAAATATAAATTGAAGGGGTTTTACTTGCCGGTCATCTTTTTTTTCTTGATGAACAGCCTGGTATTGGCCCAAGATTCACCCGGTTTACCGGCACCTCATGGTGATGTTGAAGCTGCTTTCAAGGCCCAGAAACACTATTCACCCTATGCCGGTCGTAATTTCCCCACCAATGTTTACTGGGGAGATACCCATTTACACACTGGTATGTCTATGGATGCGGGTGCTTTCGGTTGCCGTTTAACGCCGGAAGATGCCTACCGGTTTGCCAGAGGAGAAGAATTAACCGCCTCGACCGGTATACAGGTAAAATTATCCCGCCCACTGGATTTTCTAGTCGTTGCCGATCATTCCGACAACATGGGATTTTTTCCTCGACTTTTTGATGGAGACCCGAAATTTTTGGCAGATCCGACTGGAAAACGCTGGTACGCGATGATTCAGGAAGGCGGCCAACAAGGTGTGCAAGTAGCGGTTGAAGTGATTGAAGGTTTTTCCCAGGGCACCTTTCCCAAAGCGCTTCAGTCACTCCCGGGGACTGCTGCTTACCGTTCTGCCTGGGAAGAAACCATCGATGCAGCAGAAAAATATAATGATCCCGGAAATTTTACCGCCTTTATCGGGTATGAGTGGACCTCAAATACTGCTGGGAATAATCTGCATCGTGTGGTCGTCTACCGTGATGATGGAAATAAGGCTGGTCTCATGGAACCGTATACGACATTGAAACCGCAGGGAAGTGATAATCCCCGTGATCTCTGGCAGTGGATGAATACCTATGAGAACAAAAGCGGTGGTCAGGTATTGGCGATTGCTCATAATGGTAATCTGAGCAATGGCATCATGTTTCCTCTTAAGGATTCATTTACGGGTAAAGCCATCGACAGGGAGTATGCAACGACCCGCTCTAAATGGGAACCGCTTTATGAAGCCACCCAGATTAAGGGTGATGGAGAAACCCACCCTTTTCTGTCTCCCAATGATGAGTTCGCGGATTATGAGACCTGGGACCAGGGAAATCTTGATCTGTCCGTTAAAAAGCAAAATGATATGCTGCAATATGAATATGCCAGATCAGCTCTTCAGATTGGCCTGGAACTTCAGAAAAAAACCGGAGTGAATCCTTATAAATTTGGTATGATTGGTTCTACCGACAGCCATACCGGACTGGCAACTGCCGAAGAGGAGAATTTTTTCGGTAAACATTCCGGAACGGAACCGAGTGCGGTTCGCTATAAACATCCTATGGCGGCAACTTCAAATGGAAAATACGAAAGCTGGGATATGGCGGGTTCCGGCCTGGCGGCAGTCTGGGCCCGGGAAAATACCCGGGAAGCAATCTTTGATGCCATGATGCGCAAAGAGACCTATGCCACCACCGGTCCGCGGATGCTGGTTCGTTTCTTTGGTGGCTGGGAATTTCTCCCAGAAGATGCACTTCATCGTCTGCCGGCTGATATCGGTTATGTGAAGGGCGTTGCAATGGGTGGAGATTTGCCCAAGGGTCAAGATAAAAATGCAGTCCCCACTTTTTTAGTTGCGGCTATGAAAGATCCTCTTTCGGGCAATTTGGATCGCATTCAGATCGTCAAAGGCTGGTTGGATGACAAAGGCAAACGTCACGAAAAAGTCTATGATGTGGTCTGGGGAGATGCTGAAATTCGTCAACCCGGCAGCGATGGAAAACTGCCTCCAGTGGGTAATACCGTCAACGTCACGGAAGCCACCTGGACTAATACCATCGGTGATCCGGAACTGATCACAGTGTGGAAAGATCCGGATTTCGATCCGGCGCTCCCGGCCTTTTACTATGCCCGGGTATTAGAAATTCCCACGCCGCGCTGGACCGCTTATGATGCCGCCCGTTATGGCATAACCATGCCCGAGGAAGCAGAAATGGTTACCCAGGAACGAGCCTATACCTCGCCGATCTGGTATACACCTTAAAACACCCAAGTTGACATATTCCAAAATATAAAAGCCCGAAAATTATTCGGGCTTTTTTTACACCATTAATCTTGAATTGAAATGAGTAGATACTGACATTACCGTATCAGGGAATTAAACATAATATCAAAGGCAATAAATGTTTTACTGCGAGCGGATTTTACTTCAATCCCTTCTCCGATCCAGATATTTCATTTTCCATTAAGTTTTTTCCCCTTCCCTTTTATCCTTTTCATATTTTCGAAAAATTGTTCCCATTTTGGCTTTAACTGTACATCATATTGCCACAGATGTGACAAATACGTGACAGGAATCAGAAAATTATTGGGAACTTTCGGGGCTCTGATCCAACCAGGAGTTAAAGAAAATCCGTCTTGCTGGATTATGAGATTTTACATTTTGAAAAATGAAAATTGTTCTAAAAAATACTTGACATTTTTGGTGTGCTTTATTAAAATCATAACAAAACGAAACAACTCGTAATAAAATGAAAGTAGTTAATCTGTATATCGATGTTATTTGAAAGTGCAGGAGGAATTAACCTATAAAATCGGAAGAATAATCGGGATGATTCATGTTAAATGAAGAGCGTCGGCAGAAAATTTTAACGATTATATCTCAGGATAAAAAAATCAGGGTAAAACAGATTTCCAGAAAATTTCAAATTTCTGAAGTCACCATTCGAAAAGATCTGGAGGTTCTGGAAAAAAGAGGTTTTTTAACCCGCGTACATGGCGGTGCCATACAGAACAATAGATCGGTACCGGATTTAGCCCTGACAGAAAAAGAACAAATTAATCCAGACCTCAAAAAACGAATTGGAAAGAAAGCTGCCGACATGATTGAAGATGGGAATGTCATTATTCTGGATTCCGGATCGACCACGTTGCAGATTGCCCATCAGATTAAATTTAAAAAAAATATTACTGTTATAACGAATGCGGTTAATATCGCCGCCGAACTTGCTGCCAGCGATGTTCAGATCATTCTCACCGGGGGAACAGTCAGGGAAATGTCTTTTTCTTTAGTAGGGCCCTTTGCAGAAGCTACCTTAACTAATATTACGGCCGACAAATTATTTTTAGGTGTGGATGGTATTCATTTTAAGTATGGATTAACCACACCGAATGTTCTTGAAGCCAGAGTAAATCAGTTGATGATATCGATTGCAGCCCAGGTTGTCGTCGTCGCTGATTCATCTAAATTTGGCCGTCGTAGTTTGGGATTTATTTCCCCCGTCAACAGAGTACACACGGTTATCACTGATAACCTTTTGAAGCCTAATGATACAAAGCAGTTGAAGGAAATGGGTGTAAATCTTGTTTTAGCTTGAAAAATGGAGGAAGCATCAATGGCTATTTCAAATCATGATGGTTCTTCAACTTATACGGAAATCAAGAGACAGCAGAAACTCTGGAAGACAGCTCTGGATGCCTTGACAGTTAAAAAAGAGGAGTATGAAAAATTATTAACTTGCTGGCATGACCGGACCTGGGTATTTTCTGGTTGCGGCACTTCATTTTATCTGGCACAAACCGCCAGTCATCTTTTCGGAGAAGAAACCCTTCTACCGGTAAAAGCGGTTCCAGCTTCGGAAATTCTGATCTCACCCCGTAATGTCTTTAATGTAAACCAAAAGAATCTGTTGATTGCACTTTCCCGGTCGGGAACCACCACAGAGATTGTAAAAGCAGTCCTGAAGGCTAAAAAAGAATTTGGCATTCCCTCGCTGGCTGTTTCCTGTGATCAACAGTCAACAATGAGTGTTTCCAGCGATTTTAGACTTCAGTTCCCGTTCTTGAAGGAAAAGAGTGTGGTAATGACAGGATCATTTACGACGATGTTGATCAGTATTATTTTTCTGGCCTCCCTGAAACAGAGCAAAGATGACTCGTTACCAGACCTTTATATGGTAGCAGATCAGAGTGAACAGGTAATGAATGGTTACGAGGATCTGGTGCGGGAAATCGCAAATCTTCCGGAAATCACTAATTATGTATTTTTGGGACAGGGGACATTTTATGGTATTGCCAATGAAGCAGGGCTTAAAATGCAGGAAATGTCTCTTTCACCTGCCCAGAGCTATCATTCACTGGAATATCGCCATGGTCCCATGTCTACAGCGGACGCTTCGACTTTAATTACCATCCTCTGTTCACAATCCGGGGCAGGTTTGGATGCACAATTAGTAAATGACCTGAAAAAATTGGGTTCAAAGATTCTCGTTATGGGGGATGGTTTAGCCCTGCGTGATTCCTGCAAAGCGGATTATAAAGTAACTTTACCTCATCTATCGCCGGATGGATTGAACTCACTTCTCGTTATGCCTCTCTTACAGTTATTAGGTTTCTACAAAGCGAAAGCGAAAGATATGGATCCGGATCAACCTAAAAATTTATCGGCCGTGGTTGAACTGAACTTATAGAGGATGTGACATGAAGAAGTTCGATGTGATTGTAGTCGGTGAGTTAAATATTGATCTCGTTCTGTGGGATGTACCGTTTCCAGAATATGAAAAGGAAAAGTTGGCAAAAGATATGCGTTTTACCATGGGCAGTTCCTCTGCGATTACTTCTCATAATCTATCTGCCATTGGCAGTAAGGTAACATTCATAGGCAAAGCAGGAAAAGATGCATTTGGTGATTATATGATTCAAAATCTTGAAAAAGTTGGGGTTGATACTTCCGGAATTATCATCGATACTTCCCTGAAAACAGGCGCTACGATTGTGTTGGCAAATCCTCCCCGTAAAGCCCTGTTGACCTATATGGGTGCGATGACTCACCTGTTTATCGATGACATCGATTGGGAGCTGGTTAGGCAAACACGGCATCTTCATATGGGATGTTATTACTTACAAACCGGCATGATTCCTGATGTTCCTGGACTTTTTAAAACGGCAAAGAAATACGGCCTTACGACCTCTCTGGATACCAACTGGGATCCTTCCGAAACCTGGCATGAAGATATTTACCAGGTTTTAAAATATACTGACATCTTTTTACCAAACGATGATGAAGCCGTTCGTATTGCCCATGAATCCTCCCTTGCTAAAGCAATTTCTAAACTGAGGAAGATGGTCAAAATACTGGTCATAAAAAAAGGTGAAGTGGGTGTTTCCGTTTACTCAGATTCAGAGGAATTGGATCTGCCTGGATACAGAACAGAAGTTGTTGAAACAACCGGTGCGGGAGACAGTTTCAATGCCGGTTTTATTCATCGTTTTTTAAAAGGCGATTCTTTGATGGAATGTGCCCGGTATGGAAATGCGTGCGGTGCTCTGGCCGTTTCAGCCATCGGGGGAACCGGTGCATTTCAAGATAGAAAGAGATTAAAAAATAAAATCGATACCATACTCCAAGAACAATGATGTCACTTCTTGAAATTGTACATGCTCATAAATTGGATGGGCAATATGGAATTTACTCCATTTGCTCCGCCAATCCCTACGTACTGAGAGGAGCTATGATTCAGGCCAAAAGGGACGGGAGTTTTCTTCTGATTGAATCCACCTCAAATCAGGTTGACCAGTTTGGAGGGTATACAGGTATGACGCCGGCTGATTTTGTGTCATATGTTTACCGATTGGCGGATGAAGAAGACTTTCCCTCGCAAAATCTTATTTTTGGGGGTGACCATCTTGGACCAAATACCTGGCAGAGAGAGCCATCTGTGATTGCGATGGGTCATGCACATGAATTAATTCGCAGTTATGCGGCGGCCGGTTATACTAAAATTCATCTGGATACCAGCATGCGTTGTGCAGATGATGTAGTTGATGATTCAACTGCTCTTGCAGTCAATACCATAGCCAGGCGGACTGCAGAACTCTGCAAAACGGCAGAAGAAGCCTCAAAAACTCATGCTGGAAACCAGCCGATGGTTTATGTAATTGGTAGCGATGTGCCCATGCCGGGGGGAGCTCAGGAGTCACTTGATGACCTCCAGATATCATCTGTGGAGGAGATAAAGGAAATCATAGAATTATGCCATAAATATTTTATGGAATTTGGTCTGGAGGAAGCCTGGCAGCGAGTCATCGCGGTAGTTGTACAGCCGGGGGTTGAATTTGGTGATATGAAAATTGTTGATTATGATGCCGGGCTTACTGTGGAAATCTCCCGGTTTATTGAGAAGTTTCCCGGGCTGGTATATGAAGCTCACTCAACGGATTATCAAAAACCGGCCAATCTTCAAAAATTGGTCATGGATCATTTTGCTATTCTAAAGGTTGGACCCTGGTTGACTTATGCATTGCGGGAAGCTCTGTTTGCACTGTCATATATTGAAAATGATTGGTTGGGAAATAGAAAGGGCATAAAGTTATCAAACCTGTTGTCTACAATTGAGAAAGTGATGGTCCAAAATCCTGAATACTGGAAAAATCATTATAGAGGGGATACTGAACAGTTACGGTTTGCCCGAAAGTATAGTCTGAGTGACCGGATTCGTTATTATTGGCCCAACCCGCAAATTCAAAGTGTTTTACAAAGACTACTGGATAATTTATCACAGCAGCCGGTCCCCCTTACCCTGATCAGCCAGTTTTTTCCAAGACAATATGAAGCAGTTCGATCTGGACAAATAAAAAACAAACCGCTATATCTGATAATTGCCAAGATTATGGAAATCATAGAAATTTATGCAGAGGCCACGAAATCCGGCAAAGTCATGTATAAAATGACTGAATTTGATCACATCGGAAATGGGTGAAAGGAGACGAAATTGAAATCTAAATTATGGCTTATATTTGCTCTGGTCACAACCAGTTTCTGGGGGATTTGGGGAGCAATTATAGAAATTCCGGAAAAAGCGGGATTTCCAGCCACCCTGGGATATACTGTCTGGGCATTGACCATGATACCGCCCGCCCTGGTTGCCTTAAAAATAATCAATTGGAAACTGGAATATGATATGCGATCCATTTTTCTTGGAGCTGTGATTGGATTTCTGGGAGCTGGTGGACAATTAATCCTTTTTCAGGCATTGATAATGGGACCGGCTTACCTTGTGTTCCCCTTTATTTCCCTCTCACCTGTTGTGACAATTCTTTTGTCTTACTGGTTTCTCAAGGAACGGGCAAGTAAAAGAGGCTGGCTGGGAATTATCCTTGCACTGCTGGCAATTCCACTCTTGTCCTATCAATCTCCCGAAAATACGACAACCTCCGGATATCTCTGGATTTTATTATCACTTCTGGTTTTCCTGGCATGGGGAATTCAAGCCTATGTCATGAAATTTGCCAATGAGACGATGAAAGCAGAAAGTATCTTTTTCTATATGATGCTTACCGGATTACTGTTAATACCATTTGCCTTACTCATGACTGATTTTTCTCAATCTATTAACTGGGGATTTAAAGGACCTTATCTGGCTGCTATGATACAAATACTTAATGCAATTGGTGCTCTCTGTCTGGTTTATGCGTTCCGCTTTGGGAAAGCGATCATTGTGAGTCCGTTAACCAATGCCGGGGCTCCGGTAATTACTATCGTTCTGTCCCTGATTATTTATAGCGTTATTCCACCTTCCATCATTACTATGGGAATGATTCTGGCGATCATAGCGGCATTTCTCATGGCCATTGAGTCTGAAGAAGAAACCAGTGAAGTTTAAAAAGACGAATAATTTGGATACAAAATTTTGCGGAGAAAAAGAGCTACCAGGTATCAATATTAATGAACTGAGAATTAAATATTTTGGTGATTTAAGTTGATAAGTAGAATATTAGTCGGTCTATCGTTTCTAACACTTATTTCAGTCCAGGTTCAATCTGGCAAAACTGAATTCGCCACATTTTCAATGGAATCTCCATGGAGAAGTAGTGGAGCACTTGACTTCTTCATGGATATTTGTCAGTATCAAGGAGTAAATGGTAAAACCCGTTGTGAAATTATATATTCGATTGATATTGCACCGTTTCTAAGTTTATCAGATAAAGCTGTTACCTTGAACCTGAATTTAACCGTCAGCGATTCCAATAAAGTCATTCTTGATTCAATACCTGTTCAACATGACATTAATCTGTCGGACCCGCTCCTGATGGATAAGACACACAGATATGTTGACATGATCATGCTTGAACTGCCTGCGGGGCGGGTAACTTTTGATGTCAATGTTTTTAACGAAAAACTGAAACTGGAAGGCAATATCAAGGAACAATTGTATATCAAAAATTTAGGGTCCGGATTTTCAATCAGTGATCCATATTTTGTTTCAGGTATAGATAAGGCCTCAGATCACAATAAATTTGAAAAATATGGCCTTTTGCTCATTCCTAATCCAGCGCGGGTCTTCCAGGTCGATTCAACATCCTGCAAATTCTTTGTGTATCATGAAATTAATAATATGTACTATGATCCTGATTCGCCCACTGCATTTTCCTGTCACTATCAGGTTTTTGATTTGGCAGGAAATGAATATCTTCATAAGCCCGAAATCAGAAAAATTAAAGAAACAAAAAGCTCTTCCCGGATCGAAGTTGTTACTTTGAATGAAGCAAAATCGGGTATATACCGGCTGGTTATTACTGTGGTTGATTTGGAAACCGATCAGCGTCAATCGGTTTCACACTATTTCTGGCTGACCGGGGGTGACATAGATGAAGGACATTTGTTGGCTTTATCAGAATCCGAATTAGATCAATATTTTCATCAAATTAAGTACCTGCTTACCGACAAGGATAAAGAAATTATAAATGAACTAAATTTTCAGGCCAAGCAGGAATTTCTCCTGAAGTTCTGGAAATCAAAAGATCCCGATCCTTCCACTCTTGAGAATGAATTTATGATCGAATACCTTAAAAAGGTTACTTATGTCCAGAACACCTTTAAAAATGGTATCGATTCTGATATGGGAAGAATCTACTTGCAATATGGAATGCCCACGGAGATTGATCGCCAGATTTCGAATCCTGGTTCCATAAAGTCTGTTATCATCTGGCGCTATGCTTTAAATGGTATCACCGAATTTGTGTTTTTGGATAGAACCGGCGACGAACAATATCTATTGGTACACTCGAATCATCCGGACGAGTTTAATAATCCAGATTGGATACAAAATTTGATCGATAACGAAATAGGATCGAGTCAATTTAGATAGATATTTAATTACATAATGAATTAACTGAGGAGGAATAGCATATGAGTGAAATGTTATCAGAAAAAATCTCTAAAAAATTATATCATTCAGCAGGAGGTAGAAAATGAAACAATTTAAAAGTATTTTGTCACTGTTTGTTGCTGTTTCTGTCCTTCTGATATGGGTGTCTTACGGTATTCCACAGGCGGCAAGTGGAAAAATTGCGGGACAGGTCATTGCGGAGGACACGGGTGAACCTCTGATTGGTGTTAATGTGGTCATTGAAGATTCCAAGATGGGTGCTGCAACAGACCAGGATGGTTTCTTTTTCATACTGAATGTTCCGCCGGGAACCTATTCAGTACAAATTTCCCAAATCGGATATGCCACGGTCATTAAACAAAATGTGGATGTCAACATCAATCAGACGACTGATTTAAACGTTACCATGAAAGCTGAAACCATCGATGGAGAGATGGTAGTCGTTGAAGCGGAACGCCCGGTCATTCAGATGGATGTCTCATCCAGTCAGAGAATTATTACTATGGAGGCGATAGAAGAAAGACCGATGCAGAACCTGGAAGAAATCTTAGCAACCGAGGTCGGAATTGATTTATCCGCTTCCACCGAAGGTACGGGTTTACTTGTCAGAGGGGGTGGATTAAACGAGACCGATATTGTCATCGACGGATTATCCACCCGGAATGAAAGAAATCAACAACCGCTCACCAATATTAATCTGACCGCCATCAAGGAAATTGAAGTATTGACTGGAGGGTTTAATGCGGAATTTGGAGATATTCGTTCCGGTATGGTTAATGTCGTTACAACTGAAGGAAGTCCCAATCGTTATTCCTTCAGTCTTGATACCCGGGTCAGCCCACCTGCCCGGAAACATTTCGGGCCCAGCCCTTATAGTATAGATGGGCCTTTCTGGCAGGTTTATGCCGGACCGGATGCCTTTACGGGTGTTTCTCCGGAGATGGTGAATCGGGGAGAATATCCGTTTGCATTTGTTGGGTGGAATGAAGTCGCCAGGCAATTTTTGGCAGATAACGATCCCAATAATAATATTACCCCGCAGGAAGGTCTGGAAATCTGGAAATGGCAACACCGCCTGATTGAATATGCAGATCAGCCGGATTATATCATTGACGGTACTTTGAGTGGACCCATTCCCAAGACTCCGATCGCGTTTATGTTATCTCAGCGGTATGAGAACTTGCAGCTGGTCTATCCCATGAGCCGGAATAATTCCGTCAACAGTTCTACGTTACTTAAGTTTACCGGTCATATTACTCCCCAGATGAAGCTTTCCTTTAATAATGCCTTCTTCTTGATTCGCGGCGTCAGCGGATCTATTTATGATGATACCAATGGAATTATAATGGGAAACAGGCAGGGAAACGAATATGGAAGAGATATTTTTTATTGGCGGTATATCTGGCATGATGCAAATTTTAATCCAGTTGAGACCAAACAGTATCGTGGGGGTATCTCCCTTAACCATGTCCTGAGTGCAAACTCCTATTATGACCTCTCTGTGGAATACACTAATTATAGCACGCTCCAGGAACCCGTTGGCTTGCGAGATACGACTGGAATTAAAAAAATTGGAAACAACTATTATGACGAAGCGCCTTTTGGCTATTTCGGAAGTCAATATGGGAGCATAACAGAAAAATACGATATCCTGGGAGACTTTTTAATGTCCGGAGGCGGTCGTGGTCAGGACCATTCTAAATATTGGGGTATCAAAACATCATTCGATTTTGTGACACAAATCAACCGCCACAATCAGATTAAAGCCGGTTTTTCCGTACAATATAGTCAATTTAAAGAACGGCGAGAAATAAATCATGGTCAGACCACCCAACCTTATGAGGAAGCACCTGAGAACTGGTGGTACTATGATGAGACACCGCTTAAACTCGGGGCCTATCTCCAGGATAAACTTGAGTATAAAGGTATGATTGCCAATGTCGGTTTACGGATGGATTATCTGCAGCCAGGGGTCGATCCCTTTAATTTAAATCCTCAGTTTATTTTCGCAAACAAGCCATATACGCTGGATCAATTCAGATCAAATAACAACAGCTTCGATACGTACCGACTTGCGGAGAAATCGTACAAACTTTATTGGAGCCCCAGGCTGGGTGTTTCGCATCCGGTCACGGCAACCAGTAAAATATTCTTTAATTATGGGCATTTTTACCAGCCTCAGGTAAACGACCAGTTATATGCCACCCAACCCTACTCCAATGGTGCATTGATGCCCAATCTTCAGGCTGACTGGCCCAAGACGATATCCTATGAGGTTGGGATAGAACAGAGTTTTGCCCAATCTTACCTGATTCGAATAATGGGTTATTATAAGGACGTCAGTAATCAGTTAAGTGAGCAGGATATTGTTTCCTATAACGATGAAAATATCGTTGAGACGTATGCCAACAACAGTTATGCCGATATCCGGGGGTTGGAACTTCGGCTTGATAAAAGGATTGGACGCTGGTGGTACGGCTGGGCGACTCTGGAATATAGCGTAGGAAGCACCGGGCGTACCGGATTACGTTATATTTATGAAAATCGTCAACTCGCTAAACAGCAAGCGGAGAATGCCCTTCAGGAGCGTGGCTGGCCTGTTCCAGCTGTTCGTATCAATGTCACCTTTAAAACACCGCCAAATTATGGACCGAATATAGTAGGATTTAATTTGTTGGCGGATTGGCGACTCAATGTCTTTCAGGAATGGGCAGATGGCGGAAAAAGTCTGCTAAACCCAGATTCGCCACTGAGTGAACAACGATATGCTGATCAAATTGACTATTGGAATACCGATCTTTTACTGGAAAAAAGATTCAATGTTAATCGGGTCAGATTCGGTTTATTTATGCAAGTCCGGAATCTGTTTAATTATAAAGGATTCCCAAATCCTTTATTTTGGAACCGCTATGTTGATTCGCTCCATTTCCCATGGGAGACGGGATCTCAAAAAGGAAATGATAAATTGGGAGATTACAAACAGGATTATATCGATCTGGGATGGAACACCTGGTCGCAATTTGTCAATCCGAGAGATATATTCTTCGGCCTGCGTGTTCAGCTGTAAACAGATAAGGTAACTATTAATATCTATCGATTCTTTTAGGAGGAAATTGCAAATGAAATACCTGAATATAGTGAATTTATCAGGCCTATCTGTGGGGATACTCTCAATTTGCTTATTATTGATGTCGCTGAGTTTCCTTTTCGGTCAAACCCGAACTCATGATTTGGGTGATTTTAAATATCGAGTGGAAGCCACAGACTATCTTAATACCAACGAGACACAACCCCTTGGAGAATGGCCACAGGATCACTTCCGCTATGCCAACATTGTTTTTTACAATAGCGGATTTACCATTGGTAACTGGGTGGATGTGGATGGAGTAGTACACAGTAAGGAGGAATTTTTCTGGCCCATGAGTTATAATCAGGCTGAACCTTACGGGATAAAAGAATATCGCAGATATGAACCGCCACTCGTATATGTCTATTCTGAGGGACAATTACTGCTATCCTCCCGTCCCTTTACGGGTGAGGTCGTTCCCGATTTGCCTGCAGATGCCATGATTGAGGTGCGGTATAAGGCCCAACCTGGATTCGATGTGTTGAAGAGGTCTTACTCTTTTTCCAATCCCAACCATGATGATTATACCATTCATTATTGTCGTTATCTGACCACCTTTGATTGGGATCAGGATGATGATCCAGACACGGATCCTTCCCAGACCCTCCAGGATGTCTACTTTTTTGTGGGCTATAGCTTTCAGACTGCAGAGGGAACCTACATCACTTATTCGCGATGGTATGAAGAGGGAAAAGATGACTGGGCAACCTATGAAACGTACACGCCTGCACTAACCACCGGCACTCGAGATCTGCAGATTTCCTACGGATGGGACGGTGATCATCCGGATATTGTAACTTTTGAACCGGGAGGTGCGGATTTTGATGACACCGGGGATCCGAGATTTGCGGTCGGTTCAGGGGGCGCAACACCTATGCCATCGGGAGAATTCGTTTCCAGTTCCTATCAGGGATTCGCAGCACTTCATGTGGATACTTCTCCCACGAACAGGACTGACTGGACCACTCAACCGGTATCAATCATTGCCAATATGAGTATTTATAATGTATGGGATTCAGATTTTCCGGGATTTGCAACTGTCTGGGACTGGGCAAGTTCAGGTACGAAGCAGGTGGTCGAAGACCAGGCAGGTTGGCCGGATGACCCTATGTTTCAGGAAGATGAGTACCCATTCCAGGCTTTCGGGCCTTATCAGATGAGCCTGGGCGATTCGGTGGTGTTTGTCTATGCCGTGGGCGTGAATGGGATTTCCCGCGAATTATCGATCAGTAAGGGACTGGAATGGCGGGATTGGTATCGGGGTGGTTCATCCACCTTCGATAACGATGCGAAAAATGCATTGATCGCCACCGGAAAAGACTCCTTGTTCATGACCATGGACAGGGCTTTATGGGCCTGGGATAGAGGATTGGATATTCCTGATCCGCTACCGGCTCCTGATTTGACCGTAACCTCCGGTCCAAATGTCATTTACCTTGAGTGGGAGGATTTATCGGGTGAAGGTGATCCGGATACAGGTGTCCCCGACCTTGATTATTATAAAATTTATCGGAAACGCGGGAATTTTTTAGTAGATGAATACAGTGAGTTAAACGAGGAAGGTACGCATCTCGTCTGGGAACTCATTGCAGAAGTTCCTGCCAGCGTTACAACCTACAACGATTCGTCTGTGATTCGGGGGCAGCCCTATCACTATGCGGTAACAGCTGTGGATGACGGTACGCAAAATACGGACGGTTTATTTCCCGGTCAATCACTGGAGAGCTCCAAATATGCCAATCGTTCTGAAATTCCTGCTTACGCCTTCGCGCCCGGTGCTGAAAATACAGATAAAATTCGGATTGTACCAAATCCTTTTATAGCCGGGGCTATAGAATTTAACTATCCGGGGACTGGAAAGGATGATCTGTTGCTGGTTAATCTACCTCCATATTGCACCATTCGCATCTATACTGCTACAGGGGATTTGATAAAAGTGATCGACCATCAAAGTGGAAGTGCTGATGAACGGTGGGATCAGGTCACTGAATCTAATCAGAAAATAGCAAGCGGGGTATATATCCTGCAGGTTGACAACGCGAAGGACTTAGAAGGAAATTCTCTACCCTCCGCCATTGAAAAATTTGTTGTTGTCCGATAAGAAGGCAGGGAAATGAAAAACCTTGATAAAAGGATTATATGAGGAGATTGAAATGATCATAAAAAACAAATTTTTAATGATTCTGGTTTTGATTATCAGCATCGCCTTTTCGGCCCAGGCTGGTAATCTGAAAAAAATTGCTCAGACCGGCATGAAGTGGTTGTCGATTCCTGTCGGGGCAAGGGCGAGTTCCCTCGGTGGTGCTTATACTGCCATGGCCGATGATATCAGTTCAATTTTCTGGAATCCGGCAGGAATCGCCTACACCGATCGGGGACATGTATTTCTTACCCAGACCCGCTGGATTGCAGATATAAATGTCAATGCGGGTGCGTTGACCTACAAATACCGTAACTGGGGGGTCATTGGGATTAGTTTTGCGTCTGCCGATTGGGGAACGATCAATGGTACCCAATTAGCCAACAATGCCCAGGGATATGAAGAGACCGGGACATTTTCACCGAGCGATTGGGGATTGGGTCTTACCTACGCGAAGCGGATTTCCGATGCATTTGCATTAGGTGGCACAGTTAAGTACCTGAGCGAAGATTTGGGAAGTGGCTCAATAGGTATGCTGGATAGTCCCACAAAATATAATGCCAAAATGAGTCTTTTTGCTTTTGATGTTGGCACTTACTATTTCACGGGATTCAAAGATCTGCGATTTGCAGTGTCTTTTCAAAATTTCTCGGCTGAGAAAAAATATCGAGCCGAGCACTTTCCGTTACCTTTGACTTTTAAGTTCGGGGTAGCAATGGATGTGCTGCAGTTTGCCAGGGAAGAGTCACAGCACCAGATTATGCTGGCAGTAGATGCCATTCATCCCCGTGATTTTACGGAAAGACTTCATTTCGGTCTGGAATATAACTTCAGAAAAATGATTTTTCTAAGAGGTGGCTACAAAACGAACTATGACGAGGAAGACATATCATTCGGAGCCGGATTTCATGCTGGATTGGGTGGTTTAGCCTTTACGATTGATTATGGTTACGTGCAATTTACTAATTTCGATGCGGTTCAAATGTTCTCTTTCGATTTTAATTTCTAAAAAATGAACCGTTATGGAAAAAATTTATAGAATAGCTGATTATAGTCGG
>CP070707.1:3077364-3107245 GCA_020350205.1 bacterium
TGGGAGTGGTGCCAATGAATGCACCGGCGGTGTTGGAAGGTGCACTCAGGTTTGAAGGGGTTTCATCATCCTTGGCCACAACATAATAATTATAAAAGAAATTGGGTGGGGGAACATCGGTATAGGTTTGTACACCGGCATCCACCGCGGCAATCAGATTGCCATCCCGGTACACATAGATGGAATCAAGATCGTCCAGCGGTGTCCCGTCCTCCTGGGTGGTGGGATCTGTCCAGGTCAGAACCGCATCGGTCGCGCCACCTACCACTGCCAGGCTAGTCGGTGATGAGGGAGTCGGAGATCCGCCGGCATACCAGGAAACCACAACGGAGGAACTGGTGCTGTCATTCGCAACCAGTTTGGCATAAAGAGTATACTCGTATAACGTTCCATCGGTCAAGCCGGTATCCGTATAATTTCCGGTTCCACCTGCTACTGATGTCAGGGGTGTTCCATCCCTTTCAATCTCGATGGTGAAATCGCCTGCAGCCAGAGGAGTGCCACTCACCAGGCTGGTCGGATCTGTCCAGGTTAATGACATTGCAGCAGGTGTTAAATAGTCGCTATAGGCTGCCACATTGGTTGGGGGAAGGGGGTCATCCGGAGCTGCAGCGGCGGCTAATTCATAAGCGAATAATACATCGGGAGTCCCTTGTAAAACGCCACCGATAGAAGCAAAACCAGGTACGACGCCTTCTCCTATCCATAATCCTCCGGCGATACCCGCATTGGTTGTAAAATCAGAGGTTACATCATACGATACACCTGTTGGTGTCAGGGTGTTTAAATCAACTTGATGGACCAGCTGGGGGAATCCGGCCCCACTGCCCTGATCGAACACCATAAGATAAGGTCCACCGCTGGTGTAGCTGTCATAAGCAGATCCATACATACCTAGAAAACCATGAGTGGCGGCTGGAATACTTGCCAGCGTCTGGCCGGTGCGGCTGACCAGAACAATATTCGTATTCCAGTTTCCAACCCAGAAGGCATCATTGGTTTCATCGTAGGCAATATGTCGGACTGCCACTGGTGAGGTTATGGTTCCGATCAGGGTTTTGCTGACAAAATCCATCTGATAAATGGTGTTTGCTGCAGCCCCACCATACATATAGGTTCCGTCAAAAGCCAGATCGCGCAAACCTGAAACACCAGGAATTGAAAATTCTTCAACCAGTGCTCCGGTTAGATCCATTTTGTGTAGTAGATTAGAGCCCCAACGGGTGGTATAATAATAGGTCCCGTCGAACTCTGACCCGGCGTTTCCCAGGGCACCGGTAACAACCTCAAGATTAATGCTATCTTGAAGATCCCAGGGTGCTTCAATTCCGGGAAGCTGGGGTTTTTCAAGTGAAATAAAAGGGGATCTCTCGGCGTCTGCAGCCAAAGAGAAACTGGCACTCAAGATGAGTGTCAGCATTACAGCAACAACCGTAAATCTGTGCATAACTCCTCCTTAATTTAGTTGGTTTTCCAAATAATTTGTAGATTTGTATTTATACCCGACCAGATACTATTATTTCCTCGGTCAAATCCTGAAATCGTAGTTATGCAGTATAAAAATATTAATTGGCTTGTACAGACACTAGTTTGGTTTTGAATTTATATAAGAATTCAGGAAGGAAAGTTATCACGTATCAAAATGATAATTAAAACCGTTCCATCCCTAGAAATTCAATCATAAATTTATTCAACGTAAGTTAAATTTTTTGGAGAAAATGTCAAGATAAATTTTATAAATAATGTGTTAAGTGTAAAATTAAAAAATTGCCAGCAGACAAATTTCCTTGTCAGTGAGGCAAGCTTGACTTAAATTATATCACAAAATGATAAAATGATAGAATCTAACCTATTAATAATATTAGAGATAAATAACTGATTCAAATATTTGTTATGGCTGAATGTTCAGGAAGGCCAAGACAATTACTGTCTTAAATAACTTGCTGTAGTATAAAATTAAAACCTTTCGCTAGAATTTTAATATAAATTTCTTTTTCCAATTTCGATATGGGTAAACGTTGTTCAAGTAAAAGTTCATCACTCAAATTAAGAACCGGTTTGTGGAAATCGTGTTATAAACAGTGAGGTTACATGGAGACTCCAAGTTTTTATTTAGGTATAGATGTTGGCACCGTGAGTTTAAAAATAGCGCTCATTGGGGATCAATCTGCCAGCGGTTTCATGCAGAAACTGGCTGAAAATAAAAATATTTTCTTTATCCCGTCACAAAATTCAGAGACGGATATTCTGGTTACCCATTATCAGCGGTTAAAGGGAAGCCCGGTTGAAACCACCGCCATGGTGTTGAAGGAAATATTAGAGGTTGTACCGCAAAATGCCATTAAGAACGCCCATGTTTGCGGCTCCGGTGGTAAACTTATCAGCGATATCCTTAAGATTAAATATGAAAATGAATTTAAGGCAATTGCCCACGGTGTCGGTGCTTTGCATCCTGAATATGCAACGGTCTTTGAAATGGGGGGGCAGAATGCCAAATACCTGGCGCTGGCACAGATGGGATCAACCGCTGAAACCGGGATACAGGATTATGAAAAGAGTGGTGATTGTGCCGCAGGAACCGGATCATTTCTCGATCAGCAGGCCAGTCGATTAAAATACCGGATCGAGGATATTGGTGATATCGTCCAGCAGGCTGAGCGAAGTGCTAAAATCGCCGGGCGCTGTTCTGTTTTCGCCAAATCTGATATGATCCACGCCCAACAAAAAGGATATCAGCCACCCGAAGTATTTAAGGGCCTGTGTGAAGCAGTCGCACGTAATTTTAAGAGTGGTATCATAAAAGGAAGAGCCTTCCGTAAACCAGTTTTGTTTATTGGTGGGGTGGCGAAAAATATCGGAGTTGTACAGGCTTTCAGAAATGTTTTTAACCTGGATGAATCCGAATTGCAAGTATCAGATTATTATGCCTGGATGGGGGCAATTGGTGCGGCAATTTCGGCCAGAGATGGATATACTTCACAACAGAAGGTAGACTTCTCGGGTATTTTAAGGGGTAAGTATACCAGGGGAAATGGTGAGAAAGCCATGTCTCCTCTTACAGCAGAGAAAGTTATTCTATTGCGGGACCAGATAAAACCCCGGGCCATGTCTGAAAATGAGGAAGAAGTCGAAGCCTATTTGGGCATAGATATTGGTTCAGTCAGTACCAACCTGGTCCTGTTAGATGACCAGGGGCAGATGATCAAGGAAATATATACACGGACTGAAGGCCGACCCATCGAAGTGGTAGACCGTTGTCTGCATCAGATTCAGTTGGAATTTGGGAGCAAGATCCGGGTCAAAGGGGTGGGTACCACCGGTTCTGGCCGCGAGTTAATCGGAGAATTAGTGGGTGCGGATACAATAAATGATGAAATTACCGCCCATAAGACCGGTGCAGAATTTTTGGCAAAAACGATGCTTGATAAAGTCCCGGACACCATCTTTGAAATCGGTGGTCAGGATTCAAAATACATCAGCATTGAAAATGGTGTTGTGGTGGATTTTGCAATGAATGAAGCCTGTGCAGCGGGAACCGGCTCCTTTTTGGAGGAGCGTGCAGAAGAATTGGGCATTTCCATTAAAGAAGAATTTGCCAGGCTGGCCTTATCCTCCCGCACACCTACCAAGTTAGGGGAAAGATGTACAGTATTCATGCAGCAGGATGTGGCTGCATACCAGCAGCGTGGAGCCAGCAAGGCGGACCTAACAGCTGGTCTGGCGTACTCGATAGTCTACAATTATCTGAACCGGGTTGTCCGTGATAAAAAGATTGGCGAGGTAATATTTTTCCAGGGTGGGACTGCCTATAATGATGCCATCGCCTGTGCCTTTGCCAAGGTACTGAATAAAGAAGTCATCGTTCCTCCCTATAATGGTGTGGTCGGTGCTGTGGGCATGGCATTGCTTGCCCGCGAAAAATTTATTAAAACAGGCAAAACCACTAAATTCAGAGGTTTCGGGCTTGACAACGTGGATTATACTTTACGCGAATTCACCTGTAAAGCTTGCACCAATTATTGTCAGATGCAGGAATTTACCGTGGAAGGTGAGAAGACTTACTGGGGCGATCAGTGCTCTGATAAATTTCGACGTCATCGGGCAGACACCCCGAAGCCCGTTATTGATGATCTGATAGGCTTGCGCAGAAAACTGTACTTTGGGGAATATGATCCTGATTTTCAGGGAAAGGCGGTGATCGGATTACCGCGTGGAATGTATATTTATGAACAGTTTCCTTTCTGGAATACCTTTTTCCGGGAATTGGGATATTCTGTCTTATTATCGGATGAAACCAACAGCCGTCTTATTAAATCCGGTGTGGAAGCTTCTGTAGCGGAACCCTGTATTCCGATTCAGGTTTATCATGGGCATGTTCTGAACTTACTGGAAAAATCTGTAGATTGGGTATTCATACCAAATAATATAAATGCCGAAACGCCATTCAAAAATGTCAACAGTTATTATTGTCCCTGGGGTCAAACCCTTCCCTTTGTAGTTCGTTCAGCTCCAATGCTGGAAGAGAAAAGTGCTAATTTTCTGATTCCGACTTTACGTTTCAGACTCGGTCGGGAAGCTGTTCAAAAGTCGCTGGAAAAAGCATTGACACCGCTGGGAGAAAAAGGACAAACCATTAAAGCCGCGCTAGATGCTGCTTATCAGAAAAAGAGGGAAATCGAACTGAAAATGCTTAAAGCCGGGGAAATTGCTCTGGAATCGCTCCAGCGCGCCGGTGAAATTGGTATCGTCCTGGTAGGGCGAACGTACAATATTAACGATCGCGGTTTGACTCTGGATATTGGGAACAAGCTGCGAAATTACTATGGGGTGAATGTCATACCGATGGATTTTTTACCGGTAGATTCGATAGATATTTCGGACGTAAATGCAAATATGTACTGGAATTATGGTCGAAAAATACTGGCTGCTGCAAAAATTGTGGGCAAGTATTCTAATCTCCATATCATCTATATGACCAATTTCAAGTGCGGCCCCGATTCTTATATTAAACACTACATCACACAGGCTTCCGGAAAACCGTTCCTTATTTTACAGTTTGACGGCCATGGGAATGATGCCGGTTACATGACCCGTTGTGAAGCTTATCTGGACAGTAAGGGTGCGCTGCGTCGATGGATGAAAGAACCGAGACAACCGGAAACTGTTCCGATGGTGGAATCTAAATAGGAGATAGTTATGCCTGCAAATTCAGGAAACGGATCCCTGCAAGGGAAAACTTTATATATACCCCGCATGAGTGTCGAAGGGGCAGCCGTCATGGCTGCCTGTTACCGTGCCATTGGTGTCAATGGCCAGATGGTCCCTGAATCCGATCCTACCACCCTGGATCTGGGTCGTCAGTATACCATCGGCGAAGAATGTTATCCGGAAATCGTAACCCTGGGTGGCTTCCTTAAAATTGTGGAGGATCCAAAATTCAATCCGGACGAGACCGCTTTTCTTATGCCAACTGCCGGCGGACCCTGTCGCTTTGGTCAATATCGGGATCTGTTCCAGAAAATTCTGAAAGATAGGGGCCTTGAACAGGTTATGGTTCTTGCTCCGACCAGTGCCAACGGATATAATGAAATTGGGGGAAATCCCGGAGAATTTATCCGGCTTGCCTGGTGGGGATTGGTTTGCGCCGATGCTTTGCGTCGATTATTGCTCCAGACTCGCCCGTATGAAAAAGTTTCTGGTGATACGGATCGGGTGCATGCTGAATGTCTTGATTCACTATGCGGTGTGGTAGAGAAAACTGATATCCCTCTGAAAGAAAAATTTGACTTACTTAAATCAACCATGGTCGAAATTCGTGACAAATATACAACCATTGAAACCGATTACACCCGCACCAAGCCCCTGATCGGCATTGTGGGAGAAATTTATTGCAGACTCGACGATTTTACCAATGGCCAGCTCATAAGAGTTGTCGAAAAATTGGGAGGAGAGGCCTGGCTGGCGGGAATCGCCGAATGGGTATTTTATGTGAATTTTATGCAGCGATTTGATATGCGCCTGGAAGGGCAAAGATTTTCAAAATCGATGCTTGGTGCAGTGATTAAAGATAAAATTCAGGCACGGGATGAGCACCTGTTGCTTCATTCTCTTAAGGAGAGATTTATTGGATATGAAGAAACCAGTCAGATCAAGGACTTACTGGATCTGGCATCTCCCTATTTGCCTTATTCCGGGTCGCTGGGAGAAATGGTTCTGAATGTGGGGGGAGCGCTTTACTTTTATCAGAAAGGTGCTGACGGAATAATTGATATCAGTCCCTTTACCTGCATGAACGGAATTGTCAGTGAAGCGGTGTATCCGCGGGTGAGCCGGGATCATGAGGGAGTACCGATCCGCAATTTCTATTTTGATGGGACCGAAAGTGATTTGGAAAGGGATGTTGATATTTTCCTGGAACTGGCGACTACCTACCGGCGGTCAAAGATGAAGCAACGGAAGTATCCACCCCATTTCAACTAAGATTTATAAATCCGATACTCAACCGACTAAACAGCATTAAAGAAATTTTGGCCTATACCGATTACAAACTCAAATGAGGATAAGGCATATTTGATTACGGCTCGGTTTTTCAGATTATTATGGTTATATTTTAGAATTGATTCAGAAAAATCGTTTTTTTAATTTATTTGGGTCAATCCAATGTGTAAAAAAAGTAGGACCAATACCATCACGTTTTCATCAAGACGATTCCCCATTCTGTTAATCCTTATCCCATTTTTGCTTTTGAATGGCTGCTCGATAAAAAAACTTGCGGTTAACTCGGTGGCCAATGCGCTGACCTCGGAAGGTACCAGCGTTTTCGCAACTGATGAAGACCCTGAACTGGTTGCCGAGGCTCTGCCGTTTGCCCTGAAAACCATGGAGGCACTTTTACAATCTACGCCTGAAAATCAGAAATTACTCATTGGGACCTGTTCAGGATTTGTGCAATATTCACATGCTTTTGTACTGGCACCTGCAGAGGTGTTAGAAAAAACGGACCTTGAACAGGCCAGAAAAGATAAGCAGCGTGCCAAGAAATTGTTCCTAAGAGCCCGTGGGTATGGCTTAAATGCTCTGGAGTTGAAGTATACAGGTATTTCTGAGCAACTTCAACAGGATGCTGTTACAGCAGTTTCCAGGACAGAAAAGAAGGATGTAACCGCGTTGTATTGGACGGGTGTAGCCTGGATCTCTGCCATATCTTTGTCCACAAATGATATGGGTCTGGTGGCTGAATTACCTGTCGTTAAAGCGATTCTGGAAAAGTCCCTGGAACTGGATGAGAGCTGGAACAAAGGTGCCATACATGAAGTATTTATTCATTTTGATGCGAGCAGAACCGAAGCAGAGGGAGGCGGTATCGCCAGTGCGGAAAAACATTACCAGCGTGCCATGGAGTTAAACCAGGGGCAGTCGGTAAGTCCCCACCTGGCTTTTGCAGAGGCGGTTTGTGTAAGACAACAGGATCGAGATACTTTCGAACAGTTGTTACAGAAGGTTTTGGAATTTAATGTGGACCAGTATCCTGAATTTCGACTATCCAATATCCTTGCCCAGAGAAAAGCACAATTTTTATTAGAGAATATTGAAGATTACTTTATTTAAAAAAGCTAGGCAGGTTATAATATGATAAGATTTTTCACCAGCTTTAAGTTTTTTGTCATCACGTCAATTTTTTCTATTTTAATCCTTCCCTTACCGGGAATTTCAGGGAAATCGATTACGATCAAAATGGCCACACTGGCTCCGAATGGATCTCCCTGGCATGAAATTCTCAAGGATATGGCAGTTAATTGGTCTGAAATCAGTAACGGAGGCATCACTTTAAGAATCTATCCGGGAGGTGTGGCCGGTGATGAAGGGGATATGGTCCGGAAAATGCGAATTGGTCAGCTACAGGCTGCCGCCCTGACCACCGCCGGTCTGGCAAAGATCACGCCTGATGTGAATGCCCTGGCAATTCCGCTGGCAATTGACTCCTGGGAGACTTTAAATCGGGTAAGAGATTCCCTCGCTCCCCGGCTGGAAAATACCCTGGAGGAAGAGGGATTTATTGTCTTGAATTGGGGAGATGCGGGATGGGTCAGGTTTTTTGTTCCAGAGCCTTCTCCGGATGTAAAAACCGTCCGGAAAGCCAAGCTCTTTACCTGGGCTGGTGATGATAAGTCTATTCAGTTATGGAAAAATGCAGGATTTAATGTGGTACCCCTGGCGGCAACTGATATCCTTCCCGGTTTGCAAAGCGGAATGATTAATGCCTATAATTCTTCAACCATGCTTTCCCTGGCCAGTCAATGGTTTCCGTTTACCCCTTACATGATCGATTTACCCTGGGCACCCCTGGTTGGTGCGACTATCGTGAACAAGAGTACCTGGAATAAAATTCCGGACGACCTGAAAATTAAACTAAAACAGAGCGCAATTGAAACAGGCGAACGACTTCAGGGAGAAATACGGAAATTAGAAGATCGGGCATTGGAAGAGATGGTAAAAAGGGGTTTGACTGTCATCACGCCCAATGAGCAGCAGATGAAGGAATGGAAAGAAGTCATTTATGAAGCCTATCCTAAAATTCGGGGGGATTATATTCCGGCTGACCTCTTCGATCAGGCCTTGAAAGTTGCAAATTCGGTGGATAGGGTCGATGAGCAAGAATAAAGACCTGCCCAGGGAAAAATACTCCTGGCTCAACAGGATCGGGATTAAATTACTGCTTTACCTGGGAGTTTTTCTGCTGCTGGTGGTTTCTTTACTACCTGTCCTTGATGTTTTTGGCCGGCCATTTCGCATTTTTCTGGTCTCCGGCAGCTCCACCTGGATTCAACATTCTACACTCTGGATTGCCCTGGTTGGTGCCCTTCTGGCGGCAGTTCAAGATAAACACCTCTCTATTGCGGCTACTCAATTTTTAGATATTGGAAAACGTACAAAAATAATATCCTTTTTGGTAAGTCTCGGAACAACCACCATCTTGTTTGCCCTGGCCAAGGCTTCCTACGATTTGGTTTATGTCCAGTATGATAGTCCAGAAACAATTGCAGGTTGGTTCCCGATCTGGCTGGCTCAACTTACCATGCCGGTGGGTTTTATTATTCTTTCTGCCATAATGTTATTCAAAACACCCCAATCGATGCGTGTAAAGTTATTCGTGTTCGCTGTTGCTATCCTGATTATTATAGGTTTTATGCTGGTTCCGGCTGAACAAAGATACATTCTTACAACCCCTATTCTTATCGCACTGGTTGTTGTAACCTTTCTGGGAATGCCTATTTTCGCTTCTCTGGGAGGAGCAGGCCTGCTTCTTTTTTATGCGGCTGAAATACCGATTGCTGCCTTACCCACCGAAACCTACCGCATTCTGACTCAACCGGTCTTACCAAGTATCCCCCTGTTTGCACTTGCCGGTACGGTGTTAGCCCATGGTGGCGCACCACAACGACTGGTTCGTTTCGTTCAGGCCTGGACCAGCTGGCTCCCCGGGGGTGCAGCCTTGGCAACCGTCATCGGATGTGCCATATTTACAGCCATTACCGGAGCTTCCGGTGTTACCATTCTGGCCTTAGGGGGTTTATTACTTCCTATTTTGCTGGCGGCACAGAATGAAGATAAATTTGGAATTGGATTGCTGACGGCTTCCGGTTCAGTGGGTTTACTCTTTCCCCCCAGTCTGCCGGTTATCCTGTATGGTATTTACGGATTTGTGGCCATCGATCGTCTTTTTCTGGCAGGAATAGTCCCCGGCATGTTGCTGGTGATCATATTAGCAATGTACAGTATTTTAAAAGGGAAGAGAGTTAATAGAGAAAAACAAAAATTTGATCTAAAAGAACTGTTCCAGGCTACCTGGCTGGTTAAAGGGGACCTTTTACTGCCCTTGTTCATTATCGTCGGTCTCTTTGGCGGGCTGTTAACCCTGGTGGAAACGGCGGCGGTTACTGCCATGTGGGCAATTATGCTGGAGACGGTATTCCATCGCAAGATAAAATTCACAAAGGGATTAGCCAGTGCCATGCTGGAATCCCTGGTTCTGGTAGGGGCATTACTCATCGTACTCGGACTGGCGTCAGGTCTGGTTTCATACCTGGTGGATGAACAAATACCTCTCAAGGCAACGGACTGGGTAAAATCTACAATTCAATCAAAATTCGTATTTCTGCTCATATTAAACTTGATGCTCCTCATCGTCGGTGCCCTGATGGATATCTACTCTGCGATCGTGGTATTTGTACCTCTCATTGTACCGATGGGAATGGCCTTTGGCATCGATACTGCCCATCTGGGAATAATATTTCTCGCGAATCTGGAATTAGGTTATCTGACCCCCCCGGTGGGGATGAATTTGTTCTTTTCCTCACTCCGCTTTGAAAAACCGTTACTGGATATCTGGAAAATGGTGGTACCCTTTTTAATTATTTTTATTCTTTGGGTGATTCTGATAACCTATCTTCCTCAGCTCACGCTGTTTTTACCTCCGTTATTCGGTCGGTAAAAAGCGGGTGCAATAGATATTTTTGGCAAACAATGAAAACAGGCTATATTTTTAATATTAAAAGATATGCTGTACATGATGGTCCGGGAATCCGGACTACTGTGTTCATGCAGGGCTGTCCCCTCCATTGCACATGGTGTCACAATCCGGAAAGCCGGCCCCAAATGTCCCCCAATTTGTATCCGGAGCAAGCACAGTATTGTCTGAGGCCCTTCTACCGGAAAATTCCCTATAAAGTAGCCTGGCGTGTTTCCATTTCGGAACTGCTCAGGGAGCTGCGAAAAGATCTGATTTTTTATGAAGAATCCGGCGGAGGGGTAACCTTCTCCGGGGGTGAACCCCTGATACAGCCGGAGTTCCTTCATCAATTACTGTTGGCCTGTAAAAAAGAAAATATACATACTGCCGTGGACACTTCAGGATATGCCGACTGGAAAACCTTTCAAAATATCTTACCGGATGTGGATATTTTTTTGTTTGATATCAAGATTCTGGATCCGGACCGCCATAAAAAATTTGTAGGGGTTTCTAATAAAAAGATACTGGATAATCTGGATAGACTCCTTCAGCTGGGGAGTCGGGTAATTATCAGGATTCCGTTGATTCCAGGGATTACAGATACGGAAACAAACCTACAACAGATTGCTGATTTCCTAAAAAAATATGAAGAGATTGAACGAATTGACCTTTTACCCTATAATATGATGGGGGAGGATAAATATAAAAAATTGAACCAGAAACAAAATATGGTTCGTCTTCATCATCAAAGTGATTATGAGCTTAAACAAATTCAATCGATTTTTGTACCTTATGGGTTTGAGGTCAATATCGGGGGTTGATATATGAATGATCGCATAAAAAAATTAAGACAACACAGTCTGGAGTCCAAACCAACCCTTTCTCATGAAAGGGCAGAACTCCTAACCGAATTTTATGCGAGTGGTGCCGCGGAGCGTGTATCAATTCCCATGTCCCGGGCGCTTGCTTTTAAACATTTACTGCAGCACAAAAAAATATGGATAGGTGAAAGCGAGCTTATAGTGGGTGAGAGAGGTCCTGGACCTAAAGCGACTCCCACCTATCCGGAATTATGTACCCACAGCCAGGCAGATCTGGATATACTGCATTCCCGCAAAAAAATACCTTTTACCGTCTCTCCCCAAACCCGCAGAATACATGAGCAAAAAATCATGCCTTTCTGGAAAGGGCGGTCCATTCGGGATCGCATTTTTGAGGAAGTGGAAGTAGCCTGGAAAGAAGCCTATCAGGCCGGGATTTTTACCGAGTTTATGGAACAACGTGCTCCCGGACATACTGTATTGGACGATAAAATCTATCGAAAAGGATTGTTGGATTTTAAACAGGATATTGCTCGGCAAATCAATCAGTTGGATGTAGAAAAAGATCCGGAAGCTTTGGATAAGAGGGAACAACTTCGGGCCATGGATGTGGCTGCAGATGCTTTGATTCTATTTGCGGAAAGATATGCCGAAGCAGCACGAAAACAGCTACGAAAGGAACAAGATCCTCAGAGAAAAAAAGAGTTATTGAAAATCAGTGAAGTCTGTCAATGGGTTCCAGCTCGTCCACCAAGAACGTTTTGGGAAGCTCTGCAATATTACTGGTTTATTCACCTGGGAGTCATCACGGAATTAAATACCTGGGATTCTTTCAATCCCGGTCGCCTGGATCAGCATCTCTATCCGTTTTATGTTACGGACTTGCAAAACGGGGAGTTGACCAAATCCCACGCCCGGGAATTGCTGCAGGCTTTCTGGATTAAATTCAATAATCAGCCTGCTCCGCCAAAAGTGGGTGTCACGGCCCAGGAAAGTAATACCTATACGGATTTCTGCCTGATTAATCTGGGGGGAGTCAAAGCGGATGGTTCGGATGCCGTGAATGAACTATCTTACCTGATTCTGGATGTAATTGAGGAAATGCGTCTGCTTCAACCCAGCTCTATGGTACAAATCAGTAAGAAAAATCCCGACCTGTTTCTCAAACGGGCACTGCAGATTATTAAAACCGGTTTTGGCCAGCCGTCAATTTTCAATACCGATGCGATAATCCAGGAACTGACACGACAGGGAAAATCGATAATTGATGCCCGTAATGGCGGTGCAAGCGGTTGTGTGGAAGCGGGTGCCTTTGGAAAAGAAGCCTATATTCTTACCGGGTATTTTAATCTGGTGAAAATCCTGGAAATCGTCCTGCATAATGGTATCGATCCGCGCACTGGAAAGAAAATCGGGATTGAAACCGGAGATCCCTCCCAGTTCACAAACTTTGATGAACTGCTTGCTGCGTATGAGAAGCAATTAAATCATTTCATCGATATAAAAATCCGCGGGAATCGTATTATAGAACGCCTCTATGCCAAATATCTTCCTGCACCCTTTATGTCGCTTCTGATTGATGATTGCATCACAACGGGAAAAGATTATAATGCCGGAGGTGCTCGTTATAACTCCTCCTATATTCAAGGGGTAGGATTGGGAACACTCACAGATTCCCTGACGGCAATCCGGTATCATGTTTTCGATAAAAAAACAATTCAAATGGTAGATTTTATAAATGTTTTAAAAGACAATTTCCGTTCAAATGTCTCCTTCTATAAACAATTGATCGATAATACTCCCAAATATGGTAATGATGATGATTATGCAGATTCTGTACTGAGCCGGGTTTTTGAGGCTTTCTTTACGGCGGTAGATGGCAAGCCCACCGTAAGAGGCGGTCAGTTCCGGATTAACTTGCTTCCCACCACCAGCCATGTCTACTTTGGCAGTGTTATTGGTGCTACACCGGATGGAAGAAGGGCGGCTGAACCGGTATCAGAAGGGATATCACCGGTGCAGGGTGCCGATCGGAATGGTCCGACCTCCGTTTTGAAATCTGCATCTAAAATTGATCATCTGAGAACCGGCGGTACGCTTTTAAATCAAAAATTTACCCCGCAGCTTCTGGCAAATGAAGAGGGACTGGCTAAAGTAATTTCTCTCATCCGATCTTATTTTAAAATGGATGGACATCATATACAGTTCAATGTTGTCACAGCTGATACTTTGAGAAAAGCACAAAAGCATCCTGAAAAATATCAGGATCTTATCGTTAGGGTGGCCGGATACAGCGATTATTTCGTCGATCTGACAACCGAACTACAAAATGAAATCATAAAAAGAACCGAGCAGGGCAGTTATTGAACCTGAACGGATTAAGGAGACCATTATGTTTAAGACCGAAGTATATGTAAACCGAAGGAAAAAATTAAAGAAAAATTTTAAATCCGGCGCACTACTTTTTCTGGGAAATGATGAAAGCCCTATGAATTATCCGGCGAATCCTTTCCACTTTAGGCAGGACAGCAGTTTTCTGTATTATTGGGGACTGGATGAACCCGGAGTCGCTGCACTGATCGATCTGGATGAAGGAAAGGAGATTATTTTCGGATATGATTTTACGATTGATGATGTCGTCTGGATGGGTCCCCAGCCTACCCTGAAAGAACGTGCGCGTAAGGCAGGAATCAAAGAAGTATACCCCATCTCAAAATTGGAGACTGCTATCAGAGGGATAATGAATCGGGGACGTAAAATACATTTCCTGCCGCCATATCGCCCGGAAAATATGATCAAATTGCAGAATTTACTCGGAATTCAAGCATCCTTGATAAAAAATTATGCCTCACAGAAAATGATTAAGGCAGTAGTAGCCCAGAGATCTATAAAATCTCAGGAAGAGATACAAGAAATAGAATTCGCACTGGATGTTGCTTATGATATGCATACCTATGCCATGAAATATACCCGTCCCGGCATGTATGAGCGGCAGATATCCGGTGCCATTGAGGGAATTGCTCTTGCTAAAGGAAACGGGACTTCCTTTCCGATAATTTTTTCGATCCACGGAGAAACCCTGCATAATCATTATCATGGAAATCTGATGAATAAGGGAGATATTGCTGTTAATGACAGCGGGGCGGAATCTTTGGAGCACTACGCCAGTGATATTACCCGGACTATCCCGGTGGGAGGAAAATTTACTGCCCAGCAGAAGGAAATATATCAAATCGTACTGGATGCGCAAATGCAGTCCATTGCGGCTATGAAACCCGGTGTTAAATTCAGAAAAGCTCACCTCATCGCTGCCAAAGTGATTGCCGGCGGATTAGCGAACCTTGGTTTTTTGAAAGGCGACTTGGATGAAATTGTTAAGGGGGGTGCCCATGCCCTGTTTTTTCCTCACGGATTAGGACATCATATGGGTCTGGATGTGCACGATATGGAGGATCTGGGGGAAGAGTACGTAGGGTACAGTGATAAGGTTAAACGTAGCGATCAGTTTGGTTTGGCTTATCTGCGCATGGCGAAGGAATTAGAAGCCGGGCATGTTATGACGGTGGAGCCCGGAATTTACTTTATTCCTGAACTTATAGATCTCTGGAAGTCCGAGAAAAAATTTTCCGAGTTCATCAACTACAGCAAAGTGGAAAAATATCGTAAATTTGGTGGTATCAGGATCGAGGATAATGTGCTGGTAACTAAAAATGGTCATAAAGTACTCGGAAAGCCTATTCCGAAAAAGATTCAGGATGTTGAAGCCATGTGGGAGTAAAATAATTCTGGCACCTACTAAAAGTTACGTCTCATCCAGTAAAAGTCGATTCGGATTATAATTCACTGAAATAGGGATTAAACTGTTTCAAGCATGACATTCAGCAAAGCCAGGACAATTAAATCTGATCTGATACTTTTACTGACTGCCGCCATCTGGGGTTTTGCCTTTGTTGCACAACGGGCAGGTACTGAATTTCTTGGACCCTTTATCTTTAACGGAATTCGTTTCGCTATTGGCAGTCTCTGGCTTTTACCTTTTATCCTCCTGAAAAAACGCACCAAAGCATCGGTTAAATCTGCCGGAATCAAGCGGTCTTTTGGAAAATCAGTCATATTATTGGGAGCCGTTCTGTTTATTGCGGCCTCTTTCCAGCAAATTGGCGTTGCTTATACAACTGCGGGCAAGGCCGGTTTTATAACAGGTCTTTATGTTATCATTGTTCCCTTTCTAGCGATTCTGCTGAGAAAAAAGACCGGGCTATTGACCTGGGTGAGTGCTGCTCTTGCTTTGACCGGACTTTATTTACTCAGTATGAACGGACACTGGATCCTGCAGAAAGGCGACCTTCTGGTTTTAATCAGTGCATTTTTCTGGGCAATACACGTGATGGTGATAGATTATCAGGTGGATCGCTGGGAACCACTTTTCCTTGCCTTCTGGCAATTCCTGATTTGCTCCCTCCTGAGTTTATCTTTTGGTTTCATTTTTGAAACCTATCAGTGGGAAGCGATATATCAGGCTGCAATACCAATATTATATACCGGTTTGTTTTCGGTTGGTATCGGGTATACATTGCAAATTGTCGCCCAGAGAGAAGCTCATCCCGCGCATGCTGCCATCATTATGAGCCTGGAAGGTGTATTTGCGGTCATTGGAGGCTGGATCATTCTGGCCGAGTTACTTATGATGCGAGAACTTCTGGGTTGTCTGCTGATGTTGGTCGGGATGCTGTTGTCACAAATTCATTTTATTAGAAAAAAACCAGCAGGTTGAAATATTCTTACTACTCAAGATTCAAAGAAATAAATTCTATATTTTTTGTAATATGGAACTTTGTCATGAAAATTAAACTGTTAAATCAGGACATCGACTGGTCCCCTCCGAAAAACTGGCAAAAAATATTAACCTTGGATTATCATACTGCCGGTGAGCCCTTGCGGGTTATTTTAGCTGGAATGCCGGAATTGCCGGGGGATACTATACTTGAAAAAAGACGCTATATCCGTGACAATTATGACCATTTGCGAACGACCCTGATGTGGGAACCCCGCGGTCATGCGGATATGTACGGCTGTCTGATTACGCCAGCCGTCACACCACAGGCGGATTTCGGGGTTCTTTTTTTGCATAATGAAGGGTATAGCAGCATGTGTGGTCACGGAATCATAGCCGTGAGTAAAGCAGTCCTGGATCTGGGTCTTCTTCCCATGACGGAGCCGATTACAAGCCTGAAAATTGACACCCCGGCCGGATTGGTAACGTCTTATGCCCGAATTTCGGCAGATGAAGTACAGTGTGTTTATTTCCATAATGTTCCCTCTTTTGTGGTAAAACTGGATGACCTGATTGATGTCCCCGGATTGGGGAAGGTTCGGTTTGATCTCGCCTTCGGAGGTGCTTATTATGCTTTTGTGGACGCCGAGCAACTGGACTTGAATTTAACACCGGAACAATTCCAGCCATTAATTGAATATGGAATGAAAATAAAAAGAGCCATTATGAAAGACAGGCAAATTGTTCACCCCCTGGATCCGGATCTGAGCTTCCTCTATGGAACGATCTTCACCGGACCGCCACTTACACCGGAGGGGGATAGCCGTAATGTCTGTATTTTTGCGGATGGAGAGGTAGACCGCAGTCCGACCGGTACCGGGGTGAGTGCCCGTATGGCGATTCATTATCAACGCGGCGAACTGAAAGTGAATGAATCAATGGTTATCGAAAGCATAATTGGAACACAATTTACTGGTCGGGTTGTCGAGCAGGTTCGATTTGCGTCCTATCCGGCTGTAGTCCCGGAAGTGGAGGGATCTGCCTATCTTACGGGTAGAAATGAATTCTATCTGGATCCAGCAGATCCACTTAAAAATGGATTTTTTCTGCGCTGATAGAGAAGATCTGGAAATTTTATACTGTGTTTAAAGATTAAATACGATTGACTATTATACTGGTTTGGGGATGATTCGCAATCTGTTATTCCTCTCTAAAGAAACTATAAAAAAAGTATTAACGATTGAGGAAGCTATTCCAGCTGTTCGTGATGCTTTTATCCAGCTATCTTCCGGCAAGGTTGAGGTGCCTTTACGCGTACATTTGGACATACCACAATTCCAGGGAGTTGAGCTGATCAAGCCGGTCTATTCGCCCCTTACTAAAAAAATTGGGATTAAAATTATCTCCCTTTTTAAAAATAATACCGCAAAAAAACTTCCTTACAGTCATGCCGTAATGCTTCTCCTGGATGCTGAGACTGGAATTCCCCTGGCTATCATGGATGCTGATTATTTGACGGCTGTCAGAACAGCAGCCGCATCAGGGGTGGCAACGGAACTTCTGGCCCGGAAAGAGTCAGGCACCGTGGCAATTTTTGGCGCCGGGCCCCAGGGTGCGGCACAGGTAAGGGCAATGATGGCAGTCTGCCAAATTTCCCAAATCTTTATTTTTGACCCAGATACGCAAAAAGCAAGAAAATTAGCCAATAATATTTCCTCTTCATATGCTGTGGAAGTCAAAGTATCATCTACCCCGCATTCATTGTCAGCATGCGATATTATCTGCACTGCCACCACCTCTGAGGTACCGGTATTTTTAGATAGTCAAATTTCAGCAGGTGTTCATATCAATGGTATGGGATCCTTTAAACCGCACCATCAGGAAATACCGGCAGAAACTGTGAAACGATCCCGCCTGTTTGTTGATCAACGGGAAAGCTGCCTCAAAGAGGCCGGTGATATCATCATTCCTTTAAAAAGGGGAATGATCCAAGAACGGCATATCCTGGCCGAGATTGGTGAGATCGCGAGCGGCGCAATTCAGGCACGTAAATCTGATGCTGATATCACTATTTTCAAGTCAGTCGGAAATGCGGTCCAGGACCTGGCCGTGGCGGAAATGGTCTATGGAAAAGCACTTAAAAACAAATTGGGACAGGAACTGAAACTATAGCACAGGAGAACTGATGTTCAAAAATCATCCCAAAGGAATGGTGGTTCTGTTTTTCACCGAAATGTGGGAACGATTCGGTTTCTACATTATGATGGCGATCTATGTTTTATATATGGAAAAAGAATTTGGTTGGTCAGATTCAAAAAAAGGTGATTTTTATGGTACTTTTCTTCTGGCCGTCTATTTTCTTCCAATTCTGGGGGGATGGCTGGGGGATAAATTTTTAGGACAAATCAATACCATCCGGATCGGTTCAATCTCCATGGTTTTTGGTTACATCGCCCTGGCTGTATCCGCCCGAGACTGGTTACTTCCATTCTATGCAGGGCTGGTGCTGGTCGCATTTGGAACAGGTATATTTAAGGTCAACATGTCAGTATTAGTCGGTAATTTATATCGGGAAAAGGTGCATTTAAAGGACGCCGGATTTAATATTTATTATATGGGAGTCAATGTGGGGGCAGCATTAGCTCCTCTGGCAGCTACTTTCATCAGTATTGCATTCGAAAGTTATCGACTCTCCTTCTGGGCAGCCGCAATCGGTATGAGTCTTTCTCTTTTGATCCTGCAAACCGGAAAAAGATTTGTCTCGATGGCAGATACCAAAATTTCTCCGGTTTCAAACCATACTGTTCAAACGAATGGACAAACCAGAGAAATACCAAAAACCGAAGAATTGCAACGCATCATAACCCTGGTTATTCTTTTCCTGATCGTTATCTTTTTCTGGATTGCTTTCTATCAGAATGGCTTCGCCTTGACCCTGTTTGCGAAACGTTCTACACTGGAATCACAAATATTGCGACCGGAAACGTATCAATTTTTTAATCCAATGTTTATTTTAATTTTAACACCAATTCTGTTATCTCTTTTTGCAGGGTTGAACAGAAAAAAAATTGAACCTTCGACACCTGCAAAAATTTTCTATGGACTGGTTATTATGGGATTCTCCATGCTGGTTATGGTACTGGGATCCTGGTTGGGAGGAAATGCAGATGTCAATATCATGTCGCCTGCCTGGCTCATCACCACCTACCTGATTATGACGCTGGCAGAAATTCTGATCTCGCCTATGGGTCAATCATTTGTATCGAAAGTTTCTCCCCCCAGAATTCAGGGTTTGATGATGGGACTCTGGTTTGGAGCAACCGCAGTAGGGAGCTTCAGTTCCGGTATATTTGGCAAACTGTACAGTTCTCTGTCACATCATCTGTATTTTCTTATTCTGGCCGGTTTACTGTTTTTCTCTTCAATCCTGGTATTATTTGCTTTTAAAAAATTGAAAAAATTTGCCCATTAACTGCAGAAAGGAATCCATATGCTGGTAAAGGAAAAAGTAAAACAAGCAAAAGATTTATTGAAGGAATTTAATATTGATTGCTGGATTACCTTCGTCAGGGAAAGTCAAATTAATGGGGATCCGACTCTGGCATACCTGGTAACGGCAGACGTCACCTGGCATTCTGCCTTCATTATTACACGAAAAGGCGATACCTGCGCCATTGTGGGCAAATATGATCAGAAAACGGTGGAAGATAGCGGGGCTTATGACGACGTTTTTAGTTTTGTGGAAGGCATTAAATCACCTTTATTGGATTACCTGAAAAAAATAAAACCGGAACAAATTGCCATCAATTATTCTGAAGATAGTGAGATATGCGATGGACTGACTCATGGCATGTACCTGACATTGTATCGTTTTTTGAAAGAAATCGGCTACGAGAATCGGTTGATTTCTGCAGAGAGAATCATTTCCGCCCTGCGAGAGCGAAAAAGTGACACTGAAATTAAATATATGAAGGAGGCGATAGAATCAACCCTGCAGATATTTGATGAAGTGATACCTGCGATCAAAGTCGGAAAAACTGAAAAAGAAATTGCAGCGTTCATGAAGTCAAAGGTCAGGGAGAAAGGGCTGGAATTAGCTTGGGAGGAAACTGTCTGTCCGGCGGTATTTACTGGTCCGGCAACAGCTGCGGCGCATTATATGCCGACTGACCGTAAAATAGAAGCAGGACATGTGCTGAACATGGATTTTGGTGTAAAATCACATGACTACTGTTCTGACCTCCAACGCACATTTTACATTGCTGAGCAGAAGGGTGCCGGAGTGCCTGAGGAGGTTCAAAAGGGCTTTAGGGTTATTCGGGAGGCTGTCGAGAAAAGTCGCCAGGGCATGAAACCAGGAAGAGAAGGTCATGAAATTGATAAAATCGCCCGGGATATCCTGGTCTCGCATGGTTATGAGGAATTTCCTCATGCTCTGGGACATCAGGTGGGACGTTATTCTCATGATGGGACAGCATTACTCGGACCGGCCTGGGAAAAATATGCCCGGAAACCCTTCCAGAAATTAGAAAAAGGAATGGTTTTCACCATCGAACCCCGCCTCACTGTTGCTGAGCGGGGCGTTGTAACCATTGAAGAGATGGTTGTGGTGACAGAAAACGGGGCGGAATATCTGTCCAAACCACAGGAAAAATTGATTATCATTCAACCTTAATTGTAAAAGCGTAACTTTTCAAAGATTTTAGAGAACCTTTTATAATTGGGACAGGTATTAGGCCAATACCTCAAACCAGAGAAGTAAATTCAGCATGATTTCTTTCTATTTTGTACTGTTTATTCTTCCCTTCTTGATCGTGGCTTTGGCCATCCTGCTGGGATATCTTCAGAAAAACAAGGCCGGCAATGGAAACGATAACAGAGCTTAGTTTTTCTGCACAGGCGCTGGGTGCATTTTTGGGATACCTTCTGGTGGTAATCCTGATCGGGATAATGTCATCACGATTTGCTTCAGAGGGGATTAGCGAATTTTTCATCGGTGGCAGAAAAATGCATCGGTTTGTGGTAGCGCTATCTGCTGTGGTTTCCGGTCGGAGTGCCTGGCTGTTATTGGGCGTGACCGGGATGGCTTATACCATGGGTGCATCGGCGGTTTGGGCGGTGACTGGGTACATTGTGGCTGAAATGTTATTATTTTTATTCTATGCACCTAGATTGAGACGATTCAGTGAACGATATGATTGTATAACGGTTCCTGATTTTTTTTCAGCCCGCTTTCAGGATAGCAACGGTGCATTGCGTATTATTGCCGTACTCATTATTACCCTATTTATGCTCAGCTATGTCTCAGCTCAGTTTGTGGCAGGGGGGAAAGCCTTCTCGGCCAGTTTTGCGATGGATCCTGTTCAGGGGATACTAATTACAGCAGTGATCGTGCTGTTTTACACCATGCTGGGAGGATTTCTGGCAGTCAGTCTCACTGATGTGGTGCAGGCCACTTTCATGCTGATGGCACTTCTGCTGCTCCCGATACTGGCGATTGTAGACAGGGGAGGACTGGTTCAGGTATTTCATGAACTGGGTGAAATTCGATTATCTTTGCTTGATCCGTTTGCCTTATCCCTGGGTGCATTTATAGGCTTCCTGGGTATTGGATTGGGATCGCCCGGAAATCCCCATATCATTGCACGTTACATGTCCATTGCACGACCCGAACAACTGAGATACTCTGCCATTGTGGGCACGATCTGGAATGTGGTGATGGCATGGGGAGCAATTTTTATCGGATTAGTGGGACGGGTTTATTTTCCAGAGGTGTCTCTCATACCGGGAGGTGATACGGAAAATCTTTATCCGATACTGGCTCAGCAGCATCTTCAACCTGTGCTATTCGGGATGATCATCGCGTCCATATTTGCAGCAATTATGTCTACCGCAGATTCCCAGTTGCTGGTGGCAGCCTCTGCAATAGTCCGGGATTTATACCAAAAAATTATTTTTCCTCACAGAGATATTCCCGCCAAAAAACTGGTAATTTATAGTCGTATTGTGGTTATCCTCCTGGTCGTCGCATCCCTGGGGATGGGATTATTAGCTCAGAAACAAATCTTTTGGTTGGTCCTGATCGCCTGGGCAGGATTGGGAGCAGCATTTGGACCTACTTCAATTCTGGCCCTTTTCTGGAATAAATCTACCCGGGCAGGTGTTCTTTCCGGCATGATAACCGGCACTGTGACGACAATTATCTGGTATTATACCCCTTCCCTCAAAATGATCATATACGAATTGGTACCTGCCTTTATACTTTCTACTCTGATCACGGTATTGGTCAGTTTAAAAACCAGGAAAGCTGAACAGACAGATGAATTTTTTAGGATTATGGGGGGTGATTTGTAAACTCTTGTTTTTATGAACAGTACAGTTTCCCCGGAATCAATGATAAGCCTTGCCTTTTGGCAACAGCATTTTAGCGAAATGTACCTGGATTTTTATCGATATTCGTTTAGTTGATAGATTTTATAATAACCACCAGGGCGGATATCGTAGAAACGATGAGAACTGCCGGGCGGGTAAATCCACGATCCAGATAGTTTGCAGTTTTCCCGGAAAGATAAAATCCTGCGATCATAGCCGGAAAGGAAATGACCGACAAATATAATTCCCGCAACCCGAATCTTCCGATGATTACCAGGGAAATAATCGACATTAAGGTTCCGATGAGAAAAATAGCCGCCAGGGTGCCCCTTATTTTCTTGCCTCTTTCCTTTTGATATAAAATTGCCAGGGGTGGTCCCCCCACCCCCACGGAGGTTGCCATGAAACCCGAAAGAGATCCGATTCCCAGGAGATTACTCGGCTTTAGCCTGAGGTGGACTCCACTGCTGCTGATGGCTACTGCCAGTAATATCATAACCCCGAACATGATCCCCAGCACATCATCGGGCAGAAATCTAAGTATCAGGGCAGCAATAATTGTACCTACTAATCGTCCTGAAAGGGCCCATTTAAGGTTTGGATAATCTGCTCCCTCTCGGTCCCGGAAAGTAACCAGGATGTTTAAAAAAAAGGCAATAAGTAGCAAGGGTCCGGGTATAAAGACCGGATCAATAAGAATGAGTAATGGAACTGCTAATAATCCCAGACCAAAACCAACCGAACCCTGCAGGACAGCCCCACAGGTCAGGATTAAAAAAGATAACAGATAAGCGGGCAGGGAGAGGGGAAAGCTCATGAAGAATATATTCCAAGTTTAATTACAAAGATACACCGATTTCGGATTGACTCAAACAACCAAAATTTTCTTCTGGGGTTTCATAAAATTAAAGTGAACATGATCCTGTTTTTAAAAGAATATTATGAGACTTTATTTTTTCAGGCCAGGATATTATACTTATGGATCAAATCGGAAATATTTATTTAGGAAGGATTTAGATGCATGGTTTGTTTGATAGGTTAAAAATCAGGGAATTAGGTCTAAAAAACCGAGTATTCGTGTCTCCCATGTGCCAGTATTCCAGTGATGAAGGGAAACCAACCGCCTGGCACCTGGTGCACCTTGGATCGAGGGCGGTGGGAGGTGCCGGTCTCATCCTCATCGAAGCCACCTCAGTCTCTCCAGAAGGGAGAATAAGTCCTCGTGACAGTGGCATCTGGAATTCTGAACAATCTACTGCTTTCAAAGCGATTACTGAATTTATGGTTCAACAGGGCGCGGTTCCGGGTATCCAATTGTCCCATGCAGGCAGGAAAGCCTCAACCCGGCCACCTGCTTTGGGAGGAGGACCCCTGCATAGCGAAGAACATCCCTGGGAGATAATTGCTCCCAGCTCGATTCCCTTTGCAGATGGTTATCCCTCTCCCCGGGCGATGAATCTGCACGATATTGAAATGCTCATTCATCAATTTGAAATTGCGGCAAAGAACAGTCTGGAGGCCGGATTTCAGGTTCTTGAACTTCACATGGCCCACGGGTACTTATTGCATGAGTTTTTATCGCCACTTTCTAATAAAAGGACAGACGAATACGGTGGCAGCTTTGAGAATCGAATAAGACTGCCTCTCCAGATTGCGGGCGCGGTCAGAAAGGTCTGGCCTGAACAATGGCCAGTGTTTGTAAGGATTTCGTGCACGGACTGGGTTGATGATGGATGGGACATCAAACAGTCGGTTCAATTCGCCGAATTATTAAGAGAGCAAGGAATTGACCTGATCGATTGTTCCAGTGGTGGAATTCTTCCGGGAATTAAAATTCCGGTTAAACCTGGTTATCAGGTGCCTTTTTCGACACGGATCAGGAAAGAAGCCCGTATATTGACGGGAGCGGTGGGTTTGATAACCGAACCACGTCAGGCCCAGGAAATTATTTCATCCGGGCAGGCTGATGCAGTTTTACTGGGGAGAGAAATGCTCAGGAATCCCTATTGGACTCTGCAGGCGGCAAAAACTCTCGGTATTGATCTGGAGGTGCCGGCACAATACAGGAGAGCCTTTTAGAAAAAAGAATGGTATGTGGTCAAAAAGTTAAAATTTGTAATAGTATAGTGATATTTTAAGAATTTTGCGGACAACACCATTGACTATTTCACAAAATAATTTTAGATATGATCTGTAGGGCACTACCTTTTAATTCTATGAATTATTTAGCGCAAGGAGCGCGATCATCGGTTTACTTCACCCTGGGTAAAATATGAAATCTACCGGAAAATCAAATACTAAAAAGAGGAATTGGAATATGCTGATTCCAACCATAATTATGGCCGTGTTGGCAATAGCTCTTTTAGGCGCCGGATATCTAAAAGGTGAGGGGGAACATATCATCGGCATAAAAACCGGCCTGAAAATGACTGTGGAAATTCTGCCCCTTTTGTTATTTGCTTTTGTGGTGGCAGGGATGGTCCAGGTTTTGCTCCCTTCTGAGTTGATTTCAAAATGGGTGGGAACAGAGTCGGGTTTCAAAGGTATTCTGATTGGCACTGTCACAGGTGCCATTGCTCCGGGAGGACCGTATGTCAGTCTGCCCATTGCTGCAGCGCTGTTAAAATCCGGTGCTGGTATTGGAACCATGGTGGCGTTTCTTACCGGGTGGTCTCTCTGGGCGGTCAGTCGACTCCCTATGGAAATCGGTATCCTGGGCTGGAAGATCACTTTCATCAGGCTGACCAGCACCTTTATTTTTCCACCCATTGCAGGATTGATTGCCCAGGTTTTTTTTGCCCCTAAATAAGTGTGATATAATAAAGAATCAAAGGATCTGAGATGCAGATTTTTAAGTTTTCTATCTTGATTGTTATTTACATAATTATAAATCGGGTTGATTCTCAGAATATCCCCACTGAGAGTACTTTAGACTATCATGTTGAAAAATTTCTCGCTCAACAGCAGACTAAATGGCGGGACATGAATATACCCGCAGCGGATGGTAAAATATTATTTGATCTCATCATTCAAAATAAGTATACCCGTGCCCTGGAAATTGGCACCTCCACCGGTCATTCTGCCATATGGATGGCCTGGGCGCTGAGTAAAACCGGTGGGAAATTAATTACCATTGAAATCAACGAAAATCGCTATCGGAAAGCATTACATAATTTCAAAGAAGCCGGTGTGGACAGTTTTATTGATGCCAGACTGGGAGATGCCCACGAGCTTGTTCCTGGCCTTGAAGGGCCATTTGATTTTGTTTTTCTGGATGCAGATAAGGAGTGGTATCTGCAATATTTAAAGTGGCTGATACCAAAGATGAATCCAAAGGGAAGATTTACTGCTCATAATGTTCTGAATACCTATATGAGCGGGATTCCCGAGTTTCTGGACTACCTGAACAAAAACAAAGAGCTGGAAACTTTAATCTTGACATCCAGCTCTTCCGGAATTTCAGTGAGTTATTTCAAAGAGAAGTGAAAAATCTATAAAGGATGATCTAAAACCACTCCAGTTTATCCAGTTCAGCAATTTGTTTCTTTAATTCTGCCTGCAATTCCTCCAGTTCATCGGCTTTTCGTTCTATTTTCTGGGCTTTCTTTTCCAGTTTTTTTGCTTTGGCCTCGATCTTCTCGGCCTCGTTCTCTAATTCTTCCTCCAGATCATCGATGGTAAGATCTGTAAATAGAACCTCCATTAAACCGGAAACTGCGGAAGTGGCTATATGTGCTCCTTCTACGCCTATTTTTCCTGCTTCATAACCTAAATGCTCAGCTGATTCAATCAGCTCTCTCATCTGATGATTGAAATCCTTCAGGAGTCGTTTTCCTTTTTTGCTGGTCTCCACTTGTTGTCCGTTTATAAATAATTCTCCCGACCGGGTAATCTTCAGCGTGACGTCATCATCATCTTGCATAATGTAAACAGTGCTGCCTTTAATTTCCAGACTGGCATCTCCCAGGCAGCCTTCTACTGAAATATTGTGGTGTTCCACCACAGCGGCATAACTCAATATAAGTGAAGTTAAAATGATAATCGAAACGGGCAGCACTATCCTCATTTTTTGTCCTCCGATTTTAATTTGATATTACGACCAGTGCTTTGAAAAGTTACCAGAATTTGATTCCCCTGAAGAATAAAGATTATATTTGCTTTTAATCATACCCATCAGAAGCTTAAAATAATTCATTTGATTTGATGATCTCGGTGATTATTTTAAATAAAATGCAGTTTCTAATGGCAAAAAAATATTCGGAGCATCAGAATGAAACGCCGTGATTTTTTGTTAGGAGGGATGGGAGTCATGCTATTATCAAAAGGTAAGACTGCCGGTAAGATGAAGCAACCAACCAAATTTCGGCTGATAAAAAGAGTATATAAGGATAATATTACGCTCTCCATAATCGGGTTTGGGGGCATTTTGGTCATGGGAATGGAACAATCTGAAGCAGATAGACTGGTTGAAGAGTCCATCCGAGATATCGGGATTAATTACTTTGATGTGGCTCCCTCATATGGAGATGGTGAAGCGGAATTAAAGCTGGGAAAAGCCCTGAGAAATTCAAGGAAAGAGATTTTCTTAGCCTGCAAGACCATGGAACGGAATGCAGCCGGAGCAGAAAAGGAGCTGCATCGTTCCCTGCAGCGTTTTCATACCGATTATTTTGATTTGTATCAGTTTCATGCAGTTACCGATCCGGAAGATGTTGAGCAAATTTTCGCTCCCGGTGGCGCGATGCAAACTTTTTTAAAAGCCCGCGATGCAGGAAAAATTCGTTATATTGGTTTTTCAGCCCATTCGGAGACGGCTGCTCTGGCGATGTTGGAAAAGTTTACCTTCGATTCTATTCTCTTCCCTATTAATTTTGTTTGCATGGCTCAGGGAAATTTTGGTCCCGGAGTTATTCAGAAGGCAACCGATAAGGGTGTCGCTATCCTGGCCCTGAAAACACTGGCATATTCTCCCTGGCCGGAAGGAATGGAAAAGCGTTATCCCAAATGTTGGTACCGTCCGGTCGATGATCCCCGGTTAGCACGGCAGGCCTTAAGATTCACCCTGTCTGAGCCTGTTACCGCAGCTATTCCGCCAGGAGATGAACGTCTATTTCGCCTGGCATTGGAGTTGGCATCGGATTTTAAACCAATGACCGACATGGAAAAAAAGAAATTATTGAAAGCAACCGAACAGGTTGAACCTTTATTCAGAGCATAATATTTCCAAAAGAGAGATTTTAATATGGATTCAAAATTTTCCGCGCTGTTACAACAGGTACCTATTATCACAGACGGCGCGTGGGGAACGCGTCTGCAAAAGCTTGGCCTGAAATCCGGTGAATGTCCCGATGCCTGGAATATCCAGTATCCAGAGAAGGTGGAACAGGTAGCCAGGGAGTATGTTGAAGCAGGCAGCCAGGTGATTTTAACCAACACCTTCAGAAGTAATCGAATTTCCCTGGCAATGCACGATCTGGGTAAACAAACTCCCGAGATAAATCAGCGGGGGGTCGAGATATCAAAACGCGCTGCCGGATCTCACTGTATGGTCTTTGCTTCAATAGGTCCAAGCGGCAAAATTTTAATGAGTGGTGATGTGACTGCAGCAGAACTTCAGGAGACCTTTGAAGAGCAGGCTGAATTTCTCAAAGGAGGGGGCGCTGATGCGCTTATTATTGAAACCATGTCCGACTTGGAGGAAGCCAGAATTGCTCTTCAGGCTGCTAAAAAGACCCTGTTGCCGGTGGGAGTCAGTATGGTTTTCGACGCCGGCAAAGAAAAAGATCGAACAATGATGGGAAATCCCCCTGAACAGGTTGTGGAAGAATTGACCAAAGCAGGTGCAGATTTTATCGGGGCGAATTGTGGTCAGGGGATTGATGGATTTATTTCTATCTGTCAAAGGATGAGGGCGGTAACTCAGCTTCCAATTTGGATAAAGCCAAATGCCGGTTTACCGGAATGGATCGACGGTGAGACCGTTTATAGAACAACCGCTACTGAATTTGCTTCCTTTATAGAGTCCCTGGTCCGGGCGGGGGCTACCTTTATTGGTGGATGCTGTGGAACCTCCCCTGAATTTATCCGGGTTATTCGGGATCGGTTTGGAAACTAGTGCCGGCAAGGGGAAGTTTTAGCCCAATGTTTGAGAATTAAAATGGAGACAGTCACCTCGACCGCAGTCCCGACCTTTTTGGTCGGGAGGTAGTGGAGAGATTTGAGATATAAATCGCTCGACTCTCCCACACTCAAGAACTGAAAATATACCTTATGGATGCAGAAAAAATTTGAGTGCGGGATCTCTCAAGATGAAAATAGTTTTGTTATAATTATTACCTCAGCTCCGAAAATATTTTTTAGGGTCATTACGACCGTAGCGAATGAAATGAGTGAAGTGCCTGTCCGATGCCAGGCGGGCAGCAGGCAGAGCGGCCAGACGGAGAGGAATTTAATGAAATGAGAAATATTTTTTCCCGCACCGCGGGACTCTAAATGACAATAATTTTTACTAAAATGACAATGGTTTAAATTTTTTTATATCTGATTTATGAATATAATCTAATTACAGAGGTCAAACTTGCCTTTAAACATTGAAGCTATAAGAAATCATTTTCCTGCGTTATCCATTCAGGATGAAGGCAAATTCCGTATCTATCTGGATAATCCCGGTGGAACGCAGGTACCCGAACAGGTGGTTCGGTATATGAATCAATACCTGATCGAAACTAATGCCAATCATGAAGGACATTTCATTACCTCACGTGAATCGGATCTGGTATTAGAGAAGGCTCACCAGGCCATGGCGGATTTTCTGAATGCATCATCGGAGACGGAGATTATTTTCGGACCCAATATGACTACCCTGACTTTTGCCATATCTAGATCTCTGGCCCACTGGTTTAAGGCAGGCGATGAAATTGTTCTGACCCGCATGGATCATGATGCCAATGTAATGCCCTGGTCACTGATGGCGCAAGATCTGGGAATGACGGTTAAATGGCTTGATTTTAACCGGGAAACTTATCGTTATGATCTGGATGACCTGCAGCAGGTAATGTCGGGTCGTACCCGGATGATTGCCGTGAATTATGCCAGCAATGCTATTGGAACCATTAATGATATCCGGAAAATCTGTGAAATTGCTCACGCTTATGATGCCCAGGTTTATGTGGATGCAGTTCAATATGTTCCGCATGCGCCAACCGATGTACAGGAATTGGGTTGTGATTTCCTGGTTTGTTCTGCGTATAAGTTTTTTGGTCCCCATCAGGGTATCCTGTGGGGAAAGCTGGATTTACTGGAAAAACTCCCCGCCTATAAAGTAAGGCCTGCGAATGACAAACCTCCGGGAAAATTTGAGACAGGTACACAGTGTCATGAGGGCCAGGCAGGGACTCTCGGGGC
>CP070707.1:3107345-3124012 GCA_020350205.1 bacterium
AATCCCCATTCCAGTAAAAATCATGTCCACAACATTTTTCGTTGGGCAGAACTTGGGGCTTGATGTCCAAATAATTAAAAATTTTCAGGGTGCTTCGGGCAATATTCAGGGGTTTGGCACCAATATCATTAAAGAGCACGTCATAGTAAGGCAGACATCCCATAAAATAGAGATATTCACTGGATTTTGAAGTTTGGTAATCTTTGGACAACCAGTCCAGCCGCTGTTGTTTCAGATCCGGCGCGGTCATAATTTTCAATATCGAATCCAGGATACCCCCGTGAGAGCAGGTTCCCTCTTTATTCTCCACGCCCACCGCATTGCGAACAAGCTGGATGAGCTCGATATATTTAATACTGGAAGGACAAATCGAGTCACACTGCCGGCAGGTTAAACAGGACCAAAGGTCCGCACCTTTAAACGCATCGGGATGAGAATTGCGGGTGGATTTGATCAATAACAGCCGGGGTGAAAAAGTTTTCGAATATCGTGATACCGGGCAAACACCGGTGCATTTACCGCATTCCAGGCAGGCTAACGCATTGGTATCTCTTATTTTAACGAGATCTAACTCCATGATTTTACTCTTTCGCTTTATGATGGTGGTGATTCCATGATGGATTCTACTTGTTTCCGGGACGGTACCTTTCTTACACCTTTCAGGGGTGTAGGTCCCAATTTCTGAACCTGCTCAACCATTTCCCGGACCACTTTAACAAATTTTGGAAATTCCGCAGCGGATATAAATTCTTGTCTGATCCGTTCTTTCTCGAATCCCAGCATGCGTACAATCTGTTCTAACTTTTTATACTGTTCTGCAGCTTTCCGGGCTCCAAAACTGTAGTGACAATCTTCAAAATGACAGCCGGATACCAAAACGCCATCTGCTCCCATCTCAAATGCCTTCAAAACGTGGCCGGGATTGACCCGCCCCATACACATCGTCCTGATAATTCTGACATTGGGAGGATATTGCATACGATTTATACCGGCTGCATCCGCCGCCGGATAACTACACCAGTTACAGGCGAATACCACAATTTTCGGTTCAAAATCTTTTACAGGTATTTTCTTTGCCATAATCGTCATTCTTCTTTAATCAAACTCGGTCCTCTTCAAGTAAAAAGGCTTTCAGCATGGATTCAATCTGCTGATCGCGGAAATGCCGGATATCAATCGCACCCGTCGGACAATAGGTCGCACAGGTACCGCAGCCCTTACATAATGCTTCATTCACCAGGGCTACCTGGGCACCTTCCTTCTCCTGAAGTGAAATGGCGCCGAATTCACAGACATCGACACAGGTTCCACATCCCCGACATAACTCTTCATTAATTACCGAGGTGATGGGCTCCATCAAGATTGTCGACCTTGCCAGCAGTGCATCGACTTTCGCCGCCACCGCATTAGCCTGACCAATAGAATCGGAAATATCTTTGGGACCCTGGATGCATCCACAAATAAATACTCCCTCAATATTGGTTTCAACCGGTCCGAATTTCGGATGTTTTTCCAGAACAAATCCATCCATTCCCAACGGCACCTTGATAAACCGTTGAATTTCCGCAATTGATTTCCGTGAAGGCCGCATACCCACGGAAAGAACCAGTAAATCAGTAGGCACTTCGATATCTTTTTTCAATACCGGTTCTCTAAATTGCAGGGCTTTAAGCTGCTTGTCTCCCACCAGTTTAGGAGGATTCTCAGGCGTGTAACGGATGAAGGTGACACCCAGCTTACGCGCTTCCCGATACATGGTTTCAGCTTCATGATGGTAGACCCGGATATCTCGGTTAAATACGGTGGCCTGAATCCCCATTTTCTGAAGAGCAATGGCCTGTTTAATCGCTGCCTGACAACAATAACGGGAACATTCCGGTAGACCATCCGGTCCTCGCGAGCCTACACACTGAATGAAGGAAACATGTTTCAGCGGTTTATTCTGAAAAATGAACTTGTCCTGCGGTTTAAGCAGATACTCCAGTTCCATATTTGTTATAATATTGGGATATTTCTGGTAACCAAATTCTCCTTTGGACGGGCCATACAATTCGAAACCGGTCGCAATTACAATGGCACCCACCTGCAAGGTTTCGGGAGCGGGTTTTCCATTAGCAGCACGCAGTGTGACCTCAAAATTTCCCACAAAACCACTGATATTTTCAATAGCCGCCTCGGTGAAAATCTTGATCTTTTCCTTATTGATTTCTTTCAGCTTGGTATCAATCAATTCCTGACCCGACATCCCGCTGGGATACAGAATTCGGAGTTCCTTTACCCAACCACCCACCTGTTTACTTTTTTCAACCAAATAAACCGTATAATCCCGCTTGGCCAGCTGAATGGCGGTTTCAAGGCCGGAGATTCCTCCACCGATAACCATAACATTATGGCCAATTTCCATCTCCTGCTGTTCCAATGGTTCAAGATTTCGCGCTTTAGCCACGGCCATTCTTATCAGATCCTTGGCTTTAGCAGAAGCTGAGACGGGATTCATACCATGCACCCAAGAGCATTGATCCCGGATGTTGGCCATCTCCAGCAGATAGGGATTTAATCCAACTTTCCTTAAGGTTTCACGGAAAATTGGTTCATGGGTACGGGGCGTACAGGCTGCAACGACCACCCGGTTTAACTTATTTTCCAGAATCTTTTCCTGAATTAGTCTCTGGGTACTCTCGGCACAGGCGAATAGCAAATTATCCGAAAAGACCACATCTGGCAGACTGGCAGCATATATCTTCAACATATCCACATCCAGGACGCCGGCAATATTGGATCCGCAATGGCAGACAAAAACACCCACCCGCAGCGGACCACTGATATCATAGTCCGGAATTTCCTCTTTTACCTCAGGTAGTTTGTAAGGAGACAGATATTGAGCCGCTCTCACAGCGGCTCCAGATGCTTCAGCTATGGAATCGGTTATATCCTTGGGACCCGTACTGCATCCGCACAGATAAATACCTTCATTGGTCGAGGTAATCGGATCACCGCAGGCATCCTTGGGCAGGAAAAATCCCCTGGCATCGGTTCTGGCGCCCAAAACCTTGGCCAGTTCATGAGAGTTAGCTGCCGGTACCACTGCTTCAGAGAGGATGACCATAGAGGTTCTCAGACGTTCCGTCTTGCCCGTTTCCACATTTTCGCTCAGAATTATCAAATCCCCGGTTTTGGGATCTTCTTCCAGACGGGAGGGCTTTCCCCGCACAAAGTTGATGTTACCTTCCTGTAAAGCCCTTTGATAAAATTGTTCAAATCCTTTTCCGAAGGCCCGGATATCGATGTAGAAAATATCAATTTGAGCATCGGGATACATTTCCCGGATGAGCAAGGCACTCTTTACCGCATTCATGCAGCAAATCCGGCTGCAGTAGGGAATATCCCGGCGGATACAGCGGGAACCGACACATTGTATAAACGAGACTCTCTTCGGTGGTTTCTGATCGGTAAACCGGACCAGTTTACCACCCGAGGGGCCGCTGGGACTCAAGAGTCGCTCAAGTTCGATACTGTTTACTACGTTCTGAAAGCGGGTATATCCGTATTCACTGGCCTCACGCGGATCGTAGTAATCAATGCCTGTTGCAACGATAATAGCGCCCACTTCCAAAACCTCAATCTTATCGGGCATATCCAGGTTCACACATTTTTTCTGGCAAACTTCCACGCATTTGCCACAGGCAATCGGATTAGTTCCCAGGCAATCCATATCGGAGCGGATATAAGCAGAAGGTACAGCCTGGGAGAACGGTGAGTATATGGCTCGGCGGAGACCTAAACCCTCATCAAATTCGTTGGGAGCCACTACCGGACAGACCTCAGCGCAATCACCACAGGCAGTGCACTCATTTTCATCCACAAAGCGTGCTCTGTGCAGAATTTTCACCTTAAAATTACCGGCTTTGCCGGTAACTTCCAGCACTTCGGTATGAGTAAACAGTTTAATGTGGGGATGTCGACCGACATCCATCATCTTCGGACCAAGAATTCATATGGCACAGTCCATACTCGGAAAGGTTTTATCCAGTTTAGCCATGGTGCCGCCAATACTGGGCTGCCTTTCAACGAGGTAGACCTGAAACTGTGCCTCAGCAAGGTCAAGGGCCGCCTGAATCCCGGCAATACCCCCACCGATGATGAGTGCACCTTTTGGTGCTGAAGTTTTCGTTGTCATTCCCATTTCCCGCAATTTTATAACCGTTAAGGGATTTATTTCATTACTCAGGCTACATTTTTTTCTGAAGAAGAAAGCAACTTCTTCCCGTAATTATAGCCAGTTTCGAAAGCTTTCAGATTTAGCTCCTGGGTTCCCGGAGGAACAGAGGATTCTACTGCTTTCCTCGTTGCTTCATAAGAAGTTATCTGGGTAATCGCGGAGAAGAATCCCACCATAATAATATTGGTTACAATTTTTCGACCCATTTCCTCGGCCAGCCGGGTAGCCGGGATAGCGTAAACAGAAATTTTCTTACCATTTTTTTTCGGTTGAACCAGATCTTTTTCAATCAGCATAATGTCCCCATCAGTCAGTTCGCCGCCAAATCTTTCATAGGCATCTTTGGACATTAGCATGGCAATATTAGGTTTCACGATATACGGATACAGAATCTGGGACTCGGAAATAATAACCTGGGCGGCGCAGGAGCTGCCCCGTGCTTCGGGACCGAAACTTTGAATCAGGGTTGAAAATTTATCATCATAGATGGCTGCCGCTTTACCAATAATATACCCGGCCAGAATGATCCCCTGACCGCCAAATCCGGCAATGCGAATTTCATTGTCTTTCTTCATCCGTCACTCCATACGGTTTGAATTTATCACCTAATTTTGTCTTCATATAGGTATTGTAACTGTCCAGATAGGTCGGTTTATCGACATCAATAAATTTGCCCACTTTAATTTCACTCTGGAATTGAATATCCACCTCCCTGGGATCGGCCCCGTTTACAATCACGGAATTGTCATGATAGAATTTCATGAGATCCAAGCCGGAGCCCAGTTTATTTTTCCGGGCATATAAAGTGGTACAGGGGCAAATAATCTCAACGAAAGAAAATCCTTTTTTCTGCAGGGCTTCTGCCATAGAGTTGGTTAGCCTGCGTACATGCAGAGCTGTCCAGCGAGCCACGTAAACCGCTCCGCAGGCAGCTGCCAGTGCTGGCAGATTAAAAGGATGCTCATAATTTCCGTAAGGGGTGGTCGTAGCAATTGCAGTTGGCGGAGTGGTAGGGGCCACCTGTCCTCCGGTCATGGCATAAATAAAATTGTTTATACAAAGGACAGTGATATCGAGATTGCGCCGGGCAGTATGAATCAGATGATTTCCGCCGATAGAGGAAAGATCACCATCACCACTGAAAACAACCACCTTGAGTTTCGGATTGGCCAATTTAAGTCCAACCGCAAAAGGAATAGCCCGGCCATGAGTCGTATGAAATGAATCTTGTTTAATATAGCCTGCAATCCTTCCACTACACCCGATCCCTGATACGACACAAATATCTTCCCGGGCGAGAGTGGTTTTTTTGATGGCTTCAATAAAACAGGTTACCGCCGTACCAATCCCGCAGGTAGAACACCAGATATGCGGCATACGATCCATACGCAGCCATTTTTCAAGGGGGTGTTCTTCTTCAACGGACTTTGTTTTCCTGGTTTTAGGTTTTTTCTGAATTTCTTCTACTTCAGCCGCTTTCATTTATATGCCTCCTTGATTGCCTGATAAATAGTTTCGGGTTTATGAACGGTGCCACCGCCATGGGGAACCAAAATGGTTTTGCACTGGCCTCCGGCACAGCGTTCCACTTCCAAAACCATTTGTCCGTAGTTCATCTCCGGTACCACAAATGCCTTAACTTTTTTTGCCAATTCACGAATTCGTTTTTCCGGAAAAGGCCACACGGTGATGAGTCGCATTCTGCCAATATTTTTCATACCCGCTTGTTCGGCCAGTTGGATTCCACGCAAGGCGACCCGGGAAGTAATCCCATAGGAGATTACCACGACTTCCGCCTTATCCATATTTTCCTCTTCGATCATAAAAATTTCATCTACATTTTTATCTATTTTATCGATCAGACGGTGAACGCATTTTTCCTGCATTTCCCAGGTCATGTCCGGATAACCCCGTTCATCATGGGTAAGTCCGGTAACGTGGAAAAAATGTCCGTCACCGGCTTTTGCCATATCGGGAATCAGATCTTCGCCATACGCGTAGGGCAGATACTCTCCCGGTTTTTTCTTGGTATAGCGCCTTTCAGTCAGGTCAATTTTATCAGCTTCTGGGATGACCACCTTTTCAGTCATATGACCCACACATTCATCCATCATAAAGAGCACCGGGACCCGGTATTTTTCCGAAAAATTAAACGCGGTAATTGTCAGGTCAAAACATTCCTGGGGCGAATTGGGACTCAGCGCAATCAAACGGTAATCTCCATGCGAACCCCAGCGCGCCTGCATCATATCCGCCTGACCGGGCAAGGTGGGTAATCCGGTGGAAGGTCCGCCTCGCTGCACATTCACTACCACACAGGGTGTCTCAAGCATTGCCCCCAGTCCGATATTTTCCATCATCAGGGAGAATCCGGGTCCGGAAGTGACGGTCATCGATTTAACACCGGCCCAGGATCCACCTAAAATTGCGGCCATGGAAGCCAATTCATCTTCCATTTGAATAAACATTCCTCCCATGTAGGGAAAGCGTTCTGATACTCTTTCCGCAACCTCTGTTGAAGGTGTTATGGGATAACCTGCAAAAAAGCGGCATCCGGCGGCGAGTCCACCCTCAGCACAGGCTTTATCACCATCCAGATAATGAACACCGGTTAATACCCCTGCAGGATCAGCTTTCATGAGCGGGCTCCTTTTGATTTTTTAACACACAAAAAATTGCGAATTCCGGGCATAACATTTCACACAGTTGGCAATGCACGCAAATGGCTCCATTCTTTACGATGGGTGGATGATAGCCCTTGGAGTTGAATTCGTGGGAAAGTTCCAGTACGTCTTTGGGGCAATACTCCACGCAAAACGCACAACCTTTACAACGTTCGCGCAGAATATGAAGCTCGCCTTCTGGAATTTTAATGCGGTCTGCATCTAATGGTTTACGCCAGTATTTCATGATTTCCCTCAATGCACTATTCAGTTAATTCCTTAATTTTATTTATATTAACTAACAGTCTATGCGCAAAGGAAATGTATCACAAAATGCAAAAAATAAATCACCCGTTCTCGCAAATTACACCGGCGTCATAGGGAAAAGATCAGGAGTATGAGCTTGAGTAAATACTCCGCATGAGGTGGAATTCCTTCTCCTTATTTCTAATTTTACTTATCCTCAATATCAAAACCGTTCAGTGGAAATAAGTCGAATTTGTTTGATTACTTTTTATTTTTCCTAACAAAACTTAACATTTGCAATAATAATTGTCAATAAGTTAGATTTTTTTCGACCCTTAAGTGTAATAAAATTCATTATAAGGATGGCTTTGTAATTCGATGAAATGAATTTTAGAAATTTACCCTCCCGGAATATTTTGCGGGAGCAGGATACCTGAAATCGGTACCATTCATATGATATAAATTTCATTTGTCATGAATATTTATTTGCTATTCTGTCAAAATTTATTATATTAATACAGACACTAAGGCTAAAATTGATCGAAATTCGCTTATACGAATTCAAGTTTTTGGCTTGATAACGACTTCTACGCTTCTCTGAATTTTTACCTATTCACTGCAGATTTCTTTCAGATTTATCATAATATAGATGCCATACAAACGTAAACTTTCACTAGAAAGGGGACTTATGGAAAAATACCCCAAGCACGTCAAGCTGAAAAGTGGAGAGCAGATCACCCTGCGTCTATTTTCAAGTGATGACCTTGAGTTACTGGTAGATTTTTATGCCTCTTTACCTGAAAAAGACCGTATGTTTTTGCGTATCGATGTTCTAAAGCGGGAAAATATTGTTGCACGGTATGGAAATCCGAACTACGATCATATTTTTCCGGTTATTGCGCTGCACAAGAACAAGATTGTCGGTGAAGGAACCCTATTTCGTGCGGAATTTGGCTGGATGCGAAACCTGGGCGAATTACGTTGTGTGGTTTCAGATACTTACCGCAGGAAAGGGTTATGTACTATTCTGGTAAGAGAGTTATTCCTGCGCGCCGTCTCAACAGATCTCTATAAGATTCAGGCAGCAGTGATGGAAGATCAGATATCAGCAATTGCCGCTTTCAAACGTATGGGATTCAAGCAGGAGGCTCTCCTTAAAAAACATGTCACCGATGTGCAGGGAAAACGACACAATCTGGTCATTCTCAACCTGGATATTGAAGAACTCTGGTATATCATGGAAGATTTTAATCAGGGAAAATCATATGTTGTCTAATGCCGGCTCAGCAACTGCGATAAAACAGGAGGTTTGATTTATGTATAATGATATCAGGAAACCGACTTTGCTCAAGGACGTACCTTTATTGTTAATTCGGGGGCTTTCCCCAATTTATTATTTTTGTCGTTATTCCAATCATCAAAATTCTCCTACTGCCGAACAAATCTTTCTGACCCACTTGAATTATTCAGCATCTTTGATCAGAGTCCTGGGTGAAGAACTTAAAAATCAGGATTTGTGCAATCTGACCACCCGGATGCGGATGCTGGAAAATATTCCACAAAATAATCGGCTTCCGGAACTCCGTGATCTGACTCAACATCTCACCCAGGTAATTTCGGAAATCCGATCCGAAGTCGAGAAAATTTTTAAACAGCAAAAATCAAATTTTATCACTATGTACAATGAAAATGTGAAAAAGCTGAGTCTGCTGGTGGTAGACAACAACAACGAACCTGAGAGAGTTGCCAAACTTGAATCGACTTTAAAAAATTTCTGTTTTTATGAAGTTGATAAGTCTTCTATACAGGCTTATAATTATCCTGATAAGTTGGTAAAAAGTGATTTTGTTTTCTATGCTTCTACTCATCCGGCCAATATTCATACCGATGTCAAGACTCTCAAGACGTATAACAAGCCCGGATTAGCTATAGCCTATATAGAAAAAGACGGTGTCGTAGATCGCCAGGCTATACGACATGGTGCACAGCTTCAAAAATCCGGCTTCCCGGTGCTCTATAAAGTATTTACACCAATCCGGCTTTTTACCAGTGTTGACAAGATTTACATGAAATTTCAGCTGAATACCTCATGAAAGGTAATACCGCTAATCAGGCTTAAACCAGTTTTTCGGAAATATTGCTGAAGAAAAGCATGAGGTTCACCCATCTATCAACCGTTATGAATATAAATGGCATGCAGGAGTTGGATCTCTTTCCAGTTATTACAAATGCTTTCTAAAATTTTCTAAGTCAATGCTATAGCTATTTCAATCCTACCTTTAGCATTTTATTCTGCAATGATTCTTTCGCAGTCATCACATTTTAAATATTTCCAGTGAATATGCACCTGTATCTATCTAGTCCTCGAATGATAGTCCGGGTAAAGGAATTACGCTCCATACCAAAATTTTTTCCACGGATTTCAAGAATAAAATTAGTATATTTTATTATCTCCGTGGAAACTGTACCAAGAAATATAACTCAATTTACTGAAAAATGCTCTGGTCTCCTGCAAGGTAATAGCAAATATTATATGACAAACTTATAACTTTTTCACCTGATCGAAACCGATACTGATTGTCTAGTGAACAAGAAAACTGAACAAAATTCCCAAAAATGGGCAATCCTCTCTGCGGTTGGAATGGGAGTTTTTCTGGCAACTATCGACAGCAGTATTGTCAATGTTGCCTTACCTACCCTGGTGGATTCTTTTGACACTCGTTTCGCGACGGTGCAGTGGGTAGTACTCAGTTATTTACTCACCCTGGCAACTCTTTTACTCACGATTGGACGGTGGGCGGATATTATCGGGAAGAAATCCATCTACCTAGGAGGAATGTTAATTTTCACTCTGGGATCTTTCCTCTGTGGCATTTCTTTCACCATTCAATGGCTCATATTTTTCCGGGTGGTTCAGGCAATCGGTGCGGCAATGATGATTTCCCTGGGAGCTGGCATAATCACTGAAGCGTTTCCTTTTGAAGAAAGAGGGAAGGCCCTGGGTATTACCGGAAGTATTGTCTCGATCGGTATTATTACCGGTCCCACATTGGGAGGATTGATCATTGATCTTATCTCCTGGCACTGGATTTTTTTTGTCAATATACCGATCGGAATTCTGGGAAGTGTTCTGGTATATCGATATATTCCCAGAAGTCAGGTACGAAAGGATCAGCGCTTTGATTTTTACGGAGCCGTATGCCTCTTTATCAGTTTAATAGCATTCCTGCTGGCGTTAACACTGGGTCAGCGTCTGGGATTTATGAACACCCTTATAACAGGTTTGCTTGCAATTTGGGCGGTATTCTTTTTATTATTTTTACTCATTGAATTACGAATTCACCAGCCCATGGTGGATCTGCACCTATTCCAAAATCATTTGTTCAGCCTGAATTTATTTACAGGGTTTATTATTTTTGTCTGCCTGGGAGGGATCATTATATTAATGCCGTTCTATTTACAAAATGTACTGAATTTTGCGCCCCGGAAGGTGGGACTTTTGCTGGCAACGGTTCCGGTCGCAGGGGGAATAACCAGTCCACTGGCCGGTATCCTCTCGGACCGTTATGGAACCCGGCCCATTACTACAATCGGGCTGATAGTCATGCTCATCGGGGTCATCAGTCTCCTCACGCTGGATACTCAGACAGAAGCTCTGGGATATGTTATCTGTTTTATTCCGGTCGGATTGGGGATCGGCATTTTCCAATCACCTAACAACAGTGCTATTATGAGTGCGGTGCCCGGTGAGAAACTGGGGATTGCCTCCAGTCTGTTGTCCCTCACCAGAACTCTGGGTCAGACTTCCGGAATTGCGGCTCTGGGGGCATTCTGGGTGAGTCGCGTTTCGGCTTATGCCGGTAGCAGCTTTGAAATGGGTGTTACGCGAACCGATCCAATCGCCCAGGTAACCGGATTGCATGACACTATCGGTGTAGTAATCGCCTTTATTTCTCTTGCCATTGTCTTAAGTATCCGGGCTCTTCTCAAAGAGAGAAAATTAACCTCTGCAAAATAGGGGGTTCTGATCTGATTCACTCCCTTGCCGTATTCCCTGCTCAAAGTCTATATTAGACCTACGTCTAAAATAGCTTACCAGCTCTCAGGACGAAGCCGGGCGATGATACCCGCATCCATCCAGAAAATATCCGCATTGCCGTTTTGGGGTTGAGCATATGCGCTCGATAATTCCGTGAAAGAAAGTAAAAATTTTGGGCCTTCATAGACCGGAATTGTCCGACTGCTCATGAAAAAGAAATACTTACCATCCGGAGAGACATATGCTGAATATTCCCTACCACTCCGGGTATTCACATTTCCACCCATATTAATGGGATCACTCCAGCGATCATTTTCATCCCGAAATACCACATAATAATCTGTGGATCCATAACTATCCGTGCGACCCAGAACCGGTACGATGATATACCTCTCATCCGGGTCTATGAACGCATTATATTGATTGGCACCGCAATTAACCTGGGGACCCAGTTTTTCCGGTTCAGAATATCGGCCATCCACAAAACGGGACCGGTAAATGTGTCCGGCCGGCTTTCCTTTTAGCTGACGTGTAAAATAGATCGTTCCATCACGGGTGGTAGAGGGATAGAATTCGCTATGCTCGCTGTTGACTGGGGATCCTAGATTATAAGGCTCACCCCACTCCTCACCGATGCGATCAACCGCCCAGATATCTTCATTTTCTTCTTCCCGGTCTATGGAAGGTCTATTGGACAGAAATAGGAGTCTTCTGCCATTAGGGGTTACATGCGGCTCATAGTACATATATTGGAAATCTTTTATAAAGGGCGCCGGGGCAGGTTCAGACCAAATACCATCAATTTGTTTGGTGTAAAATATCAGGTTGAAACCATAAGCAGATACACAAAAATAAAGCTCAGTTCCATCAGGGGTCAGAGTAACATCACGGGTATACATCCCGGTTGTAATAATGCCTGGCGCAAAGGGTACCGGCAGCTCTCCGGGAGGTTTTTGCCCCAGGTAAGGTCCCTTCACCATTGGGAAAGAAGCAGTTGCTGACTTTTGAGGATTCCCGCAGTGGAAGCTTACCATAGACAGAATAATCGTTACCAGAAGACCCGTGATACTTATCCAAAAAATTGATTTCGTTTTCATATTTTCATTCCTTCAACTGAGATTTAGGTGATTTTGATGGTCATTACAACCGGTGCTGTGATATCTTATATAAAAGTTTAAAACAATTTTTATGAAATCATAAAATAATCGGTCAGAAATCATAAAGAAAAATAAAAATTTGGCTAAAATTAACTCTTCCATGGTAAACCTGACTTAAAAAGTATAAGTGAGATGAATAATATTTCCGGCTAAGGCAGAATGAAACATTGTTGAAAAATTGATTAAGAAGAAATGCATACAGACAATTCTCCTCTTTTTATATGCATTAAATTGTCCGCAGATAATTAATTTTGTTTGCCAGAGCGTTTTCTTTCTTACATTGACCGCCAACAATTCATTTTAACAATTGCATCCGGCTGGTCAGGGTATATTGATCAGTAGTCATCTGTAAAAAATAAATTCCTGAGCTTACACCATCCCCATTCCCGTCCAATCCATCCCAGACCAGCTGGTGAATTCCTTTTTCTTTATCTCCCTCAAAAAGAGACTTTATTAAACGACCGGTTACATCAAATACCCGGACAACAGTAGATGCTGATTGTGGCAGATAGAATCGTATTCGAGTCGATCCATTGAAGGGATTGGGATAATTTGGATATAATTCCGGGGATTGAGCGACAATCCCCGGATGGCCTTCCTGGATAAATGATGCGGAAAATGGTGTTCCTGTAACCCAGGTTGCGCCATGAATTAAAGCATGATGACCCAGGGGAGAAAGGTCAATCAGGCTATCCCCATTCCCCTCATTCATTGGCCAGTAACAGGATAATCCGGGCTCAGTACCCAAAAGTAACTGTCCCCAATGAGTACGGATTTCCTGCTCTGTTCTTTCAATACCCCATAAACGAACGTCATCAATTACACCAGCAAAGGTGTAAGCCCCGCCCTCATCATTCCCGAGAATAAAACGACTCTGAGAATTATCCGCAATAAATCCGGATGGTAAAGCTGAAAATGTGACGGATTGATCTATACCATCGATATACATCTTTAACATATTGTTATGTCCATTATAAGTCACTGCCACATGTTGCCAGCACGCTAAATGAATGGACCGGTCCGGAGTGTAACCATATACGGTACTTCCATTAGCAAGACTGAGTTTAAGGACCAGACAGCTATCCGGAAATGCAGGATGCCATTTCTGGAGATAGAGTGAAATTTGCTGTTTATCGATAATTCTGCCCTGCCCATAAACCGAATTTTCACCCCATCCTTCCGGATAAATCCAGGCCTCCAGAGTGAGTTGATCACTAAAATGAAGAGCCTGAGTACTGTCATAACTGACTGAGCTCTGCTCTCCGTCAAATGACAAAGCGCTTTCTCCGGAGAATACCCTTATATATTCCGTCATTATGAATTCTTCCTGTAAGGAATCACTACTCAGCTGCAATCTTACATCGTAAGTTCCCGGATCAGTAAAAGTCCACTGAGGATTGGGATCCTGAGAGTCAATATTGCCATCGTTATCGAAGTCCCAACCCCAGGAGGTAATAGGTGGTCTGGCCCGGGAAAGATCCTCGAATTGGATCTGAACGGGCGCATGACCGGACGTAATGTTTGCCCGGAAACGCGGGGTGAGATAGGTTTGAGGTACCGGGATAAACAGAACCCGGTTTGCGTTAAATTCGGGAACTGCAATCACCCGATCTTTAGGATTATAGCAAATATTTGCCGGTCCGTTTAATCCCGAAATGATTGTTGCAGGGGGATTTATGCAATTATCATGATAACGATGTATACCCAGAGTTTCCCAGGAAGAAAGATAAAGATTCCCATGTTCATCAGCGCATATTCCATCAAAACTTCCCATGGGAGTAATGACCAGGGTATCCAGAGTGGTGTCTGCCAGATTAACAGCGAGTATAGGAGCATGACCTAAAAATCCACATAGAATCAAACGATTATTCGGGGCATCATACAGGGCATCCTGTGGCAGGGGAGGAAGACCATGATCCAGCAAGACGGAATATTGCTGCGATAATATATCGATGCAGAATATTTTTCGTAGATTTGAGTCCAATCCATAGAGATGTCCTGAGGTATCCGCCGTAATCCCATCAATTTGAACTGAACCGGGAATGGCTAAATCCATCACCTGACTCCCATGATCCAGATGATAACCTGTGATGCGGGTTCCGCTGGAAACAAACAGGGTATCCCCAACAATATAATTACCAAGTGCCCTCCCCAATCCCGATTTGAAAACAGTTTGAACCCCATTAGAATCAATACAGACAATACTCCCACTGTTAAAACTGGATACATAATAGCAATTCCGTGAAACATCATAGGAAACACACTCCGGACCATTCAGGTAATTTTGAGTAAACAAAAGGGATGGAAAAATAAGGAATAGTCCTAAAAGAATTTTACTTTTTACGCTGGCTCGTAAAGGAAGGAAATTGTTACGCATAACGAATCACCTCCATCAATGGGTGGACCTCATATTTATCTGTCCAGAAATATGACGTAAGTAGGGGAGAAATGACTGAAATAATTCGATAAACGGTCATATCCTTCGGTGAAGGGTCAGAAAATGGTTTCAATAATCAAAGAGTGCAAATCAATAACAACCAGTTAAATAAAGAATAAATGATATCCCGCCCAACTGAAAAGCCGGACAATATTTACCTTTTGGCGATCTTATTGACCGTTTATATATTTTTTTTCCCTCGCGCAGAATCATATATTAAATTAAGCCAATGGCTGGACGGTCGATCGTCTTGACAATTCCATTTTATTGAATATAAAGGATTATTTAGATTCTACGATGCCGGTAATATCATCAAAGTCCAAATACCCCAGTTTCTGGTTCCTCAACAGTATTGGCTGGCTGCTATTATGGATCATCTATATGGCGCTGTATTATCGCCAGTACATTGGAGATCTTGCCGCCTGGGCAGGTCTATTTCTCACCTATTTCAGCGCCTTTTGGGCCAGCGTCATTCTGCGCACCTTTTACAAATCATCCCGGTTTCAAACGGCTTCTATCCTGTATATTTCCTGCATGATTATTCTCAGTTCCATCCTAGCTTCTCAAGTCTGGTACTGGCTGGATATGTTTCTCAGCATTCCTCTGCACGGATGGGCTAAAATTGTGGATCAGATTAATACTCAATCCTATATGTCAAATACCTTTTCTAAAAGCTTTACCCTGGTGACCTGGAGTGCAATCTATTTTGGCATAACCCTCTGGATTGAATGGAATATCCAGAAGGAAAGAACTGAAAAGGCCATGCTCCTGGCCCACAGTGCCCAGTTACAAATGTTACGATATCAACTCAATCCACATTTTCTCTTTAATGCCTTAAACTCCATTCGTGCCCTCATCGAAGAGGATAAAAAAAAGGCCCGAAATATGATTACAGAACTTTCAGAATTTCTGCGTTATTCCCTCATCAGCCGGACCCAGGATAGTATTCCCTTAAGCCACGAGCTGGAGGCCATACGTCATTATCTGGAAATTGAAAAAAAACGGTATGAGGATAAATTACAGCTGGATTTCAGTATCGACCCCAATGCTGAAAATTTCCCGGTGTTAAGTTTTCTGATTCATCCATTAATTGAAAATGCGTTGAAATATGGCATGCAAACCAGTCCTATGCCTCTAAAAATATCTCTAAATGCAGTGGTGAAAGATGATACCTTACAGGTTGAAGTGTGCAATACCGGGAAATGGGTGAAATCTTCTGGCACACCTGAAACAACTACCGGCACCGGAACCGGCTTGGAAAATGTTCGCTTACGATTAGAAAATGCTTTCCCGCAAAGACATAAGTTCGACATCCTTGAAGAAAATGGGCTTGTCAAAATTGTACTCCAGATCTCTAAAGCAGATAAGAAGCATGAAAAATAAATTCAGTGCAGTCATCGTCGATGACGAGAGGCTGGCCAGAAATGATCTCAGACTTCTATTATCAGAATTTGAAATAGTTGAAATTATTGGCGAAGCCGATAATGTAATTTCCGCGGAAAAAATCATCCGAAAACTGAAACCGGAAGTCGTTTTTCTGGATATCCAACTTACCGGTGAATCCGGCTTCGATCTGGTGGATCGGTTGGATGAACTTCCGAAAATTATCTTCGTGACAGCGTTCGATGAATATGCCATGCGAGCTTTTGAAATCAATGCGCTGGATTATCTTCTTAAACCGGTGAATCCCAAGAGACTAGCGCATTCTCTGGAACGGTTAACGATGCCGGACCGAAAAACAGAGGAGAATGTACGATCACTCCTTTATGATGACCGGCTGTTTGTAAATTTAAACAACCAGTTCCGGTTTATTAAAATAAGTTCCATCCTCAGTATCTCCGCTGCCGGTGATTATTCAAAAATATTAACCGCGTCGGATCAGAAGGGTCTGGTTCAAAAATCAATG
>CP070707.1:3124112-3139355 GCA_020350205.1 bacterium
ATTATTTTATGAAAAAAAATTGAAAAATAAAATTATAAGAATTTAAGCAATATTGAACAATAATCCGGGATGTCCAGCTACCTCAAGAGGGAATTAAGAAGAATAGTAATCAGGTTTTATATCAAACCAGAACTTTTTAGAAATGAGAACTCAGATTTAGAACTTTGTGGAGAGACAAAACAGGATTAAGAAAAGAATACCCCAATCCTTTAATTCCTTTAAAAATATGGATTGCTTTTTATATCACTATTTTAAATTGCTAAAATAAAAAAAATATCTGCTATAAAAGACTAAGGTTCCAGAGCAAATTGGTTGGTTTTTTCAAATAAATGACGTTTTACTATCTCAAAATCAGCATCCAGCGGCTTTTGATATGTCTCAAGTTTATGAAGACACTTTTGGACACCACCAGAGTTGTTTTGAAGATAATATCCATATGCCAGATATAGAAATCCCATAGGATCGTTAAGTCGGTCGTCCACCGGTGCATGAAAATGTACCACCCTTTTCAAAAGAATCATTCCATCCGCCACAGAACCCTTCTCAACCAGTACACACCCCCGGGTTCCTAATACATTACGATGTTTGGAATTTAATAGATAGGCTTTTCCGGAGTACTCGTCTGCCTTGGGCAAGGCATCGGCTTTAAATAATATCAGGTGGGCCCAGGCCAGATTATTATAGAGAAAAAACAGCAGGGGATCTTTCTGAAATGATTCGAGATCAGATTCGAGGACTTCAATACATTCCAGAACTTTCCCCTGTTTGATAAGGGCTGCAGCCAGATTTATCCGGGGTAATGTCACATCCGGATAAGCTTTTACACAGTCACGAAACAGTTTTTCTGCAGCGTCATAATTTTTTGTCTCGTATTGTTCATAAGCATCCATTATTTTACCGGCTGAAAGGATGTTCTGGATATCTCGATCCTTCCAGAAGGGTAATTTTAATAACTGCATTCCATCGGTCGGTAACTTTATACCCATATAAGTAAATTTCAGAGGAATCAGATTTATGGTAATAAGAAGCAAATTCGAATAGATAAATAAATTGGAATATGATACGGGACTGATAACAAACACATCCTGGACCGAAATATCCAAAATCAGCATACAGAGCAGAATAACTGCCATCTGGGCAAAAATCCCCCCCAAAATTAACAGGGCAAAACGAGGTTTTAGAGAACTGTTGGGAACTTTCCCCCAGTGAGTTACACCGCCTGAAAGACTGCTGGTTATGACCAATACAAAGCCAGCCGGTTTGAAACGAATCAGTTCCCGCCCGCTGCCAATCACCATTCTTTTAATCTGAAATCCCATTAGCCAGCCTGTCAGGGCATGTCCGAATTCATGCACATATATATCCACATAGAAAAACAGTACAAATACTGACATCATCAGGAGCGTTAAGGAAAATCCGGTGAAATTAACCAGTAGAAAAAAAAAGATAAGAACCGTGAATAAAAAAATGGAGAGGATAATTTTATGAGGTGATCTCGTCATGCGTCCTTAAATAATTATATTCATTTATGAATCATAATATCGGCGGATGACAAAAAATATCAAGGGGATTTTAGAAGGACAGGATGGTATATTGGAATAAAAGACTTCTGAAATTTACATTTCTTACTCTTTTACTCCATCGGCAGGGGAAGATTTCCCCGACTTTCTTGACTGCTAGGTTGACCAGGGAATAGGGTACAAATTATAGTGACCTACATGTAATTAAATCTCTGAATTTCCAAATCATTTTTTAATACATTCACTCAATAATTCTTGCCTGCTTAATTTATTCGTACCTCAATGCATCAATCGGATTTAACAGCGAGGCTTTGCGTGCCGGATAAAATCCGAAAAATATTCCCACAGCGGCTGAAAAAAGGGTTGAAACAATAATAATTTGTGGATTTACCACCGCCACTAATTCTGTGAAACGGTTCAAAATGATTGAAATAATAAATGAAAGCAGAATTCCAAGGACTCCCCCACTCAAACTCAGGATCACCGCTTCGGTTAAAAACTGAATAAGTACATCAATACTACGCGCCCCTACCGAGAGGCGGATCCCAATCTCCCGGGTTCTTTCCGTTACTGAAACCAGCATAATGTTCATGATGCCGATTCCACCTACCACGAGCGACACTCCTGCGATAGAGCCCAGAAGTAAGGTCATTATTCGGGAGGTTTCCGAGGCCGCATCGCTGATTTCTGCCTGATTGCTTATCGTAAAATCATCATCGTCTCCCGGTGACAGACGATGCGCTTCCCGCAGGATTGCTCGCATTTCCTCCTGTGCCGCATCAATCCGCTCAACCGATAACGCACTGGCATTAATCATATCCACGTGCCGTCCACCTTTCAATCGATAAAATACCGTGGTCGCTGGTGCCAGAATCACATCATCCTGATCATTACCCATCCCGGATTGACCTTTGGATTTAAGCACCCCGATAACCGTAAAAGGGACACTGCGAATCCGGATTTTTTCTCCGATGGGATCCTGCTCAGCAAAGAGCTCATCGGTTATAGTTTTTCCCAGTAGCGCTACTTTTTTCTTGGCCCGGAGATCACGCTCACTAAAAAATTCTCCGTCCTGTAATTCCCAGTTTCGAATTTCAAAATAAGCAGGTGATACGCCAAAAACTGTCGTAAACCAATTTTTTCCTCCCCCGATGATTTGACCCCCGGTCCGCACCACTGGTGATACGGCACTGATCAGCGCAGCTTCCCGGTCAATTTTTTCTACATCCTCAAAAGTAAAGCGGTTGAAACTTCCGGCGCCGCGACTAACCCCACCACTGCGACTCGCTCCCGGAAAAACCACAATCAAATTTGTGCCCAGGGATTGTATCCCCTCCTCAATCTGTTTTTGCGAACCTTCCCCGATGGAGACCATCACAATCACCGCACTCACACCGATGATGATCCCCAGCGAGGTTAGCAGACTACGCATCCGGTTTTTAAAAATACTTTTAAAGGCAGTTTTTAATACATTTTTTAACTGGAGCATTATTGATTTTCCTCCTGCTTATAAACCTCCAGATCTTTTCGTGCATTCTTACGGGTTGGTACCAGTTTGTCTTTCAAAACAATACCATCACGTAACTCCACAATTCGACGGGCATAGTTTGCCAGATCATGTTCATGAGTGACCAGAATAATCGTGATACCTTGCGAATTTAATTCCTGAAATACCGAGATAACCTCCAGGGAAGTCCGGCTGTCCAGATTCCCGGTCGGCTCATCCGCCAGCAGGATTGCCGGTTCATTCACCAGCGCCCGGGCAATCGCTACCCGTTGCTGTTGCCCTCCGGACAGTTGGTTAGGAATATGGTCCATCCGATCTCCTAGACCTACCCGCTCAAGGGATTCAATCGCTGATTGTCTGGGATTTTTAATACGATGCAGGCGATCATACATCAAGGGAAGTTCCACATTTTCAAGCGCAGTGGTACGCGGCAGCAAATTGAATCCCTGAAAAACAAACCCGATTTTCTGATTGCGAATATCTGCATACTCATTTTTAGAGAGGGCATCTACTGCCACCCCGTCCAGAAAATATTCACCTGAAGTGGGTTGATCGAGGCAACCCAACAGATTCATCAGGGTGGATTTCCCGGATCCTGATGCTCCCATAATAGCCAAAAATTCTCCTGCCGACACCGTAAGATTGATACCTCGCAGGGCATGCACCGCCACATCGCCAACCTGATATACCTTGATAAGTTGCCTGACGTCAATAACTGACTTGTTTTCCACTTAAAGCCTCCTCATCAGAACGGGCGGGATCTGCGGCCAAATTGCGGCCCTCTATCATCATCCGCATTGTTGTTTGCTTTCTTCTCCCCCATACTGATTATAACTTGCATCCCTTCCTGCAATATTCTGCTGTGCACGACCTCGGTACGGGTACCGTCACTGATACCTGTTTGCAACATGGCCATAGCCAGCTTACCTTGGTCATCGAGATACCAGGCGGTTCTAAAATTCCTGCTGCTTCTCATATTCCCGGCCTCACTTCCAGTATCTTCTCCTATCCGACTGCGGAAATTTGCCCTGACCGAGTCCGGCAGAGATTTTCCTTCTCTCTCAGGGTCTTTCCGGAGTTTATTCTGAAATTCCTCCGGTGGTTGAAAACGCAAAGCGGTATTGGGAATCAGCAGGACATTTTTGCGTTCATCTGTAATAAAATCAACATTCGCCGTCATACCGGGCAGCAGGAGATTTTGTTCATTGTCCGCGTCGATGACCACTGTATAATTCACCACATTAGAAACCACCTCAGGCTGCAGACGTATTTGCCGCACAATTCCGGTAAATTTTTGATCCGGATAGGTTGTCACATCGAAACGGACTTTCTGGTCCTCCCGAATCTGACCAATATCGCTTTCATCCACCTGGGCATGAATTTCCATCTTGGACAGATTTTCGGCAATGATAAACAGGGTGGGAGCTTGCAGGCTGGCAGCGACGGTCTGTCCTGCCTCCACATTTCGCTGAATAACCGTTCCCTGAATTGGAGAGGTAATGAAGGCATATTTCAAATTACGTTTCGCTCTTTGTAAATTTACAGCAGCCGATTTCAGGGCTGCCTGCTGCATTTTAAGATTATATCGAAAGGGTAAAAAATCTGCATCCGAAATTAAAGCCTTCTCAAACATGGAATAGTTACGGTCAAATTCCTGCTGCGCCTGTTCCAGTTGAGCTTTAATTTTTTCCACATTGGCTTCAGCATCCAGCACTGATATTTTTAAAGGTATGGTATCCAGCAATGCTAATAGTTGACCTTTGCTAACCGTATCATTAAAATCGACGTAAACCCGGTCAATTATACCCGAGACCTGGGTACCGACCTCGACCTTGCTGACCGGATTAATAGTGCCGGTACTGGAGATAGTGTTTTCCAATTTTCCCCGGGTGATTTCGGCAAACTGATATGCCAGCTTGTTATTGCCGGAAAGGACATTTAATACAATTAAAATGATAACAATAAAAATGACAATTACCCCAGCGCTGAACAAAAATTTTCGTCTCATTGATCCCTTCCTTTAAAACTTGCCCTGTGATACATCTTAGAAAGCATATCACCACAAACATGTATAAACGAACCCCCACAAAATACTCCCAAATTTACTCATTTATTTGTATGAGACACTTATCGTATTTTTAATATTTTACCCTGGCTCTGCCCACATCAGGTAGTCTCTCTCGGTGCATTCTATCCTGGTGTTCTTTTATGAATTCTTCATATTGATTTTTCTGGTCGGCATTGAATAATCTCTCTATGTTTATATCCTGTTTCTCCATCAGCTGAATCATCTCGCTGCGCATGTGGTGCCTATCTCCAACCGAATTTTCCCTTAAGGAATCCATCCTTTCACGAGTAGCTAATATAATATTATCAAATTCCTCAGCCTGGGAATCTTATAAGTGAAGTATTTTCTGCAACTCTTGCGTTTGTCCACTAAAATAGTTGATTCGATCCGGAGGAGTGATCATTATGTAATTGTCCATTTGGTTCTATGGTAGAACAGATAACAGTTTGGGGGAATTTGTATAGCATAATTATTAATCTCTAATGACAATTATTAGACAGTCCGTCAGAGATTTTCTTGCGAGAAAAAAACTTTTTGAGATCGAATTGGCGGTTTTACATATTTAGTGGGTGAAAGAAAGTAAACACAATTTTGTCGCCGTTATGCGGTTTCAGAAATCACACGCTGCTGGAATTACCGGCGTGCCGTCTCCATAAAGATAACAGACTTGATACTCACTAGCAATTATCGATATGACATCGCGAAGGAGACTTAAACTTTACCTCGTTAAGGTCTTTACAGACCCATCAGTTCTTTCACATATTTTGGTGGTGGTGAACCGAAAGAAAGCATCAGATCATGCATGGTTTGTATATCAAATGCCCCACCCATTTTTGCTTCGTAAGCTTTGCGCAAGTTGTTCACTTCCATATTACCTACATAGTAGGTAGAAAGTTGAGCTGAAGTTAGGCAAGCCCGGCGCCATTTTCCCGCAGCTTCACCCTCTTCCTGAAATCCTTCATTCATCATCAGAGCCATTGCTTCTTCCTCCGTCATACCTTCGGTATGGATTTTCTGATCGATGATGGCATTGATGAGCAGTCGTAAACGCATTTTCAGCTGCTGCATTTTCATCTCCGGACCCCCATATCCAGTTTCTACCATCACCTGCTCAGAATAGGTGGCCCATCCTTCCACAAACGGACCGCTGTAAAAAATCGCCCTCACCTTTGTTGGTGCCTTAAAACGATTCGAGTGGGCCAACTGTAGATAATGCCCCGGCATAGCTTCGTGGACTGTGAGATTTTGCAGCATATAGTTGTTGTACTCCCTGAAGAAGGATTGAACCCGATCTTGCGACCAGTCCTGGGGAGTAGGAGAGATGGCATAAAAAGTTTTCCCCTCTTCTTCAAGGGGACCGGGAGAATCGCAATAAGCGACTGCAACTCCACGCTGGAATTCCGGCATGACAATGATCTCCAGCGGATCATCCGGTACAGATACCAGCTGCTCTGACTGTACAAAATCCGTACAGGATTGCATTGCCTCTTTTGCAAGATCAACGATCGTTTCGTTGGTGGGGTGATCTTCTGCCAGTTTATCAAGTACGGCTTTAATAATTTTTTTCTTATCATTCAAAAGATTTTCATCTTCCACCTTTGGAAAGTATTGCCTGTATAAGGTTACCGCCGTCTGATACATTTCATCCTGCGTCTTCACAAGATCCATTTCCGCCTGCGATAATATTTCCTCTTTACTGCGATCTGAGTCCAAGGTATATCGCAATTTTTTACGATATTTTTCTTCACCCAGGCGGAAATCTCCAGTCGATTTGGGGAGCAATTCCCGTTTCAACCATTCTCCATATTGGTTTAATGCATTAATTGCCTCCCGCTGCAGGGGTGTAATTTCCTCTTTAAGTTCGGGGGTTTTTTCTATGAAAAGAGTCAAGTCTTTTTCTATAAGACTGATGTTCCCCTTATTTTGTATGATAGCGGTTTCAACATGAACCACCGGCGGATTTTGCAGATTTTTCTCCGCCTGCCTAAGTACAGCCGGAATCCCTTTAAGACGATCTCTGACGCTCAACAATCTGTCCTCAAGCGGGGCAAAATCGCGGGCCAGCAGATTGTAAATTGCCCCTCCGATGTTGTATACCATGGGATTCCACTCATAACTGCGGAGTGTATCAGCACTGAATACGGAATATTTTAAACGGCTCCGCAAGATCTGGGCATCGATCCGATTCTCCTGATTCAGAAGGGAAAAATCAAGGGTATTGAGAGAGTCGAGGTAAACCCTATTAAGCTCTCGATTTTTACGGATACCTTCCAGACTATAGTCATCCAGCAGACTGTCATATCGATGATCACCCAGACTGGTTGCCCATTCAGGATTCAGTACCAGCATTTTCTCAATATAATTATTAGCTAATTTTTCGAATTTACTGTTTTCCCGGTCGAAAATGTTACAGGAGAGAGAAAGAAATATAAGAGAAAAAATCAGATAATAGAATTTCATACTTTTTATCCTTTCCTGCTTTCTTCAAAGATAATTAGTTCGAAGGTTTTTGCATTAAATGCGAAATTTTATCATTATCCAATTGAAAATAAATAAAATCATCTTATATCCGTGGAAGTAAAATAATATGAATATGAATCATATACAATGAGAAATAGACCATTGGATGACAGCTATTCATTCGGGAATCAGATTCCTTTTAATGAAGTAATTCATGTGAAGATCAATTAATTCCCTGCCTTTTGATTTATCTTCAGGAGATGAATTCGGTAATAAATAGTTTAGTCTCAGATTGGCAAGCGGGGCAAGTAATTGCCAGGATAAAAAATAGGCTGGGAAATCAGGCTGGAAAATTCCTCGCCGTTGTAGACTCTCGATATAATCGGTCAAAGGCTGCATAGCGCTCTGAACCATCTGTCCGACATGAGTTCTCACATTAAGAGCGAAAAGCGGTGATTCCCGGATCAACAGCAAAAATAAACAGGATTCTTTTTCCTGAAACCAGTTTTCAGAAAGTTGATTAACAATGGCAAAGATAATCTCCGAGGGCGTTTGTTCGCGATTCTGTTGGAGGATCTGCTCGATTTGTATACCCAGTAATTGAGGTCCGGCTTTTTTCAATAAAGCAGAGAAAATAGCCTCTTTATTCGGATAATGGTTATAGAGACTACTCCCCCGAATTCCTACCCGCCGCGCCAGCATCCGCATTGAAGCACCGTGATACCCTTTATCCAGAAAAAGAAATAATGCCTCTTCCAGAATCCGATCTTTAATCGAGTTCTTGTTCACCATGAATTTTTATTAAAAAACTAACGAATGTTCGTTAGTTTTGCAAATAATTTTTAAAGTATCGAAAAAATATCCGAACTACAATCAATTCTTATTCTTAATTACCAACTCCTAATCTCCAAATTCCTACCGGTCTATTCGTAACACTGCCTCCGCAAACTGAATTCCCAGATCCAGATAGCCGGAACTGTCATAATGCCAGGGATCCAAGTATTGATAATTTTCGGTACTCGTAACCAGAATTGCGGATATATCCTTATTTACAAAAGATCTCTGCGCTGCTTGCACAATTTCCAAGTGATCCCAGACTTTACCGTCTTTCTCATCCTGCCCGGACTCTGAAATCTGACCGATAACTACCGGCAGATCATCTGTTCGTAACGCTGCACGAATCATATCCATTAGCCGTTTTAAGTTTTTCTCATAGCGCATCGCAATTTCAACAGTGAAAACTGCATCACTCTCGCCTTGCATCCAAATAATAGCTGTAGGAATCAACCGATCTTCTACCCCATCCTTATCAATATCTCGGACATCGAATGCATAGCGCAGCGTTGCCAGGAAATGGTCGTACTGATTAATATGATTCCCCACATAAAAATCGGGTTCCCAGCAACCGAACCGGCCGGCGGCCTCCTGGTCAATGGAAGTGCCGCCACGGGAATATTTAATTATGGCAATATTTTCTTCCGAATTTTCCTCCATTAATCTGCGGACGAAAGTCAGTTCAACACCAAATTTGTCCGAGAGGCTGTTTTGAAGCCCATCTGAGGAGAATCCTACGCCGTGGCCGGGCTGCAAGATATCCCATACTCCCCGTCCATCTACTTCCACCGTATCCGGTGCACTGTTTCCGTGAAAAATATAAATCCCCGGTAAAGGTTTCTGCAGCTCTGCTGGTAAATCAGATATTTTACCATATCCATCCATATTGGATTGGCCTCCCAGAAAATACAACTTAAAATCTTTACTAATTCCCGTATTTAAGAATAAAAGACAAAATAACACGGCAGCACTTTTCATCGGGCCTCCAGGGCATAAAATTATTGAAACAAAAATTCCACAGTTAAAAAAATGTATTAACGATTGAATTTTTCTGATAGTAAAATTCCTTAACGTTACTGAGATCCTTCTATTGGTCTTTCACCCCATGAACCTGTCATTTAAAGTTTCACTTCAAATTTATATCTCATCTAAATCTCCCTCTGAGTGATGAAATTCCTGATGCTTTCACTTATGGATAAAGCCAAGGGATCTCTTTTTCTAAAATCAGTTTGAATTTTAAGCAAAATATCATAATAAATATCCCATTGGTGTTTTTCCTTTTCATACTCTGCTTGAAACCTGGAGGGATCACCCTGTGTAAACTGAATCGTTTTCTCGATTCGTTGGGCACCCATTTTAAGGAATTCCATTCCCTCTACATCTCGGTTGTTAGAGAAAAGTGTAAGTGCCTTCAGGGTAAATCGCAGATAAACGACCGTCATGGGTAGGTGGGAAATAAAACAACCGGTAAAGGGATCTACTTTTTCTTTAATGCGACTTAAGTTCGAATCGATTATCCGGGCATATTTAGAGAAGTAAAGGATGCGAACAAAGTCGCCGATTAATTTACCCACATGAGCCTTTTTTATTGCCTCTTGCGCAAAGGCTTCTTTATCATGTCGCATGATCAGGCCATCCTTATGGACATAACCCAGATTGATCCCATTTCTTGCCAACTGAGGAAGAATATACGCCTGGTCCTCTGCCCTGCCAATAAAGGAAGGGGTAAAGGGTCGGTATCGCATTAAAACATCGATCAGAATACCATTGGTTCCCCCTGTTACATGAATCCTCTGCAGACAAGATTTAATTCCATCCAGTTGTGCTGTGTTGTAACGGGTCATCATTTCTGCTTCCGTGGATGCCGCCTGCGGTAAAGAACTGTAAAAAATGAACTCATCCGGGGTTAATGGACGGTTCTGTACCGTTACATCGGGAGTAAACAAAGAAGATTTAATATCTTTTTCATTGACTAATGCTCCTGCAATCATTCCCAGTTCAATCTTTCGTCCCCAGTAATCCACTCCCATGGCACCCCAGAGCGGTGATTGGAAATGCTCAAAGGCGGAGTGCCCGGTCTCCTGCACAAGCTCGTTTTGCGGGAAAACCTGATCGAGATCAATCTTAAAAGTGGCTTTGATCTTCCCATCGATCATAACCTGCCAAAGCGCAGCAATGGCTTTCAAAAAGCTGTAGTGCCTTCCGTATTCCCCATCAACACCAAGAATCTTCAGCCATTCATCTTCTCTCACTGCATTTATATGATTTTTGATTGCAAAACGTCTAATAATATGGCGTATTTCTTCAGTATCGGTCTCGGTAAAAATAAATATCCTCAGATTATTCAGACGGCAGTACCTGTTCAATTCTTCCTGTAAATACAATCGGGCGATGCGATGTAATCCATGGTGTGTTACTGACACTGAAAGCAGGCAGGTTATTTTACCATCTTCGGGTACATTGCCCCGGACCTTTTCAAATGATATCGCTTCATCTAATCCACGCAGACCGTAAAGGACTTCATTTTTTTCCGGCGCCACCCCAATCGGAATGGGGTGATCATACCAGTAGGCCTGAGATTCCTGAACGATATTTTCCAATTCTTTTTTTAAAGGCTCGCTAAGCGACAATTTCTCAATAGGTTGTGAAGCATCGGGGACTGTAAGTAAAACATTGGCCGTGAATAAAATTTCCTGATTCGGAGAACGGATGGGATTCGAATTAAGGTCAGAGATGCTGACTTTTCTTATTTTTCTCAATACCTGAATAGATTTTTTCTTATCCTTAAACAGATTAACAGATTCAGGAAAAAAAACAGCATGAATTCTTCGTAGGACTTCTTCATTATTCGGGGGCTGGTTTGCCGCAGAGAGCCATGCCGCTGTTTCTTTTAATTTCCGAGAGAACTGTGAATTTGCACCTGTAATATTTTCTAATTCGGCTGAAATTCGGAAATCTCCCTGCAAATAAAATCGTGCAAGTCCCTGCCATTCAGGGTCTTTGTTCATCACTTCTAAAAACTCCCGCGCACTTTTATAAGCAGGATGTTTAGATCCCGTCAATATGACCATGAAAGCCAGAGACATTGAGCGGCAAATTTGACTTTGCGAGGCTGCTGACGCTTCAAAATCGAAAGAGGGAGGAATGATGGAATAGGCTGGCTGATCTTTAAAAAAGTTAATGAGAAAGTTTACAATGGTCTGGAAATTTTTGTTCATAACCTAGGGAACTTTTTAATTATGATAATTTTTTTGATTCTACTTTAAAATTTTTACTCGAACTCCGGACTTATTTCTGTAATAATTTTTGGATCCAGTCAATATTCTCACTTCCCCCACCATCCCTGCACCTCAACCCGATCCGGAAGGCGCAGGTCATTTTGTTTCAAGGCCAGCATAATCTGTCCGCGGTGATGTGATTCATGAGAAATAAGATAACCCAGCCAGCGAATGATATTTTTCCCGAACGAGCGAATTTTCACCTGTACGCTCAGGGCCCTTTCCAGAAATTGTTCGACCGCATCTCCTGATTCTTCTATAAATTGAATAAGCCGGGCTTTTTCGGGCGGATCTCCTTTATCAAATCGCTCCAATCTGGGACGCTTTCCCGTTTCATGAAAGTGGATCCATCCCAAACGATTCCGATACAGATGAGTGATTTGACGGGCCACGTCCCGTCCCCGGGAGTGACTGGGAAGCGTTGCTAATCCAGCATCGGGAATCTCATTAATTAAATAAAGTAGAATACCATTTTGAGGTCGCCAGGTATCTAATATTTGAAAAGACAGGTCTGATAGTACCATAAAAAAATTTCTTTAAATTGTTAAAATTAATTTTGATAACCTTAGAATATATAATGTACACCTATCGGAGTAATAACGATTTCCTATTTTTTTAGTAATCTAATAAAGAAGAATATCGCACACCAGTTATCCTCAGACAGACTGACCGGGAAACAGATTTATGTTCTTGATTTTGATTAAACGACAAGAGAATACAAAGAGTGGGTTATTCTGAGCATTCGTAAAATTTCACGATCAGTAGTGATGAAACAAAATTCCTCCTGCAGCAGACAAGGCAGCCAGACAGGCGCTTCACTCAGGACAACATATAAAATAATTCTATGTATTTATAGGACTTAATTATATACTCGATTTTTGTTATGCGCAACGGGTTTAATTAAGGGCGTTATTGTTTTCAACCCGTTTTACTTGAGAAGAATCATTTTTCGGATATGCCGGTTTTCCCCCGCCTGCAGAGAGTAATAATAAATACCACTGGCATGCTGGACTGCTTCCAACTCAAGAGAGATACTTCCTTTTTTTCATCACCTGATAATTCGGAAACATAAGCAAGCCAGGGAAACGGTGAGACCGATGGATTTTGAATGGTAATTGAGATGTTCAGTGAATCATTAGTACCCACGTCAACAGGTTCAGTAAAATTTGGAATAATAGAAACCAACAGTGAACCCGCTGTTTCAGAATAATGGGAGTAAGATTGATTCAACCCCGTTTCTCCTGCACTTGAGAAATAATGGGATCTAACTGAAACCGGCTCCTGGCCCAATAATAAATTTGAAAAATAAAAAAATGTTGAAAGAGTGAAATAGAGTAGAATTTACAAGTCGGTTTTCCCAAGCCTGAGTCTGATATAAAGCTCATTACATCAAAAAATAGCCCGTAAAATTATGAATAATTTATCCCACAGTGAAAGAATAACCTCATATGCAATAAATATTAAATGAACGTTTAATGAGATCATCCCTTTATGTTTATTTGAGTCAATATTTCGATACCTATATCATACAATTTATCTGAGCGAATATTATTGAGTATGATTACTGTTTGAGTATGATGAACAGATCGAATAATGATGCAGGTACCGCCTCCAGTATGATAGAAAATTCTGCGTGTCTCACCGTTAATATTCAAATCTGCAATATACCAGCCATATCCATAATAATAGGGTGAATAGTGTGTTACATGAGGGGTAAATAATTCCTTCTGGTACCTTTCAGAAAGAAGGGTATTAGAATAAAGCGCCTGATCCCATAACAGCAGGTCACCCATTGTAGAAACTAAACATGATGCCCCATCCGCATTTACAGGATAAGCCTGAATTCGGTGCTCAAATCCCTGCTCTGTTCTAACATAATCGTCAGCACGATTTTTGATGAGTCCTCTGTAATCTAAGTAAGTTGTATTTCTCATTCCAGCCGGCTCCAGTATTTTTGATTGAAGAACCTGACTATAGGATTTACCGGTTACTGATTCGATGATCGCACCCAGCAAGGTATAACCCAAAAGATCACTGTATCTGAATTTTGTTCCGGGCTGAAAATCCAGATCATTGCTGAAATATTTTTCAACCAATATCCGGGTAGGTTCAGTGATAAGAAATGGGGGAAGCTGTTCATACCCTTCTGCTATACCATGGGTATGCGTCAATAAGTGATGGATCCGAACCTGCATACCCACATCCTTTCGGTAGTAGGGCAAGTATTCAGAAATCGGTTTCTGTAAATCGAGTTTACCAGCCTCAACCAGTTGCATGATCAGCATTGCCGTAAACTGTTTTGACATTGAGTATATGCGGAATCTTGTATCAACCGTATGAGGTATTTCCCACTCCATGTTCGCCAATCCATAAGCTCCCGAATAAAGAATATTACCCTTTTCGGCGACTAAGACAGTTCCATGGATATCTCCAGAATTTACATACTTGTGTATGATATCATCAATTTGGGCAGTTATTTCCTGAGCCCAACAGCAATTCAGAAATACAAAAATAGTAAAAAAAAGCGTCGTAAGCAGAGCTTCAATGTTACTTTTATTCATCGGTCTATTCACTCTACCATTTTCTGTTCACAGGGAAAATTAGAGTTTCTTATCCCAGCCTTTCTCCATAACTCGCGTGGCATTCTTATTTAATATTTTTTCAATCTCAGCGTCGGTGAATCCATCATTCTCCAAGGCATACACCAAATTAGAATATTCCGATGCATCTTTAATATCGTCCGGGGGGTCCGTAAAACCATCAAAGTCCGAGCCTATGGCAATGGACTCAATGCCTCCCTTTTCAATAATATGCCATATCGTTTTGACGAGCAGATCCAGTCCATTTTTTTGCTTTCCTGGTGCCAGCCAGTGATTCATAAATATGATTCCGATGACTCCCCCGCATTCTGCTACCAATTTGATCTCTTCATCTGATGGATTCATATGGTGTGAATTTAAAGCGCCCACACCGCTATGGGAAAAAACCAGTGGACGCCGATTCCCATTGATCTGAAATATTTCCATTCGTGCTAGCGGTGTGCAGTGCGTCAAATCAATCAGCATACCCAGCCTGATCATTTCCTCGACCAGTTGTTTGCCAAAGGTGCTCAAACCTCCACCTTGCTCCTTTGAATTTCTAAAGCATCCCAGAATTTTTTTATCATCCGGTATCCCTCCCACGGTTTGGGTCGCTTCATTTTCATAGAAATGGGCCAGGGTTATCATGCATACCCCGCGATCGTATAATTTTTTAAGGTTGTCAATATTTCCCGCCAGGGAATGTGCTCCTTCAACAGCATGAATTATTACTGTTTTTCCTGCGGATTGTGCCGCCAGTAGTTCAGGCAACGACCGGGCCACAATTAAATCTGACCAGCCCATATTTTTCGCTGTTTCCACCGCCCTTTCAAAATGATCCAGGATTTCAATAGTTACATCAAATGAATTACCCTTTCGAATTCGCCGCAATTTGGAATAAAATAATCCCAGTGCCCACATTCCCATCCCCAATAGTTTGCAGTCGTCAATCATTTTTTTCTCAGGAAGGTAGATCGATGAAATGATAGTCCGTGCA
>CP070707.1:3139455-3144842 GCA_020350205.1 bacterium
CATTAGTCATCCCAAATCCATATTTTAGCGGAGTAAGTACATTTTTTTAGAAAAACGGTATGTTCCTGCCTGCAAGCGATAGAGATAGATCCCGCTAGGTACCGATATACCCCGGTCATTTTTACCATCCCACATAATTTCATATTGTCCGGAACCCAACTCTTCATTTATTAAAGTATTAATTCTTTGTCCCAAAATATCATAAATGGTCAATGTGATACGCAGGGGCTCTTCATTTTCTACACTGAAAAAGATGGTTGTAGACGGATTAAAGGGATTGGGATAATTTTGAGCCAAATGAATTACCGAGGGAGTTCTCTCTCCGGTTTGGCTGATTAACCCGCTGACTACTCCGAAAAAATTCATAATTCTGGACATCACCGAATCCCGGCTGCTCTCCGGATAGATTGTCTCAAATCCAATTCCCAGGTATACTAGTCTTCCCGGAACAGTTCCCCCGCCGAATATTCCCTCATATTGGATACCTGCACCTCCTAAAGAGGCAGGATGACCGTTATAAGTAAAACATTGGACTGAACCTCCGGCTGGATTAAAGCCATCCGGATAATCGACATTGTAGGACCCATGGTTACCATCATCAAAAGTTATATTTAAAAGGTTACTAAAAATAGTTTGAGTTACACCACTAATTGTATAACTTGACACCGCATCCAGGATATAATCCGCTTTAAGGTATTGTTCATAAAAAAGCTGATCAGACATAGTCCCCTGTTCTACCAGATCGTATCCGATTTCAGATCCCGAGACGAACATGTTACCTCCGTTTTCCAGAAAGCTCGATATGCGTTGCTGCTCGGCTAGGCTGAAGCTCTCGTCCGCTGTTCCTTCCTCTCCGGAAATCCACAAAACAATATCATAATCCTGCAAGTCGATATGATCATCAATCACCGCCTCATTAGAGGCGGAATCAAACGCCCGCTGCAACTTATCCAGGGAAGGAGCGAAGCGTTTGACATAGTCAAAAGTGTTCACCGTTCCGGTCACGCGGTCAAAACCATTAACAATGAGAATATCTGCCTGAGAGAGATAGGGTCTTACGGCGAGCACTTCGGTAACAGGGCTTTCACCATTACCATTCAAAGCTGACACCTTAAAATAATAGGTACTGTCATAGGATAATGAATTCAAGATAATCGTAGCATTGGGAAAATCTGTGCCCGGATCAAAGGTTACACCATCCAGACTGCGATACAGCCGGTAACTGGTAGCCCCTGCAGCCGGTTTTACCGTAATTTCCACCACCCCATTACCCAGGTTGACAATGCGGAAATTTACCGGCTTTAAGGGTGGAACCGTGGAGCCAAAGGCATTGGAGATAGCTGCCTGCAATTCCTGTCTTTGTCCATCATAACTCAGCGCCCAAATTGCAGCACCTTTCAGGTCCTGCTGATTAATAAGATTAAATTTGAGTGCCAGACTGAGACTGTCATCATACCAGCCCTGGAACCAGTCGTTGCCGATGCTATAATTATACCAGGGAGTCTGAGATTCCGGTTCCCATAAGCGGCCGTATTGCAGAGCATTAGAATAGGCGTTAGTGTAAAAAAGTGTGGTACCCGGCCCCAGCGTGGGTGCGGACAGGCTGGCATTGGTTGTCGGCCACTCAAAACCGTAAAAAGGGACACTGAGGATAAGTTTGCTAAAATTTTGGGCTGTTTTAGTCAGGTAATCATTGACAGTCCAAGTAACATTATAGGTCCCCCAGGTCACACCCCCTGTCAGAGGCGCGACCGGGCCAGCAGTGGGAGAGGTTCGCCAGTGGAAATCGTAACCCTGCATAATCAGCCCATCCGTGACCTGGGCCAGATTATAATATTCGAAAGCACTGCTCCAGTCCACAGCTGGGGTAAAAATGGTGACGAATGAACCGGGAACACCGTTATGAAAAGCAGTGGTGAGTTCAGTCATAAAGGTTGTCAGGTTTAGGCGCTGCGACCCCGGAACATTCTCAAAATCAATACTCACCCCGTCTGCATTGGCATTTTGAACCTGGACCAGAAGATTATTGACCAGATTCGTTCTGTTACTTGCGCTGCTTAGCAATGTGGCAATTTGGGGTCCTTCAAATAAAATAACCGTTAAAACAACCCTAACACCCTGGCTATGGGCCTGATTGATTAAACCTGCAGCCGGCCAGTTGTGATAATTGGTGATGTTTCCTGTTTCATTGATATCGACCCCAAAATAAGCAATAGTGGTTAGTAAATTGTAATTCAAGTTTGGATAACTATTATAGGCCCAGTACGGCAAATATCCGAAAACTTCGCGTGATGGGGAAGCCTCCCGCGGAATAAGATCCATGGGCTGACCATTAAAAACCGGTTGTTCTTTTTCAGGTATTTTATCCTGATAGGATTCCCACTCAATCTGGTGAATACTCCGGCCCTCAATTTCTCCTCTGATTATATCGGTATCCTGTGTAAAAACATATCCATGACAGAGTATAATCACAATCAACTCAATCCAAAATATTCCAGGTCTTTTCATCTCATAATCCTTGCTAATATCAGATTTTATTTAGTCAGAAGAACTTTTTGTGTGCGAGAATAAATTTCACCAGAATGGGTAGCCTTGGCCGAAAAGACCGCTATATATATACCGCTGGCAAGTAAATCCCCGGCATCATTCCGACCGTCCCAATGCAGTTGATGAGAACCTGGTTCCTGCTGTTCAGAATACAAAGTCCTGACCCGTTGACCCAAAGTGTTAAAAATGACCAGTTCGACCCGTGAAGGATACGGCAATTGGTAGGAAAATGTAGTAACCGGATTAAAGGGATTAGGATAGTTGGGAGACAAAGCATATTCCTTCACCATAGAAGGGCTCTCATCCCCAAACACATGAGTGGTTGGAAAAAAGAAAGTCAGAATCTTATTCATAAAATTCTGCTGTGCCTGCTGATCCGAGATCGTTTCAAACGGGAAGGTGCAAGTGACCAGTTTTCCTCCCAGAGAACCACTGCCAAATGATCCGGTATATTGGATTCCTGCCAGTTGATTCGTACCGTATTCCATGGCCGGAATAACCAGGCTTCCCCAGGGGCTGATCACATCAACAGAATCGAGCAAATAAGGCGAGGTCCCATATAGAAAACTCATACCATTCCAGATTGAACCACTTAAACCGCTCAGGTTATACGCTACTTGTGTACGATACTCAAAATTAATTTTCAGATAATCACGCAAAAATGTCTCGTCCTGAGGTGTGGCAGCCGGATTACCGTTGGGATCGAGATCCCGGGCAATGTCCGAACCGCTGACACATAAATAGCCTCCATTTTCCAGATAGGCCCGAATTTTATCCTGTTCAACCGAGCTGAAGGTTTCATTCTGAACTGATTCATCGCCTAAAATCCAGAAAACCGCTTCATAATCATTCAGATTTATCAGATTTTGTTCCACTGCCTCGTTAGGAACGGTATCAAAACTAAACTGATTTCCCTTGATGGCGTTGCCAAAAATGTACGCAAAATGATGAAATGGATAGGGCCAACCACCATCTGTACGGTCGTATCCGTCCACGATTAATACCCGATCAAAAAAGACGCTTCCATTGCTCATACCATAATAATCCGAGGGATAGCTTTCGTTCGGGAGAGGTGCATCATCAACAGCCGTTAAACGAAAATAGATGGCATTATTAAGTACCGTGTTAAAAACAGTATCTGTAATGGCAGCAGTTAAAACACTCTCATCTTTGAACAGGGACCAGTTTACGTTGTCAAAACTGAAATAAAGCCGATAACCCTTTAGATCGGGATCGGTATTTGGATACCACCCTAACTGCATACCGGTATCGGTACCTTTCACATACTTAAATGCAGGCTGAAGGGGTGGTGTGGTATCTGAAGCGACAACACTGACCGGAATATAAGCGGTATCCCCATTCTGCCGGGTATCTTCAGTAAAAATGAATACGACATAATCATCCTGCGGAAGGGATCGGGTATCCCAGTAATTATCAGAAGTGACATTGTTGGTCACCTGATAAACATGACTGGACGTACTTGACAAGGGTCGGAAGTAAACCGTGTTGACATACGTATTATTCGGTTTGGAATCGAATTGAAACCGAAGTCCACCATTAGGTGGTGCGTATACCACTGTACTTGAATCTGCGGAGAGTATTTTATATCCGATTTTATAGGTACCATTATTCAAATAGGAGCTTGAGGTCCCGGGTGGTGCACTTTGTTCATCAACTTTTACGATTATATCAACCAGCCCGCTGAGCTCATTGGTGGGAAATTCAATCGTCGTATTGTTCTGATAAAAGCTGACATAACGGATAATAGGTGCCCAGAAATCCTCAATCGGGCTAAAACTATTATTATAAAGCATACTATTTACTTCATGCCCACCGGACCAATTATTAAAATGAACATGTCCCAGGCCCGGCAAAATAGTTCCGACGATGGTCTGTGTTGCGTACACTGAGTCTCCTACCGACAAGGCCGGATTGGGCTGAATATGCAAATAGGTTTTATCCTCGACCGCCACATACGCATTGGAGGTTGTTGGATAGATCGTCGTGATAATACCATCTTTAACCGCATAAACCGGCGATCCATCGGCTTTGGGGATATCGATTCCATTATGGAAATGTCCGGAGGTACTGGTACTGCGATATTCACAAAATGCCCCGGTGATATAGTGATTCTGGAACAACGGTTCAACAGGCCAGGGAAAATTATTCTGTCCATATCCTGCCGGAGCAAGTAAAAATAGTGCAACCAAAAAGAAAAATACCTTAATTCGGGATTTTACCGACATGGGCTTTAACCTTTGCATGATAAATTTAAAAATTATTCTCTGCTCAGCAGCTGATATGAATCTGTAAAACCGACTTTTAGCAGATTTCCTTGCGGTGATAACCACAGCGCAGGATTCTGAAATGATTTTTCGGGGAAATACAGCTCTTGACTGAGTTTGCCTAGCATGTCAAAAATTGTAATTTTCGCTCCCCGAAAGATAAACCGACCCCCATCCCATGTATTATTACCGGTTAAAATGACACTGGTTTTCCCGCCGTCACTAATTTTCACAGCAGTAATCATATCTTTACCCCGCTCCAGATTTTTCTGCCAGATAAGTTTTCTCTGATCCAGATTGAATACCCTGATCTGTTGATTATCTGCCATGATCAGGTAGCCTGCGTCACTTGAAAAAGACGCATTTTTGTAAAGCATCTCTGTTTCAAGTATCTGTTCGCCCGTTTCATCGAAAACGAGTGCGTTTTTCGAAACATGACCGCTGATATCTACTGCGAAACTGTTAATGAGAATATTTTGTCCATCCGGGGAGAAATATAATGCTGAAACGCTTTTTGCCGGCAATCCCCGCCGCCAGATTTCTCGCCCACTCACA
>CP070707.1:3144942-3149570 GCA_020350205.1 bacterium
GGGTCTTGATATCTTTAATATCCTTCTCGAAGTCCGCTCTCAGGGTATTGACACTCTGGTATGTAGAATCAAGCTGTTTATATATATTATTCGCTTTATTATAGGCTGCCTGAAATTCATCGACCGTTTTAATCTGATCTATTTTGATAGATTCAATCTCCCTGGTGTACACCTGAAGTTCTTTCTCTGAAGGAAGGTCATTAATCCTTTTTTCCCAATTGCGGTACTCCTCAATGTATACCTTTTTCAAAGAATCAATTTTATGCGGTGTTTTCAAATCCACCATCTTCCACAGGCTGTCCAGATTGACTTTTTTCCCGTACTGCTTCAAATTAAAAACCGGCATCTCTGCCGTTTCTTGACTCAATCTTTGTTCAATGGCTTTTACAACTTCAGATTCAGTTGTCTGAGTTTCTTCTTTTTTAAGTTTCCCATCTGTTTTTCTGGGAGTATTAAAGCGAAGGCCTTGGAGTTCCACATTTTCAATGATGTATTTTTTTGAGAACAGAGGAAGCAGATCCACGTCGAATTCAACTTTCCCGGTTTCAAACGTATTTCTCCAGGTATCTTCCGGATTAGTAACTCTCAGACTGTCCCACTTCATCTTTAATTTTAAAAATGAAAAGTCAACCCCATCGAATTCGACTTTGGCACCAACGATAGCTGAACCTGTTGATTCCATTCGGTTCTCAAGCCAGCGATCTGTTAATAGCAGAAAAAACAGCATAAAAATACCGAACAGACCAATCAGAAAAACTAAACCTTTTTTACGCAAGATTATTCTCCAAGAAATTTCAGTCTTTCATACATTTGATATATTTGACTCGATTTGAGAAGTTTTACCCATTTCCAGTTTTTTACCCTGGGTTCATATTTCTCACGGTAGATCACCACAAACCTTTTGGTCAAAAAATATAGGGGAAATAACAGAATCAGGGAAATACTAAGACTTCCCATGACCACTGTATTGTTAAACCGGGTGAAAGGAATAAAAGGAGTATTATACAAGAAAGTCCATACGCTTTTTAAGGATTGAACATCAACCAGCAACGCAAATCCGAGAGAGTGAAAAAACGGATCCATGAGATAGGCGAATGCTGAAAACAAGGCAAAAGCGAATAACGCAGTAGCCAGATTAATGTTCAGGATAATAATAAGCAGGATGATAAATAAATTCAGCAGGCTGAGTAATGAGGGAGACATACCGAGCAGGAATCCAAGGATAAATCCACCCGCAATCTGCGATGGCGAAGCTGCAGATCGTAAAATCTTAATAAATTTGCTAACCAATTGTATGGGTAACATAGAGCCTCATATTTTTATCGTCATAATTTATAATCAATATCGGGGTGATACAAATGCTTTCCGGCAATTGCCACACCGGAAATTAAATTCCGAGCGGTAACCGTAACAGCTGCATGATGATCAGCGTGTAGAGACCAGCGACAACATCATCCATCATAATCCCCCAGCCTGCCCTGAATTTTTGAGATGCATTAATGGGAGGGGGTTTAAAAATATCAAAGATCCGAAACAGGATGAATGCAATGATAAACAGCAGGAGGTTGCGCGGCAAAAACAATAACCCTATTCCCATTCCCAAAATTTCATCAATAACGACGATAGAGGGGTCGTGACCTCGTTCTTTTTCAACCCGGGTACTGGAATATACTCCCACAAAAAAAGACAGTAGAATGAGCAAAAGCATGATGTATGGTGACACGGGAGTAAAAACATAGATCAAGAGCAGACTGAAGATACTTCCGGCAGTGCCGGGTGCAAAAGGAAAAAATCCAACCCCCAGGCCGGTGGCAACTATGTAATGAAATATTTTCATTCAATTCCTGTATCTTATTCTTTTTAATCCCAAAGATATTTAAGGCCACAATAAAATCATGCCCGGAAGTTAATCAAATAACGTCCAGTAAACACCAAATCGAAACAACCGGTATACTTCAAAATAATTATCGACCAGGGCATAATCTTGCGATGCCAGGTTTTCCCAGATCAGAAATACAGTGGCAGTTTTTATATGTCCCAGAATTTTTACATCAAGGAGATGATAATTACCGACTTCCTGGTTGGTCCTGACATATTGATTTACCAGTGGAATATAGTCTAATTTACGCCACAGCCCGATAAAGTGATAGATAACATAATTATCCAGTATTAAAGCACCACCCAGAAGATTCAGATGCAGATTCAGTTTTGCTACATTATTTACCTGGGGAATAAAACTCTGCTGATAATTATCATTATAGCTAAAATCATTCTGCAGTTCGAATAACCATAATTTTGTGCGAAAGGAAAGAAGTATCCCGCTATTATCATAATTCTCCTGAAAAAACAGTGAATCATTCACCTGATACGCCAGGGCACTTTTAAAATTATTGTAATATGGTTCGATGTCCAGCACTGTCTTGGTTCCCATTTCCAGCGTCAGTTTCCAACTGGCCCCCTGACCCAGAGGCAATTTGGGATTTTGGAGTCCGGTGATTTCATATCCATTCCAATTGAGTGCCGCCAGAGACAACCTTCTGGGACTTTGATAAACAGATATTTTACTGCTTAAGAAATTGACCGGTTTTATTCCCCAGGATCCGGAGAATTCCAATCCGCCAGGGATTCCGGAGATATGGTGATAACCTCCAGTTACTTCGACCCAGGAGTTCTTAAATTTTCGGCGCAATTTTGTGCCGGTTCGCCCATTCCACAATTCCCGATTGGTAAATACGAATGCTTCTGTGATATCATGCCTGACAATATCTCCCCAGACTTCAAAATCAGTCTTCTGAAAACTTTTATAATAGGCACCCTTGATGCCAAGTGAATACTCTTCGGTTTTCCGTTGCTCCGTATAATCATTATTCCGGTAACGGTCTCCCCATTTGTAGCCATAAGGTGTCAAAACAAGCTTTTGGGTCGAATCGGGATGCATATTCAACTGAGACCAAAACACCTGTCCAATTCGATGAAAATGAAAAACATCGCTGATAATCGGGAAGGAGGTGAGCACAAATTTATGCCGTATTTGCCAGTAAAAAAGATCTATATTCCAGCGATCAGAAAAATGATGGTGAAACTGGGCGCGAATAGGTATTAACCTGAAATCTGCTGAGATCACCCACTGATCCATCTCGAAGTATATTATTGCCACTCAATTTAAAATAACTTTTGGGGCGATAGAAGGCTGTTAAGGCGGCATCCAGATAGGAAAAACCGAATTGAAAATCCTGCGAATAGGCAATTCGCGTGACCGGCAAATCACTCTCTTTCACTTTAAGGGGTATCAATTTATAGCTGAGTCCATTGAAACTAATCTGTCTGTTGCGGATGAGCTCTAGTGGGATGTGCTGGTTATCCCAGTATCCCCATAACGGATTATACAGAGGAATCTGTTCATACTGATAATCCAAAAATCCCGGAGGCATTCCCCGCCAGCCTGGCGCACTCTGTCTTCCTTTTTCAGCCAGAGAAAAGGGGAAAAAATCTGCCTGATAAAGTTGCATTTCCTCAACCGAGATTTCCGAGATAGACAGCGAATCTGATGCAGAGTATAAATTCTCCTGGGCTATGAGGCTCCATAGAGCCAGATAGCATGGAATGAAGCAAGATAGGGCCAATTTTTGTAAAGTCATTGGTAACAAATTACTCCAGGATGGTTACAGTTTGTTCAATCTCACGCCGGGGAGGAGGAACCGGTTTTTCTGCTGCCTTTCCGACGGGTATTAATGCAAGAGGTCTCTGTCCTTCCGGTAAAGAGAGGATTTCCGTTACCTGTGTTTCGTTAAACGCGCCTACCCAACAGCTGCCATAGCCCAAATCGGTGGCCAGGAGCAGCAGATTCTGAATGGCAGCTGCCGTATCCTGGAAAACATACATGGTTTTTCCTCTCTCGCCGTAGCGTCTGGCAGATTGTTCCGATATGCCACACACCACAAAAACGATTCCTGCCTGGCTAATGAAATCCTGTTGAAATGCAGCACGGGCAAGTTTCCGTTGTATCTCTTTATTCAGAATCACATAAAAATGCCAGGGTTGACGATTGCCTGCAGAGGGCGCCCAGCGCAGTACTTCCAGAAACTGGTTAATATGCTCTTTGGGAATTTCCACCGGTGAAAAAGACCTTATGGAACGCCTGTTCAATATCGTCAAAAATACGTGATCACGATCCAAGTGCATCTCACTTTTTTTAAATCTAACCAATAGAAGGGTTTAAGACAAAATATGTTTCTCTTTTTAAAGAATAAAAAAATTAAACCATTCAATTTTGTCAGCGGAGGTGGATCACTGATTTAACGTGCTTTCAATCTTGGTACATGCAAGCTTGCTTTATGACGCCTAACTTGACAATAATCGGAGTTGTTTCATCTTTTTAAATATTTCAGCAAATTCCGATTCAATGGCTTTACCCTGGTTTTTGGAATACCAGTGATGCAGGCGCTCCATAGCCTGTGGTTTGGAGAGACCAGCTTGTAAATTTCTCTCAAATATCCCCTGTGCTTCGCGGGGTCGCGGTCCCCACACAAACAATTCTTCCCCTTCATCATTTACCGCGATCAATTTGGGGATGGCACGTTTTCCATCTGTTAAGTAGTGATCCATAATTTCCGGATTTTTATTCCTCG
>CP070707.1:3149670-3231465 GCA_020350205.1 bacterium
TTTCCCCCCATGAGACTGGCTATTTCCTTTACCCGATTTTCATCATCCAGAGCGGTGACCTTTGTAAATGTACGGGAATTCTCCACATACTTTTCCACCCGATAATGGGAATTTCCAAATGAAGCTATTTGAGGGAGATGGGTTATGCAAATAATCTGATGTGTCGATGCCAGATCCTGGATACTTTTTCCAACCGCCAGAGCAATTTGTCCAGATACACCGGCATCAATTTCATCAAAAATGAGCAGGGGGATATGATCAGACTCTGCCAGAATATTTTTCAGTGCCAGCATAATTCGTGAAATTTCTCCTCCGGAGGCTATTTTCATAAGCGGTTTAAACTCCTCGCCCGGATTGGGAGAAATGTAGAATTCAATTTCATCAATACCATTCTCGTCACCTGAATAATGTTTTCCATTCTGAATATAGATTCCATGTTCATTCTCGATTCGGGAAAATTCCACCTTGAACCTGATTTTTGGCATTCCGATTTCTCTTAATTTTGCACTTACGTCTTTTTCCAGATCCAAAGCGACCTTTTTCCGGGCATCCGATAATGTGTGCGCAGCCGTGGAATATAAAGTCCTCCTTTCAGCCAGTAACTTCCTGGCTTTCTCAACCTCATAATCAATATTTTCCCGAAAAAGAAGTTCTGACTCGATTTTATCCTTATAGGCTAAAATATCAGCGATGCTGTTTCCGTATTTTTTCTTTAACTGAGAAATAGCAGACAATCGCTGTTCAATTTCTTCTAAACGTTTGGGATCAAATTCGATTTTACTTTGAAAAGTTTCAATATTGCGGGCGGCTTCCTGCATAATGATTTGTGCTGATGCAAATTCCTGGGACAGCGTTTGTATTTCATCTGAAAAACGGGCAAGTTCTTTTAGAATATGTAATGCCTGTTGAACCTGACCGGAGAGATTCCCTTCCCCCGAACCTTCCACAATTTCGCTAAACTGGGAAGAGAGAGAAAAAATCTTCTCGGAATTTGCCAGAATATTTCGTTCGTTTTCAAGCTGTTGATCTTCGTCTTTTTGGAGATTTGATTTCTCGATTTCCTGATATTGAAATTGATACAACTCATATTTTTCATCCATGTTGCGCATCCGCTGTTCCAGATCATTCAGCTGACGATCCGCTTGCTGATAATCCGCATAGGTTTCTGCGGTGGATTTCAGTAATGCATCCAGTTCTCCCAGCGCATCGATGAAATAGCGATGGGTCTCCTTCTTAAGCAGGCTCTGATGTTCATTCTGGCTGTGAATATCAACCAGCAGATCTCCAATTTCGGCCAAAGTTGTGATGGTGATCGGGATATCATTGATGAACGCCCGTGAGTTACCTTTGACCGGAATTTCTCTGCGTAAAATCATTTCACTATTTGGTTCCAAACCTTTTGCTTTCAGCAGGGCATGCAGCTCAGTTAAATTCTCAACTTCAAAGACAGCTTCCACAGTCGCCTTTTCAGCGCCGGTCCGGACTACTTCAGTATAGACCCGGGAACCGAGCACCGCCGAGATTGCACCAATCAGGATTGATTTGCCGGTGCCGGTTTCGCCCGTTAAAATATTTAATCCTTTTTGGAACTCAATGGTTAGGTTCTGGGCCAGCGCAAAATTTTGAATATGTATGGATCGTATCATCGAAGAATTTAATTCAAATGAAAGAAAATTTACGTATAGATTGGAGATCTTTTCAAGGGATGTTTTTAAACAGAAGAATTAAACCACCTGGATGATTTGCTGGTTTTTCTATTCTTTTAGTTTAGTCGCGAATAATTAATAGTTTACCTGAGGCTGCTTTTCCTGATTCATCGGTTACCAGGTAAACATAAACACCGGTTGAGACCAGTCTTCCCTCATCGTTTCGACCATCCCAGCGGGCGAAACTACCGAAAAAATCCCCGCTGTTATTTAAATTAAGAGTTCTAACTAACCGACCATTAGAGGTTAATATTTTGACTTCGCTGTTGCGGGTCAAATTCCTGAAATATACAAAAGAGGTCTGACCATCTGAGATTTGAAGGGGAATTGGTCCTACTTTTACCTGGTTTAATTCCTTTAAAGGGGTAGTAAACGGATTACTCCGCATGATGGCAATCCCTGATAAAGTGCTGCAATAAACATCACCACTGAGATCATCAACATAAATGCTTCTGACTTCTTCGTCAGGTAAGTTGGTATAGTAAAGGTTACTGCGGATTGATTCGCTGTTTTTGGGTACAAAATGAATCCAGCTTTCCGGATCCCAGGGTGAACCGCGAGAAAGCAGCAGACTCACGCCTTTATCAGTTGCGAACCATTTATTATTTTCGGAATCCACAAAAATCGAATTGATAACCAGACCAATAGGTTGATAATCTTCTCTGAAATCGAACAGGTTACCATTGAAATAAGCATTGAGGCCAGAAACTGTTCCGAGCCAGACATAACCGTCCTGATCAGCGGCAACCGCATAACATCCATTACTCTTCAGATTGTCCGCTTCGGATAATACCAGCCAGTTATTTTCTTCAAAATCCGCCGCAATAACCCCGTATCGTTGGGTGCCAAACCAGAGATTTCCGAAAATGTCTTTGGTGATGGCTGCCGTCGGGGATCCCGGTACCTGCAATTGATCGGGAATTTCATACTTTACCCAGTTGGTACTGTCATAGGCCAGGCTGGAATAGGAGGTTGCCTGAAATCTGATAATAGGCTTATCGCCACGGACATCAAGCAAAGTTAACCAGATAGATTCATTTTCAATATCCAGCATCAGATCGGTTACGACCAGCAGGTCCGGTGCATTATTCGTATAGGAGAGGAAGTGTCTTACTGAATCCGGTGGATTTACGGTCAGGGTGTCATCTCCTTCCACGGAGGAGATGGAAAGTTTTCCTGATGTGGTATAATTATTAAAGTGATAGATATTATAATCCGGATCGAATATGGCAAAACCACCATTCCATGAGCCTATCCACATGTTTCCTGCTTCGTCTTCTATGACTTGTTGGGTTGACGACGTGGATCGCCAGTCGTTCAGATAGCGATAGTTTTTCCATGATCCATCCGGCAACTGCACCGAAAATCCTTTTGTCCGCTGATCGCCAAAAATACCTGACATAACCCACAATTCGCCGCGGCTGTTCAGGACCATGTGTCCCATAATGTTATCGATGGGGCCATTAAACCGAATAACTTCTGTAGTTGTAGTATTCAGGAGTCCTTTTTCTTCAAATGAAACCCAAATTTGTCCACTGTCACCGATGTCAAAATCATTGATGATATTTACGGTTGTGTATAACTGATTAAATTGAGAATTATGCAGTTGATAAATCGTCCGGCCATTATCGACATAAATCTGGGTAATGTGCAATCTTATATTCCGTACAGGAATACTGCCAAAATTTTGAAAATTCTGAGCATTGAATATGCTTAAACCGCTGGCGGTACCGATAATTAGGCTATCATTTTTTGATTCCAGTGAATAAATGGTATTGTTGGGCAGACCATCGGCTGTGGTCATCACATCCCAACTTTCGGCAGATTTTAAATTTACCTGTAAAAAATTACCTGGTGCGAAAAAAAGACCATTATTACTTGCCACCCAGATCTTCCGATCAAAGTAATGAACATCATAAAATGCATCAAAATTCTGATTAAAATTAGTATAGAAATCCCTGAATTGGAATATCTTCCTTTCGGGACTGTATAAATAGACCGCGATCATATTTTTGGAAGCAATCCACAGCGTATCTTCAACAGAATGGATTGCAATAATTTCATTTCCCTGAAGACTGAAATCTTCCTTTAAAATCCCGGACTGAATATCAAAAAAGGTAATGACACCATCCAGGGTGCCAAGAATAAACATTTGTTTTTCAGAGAGTGCCATGGTGGTGAAATGATGATCGGTAATTCCTCTTTCTGTTGTATAGGTCTGGTAGCTGGATCTGGAAAGATCATATGAGACGAATCCGCCGCTGGTGGCGAGAAAAAGTTGGCTCTCCTGCAGACGGATCTCCTTGGCGCTGTTCAAATTTGTTATAATTTCCCAATTAAATTCATTTGCCAGTGTTGATTGGCGCAGAAAGAGAAACGTGGTAAGTAGAAAAAGTCGGAGGAAATTTAGATTCATCATATTCCCAAATGATTATATTTTCAAAGAATATTATCAGCTAAACGATCAGAAACCGAAATTGTTCATTCTATGACGATCAACTGTCAGGGTAATTTTGATATCAGATCACTCATTTCAATGGCAGAAAGAGCGGCATCCCATCCTTTGTTTCCGGCCTTGGTTCCTGCGCGTTCAATGGCCTGTTCCAGCGTATCAGCGGTAATAATTCCAAATATAACCGGGAGTCCGGTTTCAAAAGCGGAATGTGCGATCCCTTTTGCAACTTCTGAGGCGATATATTCAAAGTGGGGAGTGGAGCCGCGAATGACTGCCCCCAAACAAATAACGGCATCGAATTTATTAGTTTTCGCCAGTCGATGGGCAATGATCGGGATCTCAAAAGAACCAGGCACCCAAAAGATCTGAACGTTTTTATCCGCAGCCTTATGCCGACTCAGGCAGTCCAAGGCGCCTTCCAGCAATTTCCCCGAAATAAATTCATTGAAACGGCTCACTACAATAGCAAATTTGCGATTTTCTGCACTAAGTATTCCATGTACCTGCTGGGGCATTATTTCTTCCTTTCCTGTTAAAATTAAAAAATTTTTAACTCTTTCCCCCATACTTTATTGAGAACTTTTTATACTCTCCTCAACCCGATATATGTACTTTCTGATCATCAGGGATTAGGTTTTTTATCAAACATTAACAAATGACCCAATTTTTCTTTCTTGGTCATTAAGTAATTTTCATTGACCGGATTTGGACTGACCTGGATGGGAACCCTTTCCACAATTTCCAGTCCATATCCTTCAAGTCCGACTACCTTTTTGGGATTATTGGTCATCAGTCTTAATTTTTGAATTCCCAGGTCTAACAACATCTGAGCCCCTAAACCGTAATCCCTTAAATCTGCCTTAAAACCTAATTCCTCATTCGCTTCCACGGTATCCTTTCCATCATCCTGGAGTTTATAGGCCAGGATTTTGTTGGCCAGACCAATTCCACGCCCCTCCTGACGCATATAAAGTAAAGCCCCGCGCTCTTCCTGTTCAATTTTTGATAAGGCGAAATGAAGTTGATCCCCGCAATCACAACGCAAAGATCCCAGTGTGTCACCAGTTAGACATTCCGAGTGAACCCTTACCAAAACGGGATCACTTCCGGAAAGATCGCCTTTTACCAGAGCAAGATGATGGTCCTTGGGGTCTAGTTTATTTTCATAGAGAATCAGCTGAAATCTTCCATATGCTGTGGGTAGACTGACCTCAGTCACCCTTCTAATCAGTTTCTCCTTAATTCTGCGATATTCAATCAGATCTGCAATGGTAATTATTTTTAAATCATTTTCCTGGGCAATTTTTTTCAATTTGGGAATTCGGGCCATTTGGCCATCATCATCCAGGATTTCACATAGTACCCCTCCGGGAATCATGCCTGCCAACTGGGTTAAATCAATGACAGCTTCGGTATGTCCGGCCCGCCGCAAAACTCCGCCATTTTTTGCAATCAACGGAAAAATATGTCCCGGTCTGGCCAGATCTTGCGGTTGGGTATCCGGGTGGATGGCTTGTTTAATGGTTGTTGCACGGTCATATGCGGAAACACCGGTGGTGGTTCCGCGTCGGGCATCAATGGTTATGGTGAAAGCGGTTCCGTGGATAGCGGTATTAAAATTAACCATGTAATCCAATTCCAGTTCCTCTGCTCTGTTTTCTGTCAGTGCCAGACAGACAATTCCCCGCCCGTATTTGGTCATAAAGTTGATAGCTTCCGGAGTGACTTTCTCGGCAGACATGATAAAGTCGCCTTCATTTTCGCGATCTTCATCATCAACTACGATCAGGATTTTACCCTCTTTTAAATCCTTCAACGCAGCTTCAATGTCTGTGATAATTTTTTTTGACATAAATTAACTCTCCAATATATTAATATCCCCAATCCTTCAGTTTTTCCCAACTTACCCCTTCATTTTTTGATTTTTGCAGAAACTGTTCAAGGTAACGAGCGATAATATCCGTTTCAATATTCACCCAATCCCCTAATTGTCTGGCCTGAAGGGTCGTTTTTTTTACAGTAAAAGGAATAACACTTATTCCAATTGACTGGTCAAGTAGTTCTGCGATGGTCAGACTGATGCCATCAATGGCAATGGAGCCCTCGGCAACGCAATATTTTATTAATTGATCTGGAATTGATATTCCGAGATAATAGTTATCTCCGCGTTTTTGCCAGTTAAGGATTTTAGCCTTGCCCTGTACATGTCCCTGCAGCAAGTGCCCGCCTAAAGGGGTTTGCAAGGTTAAAGATGGTTCCAGATTTACCCGGCGTCCCGGTTTGAATTGCCCCAGTGTACTTTTCGTCAAGGTTTCACCAACAGCCTGAAAGGTGAAGGTATCCTGTACAACCCGGATTGCGGTCTGACAGGCACCGTCAATAGAAATGGAATCGCCCGGTTGCAATTTATGTGTGAGCTTTTCTGAACGGACGGTCATTTCCAGACCATCCTTCAAAGGTGAAATAGAAGTAACAGTTCCAATATCCTCAATTATTCCGGTAAACATCTTTCTGGGTCCTTTTCAGCGTTCTATATTTCCGTTATCCCGGTAGCCTTCCACCAAAGCCTGCTGGTCGATAATTTCAATCCTCACATTCTTCAGACGAAACGCTTCATCCAGAGAATCGATGCCCAGATCTCCGATACTTTGTATTCCGGATCCAATCATCATGGGTGCAATAAAAAAGGAGATCTTGTCAAAGAGCCGATTTTTGATAAAACTGGTGAATACCTCCCCACCTCCTTCTACTAAAACCGAGGAAATTTTGGATTTAGCCAGGAAAGACATGACTTCATTCAGATTGAGGTACGGCTGATCATTCGAAAGAAGCGAAACAACCTGGATGCCTTTTCCACTCAGATCCTTAATCTTTACGTCAGTCGCTGGTTTAAAGGTGAATATAAGAGTCTTTTCCGGATCGGAATGGTTGAAAATTCTGGCATCGAGAGGTATCATGAGGTTGTTGTCCAGGATTATCCGAAAGGGATTTTTCCCTTGCGACAACCGGACATCGAGAGATGGATTATCCTGTAAAACGGTGTTAATTCCCACCAGGATCGCATCATATTCAGATCTTAATTGATGGACTTTTTTCAGTGCATTTTCATTGGTAATCCATTTCGATTTTCCCTTGGAAGTGGCAATACGACCATCCAGTGACTGGGCAATTTTGAGATGGATGAACGGTCTCTCCAACCGTATGTAAGTAAAATATTTTTCATTCAGTAGGGTGGCTTCGGGTTGCAAAACACCTGTGTCTACCTGAATATGATGTTGTCTCAGAAATTCCACACCTTTCCCGTTTACATAGGGATTTGGATCCAGGGTAGCGATTACCACTTTTTTGATTTTTTCCTTTACAATGCGTTGAGAACAGGGAGGTGTTTTTTTCTCCGGGATATCTCCGGTGCAGGGTTCAAGATTACAATAGAGGGTTGCCCCTTCAACGGAAGTGCTGGCATTATCAATCGCCATTATTTCAGCATGTTTGTCACCATACTTCTGGTGGAATCCTTCAGCAATAATTTTGCCGTTTTTCACGATTACTGTGCCTACCATTGGATTGGGTGAGGTGGTTCCTTTACCCTTTTCGGCCAGCATCAGTGCTCTCTGCATGTAGGAAACGTCGTCCAAAAATCACTCCCGCCTTCTGGTACCATCCTGAAAATAAAAAACCCTGAAGCGGTCTTCAGGGCTGATAATCATACCATGATGGATTGTAAAGATCTTCTTCCATCCGGACTTTACCGTCGGCACCGGAATTACACCGGTTCTGGCTAGGCACCCGAATTATTATGGAAAATTATGATTTAGATGCCCGGCCTCGCGGGCTATACCGCCGGTCAGGAATTCCCCTGAAAAGGGTCACCTTGCCCCGAAGACCGCAAAAAATTTATTGCATTTAACCAGATATGTCAAGCTTTTTAAATATTTGAAACTGAATTTGGTATGATATTTTTTCCAGAAATCAGGTATCTTTTAATTTGACTCGTATTGGCTGAACACATTCTATTTGGGTAAAAAAATCAAAGATATAATAAGCCATTTAAGAGGAATCAAAAAGAAAACTGCTACCAAAATCAAACAGGTTAGATTTTAGGGGGGGAGCAATTTCTTGACAAATTATATTTCAGTGAAGTGCCTTTCCGATATAAAACATCCATTCTTTCATAATTACTTGCTTGGAAAATAATTTATGATTTATTTTGAGACATGTCATGCAGGGAAAGGATAGCAGATGGCTCTGGTAATTTATAATACCTTATCACGAAAAAAAGAAGAATTTACGCCTCTTCAACCTGATCGGGTCCATATGTATGTCTGCGGACCCACTGTGTATGCCCATGCCCATATTGGACATGCGAAAAGTTATATCAGTTTTGATGTCATCGTGCGTTATTTACGTTACCAGGGCTTCCGGGTTAAATATGTGCAAAATATCACGGATGTGGGTCATTTAACGGATGATGCTGATGAAGGCGAAGATAAAATCCTCAAGCGAGCCCGTGAGGAAAAGCTTGATCCCATGGAAATTGCGGAACATTTTGCCTGGAGCTATTTCGATGACATGCGCGATCTTCGGGTATTGCGCGCCAATATTTTTCCCCGGGCTACCGGTCATATTACAGAACAGCTTGACCTGATCCAGAAATTGCTGGAAAGGGATTATGCCTATGAGGTAAATGGCAATGTTTACTTCGATGTTTCAAAATTTAAGAATTATGGTAAACTCAGTGGTCGTAAAGTGGACGAACTGGAAGCCGGCGCACGGGTGGAGCTGAATCTGGAGAAACGACACCCTGCTGATTTTGCACTGTGGAAAATAGCGGATGCAAGTCATTTGATGCGCTGGAACAGCCCCTGGGGAGAGGGATATCCCGGCTGGCATATCGAGTGTTCGGCAATGTCCATGAAATATTTGGGGGAGACATTTGACATTCACGGCGGAGGGCTGGATAATATTTTCCCTCACCATGAATGTGAGATTGCCCAGTCAGAAGCTGCTACCGGTAAACCGTTTGCACGTTACTGGTTACATAACAATATGGTGACACTCAATGGATCCAAGATGAGCAAGTCTCAGGGAAATTTTGTGACCATCAAAGACGCGCTGAAAAAATATAGTGCCAGTACGGTCCGCTTTTTTATCTTGAGCAGCCATTATCGCAGTCGCCTGGATATCAGTGACGAAGCTCTGGAAGCGGCACAGACCGGGGTTGACAAACTCCTCACAACTATCCGGAATCTGAAAAAAGCGCTTCACAAAGCAAAAAAGCTCAAAGAATTTAAAGAACCCTTCGATCCGGCTGCCTACAATAAAAAATTTGATACCATGATGGACGATGATTTTAATACACCACGGGCGATTGCGGTCTTGTTTGATTTATCCAAGGAGACAAACAGTTATTTGAATTCAGGTGCTGAACTGGATAGCTCCTTTCTCGAAGCCCTGGATCTAATTTTTCAAAAAACCGCCGGCAATGTGCTGGGGTTAATCCCTGATGACCTGATGGATGAAAAATCCTTGGATTCGCAGGGGGAACTGGAAAAAGTTATTCAGGTAGTGATTGACTTACGCAACATACTGCGGGAGCAAAAACATTTTGAGCTGGCAGATCAATTGCGAGATGGCCTCGCACGAGTGGGCATAACCCTGATAGACAAGTCGGATGGAACTCAATTTGAATTCAAATCCGACTAAACTTTTTTCGCTTGGACGGTGTTAACTGTCGCATAAATCAGCACACATGTGTCGATTTTTTAGACTCACCTTGATTTCTTAGACAAATTAAAATTTTCGAAACTTATTGTTTATTATAAGTTTATAATTTTTCATGTAATACTTTATGTATTCGGCATGATATTTGTTTTATTATTCATCGTGAAACGGCGCGAATGGGAGCGTTGGGTAAAGTTTGGGGTTTTCCTCTAATTTTACTGCGCTCTCATTCTTTTTTATAACCTATTTAAAAATGAATACTGATAGAATTCTAGAGACATGGAATAACACTTCCAACTTTCCTGGCCTGCCTGATTATCTCCAGGAAATTATTGCTATTAATTTCAATATAAATGTTAATTTTCCGGAAGTTGAAAGTCTGGAAAATTATCTCAGAAACAGGATAGAGCAATTTAAGCCCATCCTCTCTATACCCCCGTTTACATTTGCCGGAGATATTTTTGATTTTTCGCAGTGGACAAATGAGGAACACATCCGGTTACTACGGAATCTGGCATTTGTATTTTGGTTTAACGAAGGGGATGAAGGTGATTTGAGCGAAAGCCCGAATTTTGTTCAGTGGCGGGAAGAGGCTTTTGTTTCTGCCCTGTTTTCTCTGTTTCTTGCTAAATCATTGTTTATTAGTTCTCCTGATGATATCTTCATCCTGGCTTTCTTGAAAGATATCTCTCTGCTTAGATTAGAACAAACTTTCCCCAAAATGCATCAGGAGATGATGAAATTAGCCTGGGATCAAAGACAGGACACCGGGGCTGTACTAAAAGTGACAGGTACCATTCCAGGTGTATTAAGTGCCTGGGTATTAACACGCTGGGGATTCCCCGAGGAATTCAGTAACCCATTAAGAACCCAGGAGGTGTTTTCTGAACAAGACAAGATCGCAAAGGTCCTATATTTTTCTAGGTTTATTACAGAATTTACCCTGAATCAGGAGAAAAATGTTAAGTTTACCGATCTTGAAAAACTATTTAAACAACTTTTTAGCCGGGGAACCCATGAACTTCTGGAACTGCTGGTTGAGGTAATTCGAATTTTACCGAAACAAGCAGCCAATTTTGGCTTCCATAGATTAGCAGATATTACGATAATAGAAATCCTGAAAGATCATATTAATCTATTCGATAAAGATCTTCTGACCTATCAGGATCTTTTAAATGAAACTGTAAAGGCACATAAAAGAATTATCTCCCAAACGAGGCAGATTCAGTTGTTACAGCAACATTTGGAGCGAAATATTGTCAAAGACGCGATTACCGGTTTACATAATCATATTTATTTTCGTGAATTTTTGAATCAAAAAATTTGTGAAGCTACACGGTATGAGTTCCCACTAACCCTGATTCTTTTTGATTTGGATAATTTTAATCAATTCAATCAGGAATTTAGTTATGAGGTAGGAAACATCCTCCTTCAGCAATTAGCCAAAATTATAAAGGTTAATATCCGGCAGTCCGATATTTTGGCACGGATCGGAAATGATGAATTCGCCCTGGTCCTGCCCTATACCGGTATTCCACAATCCCGGGTTGTTGCTGAAAAAATACTCCATTTAATTCAAAATTCTTCTTTCAGCGATCCCCGAAATACCAGAATACATAAAATTACGGTAAGTATAGGATTTGCCAGTGTGTTACCGGATGGTTCACAACTGCGGGATGATAACTTAATTGCCCTGGTTACCAAGGCGATGAATGAATCCAAGAATACCGGGGGTAATACCGTAACCCAGGCTTCAGCCTGATTCCAAAACTTTTTTTTATTGCCGATACAGGTTGGTCTCTTGGATCACACACCCCGTTAATACCAGCTTTTATGTCCTGCCTACTGATCTTCAGGATTTTTTGCCGGTTTTTTTCTCGATCTGGTCAATATATTCTTCAAAAGCTTTAAAAATGCGGTGCCAAACCCGTACGTCACGGACTTCAGTATTGGCACGGCCCAGCAGTCGGCTAAAGCGTAGTGTGAAATTTTCCCAACTATCAATAGGTTCAAATCCGACTCGTTCAAGGCTCTCTCGCATTCTTTTGTATAAGGCCTGTAAATCTTCATGTTTGGCGAGTTTCCAATGGTATTTTTTCAAATCGGCATAGGCGCTGTTAAAGAGTTCGTAAGCATAAACCATGACTGCCTGTGCCAGATTGAGGGATGGGTGGCGGGTATGAGCCGGAATGGTTGTCACGGCATGGCACAAAGCCAGTTCTTCATTGGTCAATCCGGAGGCCTCACGGCCGAAAACCAGTGCAATCTGGTGTTCTGGTGAGATGGGAATGATTTTTTCATTCAGTTGTGAGGGGCTATAAAAGGGGAGATGGAAACTTCTTTCTCTTTGAGTGGCTGCAGCCACAAAGTGTTTATCGTGAACCGCTTCCTCAAGCGTAGAGCAAACGACAGCGTTTTCAAGTATATCTTCCGAGGCATGCGCCATCCAGCGGGCTTCCGGTGTGTTAAAATTACCAGGATTTACCAATACTAAATTTTTAAAACCCATGGTTTTAAGGGCGCGGGCGGAAGCCCCGATATTGCCGGGGGTTTGGGGTTCTACCAGAACAAAATATATATGGTCGGCATGAATGCGCACGTTTATTCTGAAATTTTGTTTGCAGATTAGGTTATATTAATTGTCCCGTGAACGGGCGATCAATGTATTGATACAGGCACACCCGTATCACTCAGAATGCAAAGTATTTAAAATTTCCTGGACTCGCATGATCAAATCCTCTAAGAGGTGGGTGCTCTGCTCACCTGTTCGCATATTTTTTAAATTAAACTGTTGATTTTCAATTTCATCGGGTCCTGCAATAATCACCAGTGGTATTGATTTATCATTGGCCAGCCCGAATTGTCCGCGCAATTTGGATTCCCCGGTGTATAACTCGGTATTAATATGAGCGGCGCGCAATTTCCGGGCAATATCAATTGAATAATCCAGTGTACTTGCTTCAAATACAGTTACCAGTGCTTGAATAGGAGTTTTTAAATATTCCGGAAACATGTCCAGTTCTTCCATCACTGTTATAATCCGTTCCAATCCGATACTACAGCCGGTTGCGGGGTAATCGGTTCCTGAAAACATGCCAATTAGATTATCATAACGCCCTCCGCCGGTGATGCTGCCAATTTGAGGTTCCCTGACAAAGGTTTCGAAAATGGGGCCGGTATAATAATCCAGACCTCTGGCCAAAAACAGATCGAAAATCAGATATTCTTCCGGAATTTCGTAAATCTGAAGAAAATGAAATAACTTTTTTAATTCTTCAAGACCCTGTATACCGGTATCGCTTTCTTTGAGGTATTTTTCTGCATCGGTTATTCTCTGCGAATTGGTACCTGAGCTTCCTAATTTCTCCAGGAGGGCTTTTGTTTTGGCCGCATTAATCCCGGATTTTATGAGCTCCGATTTGACACCTTCCAAGCCAATTTTGTCAAATTTATCGATGGCTCTGGCCATGGTGCCTTCCTGCTCGGGAGAAATTCCTGATACTTCAGCAATACCGCGTAATATTTTTCGGCTGTTGATGCGCATCAGGAACTGGTCAAATCCCAGGACTTTTAAAATTTCATAAATCGCGGCCAGTATTTCAGCTTCGGCAAGCATGGAAGCACTTCCGATAACATCAATATCACACTGGTAAAATTCGCGAAATCTTCCTTTCTGGGGTTTGTCCGCCCGCCACACCGGTTGTATCTGGTACCGCTTAAAGGGTTTGGGAATGTGGGGGTAGGAAGCAACAACCCGGGAGAGGGGTACAGTTAGATCATAGCGAAGTCCTACCTCACGATCTCCCCGGTCCGTAAAGCGATAGGTCAATCGATCTGCCTCCTCGCCATATTTCCCTGACAAGGTTTCCCAGAGTTCCATGGTCGGTGTTTCCAACGCCTCAAAACCATATTTTTTGAAAATGCGTTCAATATGGTTGATTACAAATTGCCTTTTAATCATCTGTTCCGGCAAAAAATCCCTGGTTCCCTTATAGATTCGTGGTTTAATTTTTTGACTCACCTTACCTCCGTCTGCTTCCGGGTTATTTGTTTATGATAGCGCCTTCATTGATCCAGGTTCGGATAGCAGTTATTTTATTTATACTCAGTGGGGCACGTCCTCTTGGCATCCTGGGAATTCCCATATAATCACTAAGTAATACCAGATAAAGACGGCTTTGATCTGCATTAAAGGCAATTACCACTGGACCATTTTCGCTGATAAAAGTGGGTGTCAGGGTTTCCAGATCCAAACCGCTGGCAGGTGAACTGCTGGTGTGGCACCCGCTATTTGCACAATCTCTTTGAAATATGGGTTGGATATGTTCGATGAAACTTAAGTTAGAATCCGGATAGACGATTTCCTGCGGCTCATTCGTACTTTTCTTGCATTGCTGAAAAAGCAGGGTAGTGGCCAGAATCATCAGTAAAATAAGGAACGGGATTCTCTTAAGTGTATTAAAGTTCATTTTATTTATCGCAGGCATATAATTTCCTGATATTAAAATGTGAAAGAAAAATTAATTCAAAATTTATAAAATTGTGCCTTATATTTAAAATAATTTATTAGAATTCATCAATTTACCCACGAGCGAATATGGCAGAGTCTCCATTATTGAATCAAATGCACAAGATTTTAATTGTTGATGATGAGCCGGCATTCCAGAAATTGATGAAATCGCAGTTGGAAGAGAAGAATTATAAAGTATATAACTGTCTTGAAAGTGAGGCAGCACTTAAATTAATTGAGGAAATTTCCCCCCATCTGATTTTAATGGATATTATGATGCCGAAGGTGGATGGGTTTTCATTGATTAAGCGTATAAGAGAGCTGAATTTACGGTATTTTTTACCTATCGTTGTTGTTACTGCCAGGGATAAATCAAAAGAGTTGGCCCATTCTTTGGATATAGGTGCGGATGATTATATATCAAAACCTTTTGAATTTGATGAGTTGCTGGCCCGGATAAAAAATATGCTTCGTATAAAAAAACTTCAGGATTCCCTACTTAAAAAAACTGAAGAGGTCAATGAAGCCAATCTTAAAATTAACCATCTGAATCATATTCTCACTGACACCAACAAGGAGCTAAAGAAAAAGGTTTATGACCTTCATAATATTTTTGAGATAAGTTTCAAAGTGATGGGACAGACTGAGAAAGACCGGCTGATCAGCACGGCTTTACTCAATGCCTTGGGAATTTTTACGGCCCGGAGTGCCATGCTGTTGCTATTGGAGCCAGACGATCGAAACGATCTTCAGGTCGCCGAGTCACGGGGATTTCTGGAAGATAAGGTTGATGAATTCTCAATTCCCCGAGATGATAAAATGGTAAAATATTTGGAATTTATTAAAAAACCGCTCATGCTAAAAGATGTGAACTATGAATTTGAAACTGTTATGCCAACCTTAGAGCAATTTGGTATCAAGGCATTGGCACCTCTATTTCAAGATGAGGAACTTATTGGTATATTGTGCCTGGGACCCAATGTTTCCAGCCAGGAATATTCAATTGATATTTTGGAGATGCTGGGTATTCTCACCAATATGTTATCCGTCGCCTTGCAGAATTCTAATCATTTTGAGCAGATTAAGGCCCTTTCCTACACTGATGAAATGACTGGGCTTCATAATTATCGTTTTTTCAGCATGCGGCTCAAAGAGGAAATTTCCCGGGCAAAAAGAAATGAAACAAGCCTGTCTCTCCTCATTCTGGATGTCGATTATTTCAAGAATTATAATGATGCATTAGGACATCCCGCGGGTGATGAAATATTAAGACAACTGAGTAAAATTCTCAGATCGACTGTGCGCGATAATGATATTGTGGCAAGATACGGCGGGGAAGAATTTGCCATCATCTTGCCCGCAACAGATGAAACCGGCGCCGGAACACTGGCAGACAGAATCAGGACCAAGGTCGAGGAATACGAATTTCCCCATCAGGAAATCCAGCCGAACGGAACACTCACGATTAGCATTGGTATCGCATTATACCCGGATAATGCTTTTGACGCGGACGATGTTATTGTGGCAGCCGACCGTGCTTTATATTATGCCAAAGAACGTGGCAGAAATCGAGTTGTGCACTTCAAGGAGATCAAAACCTGATTCGAGGTGTTTAAAACATATTTTAATCGATCATTAGTCCGGATTCAAGAGTATGCGAATTGGACTTGTATGCTATCCCACTTATGGGGGTAGTGGTGTTGTTGCCACAGAGTTAGGAAAAAATCTGGCGAGACGTGGACACGAAGTTCATTTCATTGCCTACGCCTTACCTTACCGGTTAAGTGAATATTATGAAAATGTATTTTACCACGAAGTAAAAGTACTCGATTATCCTTTATTTGAATATCCCCCGTATTCATTAGCTCTGGCCAGTAAAATGGCAGAAATTGCACGTTACCAGAATCTGGATCTTTTTCATGTTCATTATGCCATACCCCATGCCATATCGGCATACTTGGCCAAAGAAATGATCAAGGATCATCATCCCATTAAGATAATCACCACATTGCATGGCACTGATATAACGCTGGTGGGAAAAGATCAATCCTTTCTTGAAGTTACTCGCTTCAGCATTGAAAAAAGTGATGCCGTCACTGCGGTTTCTCGTTATTTGCGTGACAAGACCATTGAATTTTTCAACATCGAAAAAAATATCGACGTTATCTATAATTTTATCGAGGAACAGCCGGAACAGAGAAAGAAATGTGATGAACTCCGACAACGGATTGCGCCCAATGGCGAGAAGATTATCTCCCATTTATCGAATTTCAGGCCGGTGAAACGGGTTGAAGATGTGATTGGGGTTGCCTATAAAGTTTTACAGGAAATGCCGGTAAAAGTAATGATGATTGGAGATGGCCCCGAAAGATCAAAAGCCGAAGCACGGGCCAGAGAATTGAATATTGCTGAACATGTCCAGTTTCTCGGAAAGCAGGATAATGTTTATTTGCTGCTATCTTTGTCCGATGTTTTTATTATGCCCAGCAGTTTGGAAAGTTTTGGTCTGGCCGCGCTGGAAGCTATGGTATGTGGTATCCCCTGTATTACCAGTAATGCCGGCGGCCTGGTGGAGTTGGTGAGAGAAGGTATTTCAGGTTTCACAACTGAAGTCGGAGACGTGAATAAAATGGCTGAACATACTTTACGACTCTTGAAAAATCCGAAGCTACACATCAAGTTAGCTCAATCAACTCGTGAATATGCTTTAGCCAACTTTCATGTGGATCAGATTATTCCGCAGTATATTGAACTTTATGAGAGAACCATCAACCTGAATCAAACCTAGTATGAATGCCAGCAGATGGTATCATAACTCCCCCGATCGTCCACTCCTTATTGGTCATCGTGGATCTCAACTCATTGAGAAATATCCTGAAAATTCAATTCCGGCCTTTAAAGAAGCCGTTCAATTAGGTGCCCAGGCGATTGAACTTGACGTTCAGCTTTCGGCAGATCGTAAATTGATGGTTTATCATGACCATACATTATCACGTTTGATGGGGATAGACAAAAACCTCCGGAATTTTTCGTGTACCCAATTGAAAAATTTTCGTTTTGTCAATTTGGAAAAAGCAGAAAATATAACCATACCAACTCTATCTGAGGTTTTTGAAAGCTTTGGTAATCATATATTTTATAATATTGAAATAAAGTCAGATTTTAAGTCGATTTCCCCTGTTATAAAAGAACTGTATCAATGTATTGCGGATTTTAATCTTCAAAACAAGGTTTGGATTTCCAGTTTTGATCCCGTTGTTTTATGGCGCTGGCATCGCAAATATTCCGGAATTTCCCTGGCATTTCTGTTCGACAAATGGCGGTTTGCGGAAAAATGGATATGTCGGCAGCCGTTTATTGATATTTTGCATCCGGGAATAAATCTGATTTCTCATTTTGAAGCAATCTCAAATCCCGGAAAAGAAATTTGTTTCTGGACAGTCAATTCGGCTGATGATTTACAAATAATAAAAGGGCTGAATTTACTCGGAATCATTACAGATAATATTCCGAGTGTAAAACAAATATTCACGGCCTGATCAATAATAATTATCAGCTAGTCTTAATTTTTGACCAGAGAGATAATTACTGGTAATTTTCTTCCTGGCAGAGAGTGAAAAATTGAATTGTTGGGAATATTTTTCGATTCTATCGATTACCTGTGTATACATTGAGATACGCAGTGAGACATATTTAATGTCCAGTCAGAGGAACAATCGGACTATTTTTGGGTTTTAATGAATAAACCGATATTGAGTTTGTAGTGGCTTTTTAGTGCAATTTTTATTAAAATCCAACAGGTTTAATAAAACGGGTGAGGTTGAAGGAGGAATGGACAGAGTAAGATTACTTATCCTGATAATAATCAGTGTTTTTGCCTGCCAGCAAGGTTTTGCTCAGTTCGGGAAAAATAAAATCCAATATGCCAAATTCGAGTGGCGCTTCATTCAGAGTAAACACTTCGATGTCTACTATTATCCGGGCGCTGAAAAACTTGCAGAATTTACCGCCGAGGTGGCGGAAGATGCTTATTTGCAGTTGAAACGTGATTATTCTTATGAGATAAAAGAGCGGTTGGTTTTTATTATCTATAAGTCGCATAACGACTGGCAGCAGACCAATGTCGTTCTCAGTTATCTGGAGGAGGGAATTGGTGGAGTCACTGAATTATATAAGAACCGTATTGTGGTTCCGTTTGAGGGATCTTATGAACAATTTCGTCATGTTATACATCACGAATTGGTTCATGGTGTGATGAATGATTTGTTGTACGGCGGATCAATTCAGTCTTTACTGGTGGGGGAAGTGGTGCCCGTTCCGTTATGGGTTTCGGAAGGTTTAGCGGAATTTGGTTCAACCGGATGGGGCACCCGCACCGATATGATTGTCCGAGATGCGGTCTTGTCGGATTATATTCCACCGGTTCAATATTTGGAATATATTTTGGTGTATCAGGGTGGCAATTCATTATTCCGATATATTGCGGAAACCTATGGGCGGGAGAAAATCGGAGAGATTTTGCTCAAAGCCCGGGGAAATGTGGGTTTCCAACAGGTTCTCATTTCGGCAATTGGTCTGGACTATGAGGGTTTAACCGAGAAATGGCACCGCTGGCTGAAAAAGAACTATGCTCCTGAAGTGAATAACCGTCTCATTCCTAAGGAATTCAGTGAGCAGATGACCTACCATAAAAAATTGAAGAATTTTCTCAATGTAAGTCCAGCTATTACTCCGCAAGGGGACAAAATTGCCTACATCTCGGATCGATCCGGATATCAGAATATCTATCTCATGTCTGCACTGGATGGTCAGGAATTGAGAACCCTTGTTAAGGGTCAAACTTCTGAAAGTTTTGAGGAATTGCATTTTCTCAGACCGGGAATGAGTTTTTCGCCCGATGGCAGACGACTTGCTTTTACTGCGAAGAGTGGGCAGTGGGATGCGATTTATATTAAAGACATATATACTGGCCGGACGGAGAAACACGTTATAAAAATGAATGGTGTATTCACGACCTCCTGGTCTCCCGATGGTAAACGGATGGCTTTTGTAGGAAATAATGATGAAAAGAGTGATATTTTCATCTATGATCTGGAATCAAAAGAGATCACTGCAGTAACAAACGATCTGTTTACGGATGATCAACCTTCCTGGTCCCCGGATGGTCGTTATCTGGCATTTGTTTCGGATAGAGGTTATTATCTTTCCGATAAAAATCTTGCGGATGATTTTAGCATGAGTGGGTACGACTATGAATTTCGGGACATTTATGTTGTTGATCTTGAAACAAGTGAAATTACCCGTCATACCAATACCCCCTGGGAGGAAGCCTATCCTATTTTCTCGCCGGATGGAAAAAAACTTGCTTTTACCTCTGACGAAAGCGGGATATTCAATGTCTATTTTAAAGAGATTGATAGTGGTGATTATTACCCGGTGACGAATATCATGTCCGGAGTGCTTCAAATCCAATGGGATAAAGATGCGAATAAGCTGGTGTATTCAACCTTTTATGATGGTGGTTTTGATATATACCTGATCAATAATCCGCTTGAAATGGATCGTCAGGAATTGAAGCTAACAGAGTTTGCCCAAAGCATGCGGAATGGAAAATTGCCAATTTATGCTAAAAATTGGTATCCGGCAGAAGATGATGAGAAAAAGGTTGAGAAAGATCCTCAGGAAGAGATGCAGGGCGAGCAACCGGCAGATTACAGTAATTATGTATTTGGGACCTATCGGCCCCGCCAGGAGAGAAAATCGCCCCGCGAGGTGGAAATTCCTGATTTTAAATTGAAAGACGAATTTGGAAATTACAAATCCAGAAAATATAAAATTAAATTTTCACCTGATCTTGTTACAGGTGCTGCCGGTTATAATACATTTTTCGGTTTTCAAGGTTACACATCTTTTGCTTTCAGTGATTTACTGGGTGATCATCAAATTATGCTGAATGCTTCACTCTGGACCGATCTCCGCAACAGTAATTTTGCGTTGATGTATTATTATTTAAAAAGACGGGTTAATTATGGTGTAGGCGGATTCCATCTGGTTTATTTATTATCCAATGGATACACGATACTCCGATACCGGAATTATGGTTTAAACTTTATGGCTTCTTATCCATTGAGCCGCTTCGATCGCTTGGATTTTATGTTTATTTGGTATAATGTGAATCTGGAATATCTTGATTTTGGTATTCCGGTGGAGAAAATCAGTGCCTGGCTTCCGGAAATTCAGTATGTTCATGATAATGTTTTGTGGGGATTCAGATGGGGTATCCCCTCACCGGTGAGTGGCAGCCGCTATAATATTTCTGCACGGTTAAGTCCCAAGTTCAGTGACGTCAACCTGGATTTCCGAACCTTTAAATTTGATTATCGCCGCTATCTGATGCTTAGTCCTCAGTACCAGTTAGCAGTTCGGGCAACTGCCGGTGCCAGTTTTGGCCGCGATGCCCAGAATTTTTTCCTGGGAGGTATGGATAACTGGATCAATCCCAAATATAGCTCAGGAGGAAGAAGAGTAAATCGTATCCAGGATGTCTTTTTCTCCGAATTCATCACTCCTTTACGTGGTGCTTTTTATTATGAGCGTACCGGTAATCGGTTTTTCCTCATCAATAGCGAGTTCCGGTTTCCGCTCGTACAATACCTGCAACTGGGTTTTCCCCCGGTCAGTTTATTCAATGTAAGCGGTGTTGCCTTCTATGATATTGGCGCAGCCTGGTATCAGCAGGATACCCGCTGGTGGAGTCTGGATGAATTCCGTGGAATATCAAATGGTAAGTTCCAGGATCTTATCAGCGGTTATGGTTTAGGTGCCCGTATCTATTTCCTGGGATTTCTGGTCCGTTTCGATGTGGCCTGGCCGTATGATTTTGACAGAACGTATGATCCCATATATTACTGGTCTCTGGGTCTTAATTTTTAAGGGGTTGACTTAAAATTTACCTTATTAAAACCTGCAGCCCTGTTCTGCAGGTTTTTTTTATAATAGTATTCACCCGGTACATTTTTAAAGGCCGTGTTTTGCGGCTATGGATTTTTTGAACGATACAGCTCCATTTATTATCAAATTAATTTCTGTCGCTAGGACGTTTACGCTGGAAAACTACGGTGCTATGGGTGGAACATCCGACAGGTAAATAGCGGAAGTTGGAGAGATTTTCTGAGGACATTTTTAGATACATTTCTGTGATATTTTATCTGTGACACCCGATAAATTCAGAATTAGTTTTTGATCACAGCTAATCTGCGGCGTATATTTGAAATGAACTCACATACAAATTTGACCAATCCCATGGTAAAAGTAAAAACTGTTTATATCTGTAATTCCTGTGCTTATGAAACGCCAAAATGGGCAGGTAAATGTCCGGAATGTGGTAGTTGGAACAGTTTTGAGGAAACTGAAATTAGGCCAAGCCAACAACAGAAGGGGGCGTCACGAGAACATAATTCACCGAGATTACTATCGGAAGGTACCGACACACCTGATATTCGAATCGTAAGTGGCATCAATGAATTTGACAGGGTTCTGGGGGGTGGTGTTTTTCCGGGATCGGTCTCTTTAATTGCCGGAGATCCCGGTATCGGTAAATCGACTCTACTCTTACAGGTCTCCGGAGAGTTTGTTAAAAAGAATAAAAAGGTTTTGTATGTAAGTGCCGAGGAATCTTTCAGACAGATCAGGGGAAGAGCCAAACGTCTGGAATTGATTGATTTCCCGCTTCCTCTTTTGGTTGAAACAGAACTTGAAGAAATTCTCTTCCAAATTGAACAGCAGGACCCTGATGTGGTAATTATTGACTCAATTCAGGCGGTTTTTTCCCAGAACGTATCCGGAGCACCTGGCAATGTAAGTCAGATACGGGAATGTTCCTCCAGGCTTTTCAGGACTGCCAAGGAAAAGGGGTGGTCACTTTTTCTGGTGGGTCATATTACCAAGGAGGGCAGTATAGCCGGACCTAAAATTTTGGAACATATGGTTGATGTGGTCATCTATTTTGAGGGTGATTCCCTGTATCAATATCGAATTTTACGGTCGCTGAAAAATCGCTATGGTCCGACCCATGAGCTTGGTTTATTTCTGATGGATCAGGAAGGGCTCAAAGAAGTACAAAATCCTTCTCAGCTATTCATCAGCCATACTGAGGAAATCAGAACAGGTGCGAGTATCACTTGCAGTTTCGAAGGTTCCCGTCCAATTCTTGTTGAGGTTCAAGCACTGGTTTCGCGAACGAATTACGGTATACCCCAAAGAACTGTAAGTGGTTTCGATCAGAAAAAGCTAGCCCTGATCCTGGCTATTCTGGAAAAACATTGTGGGCTTAATTTTTCATTTTATGATGTTTTTATTAAAATTGCCGGAGGCTTGAGGATCGATGATCCTGGTATTGATTTGAGTATTGCTGCGGCGATTCATTCCAGTTTAGTAAACCAGCCACTGGAAGCAAAAGCGGTATTCATTGGAGAGATTGGTCTGAACGGGGATGTGCGGCCAGTGAGTCAGATGGACAGGCGGATTGAAGAAGCGGTTAAATTAGGTTTTAACCGTGTTTTTATGCCGGAGATAAATTTGCACAAAATTAAAAAAATTGGCGTTGATCAAATTCATTCAATTAAAACAATTTCAGCATTGATCAATCAGAAAAACAGTCATCAAAGGACTCGAGTCAGTGAAACTTTATAAAAGTTTAACACAAATATTGTTTATCCTGTTGTGCAGTGCCCTCAGTTTCTGGGTTTTGGCCCAGGATACTGAACCGGCAGCTAAATGGCGCATTTCAACTGTTATTGACGGAATGGATACGCCTACCGGGGCTTTCCTTAACATCACTGCGATTGATTTAGATTCTGAAGGAAATCTGTACATTTTGGATGGCGGCCGAAATCGGTTACTCAAGTATTCAGGTAACGGCCAATTAATGAAAGAAATTGGTGGTTTTGGAAGCAGTCAGGACCGATTTAATGATCCACGCGACCTGGACGCCCATCTTACCCTAAATATTTATGTTGCAGATTATAACAATGATCGTATTGTCCTACTGGATACACATCTCAACTATTTAAATGAATTCAAAAGTCTATCCGATGATCTTTTTTTCTTCGAAATGCCTCTCAGTGTGGCAGTTAACAATCAATATGATCTGTTTATTTTGGAGGACCTTAATAAAAGAATTGTGAAGTATGATCGTTTTAATCAACCATCGGCGCAATTTGGTAAGGCGTCGGAGAACCTGGGGCAACTTTTGGGTCCAGCCCAGGTGGCCATGGGATCCAAAAATGAGCTGTTTATATCGGACCCGATCGCTAAATCCGTTATTGTATTTGATTATCTGGGGAATTTTTTAAACGAGATCTCACATCCGGATTTCATTGAGCCTCGAGGAATTGATGTCAGTTTGCAGGAACAACTTTTAATTGCAGATCAGAAAGGGAAAAAAGTTTACTTTTATAAAACCAACGGTAAATTATTAGACATCTTGGATCTTGCACCCTATAACATAGTACCCACGGATATATCATTGTGGCAACCCAGGGGTAGCAGGCATTCGCAACTTTACCTCTCTTCAGTGGAAAAATGTTACCTGTTGGTAAGAGAATAGTATTCTTTTATTGAATTGATTCTTTACCTTTTTCCCAAATTCTCCTGTAAACGACTTCGAAATATAATCCGATATTTGAGGACTCCAGAGCATTTGACGGATATCGCAATAAGTCAGGGTTTGATTTCTGACACATATACAAAAAAACACTTTTTTTTACAAGAGAACACATTTTATATTACTTAATTGAATTTTGAATTAAACATCAGCGAATTGGAGTCAATTTATGAATACATTTATTATAATCATTGCTGCATCACTTATTGGAGTGGTTATTGGGGGCCTTATATACCATCTGATGCAGAGCCGGAAAATTTCTGACGCCAGAAAAAAGGCTGAAGAATTGCTGGAAGAAGCACAGAAGAAACAGGAAAAAATGGAGCGAAATGCTTATCTGACAGCCAGAGAAAAGTTATATGAAGAAAAAAGCAACTTTATTAAACAGATGAAATCGAAAGAAAATGAATTTAAAAGTCGTGATGACCGGCTTCGTCAGAAAGAAAAAGAGGTAAGAAAGTTAGGTAATAAATACCAGGAGAAAGATTGGCAGACAGCCAAAAGAGAACAGGAACTCATCCATTGGGAAAAAAACATTCGCGATAAAGAAAAAGAAGTGGAGCAGGTGAGAGAGAAGGAACTGTTAAAACTTGAGGAAATGAGTGGTTTAAACCGGGATGAAGCCAAAAAAATGCTGATTGATTCCATGATTTCACAGGCCAGATCTGAGGCGGCACAATCCCTTCTTGATATTAAAAAGGAAGCAGAAGAGCGGGCCCGCTGGGAAGCTAAAGAGATCATGGCATTTGCTATTGAGCGAATGGCTACGGAATACACCATGGAATCTACTCTGATATCGGTGGAATTACCGAATGATGATTGGAAGGGAATCATCATTGGTCGGGAAGGACGAAATATTAAGGCCTTTGAAGCTGCGACTGGGGTGAAAGTGATCGTGGACGATACGCCGGAAACAGTGGTTATGTCCAGTTTCGATCCGGTAAAGCGGGAAATTGCTCGAATTGCCATGGAAAAACTGATAAAGATTAAAAATATTAATCCAAAAACTATTGAAACAGAAGTTGAGAAAGCTACCAAGGAGGTTGAAGCAAGTGTTAAGAAAGCTTCGGAAGAAACTTTGCAGGAGCTCAAATTAAAGAACGTCCATCCGGAGATGAGGGAATATCTGGGCCGATTAAAATATCGAACCAGTTACGGTCAGAATATTCTTCAGCACTCTAAAGAAGTTGCCTGGCTGGCTGGCGGGATGGCCGCCGAACTGGGCTTAGATGAGGCACTTGCCAAACGGGCTGGTTTGTTCCACGACATCGGAAAAGCAGTAAGTGGCGATTCTGAAGGAAGTCACGTTTCCATTGGTGTTGAGCTGGCCACAAAGTGTGCTGAAGATCCGGTGGTCATAAATTCTATTCTGGCACATCACGAGGAAGCTGAACCGATTTCGCCTATTTCAGTATTGGTAACCGCCGCAGATCGAATCAGCGGGGCTCGTCCTGGAGCGCGACGTGAATCTTTGGAGGCCTATGCAGAGCGAATTTCCAAGTTAGAGGAATTGGCGAATTCTTTTGAAGGTGTCGGAAAAACCTATGCACTTTCTGCAGGTCGGGAAATTCGGGTGATGATCATGCCTGAGAAACTCTCCGATGCAGAAACAAAACTGTTATCTGCAGATATTGCACGAAAGATAAAAGAAACTATGGAATATCCTGGTCAGATAAAGGTTACCGTAATTAGGCAAACCGTTGCCAATAGCTTTACCGATGAATTTTTGCCGGGACATAATCAAAAAAAATCAGAAACTGTTCTGAGTGAGGAATAATTTCAATGCCTAATTTTTCCCCAGAATCTCTGCATGCACTCTACATGGCTATTCAAAATGAACTGGATACCGTTCAAATTTATGAACATATGCTGAATCACGTGACGGATTCACGTGCCCGAGAGGTATTGCACCGGCTTATCGTTGAAGAACATAACCATGAACAGAGCATCAAGAAAAAAATTGAAGTGGGGGGAGGCAATCCCTCCCCACCGGAAATTCAGGTAGATGCCGTTGATTTTCCTGATCGTGATTCCTTGCTGCAATTGGAACTGGCAAACTGTACCGTGGGCGAATTAGTCAATCTGGCCATCGAAAATGAGCAAATGAGCCGAGATTTTTATAAAATTCAGCATGATCGGTCCCAAAATCCAGAGGTGAAAGAAATATTCAAATGGTTGTGGGAGGAAGAAGAGCAGCATATCAAAAATTTAAAAATGGAATACGGAACCTACCTCATTTAACATCACTTCAATCGGATTTCCTGCTTAAAAATCTAATGAGTTATATTACCTGGTTTTTAAACATTATTCCCATAAAATTAAACCCGTGCCTCTTGAAAAGCTGTGCTGCCAGATCAGTATAGCTTAATACCTGTCAGTAATTATAAATCAAATCGCTTGTCTGTGAACCGAAATTTCACTTACAAAAAATCAAATTTTATATTATATTCTTACAAGACTCCAGGAAATAAGAATACATGCCTGATGAAAAATTGATTTTTCGAAAAGCAAGTGTCGCCGGTTCCTTCTATTCACGTGATAAGCTGATTCTCGAACGTGAGTTAAGCATGCTTCTTGAAGCGGCACCTCTGGTCGATATTTCCGGAAAAATCCGTGCCATCATTGTTCCCCACGCCGGGTATCTGTACTCGGGTGGTGTCGCAGCAAGGGCATACAGCCAGATATTAAATCAAAATTATAAAAAAGTGATTATTATTGCACCCAGTCATGAGAACGAATTCGAATATTCGAGCATTTTTAATGGTGCGGGTTACACCACGCCATTTGGTCAGTTATCGGTTGATAAGGTTTTAGCAGAGAAATTAAGTAGCATCTCGGATTTTGTCCGGATGTCAGAAATTGGCCACAGCGCCCAGGAACATGCCATTGAAGTTCAACTGCCATTTTTGCAATCCTGCCTGGGAAAATTTCAGATTATTCCCATCGCGATGGGGGCTCAGACTGAAGAGCAAATTGAGGCCCTCACCACTGTTCTCTGCAAGATATTACCGGTAGATGATACATTGCTTGTCGCCAGTACAGATCTTTCTCATAATCATCCGCATGAAAGGGCCAAACAGAAGGATCAGATTGCGGTTGATGCAATTGATGCTTATGATGAAGCCATGTTGTGGCGGGAAATTCAGGAAGGCCAGATCGAAATGTGTGGCTATGGTCCGACAATTGTCGCCATGAAAACCGCGCGTCATATGGGTTCGAAAGAATCCCGGGTTCTGCTCTATCGAGACTCCGGTGATATTAGTGGGAATTATTCGAGTGTGGTTGGTTACCTTTCTGCAATTATTTTTTAGTTGAACAGCTGGGTATACGGCTAAGAGACAGCGTTCAGATTTTTGAAAAATACCGTAAGACAAAGATTTACTCTGTCAATTTTTTGGACTATGCTGGATAATAAATATTATGCTGAACAGACTGTTATTCTTTATATTTTTATTTATCTGGATAGTGAAAGGATCGACTATGCAAGATTCCCCCTCCGGCCCCATTGTCGGCCTTAATGACCAGGAAAAAATTTATCTTCTGAACCTGGTGAGAACCACCATTGTGACTGTTTTAGAAACCGGTGAACTGCCAGAGACAAAACCTGTTTCTGAGAAGATGAAAGAAAAGTACGGGGTTTTTGTGACATTGCATAAAGAGGGTAATTTGCGGGGTTGTATTGGGTATATTGAAGGCTTGGATCAGCTCTATAAATCCGTTATGAGTATGGCAAAATCGGCAGCTTTTCAGGATCCACGGTTTCCTCCGGTTGAAATGAAAGAGGTTGACCGACTGGAAATTGAAATTTCAGTACTATCCCCGATCAAGAAAATTGGATCGGTTGATGAAATTCAGGTGGGAAAGCATGGATTGATTATACAGCAAGGTCCTTTCCGGGGTTTACTTTTACCTCAGGTCGCGACCGAATGGGGATGGGACAAACAACAATTTTTGGAACAGACCTGCCGGAAGGCGGGATTATCAACTGATGCATGGAAAAATACTGACACCGATATTTATATTTTCTCTGCAGAAATTTTCAGTGAAAATGAATTTGATTGAAAATTTTTAATTGATTTTTTCCTTAGCTCCGAAAATGTTTTTCTATAAGTCATTCCGACCAAAGCGAATGAAGTGAGCGAAACGGAAGAATCTATAGAAATTGGAAAAATTTTTTCCCGCTAAGCGGGACTCAAAATGACAAAAATTTGTAATTATAAAAAGTATATTTATTTGGAGCCGTATTCTTCGGAGCTTGGGCAATAATCATAAATTTTTGTTCATAATCTCACTTTTATAACTTAAATTTCCCTGAAAATTATGACAGTGATGGTCGATAAATGTGCTTTAGTCTGACATTGAATAGAGGAAGGAAAGAATAATGGGTAAAATGGCAAAGATCCTGATAGGTTTAGGAATTTTGGTGATCGTGGTTATTTTAATTGCAAGCTGGTTATTTGGCATACGAAATAATATGGTAACCCTTGAAGAAGGGATTAATAGTAGTTGGGCGCAAGTTCAGAATCAATATCAGCGCAGATATGATTTAATACCTAATCTGGTTGAAACTGTCAAGGGTTTTGCAAGTCAGGAAAAGGATGTTCTTTTGGGGGTTACCGAAGCGCGAGCCAAGGCTGGCGGTGTTATGAATATATCCCCGCAAACCCTGGAAGATCCACAGGCATTTGCCCGTTTTCAGGAAGTACAGGCCGGCTTAGGAGCGGCATTGCAGAGATTACTGGTGGTCGTAGAACGTTACCCGGATCTAAAATCCAATCAAAATTTTCTAACCCTTCAGGCTCAACTCGAAGGTACGGAAAATAGAATAGCGGTCGAACGCCGAAGATTTAATGAAGAGGTACAGGCATATAATAGTTATATTCGCAAGATACCACAAACTTTTGTGGCCAGCCTTTTCGGATTCCAATCCAAGGCTTATTTTCAGGCAGTTGCTGAGGCGGAGCAAGCACCTCAGGTGGAATTCTGATTAAGTTAGGACTCCGAAATAATAAATATATTTTGTTTTTAAACAATCAGGTAGGGTGACAAAGCCTGGGTATTTGCTGCATTAAGATTATCGCGGATTATTCCAGAAATTGGTTTTTCCGGGTCTCCTGCAAGAGATTGTTAATGATGTATTTATAATCACCCGGCCGATGACGTGTCCATTCCCGTTGTCTGAAGTAACTGGGTCCTTTACTGATAATTTCTGGAATTATGGACAGGTAAGGAATGGACTCCTCATAGGCAGAGTTTTTTGAAAATTCCAGTAATTCTTCATAGAGGGTACATACCACTCTTTTCATTTTATGAGTTTTTCCTTTTTTATTCATAATGACTTCACCCTGTGTCCCATACCGGGCTGCACGCCACTTGTTTTCCTCCAGAATCCAGCGTTCCAGGCGTGGATTTTTCCCATTTTTTTCAAATTCATCACTGAATTTAATGACCAGCAGGTAAATCAGAGCGGTTAAGGCCATATTTTCTTTTAACGTAGGCATGGCGTCACAAACCCGGATTTCTAAAGTGCCAAAAATAGGATGAGGGCGAATATCCCACCATAAATCTCTGACGGTATCAATTGAATTTGATCTGATGAGATTTTCCACCAGTTCACTATATGCTTTCCAGTTTTTAAAGTAGTAGGGAATTCCGGCATTAGGAAGTTCTTCGAATATTTTAATACGGGTTGTGGCTAACCCGGTATCAAAGCCATTCCAGAAGGGAGAACTGGCGGACAGAGCGATCAGATGGGGGATATAATTGGTAAGCCGATTCATAACATATATTGCCTTATCGGCATTATTTACCCCGATGTGAACATGCAGTCCAAAAATAAGGAATTGTCTGACCGGCCATTGAATTCTGTGCAACAAATTCAGGTATCGTTCTTGTTTGGTAATTTCCTGCTGCTGCCAATTGGAAAAAGGGTGACATCCTGAGATCAGTATATCCATCTCATGCTGGTCCGCGATTTCCTGAATAATGCTTAGATTTTGGGTGAGATTTTCTTCTACCTGTTTAAGTGTCTCACATACCGGGGTATTAATTTCAATTGTTGAGTTAAAAAGTTCCGGTTTGAACAAAACCTCGCCGGACAGCTGGGATAAAACTATTCCAGCTCCCGGTACCAGTTCTCCGGTACGCTTGCTAATCGTCTGAACTTCCAGTTCAATTCCGATGGTTGTATGAGAGGCCGCATTAAAATTTATATACATAGTGTACAGTGTGATATTTTAAGAATGTGGGGAAAATAATAATAAAAGTGGGATGATAAAGCAAGTAAAACAGCTGGGTTTAATATTTTTTTAGTCTGTCATTCACAACATTCAGCATGATTGACTTGGCACGGTTGGGGAGGAAAGCGCTTTTAAAACCATCCATGATCATGGATTTAATATCATCCAGGTTAAGGTTCAGATGTTTGGCGATTAAGTAGTATTCATTGGTTAGAGTGGTATCCGAGATCAAACGATTATCGGTATTTATAGTAACCCGTAGTCCGTAATCGTAATATAAGCGTAATGGATGGCTTTCGTATGATTTTGCGGCCTGGGTCTGGATATTGCTGGTGAAGCAAATCTCAAGGGGTATCCGGTGGTCATTCACATAATTCAGAAGGTCTCCATCTTCATAAAGTCGAGTACCATGCCCAATCCGGTGCGCTCCGCAATCATGGATCGCCTGATGAATACTTTCCGGTCCGAATGCTTCGCCGGCGTGAGCGGTGGTATTGATATTATTTTTACGTATGAGTGAAAATGCCGCTTTATGATCTTTTGCCGGATAACTTTCCTCCTGACCAGCCAAGTCGAATCCTACCACTCCTTTATTTTTGTATGCCACCGAGAGCTCGGCCAGCTTAAGGGAGGTTTCCGGGTTGATATTCCTCATCCCGCAGATAATGATTCCGGTTTTTATGTTGAATTTTTTCTCGGCCTTTTCTAATCCCTCCAGGACGGCATCAACGATGGTGGTGAGTTTCAATCCTTTACGAATATGCAGAATAGGGGAGAACCGCACCTCCATATACCAGATATTTTCCTCTGCAGCATCTTCCGCTAATTCGTAAGCTACCCGGAAAAGCGCATCGGTTTCCTGCAAAACGGAAAGGGTAATGTCGAATCCCTGCAGATATTCATTTAGATTATGGCAGTTTTTTCCGCTTTCGACTATTTTCTTTAATTCATCCGGATCGAAAGATGGCAGTTCAAGCGCATATTTTTTTGCGAGTTCAATTAGGGTGGGAATCCGTACACAACCGTCCAGATGTACATGTAAGTCTGTTTTAGGAAGTTCCCGAATCAAGTCTAACGGTATTTCCATATCGATGTTTTTTTTGAGATTGTCAACTGATCATTCAGAAGTTACTCCGGTTCATCAGTATTTTTATCCGGTTTTTTGATTGATTCTACTTCACCCGGGATTTCCTCATCCTTGCTATCTGGTTTCGGGCTGCCTTGGCCAGTGCCGGTTTTTTTCAAAGGGGATATGGTGGTTTTCCCTTCCTGACGCATCTGATCCATACGTTGTTCGGCTAATTGAGCCCATTCAGTTCCGGAAAAACGGTACATGGTTGACTGGTATGCCAACGCAGCCTGATCGTAATTATCCATTTTCAACTCAAGCTCACCAATCTGGAATTGGGCGTAAGATTTAGCCTCCGCATCATCACTATTGGGATAGTCAATGGCTTTTTTATAGTACTCGATTGCTTTTTGGTAATCTTCCCCCTCTCTGGAAATACCCGCTTCTTTGCTGTAAGCGGCTGTCACTTCATAATATCTGGCCATTTCGTTATAAATCTCCGGAACTCTGCTCGGCACCATATTTTCGCGAATCAGGTTGTATAATAAACTGAATCCACGTTCAAATTCACCCATATTATTATATGCACGGGCCATGCCCAGCACTGCACTGATATATTCTCTACTGGTTGGATATCGGTTATAAATTATTTCATAGGCTTCGATGGCATCATCCATATTGCCCTGAGCGTAGGACTTGTTTGCTTTTTCCAGAAGCTGGGGAGGTTCTAAGCCTTCCATTGATTTTACGGCCGCTTCCTTTTTGCTGCAACTCCCGGCGATGATCAGAATAAATACCATAAAAATGGAAACACTCTTCATGTTAACCTCCTTCGATATAGTCTACACACTGTTGATTCGCTTTATAAGATTCTGGATAGCTTTCCATGAATCTTTTATGATGGTTTCCTCATGGTAAGGTTGAAGTTGCTGGTTTTTGACTTTCCATTCTCCATTTACCATGACATGCAGGACCTCTGAAGACTTAGCTGAATAGACAATTTGAGAATAAATATCATCGGCAGGAATACAATGGACTTTACGAAGATCCATAACGACTAAATCTGCCTTTTTACCGACCTCAAGACTTCCAATCTGCTTTGCCAGGCCCAGGCTTTGTGCCCCCCCCAGTGTTGCCATGTCAAAAATCATTTTTGCTGAGGTTGATTTCACGCCTTTTATCGGTTTTTGAATGAGTGCGGCCAAACGCATTTCATTCAGTATATCCAGATTGTTATTACAAGCCGCCCCATCCGATCCCAGGCTCACATTTATCCCTCGGGAGATAAATTCAGGGACCGGAGCAAATCCTGAACCTAATTTAAGGTTCGCTGAGGGACAATGTAAAACATTAATATTATAATCTGCTAACATTTGAATTTCTACCTCAGAAACCCAGATACAGTGGGCCAGGCATAGGCGCGACGATGCGAGGTCATTTTTTATAAAAAATTCCACATTTGAATACCCGGTTATTTCCTTCACGATATGCCATTCTTTTTTGTTTTCAGAGGCGTGAGAGTGAATGATTAAATCATAATCCTGGGACAGTTTTTTAACCTGTTTCCACAGCGCTGAACTGCAGGAGGGAACAAACCGCGGTGCCAGGGCATACTGAATTCTTCCGCCTTCGGTATGATGCCACTTTTTAATTAATGCTTCGGTTTGATTAATAATAACCGTTTTGCTTTGTTTATATGGCTGTTCACCGCTATCCATCATAACCATTCCACTGAATCCCCGAATTCCGCTGGCGGCCATTTCTTCGAAAATGATCTCCTGGTGTTGGGCAATACCCATATCCAGTATAGAAGTGGTACCGTTTAACAACATTTCTGCCAGACCCAATTGAACGGAGGCTCTTAGCGATTCGGCATCATGAGCCATCTCAAAGGGCCAGATATGATCCTGCAGCCATTCCATTAACTCCAAATCGTCCGAGAGATTGCGAAATAGGGTTTGGCATAAATGGACGTGTGATTGAATAAAGCCGGGGATTACAACCAGATTATCGAGCAGAAATACGTGGTGGTTTGAATTTTCTATGGTTGGGGAAATTTTTGTGATCCGGTCATTTTCGATCAGAATATCACCGGTAAAAATATCAGCTGCAGGATTTTGAGTGACTATGAGACCGTTCTTAAGTAGAATACCCATGGGATTATCATTTTTCCTTTAAACCTCAAGAATTTAGGAGTTTGTGCAATCTTAATCAAGTGAAAATCCAACCCCGGTTGGAGCCTAATGTTTTAAATGAGTCCGTCTCCAGGAAATACTTTTGATCACTCTTCACCCAGATGGAATTCAGACTTGATGAATATCGAAGACTCTGCCTCGGGAAAATCCTTAAATTGAGTGGGCAATGCAGGCACTTTTCACGTTTGACCAAGAGCAAAAAGTAGAATTATTGAGGAATTGAGAATATGGCCTATAGTTTATAAAATTGCTCATGAAACAGATTGGAAGTCGGGATTCCCTGATTAAGGATATTTTTCTATAAAATCACCAAGGGAAAAATATTTTCGATTGAACAGGATAAGAGGATTCTGTTGACTATTCTGCTCCTGATTAACCACTTCTCCGATAAACAGCGTATGGTCACCGGCCGTGAGATGATTTACCAATCGGCACTCGAAGGTAGCTAAACACCCTCTGAGTAAAGATGCTTTGATCTGATGAGCCGGTTTTTTTGCCTGTTTGAAAGGGGCTAAACTCCATTTTTGATTGTGTGAACCGGACAGAGTTCCGGCCAGCGTTGCCATTTCTCTTTGGGTTTCGGACAATACCAGAATAGCGAACTCCCTACTCCGAAGGAGCAGATCATGAGAATAGCGTAATGGACTAACTGAAACCATCAGAAGCGGGGGCTTTCTCGACAGTGCACTGACCCAGGACATGGTCGCAATATTTTCATGCTCTCCGTCTGAGGTTGACAATAAAGTGACAGGGTGTACTAGGTTTTGAGAGTAAGAAATTGTTTTCATAATACCTCCACGATTCTACATCAAATTTGTCTGCATTGTAGTGACTTCAGCCATACATTATTAAATCCAATCAATTTCCAGAGCCGCCAATGGGTTAATATATAATTATCTTCTCGGTGGTCGACATAAAGAAAAATTTTATATATCCTTTTCAGAAAGATCGGCGTTGCTCTGGGAACTATTCTTAAAACGACTTGCTCAAATCCTCTCTGAATATGTAAATTATTAGCTTAAAAATTATTTGAAAAATGTAAAAATAGTAATAAATAATATAAATTTAAATCGCTTTATAGCTCTAGGAGGAAAACATGTCAATGAAAGTCGCAATTAATGGTTTCGGCAGAATTGGTCGTTTGGTTTTTAAAGCCTTGCAGAATGAAAAAAACATGGATATTGTGGCCATCAACGACCTGACGGATTCTAAAACGCTGGCTCACCTTTTAAAATACGATTCGGTACATGGACGTTATCCCGTACCGGTAAAGGCAGAAGGAGAGTATTTGATTGCGGGATCCCGAAAGATTAAAATTCTCTCCGTTAAAGATCCCTCTCAACTTCCCTGGAAAGAGATGGGAGTAGATTACGTAATAGAATCAACCGGTGTATTCAGGGATAGGCAGAAATTAAGCATGCACCTCCAGGCAGGGGCCAAGAAAGTCATTCTCACTGCTCCCGCCAAGGATGAACTGGATAATACCGTCGTAATGGGTGTCAATGATCATACCCTGATTGCAGCTCACAAGATTGTGTCTAATGCTAGTTGTACGACCAATTGTCTGGCACCGGTGGCAAAGGTATTGCATGAAAAATATGGTATTAAAAGAGGCTGGATGACCACCATTCATGCCTATACCAATGATCAGCAAATCCTGGATCTTCCTCACAAAGATTTAAGAAGGGCCAGAGCAGCGGCAGCAAATATTATCCCAACCACCACCGGTGCCGCAAAGGCAACCGGTCTGGTTATTCCGGCTCTTAAAGGTAAACTGGATGGTATAGCCGTCCGGGTGCCGGTGGCTGATGGCTCTCTGGTAGATTTGGTAGCTGAACTGGAAAAAGAAGCGACGGTTGAGGATATTAATGGGGCCATGAAGAAGGCTGCCGGAGGCACTTTGAAAGGTATACTTGAGTATTGTGAAGATCCTATCGTTTCCTCGGATGTTGTAGGGAATAATCATTCCAGTATTTTTGATTCATTATCCACCCGGGTAATGGATAAAAACCTGATCAAGATTATTTCCTGGTATGATAATGAATGGGGATATTCAGTAAGAACCGTTGATATTTTGAAAAAAATGGCTTCACTTTAGAAGAAATCTTTTAAATCCCCCGTAAATAATTGCGGGGGATTTGACCATAAAATTGGAAATGAGCCATGGGGAAACTTTCTATTGATCACTTAGAAATGCAGGGAAAAAATGTCTTGGTGCGAGTCGATTTTAATGTTCCACTGGATGAGAATCAAAATGTGAGGGATGATTTTCGGATTCGTGCCGCACTCCCTACGATTCAAAAAATTATAAGGGATGGAGGACGGGCAATACTTTGCTCTCATTTGGGACGTCCCAAAGGGAAACCTGTGGCCACTATGAGTCTCAAACCGGTGGCAGAAAAACTGGCTCAGTTATTGGGAAAGCCAGTAAATTTTACAACGGATTGTATTGGCCCGAAAGTATCACAATTAAAAAAATCGTTGCAGGACGGCGATGTCATGCTGCTGGAAAATCTGCGGTTTTATGCTGAAGAAGAGGCTAATGACCCTGACTTTGCCCGTTCTCTGGCAGAGAACTGTCAGCTATACGTGAATGATGCATTTGGCAGCGCCCACCGAGCCCATGCTTCCACGGAAGGTGTTACAAAGTATTTTAGGAAATCTGCCGCTGGTTATCTGATGGAAAAAGAGTTGAAATATCTTGGGGATACCCTTGAAAAACCAGAGCGCCCATTCGTAACTATTTTGGGGGGAGCAAAAATCTCGGGCAAAATTGATGTCATCAGTCATCTTCAAAATAAGGCAGACTATTTGCTGATCGGTGGAGGAATGATTTTTACTTTTTACAAGGCGCAGGGTAAAGAAATCGGGAAATCATTACTTGAAGAAGATCGGCTGGAAATGGCAAAGGATATTTTACAAAATTTCCAATCGTCACGATGTAAACTTGTTCTTCCGGAGGACGTACTCATTACAGATAAAGTTGAATCCGGAGCCCGAACCCAGGTTGTTGATGTCGATGATATTCCCGCTGAGGGGATAGGAGTTGATATTGGTCCAAAAACAATTGATACATTCAGCGGGATTTTGAAAAATTCCAGAGCCATCGTCTGGACTGGTCCCATGGGTGTATTTGAGATTCCCGAATTCGCAAAAGGTACTGAAAATGTTGCTCGGCTGCTAGCTGACCTGACTGCGCAGGGTGTTACCACCGTTGTGGGCGGAGGTGATTCTGCAGCGGCTGTGAAAAAGTTTAAACTGACTGATCAACTCAGCCATGTTTCAACCGGCGGGGGCGCTTCACTGGAATTCCTGGAAGGGAAATTATTACCGGGTGTTGCCGCTCTGACGGATGCCTGAGAACAGGACAGGTCCGATAAAGAAGGTCAATATTATCTCGATTAAAAGAAAATTCTGAAAATTTCCAATGAAAGGAAATCCCATGAGACGTAAGATAATTGCCGGCAATTGGAAAATGTATAAAACCAATTCAGAAGCTCTGAATCTGGTTAAAAAATTAAACATCCGGTTGAAGAAAAAACCTGCCAAAAAAAGTCAGGTGGTTATCTTTCCTCCTTTTACGGCCCTGTCCTCCATTTCGCAAGAACTGAAAAAATCCAAGATTCAAGTTGGCGCTCAAAATTTATTCTGGGAAACTGAGGGTGCCTATACTGGAGAGATCTCTGCCGCAATGATTAAAAGCACCGGCGCAAAGTGGGTACTTATTGGACATAGTGAAAGACGGCAATATTTCAAGGAGGAAGAAAAAGTAATCAATCGCAAAATAAAACTGGCACTTCAAAATAAACTTAAAGTCATCTTGTGTGTTGGGGAGACCCTGGAGTTACGCCAGCAAAATTTAACCAAAGATATCATTCTGAATCAGGTTGAATGGGGATTAAAAGGTCTAAAACCGGTTCATCTTCAAGATTTGGTTATCGCTTACGAACCGGTATGGGCTATCGGTACCGGTAAAACTGCAACCCCGAATCAGGCTCAGGAGATACATAACTTCCTGCGCGAAATTCTGGATGCTTTGGTAGGGGGGGATATGGGGCAAAAGATGACACTTCTATATGGTGGCAGTGTAAAGCCGGAGAACGCTGCGGGATTGTTTTCTCAGCCTGATATTGATGGTGCTCTGGTGGGTGGGGCCTGCCTGGATCCGGTCAGTTTTTCAAAAATCATTGAGGCCGGCGAAAAAACATTTTAGATCTGAATTCAAAGAAAATGATTTTGATCATTTTTATAATGTTAGACTTCTGATAAAATCAGAACAAACATATTAAAATCACCCCTGTTTTACTAATCGTCTCGAATCTCTCAAATCATCAATAGATGAAAATACCACAGGAACGAAAACAAATTTTAGCGCGTTTGATGATTCAACTGTTGTAATCTGGAAATATTAGATGGATATTTCATTTAAATTTAGAAAATATAAATGATAGACATTTTAGACATAGAAAAAATGAGCATTGCTGAAGCCTTAAAAATTAAACCGGGCAGCAAACTCATCAGTATCAATCAGAAGCCAATCAATGATATGCTTGATTATCGGTTTTATAATTCTGGGGAAGAATTGGAGGTATTGATTGAACAGGAAGGGGAACAAATTTTATTTGAGATTGAAAAGGAATATCAGGAAGATCTTGGCTTCATCCTGGAAGATCTCAAAATGCGAAAATGCGGGAATAAATGTGTCTTCTGTTTTGTGCATCAAAATCCAAAGGGATTACGAAAAACCCTCTATTTTAAGGATGAGGATTATCGGTTTTCTTTTTTATATGGTCATTACGTAACCCTATCCAATACCCGCCAGGAGGACCTGGATCGAATCGTTGAGCAGCGACTGACACCTCTTTATATTTCGGTTCATGCGACCGATCCTGAATTGCGTAAGTATCTTCTGGGTATTAAGTACGAAGATAGACTGCTTGAGAAAATCGACTTTTTAACACGTCATGATATTGAACTGAACTGTCAAATTGTATTATGTCCGGAACTCAATGACGGGCCGCAGCTCGATCGAACAATTTCTGATTTAAAACATTTTTATCCAGCAATACGTTCGGTGGCAATTGTTCCGGTGGGTTTAACCCGGCACCGCCGTAACCTTCCTCAGCTCAAGCCGGTGACCCGGCAATATAGCCTGGAACTGATGGAAAAAATAAATCGAAAGCGCCAGGAGCTATTCAAAGAATTGGGAAGTTCATTCATCTATCTTTCCGATGAGTTTTATATTCGCACTACCCGGCTTATACCAGACAATGAATACTATGAGGGATTTTACCAGTTGGAAAATGGCGTGGGCTTGACCCGAGACCTCCTGAGCCGTTTTCGGGCTGAGTATCCTGAAATTCTTAAATTGAAACCCAGTATGAACCTGACTCTGGTGAGCGCCAAGCTAGGTGCAGCAGCGCTTAAAAAATATTTTATGCCGGCGTTCTCTAAAATTCCGGGTTTAAATCTCAAACTCTATCAAGTGGCGAATTACTTTTATGGGACTTCGATTGTAGTAGCAGGATTATTGGTTGGCCGTGATATTTTTAACCATCTGAAAAATAAGCAACTTGGAGAATATATTATTCTTCCGCCCCGGGTGTTAAATCATGATGGTGTTTTTCTGGATGACTGGACGGTGGATGAATTGGAGGCAAGATTACAACGGAAAATATTCATCTTTCCGGATAGTTTTTTGAAATTATTTAAAAATATTACGGCAACTGAACAGATGTCGGATAAAGAAAAGGCGAGGAAAATTAGGCACTCCGGACCCTCCCTGTATGTGGCCGAACATATGAAAAGCGATGAGGAGTTGTTTGAAAAAGCAATTCAATAAACTTTGTATTCAGATTGAAGAAAGATAGCAGGAAAGATACTATGAATCTTCCGGTTGTTGCAATTATAGGTCGACCGAATGTTGGGAAATCTACCCTTTTCAATCGAATTATTAAAAAAAGGGAAGCAATTGTTGATGATCAACCCGGGGTAACCCGCGACCGCCTATATGCTCAGACCGACTGGTGCGGCCAATCTTTTTTACTGGTAGATACCGGCGGATATCTTCCTCAGGCTACAGAGGAAATGGATGTTGCCATTCGCGAGCAGGTGGAAATTGCCATTGAGGAAGCAGACATCGTTCTCTATATCGTTGATCGGACAACGGGTATCACCGATTGGGATGTTGATATTTCGAATAAGCTGAAAAAAGCAAATAAGCCTCTCTTACTGCTGGTAAACAAAGTTGACCATGAATTAATGGAAGCCGATGAATATGATTTTTATAACCTGGGACTGGGAGATCCCATCGGAATTTCCGCCATTCAGGGTCGTAAGATCGGCGACATGCTGGATTTATTGATCCCGCATTTAAAAAAGGTGCCCCTGATATCCCCGCTGGATGATGCCATTAAGCTGGCAATTATTGGTCGGGAAAATGTAGGAAAATCGTCTTTCGTGAATACTTTGCTTGGTCAGAGCCGCCTGATTGTCACAACTATTCCGGGAACGACACGTGATCCCATTGATTCAGAATTGAATTATCAGAACCGCAAATATCTGTTAATTGACACCGCGGGATTGAAACGAAAGACCAAAGTTAAAGAGAATGTACTTTTTTACAGTCACCTCAGAACTCTCCGGAGTCTCCAGCGGGCCGATGTGGTGATTTATTTTCTGGATGCAAACGATGGTCCTACCCGCCAGGATATGCGGATTGTACAGGAAGCCATGAAACAAAAAAAAGGCATGGTTATCGCCATTAATAAATGGGATTTGATTACCAAAGATGACAAGACCATGAAGGTCTGGGAAGAAGCATTGAGAGAGAAACTGGGACTCTATAACTTTATCCCTCTGGTATTCACATCAGTTTTGCATAAGCAAAGGCTTTATAAGTTGTTAGATGAAGCCACGCGTGTTTATGAAGAACTTTTTAAACAGGTCCCCACCCATGAGCTTAATGAATTTCTGCTTCCGATTATCAAACAAACCAGTCCACCGTCAAGTCAGGGGAAAGAAATTAAAATCAACTATATCACCCAGATTAAAAACAATCCACCCCTGTTCGGTTTTTTTTGTAATTTTCCGAAATTGATTGGTGAAAATTACCGAAGGTTTCTGGAACGTAAAATTCGACAGCAATGGGGATTTATCGGTGTGCCGATCACAATTGTTTTTAAAGCCAAACATAAAAAATAAATCATCGGGCATCCGGGAAAGGTGGTTTTTCATCTAACTTAAAGTGCTGGATTCATGAATTTGCGCTCTCTTATGAAAAGGATCTATCAAAAATCAATTCAGGTTTCAAGGATTCTCCTGATAATTTCAGGATCTATAATCATTTTAAATATGAATCTTTTTGCCCAATGGCAGATGCGTTCACCCTATATCATTACGGAAAACACCGCTCCTCGGCACAAGTGTGGTTTTCCTTTTATGTTAGAAGCATATTTCTCTGCCAATCGCGACCTTTATGAACATCTGCAACTATTTAAAATGACTTCAACGCAATTTGATTCAGTCATTTTTTCACCTTCCGGAAAATTCAAGATTTATTATAAGGTTGAGGGAATTCATGCTATTCCTGATTACGATCGGGACCTGAATGGTACACCTGATTACCTTGAATTTGTTGGCCAGTCATTCGATCGGGCCTGGGAGATTGAAATTGACTCACTGGGTTTTAATCCGCCGCGAGATTCAAGCGGATATTTTCGAGAAGTATATCCGGTTTATTGCAGACTTCTCAGGGATTATGGCCTGACGACCTTGATTTATGACATCCCCTCACTTCCCGGGCACAACTTTGTTACCTACACTGAAATAAATATCAATTATAACTTTGTGACTTATCCGGGTGTCACTGATCCCATTGTACGGGATAGTATGGCTATAGCCATCACCGCTGCCCATGAATTCAATCATGCCATTCACAGTGGTTATCGAATCTGGGTGGAGAATAATAATGCTCTTGATTTGTGGTTCATTGAAAGTTCTGCTACTTATATGGAGGAGGTGGTTTGTCCTGACGTCAACGATTACGTGCAATATCTGGATTATTATTTTCAGAGAACCAATCAGCCGTTTGATCAGTCGAGTGGCGGATTGGAGGACTATGGCAAAGTTGTTTTGGAAATTATGCTGGGAGAACGCTATTTCCCTCAGATTGTGAGATATACCTGGGAAGAAATCCTGGAATATCGTGCCTTACCCGCACTGGAAAATGTGCTTCAATCCCTGCAAACAAGTTTTGCGGCAGAATTCAGCCTGTTATCTGCCTGGCTATATTTTACAAATGAAAGATCTGTGTCGGGTCGTTATTTCCCGGATGGGGACCTCTTTCCCAGTCCGCGATTCAAAGCAGCGGCAGCTGTACAGGAGAGAAAAACGGTCTTAATAAACGATTCGCTGCCAGGAAACTCATTTCAGTGGTATTTTTCCTCGCTAGAAGCAGAGACAGCTATTCAGTTATATTTAAAAGCTCTGAAAGGATCGGTTGCCAGTGATCTAAATGTCACGCTGATCCCTCCACCAGGGATTGAATTTATTCAATTTCACGCTTCCATATCAACACCGATTGAAATCGCTTCCGGTCAAACAGGAATACCGTTTGGAGTTGTAAATATGGATATGAATGGTGGCGAATTTTATCCGTTTGAAATGATTTCTAATCCGATGAAACTGGCTTCCGCTCCCGATATCCGGGTTTATCCTCAACCTTTTTTATTGTCAAATTCCCAGGAGTATCTTCATTTTGATCAGTTACCTGAGAATGCAAATCTGTCAATTTTTAACAGTCAGGGTGACCATGTTATTACCTTGACAGGGAATCCGGGTGACCAACGTGTGATTTGGGACTTGAAAAGTTCGCGCGGAAAACGTATAGGAAGCGGTGTCTACATGTACTATGTGAATTCCCCGGCGTTACAGTATCAGGGTAAATTTGTGGTGATTTATTGATTTATACTGAGGCGAGAGATAAAAGATTTTTTAGCTGTGATTTGAATTATATCGGGTAGGTATTTATTTTAAGAGTTAACAAAAAAACAGAAGATTAATGGAGTTTGATGGAACTCATATTTGTTGCGCTAATGATAAGTTTTCTTTCCCTGGACATCACCATAGCATTTCAGGTGTTGATTTCCAGTCCAATATTCAGTGGTCCATTGATTGGATGGGCTTTGGGGGATGTAAGTCTGGGATTCGAACTTGGTTTTCTGTTTCAACTGCTCTGGTTAAGTAAGATCCCGGCCGGTGCCTATATTGTACCGGAGGGTAATATTGCCAGTATGATTGCCGTTGCCCTGGTGATTCTTTTAAAGGGATCCGGTTTCCCGAATACTACCCTGATGCTGGTTTTTGTTGAAGCGATATTCATAAGCTACCTGGGAGCACTGTTAACTTTATTTTATCGAAAATTAAACGGGAAAATTTTTAATCGAATGATGAAAGAGGTTGAATTGATCCATTTTAACATTATGTTGATTTTGGAAGTTGGAAGCACTCTCATTTATTTTACGGCCGTTTTCTTCTTAACGTATGTCAGCTTGATGTTGACTCTTGCATTTTTACCGGTTCTCATTCAGGCGATTGGTTCGCTGTTTGAGAATCAGTTTGTTATTGTAAAACCTGTAATACTGGGGATTGGATTAGCATCGGTTTATCCTATTTTGCGCGAAGTACTCCAAAAAGTGTCGGGGAGAAGCTTTGAGAAAAGTTAATAAGCCGGAAAATTCCATTAAAATTACCAAATGGGATCTTTTTAAAGTTTTTTTGACCAGTTTCTTTATGCAGGCAGTCTGGAATTTTAGAAGTTTGATCAGTGTCGGTTTCAGTATCTGCTTTTTTCCCATACTGGGAAAATTATGTGAGACGCCGGAGATGAAACGTGATTTTTTTCAGAGACACTTGAAATTTTTTAATGCACATCCTTACTTCGCTTCATTTGCACTGGGTGTCTCGATTCGTCTGGAAGAAATGCGAGTTGCGGGAGAATCGGGAGTCACTGAGACAATTGATCGCTTGAAAACGCTTTTAATCAGTCCCTTGGGAGCTGTCGGTGACCGTCTCTTTTGGGCAACCATAAAACCGGCGGCTTTAATTTTTGGAATGGTTGGAATTCTGATTTCGTCATCAGTTTGGATGAAACTTGTGTTTATCGTAGTCAGTTTCCTTTTGTATAATATACCCCATTTCTATTATCGCTATGAAGGGATAATTGAGGGCTATAATCATCCCCATGATATTCATCGTTTCATCAGTCAGCAACGATTTGAGTTATTGAGAAAATTTTATGGTTATCTCCTGCTCTTTGGTATTTTAGCTTTCATTTTAATTTATATCTTTACCCTGGTTCAATCCGATTTGGTATATATGGTATTTTTTATCCTGGCGACAGTCTATGCATTTATTTTTAACCGTTTATCGAATAATTTTTATGTGGTTACATTAGGTACATTTTTGTTTTTTCTTCTGGCATCTGTACTATTTTTATAAAGGTCACTTTTTCCATGACATTTTATCGATTATGATCAAAAAAGAACTGAAAATAAAAAATAAAACTGGATTACATGCCAGGCCGGCGGCTCTTTTGGTAAAAACCACCGGCAAGTTCAAATCGGAGATATTTATATCCAAGGATGGATATAAAGTCAATGGTAAAAGTATCATGGGAGTGATGACCCTGGCAGCAGAATCAGGAAGTTTGATTGAGGTCTTTATTGACGGGCCGGATGAGGATGAGGCTATGACGGCCTTGGAAGACTTGATTGAAAATAAGTTTTATGAAGATTAATTATTACCCCCCCTACAAATATCCGTAAAAAAAGTCAGTTGCTCAGCTGTTTCGTTTCGGAATGAGTATTTTGACTCAAGTGGAATTTGACTGAGTTCTCTGTTTCTATTGAAGATACCCCTTATCTTTTCCGAAATATCTTAAAGACGATTTATACTGAAACCTACCGTGCCACCGGATTTGATTACTTTAAAAGCAACCCATTTTCTGACACTTCAATCTACACTTTCGCCGATTTTCAACAGATATGCAGGAAAATTCGACACAAACAGCTTTTTCAGGTCCATGTTTGAAATGTTATATCATTAGTAAAAACAATAAAATAACAAAGCATTTTTTCTCTCGAAAAAGTCGGCATTCAATTTGCTAATCAATAAATGGAGTGTGATTTCCATCACCTTTTAAGGGCAGCAACTTTTTTGAGGTGAGGCATCTTGTGAGGTGTGATCATTGATTATCATTGAAAAGGAACACAATCCAGTGGAGGAAAAGAAAGGTCTGATGATTCTTGATGAAGGTTAACATCACTGCTTGAAGGGTTGCATTTCCAGCAAGAAATTTTACTTTTGAGGGTAGCAGGGGTGAGTTAAAATATTTAAAAAAAATTAATGATTAGCTGGATTTTATCCGAAGATTTATAAATATGTCAAAGTGATAGGAAGTGCATCATGAGAAAAGAAGATATCAAAATTCTGGTTGTTGAGGATGAAGAAATTATTCGTATGATGTTTAAACAATCATTTTCTAACTGGGGATTTAAAGTTAATACAGCCGAGAATGGGAAAGACGCCCTAGAAAAATGTCAGCAGGGTTTTTTTAACATTGTTGTTACTGATCTGAATATGCCGGTGATGGATGGTATGGAGTTGTTAAAGAGACTAAAATCGAAATGGCCTTATCAGGAGGTCATCGTTGTAACCGGATATGCCACCATTGAATCTGCCATAGAGGCGATGAAACTTGGTGCCTACGATTTTATCCTGAAACCAGTAAATTTTGACCATGTGCAGTTTATCATAAACAAATTGTTCACCAAAATCAGGGCGGAAGCAGAAAATGAACAATTGCGTGAAGTAAACACGCAATTGATGGAACTGAATGATATGAAAGATAAATTCCTGTACATTACCAATCATGAAATCCGCACCCCTTTGACGATTATTAAAGGTTATATTGATGTATTACGAGGACTGATCTCCAATCCTGGTAATGAGGTTACTGAAACCCTCACCATTCTTGAGGATACTACCGCGGAATTAAATGAGCTGGTAGACCGGATGCACCTTCTGAAATCTCTGGAATTAGGAGAGATTGAACGAGATCATGATTTATTAGATCTTAAGGATGTTTTAAGCAAAGTTTACCGGGAGCTGGGCAGCCTGTTTAAGCTAAGGAATATAGATTTGCGGGCAATGGTTGATAAGAAACCACTTTTTGTAACGGGCGATTATCGGCAGGTCCGGCTTTTGATGCGGGAATTACTCCATAATGCACTTAAATTTACACCTGACAAGGGCAGTGTAATCGTAAAACTTGAATTTAAAAACGATCAGATCCAATACTCCGTAAAAGACAGCGGCGTAGGTATCCCATATGATAAACAAAAATTAGTATTTGACAGATTTTATGAAATTCAGGATGTGGTAAATCACCGTTCTTCCAAAAAAGATTTCATGGGCGGAGGTTTGGGTATTGGATTGAGTATGGTAAAGGAAATTGTGGAAGGAATGAAAGGAAAGATAGAACTGGTGAGCGAACCCGGGCAAGGATCTCTATTCAGGATTACACTTCCTTATACGCAACCACAGAAAAAGACCGCCATACCGGCCCCCACTCCCGTGCAGTCTGTGACAAAAGAGTGATGTTGCACGATATTGCAGTGACTTTTTAGTTTTTTGTTGTGAAAATTCTATCCTTATTTATTTCATTATCTTACAAAACTTCAATCTTTTTCTGCTTCTAAGTTTCTATTTTAGTCGAGCTCCAATATCTTCTTGTACACTTCTTCGGTAAATAATTACCAAATATTAAGTCTTGACATTTTTTGGAGTTTATGTTAATATGCAATGGGAATGAGAGAATATCTCTATGCGTACCCTTCTTATCTTACTTTGTTTTTCTTCAGTATTAGTTTTCGCACAGGAAACTTCCAAAGTACATATTCTAACCTATAATGGCGTGATCAATCCGGTTGCCACAGATGTTATTCACTCGGCTATTCAGCAAACTGAGGAGGAGGGTGGAGAATGTCTAATTATTGAATTGGATACACCGGGTGGTTTGATGAAATCCATGCAGGAAATTGTTAAGGACATTTTGTCATCTCCCGTACCGGTGGTGGTTTATGTGGCACCCTCAGGATCGCGATCGGGATCTGCAGGAGTTTTTATCACCTATGCCGCCCATGTGGCAGCGATGGCCCCGGGAACTAATATTGGGGCTGCACATCCGGTTAATCTTCAAGCTGCCGCGGATACCAGTGAAACCATGATGGAAAAGATTACCAATGATGCTGTTGCTTTCATTCGGAGTATTGCGGAAAAACGGGGACGAAATGAAGATTGGGCAGAAAAGTCGGTGAGAGAGAGCGCTTCCATCCCGGCCAGTGAGGCGCTGGAGTTAAAAGTCATTGATTGTATGGTTCCCAGCCTGGATAGCCTGCTTTCCTGGCTGGACGGTAGAGAGTATGAGGTTCTGGAAGGTAAAAAAACCTTGAAAACCAGAAATGCTATAAAAATAAGTATAGAGCTTTCCTGGCGGCTTAAATTGCTCAATGTAATCAGCGATCCGAATATTGCGTATATTTTGTTATTGATCGGTATCTATGGAATCTTCTTCGAGCTCTATAATCCCGGCTCCATTCTACCGGGTGTGGTTGGTGGAATCTCATTAATCTTGGCTTTTTACGCCCTGCATACCCTACCGGTAAATTATGCAGGTTTGCTGCTAATTCTATTTTCAATTATCTTATTTGTCGCAGAAATAAAGATACCCAGTTATGGAATGTTAACCGTTGGAGGCGTTGTGTCCTTAGTTTTAGGATCTATTATGTTGTTTAAAGATTCCATGCCCTTTATTCAGGTATCCTGGAAAGTGATTTTATTTGCAACGGTTATTACCACTATATTCTTTTTATTTGCTATCGGACTCGGAATTCGGGCTCAGCGTCGCAAACCCGTGACGGGACAGGAAGGCTTGATTGGTGAGATAGGGGAGGCAGCGGGGGATTTTGTAAAGGGTAAAGGACAGGTGTCAGTTCACGGGGAGATTTGGGAAGCATTTAGTCAGGAAAAGATTAAAAAAGGGGATCCGATTCAGGTTGTCTCCATTGAAAATCTTAAAATTATAATAAAAAAAGTGACCTAAAGCTGGAGGAAAACCTATGCCTTATTTTGCCACCGTGGTTATTTTAATATTATTACTCTTGGCCAGTGCGATCCGAATTTTGAGGGAATATGAACGTGGTGTTATCTTTAGATTGGGGCGTTTAATAGGTTCCAAAGGACCCGGAATCATCATTCTGATTCCGATTGTTGATCGAATGATAAAAATCAGCTTGAGAACCGTTGTAATGGATGTCCCCCCACAGGATGTGATTACTCGTGATAATGTCAGTATTCAGGTGAATGCAGTTATTTATTTCAGGGTTCTGAATCCGGAGAAGTCCGTGGTCGAAGTAGAAAATTATTTATTTGCTACCTCACAACTGTCTCAAACCACCTTGCGGAGTATTGTGGGACAGGTGGAGTTGGATGAACTTCTGGCGCAGCGAGACAAAATTAATAAGGATTTGCAGCAAATCATCGACAAACATTCTGATCCTTGGGGGATAAAAGTTTCGCTAGTGGAAATTAAGCATATCGATCTACCGATCGAAATGAAAAGGGCAATGGCCAGGCAAGCAGAAGCGGAACGGGAAAGGCGTTCCCGGGTTATCAATGCAGAAGGTGAATACCAGGCTGCCACGAAACTGCAGATGGCTGCTGAAATTATCAATCAATATCCAGTAGCCCTGCAACTACGATTCTTACAAACCCTCGCCGAGGTGGCATCGGAAAACAATTCTACCACAATTTTTCCGGTACCCATCGACTTGTTTACACACTTCATGAAGGGTGGAAAAAAGGAATAGCAATTCGACTCACACCCTTAAATGTAGTTTGCAGAAAATAGCAGAGATTATACTCTGCTATTTTTTTATGACTTTTTAATTCTGTTGATTTTTAATATCCCCTTTCGTATTATCTATGAGATAAAAGTAACAAATTCGATGAATGTATTTATATTATCGCGTTCGGTGTTTAAAGTTATGAATATTAGTTAGTTAATTTAAGAGATAGATTCAAATTATCACTCCAACTGTTGGACATTATATTTTCAAAGATCCATATTTTAAATGAGCTCGCGTGATTATTTTCATTTAAATTACAATTTTATCAGATTAACCAGTGAGATAGATCCGATATAAGAAACTGATGCACATCATTGAATGTCTAAATAAATTCATCATTATCTTGGAAAATTTGTGATTTAATAGTTCGGAGGACTCATGAAAGAAGCAAAAGTCAGCAAAGAAGAACTTCTTAAAAAAGCCAACAAACCTGCTGAAGATGCCATGCGTTTGCACCCCTTTTATCGTGGAAAAATCGAGATTATTCCCAAATCGCATGTTTGGGGTATGGAAAGTTTTGGGGTTTGGTATACGCCGGGAGTCGCTGCCCCCTGTAAAGAAATTCAAAAGAATCCCGATATGGTATTTCAATATACCAATAAGTGGAATACCATTGCTGTGATTTCGGATGGGACCCGTGTTTTGGGCTTGGGAGATATCGGACCAGAAGCGGGACTTCCGGTTATGGAAGGTAAAGCCCTGCTGTTCAAATATCTGGGTGGTGTTGACGCTTTCCCATTGACTCTGGATACCAAAGACCCCGATGAAATTATAAAAACTGTTCTGCTCCTTCAGCCCGGATTAGGGGGTGTAAATCTGGAAGATATCGCACAACCAAAATGTTTTCATGTATTAGATACCTTACGTGAGAAAGCCCGGATCCCGGTTTGGCATGATGATCAGCAGGGAACTGCAGCGGTGACGGCAGCCGGATTGATCAATGCCCTCATTATGGTGAAGAAAAAAATAAATGAGGCCAAGATTGCTATGGTAGGAGCCGGTGCTTCCAATATTGCTATTTCCAGAGTAATTATCAAGGCGGGGGTGGATCCAAAAAATATCGTTATGGTGGATTCCAAAGGTATCCTGAACATGGCCCGTGATGATATTAAAAACAGTAATTATAAGGAAAAATGGCACATGTGCCAAATTAGCAATAAGAAGCAGGTGAAGGGTGATATTCCCGAGGCTATGGAAGGTGCGGATGTACTCATCGCACTCTCTAAACCCGGACCGGATACGATCAAGAAGGAATGGATTTCAAGAATGGCTGATGATGCGGTGGTTTTTGTCTGCGCAAATCCGATTCCGGAAATCTGGCCCTGGGAGGCTAAAGAAGCCGGTGCCAGAATTGTCGCAACCGGCCGGTCAGATTTTCCCAATCAGGTGAATAATTCACTGGGATTTCCGGGAATCTTCCGCGGCACCCTGGATGTGATGGCTAGAACCATTACGGATGAAATGTGTATTGCAGCGGCCAAAGAACTGGCGAAAACAGCCGAGGATAAGGGTTTGCATGAAGACTACCTGATTCCCACCATGGAAGATTGGGAAGTATTCCCCCGGGAAGCAGCAGCAGTGGGTATGATGGCAATTGAACAGGGCGTTGCCCGCCTGAAAATGAGCCGCAAAGAGTTGTTGCAAACCGCTGAAACCATCATTAAAAAATCCCGTGACGAATCCCAGATGATGATGGAAGAAGGCTTCATTGCTGCACCTCCGGGAATTGAACTGTAGCTATAAGAATACACGGGGGGCATTGTAAATGATGCTCCCCTTCAATTTGATAAATTTTCTTCAGATTTTATACGGCGTCGCTATCCTACCTTCTCAACTTCTTCTGGTTTATACCGGAGATTTACTTCTGCGCCTACCTCAGATGAGATAGTTTCAAGACAGATATGATCTATTTGTATTTTTTTTGATTAGTGCAGTTTATCCCTGAAATTTGTTTTATTTATCCATTCACATCATTTGATTTTTTCATCTGCCGGATGTAAATTATGAATGGGTATACAGGAGCCTGAGATGCCTACGATTTTAATTGCTGCAGACAAAATGACCACCAAATATCCCTTCCTGAAAGAAATTTCTGCTTTGGGACATGAAGTGGTATTAACCTCCCTGGGTACTGAAGCAATGAAAGTGGCACAGCGTAAAACTCCGGATCTCGTTATCCTGGATATTGATGTTCCGGGGGAAAGTGGCTTTGATTTTTTACAGGATTTTCTGGAGGATTGGCCGGATAAACCGGTGATCATTCATTCTGCCTATTCACACTACAAAGAACATTTCATGAGTTGGGTGGCTGCCGATTTTATTATAAAATCGACTGATTTTACAAATTTGAAAAAAGCGATCCTAAACGTATTAAAATAATCTCCCGTTCACTTTCTACAATGGCATCCCGAAAATCTTTCCTTTCCCTTAGATGTGTTACTTTTGACTGCTATTTTTTACCTCCCCATCTCTGTTTCAGACAATTAGCTCGATTATGTGAATGATGGTGTATCTGTGATTTCTAAGTTATGATGATGGGAGATCGCATAAACCAGCTTTTGGTTATATAGGAACATTGTTTAAAATATTATAAATCTTGATAATTTTATCACCAGTTAATAAATTTCATTTATTCCCGGAGAATGATCGATGATTAAAAACTTTTCCCAACTTGTAAACCAGGTTAAGGCTTCACAAAATAATAAGATAGCAGTTGCAGTTGCTCAGGATGCAGATGTTTTAGAGGCCCTGGAAAAGGCGAGGAAGGCAGATCTTACTGATGCCATTCTGGTGGGGGATCGAAAAAAAATTGTTCGAATTGCCAGCATGAAGAAGATTGATATTAATCGGTATGAGATTATTCATGTTGTGGAAGAGGAAATAGCTGTAAAAACAGCTGTGGATCTGGTTCGGAAGGGGAATGCGGATATATTAATGAAAGGGCTCTGTTCTACGGCCACTTTAATGAAAGCAGTTTTGGACAAAACGGAAGGTCTGAGACGAACAGGACTTCTTTCACACCTGGCCATTTTTGAAATTAAAACCTATCCAAAACTCATTCTCATGTCCGATGCCGCGTTGAATATTGCGCCAACTTTGGAGGAGAAAATTGCTATAATCGAAAATGCAGTTTCTGCAGCGCGTAAGTTGGATATTACAAATCCCAAGGTAGCCATGATTACTGCCGTGGAAAAGATCAATCCGGAAAAGATGCCTGCAACTGCAGATGCGGCTGTCATTGCGAAAATGGCCGAACGGGGTCAAATTAAAGGTGCGGTTATTGATGGACCATTAGCACTGGACAATGCATTTTCCAAAAAATCGTGCGAAATCAAGGGGATTAAGTCAAGTGTTGGTGGACACACGGATATTGCCATTGTTCCCAATATCGAGAGCGGAAATATATTCTATAAGCTGATGAGTTATCTCGCCGGCGCGAAAACCGCCGGTATCATAATAGGAGCAAAAGTCCCTATCGTGCTCACCTCACGGGCAGATTCTGATGAAACAAAATTTTTGTCCATTGCAGCCGCTGCGAAAGTATGCTGAGCAAAGGAATCGGTATGAATCAACCTCACATTTTGGTGATTAATCCCGGATCAACCTCTACCAAAGTTTCGCTTTTTGAAGGCGAGACAGAATTATTCACATATGCCATTGAACACAAATTAGAAGACCTGGCCAGATTTAACAAAGCTTCCGATCAGGATCTGTATCGTATGGAATTTATTATAAGCCATCTGCAGAAAGAAAAAGTTGATGTGAAACAGATCAAAGCTATTGTAGGTAGAGGCGGACTGTTGAAACCCATAGAGGGAGGGACCTACCGGGTGAATCAGGAAATGGTGGCTGATCTGAGGCGGGGTGTTCAGGGGGATCATCCCAGTAATTGCGGTGGTTTGATAGCGTATACACTATCTAAGAGTCTGGATTGTGAAGCGTTTATTGTTGACCCGGTGGTGGTGGACGAACTGCAGGATCTGGCACGTTTATCCGGAATGCCACTTATCCGGCGCCGCAGTATCTTCCATGCATTGAATCAAAAAGCGGTTGCCAGGCAGGCTGCACACCGCCTGAAAAAGAAATACCATGAAGTCAATGTAATTGTCGCGCATCTGGGAGGTGGCATTACCGTGGGAGCACATCAGCAGGGGAGGGTAATTGATGTGAATAATGGCCTGGATGGGGATGGTCCCTACTCTCCGGAACGTTCCGGAGGGGTACCGGTGGGAGACCTGGTAAAAGCCTGTTTCTCTGGAGAGTATACAATGGCTGATATGAAGAAACTTGTCACCGGTCACGGCGGGGTGGTGGCTTATCTGGGAACCCGGGATATGAAACAAGTTGAAGAACAGGTGAAGGCGGGTGACAAGGATTATCGCCAGATTTATGAGGGATTGGCATATCAGGTAGCAAAAGAAATCGGTGCGTGTGCGTGCGTTTTAAAAGGTGTAGTCGATGCGATTTGCATTACCGGGGGATTAGCCTTTTCAGATATTTTAAATGACTGGATTGAAGACCGTGTGAAATGGATTGCCCCGGTGATGGTTTATCCCGGTGAAGAGGAGATGAAAGCGTTAGCTCTGGGCGCATTGCGGGTATTGGAGGGAGAAGAACTGGCGAAAACTTATTCTTAATTTGTTTAAACCCTTTAGAGGAAAAGGTATGGAAGTAACCATCAAAGTACCGGATATGACCTGTGATCATTGTAAAATGACTATAGATAAAGCACTTAAAGGTGTTGCCGGAGTGACGGAAGTTCAGGTACTGCTTACGGAACATTGGGTTAAGGTATCCGGAAAGTCGGAAGTAAATCGAGTAATTCAGGCTATTCAATCCGCAGGATATACGGCCGAGGAAATTGTAAATTTAAAGCCGTAATCAGGTATGATTAAGTTAGATCAGTTTTTTAATTATTCATGTGAAAAATATCTTTACAGGAGTTTATGATGTATCCCCGTATGATGAATGAAAATATTTTTGCAGTGGGTGCGTTTGATTGGGATCGAACCTTATTTGATGCCCTGATTCCGCTTCCTTACGGAACTACCTACAACGCTTATTTGATAAAGGGATCAAAAAAAACCGTTCTTATAGACACAGTTGACCCTTCGAAGCTTGCCGTTTTAAAAAGGAATCTTAATAATTTGAATATTGATAGACTTGATTATATCATTTCGAATCATGCAGAGCAGGATCACTCCGGTTCAATTCCCGAAATACTGAATCTTTATCCTATGGCCAGACTGTTAACCGGTAAAAAGGGACAGGATATGCTGTTACCACTGCTGGATATTTCGCCGGAGAGAATTCAGGTTGTGGAAGACCGGGAGATCTTATCGTTAGGTGATAAAACGCTTCAGTTTATTTTTGCACCCTGGGTTCACTGGCCGGAAACCATGTTTACTTTTGCGGTCGAAGACAAAATTCTATTCAGCTGTGATCTGTTTGGTGCCCATCTGGCCAGCAGTGAATTATTTGCCTCAAAAAATGAAAACACTTTACAGGAGGCTAAGCGCTACTATGCAGAAATCATGATGCCTTACGGAGGGCGGATTGTCAAACATCTGGAAACACTGCAAAATTATGACATAAAAACTATTGCACCCAGTCATGGACCGGTCTATGATCACCCGGAACAGATCATGAGCGCGTATCACGAATGGGTAACCGGAGATCTTAAAAATGAAGTCGTAATTATTTATGTCACCATGCATGGCAGTACGGAACAGTTGGTCTTCAGATTGACAGATGAGTTAGTGAAGAGAAATATTTCAGTTACCCCATTTAACACAGTGACTGCGAGCCTGGGAGATCTGGCGCTTTCGCTGGTGGATGCAAAGACGGTAATCCTTGGGTCACCAGCCTATCTCATGGGTGCCCACCCCAACCTTATTTACGCGGCCTACTTGATTAATACTTTAAAACCCCGGACTCAAAATGTTGGAATTATAGGATCCTTCGGATGGGGAAATAAAATGGTAAATCAGTTGACTGATATGCTGAAAGATCTCACAGTCGAATATTTACCCCCCTTGCTAGTCAAGGGGAATCCCCGGCAACAGGATTATCTCGATCTCGTTGCTTTGGCAGAAAAAATTCAGCAGGTGCATCAATCGTGATTGATAAAACCTTATTTGGAAAGGAGATAAATATGGCATCAACAAAAATTGTCCTCTGTATAGTATTTTTCTTGGTGGCATATTCCCACTCTCAGGATCTTCCAGCAGGTGAAGAGGCTTTGGGTACTAAAAAGTATGAACAGTATGAAAGTCCGACTGTTTGTAAGAGCTGCCATGATAATTTCTATGAGCAATGGAAACAGGCTATGATGTCTCAGGCTTATACTCATCACTGGGATGAGATTGAATACTTTAAATTGGCCGTTCCCCATGCAGAGAAGGATGAAAAGGTTGCCGGAGTTAAAGCGGGATGTAACGGTTGTCATGCTCCCATGGCTTTCATGGCCGGTATAGTTCCCCCACCTAAACCAGAAGAAAATACGCGTGCGAATGAATCAGTTGCTTGTGATATCTGCCATACGATAATAGGATTTAAAGGAGATATTCCTCATAATTTTAATTACATCTCGAATCCAGGAAGAACGAAATACGGTCCGAAACCAGGACTCTCCTCTCCACATCATGATACAGAGTATAACGAATTTATTACTCAGTCAGAATTCTGTGGAACCTGTCATAATGAAATGAGTCCTTATGGGGTGTGGGTCAAAGCGACGCAGCTTGAATGGAAAGAGGGACCATATGCCAAAGAGGGAGTCCCCTGCCATCAATGTCATATGCCCAAGGCCAAAGGAAAGAATGCCAAAATGGCTAAGGAAGATATCGTTGCACAACATTTGTTCCATGGCGCCCATGACCCTGGGAAATTGGCCAGTGCTATTGAATTGAGAATGAATCCTCTGGAAAGAGAAGTCCCCTATGATGGAGTAGTATCTCTCAATGTTCAACTTTTCAGTGCTAAACCGGGACACAAGTTCCCGACGGGCTCGGTTGAGGATCGAATTGTCTGGTTACATGTAACCGCAACTGATGCCGAAGGAAAAAGCTACCACCTGCCGGTGGACAAAAAAAGTTTTGCAGGTGAGGAATATACCATAGCGTCGGATGTATTGGCCTACCAGGATATGGGGATCGCATTGAATGATCCCAATTTTCCCGGTGTGCAGCGGGATGGGGTGCCTATTGGGGACCGTATCTTCCGGATGCCTTATTTCGACCCGCAGGGCCGGATGACAATTCAACAATGGAATACTAAATCTTTTGGAGTGGATTATCGGATCGGTCCCCGTGAGACGAAAATCGAAACTTTTACCTGGCAGTTACCTGATGATATAGCCCTTGGAAAAGTACATTTCACCGCAGAATTGAATTATAGCAAACTTGTTAAGCCAGTGGCTGACTTTTTAAAGGTTCCTGCAGAAGAAAGTGAAACGATATTAATAAACAAGACAAATACCTGGGTTGAAGTATACGACTAAAAGGAGAAATACCATGCTCAAAAACTTTATTTATATTTTAATATTGATCGTTACTATTTTATTCATAGCATTGTTTCCGGAGGATGCAGAAGCCATCCCGGCTTTTGCCCGCAAATATAAAGTATCCTGTACTACCTGCCATGCTCCAATACCTAAACTAAAACCCTATGGGGCAGAGTTTGCCGGCAACGGCTTTGTGATTCCCGAGGAAGAAAAAGAACGTGACTATATTACTGCAGGTGATAGTCTGCTCTGGCTTAACAGGAATTTTCCGATTGCCGTGAGATTTGATGCCTATGGGGTATATGATGATAAGGCACCCGTAGAAAACGATTTACAGCTTCCCTGGGGAGTGAAATTGCTTTCCGGCGGAAATTTGTATAAAAACATAGGGTATTATTTCTATTTTTACCTTTCAGAAAGGGGAGAGGTCGCCGGCATTGAGGATGCCTATATCCACTTTAATAATATATTTAATACCAATCTTGATGTGATGGTCGGTCAGTTTCAAACCTCCGACCCCCTGCTGAAAAGGGAATTACGTCTTACCTTTGAGGATTATACCTTCTATACCAAACGGGTCGGTTTCTCGAAAATCAATCTAACCTACGATCGTGGTATCATGATGCCCTATACAATCGATAAAACCGGTACCGACCTGGTATTCTTGGTGGTTAATGGTGCTGGAATCGGGGATGCCGGGGAGGATCGTAAATTTGATGATGATAAATTTAAAAATTATGGATTTAGAATCAACCAGGCTGTTGGTGAGTTTGCCAGTATCGGCGCTTTTATTTATTACGGAAGAGAGAGGGTTACAGATACTCTGGGTGTCAATGATAATGAAGTGACCTACATTGGCCCAGATGTCAATTTGACCGTAGGTAAATTCGAACTTACCGGACAGTACCTGTTACGTAAGGATACGAATCCATTGTTTATACCCAGTGCAGAGTCGAAGAACACCTCCGCAATCATTGCTGAGATTATCTTTGCTCCTAAAAAAGAACGCTCCCGTTACTACTTCACATTCTTATATAACTGGGTAGATTCTGATCTCAAAGAAGAGGATTTTGCACCTCTCGCTCCTTATTTTGAATTCAATTCCCTGCAATATCATACCGCGACCTTGAACTGGACTTACGAGTTGGCGCGGAATCTACGTTTTCTGGTGGAATTAACCCGGGATATTGAGCTGGAAGCGAACCGTGGGGTTCTGGGAATAGTCAGTGCGTTCTAGTCGATAGCATGGATTATCAGAGAATGGGTTAGGAGCTTTACGGAATCTGGAAGCAGTTGTGAACATTGAATATTTAAGATATAAATCTCTTAAGGTTGTATGATGTGAAGCCTCCGAATTAATTCGGGGGCTTTCATTAGAGGAAAATCCCGGCCTGGCTCTAGAAAAATCCAATCCCCTCATATAAAGTGTAACCCAAATTCACCTTTAGCATCTTATATTACATATATATCTACAAAAACACCCATACAGTAAGATTTCCGGAGGATAAGTTTTAACATGAAAAGATTTTTATTAATTCTTATATCTACTGCAATTACCTCGAATGCCTGGGCCCAGAACGATTCATTGCTATTTGACAACAATATTGTGATTGTAGGAGAAATAAAAAATCTGAATCGAGGGATTATTACCATTGAAACAGAGTTCAGTGACAGCGACTTCAAAATTGAATGGAATAAAGTAAAAGAAATTTATGGTACCCAGGAATATATTATTACGTTATCCGATGGAAATCGTTTAAAAGGTTCCATATCGACCGATCCCTCCGAAAAGTCAAAAGTAATAATTAGTGATGCTTATCAGACTTTGGCTGTTAGCTTGAATAACGTGGTTTTCATGAAACCATTGGAAGAAGGATTCCTGCAAAAATTGAGTGCCTCAGTGGATCTGGGATTCAATTTAACCAAAGCCAATAATTTAAGACAGCTATCTCTGCGCAGTAAGGTTGGCTATTTGACCAACAGATGGAGTACCGATGGATTTCTGGATATTACGCGCAGTGACCAGGACAGTATTGCTGCCACCCGGAGAACGGATGCTTCGGTGGGATTTAACTACTTCCTGGGGAAACGATGGTTTGCTTTTATTTCATCAAAGTTTCTGCAAAGCGATGAGCAGAAACTGGAACTCAGGGCGACTCCGCTAATCGGTATCGGAAATTATTTCATCCAAACCAATTCAATGTATTGGGCACTTGTGGGGGGTATTGCCAGAACGATTGAGTTTTATACCGATCCGACTATCGAAGACAGGAGCAGCAGCGAAGCAAATTTGGGAACCGAGTTAAACTTGTTCGATATGGGTGATTTAGGTTTGGTGACGACTTTGGCGGTCTATAGAAGTCTCAATGAAGGGGACCGAATTAGGGCTGACTTTAAGTTCGATATCAAATACGATCTTCCACTCGATTTTTATATCAGACTCGGCTATACTCATAATTTCGACAATCAACCGGTGGAAGGCGCTTCCCGAAACGACTGGGATTTATCGATGACTTTTGGGTGGGAACTGTGATTATCGGAAACCGTAAGATAACCTGAAATCCTGTCTGTGACCGCCTGAGTTTCCAGCAATTGTAAACCACTATATGCTCATCTCTCCGAAACTGAAAGAGCAAGGCTCTCTGGTGTTTCGAAGTTTGAATTTATGATTTTTTGAATAGGGTTAACAAAAATAGTTGCTATATCCAATTAGGCTCAGTATTATATTTATCTATTATTATTCCTTACATATGATGGAGGTCCATTTTGAAAAAAATATTACTGTTCATTTTGATTTTCCTAATGACGGTTGAGCTTTCTCTTGCACAGGATAATCCTGAGGAACCGTCAGATCCTGTGGCACCCAAACGGATAGATTTAGCAATTGCTGAAGTGATGGCCAGTAATTTTGTAGCCTGGGCCGGTGCCCGTTATCTTCGGGAGGATAATTACTCTTTTTTGATCAGCTGGCAATCGGTTGAGGACAATCTCCGCCATGGTCTGGAGTGGGATCCCAATAATTTTGGCACAAATTTTCTTAACCACCCCTATCAGGGCAGTACCTATTTTAATGCTGCCCGGACTAATGGTATGAGTTTCTGGGAATCAACCCCCTTTACTTTCGCAGGAAGTTACATGTGGGAAGTCTTTATGGAGCGCGAATATCCCGCCTACAATGACCTGGTTACCACCACCTGGGGAGGCGTGGCCCTGGGGGAGATATTGTTTCGATTTTCTGAAAATGTATTGGATGACCGCGCCCGGGGAGGTTCGCGGGTCTGGCGTGAGACGGCCGGCTTTTTGTTAAACCCAGTGGGTGGAGTTAATCGTATTATCAAAGGTGATATGTTCACGACCAGATCTTCGGTTAATCATATTAGACGACCCTTCAATGGTTACATCGCGGTCGGTGGGCGTGGTAACCTGGAAGGATCGGATGCTGAAGATAGTAGATTAAGTCCCTCGTTTCAACTGACCGGTCATTATGGTAAGCCGTTCGAACCCAAATCAAAAATTAAGCCGTATGATTTCTTTGCCTTCCGTTTATGGACCAGTAAGCGAGATACCTTGAGAAGCACCGTGATTACTGCCTGGGGTACCCTGTTTGGTAAGCAATATGACAGGGAGAATGGGCAGAAACACCTGCTGAGTATTTCCCAGAATTATGACTATTATAATGCTCAGATTTTCACGATCGGGGCTATGGCTTTTACGACCAATCTATTGTCAAATTGGCCGCTGGGAAAAGGATTCCGCCTGATTACGAATCCTGCACTGGGATTTATTGCATTGGGAGCGGGTAATAATGAATACGTAACCTCCTATCAGGGTCGAAATTATAATTTTGGCTGGGGGGCGCGTGGTAAATTTGAGTTCCTGGTTGAACATCAAAAGTTCGGCAGGATTCTGGGAGATTACAATTATTTCAGTCTCTATACCCGGGAAGGTGCACCGGGTGTAGACCGATTACATGTCTTTGATGTCAATTACATGATTAAGATATGGCGGCAACTGGGTATTGGAGTTGAGTATTTCTATTATTACCGAAATGCCCATTATAAAAATGATCCTGACGTCAGAAAGCACCTGAAAGGATTGAGAGGTCTCTTCTCTCTGGAATTTTAAAAGATTTATCAATCAAAAAAGAGGACTATCATGAAAGCATATCTTTTTATTATAATCACTATCATTCTGATGATCTCTTCTCGGGCGATCTCACAACGGGTAGAAATTGCATTAATGACCGGTTATCAGATGGGAGGTATACTGGATGAGACCACGCAACAGGAGGGGATTTTCACCCCGGGTGACGCACTGGGTCTCACCGCTTCGGGTAATTTCGGAGTCATGCTTGATATCCGTTTGGCAAAGAAAGCGTTCCTGGAACTTTCAATAGACCGCCAGCCGACCAACCTGAATTATCATGAAGCTCCGGATGGAGAAATTTCCCGCTCTATGAAAATTAATGTAGATTATTACCAGGCAGGTATTATCTATGACTGGTCCTCCAGCTATCTTCGACCTTTTTTTGGATTGGCGATTGGTCTGGTACATTTGGCACCGGATGAAAATCTGGATAGCGAGACACGACTAAACTTCTCCCCTTTAATGGTCGGCGTCAAAACCTATGCCAGTAAATATTTCGCTTTTCGGTTACATGCCCGTCTGCTGATCAGCGATGCTCCTGAAAAAATCTATTTTAAGGATACGGACGGAGAAGGTTTCTATCATGAAAAAAGTACCTTTATGACCCAGATACAGTTTGGGGTGGGCATGGTGCTGTCACTTTAGAAATTAAAGGAAGATTCAAGATATAGAATTTGAGATTCGAGGGGGGCATGCATCAAGATAGAAAATAAAAAATGAACTACTATATATTTAATTTCTCTAATCCTACGATTTACCATATTATGTCGGTATTTTTCCACATCTTTAATCTGAAATATTGCAGCATAATTTTTTAGACAAAAATTTAATCAGCACGAATAATTTATTTTATAAATTTTTTATGCCATACTAACCAGCTCGAAATTTAGGATTCACGTTTAAAAATATACCGAAGGAAATTAATAATGCGCATTTATTTTATTCTTCTGCTTATTCTCACCTATTTTGCCCAGGCCCAGGAAGTTCTTCCGCCCAGTGATGGCGGTTTCACAAAATCTATGGGGCAACCTCAGATATACAAACCGTACATCGGTTTTTCGCTGGGACACAGTTATCCGGCGGTGGATGATAAATTAATTGCCCAGTTCAGGTTAGGCGTGTACCGGGATTTAATGAATCCCATGTACAGTGTACTGGGTATTTCCGCGGAAGGGTATATAGGGAGTCTTCGCACTAATGAAGATTTTGGATTCCGGGCGATGATTGAAATGCCTGCATTACGACTGGCAGGCGGACTTGATTACAATTATGAAGTTGAGCGTCTTGATTTTATCCTTCGGATAACAGCTGCGGTGAGGCGGGGAGGTATTTTTGGAAGGGGGACTGACCTGCGCCTTGAATGGTTACCGGCGCGAGGAAATACCTATAATCTGGGAATCGGAATACCTATTTTCCAACCTAATCGCGGAAAAACCCGCCCTAAAAGGGACTATGTCAGACTCACAGCCCCTAAACCACCACAAATTCCGAAGGTGCCTGGTATTCCGGCCTTGGAGGAAGCTCTCAATAATATCCGTGAAAGTGCCCGCTGGATTAATCGGCTTACCACACCCTATTATGATTATGCAGGGGCCGATCCCTTTGCCGCGATTGCTGACTCCATGAAAGCACTAAAAAAACATTTGAATTCCCGTAATATCAATTTCCCGAATGGCAGGAACAGTGAAGCAGAGGTTCGCTTTTTCCATCAGGAACTGGAGCGCGCATTTTCAATGGCAATTTTGGGCGAGTCGCTGGTGATGGGAGAGTCGGTTAATGAGGGTAGAGAGGTTGCGGCACAGGCAAGAAATATTATTCTGGAGAGAATATTATATCCCTATAACCGTTTACTTGGTCAGAAAAAAAATAGTGATTCCATATTGGAGTTTGCCAAAACAGCCCGCGGTAAGATGGCTCGCTGGATGACACAATCTGATGTAATTCCACCTGAAAGAATTGATGCAGTCCGTTATGTATTCCAGGAAATTATAGCAATTATCGAAGAAAATCGTGCCTATTCAGCCAAAATCTGGAAGGATTCCAGACTGGTATGGCTTCCCCTGCAATATGCGCTTCTCCCAGAGCAGCATGACAGTCAGCAAGAGCTGGATAAAATTATTGAGGGTGCCACCGGTCAGCGATTTACTGAGGGGAATAAAATCTGGTATATCATTAATGAAGAGTTTCAATATGAGGTGGCTCGACAGATCCATGCTGCCCGTGACTATCATATATTATGGATTCATGATATTGATGCGTTTGATGCGGGTGGAGACCCCGACACACTTACTTTTCTGCAGATCAAGGATTCCTATTTTCAGGCTATGATAGACCGAATCAGAGAATATGACGATACCGGCAAACTTCCCGTTTTTATGATTTTTCTGGATCAGTTTTTTTATCAGGCCAATAAAACTCGAACCTGGATGAGGTTGTTAGAAAAACCCCTGACCTATAGTCTCAAGTTATCCGACAAATCCATGGAACAAGCGCTGACGGAAAAACTGACAGAACTGCGCCGAGCAATCAATAGGTCGAAACTGTTGCAGGCGGAGATTCAGGAATACGGGGAAGAATGGCTGCATAACCTGATAAAGGTCCACGTGAATATTACCAATCCGGCGGATATCTCATTCTGGAGCAGGGGTATCCTTCCCATACTTGGAACCCCCGATCTGATTTCCCGGGATCATCGCAAAATATCATTTTATGACGTTTCGGAGGAGGATCCTTACCAGGGTGTCATGATGATTGGGGGTATGGGTATCGGAGAACATTATGCTGGCCCAACCTGGGATGACCGCGGTATACTCGTCCAGGGTCCTGCCGCACTTGATTTAAAATATGCGGCCAGGCAACTTCTGCTGGATCAAGGATTTGAAGAACAGGAAATTCCCTATCCGTTGCAAATAAGATCTAAAGCGAGTGATTATGCAAGGGCGGTGCAGGATACAATTCGAGTCTGGAGTAAAAAAGGATTCACCCTGGCAAAAGTAAAGCAATTACATAATCAAACCGGTTATCATCCCAAAATGGTCAGCGTTGCCAATGCAGTGATGTATTCATTAATGCCCCGGCGAACCTTTCAGATTATTCCGGATAGTTTATGGGATAGTGATTTCTGGTTGGCCATTCTTCTCGGTAATTCTTTACGGGGAGGCTGGATAAGCATTCAGGCACCGGCTCTGGAAAATGCTCCCAGTGCCGGTTTTCCTCAAATGTCCCGAACCCAGGAGTTGTTGGCCCGGCATGTAGTGATCCAGGAGATATTGTCAGAAGAGATTGAAGCAGCAGGGGGAATGTTCAGAGCAACATTATACAACCCGGATGAGGATGTGGCCGATTTTGCCGGACAACTGAAAGAGTTTAAACATCGTTTCGAGAGTGACAAAAATTTACAGGAACTTTTTCCATTTCATCCTTCCATATACCGTATGTTGGACAGTATGATCCAGGTATTAAGTGAACAGCAAATCGCTTATCTGTCCTCTGACGCCGTGGTGAGAAAACCAAAACTCCACGCAAAAATTAATTTGTTCGCTTCTCTGGATGTGGTCCGTGATTTATTGATCATGCCTGAGTTTGCCTCGGTTTTCAAGTCTTATATACTGCAGCGAGTTGCTCAGGCCACAGAATATGGAGAAGTCGGAAATGTCAGGGAAAAAGCAGAGAAATTTTTACAGGTAGCCAGAGACTGGGTTATAAAATATCGGGATAATACACCCCAGGAGGACCTGGAAAAGTTGGTATTTTATTTTAAAGTGGGAACCATGAATCAGAATTATCGCAGTAAAGTGTTCGATGGAGAAGCGGTGGTATTAATATCGGGGGTCTATAGTATTTATGGTTTAATGGATATGATTTTCCGAATCGGTTTAACCACACCGATAGAAGACCTGGAAACTTTAGAGAAACATCTTCCCCAGTATGGGGGTACGAAAAGAGCTATTGGTCGCTGGATTCGAACCACACTCTAGAAAAACCTTTCACTAATAAATCAGTAATTCGACATGGATATTAGACACGGGAGACAGGAGACCGGATAACAGGGTGATTGAAATGGTTTTTTTAAATGTTGAACCTGAGCTAATTTCAGTTTAATAAAATGGTATCTTTTTAGAATAATATCATCCTGAATAAGCCATATTGTCTTCTCCCGTCGGGGACACAGTCAGAGAACATGCTGGTAATAAGCAGACGACAGGACTTATTTCCTTCGGAACAATAATTGCCTGATAAATTTTTGGATCTGCGAAAATCTGTTTTTTTCTTCGTCAACTGTGTCCTATTTTACACTCCCAAAATTTTCATTTAATTCGGTTTCACGAATACTTGAGGAATAATGTGAATGATAATAAAGTTGCCTTAATCACCGGAGCCAGTCGCGGAATTGGTCGAGCCATCGCCCTGAAATTTGCAAAAGAGGGAATAGCAGTGGCACTGACCGCCAGGGATGAATCGCAAATGAAAAACGTGTCCGATGAAATATCTGCGTTGGGAGGAATTCAGCCCCTGGAAATTCCGGCGGATCTGCGAGATATCTCTCAGATTCCTGCCATTTCAAAACGGGTAATCAATGAATGGGGCCGGATCGATATTCTGGTGAATAATGCAGGGCTGGGATATTTAAAACCTTTTCTGGAAATCAAGCCTGAAGAATTTCAGGAAATGCTGGATGTCAATCTGCGAGCCTTGTTTTTGCTGACTCAGGATGTTCTTCCCCATATGATTGAAAGGAGAACCGGAAATATTGTGAATATTGCTTCATTGGCAGGTAAAAATGGCTTTAAAACCGGAACCGGTTATGCAGCCACCAAATGGGCCTTGAGAGGTTTTGCCCAGTGTCTGATGTTAGAGGTTCGCGAATATGATATAAGGGTAATCACAATTTTTCCGGGATCCGTTGAAACAGGATTTGGCAGCGGTGGTGTGTCTCCGACCGGTACCCCCAGTCAGAATAAGATTCAGTCTGTCGACATCGCGGAGACCGTCTATCTGGCAGTAAATATGCCAGACCGCACCATGCTGAGTGAGATTGATATGCGTCCCAGTAATCCGGCAAAAAAATAGCTTTGGAGGCGGTCTGATTTTTTGATTTGCGGAAGGTTTAGTAAATGTAAGTATGTACTTTGTTATTCATATGAGAAAAGCACCCGAGAACACCAGGAACGAAAAGAAATAAGGAGGCTAGCATGTTAAAAGTAGGTGATAAAGCACCCGATTTTAAAGTACTCTCGGATCAGGGGAAAGAGGTAACTTTATCTCAGTTCCTTGGAAAAAAAGATGTGATCCTTTATTTTTATCCCAAAGATAATACCAGCGGCTGTACCAAGGAAGCTTGTTCCTTTCGGGATAATATGCCCCGGTTTGACACCAAAAAGGCCGTGGTCTTGGGAGTAAGTCCCGATAGTGTTAAATCTCATCAGGGTTTTATCCAGAAGCAAAATCTCAATTTCAATCTGTTAAGCGATCCCGAACATAAAGTGGCGGAAGCCTATGGTGCCTGGGGTGAAAAAAGTATGTATGGGAAAAAATACATGGGTATTTTACGCTCTACTTTTATTATCGGCAAAGACGGAACCATTAAAAAAGTCTATGAAAAGGTAAAACCGGAGGGGCATGCCGAGGAAGTTTTACAGGCGCTGTAAAATTCCTTTCACAGTTTATACCCGTACTTTAATTATTCAGTTGTGGATGCAGGTCGGGTTATTGCTGTATACTGTAGGCAGTTCAGTTAGCATGAACTAATTTAGAAATTTATTTATTAATTCCAATTTTGTACCAATTAAGAGTGTTTCAGGAGTGACCAAGAAATCAGACAGTGAGATGTTATCGATTGTCAGGGGGAAAATCAAAGAGGGGGCAAATTCCGAGCTCTCGCTTACCCGTCCCTTTGTATCCCTCTCCTTTGCTCAAAGCCTGGATGGGAGTATCTCTCTGCATCCTTCAGCCCCGGTCAGATTAAGCAATATTCATTCGCAAAGTTTTACGCACAGTTTACGTGCCATCCATAATTCGATTCTCATCGGTATCGGTACCCTTCTTGCTGACGATCCCCAGCTTACTGTACGTCTGGTTTCGGGGGAAGATCCTATACCGGTAGTGGTGGATAGCCATCTTCGTTTTCCGACTCATTCCAAGCTGTTGCGGAAAAACACGATCAAACCATGGATCGCCTGCACGTCTGAAATAAGTGATGGGAAAGTTGACATTATCCAGAAAAGTGGTGGAGAGATAATTCCCTTGCCGGCTTTATCCAATGGATGGGTCAATTTATCTTCGCTGATGCAACATCTTCATGATAGAGGTATTCGCTCGGTGATGGTTGAGGGGGGTGCCCGTATTATCACCAGTTTTTTACGGGAGAGACTGGCGGACCAGATTATTCTGACGATTGTCCCGATGATTCTGGGGGGATTTCGGGGAGTGCGGGAGCTTGAAAACATCGTCTCCCCCTTTATTACAAATCTTAAAAATATAAATTATGAACTGATCCAGGATAATCTGATTGTCCGGGGTGATCTTAATTATCAGGTATGATGAAAACCCAGAAACTTTTTTTTGAAAAAAAGAAGACCATTGTAATTCACGAGGAAAGATTGGGATCTCCGGGTCCCGGGCAGGTCCTGGTTGAGGCGAAGTATTCAGCAATCAGTACCGGTTCCGAAATGGTATTGTTCCGCGGTGATTTCCCGGAGGGGATGACCACTGATATGTCGCTCAATTCCCTGGCAGGAGTCATGAAATACCCGCTTTCTTATGGTTATGCACTGGTGGGGAAGGTTATTGAAATTGGAAAAAATACAGATCCGGAATGGCTGGATAAAAGTGTCTTTTTGTTTCATCCGCATCAGTCATATATCGTGGTTCCTCAGACCGAACTTTTCCTCATCCCTCCGGATCTCAATGAGAAAAATGCGTTATTTCTTCCCAATATGGAAACTGCCATCGGATGTGTTATGGATGCGGCGCCGCTTCTGGGAGAAAATGTTGTCATTTTTGGACAGGGAGTCGTGGGTCTTCTGACAACATCCGTGCTGGCAAAATATCCCTTGAATCGGCTAGTTGCGGTAGATCCGTTGGAGAAAAGAAGGATAACCGCAAAAAATATCGGGGCGAATGCTGTATTCGATCCAGGAGATAAAAATTTTTTTGACGAAATTCACGATATGTTTCGTTCGAAGACACATCTAACAGATCAGCAAAGTGGTCCTGATCTCATATTTGAAATGTCCGGAAATCCAGAGGTTTTAAATACGGCTATTTCTATTGCCGGTTATCATAGCCGTATTATCGTTGGATCTTGGTATGGAACGAAAACCGCCCATTTGAACCTGGGTGATAGATTTCATCGGAATCGGCTGCGGATTATCAGCAGCCAGGTGAGTACCATTCAGCCAGACTTACGGGGACGCTGGAATAAGGAAAGGCGGATGGAATTGGTATGGTCATGGTTGAAGCAGGTCACTCCTTCGAGATTGATTACCCATTACATTCCATTTTCCGAGGCACAATCTGCTTATGCCTTGTTGGATGAACAGCCGGAGCAAGCCTTACAGGTTGTTTTGACATATGAAGGGAGAACCTAGTGTATACAGTGACTGTAATCCGGGATTTTATGGCACAACATTATTTAATTGGTGGTGACTGGGGAGATGAAAACAACTGGCATACCCATCATTATGAGGTTGAGGTACAGCTGCAGGGTAAACAGCTGGATCGGCATGGGTATCTGGTCGATATTGTTGAAATAGAAGACGCTCTGAGCCAGGTAATCTGGTATTTCAAAGACAAAACTCTGAATGAATTACCGGAATTTAATCAGCTAAATCCCAGCATCGAACATTTTTCCCGAATCATAGGTGAAATGTTTGCCCGGAAAATTTCCACACAAAATTTGACTGCCCTGGTTCTCAAGTTATGGGAACATGAAGCCGCCTGGGCATCCTATACATTGAAATTTTAGATAGGTATTTTCCCGGCTATTTATGTCTGAGCAAATGATGATGTTTCCTTAGATATATGAATGTTTATGCATGTCTGTTTATAATTTTAAGATATAATCAAAATGAAATTCCAATTCTTCCTGCCAGATATTTTAGATTTTCCCACCGGCGGTAATATATTTAACCAGCATTTCATGCAACAACTGGCCCGATCTCACGAAGTAGATCAGATCATTGTATCACCAAAAAAAAAGGTTAATATACCAGACACAGTAGAACTGGAAACCGATACCTGTTGGCTGATCGATAGCCTGTTAACAGGTCATCAGGAATTAATTAAAAGTATAGCGGACATCAATATTTCGTATGGGAAATGGCTGTTGGTCCATTATCTGAATATGCTGGATCCCGCCCATGCGTCTGGTCCTGATACCGATGAAGAGAGGAAGAATTTAGCTCACTTCGACGGCTATATTGTAACCAGCCGGTATTCGAAAAATCAATTGATGAATAACGGAATTCCCGCAAGAAATATTGTTGTCATTCAACCGGGAATCAATGAAAGATTTTTGGTAAGACGCAAGCCCCGCATAGTCGTACAGTTACTCACGGTCTCCAGCATTTTCCCCGGGAAAGGTTTGTTGGAATTTCTGAAGGTTCTGGAGAATCTGTCCGATTTACCCTGGCAATGGATTCTGATAGGTGCGGACGAGCTTGATCCTGAATTTACAGCGGAGTTTTTACGACACATCGGCAGCAGCCGTTTGAAAAATCGTATCCAGATTCTGGGACCGCTTTCTCAGGTTAGCCTTTTTCAGATCTATAAGCAGAGTGATATATTTGTGCTGAATTCGCGATTTGAGTCCTGCAGTATGGTTACCATGGAAGCTATGAGTTTTGGATTGGCCATTCTGGCGAACGAGGTGGGAGGATTGCCGGAATTGGTGCAATCTCAGGAGAACGGTTATCTGGTTCCGCCGGGAGATAGAGATCAGTTTAGCGAAGTTTTAAGGAAGTTGATCTCCAAACCTGATTTGCGAATCTCACTGGGAGAAAAAGCATTCCATAGCAGCCGTTCTTTTCCGAGTTGGCCGCAATGTGCGAAAAAATTTTTAAAATTTTTAGAATCTCACCCAACACCGCAGACATAACGGACTTATAATTAAAATATCCGATGGTATGTGCAAATTCAAGCATCTTAAATTTTTGGTGTTGTTTGTATCATGAAATCTTTAATATAAAAATAAATTAAATTATATTTTTTGAAATGATTCATACTGAAAAAACTGTCCGCAGCTGGTTCGATCAACTTTACAAGCAAAAGCAGCTCAAAAGTATGCGCCAAATTGATGCGTATACTGTTTATCTGGATCACCTGGAGGTGGAACCAGAGAAAAAATTCCTTGACATTGGATGCGGACCGGGTTTGCTTCTGAAAACTGCCCGGGCGAGAGGGCTGCAAACCTATGGTATTGATCTTTCCCCGCAAGCGATTTCCCTGGCTTCTCAAACCTCCCCTGATTCTCAACTACAGGTAGGGAATGTTACCCAAATCTCCTACCCGGATAAAAGCTTTGATTATATCACCTGTATTGGTGTTTTAGAGCATTTTCTGGAAATGGACAAATCCATCAGTGAATTGAAACGTATTGCGAAAGATGATGCGCGTTATTGCATAATGGTTCCTAATTCCCGTACACTATACTGGAAAATTTCAGAAAGATTCAGCCGTACCCATCGTGAGAGCAATGAAAATGCCCGAAGTTTGCAAGAATGGCAAGATTTATTTTCCCATTATGAGTTTAAGATCCGGGTGGTTCATCGAGATGACTGGCAGATCCGAAAATTTTTTATTATCTTGGGTTTGGGCACGTTTCCGCAACTCACGGCATTTGTTAAAAAGATACTCTGGAAAATCATCCCTTTAACTTTTGCCCATCAGTTTATCTTTATTTTGGAAAAGAAAAACCATGTCTGAGCGTAAATCATCATCGGATACCCGACTGTCAGAACTGTACGAAAATCTCTCCCGCTATTCATACAATATAAACCGGTTAAAAGGTAAATCCCGTTTTACCATGCACAAACCGTTACAGATTCCTGCTGAAGTCCAACACCTTTATGTGGACAAGGATAAATCAAATTATTTGGATGACCTGGTGTTAATCGAGGCAGGTTTACCGGAAAATCCTCGGGTGCTGGATGCCGGATGCGGATTTGGGGGATCCATATTCCGCTGGAATCATCTCAGACCCGGTATATACCATGGTATGACCCTGAGCAACTATCAGAAGAGTATTGCCTTGAGAGAGGCGCAGCGTCGCGGGGTGAGCGCAAATTGTATGTTTTATGTACAGAACTATTTGGAGCCGATCAACATCAAATATCATGGGATAATAGCCATTGAATCTCTTATTCACAGTTCGGATCTTAATGCTACTTTGTCAAATTTTACTCAGGCATTGCTTCTGAAAGGTAAACTGGCCATCGTCGATGACATGTCTCGGGATGAACAAGTACGTCATGAAGAAGACTACCAATTGTTGAAGGATTACTGGTATTTAACAGATATCCCTTCCGAAATGGACTATGTTGAGCTTCTGGGAAAAAACAATTTGAAAATTATCTCTAATCTGGATTTAACCCCACAGATTCGTTTCAATTCGGATCGATTACTGAGTCAGAAAATAAGAAGAACGAAATTTCTTTTGCGCCTCATGCCCATCAAATCTTTGAGGATCTTTCTGAGAACACATCTGGGGGGCTTTGCTTTACAAAAATTATATAATAAAGGAATGATGAAATATCAGCTTATAGTTGCACAGAAGGAATCTTAAATTTTGTCTGCTCTCAAAATAATGCCGCCCTGTAAAAAATGTAAACCTATCAGTTTTCCTATTAAATCCAACCTGCCTAGAAAACTCCCCCAGTATTTGGACATGTCCCCCCGCGGAATAAAGCTCCAATATTCAGTCTGAATCCTATTGAATCCGGATTCGGTAAACAGCGCCTTTAATTCAGATGCAGGCAGAAACAGATCGGTTGATAGATGGCGCGTGGAATATCCAAATAAAGGGGCGATCAGGCGATACCATATATATTTACCATTGGGGGTCATGAGTATTATTCTTCCTCCCGGTTTGAGAACCCGATAAAATTGCCTGACGACTTTGGTCTTTTCCAGCATGTGCTCGAAGGCACCAATACACATCACCAGATCTACACAACTGTCTTCTATGGTTTTTAATTCCTGCGCATAATCTACCTGAAATTGCAGCTTGTCGGCATGAGGTGATTCATTCCGTGCTTTCTGGGCGGATTCAATCATGTTCCGGGAAAAATCCACCCCGATGCCGTATTTAATAACAGGGGCGATATAGTACAGGTGATGACCATTTCCACATCCCACATCCAGAACCACATCCTGAGTATTCAGGTGACCCAACTTATGCAGCTGTTCCATTCGATATTGCAACAGTCGGCCTGAATCTCCGTGGGCTTCCCGATATTCCGGGGCTGTTTCCTCAAAAAACTGCCGAATATCGCTTTCAGAATTACATTGACGGGTCTGTAGTTTTTTTGATGTCATATTACTATTTAATATTTGAGATTGAAATTCCGCTTTGTAGATACCGGGGCAGGCTTTTTTCGGAAGTATAATGCTGACTGAGTAATCGAACCAATAAGGAGTAGATACCTTCATGCCGCATTGTACTCGGTTGCTCCGGGTTCAGCAATAACCCTGTGGAAAATCCATACTCCTGTAATGAAAATAGAAATTCCTGGTCCTGAGAGATGACATGAAGGGGGGTAGCAAAACTGGGATTTTCCTCTGTTATAATGGGAGGTTGATGATCTCCCAGTATGACAATGATACTGTTAGGATTGATTTCATTCAGAATGAAATCCCGGATCATTTTAATTTCATAAATCATATGCTCCAGATATTCATTAATGCCGGTGCCGGTAGAAATGTTTAATTTAAAAGTTTCCTGAAGTTTTTCAGAAGTGTGCTGATATTTTTCCTGTAGTTGTGCACGGTTTATGGCTTGGATATCACGCCAGTTTTCCGCATAGGGGGGGAGATCTAACCAGGGAGAATGTGAACTAACCGTGAGAAAAAACAGAAAGCAGGGTTTCCCTGCTTTTTGCAGAAATTTTTCATTGGCATAATTCAGGCTGTATTGGTCTGGAATATTCCTGAAACCAAAAGCCGGGCCGTCAAAATCCAAATCCTCAAAATTGATCAGTGTTTGATATTGATAAAATTTTTCATAACTGTTCATGGAAAATCCCGGTCTTACCCGGTTCAGCGGTTGTAATGCAAAAGTATGGTATCCTTGTATATTAAAGAAATGAACCATGTGAGGATAATTGCGTGTACGGTTGATCAAAAATGAATATACAGCTTCGTCTTTAATATGGATGCCGGTGATAAAGGATCCCATTGTAAGCCAGGAACGACCACCAAAAATGGGGGCTTCGCTGAAAGTGCTGTATGCGTTCCACCTTTCTCCGGATAGCGTATCTTCTACACTTTTCATCCAGTGAGTGTATACTTCTCGGCTCTGGGGATGATCCAGCAGAATTCTACCATAGGATTCCACCAAAAAGATATAGATATCCGGCCGTTGTTCAAGCCGGATGTTGCGGTAATGATAATAGGTTGAATCTGCTGGAGAATCTGTTATACTATGCAGAAAACTGCGCAGTTTAAATGATTTTTCAACAGTGCTCACGATTTTTGGACTTATCCAGTGGATGGTGGTACGATAATCACTAAAATTGAACCAGAGGTTATTGATTATGATAATGAATCCTATTGAAATTCCAATTATCATGAATTTTCGGGAATGCATAAACCGCCTGAATCCGTCGCGAATGCCATGAAACAGAAAGGGAATGACTGAGAATACAATCCCTAAAATCAACACCACCAGCATCATTTCGAAGAGCTTTTTGGTTAAGGAAATATCAATGATCAGGTAAAATGCCCCTTTGAGTAACATGAGATCGTTGTATAAAATTGGCGGTTCGCCGAATAGCAGAATCATGAGATTGTGATAAATCTGAAAAGTGAGTAGAAAAATATAACTGCCGGTTATAAATCGATAGATCCAGGCGGACCAGTTAAGTTTAAGACTAACGAACAAAAGAACCAGTATGAGATAGTATTCCGCTATCAGCCTGAAGAAATCCTGATTCTCGCGGCGCAGGAAAAAAAGCAAGGTATCGTACCATCCCCGCGGTGCATCCAGCGGGGGAAGGGGAATCCAGGAAACCTGGGCCGGAGAGAATAGCGTCTGGGGCAGAAAAAGGAGGATGTTGAGTAAAATCAGGGAGAACCAGAAGAAGACCGGATTTTCCTTCAGCTGGGATAGAAATCGTTTCAGTTTTTGGAGTGAATCCATACCAGGTCTCTTCCGAATGAATAAAGTAACAAAATTGTGGCAATCACCACTGCGGGTTTATATAACCAGGGTACAGGAAGAAAAGCAGCCAATAGAACGCCGATGACATAAACAAAGATATAACGGCCCCATTTGAATCGTCTTTCTTTCTTGTCCCGTTCTCCCAGAATGAATAAATAAACAATGAAAAGGTAGCGAAGCAAACCTAAAATAACTGTCCAGGGCCATAATAAGGATTTCAAGATGGCTATCATGACCCAGATGTGAAGGAAATAAGCGTCGGTTTCTTTATCAAAATATTCTCCGAACATTGAAGATTCATTTCGATCTCGGGCCAGCATCCCGTCCAGGCCGTCTGCAATCAGAATAATAAGACCGAAACCGGCGATAAAAATGTTTGGAATTTTCAGGTAAAAAAGGGCAGTGACTGAAATTAGGAAAAGACGACCGAAAGTGAGTAAGTTGCCCAGACCAAAACGGGTGGTGGGAGTCCATTGATTTTTCTCTCTGAGTACAAGGAATAAAAAAGAGAAATTTCCAATTAACACCAGCAAAAGCAACGAATGGGTGATAAAACTGATTAACGTTGCGATTAAAATGAGTACCGCATGGAGATTGGTCCAATTGCGAAATCGGTTCCCCATGTGTTGATCCTGTGATGAAAAGCTATGTTTATTCATCATTTTTAACTTGAATTAATTTAACTGATTCATGATGGGAATAATTAAAATCCGAGTGTCATAAAGGTAATACCCACCAGAATCCCAAAGATTACATTGAAGCTTTTGATGACCAAGGAGTTTTTTACGGAATAGGATAAAAGCGGAATCAGTCCATGCCCGTTTTGGATGATAGAGGAAGTCAACAGTACACTGAACGGGATTAGTCCATCGCTGAACATGAAAACAAAAATAAACTGCGGTGCTACATCCGGAATCAAACCCACCAGAACAGCCAGTAAAAGTACCAACTGAGGGTGGGCGCTGACGAAACCCCGCAGATCAAAATAGTGTTCGCCCAGGTGAACAAACCAGATGGCCAGGAAGGTCCAGATGAAGATACGCCATATATGTTTTTTTAAAATATGAGACCAGAGGTGTTCTCTGAGATAATGTTTGAAGGAAGTTTCATCCCGGTGGTATACGATATCTTCGCATTCACATTTATCATCTATTTTAAATAAGCGGATAATAAAATCGGTGATATAAGCGAAAAAAATTCCCAATCCAACCAGGAGCAGGTGCAGAATCAGGGCAGTTTTTGGAAAGAGGGCAAACATTAAGAGTGCTGCTTCACCGGTGGTGGCGATCATGCCGCCTACAATCGCTCCCATGGTCAGATAACCGTGCATGTACAGTGAGACATTCATATAACTTCCCATACATCCCGGGGTAAGACCCAAAAGCCCGGCCACTGTATATTGTTTCATTTTACTATCGGCAATCCAGGAGGGTAAACGTCCACGGGTTCGGACATCCAACCAGTCAATAATCACCATCATAACAAAAACCAGGCCGGTAATCTGCAGGGCATGCAGGATAATGTCGGGTTCAAATAGACTCATCAGCTGTGTCTTCTAATTTATATGGGTTCAACTTTAGATGATTCCGGATAGATTTCGTTACGATTTTCCATTTACTGAGATCAAACTTCAGATGAGTTCAACGGATTTATCGAACAGAAAAAATTAGCATGATCCCAAACCATTTCAAAGTCATTTAATCAATAACAATTCTGCTACTGCAAAATATTATCATGTTTGTAACTTTAGCAGGATTTTATCGTCCTACTAAAGATTACACACATAACACTTATTCAAAAGGAGAAGCATATGAAATACCGCAGAACAATTTGGTTTCATGGTGTGCTGGTTTTGGCTTTTGCCGCGGTCATTGTAACTGCAGGTCAATTTGGAATTCTTTTTGCCCAAGAAAATGAGGTGGCTGAATTCAGGACATATTGTGAGGAAGGACTTGTTGAAGCACGTCAGCTTTTTCAAAAACTGGAACAATATGAGGGACCAAAAACTGTAAAAACCGTGCTTGAGCCGTTGAACGAAATCTGGATCACGATGGATCATCCTGGCAATCTCTCCGGATTATATCAATCAGTTCACCCTGATCCCGAAATGCGTGCAGTGGCTGAAGAATACGATCAGAAATTCTCAAAGCTGGTAACCGAAATTAAAATGTCCCGTCCGCTTTATGATGCTGTATCGCAGGTGGATATATCCACTGCAGATCCCAAGACTCGTCGTTTTGTTGAAAAAACCCTGTTGAATTTCAGACGAGCCGGCGTGGACAAAGATCCTCAGACGCGGGAAAAGATAAAAACATTGCAGGAAGAATTAGTGATCATCGGTCAGGATTTTGAAAAGAATATAAGGGAGGATGTGCGCTCCATTCAATTGAACTCGGTCGCTGATTTAAAGGGTCTGCCGGAGGATTTTATTCAATCCCATCAGCCCGATGCTGACGGGAAAATTAACATCACAACCGATTATCCGGATTATTTGCCTTTTATCAGCTATGCCGAATCGGATGAATATCGCTTCGAATTATATAAAAAATATCGATCCCGTGGTCATCCCCAGAATGAGGAAGTTCTGAAAAATATGCTGCAGAAAAGATACGAACTGGCGCAGCTGCTGGGCTATGATACTTATGCGGACTATGTCACAGAAGATAAGATGATCAAAAATCCGCAAGCCGCGCAGGATTTCATCAATAAAGTAGCCGATGCGGCTGATTCACGCGCAAAAGAAGAATACACCGCTTTGCTCAATCGGTTGCAGCAGGATATGCCGGAGGCGGAAAAAGTGACGCCCTGGCAGAAAACCTATCTGGCAGAACTGGTGAAAGCCGAATCTTTCGATATCGACTCCCGGGAGGTGCGCAAGTATTTTCCTTATGATCGGGTGAAGGAAGGATTATTCGACCTGACTTCCCAGATGTACCAGGTTACCTATAAAAAAGTCGATACCACCGTCTGGCATCCGAGTGTTGAAGTCTATGAAATTTGGGACGAAACTGGCCTGGTGGGTAAATTCTATCTGGACATGCATCCCCGTAAAGATAAGTATAAACACGCCATGATGACCGAAGTGGTCTGTGGTATTCAAGGTCAGACTGCACCGGAAGCCGCGCTGGTATGTAATTTCCCGGGTGGGGATGACAGCGATGGCTTGATGCAGCATGATCAGGTGGGGACATTTTTTCATGAGTTCGGACATCTCTTACACCACATTTTTGGTGGACATCAACCCTGGATGAATATAACCGGCATCACTACAGAGTGGGATTTTGTGGAAACACCTTCGACGTTGTTTGAGGAGTGGATCTGGAATGCCGACATTTTGAAGACTTTTGCGGTGAGTCCTGCGGGGCAGACCATTCCGGATGAGCTAATCCGGAAAATGAACCGGGCGCGGCTGTTTAATGAAGGTCTGGGCATCAAGCAACAGATGTTTTATGCCGCGATATCCTTAAACTTTTATAATCGGGATGCGGTCTCCTTCGATCCGCTTCAGAAAGTGATCGAGTTACAAAGCAACTACACTCCCTTTCAATATGTTGACGATACCTATATGCACCTCTCTTTCGGCCATTTGTATGATTATTCCGCTATTTATTACACCTACATGTGGTCCGAAGTCATTGCCAAGGACCTCTTCAGCGTTTTTCAGGCAGGTGGTCTGAAGAACCCGGGGGTGGCGGTTAAATATCGAAAAACAATTCTGGATCCCGGAGGCTCAAAAGAGGCAGCGAGAATGGTGAAGGAATTTCTGGGACGGGACTACTCCTTTGAAGCATTCAAGAATTGGCTGAACGGAGACAATATATAACTCATTAAGTAATAACCGGCTTATTATAAATCCCGCGCGCTGTGTTTCAGGTGCGGGATTTTTTATTATATCAGAATGGTCCACCCTTGTCATTCCCGAATGTTTCAGTCGGCTTCTCATCCGGCTTTAGACGGAGGATCTACTTATGTCCCTCCCTGGAGCCTGGTTCCTCCCGAAGGGACCACTTTGTGGCCTCAATCCCTGACGGGACGATAGTAAACACCCAACCTGTCATTCCCGCAATCCCCCAAACTTTCATCCCCGAATGTTTCTGTCGGGGATCTATTTTATAAAAAAATACCAAAGATGGGATCAGGATCACAAAAACAAAGGATTTTCTCAATATTTTAGGATATATTTTGTATTCGAGGAAGTTCATCTTTAACTTCCTCTTCCCAGTTTAAGGATCATGACCATAGGAAAGTGTGTCCAGTGGCTTATATCTATCTCATTATTTCGATAAACATGGCGATTGCCTCCTTTATCATGATTCAGCATCGTAACAAAATGGTTATCCGCGCTATAGGACTCATTCTGGCATACATTGCGGCTGGTCTGGCCCTTAAAGTTTTTTATATGTTATTTCCCGTCACATGATTAGCTCCCCGTGCCTGGCTATCAGCTGTTCGCGGTGAAAAGTGAAATATCAAATGTGAAACGGAAAAAAACAGGGGTTAGGGTTTAGGATTTGGGATTGAGTGTCGTCACTTTTCCTTGAACTCAGGACCCTTCTAATTCTAGTTCACCATTCAGAATTCAATATTCATCATTCATCGTTTCTCACCCCTAACCCCTAAATCCTTAATCCTACACCCTGCTTTTCTTATTTTTTTATTCCGCAAATGTGACATACATCTATTGGTTGTCCCGGAAATTTATTTTATTACAATTAGATAATGTTATTTTTGGTCTTTTAAAAACCGGGGCTGTCGCTTAAAGGGAAAGCATCTTGAATGGATTCATTCAAGCGGATGGAGGTTCGAACCCTCTCAGCTCCACTGACAGCGGGTAGCAGACATAAGTCATAGGCCTCCTTTCCTATCCCCAAATTTATTTCTGCTATCCGCGCCCATGTGATGGAATCGGGGTCGGATGATTGCGCCCCTCGAAGCGAGGAGCAGGGATGCAGCGGATGTGTCTACTGAGGGGGGCAATGATCCGATCCCTTTTCTATTGGTATGATAAGTTTAAAAAAAGCCAGGGATGGCAGCCAGGGACATCCCCCAAAGGTCCCCCGACTTGTTCCCGAACCTGTCATCCCTGTCTAATATTACTTCCAGATTGTCTCTGTGTACTCATGTTTTTTCTGTTGAACCTTAAATGAAAATTCTAACACACCCGGCGTTCTGCCGGTCCGGGACCACCGGGTGTGCTGTAATTTGGAAAGATTAGGGGGTAGGTCCTGATCATTCCAAATGGATTATTCATTAGTACAAGAAATGCCTCCACATCAAAAAGCATTGGTGGATTTTAGAGGAACTAGATCTTGTGATCCTCCTTTTTCTCAAATAGCCTTTATTATATTAACTGGAACCATATGTAATTATTGTTCACGAATGAATCCTTCAGACGTATAATAAAATCCAACATTTGCTTGATCCAATATATAGGTCCACTTGGCAACCAATCCTTCAACTACTCCCTCGGTACCTTCACCTAAGGCAATTCCTTTGATATATAAATTTCCCTGCGCAGGATTTCCCCAGATTACTCCATGCCAGGTCATTTCCCATTTTCCTACTGGAGGGTTGGTGGGATTGTTGGGATCCGCCACCGACATTTCAGCCGTTCCCCAAACCTGACCGTGACCATCTTTATTCAGTTTTTGATTAACTGTCCAGATCGCATCTCCTGTTACCCGCCAATCTGAGGCATCATCGTACCAATGAGCCGTCCTACCAATGGTCAAGGTCTTTCCACCCGGTAAACTGGTTGTGATGCCAGGATTGAGGGGTGCTATTAAATCGGATCTACCGGAAAAGGTTGCGATCATCTTTGAAAAAGAAAGGTCAGTAAGTTCGCCCTCACCCAGAGTATTTTCTTGACTCAACTCAGGTGTGGTCATTTGGTCTTCTGAACAGCTAAAAAATAATAAACCTGTTCCAATGATTAAAAACATCACCGTCAAATGTTTCATGGCATCCTCCTTAATTTTGATGAAGAACCGATTCCAATTAAAAATATCCCTTATTATGATTATGAATTATGAATAACCCAATCTCTTTTAATATCACCTCCTTTCAGAAAAGTGATCCATTTTTGGTTTATAAGTATTTTTCATAGGACCCTATCTACAAAGAATAAGTAATTCCTATGTTTTGTTTCCCACATTATTTCATCAGGACCATCTTCTTTACATCGTGAAAATTATTCATCTGGATTCGGTAAATATAAAATCCGGTTGGTAATTTATTATTGCCAAACTGTATATCATGAAAACCAGCGGGCATGGACTTATCTACCAAGGTGACTATGCGTTGTCCCAAAATATTATACACTTCAAGAAGAACATCCGATTTCTGCGGCAGGGCATAGCGAATGGTCGTAACCGGATTGAAAGGATTGGGATAGTTTTGAAACAATTCAAATTTATTAGGCAGTTGATGAAATATATCATCATTTATTGGAACATATAGATGACCCAGATACCAGAAACCGGAAGTGTAGCGAAAAACATTATTGGACATTTTTCCAATGCTAGGTTGCCCCAGAGTGGATTGAACAGAATATGATGAATTACTGTTATGCACAGCGACATTGCTAATTACACTGCGTTTTAACTGGGATTGAGCACTTACATGTTGAACGAAAATTCCAATAAACAAACATATTATGAAGAAATATGCTTTCAAAAAATTTTTCATATTTATCCTCTCAAAATATTTTAAAATCAAAATTGTTTCGCACACCATCAGGTGCACCAAAGATGACTGTAATGTGCGTTATTACAATTTCAGCCTGATTTGAGTTAAGGATCTGATGAAAAGTTCCCAATTAATGAAGCTCTCTTTTTGACCCATACTGTTTTACTTTAATTGCCGCTGATCATCTAAACGGAGTCTTTCCTGTTCAATTCTTTGCCTTTTTTCAATCCTGCTTCTTTCGTATTCTGCCTCCTGTTGTTCCCTTCGGATTATCATTTTTTCAAATTCCTCGTCATAATCCACGCCTATTGTTTCCGGCAAACCGAAGGCTTGTGGATGCAGATACTTTCCTTGCTCTTCAGGTTTTTTCATCTCCTCTACCGGAATCCTATTAGCATTTGCATAAGCATCCTGCCTAATGCCAGTGACCTGCCAACTCACTTCTATATTGGGTTTGTCGGTTTTAATAGAAAAATGATTATTTGCAATTTTTTGAGAAATGATAGTCTGTGCGAATTCACCAATAACCGTTAACTGGTAACGAAAATCTTTATTCAGTGCCTCAAACCACTCGGGTAATTCAATCGTAGCATCACCGTTACTGTCTGTGATTACGTTTCCATTATAGATATTCATCATGTCTGGACTTTCCACAAAAGAGTGATAAAGGTTTTTGTTTGTTGGATCAAGAGGGTGATCAATTTTAAAGGATCCGCCAGCTTTTACTATCGATCCAGTTATGTTTAGATGACCTGCAAAGTACCCAGCCCAGCTTGTTCCAGGTGCCTGACCATAAACACCGATCCCGTTAGAAGCCGAAGCCTGACCATGAACTCCCCGGCCACCGGTTAAACTAAGAGATGTCCCATAGACACCATAACTATTAGGATTAAGCACCTCGCCATGTACACCATAGGTATTATCTATATTATTATTTGGTACATATCCGGAAACTCCTACGCTTGGTCCACCAAGTATGCCGCGGTTACCATTTCTATAAAAAGCAACTGCGCCTCCAAAGAGATTATCTCCTAAGGATCCATTATCGCCATCGCTATTTTCACCGTAGACACCTTCTGATGATCCCCCGAGAAAACCGTAGTTTCCGTTGTTGTGTTCACCATATACTACATAATTTGTACTTGACTCTCCATAGGCCCTGACTTGATCGTCTGCTATCAAATCATCGTTAGCAATAATATCGCCCTCGCCATTTGCCTGGCTTGCATTTTCCGTTATCATACGTGTTGCTCTGATAGCACCCGAAACATCTAAAGTGGAGGTTGGAGAAGAAATTCCTACTCCGACATCACCATTATTAGCTATCCATACTCCTTCATTTTCACCATCTCCGGAAAGCCAGTTTCCGTTTAAGTTAATATTCTGTGTTGCTGTGTGGTTACCAAGATTATCACCGGTTCCGCCGCCTGTTGCAGAGATCGTAATCGTATTAGCACCGTCATCGGGGGTAATGGTTACATTACTCCCCGCTACCAAATCAATATTACCACCATCGTTACTGACGCCATCCAGACTGCCCAGCACATTGGGA
>CP070707.1:3231565-3240140 GCA_020350205.1 bacterium
TTGATACAGACTATAAAGGGGTTTGACATCATGAAAAAACTTCTTTTTACCTTACTGGTTTTCAATCTTTTGTTGGCAAGTTCCTTTTCTCAAATTACTTTTCATACCCATAGTACCACCCAGGTGGGTCCAGGAATCGTATATAAGCATATCACCGTGGCGTCTAATCTTTGGAATATTAATGTATTGGAAATTGACCTGCAGAATCCCTATGTGGTGATGGAGACTGTAAAAGCAAATGACCGTTTATCCGGTTATGAGCAAACCAGTTCCATGGCTGCGCGTAAAAGTGCATCGGGACATCGGGTGACCGGGGCGGTAAATGGAGATTTTTATGCCGCAGGCGGAATACCTCTCGGTACACAAGTGATTAATGGGAAAATTCTGAAAAATCCCATCAACTGGCCGGTGCTTGCATTCGAGGAACAAAATTTACCGGCAATTGATCCTGTTAATTTTAATGGCGATCTGACGGCAGGAGGACAGAGTTATTCCTTTACAGCCATTAATCAGGACCGCGGGACTGATCAGCTTATCCTCTATAATTCTTTCTTCGGTGCCTCCACCGGAACGAATATCTGGGGGACGGAGATATCTGTAACGGCATTGGAACCGTGGATTGTTAATGATACCCTCCTGGCTTTGGTCGATGATAAATCGAGCGCAGGGAATATGTCCATTATAGCCGGGAAGGCCGTTGTATCCGGGCACGGTGCAGCCGGTACTTTTCTACAGAATAATGTTCAGATTGGGGACACGATTCAGCTGGCCCTTAATCTGCAGCCAAATTATCCCCGCTTGATGCAAGCGGTGGGGGGAAATTTAAAGATTGTGGACAATGGTGCCTATACCGGAAGTACGAATACCGATGTTCATCCGAGGACGGCAGCTGGCTTTTCAGCAAATCACCGATATCTGTACCTCGCTACAGTAGACGGACGGGTACCCGGAACTTATCGCGGCATGTCCTATCGGGAACTGGCTGATCTGATGATTTATCTGGGAGCTGATGAAGCAATCAATCTGGATGGGGGTGGTTCCTCAACCATGGTAATTCACGGAGAGATCAAAAATCATCCGTCTGACGGATCGGAACGCAGTGTTGCCAATGCACTGCTTACCGTATCTGAAGCTCCCCTGGGAACCGGTGTTTATGCAATACAGGTCGAACCTGATAATGAGCGGGTATTCCTGAAAAACAGTATCCAGTTAAAAGTATCAGGATGGAATGAATATTTCCATCCTGAAGTTATTAATCCTGCAAATTTGCAGTATAGCATTGATCCGAATTTGGGGCAGGTTACATCAGATGGATTACTTACGGTTGCAAATGAACCAGACAGTGGTTATGTATATGTAGATTATAATGGTCTGTTGGATTCTGCATATATTTTTATTAAGGGAATTCGAGAGATAGATCTGCAACCTGAGCAGATTGTAACCGATACCATCCGGACTGTCCAATTTACAGTGCTTCCAACCGATGTTGATGGCCTCCATCCCGATATCCCGTTAAATGACTATCAATGGAGCTGTTTGGACCCTGCCATCGGCCAGATTGATTCAGTGGGTCGATTTAAAGGTTCGGCTGAAGGTCAGGCAAGAGTTGTAGCGCAATTTAAGGATCAGTCAGATACCAGCCGGGTGACGGTACAAATCGGAACAGATGTTGTGGTAATAGATTCGATGGAAACCACGACTGGCTGGAACATCTCTGGCGTATTATATGATCCCCTGGCAACTACTTTAAGTGTAGTGGATACTCCCCGCACACTGGGACAGAAAGCATTTCGACTGGATTATCAGTTTGTAAGAAGTGCGCAGGGCAGGAGCTGGGTCTATCTTGATACAGATATCCCAGTTTATGGACTTCCGGATACCATTATGATCGATATCAAATCAAACAATATGAATCATATAGCTGACCTGATTATCAGTGACGATAATGATGAACTTTTTACCGCCAGCACCGGTTTATTCGCAGCAAGTTCCAACCAGTATGAAACATATAAGATCCCCATTACAAATTTCAATGCAATCGATCCCGCCTCATCGTTTAATTTTCCCATTCGGATTCAATCACTCCAGGTTAAACTTTGGTATGTGGGAGCGGTGGGTGATACGAACCGTGGTGTTCTCTATTTCGACAATTTGCAGGTGAAGTATCCGGTAACAACTTCAATTCTGAAAGACGAAAAGAGTACTCTTCCGCAAAATTTTATACTGTTTCAAAATTATCCTAATCCCTTTAATCCCGATACCAATATCCGGTATAAAATTAATATTTCTCAAAATATTCAGCTGGAAATTTTCGATCTTCTCGGACAAAAAGTAAATACCCTGGTAAACCAGCAGCAACCACCCGGTACATATAATGTGAGGTTTGATGGAAAACATCTGGCAAGTGGTGTTTACCTGTGTCGCCTGAAAGCAGGTAACCAAGTACGAATAAACAAGATGATTTTAATGCGCTGAGGAATCCTGGGGGAAAAGAAGCAGAACCAAAATGATTTTAGGTTTCTAAACCTGACCTGTAAAATGAAAGCATATATATTTCATCAAAGGGGCTTATTTTAATTACTCAATGCAAACTGATGCCGGTATTCTCGTGGATTCATATGGTGGCGTTCAGCAAAGCGCCGGTTAAAATTGGAAAGGTTGTTGAATCCGACTTCATAGCTGATTTCAGCAATATTCATATCACTTTCAATAAGCAGCTTGCAAGCCCAACCGATACGCAGCGCATTAACATACCCGACAAAGGTCTTTCCGGTTGATTTTTTAAAGAAACGACTGAACGCTGTTGTACTCATATTCACAATGGAAGCGGCATCTTCCAGCCTGATTCGGTCTTTGTAATTTTCATTGATGAAAGTACAGACCCGGTCAATTCTGCTTTGATCATGAGGTTGTAATCTCCGGGTAAATTCGATGCTGGATAAGACTTCCCGATCTCTTTCTCTGGCTCGCGATAAGACTTCCAATATTGAAAGCAACACAATAAGACGTGATAAACCTTCTTTGGTTTGTAATTCGCGGATTTTTGTGGCAACGACTTCCCTGGTTTTGCCATGGAGCTGAATCCCCCGGGTGGATTCATGGAATAATTTTTCCAGAGAAAATAACTCGGGAACAGTCCTGACATTCAGACCCGCAAAATTTTCAACAAATTGGATGAGGATTGCTTCATGACCTTTGTTTTTCCCCATTGTACCGGCTCGGGAATACCAGGTGTGGGGAAGATTGGGTCCGATAAAAAAAAGATCACCCTGATCGTAATAGGATATACTGTCTCCGATGAAGCGTTTGCCTTTACTCCCAAACATAAACATAATTTCATATTCGGGATGACAATGCCAGTTAAATTCCAGTGTTTTTAAGGCAATATTTTTAAGTTTAAAGGATGCTTCAGGCGGTTTGGTTAATTTTACATTAACAGGCTTCATAGAATGTTATGAATACTTTATTACTGATAAAGATATATATAACGGATAATAAAAGTCAAGATAGTATAAAATCTTGTTAAAATAAGTGTAGAAAATCAACATTTACTTTATTATTTATAACAGGTAGCAAATATGATTAAATTCCTCTTTTTTCACAAATAACAGAGTCTCTGGGTAATGAATAAAAAAGAATATTACCTGGGTATTGATGCGGGTGGCACCAAAACCGCGGCAGTCTTATGCGATGTGAATGGTGAGACTTTGCGCACCTGTCAAATGGGTCCCGGAAACATTGCGGTGTTGGATCGCGGTACCATTGCTCAACTTCTCCGAAATATATCCTCGGAATTACTGGCTGGAGAATCCATAAAAAGTATAAAATGGGCCTGTTTTGCCTTTGCTGGTGCAGGACGTGCGGAAGAAAAAAATACCGCAAACGAATTAATTACAGCCCTAGGATTTCAGAATTTCACGGTGATGACCGATGCTGAAATTCGTTACTATTCAATTTTTGGTGAAGAAACCGGTATTCTTGTGTCGGCCGGGACTGGCTCAATCTGCCTGGTTAAAACTCCAGATCAACAGTTGAAACAGATTGGCGGGTGGGGATATCTTCTCAGTGATGAAGGGAGTGGTTTTGATATCGGGAGACGTGCGATTAAGACCGTACTGCGGGATTTATCGCATTATGAATCGCTTTCAGCATTCAGTCAGAAAATTCTGTCCTTTTACGGTCTGGAAAAACCGGAGAATCTTATTTCAATCATATATTCCTCTATTAATCCACCCAGATTGATTGCTTCTTGCGCCAGATTTGTCTGTGAACTGGCAGATCATAAAGATCCGGAGGCGCTGCGAATTGTTGATGAGGCGACCACCGCTCTGGTCGAATTTGCTTTACAGGCTGTTAAACTTATTGAGGGAGACCAACATTTCACGTATAAAGTCGCTTTGGCCGGAGGGATTTTCAGAAACAATTCCATCATTTTCAGGACATTTGTTAAAAAAATTGAACAAATGAAATTTAAATTTGAGTATCGGAAACCCGAATTAGATCCCGCAGCGGCGGCAGCCCTCTATGCACTTCGCCAGGATCAACAATCAGTGACTCAAAATTTAATAGATCATTTATACCAGATTAACTTTTAACGAATAATCATTTTGCAATGCTGTCAGGAAATAATAGAACAATGAAAAACTATACTTCACACCATCTCTTAACCCTGGGAAAAAGGTTGCTTTTCGCACAACTGCTGGTATTTTCCTGTGCAGGCACAAAACAAACCGCCACCGAAGATAATACCGGTGAATATTTGAAATCATTAAGTCTTGAGCAAAAAATCGGACAGCTTTTTGTGTACAACTATACCCCCCAATTTTATCATACTGAAGATATTAAGTTTAAGCAGCTCTTGGACTGGCTTAGTAAATATCATATTGGCGGTGTGAGTCTGGCAAGAGGAGAACCATATGCAGTGGCACGGACCATAAATAGGCTGCAGGAGCGGGCAAGCCTTCCTCTTCTGGTTATGGCGGATATCGAGTGGGGTATAAGTATGCGGGTCTCTGATGGGACAACATTTTTACCCAATATGGCTATAGGAGCTACCGGTTCGGAAGAATATGCCTACGAGATGGGCAAAATCACAGCACGAGAAGCGCGGGCAATCGGAATTCAGATTGGCTTTGTTCCGGTCATGGATGTGAATAATAATCCCGACAATATCATCATAAACACCCGCTCTTATGGAGAAGATCCGGCCACTGTTGCCCGTTTAGGAAGTGCCTACATCAGGGGACTGCAGGATCACGGGGTGTATGCCACCATTAAACATTTCCCGGGTCATGGGGATACGGATGTCGACTCTCACTTGGGATTGCCTGTGATTAATGTCTCGCCGGAACGGCTCCAGGCCGTTGAACTGATTCCCTTTAAATCCGGTATTGATGCCGGAGCTAAACTTGTGATGGTGGCTCATATTACTTACGGGGGATTCCCCCAGATGTCAGGAAGACCGGCCACCCTTGATCCTTATTTCATAGAGCAAATTTTGAAAAATCAGTGGGGTTTCCAGGGACTGGTTATTACGGATGCCATGGATATGGGTGGAATTGTAAATAATTACTGGTCTGGGGAAGCGGCAGTCATGGCAATCAATGCCGGGGTGGACATGATTCTGATGACTCCCAATTTTGAACCTACCTATCATTTTGTTTTACAGGCTGTGAAAGAGGGCAGAATTAGCCTGGAGCGAATCGATGATGCGGTAAGAAAGGTGTTAAAGGCAAAAATTGAACTGGGAATATTACCAAACAATTCGCAGGTACAATTAAATGAAATTGAAAGCGTCATAAGTTCTTCTGCCCATGTTCAAAAAGCCAGGGAAATGGCACAGGCTGCCATGACGCTGGTGCGTGATGATTCAGGCTCATTCCCTTTACAGGCCGATAAAATTGATACCGCACTGGTGATTACCATAACGGATGGTGATTACGGCAAAAATTATGAATCCAGGCTACGGGAGGAGGTTCAAAGAAGAATTCCGGTAGTGAAAACCGGATTGATCGATTATCGCACCTGCCTGCAGGAGGTTCAGAATATTCTCAGCGAATGTGATTCGGTTCAGGCAGTTATTGTCGGTCTGTTTGTCCGCTGGGGAAGTTATAAAGGTTCCGTCACCTTACCTGATACCACCGCAGAAATGCTCACCGGCCTGTTCAGAATAAAAAAACCGCTCAATGTAATAAGTTTCGGGTCTCCGTATCTGTTACGCCAGATTCCGGCAGTGCCTTCTTACCTGTGTACCTATGAAACCAATTCTCTGGCAATTCAGTCTGCAGTCCAGGCCGTCTTTGGAGAAATTGATCTAAATGCCAGATTACCGGTATCAATTCCCGGTTTTTACCAGATTGGTGATGGTTTAAGTCGTAAAGCTTATCCGATGCGTTTACAAAAGAATATTCAGGATCAGGATCTGACTGAAGCGTACAAAGTATTGGAAGATGCCATCACAGATTCTGTTTTCCCGGGAGCACAGATTGCTATTGTCAAGAATGGAGAACTGATAGCCAGTAGAGGATTCGGACGACAAACCTACGATCCTGAATCACCGAGAGTAACGACTGAATCTATTTATGATATTGCCTCAGTCACCAAAGTTGCAGCGACTACAGTGGTCGCCATGCGCCTGTCTGAGAAGAAAATTATCAGGCTTGATATACCGGTGCGGAGTTATCTGCCAAAATTCTCCGGAAATATGAAAGATTCCGTTACTATTCGACATGTATTAACTCACTCAGCGGGTATTAAAGACTGGATTGAATTATGGAATGTGGCTCAGACCCGTCAGGAAGCTATTGATTTTATTTGTGAAATGCCCCTGGAGTACATCCCAGGAGATTCAATGGTATATTCTGATCTGGGGATAATATTATTGGGTGCCGTTCTCGAAACAGCCACGGGTAAATCGATCGATGAATTAGCCCGGGAACTGATCTACAATCAGCTGGGCACTAAAACCCCGGTTTATAAACCTGCCCCTGATTTGTTGCCGAGAATTGCACCCACTGAAATAGGTGGAAATCTAAACCGGGGACTGATTCATGGAGACGTTCACGACGAGAATACCTATTTTCTGAATGGTATTTCTACACACGCCGGTCTTTTCGCTACTGCAGAAGATTTGGCTGAACTTGCCCAAATGTTATTGAATAGGGGTATATATAATCATTATAGATTTTTAAAACCTCAAACGATAACTGAATGGACCACCCGGCAAAACCTGCCACCCGGAAGTGATCGAGCATTAGGCTGGGATACGCCTTCAGACGAAAAATCTTCTGCGGGAGATTATTTTTCTCGAGGCAGTTTTGGGCATCTGGGTTTCACCGGGACGTCGTTATGGATCGATCCAAATCAAGAGATTGCGATTATCCTATTATCGAACCGAGTCTACCCCACCCGGGAACGGGGAGGAATCTATACTGTACGCCGGAATTTTCATAATGCTGTCATGCAGGCCCTGCTGGGTGAAAAACCTGGTAAGATTCCGGAAACTAAAGCAATCAGGGTGGATTAATTCTAGTCAAATTTAAACCAAAAGCCTGAAAAAATGAATTTTACAATATTTGACAGCTTGATTGTAATCGTCTATATGACTGCTTCGGCCATGATAGGTGCCTGGATTGGCAGAAAACAGAAAAGTACCGCTGACTATTTCCTGGGGGGAAGAAATATTCCCTGGTTTGCTGTTACTTTCAGTATAGTTGCAACTGAAACAAGCGTATTAACATTTATCAGTATACCGGCGGTCTCCTATATCGGAGATATGACCTTCCTTCAGATATGCATGGGATACATTTTGGGACGTATCCTGGTAGCCTGGCTTATGATACCGGCGTATTACCGAGGAGACATGAATACCGCCTATCACTTTCTTGGTCAAAGATTCGGTCAGGGAATGCGTAATACCGCCAGCATAACCTTCATGGTTACTCGGGTTTTAGCGGATGGTGTCAGATTGTTTGCTACAGCAATCCCACTCGCATTTATCATGCGCAGTAGTGGTTTATTCAGCGGTCTGAGCCCCGCTCAATTCTATCTGATTTCAATATTGATAATCGGTGTCATCACCATGGTTTACACCTACATTGGAGGTATTCGGTCTGTGATATGGATGGATGTCACTCAGATGATTGTCTATCTGGGAGGTGCAATTTTAGCCGGAATTATTATATTGGCCAAATTACCCCAGGGATTTGCTTCTGTGACTGAATACGCTGCAGAGACTGATAAGCTTAGATTTATAAATTTTGGATTTCAGCTGAGTTTTCAGGAATTCATCAGAGAGCCTTACACCTTTTTTACAGGTCTGATTGCGGGAGCAATTTTTAGTCTGGCCTCGCATGGTACGGATCAAATTATAGTACAACGGGTATTGACCTGTAAAGATGTTCGGGCAAGTAAAAAAGCGATTGTCTGGAGTGGAATTGTGGTTTTTCTGCAATTCCTGCTTTTTCTGTTTGTGGGAATCCTGTTATATGCCTACTACGGCGGGGTTAGTTTTCAGGAACTGAACCTGGTCAGAGCCGATGGTATTTTTCCGAAATTTATTGTGGAGGAAATGCCG
>CP070707.1:3240240-3269716 GCA_020350205.1 bacterium
ATCTTCCTAAAATTGAGAACTTGTCGGTCTTGGAAATCGGGGGATCACCGGGACAGTATCTGGTATATTTACACCGAAATTTTGGATATTCAATCGCTTGCATGGATTATTCCCCCATTGGCTGTCATAAAACCAGAGAAAATTTTACACTTTTAGGCATTGATGGGCAGGTCTACGAGGCAGATTTATTTATAGAAATATCCTCTATACCTCAGTTCGATATTGTTTATTCTCTTGGACTTATCGAACATTTTAAGGATTTTGACCAGGTGATAGAGAGACATCTGGCATATGTAAAACCGGGGGGAATGCTGGCTCTGGGCGCACCCAATTTTCTGGGTATTAATCAATTTTTTCTAAAAAGATTAGCCCCAAAACTGCTTGCAAAACACAATTTAAAGAATATGGACCTGGATAACTGGATACATCTGGAAAAAAAATTTAATTTAAGAAAAATTTTTGTAGGATATGTGGGGGGATTTCATCCCAGTTTATTTAATCGAAGGGAATCGAAGACTCTGGTTAGCTCATTCCTTTTTACTATCGCCAAACTTTTGGTATTTATATTCAAAACCCATTTCAGAAGTCTGCGTCAATATAACTCCAAATTTTTTAGCGGATATTTATTAGGTTTCTATGTAAAGGATCATACCCAGTAAATTTAAAAACTTCCCAAAATAGAGACCAGGCTTTTTTCTCTTCGTTCGGTATTAAAAAGGGAAATTATTCGTTGTCTTGCTTTCTCCCCAAGTTCTGCCGGACTTTCCATCGCTTTTTTTACCAACTTTGCGCCTTCCACAGGATCTCTCCCTGCAAGTAAAAACCCACAATCACCAATAGCCGTTGAAATTCCATTTACCGAGCAACCAACCGGTACACTCTCACACAGCATGGCTTCACAAACCACGCTGGGTAGACCTTCTCTGATGGAAAACTGGGCATATACTTTCGCTCTAGAATAATAATCTCTTAGCTCCGAAAACGTCACATAATCTCTGGTATGAAGATTTTCAGGCAGATCAAGTCTTTTTATCATATTCTCTTTCATACCAATAACAAGAAATTCATAGCGTGGCAATAATCTGGCAACTTCAACAAATATGTCTATCCCCTTTAATTTATATCTTTGAAAGCTATCACAGATACCTACCGTAAGCACTAATCTATCCTTTTTCGCAGAACGAAACCATTGTGTCGAATCGAAAGATGTGGGCACGGTAAGAGATTCTCCTCTCAACGATTTGATCCTGGTATTGAGTTCATCGATGAGAGATGAGTCCACTGCCAGCAGATAATCGGCACCACGTAATGCATAGGAAGTACAGAATTTTCGGATTGGATTTGAAAAGGATCCATATTTCAATTCCGGGAGATAGGTGACATCGTATCCACCCAGTACAATAATTGACTTCTTACCGAAAACCCTTGATAGAAGAACAGGTAAGAAAGCATGGTAATCAGCAAACCAGATGAAAAATACAAATGATTTAATGATTCGGGGAAGGATCTGAAAAAGTAAAGAAATTTGACTTACGATATTTCTGAATAATTTTTTACTGGTCACATAGTGTATCTTATTTACCGAATAATAGGTGCTCAAGATTGAAATGTCCTTTTTCACAAAGGAGGAAAGTCCCGGATGAATCAGGAGTATTTCTTTTTTTTCAGTCTGTTTTTTCATTATGATTTATAAAAAACTTAATAATTTTTTTATGTTTTCTCTAATATCTTCTTGCGGCTGCCATAAATTAATCAGATAATTAAATAATCATTACATCTAATTTAAGGAAACGGAATATATCATTACCATGTTAAATCAATAAAAATTGTATGTTAGGCCTGTATTATCGAACCTCGCGCATTATTCCGTTAAATTATTTTGCAGTTGCAAATACTAAGCGATAAATAAAAATTTAGAAAGTTTTAAATAATGAGCTAAACCGGGACACTTTCACTTCGAAAAGTACATGTTTCAGAAAATCAAGCAAACAGCAAAGCACACTTCAATATTCGCCCTGGGTAAAATCAGCACAAAATTGGTGGGTTTTATTCTGTTACCAATTTACACGAAAGAAATTTCTGTGGCTGATTTCGGTATTCTCGGATTGCTGGAAGTGATTGATTTGTTAGGAAGTAATGTATTGTCTATCGGGATGCCCCAGGCACTATTGCGCTGGCACAGTTTGGCAGACAACGCCTTTAAAAAAAGAAAAATTGTATTTACTACTTTCTTTTTCCTGTTCCTGGTCTTCTCTTGTTCGCTTATTTTAGTAAGTCCTTTTAAGGAATCACTTTCTTCTGCGTTGTTCAACAAACCACAGTATGGATATTTCATTATCTATGTTTTTATTTCCATCTCCTTTGCAAACCTTGCCCGAATACCTCAGGCTATTCTGAGAATTGAGGAAAAATCCTTATATTACTCGTTAACCATTCTGGGCCAATTTACCATTAGTTTATTCCTGAATATATATTTCGTTGCGTTCAGAAAGTTAGGAGTGGAAGGCATTCTTATTGCCAATATTATCAGCAACGGTTTATTGCTTATCTCACTTCTCCCTTATCTGATCAAAAGGATGATCTTTAAATTTGATGCACAGCTTCTAAGGGAAATGTTGACATTCAGCTATCCTTTTATTTTCATCGCGTTATCGACCACCATACTCAGTCTGGGTGACCGTTATATTTTAACAAAACTTTCAACACTTTCTCAAGTGGGCCTCTATTCCCTTGGTTACAAAATAAGTAACGTGGTAAAAATATTTGTAGTCGATTCTTTTACACTTGGACTTCCCATTATTGGGTGGCAGCTAGTCAAAGATAATGAACGCCCCAAAGAATATCTGGCAAAAATATTTACCTATTTATCATTTGTACTTTTATGGCTGGGACTTATCATTTCAATACATGCTAGAGCCCTGATTCAAGTCTTCGCCTTAAATGCAGATTATTGGGATGCCTATCAGGTCATTCCCTTCTTGATTCTGGGGGTGGTTTTACTCGGATGGCAACAGCATCTATTTTTTATTTTACAAATTCCCAAGAAAACCAAACAGATATCAGTTATCCTCGCCATCGCTGCCGTATCAAACATCATTGCGAATATCATCCTGATTCCGGACTATAATATGATGGGAGCAGCCTATGCCACAATCATTTCCTTCTTTATCGCATTCTTACTCGCGTTAATTGCGGTTTATAAATATTATCCAATCAAATTTGAAATTAAACGTATCCTGCTTCTAATTTGCACGGCACTGATCATTTTTATCATTTCCCTCTATATTAATACGCCCTACCCCATGATTAACATCTTTCTAAAAATATTACTTAGCCTCATATACCCAGCCATATTATTTATGGTCCCCTTTTATAAGGATGATGAAAAGAAAAAAATGAGGGAGATAATTTCCGGAATCTTTAAGAGTCGATAAGTAAACTGGGGTTACTGACAATAAAGCTTTTCTTAATATTCACTTATTTGAGACTTTCCATAACTTTATTTATTCCAGATTCGAAGGAAGTATCGGGCAACCATCCTATCATGTCACGAGCCTTACTTATGTCAGCCAGGGTTTCAAGAATTTCATTTTCCCGGATCACATGACGATACTGAACTCTGACAGGTTTATCCCAATTTTGAAGTATAAGTTCCACAATCTCCTGGACAGAATAATTTTTACCTGATCCCACGTTGAATATTTCAAAAGAGCTATCGCTGAAGGAAATTGCCTTCACGATAAACTCCACCAGATCATCGAGGTAAATAAAATCCCTTTTCGGTTTGGGATCATTCAGGACAATTTCTCCTTTTTTCAATTGCCCCAAAATAGAAGGAATGAGAAAGTTTTCTCCCTGATTAGGCCCATAGGCATTAAACGGGCGTATGATTATGGTTTCAATTTCAAAAAAATCATGATAACTACGACAGAGTTTTTCACACATCAGTTTTGAATCAGCATAGGGATTGAATGCCTGCACCGGATGGTTTTCATCAATAGGTAAATATTGAGGATGACCATATACATAAGAACTAATATAAATCATTTTGGCATTATTTTCCCGACAGAGTTCTAATGCATTGAGAGTGGTCAGGTAATTATTGGAATAAAAGTCATGGGGATTTTCGTAGGAAGCAGGAACAAAACTTCTGGCAGCCAGATGAACCAAGGTATCAAATCGTGGTACATTTTTAAGTTGGTTCCTGTCTGACAAGTTAATTCCCTGGGTTAAATCAAGTCTGATAACATCCCAACGTGCCGATTCTATTTTGTTCGTCAATGCACGCCCGATAAAACCACTGCTACCGGTAACTGCGACAGTTAATTTTCCCATAAAAACACTGATTTATGTTTTTCATAGACCTCGATTGCCATGCTGTAATCTTCCGGACGACCGATATCCAGCCAATGCCCCCGGAACGGATATCCGGCGACTTTCTTCTGATCTTTCAAAAGAAGATGAATAAGTGACGGAAAATCTAAATATTCATTGGTAGGAATATATTCTAAAACCTCTTTTTTAAAAGCATATACACCCATGCTGACCTGATAATCGAGAGTGGGTTTCTCAATATAATCATATAAAATATTTTTGTCATCGGTTTTAATCACACCCAAATCAATATTTACCGGTTTCCGGTATGTCGCAATGGTACAGTATGCTTTATTTTTTAGATGATAGTCAAAAAAATCCCTAAAATTTAAATTTGTGAGGACATCCCCATTCATGACCAGAAAATTGTCTTCCAGATTTTCCAGAAGTTTCAGGGGAGCTGCTGTTCCCAGAGGTTTTTCCTCCATAGAATACTTTATTTTAACATTCCATCTTTTTCCGTCATTAAAGAAAGCCTGAATGAGTTCCTTGAGATGACCTACTGCCAGGGTAATTTCCTTCACACCGAAATGGTTAAGCTGTTTAATAATGATTTCCAGAATGGGGTATTCTTCAATGGGCATAAGGGGTTTGGGCAAAATCGTGGTATAAGGCTTTAATCGGGTGCCTTTTCCACCGGCAAGAATGATTGCTTGCATAAAAACTGACCTATACGTTATACAATTCAGATTTATATAAATCCTGATGTCCTTTTAACCACTCAATTGTCTCCAATAATCCTGCCCTTAATTCAATTCTGGGAGACCATTGAGTAAACTTCATAATTTTCGAATTGTCACATAACAACCGCTCAACTTCACTTTTTCCGGGTCGTACTCTTTCCTGGTCGCTTTGAATATCGATTTCGGTTTGCATGAGTTCCGAAATTAATCTTACCAGATTTTCCACTGAGATTTCTCTTCCGCTGCCAATGTTGGTAATTTCCCCAAATAAGTCAGCAGATTTTGATATTTCCAAAAATCCCTCAACCGTGTCTGTAACATAAGTTAAATCCCGAGTGGGAGAAATATTTCCGAGTCTGATTTCCTTCTGACCGTCTAGTATTTGAGTGATTACAGTAGGAATAATAGCCCGGGCGGATTGTCGCGGTCCATACGTATTAAAAGGTCTAACAATCTTTACCGGTAAATCGAAGGAGCGGAAATAACTAAGTGCAATCTGATCAGCAGCTATTTTAGTTGCCGAATAGGGAGATTGACCGACCATAGGATGATTTTCATCTATCGGTATATATTGACCCGTCCCGTAGGTCTCGCTGGTCGAGGTCATAATCACTAAATCAAGAGCGTGATCCTTGGCGGCCTGTAATACATTATAACTCCCCTCAATATTGGTTCGGATATAAGCCAGTGGAGAGACATACGAGTAAGGTATCCCAATAAGCGCCGCAAGATGAAATACGGCATCAGTACCTTTCATGGCCGCATGAACCATGTCATAGTCTCTGATATCTCCGGCTACAATTTCCATTTCATCCTTTAAGGAAGATTCTTCCAGCCATCCCCAGGAATTTTTGGAGTTGTAGCGAATAAAAGCTTTTACATGAATTCCTTTTCTGACAAATAATTCTGACAGATGAGACCCGATAAATCCGGCAGCTCCGGTAACTAAAACTTTTTTAATAAGAATTCTCCTTGTTTAATCGGGTTAAAAATGATCGTAAAACTTTATTCGACTCATAAACTGAAAATGTTAGCTCCGCCCGTATAATTTTGACCCTGCCGGTCTAAATCACAGAAATCCTACACAACTTAAATATAATCCGTCCTCATCCTGAAGCAATTTTAATTAATTCTTTAATATTATTCTCTTCTCCAATTACTATGAGTCTGGCTTTTTCCTCAATCACGACATTAGATTGAGGATTGTAAATCACCGTTCCATCCGGCCGGAAGATAGCAACAATGATGATATTCAACTTATTGCGGATCGGGGCCTCCACCAGCTTCTGACCGATTAATGAAGATCCGGAATGCACTTCCAATTCTTCAATCTGTAAATCAATTCGTTTCTCACGGGCAATAATATCAATAAAATCCACTACCCCCGGTCGCAACAATACCTGCGTCATTCGATGACCACCAATTTCATAAGGCTTTACGACCCGATTAGCACCCGCTTTCAACAGTTTAGATTCGGTCTCTTCTTCCACCGCTCTTGATACGATAAATATATTGGGATTTAGAACTCTTGCAGAAAGGGTGGTGAATACATTCTCCGCCTCGGTAGGTAAAACAGCCACGAGTCCTTTCGCTTCTTTTATTCCTGCCCTTAAGAGTGTTTCATCGTCGGTGGCATCTCCTTCAATATACACAAAATCGCGATCGCGCAAATTTTCAATTTCTTTATGATCCTTCTCAATGACCACAAATTCAGCTTTATTGGTGTGCAATTCCTCACAAATTTTTTTTCCCATTCGGCCAAAACCGCAAATGATGTAATGATGATGTATGACTTTTAATTTTTTTTCCATTCTTCGTCTCCTGAATACATACGTCTCCACAAAAAATTGTGCCAACCGGCCGCCAATTAGGGCAATAGCCACAACGCCGAAAATGATAACAAATAAAGTAAATATTTTTCCCGCATCGCTCAGAGGGTGGACCTCTTTGTAACCGGTGGTGGTGATGGAGATGATAGTCATATATATAGCATCAAAGAAGTTCCATCCCTCGATGAACATATAACCCATCATTCCAAATAAGATGACACCCACTAAAAGCAGCACGGCTATTTTCAGTTGCTGAACGGTTTTTTCTAACATAGATTCGTAAATTTAATTGCTTCATGGACTCGAAAAAAGTGCTATGTTTGCCCGATTTGAAATTAACCCGAAGGCAATAATAAACTTCTCAATGAAGTAAAGCTGGAGAGAGCTTTGCTCTGGTTTTCCGGGCACCCCAGAATCCAATACACAGCCCCATCGTTAAACCGGCAATCACGTCGACCACATAATGATATTGACCGTAGACCGTTGCCAGAGACAGAGCGATAACTAAAGGCAGAAACATCTTTTTGGCAACCCTGGATTGAAAGTGCCATAAAAAAGTTAAAATCGTGACCGCAACTCCCACATGGGAACTGGGGAAGGCACCGCCACGATATCCTGACTGTTTCATAAAATCCCGGAGATAATCTGCAATAAAAAGTCCCTCATATTTCACAGTGAGTTGATCCGCCAGGAAAAATCGTGGACCGGCAACCGGGAAGAAGATAAATATCAGATAAGAAAGAAAAAAAGCGATGGTTACGTAATACAACAGATACTCAAAAAGATCCAAACGCTTGTAATAATAAAAAACTGCTGCACCCAGGGGGATGGTTATCCAGTAAATACTGTATGATATTTGCATGAATTCAGTAAGATACGGATTGACCAGAGCTTGAATCCAGAGATTGGGTATTATTCCAAAAAAGTGTTTTTCCACAGCAATAAGGATCGGATCGAATTCATTTGGTGTTACCAGGTGAAGAAAGCTACCCACATCATAATAGAGCAGCGGAAGCGCCAAAATCAAATACCAGTTCCTTATAAAAACCCAGTAATTTTCGGTCCGTCGGTCCAGCCAGGGAATGAATACTAAAAGAATTCCGATAAGAACTATATGGAGAATGACTTGAAGGAATGCATTCTCCAAATTTCTATTAAACAACACGATTAATGCAGTTAAAATGCACCAAAAAATCAGCAGATTTCGGTCGAACAACTTAAAATGTTTGAGGCTGCCAGAAAGATAAAATATCATTTCAATTTATCGTTATAGATTTACTTATAATCAAAAACACCACCAGATAAACAGTGATATATTCCTGAGTAAATATCAGAATAATTTAGATCCCTATGATTCAGCAAAGATAAGAGCGATAGTGACATCATCAGAAAATTCTTCATGTGCACTAAATTTTTTGAGCTCTTGAAGCAGCAACAACCTCAGTTCATTAGGATTTTCATTCCGGTTGCTCTGGATCAGTTCTATTAATCTCTCTTCGCCATATTCCTCCCCTTCACTGTTCATAACTTCAGTAACCCCATCCGTAAAAAGAATAAGATAATCCCCTTTCATCAGTTCCACCGTTGCCTGGTGATATTGCTGATCCCTTAAAAAACCCAGTACAATACCCCCGGTATCCAATTTGAGGATTGAACCATTTTCACGAATCAGCAGGGGTGGATTATGTCCGGCGTTGGTATAAGTAAATTGACGAGAATTTCGATTATAGATACCAAAGAAAAAAGTGGCGTAATATCCCTCTGCCGTGGTATCAAAAAGTAAATTATTCAAGCGTGCCACTACTTCGACCACCGGATAAATGACTTTGAGGTGGCTCCGAAATCCCGCATAGAGCATGGCCATCAATATAGATGCCGGGGCGCCCTTGCCGGAAACATCCCCGATTGCGACAGCCAGCTTATGGTCTCCCAGTTTAAATATATCATAAAAATCCCCCCCCACAATCTGCGATGGAATGTTTATAAAACTAATCTTTAATTCTTTAAAATCCGGCGGCCTTTCAGGCAAAAGTGCCTTTTGAACCTTAGAGGCTACGACCATCTCACTCTCCAGGCGTTGCTTCTGGGTATACGCTTCAAAAAGCTGGGCATTTTCAATCGCAATGACTGCCTGACTTGCAAAAGTGACAAGAAGTTCCTGATCACCTGGTGTGAAATGGTTTAATCGATCGCTTTCTAAAGCCATGATGCCTAAAACCTGTTCCCCATTCAGAAGCGGTACAGTCAGCTGTGAACGGGTGCTTTTCCGAACCATATAATAGTTCGTATTCTGACTGACATCATTAATGATGCTGGGGCGTCCGTTTTTTATGACCAGACCATATATACCCAGATCAAGCTTTAAGGTGAGTTTTTCCAGAAGTTGATTGTCATATCCACGGGTAATCATCCTTTTTAAAGCCGATTTTTCCTCATCAACAAGGAATATACCGCCGGCGTCATAGGTAACCAATTGTTTGATTGAATCAATAATAGTTTCCAGCACTTCAGAGAGATCAAGTGTGGCAGAAATCTGTTTTCCTATCTGGACAAGCAGATAATTCTGCAAGGATTTTCTTTTTACTTCAGAATAGAGAAAATCGTTCTCAAAAACATCTGCGGTTTTATTAAATATTCGCAATAGCTTTTGTCTGATACTGTCGAAATGAAGATAATAATCAAATTCAGGGCCGAATAAAAGAAATCCAAGATATCCCTTATAGCTTTTGAGAGGGAAAAAATAGGCTTGCTCCAACCCTGATGGTAAGCGGTTTGCCAGTTCTTCTAACAGGGAATGTTTATCTCGCAGTTTACGAAGAAACTGAAAGTCAGAAACCGTGGGATAAATTAAATCCATTTCCTGAGCGGACGGCAGAGATACCAGACTGGGAAGGAGATCCGGTTTTATACTCGTACCAAAAAGTTCATAATCTTCCCCCCAACAATAATAAAAAGCCCAGTCATTCTGAAGAAATGAGTTTTTCAAGAAATGAGTGAACTTGTCAATAATAATCTGGAAATCAAGGGTTGAATTCAATTCAACATTAAATGTATCAATCGATTGATTAATTCTGAAGATACGACGATAAAAATTTCTATCAATAAAATGTCTGACCTGCCAAGTTATTTCATCATGGAAAAACAGAGCGATTGTAACGGAAATAAGGAATGCAATGAAGGGAAACTTTACATCGAACAGATAATCAATTGCAAAAAATAGTCCTAAAAAAAACAGACTATAGATCAAGCTGGTGAAAGATACCCGTAGTAGTTTTTTTAAGTTTGGCCTTACTTTCAATAATTCCCCAAAAATATATTGCTAAATATAGGCGTGTTTTTGCTTAAAAATCAAGATGTTCCAAAATCGTTTAACGTTCAAGAGTTACTTTGATTTCACAATATACCATTAGTATATTTAGCCCAATTTAATCTTCTATTTTTTGCAGAGTATTCTCAGAGATTGACATGGAGAAAACCTTATCCGAAAACCAACTTTATACATTACTGGAATCCATGCGTCTGATCAATTCAACCCTTGATCTGGATGAGTTGTTGGAAATTATTATGAAGGAAATAACCGATAACCTGGATGCAGATAGGGGAACATTATATATTGTTGATCACCATAAAAACGAAATATGGTCTAAGATTGCACAAGGAGATAAAAAGCTGGAGATCCGCCAAAAAATAGGAAAAGGCATTTCCGGACACGTTGCAAAAACCGGAAAATCTCTCAATATCGAAAACGCATATGATGATTCCCGCTTTAATCCGGAAGTAGACAAAAAAAGCGGCTATCGAACCCGATCGATTCTCTGTGTTCCGATTTTCGATAAGGTAAATCAGGTTATTGCCGTTCTTCAAATTTTAAACAAAAAAAACGGATACTTCACTCAGAAGGATCTCACCTTTACCACTGTTTTTGCAGATTATATCTCCCTGGCAATTCAGAATGCCCAGTTATATCAGGAGGCTCTTGAGAGAAAACGACTGGAAAACGAAATCGCAGTGGCTTCTGAGATACAAAAAATGTTACTTCCCTCACAGTTGCCCCGCTTCGATGATTACGAAATTTTTGCTTTTCAGCAACCATCACGCCATATCGGGGGAGATTATTACGATTTTTTTCCAGATACCGATCATTTATTTTTTATACTGGCTGATGTGGCCGGTAAAGGTACACCCGCTGCTCTTTTAATGGCAAATCTGCAGGCGACGTTTCATAATCTGGTGGTCAAGAACCAAAATAATACAGACCTGATATCCCTGATAAATAAGCACCTCTATTCCGTAACCCCACCCGATAAATACGCAACCCTGGTCTGGGGTGAACTTCAGACCCACCAGCACCAACTTAACTATGTGATTGCCGGACATCTCCCTCCACTCCACTTCAAGCCCAAAGGGAAATCATGTGAAGTTACCGAGCTTTCCCCCAGCAGTATTCCCGTGGGTATGTTACCTAAATTTGATTTTCAGGAGGGATCCATCCAGCTGGGTCCGTCAGATCTCTTACTTTTTTGTTCCGATGGTATTACCGAAGCTCAGAACAAAAAAGATGAAATGTTTGAAACCCCTCGTCTAATCAACATTGTCAAACAAAATTTCAATAAGAAACTGGATCAGATAGGAAGCCACATCTTGCGGAAAGTCCGGGAATTTGCGGATGGTGGCGTCTATGAGGATGACATCACACTGCTGATGATCCGGCGTAAATCTACCTAATCCTCAATAGTTACATCTGACAAATATATCTTTTATGGATGATGAAGTGTCTTGGTTATTTATCATACCCGATGGTACGAATTTGAAAGCTATATTTTACCTCAGATATTCCGTCCAGCTTCGAATAGACAAGTCTTTTATGGAAATTCGGGAAACCGCTTCGGCAAAACGCATGGCAAACTGACGATTTGTAATAAGTGGAACATTATAATCCACCGCGGCTCTGCGAATCATATAATCATTGGTAAGTTCCATTTTTTGATAATTTTTGGGGATATTAATAACCAGGTCAATTTTACCATCTTTGATATAATCGATGGTATTTGGCTGTTTTTTTTCAAGAGGCCAATTTAAAATTTCAGTCTCAATCCCATTATTTTGGAGAAATTTACCCGTTCCGCGGGTGGCAAAAATCTTAATCCCGAGCTGTAATAACTGACGAATGCTTTCAAGCAATTCTGCCTTGGATTCGATTGATCCAGAAGAGATCAATACCGAAGAAATCGGGATTTTAAATCCCACGGAGAGAAGCGCTTTCAGGAAAGCTTCATCAAAATCGCTACCCAGACAGCCAACTTCCCCAGTTGAGGCCATTTCCACACCCAGGGTTGGATCCGCGCCCTCCAGGCGGGTAAATGAGAACTGTGGTGCTTTCACACCGACGTAATTCATTTCGAACATGGTGTTTTCCTGGACCTCAACCGGTTCATCCATGATAATCCGTGTGGCAATATCAACAAAGTTTTTCTTGAGTATTTTAGACACGAACGGGAAACTTCGTGAAGCCCTCAGATTACATTCAATCACCTTGACTTCATTCTGTTTCGCAATAAACTGAATATTAAATGGCCCGTGAATATGCAATGACTCTGCGATTAATTTAGACAGGTGGCGTATCTGGCGAATGGTCTCTAAATACGTTCGCTGGGGAGGAAGAACCAGGGTGGCATCACCCGAATGAACCCCGGCATTCTCAACATGTTCCGAAATCGCATGCACAATAATTTTTCCATTTCTGGCAACCGCATCGAGTTCAACTTCTTTGGCATTCTCCAGAAATTTACTAATAACGGTGGGGTGCTCCGGCGAAATACCAACTGCCTGTTTCAGATACATGGATAATTCGGTATCATTGGATGCCACTGCCATGGCGGCTCCGCTCAGAACATAAGAGGGTCGGACTAATACCGGATAACCGATATTTTTCGCAAAAACTTTTGCCTCTTCCATCGTGGTTAATTCTTTCCAAACCGGTTGGTCTATTCCCAAACGGTCCAGTAGCGACGAAAATTTACGGCGATTTTCAGCCATATCAATATTTCTGGAAGTGGTTCCCAGAATACGAATTCCAGCTCTCTCCAGGTCACAGGCCAGATTGTTGGGGACTTGTCCCCCAACCGAAATGATCACTCCAAGAGGTTTTAATTTTTCATAAATTTCCAGAACGGTCTCCAGCCGTATTTCATCAAAGAAAAGCTGATCAAATTCATCATAATCAGTGCTGACCGTTTCCGGATTGTAGTTTAACATGATCGTAGAATATCCCAGGGAACGAAGAGTCATGCCTGCATTGACAGCACACCAGTCAAATTCCACCGAACTGCCTATTCGATAAGCTCCTGAACCAAGAATTAAAACCGACTTCTGATCCCTAAACTCCAGATCATCGGCCATTCCGTTATAGGTGAGATACATATAATTCGTCTGGGCAGGATATTCGGCTCCCAGGGTATCGATCTGTTTCACAACCGGGTGAATGTTCAATTTATGACGTTGTTCACGCACGGCTTGTTGAGTATTATCAAGTATAACTCCAATTTGTTCATCCGAGAAACCTATATTTTTTGCCTTTTTCAACAATTCTGCTGGGATATTTTCTAGGTGACATCTTTGCAATTCCTCCTCGATGTCAACTATACCTGCAATCTTCTGCAGAAACCAGCGATCAATATGAGATAATTGGTGTATTCTATCAATTGAGTAACCTTCTTTTATTGCCTGGACGATGGCAAAGACTCTTTCCTCGGTGGGTGTTTTTAAGTCTCTATCCAGATTCTTTGTTTCATAAGGTGGATTGGCTACAATCCCCTGCGCACCGGTCTCGAGCATTCGAATTGCTTTTTGCAGCGCCTCTTCGAATTTTCGCCCGATCGCCATCACCTCACCCACAGATTTCATCCCGGAACCAATACGGTGTGATACCATCCGGAACTTTTTCAGATCCCAGCGCGGAACTTTAACCACCACATAATCAAGAGACGGCTCAAAAAAGGCTTTGGTAACTTTTGTAATGCTGTTGGGAAGCTCATGCAATCCATACCCCAGCGCTAATTTGGCAGCGATGAATGCCAGTGGATATCCGGTCGCTTTGGAAGCCAGGGCGGAACTGCGCGATAAGCGGGCATTCACCTCAATGATTCGGTAGTCTTCCTGTTTTGGATTTAAGGCATACTGGATGTTACATTCCCCGACAATACCCAGATGTCGGATGACCTTGATCGCCACTTCCCGAAGTAAATGATATTCCTGGTTGGTGAGCGTCTGACTGGGGGCCACTACAATACTTTCCCCGGTATGAACCCCCATGGGATCAAAATTCTCCATGTTACAGACCGTGATACAATTATCATAAGCATCGCGCATCACCTCATACTCTATCTCTTTCCATCCTTCCAGATATTCTTCGACCAGTACCTGTGAAGTATGTGATAGCGCTTTCTTCACCAGATTTCGGAGCTGCTTTTCATTACGGCATACCCCGGAACCCAAACCGCCCAGAGCAAAAGCGATGCGCACAATCACCGGATAACCTAATTCTTTAGCTATCTCGACTGCTGCCTCTACCTGTGATGCTGCCCGGCTGCGCGGGAATTTAACCTGAATTTCCCGCAGCCTATCCACAAACAACTGACGATCTTCGGTATCTAAAATGGTTTTAATCGGCGTTCCCAGCAAGCTTAAATTATACTTTTCAAAAACCCCTCTCTTATAAAGTTCAATGCCACAGTTTAGTGCGGTTTGTCCCCCGAAACTCAACAAAATTCCATCAGGCTTTTCCTTTTGGATAACTTTTTCAACGAAATCAGGAGTCACGGGTAAAAAATAGACCTGGTCAGCCAGGTGATCAGAAGTCTGAATGGTAGCGATATTGGGATTGATTAGAATCGTAGAAATCCCTTCTTCCTTTAAAGCTTTGATAGCCTGACTACCTGAGTAGTCAAATTCTCCGGCTTCCCCAATCTTTAAAGCCGAACTTCCCAGGATCAGCACTTTTCTAATCTTTGCCATCATATCCCCAATACTTTCAAAAAATCATCAAACAGGTAAGCAGCATCTACCGGGCCCGGGGATGCTTCCGGGTGGAACTGAACACTACGAAACCGACCCGATTTATGACGAATTCCCTCATTCGTTTGATCATTCAAATTTACAAACCAGGGACTCCATTCTTTTGGGAGTGTCTGATTATCTACCGCATAACCATGATTCTGCGAAGTAATCAGGCACCGATTTGTACTGACTTCGATGACAGGTTGATTCTGGCTCCGGTGTCCGTATTTTAATTTATAGGTATTCGCTCCGGCAGCCAATGCAAGCAGTTGATGACCCAGACATATTCCAAAAACAGGAATATTTCTGGCAATGGTTTGCCGGATTTGAAGAATGGTCTGGCGGCACATTTTAGGATCACCCGGCCCGTTTGAAATCACTAATCCGTCAAATTTTTCTTTACTCAAATCATGATTCCAGGGAACGCGCCAGACCTGTACCCCTCTCTGGAGAAGAGAGCGAATAATATTGATTTTACATCCACAGTCGATCAGTGCAATTCTGACTGAGCCCTTGCCATATAAACGGGGTTCGGAAATACTCACCATGGAAACAAGATTATCCAGATTAGGATCGTAGAAATCAATGGGTTGTGAATCAATTTCAATTTTTCCCAACATGGTCCCTTTTTCCCTTAAAATCTTGGTTACCTGCCGGGTATCAATACCATATAATGCCGGAATTTGATTGGCCCTTAACCAATCGGCCAGACTTTGGGTGGCATTCCAGTGGCTGTATTGAAATGAATAATCAGAGATCAGCAATCCACTGATCTGAACTCGCGAAGACTCAAAATTGACAGGAAATTTCATGTTTTTCTTATCCGGGGGTACCCCGTAATTTCCCAATAGGGGATAGGTCAGGGTTAGGATTTGACCACGGTAGGAGGGATCCGTAAACGTTTCCGGATACCCGGTCATTCCGGTATTGAAAACAACTTCACCGGCAACCGATTGTTCCCTGCCGAAGGAATAACCGGCGAACTCCAGGCCGTTTTCCAGGATCAAGCGGGCCGCACTAGATTTTTTTGCTACTGAAGAATCCAAGACCACTCAGAAGTAATAAATTTAAATTGGGCCAATATAAATAATATCAGTCCCTAAAAAAATGTTAATTTAGATTCGGCGAAAAAAAGGGTTACGCCGGCATGTATTTGCGAAGATAATATTTATCAAACAACTTTTCGAGATTTTTCTGAGTGGTGGTTAGTTTTTTAATCCTGCCGCGTTTTATCTTCAAAATTTCAGAAAAGGTATGGGGTGCCAGTTTAAGCAAATCCTGATGATCCAGATGATCCTTCTGGTCGTGCTCTAAAATTTCAATCAGATGGTTTAAAGGTGTTTTCAAAAATACTTGAACCACCTTGGGATCGAAGGTTTGTCCGGATTCCTTCTCAATGATGTCCCAGACTTTCTCGATCGCTTCCCGGTCACGATATTGCCGGTATGAGGTAAGAGCATCGAATACATCCGCTAATGCCAGCATTCTGCCACCCAGGGGGATTTCATCCGCTTGCAACCCGTCCGGATATCCATTCCCATTTATTTTTTCATGGTGGGTCGAAGCTATTTCGGTAACATTTTTCAGTTTTCGCGGGAAGTGAATATTGCCCAAAATTTGCCGGGTAACCGCAGGATGCCTTTTTATGATGGCATATTCCTGCTCGGTTAACTTGCCTGCTTTAAAGAGGACCGCTTCAGGAATTCCCAGTTTCCCGATATCATGTAATAAACCGGCAAATCTCAATTCTTCGCAGGGATTTTCCCCGAGTTGCATCTGTTCACACAATGCCAGGGTATACATTGTGACCCTTCGGGAATGACCGGCTGTAATGTAATCCCGGGTATCCAGGGTAGCGGAGAGAGTCTCCACAAAACTATTCAAAGATTCAACCTGTTCTTCATACAAGAGTGAATTTTCGACGGTTGTGGCGGTAATTTGAGAAATGGCGGCCAGTAATTCTTCATCACTCTGATCAAATGCTACCTTCCGCTTATTTAAAATTTGAAACACCCCGATGATAATTCCGTCACGATTGGTCAGCGGCATCGTTAACATGTTGCGAGTTCGATAGCCAGTTTTTTTATCAATCTCCGGATTAAATCGAGAATCCTGATAGGCATCCGGAATATTCAGGATATCACCGGTCATGGCAACATGGCCTGCTATTCCCTTATCTGCCGGAAATCTGATCTCCTTGCCCTTCTCAATACCCATCGCTACGATAGACCACAATTCTTGTTTCTCTTCGTCCAGTAAAAAGACCGTACAGCGATCGGCATCCAAAATTTTTGCGACCTCCTGCATGGTGGTCAGGAGAAGCTTGTCCAGGTCCAGATGTGCCTGTAAATTATCTGCCAGATGCAGCAGAACTTTTAGCCGTTTATTCTCTTGCTTTAGCTTTTTTAATTCACTTCTTATATTTTTATCTTTACTTTGTTTCATTTTTTTTGTCAACTTCCTGATAATCAATATCCTCAATATTTTCAGGGTCGTAAGACTTGATCTTCTTCTGCGGTTTACCTTTTACTTCCGATTTAGGCGGGGTAAAGAAATATATTAATTTTTTGACGACTCGGAAAATTAAATAAAACAATATTGCGAACAGAATAAGCCTGAACATTAAATCAATCCCTTACCCAGATCAAAACTGACCAATTTTTTACCGCTTCGGTGGCGACTGATCTCCACTAAAATCTGGTTTAAATGATTTTCATTATTCACAAAATCAAGATTTTCGGTGTTGATAATCAACAATGGTGTGGAACTGTAATTCCAGAAAAATTCCTCATATAAATTATTCAGGGCGTCTATATAGTCTTCCTTGATTTGTCTTTCATAGGGCCGGTTTCTTTTCCTGATATTGTGCATCAGCTTTTTAGTGGAAGCTTTTAAATAGATAGCCAGGTCAGGTTTTACAATCCTTTTTTCCAGAATTCTGGCTAACATATTGTACAGGGTCATCTCTTTTTCATTAAGATTCAGCGTTGCAAATATACGATCTTTTACAAACATATAATCCGCGATGATCTTTTTTTCGAAAAGATCATACTGCATAATCTGTTCCTGCTGGCGATATCTGCTCAATAAAAAAAATATCTGGGTTTGAAAAGCATAGTGCTCGGGATCCTGATAGAAATCTTCCAGAAAGGGATTTTCTTCGAATTCTTCCAGAACCAGTCGGCCGCCCAATTTCTGTAGCAAGGGATGAGCAAGGGAAGTTTTCCCGGCGCCGATTACACCTTCAATTGCAATATAATGGAGATGATCAAATCGTAACCCCATTTGAATACCAGTCCTTTTTTACAATTTCGATTATCGTCTCATCCTGACATTTATTAAGCAATTCACTGATGGTTACATTCTCTCCCGGTACCGGATATTCAGGAGCAATGTCCGCAAGGGGTTTTAGCACAAAAATGCGATTCTGGAAATCCGGATGGGGAATTGACAATTCAGAATTATGTAATTGCATCTGTTCATACAAAATGATGTCAAGGTCAATTTCGCGCGGCCCCCAGTGGAAGGTTTCAATCCTTCCCACAGCCAATTCTATTTCTTTTAAATCCTTCAAAAGGGACTGCGGCGGAATTTCAGTATCCATAATAATAACAGCATTATAGAAATCTGGTTGATCGGTGAAACCATAGGCACTGCTCCGGTATAGTGGAGATACCGACAAAAAATTTCCCAATTGTTTCATCTTCGTCACCGCTTTAATCAGAAAAGATTGTCTATCCCCCTTATTTGAACCTAGCGAAATAAACACCTTAGGCATCATGCGCCCTTCGGTGGAAATGTTCAACTTCAACATTATCCAGGAAACCGTTTAAGGGAACATTCGGTTTACGGACTCTAATCAGGACTGAATTAACCGGAAAATTTTCCAGAATCTCGATGGCAATCCGATCGGCAAGAGTTTCCAGCAAGGTAAATTTATAACTGCTAAAAATATGATGGACTTTCTGATATACTGACTCGAAATTCACTGTATCTTTCAAATCATCACTGTGGATGGCTTTTTCAAAATTGCACTCCAACTCCATATCCACCTGAAATTTTTGGCCCAGTTCACGCTCCGCCTGGTAATAGCCGTGGTGAGCATAGAAAATCATGTTGTTAAGTCGAATTTTACCCATATGAACTATCTTCCACCAGCGCAGTTTTCACTTCTTCGGTTTTGGGAATGGGATAATTTCCATCAAAGCAGGCATAGCAAAAATGATTTGATTTTTTTACGCAGTCTTTTAAATCTTCAATCTTTAAATATTTAAGAGAGTCGACTTCAACATATTCCCGGATCTCTTCAAGGGTCATGCTGTTCGCGATAAGTTCTTTACGGCGGGGGGTATCAATTCCGTAATAGCAGGAATGTTTTACCGGGGGCGAACCAATCCGCAAATGTATTTCCCGTGCTCCGGCACCCCGAATCATACGGATTATTTTCCGTATGGTTGTTCCCCTCACTATGGAATCATCCACGATTACAACACGTTTATTAGTAAAAAAATCCTTGAGTGGATTAAATTTTTGACGGACTGATTCATCACGTAAATGCTGATCAGGGCGAATAAAGGTTCGCCCCACATAATGATTACGGATCAGTCCAAAATCAAAAGGGATCCTTTTAGCATTGGCATATCCCAGGGCCATAAAATTTGCAGAATCCGGGACAGGCAGTGCCACATCAGCATCAAAATTGTCATAACTGGCCAGCTTCGCACCGATCTTTTGGCGAACGGAATACACATATTCATTAAATTGAAAACTGTCCGGCCTGGCAAAGTAAATTAATTCAAAGACACAATGCCTGAACTCTTGGGGTTTATGATTAAAGAGGTGGTCTGGTTTGGGTGAGGATGCGATTTTTTCCCGACTTATTTGCACAATTTCTCCGGGTGATATCTCTCTTGTTTTATGGGGTCGCAGAATATCCAGGGCACATGTCTCCGAAGCAACTGCGACATCCCCATTAATTTCACCCAGAAACAGAGGGCGAAAACCATACTCATCTCTGAACACATACAGTGAATTGGGAGTGAGGAAGAGAGATGAATAGGCCCCTTTCACCCGATTCATTAACAGTCTGATCGCATCCGGGATGCTCATATCCAGCCGTTCATGGTGATAAACCAGAAACCGGCCGATTAATTCTCCATCATTACTCGAGGAAAGATGAACACCTCGTGTTTGAAGCCACCGGGAGATTTCATCATAGTTGACAATATCCCCATTACTCGCAACAGCATAAATTGGCCCACCCAGAGTTTCAATAATATACGGCTGAGCATTCTGTAAAACGGAACTTCCACGGGTAGGATATCGAACCTGTCCAATGGCGATATGACCTGGTAAATCTCGCAAGGTTTCAGGTGTAAAAACCTCCTTCACATATCCCATTGATTTATGTAAACGAATCACTTTTCCGTCTGAAACAGCAATTCCACAGCTCTCTTGCCCACGATGTTGTTCTGAATATAAACCTAACATGACTTGACCCGCAACATTCGCACCAGAACGCGAAAAATATCCCGCCACACCGCACATATCTATCCAATCCTTTTGAAATCAATAAGTTTGAAACTTAATATTTAATGCCCATATAAGCAACTTTTTTTGAGAACACTCACTTCAGAATTAATCTCATTTGTGAGTATTACAGTAATACTACGCAACGACCCAGAGTTCCTACTTTTTTTACATTCAAAAAGTCGTCTCAAGACGTGACGACGACCTGGAATGGCCACTCCGCCTTAGGGAATTGACTTTTAAACTTTCCATTTTCAGTCAGGCCGTAACCAACGGGGAAATCCTGATAGAACAAGGCAGTTTGTAATGTACCTGAGGATGCCAAATTCAAGGGTTCCCGATTGACAAACGATTCGAGAGTTTTCAGATCGTCCAGATTCAATTTGTTCGCTAGTATATATTTCCCAAACAGATGAATTCCTTCGGTAGTCATTTTACCAATGTGCGTCATCGGACGAGCCATGGTTAAACCGGTCTTAAATGGTTTCGAATAAAAGGTAAAATCAGCGATTTCCGGAGAAACCACCGTAATATCATTCTTAATATGGTATTTCATTTCTGAAAATACCTCTCTGGGGATGCCGAAATGTTGAGAAAAATAATCTAAATATTTTTTAACTGGTGAGGTTTTATCTGCAATAAAATTCAGCTGAAACGGCTGCCAAGTTTTTTGCTTTTTATCTTCCATACCAGCTGTTTTCTGTAATTTTGCCAAAAAAAATCCTTCAGTCTGATTTTCAAACGGATAAATTCTACGGCATCTTGCCAGCTGTTTATTGAACCTTTTATTGGCAAAATCAGTCAGACCCGGTCGGGTAAGGAGTTCCGGCAGCTCGATATCGAGAATTCGCACGGGCAACTGCTGGACAGCCTGATCAATCACTTCCTCATTTTCTTCAGGTGATAATGTACAAGTGGAATAAACCAGGATCCCGCCCGGCTTTAGCGCTTTAATCGCACTGAGGAGCATACTTTTCTGGTTTGCGGCCATTCTGGTGCAGTGTTTTGGTGTCCACCAGCTTAATATTTCCGGCGACTTATGAAGTGTCCCGAGACCCGAGCATGCAGGATCCAGCAAGACTTTGTCAAAGGCCTCAAAATACTGATTCCCGATACTTTCAGCATAGCTCCTGATAACAGCGGTATTTATAATTCCCATCCTCTGTAAATTATTAATTAATGCCCGGAGTCTTTTAGGGACAATATCATTTGCGAATATCAAACCCCGGTTTTGCATCATATCCGCGATCTGAGTCGTTTTAGAACCCGGGGCAGCTGACATATCGAGTACCAGCTCACCCGGTTCCGGAGAAAGCACCCTAACAGGCAACATAGAGGCAATATCCTGCACATAAAAATGTCCCAAAAAATGGGATAAACTTTTTCCGATAGGATAGGGTTGTGAAATAACTCGGTAAATATCGTTAAAACCAGGAAATAATTCCACACGAATACCCTGTTCGAAGAGAAACGATTTAAGCAGATCCGTTTCACCTTTCAGGGAATTGAAACGAATAGTATGCGGCAGGGATTCAGCAATACTTTGAAAAAATTTTGGCTTTTCCTCCCCCAGAAGCTGCTCTATAAGGTCTTCGAGTTCGGAAGAAGGCTTATAAGTCATAGGTGTTCTGATAATTTCTTTACAATTTTCCGAATACTTTGATATAAGAGTGAGAAACTGCCTGGGATTCTGGTCTACACATTTGAACCAGTAGACGGGCGATTGTCTTTGGTGTCACCCATTGATTTACATCCGCATCTGGCATTGATTTTCGATTTGCCGGCGTATCGAGAATACTTGGCAAAATCGCGTTCGCCTGAATATTGTATTGCTTCCCTTCATTTGCCAGTACGCGTGTTAAGGCCAGCACACCGGATTTACTGATAACATATGCACCCATTTGCGGAGGAAATTCTTCGGCAGTTTTCGCCGAAATGGTAAAAATCCTACCACTGCACTGGGCTTTCATAATCTTAAAAGCCGCTTTCGTGCATAAAAAAGTACTGTTGAGATTCAAGTCCATCATGAATTTCCAGTCGTCCCAACTGGTATCTGCGAGTTCGGGTCCCATCCAGAAACCACCCATAATATGAAAAAAAGCGTCCAGCCGTTTAAATATATCCCGGGATTTTTCGAAGAATGAATTAACTTCTGCCTGTTCCATAAGGCTGGTTTTCATTCCGAACAAGTGTGATGAATTCCCGATACTTTTTTTTAGGGTTGTAAACTTTGATTGATCACGAAAATTTGTAAAAACAGAGGCACCATTTTTTATCAATTCCCCGATCAGGGCCTGTCCCAGGTCTCCGGTTCCTCCGGTGACGATTATATTATAATTTTGAAGTTCTTTGGGCACTGGTTATACCTCCGATAATTACGTGATGAAAAATTAATCCTTATATAACTAAACACTGATCGCAGATCCAAAGACTTGCCAGCTTTTTGAAAAAAATACTATTCGCTTACAATTTCTGACATTTTAAGTCAGTTACTCCTCAGTAACCTGAATTGAAGTCTGGCCAGCCATACCATCACCTTCAGACAAATATTCAGTTTTTTTCCTCATCCTCAGCCTTTGATAAAGCGGTATGGTAATCAAAGATACGAAGAAAATGAGAATGACCCAATTGGGGATATTTAATAGTGTGCCGGAAAATGCTAAAAAATAATAGCGGGGTATCCTTCCGAGTACAACGGAGCAGCTATATTTCCAGAGCGGGTAAGCACTGGCCACTGATAAAATACGAACCGGTGAGAAGGGAACCGGTGAAAGGGCTGCAAAAAAGTTAGTTAAAAACGGAGCCTTGTCATAATAATTTATAAGCTTTTTGTATATCCCGCTCTCTTTCATCGTCCGGAGACGGGTACGTGTAAAAACCGGTGTCAAAACCGCATAATCGATGATACAGGCAATGATGGTGGGGATAATGGCCGTTAAGGTTGTTATAGTGGGCCCATACATTTTTCCATAATAGATAATTGCAGGCTCATGCGGAAAAGGAATAAATGAATTGGAGGGAATAATATAAAAAAATAGCGAAACGAGCCCAACATAATCCGGGAATAAATTATAAACCACCACTCCGGCTAGGGTAGCAACCAGTAGAGAAAAAATGACAAAATTCCATTTGATTGTAAATCGAAAATTCATTATCTCTTTTTTAATAAAAGTGAACCTGTACTATTTATTCCGCCTGACCTCAAATTCTGATAAACATTTTACCCGCAAGCTGTTGTGCTAATCCCAGAAGTTCCAGTGAAAGTAATCCGGACAAAACCGTTGAGGGTCCCTCACGCAGTTCCATAACAAGACGGTCAATATGTTTCGGTTCCGATGATAAATGTTCCAGGATACTCTTTTCCAGAGGGCCCAGATTTTCCGGGATGGTCCAATTCTTCTGCACCGGGCCAGATGATGTGATCTCACCAATCTCTTCAAGAATATCCTCTACCGTCAACACCAATTTAGCACCCTGTTGTATCAGCCGATTGCAGCCCTGACTTTTGGGACTATTGATATTTCCCGGCACCGCAAAAACTTCCCGGTCCTGATTTAAAGCGAATAGGGCGCTGATCAGGGCACCACTCCGATTTCCTGCCTCAATAACGACAGTCCCCAGGGACAGACCACTGATAATTCGATTTCTTTTCGGGAAATTTACAGCATCGGGACCTGTACCAATAAAATACTCAGATATCAGTGCACCCTGTTCCGGAATTTTATGATAGATTTGGTTGTTTTCGGAGGGATAACAACGGTCAACACCACATCCCAACACCGCCAGAGTTTCTCCGCCGGTCTGTAGCGCAGTCTGATGTGCAATGGTATCCACACCCCGCGCCATACCGCTCACCACCGTAATTCCATGACCGACCAGCTGCCGTGCCAATTCGGCCGTCACCACTTTTCCATAACTGGAAGGAGAGCGGGTTCCCACAATTGCCACAGCTTTTTGATGGTTCTCTTTCAGAATCCCTTTATAAAATAAGAGGACAGGAGCATCTGGAATCCTTTTTAATAATTCGGGATAAGTATCATCCCACAGTGTGACATACTGAATTTTCTGTTTCTCCATAAAATCGAGCTGTTGATCTACGATTGCCCGATCACCACCTTTTTTCAGCTGTTGTGCCAGCTTCTGATCAATCCCGGCAACATGTACTAAATTTTGAATGGGAGCACTTAATATATCATTTATGCTCCCAAGAGACTCAAATAACTTGCGAATTCTCCCTGGTCCGATTTGAGGAATAGTTAATAAATACATTAAATCCTGAACAGCGGGAGGATGCATTTTCTGAATCATTCAGTTTTCCCCTCAGTCAAATCAATCTCCTCAAGAGTCATGTGATTCAACCTCCTCCACAGATATGCTGTCAATTCTTTTAATCCCTCTCCACTTAATGAGGACACCGCAAAAGGGGCCGAGTGCAATTTCTGATGCTTTGCAGTTTTCAGCTCATCGCTCCAGGAATCACTTTTGGTAAGTACAATCACAAAAGGTTTTTTCGCCAGTTTTTCACTGTATTGTTCCAGCTCATTCTTTAAAATCTTAAAAGTTTTTTCCGGTTTCTCTTCCATTGGATCAATCAGATAACAGATCAGGCGTGTTCGTTCAACATGGCGAAGAAACTGTAATCCTAAACCCTTTCCGGTATGAGCTCCTTCTATCAGACCGGGAATATCTGCCATTACGAAACTTTCCAAATCATTAACACGCACAATTCCCAGATTGGGTTGAAGGGTAGTGAAAGGATAATCTGCAATTTTGGGACGCGCGGCGGATAATTTGGAAAGCAGGGTTGATTTTCCGGCATTTGGTTTCCCCACCAGTCCAATATCCGCAATCACCTTAAGCTCTAAAATAAGCCATTTTTCCTCACCCGACTCTCCCACCTCCCATTCCCGAGGTGCCTGATGCGTTGGGGTAACAAAACGGGCATTCCCTTTGCCTCCCTTTCCACCCCTCGCGGCCACAAAAGTCTGATCTGCTTCTAAAAGATCTGCCAAAACCTCGTCAGTTTCAACATCTTTTACCACCGTTCCCGCCGGTACTCTGACAATAATATCATCGGCATCACGTCCCTGTCTATTTTTCCCCATACCGTGTTGTCCGTGCTTGGCAACATAGTGTTTCTTATATTGAAAATCAACCAGAGTATGAAGGTGGGAATCCACCCGAAATATTATGCTCCCGCCCCGGCCTCCGTCACCCCCGTTTGGTCCGCCTTTTGCGACATGCTTCTCTCGACGAAAGCTGCTTGCACCACTGCCCCCCTGTCCTCCTTTGACGTAAATCTTGGCATAATCAATAAACATGACAGATTTTTTTGGAATTTAGTGTTGTGGATTATAAAGAATATACCGGAATGAGTCAAGCTTTTTTAAGTGGTTTAAATCCGTTCCACCCCCTAGAATTTTTTTCTCATTGAATGTACCGCTAAATGTTTTAAATTTTTAACCTCCAATATGTTTAATGGGAGTGTGCAATACAATGGACGCCAAAAATCAGGATTTTTATCAAAAAATTCGATATCAGATAAAAACCTGGGCCAAAAATAAGTCCTCAATGAATTCACGCTGGTTTGACATTATAATCCTGGCACCGGATTTTTTCCATCTGCTAAGCAAGCTGATGTTGGACAAGGATGTCCCCCTGGCGAAAAAAGCGAAGCTGGCAGGAGTGATTGCTTATTTTATTTCCCCTCTAGATGTAATACCTGAGGCCATCTTCGGGCCGGTTGGCTATCTGGACGATATTGCTCTGGCCGCTTATGTTCTGAATGAGTTAATCAATGAAGTTGATCCGCGTGTGATTACCCGCCACTGGGCAGGTGAACGGGAGGTAATTAATCTTATTAAGACTATCCTGGCGAATTCAGATAAAATGTTCGGCAGCGGATTATGGAAAAAGATAAGACGTAAAATACGCTAAAACCTTTTATCTGGAAGGTAATTTTACAGATCACGGAAAGCAGTTCAAAACTGGGGAAAGAGGAATTATGAGAGCTGAATTTTATTCCTGGGGAGCTGCTCAGGAGGTCACAGGATCGAAACACTTTTTGCAAATTAAAGACAAAATAATCATGGTTGATTGCGGGGCATTTCAGGGAAGGCGGGAAGAGGCAGATGCCAAAAACCGCACCTGGCCTTTTGACGCCAAGGCTGTGAATGCCTTAATTCTTACCCATGCTCATTTTGATCACTCCGGATTAATTCCGGTTCTTCCCCAAAAAGGATATAATGGAAATATATATGCAACGCCAGCCAGCCGGGATCTGGCAAGTCTTATCATGATGGACTCTGCTCATATTCAGGCTAAGGACTACGAATTCCTTAAAAAGCGGGCCAGAAAAAAAGGTGAAACCTTCGATAAGCAACCCCTCTACAATGAGCAGGACGTGGTCAACAGTCTTGATTATTTTGTTACTGTCTCGTATCACAGGCATTTTCCGGTGCTTGATGGAATTCAAATGACTTTTTATGATGCGGGACATATTCTCGGTTCAGCATTAGCAGTATGCGAAATCAACTTGAACGGACAACAAATGAAAATTGGTTTCAGCGGCGATCTGGGACGAAAAAAATTACCCATTTTGCGAGATCCTGAAATAATTCCTGAAGTGGACTACCTTATTATGGAAAGCACCTACGGTGATCGATTACATGATCCTATCGAGACGGCTCTGAACGAACTGGCTGAAGTGATTAACCGAACCATTGAAAGAGGAGGCAAAATCATTATCCCGGCCTTTGCCGTGGAAAGGACCCAGGAGCTGGTTTATTTTTTACATGTTCTGCGTGACCAGAAAAAAATCCCCAATATCCCCGTGTATGTGGATAGTCCGATGGCAACCAATGCAACCTCCATTTTCAGAGTGCATCAGGAATGTTACGACAAGGAAACCCGGGAGGCTTTTCTTGATCATCACAAAAATCCTTTTGGTTTCAATGAATTACGATACATAACCAACCAGGAGGAGAGTAAAGAATTGAACAGCCTGAATGAACCTGCTATCATCCTCTCTTCATCTGGAATGTGCGAAGCCGGAAGAATACTACATCATTTAATTCATAATATTGAAAATCCCAAAAACACCATTTTAATTGTGGGATATATGGCAGAAAACACCCTGGGACGGAAAATTCTTGACAGACCTGCAGAGGTAAAAATTTTCGGGGATTTTTATAAGTTAAAGGCTGAAGTGATATCACTGAATACCTTCAGCGCTCACGCAGACTATCAGGATATAATAGACTATGTGAGTCAACTGAACTATCATAGACTTAAAACTATATTTCTGGTCCATGGAGAGAAAAATGCCCAGAATCATTTGAAAGCACTTTTAGATGACAAGGGTTATAAAGCTGTCATGGTTCAGGCAGGCCAAAAGTATTCGCTTCAAACCGGGTAAGCCGGGATTTATTCTCATAATTTTCTAAGGCACATTTTCTTTACAGAATAATAAACGTCATTTGTACCTAATACTATATCGTTCCTGAACAAGTATATATTGTTTTTAACTTACTCAATCGTAATTAAGTCCTGCAATTTTGAGAAAGTTTTTTTTCCAATACCTTTTACTTTCATCAAATCAACTTTCTTCACAAATGGTCCGAATTCTTCCCTGTAAGTCACAATTCGTGCAGCCATGGCTGGTCCTATTCTGGGTAAGGCTTGAAGTTCCTCCATGGTGGCTTTATTAATATTGATCGGAAATTGTTGGATAACCACCGAACGCTCCTGTGCTGACTCAAGATGCTGATATTTTTGCGGAGAGATCGTATCTGGAAGGATTTCACTGTCGACAATACTGTTCTTTCTTTCAATAAAGAGACTATCGAAAGCACTGAAGTCATATCCCTCATCACTGAAAAATATCACTCGGGCATACTGATAAATAACGGCACCAGAAAAGACAATAATAATAAACCATATTGCCCGCAGTTGTGCCTTGGTAAAGTACATTCTTGAAACCCATGTTAAGAGAGTGGTTTTAATTTAAAAGGAATTTTGAAAAAAACAACAAAATATAACCATAAGCAGGAAGGAGGATGCTGAACGGAATGTCTTCAGCATCCTTTATTAGAAATTTCAGAGGTTTTCTATGACATTTTTCAACTTTTTTTGGACTTCACCGGCAATTTTACCCAAACTTTCATTTTTCACAGCTTGCATCGATGCAATGGGGTCAATAGCGGCTACCACGGTTTTGCCTTCACTATTTTCATACACGATGACATTACAGGGCAACATCAAACCGATTTGTTCTTCACTTTTCAGGGCTTCGTAGGCAAAAGGCGGATTACATGCCCCCAGGATTTTATATTTTTTGAAATCAACATCCAGCTTTTTTTTCAACGTTTCTTTGACATCAATTTCAGTTAAAACACCAAAACCCTCTTTCTTTAGTTCCTCAGTTACCTTTTCAAGAGCTTTTTCATAAGACAAATCCACAAATTTTGAAAATCCATAAGCTGTGCTCATCATTATTATGTCCTCCGATTTTTAACTTTTTTTCCTATATCATTATAAAATAGGATAGCGAAGGGTGCCAGAAAGTTACAGTTAAAGGCTTTTTCATGAAAGTTTCTTTATTCGCAGGGTACGCAAACCATTAAAAATAACAATTAAGCTGGCACCCATATCGGCAAATACCGCCATCCATAAAGTCGCGTAGCCGGGAATGGCCAAAATGAAAAAAACTGCCTTCAAAAATATGGAAATGAAGATATTTTGCTGAATGATTCGAACCGTTTTGTGACTGAGCTTTTTCAAGGAAATAAGATTAAATAAATTATCTTTCATTAATGAAATATCAGAAGTTTCAATTGCCGCATCACTCCCGGAAACACCCATAGAAATTCCAATTGTCGCTGTCGCCAGAGCCGGGGCGTCATTTACCCCATCACCTATCATTCCCACATGCTGATACTTGTCCTTTAATTTTTGGATAGTCTTTACTTTGTCTTCAGGTAACAAGGCTGCGTAACATTCGTCAAT
>CP070707.1:3269816-3317213 GCA_020350205.1 bacterium
ATGCCAATCAATACGGTATCTCTGGATAAATTTTCAAGGCATCTTTACCATAAGGATTTCCCCACCTCTCCCCTCAAGAATCGACTCAACTCTATCATCAATATTCGTGCTCTCATTTATCAATTGAGCGAGGAATATATTTTTCAGACGATTTATCTTTTAAACGAAGATGATAAGAAAGTGGTTAAGTTATTTTTACAAAATTCAAGTTTAGTAAGTAATCAGAAAAGAACCCCGTTAAATCCCTCTCTGCAGGTGAATGTTATTCGCGGATATCAGGCAGAGCAAAAACGGGTACATGAAATCATTGAAAAATTTTCACTGAAATCAGACTCTTTTTCTCATTTTCAGAGAATAATTTATCATTCTGGTAATAAACCGGAAAAATATTCATCCAAAATAAATCTGCAGGAAAGCCTGACCGTTGGGGAAGCTCTCCAGCAAATCTTACTGCAATTTGCAGAGGTCATCAAACGAAATGAAGCAGGAATAAGGAATGATATTGATATTGAATTCCTCCATGATTTCAGGGTTGCTGTCCGCCGGACCCGCTCTCTGCTGGGGCAGAGTAAATCAATTCTGCCACCCCGCGAACTGTCATTATTCAGAACAAAATTTGCTGACCTGCAAAAGGCAACCAACGAATTACGGGATTTAGATGTTTATCTGCTCAAAGAAAAGAGTTATAAAAAAATTCTCCCTAATTTTCTAAAAAAGCCGCTGGATCTTCTATTCGAAGAGATTCACGGTCTTCGAATCCAAGAGCAGAATCAGGTAAAGCAGATGTTAAATTCAAATGACTATAAGCTGTTTATAAAAGACTGGTTAAAATTTCTAAAATCCAAACAAATCCTCTTAAAACCACAGGCCAAAACTCCTGTCCTACCCTATGCCAAGAAAGTAATTAGTAAGCGATTACAAAATGTCCTTTTAAAAATGAACGATATTGATGCTGGTAATCCTGAGGATCCGCTGATTCATGCGATGCGAATTGAGTGTAAAAAATTGCGCTATCTTTTGGAATTTTTTTCCTCACTTTTCCCGGTTCAAGAGATAAAAAAAGTTGTTGAACAACTTAAAATTGTCCAGGATCTGTTGGGCACTTACAACGATCTATCGGTGCAGTCACTGGATTTGGAGCAGCGTCTGACTAGATTAAATTTCGTACAAAAAGATTCTAAAAAGACAGCCGCCGCTTATGGTGGTTTATTAACCTATTTCAACCAGGAAAGGCATATGCTTAAAAAACAATTTAAAAGTGCCTTTCAAGTTTTTAAAAATTCTCATCAGCTGGAAATATACCAAAGATTATTTGATCGAAAATTCTGAAGAGGAATTTACCTTGAAAATCATATCATTATACAGCATTAAAGGGGGAGTAGGAAAAACCAGCGCATGCGTGAATCTTGCCTATCTGTCTGCTTCAGAGGGTCACGCGACTCTTATTTGCGATCTGGACCCGCAAGGAGCAGCTTCCTATTATTTCAGAATTAAACCCTCCAAAAAACAAACCGGTAAAAAGATTATCAGGAGGAAAAAAATTCTTGACCGGTATATAAAAGGGACAGATTTTCAACATCTGGACTTGTTACCCGCACATATTTCCTATCGAAATCTGGACATAATTCTGGATCGAACACAAAAATCAAAAACACGTCTCAGAAAATTGCTACTCACCTTCCGGGACGAATATGACTATATCTTCCTGGATTGTCCCCCCAATATCACCCTGGTTTCTGAAAATATATTTCAAGCATCGCACCATATTCTGGTTCCCATTATTCCAACCAGTCTATCCATATTAGCTTATATAAACCTGGGAAAATTTTTCAGAAAACATCGTTATGATTCGGACAAGTTATTACCGTTTTTTTCAATGGTAGAAAAACGCAAGAAGATGCACACAGATATAATGTCTGAATACTCCCTGAAATTTACACCATCTATAAAAAGCATGATCCCATATTCTGCCGATATTGAGAAGATGGGTTTACAGCGGAAACCCGTGCTGGTTTTCCAAAAAAAATCACCCGCTTCCCGGGCATACCAAAATTTATGGAAAGAGTTGAAAGATTATTTGATATAAATATATCACAATGAATAAAAGATAAATTATCGGTCAACGGAAAATGAGGTAATAAAGGAGACAAAATGCTTGAAAATATTGATTTGTCTCAAAAGATAAATAAATCGGATTATCGCAACCGGTTCGAACAATTAGAAATAGAACTGGGAAATTTACAGCGTAAGGCAAAATCATTGCAGATTCCTATCATTCTGTTGTTTGAAGGATGGGATGCAGCCGGTAAAGGTACTTTAATCAATAAACTCACCCTGGCACTTGAGCCACGTGGATTTACAGTACATCCGATTAATCCACCCAACAGTGAAGAGCAATTCCGGCCTTTCCTGTGGCGATTCTGGATAAAAACACCGGAAAAGGGTCGCATTGCCATATTCGACCGGAGCTGGTACGGAAGGGTTTTGGTGGAACGGGTTGATCGTCTCCTTAAAAAAAAGGTCTGGCAGAATGCTTATCATGAAATAAAGTCCTTTGAGAGGCAGCTGGTAGCGGACGGCGCCATCATTATAAAATTTTTCTTACATATTTCAAAGAAAGAACAGGCAAAACGATTTAATAAAATCCAAAAGATCCCGGCAACCCGCTGGAAGGTGACCAAAGAAGACTGGAAACATCACAAACAGTATGAAAAATACCTTGAAGCCATAGAAGAAATGCTGGCTAAAACCGATTCTGATTTTTCCCCATGGAAGATCATCGAATCCCATGATCGTCGATTTGCAACTGTAAAAATATTTCAAATTACAATTGAAGCGATTCAGAAAAGAGTGAATGAAGTTGAAGCTTCCCCAAAAAGCCCCGCTAAGCGAAAAAGGAAAACGGTCTATTTTGATCCCCTCGGTTCTTCTGTGCTTTCCAAAGTAGATCTTTCACTTCACCTTGGGCGAATTGATTATGAAAAGGCACTTTCTGCGCGTCAGAAACGTCTTCGGGAATTAGAACATGAGATTTATGTCAAAAGAATACCGGTTGTGCTCATTTATGCCGGCTGGGATGCAGCGGGTAAGGGCGGAAACATCCGGAGATTGGTCAATAGTCTGGATCCCCGTGGTTATGAAGTTATACCTATCAGTGCCCCGAATGATATCGAAAAAGCTCATCACTACCTCTGGCGTTTCTGGATAAAAATTCCCAAGGCCGGACATATTGCCATATTCGATCGTTCCTGGTATGGAAGGGTGCTGGTTGAGAGGATCGAGGGGTTTTGCAGCGAAGCGGAATGGCGGAGAGCATATCAGGAAATTAATGAGATGGAGGAGCAACTTACTAATTTTGGAACAATTCTCATAAAATTCTGGCTGCATATCGACAAGGATGAACAGTTACGACGATTTAAAGAACGGGAAAAAATTCCGTACAAAAATTGGAAAATCACAGAAGAAGACTGGAGAAATCGGGAAAAATGGGATCAATACGAGGCTGCCATTGATGAAATGTTACAAAGAACCAGTACGCTTTATGCCCCGTGGACTATTGTAGAATCTAATTGTAAGTGGTACGCCAGAATTAAAACGTTAAGCACCGTCATCAATACTATTGAACACCGTTTAAACCACAAATCATGACAACTCAAGATTCAGGTGGACCTCATGCATTTCGAAGAAAATTCAGATTTTGAAAAAGCATTACAGATTGCAATACAGGCCCATCTGGGACAAAGGGACCGATACGGAGAACCTTACATTTTACATCCCTTGCGGGTGATGAGCAGGCTGGATTCAGGTGACGAAAAAATTGTGGCACTGTTGCATGATGTCATTGAAGATTCACCTCTAACCCTGGAGCAATTAGCAAGCGAAGGTTTTACCGAAAAAATAATTAACGCCGTGGATGCATTAACGAAACGGGCAGGTGAGGACTACATGAAATATATTGCCCGGGTCACCATGGACACGCTGGCCAGGGTGGTAAAACTGGCAGATCTGGAAGACAATATGGACCTCAAGCGTTGCAAAGAACTAGCCACAGACGATATTAATCGGATGAACAGGTATCTTGGTGCATGGTTCTATCTCAAAAATTTCAAATAAGAAAATAAATATCATACAGGTGAGTTATGAAAACAATCATACTTGTGAGGCATGCCACTGCAACTGAACGGACTGCCGGTTTGCCCGATTTTGAGCGGACTCTGAATAAAAAGGGCCTGAAGGAATCCAGAAAAATGTCTAAACAATTTTCATTTTATAATATTGTACCGGATATCTGGATTTCCAGTTCGGCTCCGCGGGCACTGGAAACAGCAACTGTTTTTGCAGATAGAATTAAATATCCCCGCCAGGATATTTTACAGGAAGAGTCATTATACCAGGATAATTCATCGACTGCCTATTTGAATTTAAGCCAGTCCTTGCCAAATAATAAGAGTTCAGTGGTATATTTCGGTCACGAACCCGGTATTTCTGATTTTGCGGCTGTGCTGCTGAATAATCTTAAGCTGGATTTTCCAAAGGCGGGTGTACTGGGAATAAAAATGGCGTCAGAGAGTTGGGAGAGCCTGACAGATGCTGAGGGATTTATATCCTTAATTGAATTTCCGGGTTCGGGAAATGAGCTATCTAAAATTTTGAAGACTCATTTAACTCATTACTTATTTGAGGAAAACGAGAAAATTATAACTTCTCTTACACCAAAGATTGATAAGAAACTGAAAAGACTATTAAAGGACTGCAGTACTCGAATTGCGAAGTCACTGGTAAAAAGTCATACTAAAAAATAGAAAGTATTACGTATGTAGATCTTACAGTGAACTTTTGAGAAGAGCTTTGTTGATTCTCTTAATCAAAGCCGGGCCTTCATAAATAAAACCGGTATATATTTCAATCAGTGAGGCACCAGCCTGGAATTTTTCCAGAGCATCTTCCGGAGAATGTATCCCCCCCACTCCAATAATAGGTATTTGATCTCCCAGCCTGGATCTTAAAAAGCGAATAATCTCAGTGGAACGGTTTTTCAGCGGCTTTCCACTTAAACCGCCTTCACCAATAGCACTGATTTTTGGAGAAATTGTATGCAAGTTCTCCCGGGAAAGTGTGGTGTTAGTTGCTACAACGCCATCCACCGCTGTTTCCAAAATAACCGCAGCAATTTCTGCTAATTGATGATCATTCAGATCGGGGGCTATCTTTAAAAAAATCGGTTTTGGTTTTTCCTTTGATAACATTTTTTTTCTCAGGTGATGCAACAAGTTTTTGAGAGGCTCCCGTTCCTGCAGTTCACGAAGGTGAGGCGTATTGGGCGAACTTACATTGATTACAAAAAAGTCAACATAGTTGAAAAGTTTTTCAAAGGCAGCATCATAATCCAGTGGGGCATCCTCATTGGTGGTTAATTTATTTTTACCAATATTTCCGCCTATTAAGATCTTAGAGGAACGATTTTTAAGTCTTTCAAGGACGCAATCCACACCTTCATTATTAAATCCCATTCTATTAATAAGAGCTTCATCCTGTGGCAGTCTGAAAATACGAGGCTTGGGATTACCCGGCTGAGCTTTTGGGGTTACGGTTCCTATTTCAATAAAGCCGAATCCCAGGTCAGCTATTTGCTCATAAATCTCTGCATTTTTATCAAAACCGGCAGCCAATCCCACCGGATTTCTGAATGAGAGTCCGGCGATGTGGCGTACCAATGCCGGATTTTGATAATTGTATATGACCCGCAAAATTTTGCTCAGGAGAGGAATTTTAAGAATAAATACGACCAGCGTATGAACTGTCTCAGGTTGAAATAAAAATAAAATCTTTCTAATGAAAATTTTGTACATAGATTTAACTAAAAGACAGCTTTCCCCAGTACCCGCTGGGCATATTGAGTCAACATGTTCTGGTCAATATTGACACTAGGCCTTTCCCGAAACACGTAAAGTTCTTCAGACTGCAATTTTCGAGTTTCCACAAGTCTGAATGAAAAAACAAATTCTCCCTCCACTTTTCCCCAGCCGTTAAGTCGGCCATAACGCATATCATTTAAATAAAGAAAACCGTTTTTCTGAGAAATTGAATAAAAATTATTGGTAATCCACTTCAATTTCCGGATTTGAGAATAACCCTGCAAGGATTCCAGCAAATGATTATTCGCCGGTGTATGATCGAAGTGGATATTTTTTTCTTCATCGAACAAAGATAAATAGCCTTCCCGGTATCCGTCGGAATTTTTTGCAACTCCCCTCCACAAGAAATTATTGAGAGGTGCAGGTGAAGTCATGATTCGGTTGTACGATAAATTTTGCTTCTGCAATTCTTTCTGAAAGGTATGCTGTACGTACATCTTATTGGTGATCGTAAACATCAGGTAGAGGGTACTCACCGTGATTCCAAGATAGTTTAAAACTTTTCTCTGCGGGGCATTTCTGTGATAAAACATTAAAGCGATGACAGTCATCAAAAAGGGTACGGTATACAGCGGATCTATGACAAAAATAGTGCTAAATGCCACCCGATAATCGCTGAACGGCCAGAAAAACTGGGTTCCATAAGAGGTAAAACTATCCAATATGGGGTGAGTGATCAGACCCCAAAAGAACAACTTTGTCCACTCCCTCCAGTTTGCTTCACGCCCGTGATACATTTTATAAATCACCCAGGCCAGTAGTGGCGCCAATAAAATCGCAAAGCTTAAAGAGTGGGTCACACCGCGGTGGAAGGCAATCCGGGAAACCGTATCCAAAAAGGGACCGGCCAGAACATCCAGATCAGGAATCGTACCGGCAACAGCACCCCATAAAATAGCTTTGTTCCCCACCTTTTTTCCCAGGGTAGCTTCCCCAACTGCTGCACCCAGAGTAATTTGAGTAATGGTATCCATCTATATAAAATTTCTTTTACAACAAATTGGGTCTAATATTTTTAATATACTGTCAGAGTTCATAGTTGCGACTGCTAGGCACTCAAAAGTTAATTTCTCAGGAACTAACACAACCTGAGACAGATGTAAACCTTGTTACAACAATGCCCGGTTAAACATTACTAATTAGGTTAACGCGTCAAATTAATTCCCAAAAGCTACTGATCTATTTTCTTCGGTAAGATGGCAACTGTCAATCGACTGATACAGACCAATTTATTTTTTTCATTGAGTATTTTTATTTCCCAAACATGGGTCTGCTTGCCAAGATGAATGGGATGAGCGATTCCGGTTACCTCTCCCTGTGTGACCGAGCGAATATGATTGGCGTTAATTTCTATACCCACCGCGATTCGGTCTTCACTTTTAAGCGTCAAATAACTTGCAAAACTGCCCAGGGACTCAGCCAATACAACCGAAGCCCCACCGTGTAGAACGCCAAAGGGCTGACGAGTTCTCCGATCCACCGGCATTTTTGCTTTGATAAAATCATTGCCCAATTCTACCATCTCGATACCCAATTGTTCCTCGATGGAGTTTTTCATCATATCATTCATCTGTTCGAGAGTTAATTTCTTTGCCCAAATCATGTTATACTGTTCCATTGTATTTTTTTGCGTAACAAATTCAGAATAAAAACATCAGTTTTAGAAGAAGATTTAAGGATTACCACAGGATTTCTAAACCAATTGAGTTACCTGTGTTATCTTTGTAAATTTAATGTTCTAAATTAGTCATACTAATCAAATATTCAAATTAAAAATACAGGAGTATGTTGTATGGCCAAAGCAAAAAAATCTCAGCCAGAGAAATTCGAGTTTCGTGCGGAAATGAAACAATTACTCCATTTAATCGTGCATTCTCTTTACACTCATCCGGAAATATTTCTGCGCGAACTTATCTCTAATTCTTCAGATGCCCTCAATAAAATTCGATTTCGGGGACTCACAGACAAAAATATCCTGGATCCCAATGCTGATTTAAAAATCACAATTACGCTTGATGAAAAGAAAAATCAATTCAGCATCGAAGATACCGGTATTGGAATGACAAAAGACGAATTAATCAATGAAATTGGCACTGTGGCGCATTCAGGCACCCTGGAATTTTTACAGAAACTCTCCAAAGAAAAGAAACCTCTTGATGGTCAGTTAATCGGGCAGTTTGGGGTTGGATTTTATTCAGTATTTATGGTGACCGATGAAGTGACGATAGAAACACGTTATGCTGAAGCCGATTCGAAGGGATATCGCTGGACGTCCAAAGGTGAAGGAACCTTCTCCATAGAAGAAATTGACCGTAAACAACGGGGTACTAAAATTTTATTCACCTTGAAAGAGGAAGCAAAAGAATTCGCAGAGGAGTATCGGATAAAGGATGTGATTCGAAAATATTCAAATTTCGTGGATTTTCCGATTTATGTGGATAAAGAGCAGGTAAACCGGGTAACAGCCCTATGGCAAAAACAAAAAAGTGAGCTCAAAAAGGAGGAATTGGATGAATTCTATAAGTTTCTTTCCAATGACTTTCAGCCTCCCGCAGGTTTCATGCATTTCAATATTGAAGGTGCTGTGAATTTTAAATCCTTGATTTTTATCCCTGATACTGCCCCCCCAACCTTTTTCAGGGAAGATCTGGAAAAAACGGTGCATCTTTATTCTAATAAAATCTTTATTCAGGATAATGCCAAGGAACTACTGCCCGAATACCTCCGTTTTGTGAAAGGAGTAGTTGATACTGAAGACCTTCCGCTCAATGTATCCCGGGAGTGGGTTCAAAATAGTCCGGTAATAGCGAAAATTAAAAACACCCTGGTATCGAAGATTCTGGGTTTTCTGGAGGAGTGGTCAAAAACCGAACCGGAAAAATTTAAGAAATTTCACCAGAATTTTGGTCCCCTCTTTAAGACCGGTATCAATACGGACTTTACCAATCGAGATAAAATAATAGATTTATTACGTTTTGAATCGACGGTCACTGAAAAAGATCAGTTTACGTCCCTGAAAAATTATGTTTCCCGGATGAAAGATAATCAGAAGGAAATTTACTATCTGACAGGTGAGAATATGGATATAATCAAGCGCAGTCCCAACCTGGAATACTTTCGCGAAAAAGACATCGAGGTACTGCTCCTAACCGATCCGGTAGACATCTTTATCATCCCCTCAATTCCGGAGTACGATAAAAAACCGCTTAAGTCCATTGAAAAAGCAGACATCGATATGGATGTGGATGACAAAAACCGGGAAGAGGCGCTGAATGAAAATTTATCGAAGTCCCTTATTGATGTTTTTAAGGAAACACTGGGGGATAAAGTGGAGGATGTCATTGAATCAAAAAGACTGGTCGATTCACCCGCGACTCTGGTCAGTGGAAAAGAGGCTTTGGATAGTTCAATGGAGCGGATGATGAAATATATGGATAAAGATTTTACCGGATCAAAGAAAATTCTGGAAATAAATACCCGGCATCCTCTGATAAAGAATCTATCACGCATCAATATGGTGGACAGCAAAAGCACTATTCTGAGAGATTGTATTGTGCAGCTTTACGAGGGAATCCAGGTTTTAAATCAAAATCTTGAATCACCAGGTGAATTCATTAAAAGAATGACCGAGATTATGGTGAAAGCAACCGAGAAATAAAGACGGAAATTCATGCTCAAACAGACGGTAAATAAAGTAGCCAATACTTTTGATAGAGAAATGTTTTCAGATAAAAAGGGGGAACGACCAACAAAATGTTCCCCTTTTATTTATGCATTTACTTAGGAACCACTACATTATTTTATCAATCTGATAGACAGGTTTAATGTCAACCGGGAGATCAACAAGTTTATCCTTGAGAATTTTCATGCTGGGAGATTCCACAGCATAGGATTCAATAAGTCTTTTTGCAGATTCATAATCCCCGGTCGCCTGCAGAGTTAGCACTTCAGTAGCCAACAGTTCCAATACATCGTAAACCTTATCAAAATCTACCCGAACCTTCAAGGTTTTTTCATCGAAGATATAGCCGCCTTTTTCCAGCAGATAATTATATATAATCGCATTACCGGCTCCATGTGCCTCACCAATACCAAATCTTACCGAACGGAAAATTCCGGCCAGAAAAGTGGCCCAGGTTTGTTTTTCCATAGATTCCGGAAACTCACCTTTCCTGATCATAAATATGATATTATACATCCCCAGAATATCCGCCTTACACTCTTCGATACTGGAATAGGTTTCTTTCAACTCGATTTTCACTTCAGTCTCCTTCCCATCCACCTGAATAAATCCAGGTCCAACTCCGTGGGACATCTCATGCATCAGAACATGGTTGAAGAATGCATCAAAAGTTACCTGGGGCAGCTGTTCTTCAGCAAGAACCTGGGCCGCGATAGGTACCAGAATCTGCTGGAATTTTGCCTGATTCACATTTTTCAACATCACCTTTTTTGAACCTTTTGCTTTCCGAACCCGCTCATCATTGGGCAGATTAAAAGCAATAGTTTGCACACCGGCCTTGGTATCACCTGCCGTGTACACTTCCTGGGCTACCACAATTGGGGATTCGGAACCTCTTTCAAAATTTTTATATTCATCCGGAATGGGCAAATTCTTTTCAATATCTATCAGGTAACTTCCGAATTTTGCTAACTTTTTACTCTCTTCAGGATCGCGAAGTGTAATAAAGCATTCAAACGCGGCCTTATAGTTGAAAAGTTCATCCTCGTACACTTCGTAAGGGCCGATCACAACTTCGATCAGATGATCTTTCAGATCCATCCAGGCCATATCACTCTCATAGTAATCATTACTCAGGAATGCAGCTGCTCTTTTAATTAAATAATCTTTCAATGTCGGATTATCCGCAAATTCTGCTGCTTTCTGGAGATAATCTGCGGCTTTCTGAAGATCTTCTCCGAAATATTCCGAATAGGGTATCGCAACCAAACCACCATTATCCCGACGAATCACCGTAAATTCCGAACTGAAATCTTTCTTTGATTCCGGATTATCCGAAATCCATTGTAGAAATTCCTCCTTAGTCATATCCTCCGGATAGAAATTAGCCCCTTTAGGTTTTGAATGGTCTCCGTAAAACGGCATATTATGATCCAATCGGTCAAATGGCCCGAACATAATTGTAAAATATTGCAGACGAAGTGCATCCAGTTCAGTCGCGGATGACCTTAGTTCTTCCCGGATTTGCAGATTTTGTGAATAGACCTGTTTTAAAAATATCTCATCCATGATAAGGGCTGCCTGATACAGATTTTCCATAACCTTGGCCTGCCTTTGGTCCAGCAGGGAGGCATCATAGCTGATTTCGGTAGGTACAAATTGACTGATTTTCTCTTTTAACATGTTTCCTTCACCTCCTGCAGGCTGTTCACAACTGACTAAAAATAAAAAAACAATTAATGGTGTCATTCCAACTATTGTCCTTTTCATGGCACTCTCCATTGATTGATGTATTTTGAAAATCTTTACACAAAGTCACAAAGAAAAAGTTTTATCATGGCCCACAATTGAAATTTTTTAAATATTTCCTAATCATACTGTTTGAACTGCTTAGTTCAGAGACCAACAAGAAATGCTGAAGTAATTTTACAGTTTTTACACCACCTATGATGCATAGCTGAATCTAATATCGAAAATGTTTAATTTCCTCTCCCTGCTCCTCAATCTCCGTCATAGCTTCAATCCCAATTTTCAGATGCAGGTCTGTAAATTTTTCAGTTATCAAACGATCTGATGCTTCAGTTTTCACTCCTTCCGGCACCATAGGCATATCAGATACCAGTAATAACGCTCCCCGTGAAATCTCGTTGGCATGTCCCACGATGAACAGAGTTGCCGTTTCCATATCAATACCGATGGCTGATAGCCTTCCCAAATAGGCTTTAAAATGATCATCCCACTCCCACAACCGACGATTGGTCGAATAAACCACGCCTGTACGATATTCCAAATTATACTGTATTAATTTATTGGATACAAACTTGTGCAGTTTAAAGGAGGGTAAGGCCGGTACCTCCGGAGGAAAATAATCATTACTGGTCCCCTCTCCCCGAATAGCGGCAATGGGCAGAAGAAAATGACCGATTTCAGTGGAAGATTTCAATCCTCCACATTTCCCAAGAAAAAGCACTCCCTTGGGTTTCCGGGCAATAAGTAAATCCATGATGGTTGCTGCATTGGCCGAACCCATTCCAAAATTGATGATGGATAAACCATGGCTATTGGTACAAACCTGCATGGGTCTGCCATATCCCTTAATGTCTTCTTTGAAGTGTTCCGCAAATTCCTGCACATAATTATAGAAATTTGTCAGCAGGATGTAATCACCAATTTCATCAATACTGGCACCCGTGTATCGTGGTAACCAGTTTTTAGCAATTTCAAGTTTAGTTTTCATAGGAAAAATTTTCCTCTTAACTCAATCAATATTCACCTCATGTTGTCAATTGATTCCTGAAACCAAACATTCAGAAACTGTCCCACTTTACGGAGTAAAATATAGAAATTAATTGGGCGGCATGCCATCTGTAAAATAGAGAACCGGACCTGAGAATTTTATATAATGAGAGGTTTATATTCAAGAGAGCTATGATTACGTTAACATTCGGGTTGAGAAAATTAACGACTCCAAATTACTTTTTGAAAAACAACCTTTCCATCCGGTGGTTCGATGACTTGAAGTATAATCCGGCCATCATCTACAACATCCAATACCATGAATCCGGCATGGGAATAGGCAAACAGGGTGTTTGGACTATCAGTAATTGGAGAAATTTTTGGAATAGAGCCAGCCCCGCTGACCAGCAGATATTGAACTGACGTTCCTTCCAGAACTTCCAGGTTATGTTCATGTCCCGATGCATAAATAAGTGGTTTTTTATCTCTGAAAAGATCATTAAGCGCCTGGATAAACCGCTTATAATTCGAACCAACAAAATCCTGATTGTTTTTAACCAGGTAAGTCCGACTAAATGGGTAAAGAGAGCCGACTACTGGCAGGGGAAGATAGCACCAAGATACCAAACGGGTAAGAGGAAATAGATGATCCTGCCAATCGAAAAATCCCCCATGCGGTCCATGGGATTCTATCGGATGATGAGTTAACACCATGATCGGTTTATTCACATCATCCTGGAGAAGCTGACCAAAATTTGCCAGAAATTCATCCTCACTGAAGGAGGGACAGTCTGCCGGCCAGTCAATCTTATCATTGAGCCAGTGATTTGAATCGAATATGATCACCCTTATAGATCTGGTGTCCATATATACTGGACCCGGACAGGCATTATCCGGAAGAAAAGCATTTTCCTGCTGCAGAGTTTCAAGTACAATTCTTTCCTGTTTCAACAGAGCTTCCCTTCCCCCTTCACCGCCTCTTCCCCAGTCATGATTCCCGGGCATAAAAGTACCTTTTACACCACTGGCCTGGATGACCTCCAACTGTGCATAAAGGTATTTTTCCGCAGTTTTAATAGATTGGGGATCATCCTCATCGAGTCCCCGAGGATAAATATTATCCCCCAGGAAAAAAACATGTGTTTTAGAAGGATCTTTTATGCACCATTGTGACAAGCTGGATAAGAGCGGATCGTTCTCAATCGTCCCTCCTGCATCTCCAATTAAAATAATTCTTTCCTTCAGGGTCTGATTGTCAGAAAGGAACCCTGAAGGTCTGGATATATCCGCCCGGTAATAGGGCTTAGAGTGGCTGCATCCATTAAAATTGCCACCAAACAGTAACAGGTTAATAAATAAATATAGGATAATTCCTGATAAACTTTTCATCGTACCTGCTTTGAAGGAAATAAAAAAGGCTGTTCAAGAAAACAGCCTTTCGGTATTTCTATTTCAACTATTTCTTTTTCCTGGTCCGATCCACCCAGCTGATAGTCAGGCCGGCGATTAGAACTATACATCCGAACCAGAGAATACTTATCAGAGGTTTTTCACTCACTTCGATGGATAATACATCTTTGGGTTCATCTTCATTTTCTGGTCCGCCTTCCACTACCAGTAATATACGACCCTCGTTTGCATCAATCGATTCCAGATGAAGTTTATAAGGAGTATCCGGTATACTCACCTCACTTCCCTGCAGTTTTCCATTCTCCATCCAGATTGCAGGTTGAACCGTAATTTCTTTCTCATAATTCTCCTGCGAGAGGGTTACTGTTAAATCCGCTTTTACGGCCATTGGAGACTGATCCATATGCTCACCCACCACGAAACGGTTAAAGGTGATATTCAGCCCATCCACTTCCTTGGTTTCACTTTTCGCCAGTTCCAGCTGGTGCAGATGCTGAGTTTGACCGGGTATAAATGAGATTGGAGAGATGTAGATATCCTTGTTTATCCCGACTTTTACATGCGGTGAAAGCATGTAGCTCTGGGTGTATTCACTAAAATAGAATTGAGGATCAGCTTCGTAACTGCCATCCTGTCTTTTTACAATCAGTTTCGCACGATCTTTTCCATCGGCGCGTTGTTCAAAGTCTACAAATTGAATGTCATATCCGAACTTGGTAGATTGAAACTGACCTGCGGGCAGTGTTATCTTTTCACTCTGATTGTACATTGAGGAGGTGATGATACCAATGATCATGAAACCGATTCCGATGTGAGAGAGATAAGCGCCTCCCTTGGAAGGTAATGTTGTAATGAGACGAAAGGCCACAATACTGTTAATGATCACTACAAAAGAGGACAGGAAGACCAGGATAATAGAGACCGGCTTATTGAGGCCAAATGTCACACCAATCACAGTAATGAGCAGTGAAATAGCGGCACCAATCAGCAGATTCCTTTTCTCTCTCAGCTGGGAGACCTTCCATATTAGAACCGGGGCAATGGCCATGCTGAACAGCATAAAGATGGCAACCGGGATACTGATGGTGTTGTAAAAGTTGATTGACACATTGGCCGGTTCTCCAATCAGACCGGTGTAAATAGGAGAGGATGTCCCGATAAATACCATGATGCCGGTAAAGAGAAGGGACATCATTCCAATAAGAATAAATGTTTCTCTACTAAAGATACCTTCGGCAAATTTCGGACTTTTTATTTCTTTAAAGGATTTTACAAAGTAATACAGAAACATGCCGGAAAAAAGAGCCACGAAGGTAATCAGGTAGAGATTGAGATCCGATGCCGCAAATGAATGGACAGAAAAATCTGCCAAAACCCCGGAGCGGGTGAGAAATGATCCCCAGAGAACCGAAATAAAACCGAGACCCCCCAGAAAGAGATTAGTTTTCGCCAATCCATTTTGACGTATTTGAATTATGATACCATGCAGGAGTACTGCCATAAATAACCAGGGAACAAAAGAAGCATTTTCAACCGGATCCCAGGCCCAATATCCGCCCCAGCCCAGGGTCACGTAGGACCAGTATCCACCCATGATGATACCGGTACCCAAAAACAGGGTTGAAAAGATGACCCATGGTCTGGCATCGATCACCCATTGATCAAATTTTCGCTTGACCATGGCATTCATCGCAAATGCAAAAGCCAGTACAGTAGAACTATATCCAACAAACATAATCGGTGGATGAATAATCATCCAGGGATTTTGTAACAGCGGATTCAGACTGGCACCATCCCTTGGTATAAATCCAACCGGTACATCCGCATGGGTATGCCAGATCATGGCGAAGGGGCTTTTCTTTAAAAGAATTAAAAGCAAAAATGCCTGGACCAGCATAACAAAAAACATTACCAGAGGTTCCCGACGGGTGGTGGTCTTCATCAAAACCATTCCAAAAAAAGTTCCAAAAAGCAACCACAACAGGAATGTCCCCTCCTGTCCTGCCCAAAAAGTAGAGATCAGGTAATAGGTTGACAATTGGAGAGAGGTATAGCTATAAACATAGTTCAGCTGAAAATTATTTGTAAAAATATGATAATACAGAAGCACCACTGAAAAAACGATTGCAGCTCCCATAACAGCAAAGGACCGATGAGCCAGACTTAAAAAGCGCTCGTCTTCGTCACGGTAGAACAGCCAGAAAGCTGCAGCGGAGACTGAAGCGGCGACAAAAGCAATGGAAATGGCAAAAATTCCGCTAATCATATTTCCACTCCTTCCGCCTGGTATTTGGAAGGACACTTCACCAGAAGTTGTTCTGCTTCAAAATGACCCTGAGTATAGCGACCAATCACCACAATTTCTTCAGCCTGTTCCAGGTTGGCCGGTTTTACACCATGATAAATGACATCAAACTGTTCACCCTTATCATCGGCCATTTTAAAGGTAAACACCTTCTTCTCCACATCAAATTTTTCGCTTCCTGCGACCCGTTGCCCTTTAACCTGTACGACTTTGTTGCTTTTTTTGGCATCGTCAAGCGAAACATAAGGCGTGAGGGACTTACTTAAATTGATTGCCGCAAATGCTACAAAACCGACAATAATTAATATTCCAACTATATATTTAATCTTCATGTGAGTCCTCCGTTTTTGAATAAAGAATGATTTGTCTAACGCTGCTTTGGAGATAAATCTTCACTGAAATCCATTTTTTGTTTAACTTTTTTCAATACCCTATCCAGGTGCAACAAATAGAAAAAGATTCCACCCCAGATGAGCAAACATATGATGAGAACTACATATATATCAGCCATTAAATTATCCTTTGGTTTATTCAGATAAAGACTGCTCAATTTTAAAATGAATTTTCATGGTTTCAATTTTTAGACGTAGCATCCAGAAAAACAATAGTGTGAAAGATAAGAGTGAGTTTATAAAAACCTGTAACATACGCGAATCCATCTTAATCTCACCTTCCGGGTTTATCAGGGGATCCGGATGTAGCGATTCATAGACCCGAGGTATAATAAATATGAAAAATGGAACCGTTACAAAGGCAATAATAGAGTATACCGCGGCCAGTTTTGCCTTCTGTTCTTCAATGTCGATGGCAGAGCGTAAAGCAAAATAAGCTGCATATATCAGTAACAAGATAAAAATCGAGGTCTCTCTGGGATCCCAGTTCCAGTAAGATTGCCATATTTTTTTGGCCCAGATTGAGCCCGTTACGGTAGCCAGAATGGCAAAAATAAGACCAATTTGAGCAGCAGAATAGGCCCAAATATCATATTTTTTTTCCTGGGTGCGTAAGTATTGAATACTGCCTACAGCCGAGATTAAAAAAGCCAGGGTTGCCAACCAGGCTGTGGGAACATGAAAAAAAATTATTCGGGCCGTTTCACCAAGTCCTTTGGCCGGCGGAGCATAAAGAAATGCCCCTAAAATCACAACTGTCATCCAGACAGCGAGCAAATACTTCCACCAGGATTTATCTAAAATCATTTATTTTCTCCATATAAACTCAAATAATAATAAAGAAAGTGTTACAATCACAATCGAAAATGAAAATAAAATTTGAATATCTGAAATTGCTTCCTTAAATGTCCCACCGTCCATTGCAAGTTGGGTTCCGTGAATGCCCGAAATCAATACCGGGAGGGAGATGGGAAAAGATAATACGGCAAACAGGGCTCCTTTGGCACTGGCCTGGGAGATGATGGCCGCGATCAAGGTGGCAACCGAGGCCAAGCCAATACTGCCAATAAATATGATCAGTAAAAATGTTCCCGGGCTATCCACTTGAACTCCCATCATCGCTAAAAATACCGGAATAATAAGTACTTCCAGAGAGAATAATAAGATAATATTAAACAGCCACTTACCTAAAAATATGCTGTTCGGGCTAGTCAATAATCTTAAAGTATCTGCCGTTTGTTGTTCCTCTTCCCTTACAAAAATATGTGCCAGACCAGACATACTGGAGAAGAACAGGATAATCCATAGCAAGGGTGCTAATATCTCACTCCGTAACCGGATGGGACCGATGGAAAAGCTTATCGCAGTGAGAGTCGTTATTGCGAATAAAAATATTGCATTAACCGCATAGCGAGACCGGAATTCCACATGCAGGTCTTTGAGAAAGACAATGTAGGCCTTATGAATGAAGGACAAGCTTCTTTTCACCAAACTTCACTTCCTCAGGTTCATTGGTTGCTAAAATTAAAATGTTTTCCTTTTTTTGCAGCTCCATAATACCATATACAATTTCGGAACCGGCTTCATCCAGATTGGCCGTAGGCTCGTCCAAGATCAATATCCGGGGTTTATGCATGATTGCCATAACATATTTCATCCTTTGCAGCATCCCGGATGAAAAGGTGCGCAATTCATCAAATTCCCGACCTTTTAATCCCAGCTGGGCCATCAGCTGCCTAAAATATTTCATATCTACCGGGAGACTGCGAATTCGTGCAAAAAAAGTATAATTTTCAAAGGCGGATAAATTGTTATAAAGTTGCAAATAGGGACCAACCAACCCCAGATAAGGATAGATCTGGTGAGCATCAATTTGATTTTCTTCATTTTTAATGATGAGATGACCCGAGGTTGGTCGCAACAGCTGGCAAATTATTTTTATGAGAGTGGTTTTACCGGAACCGTTTGGGCCGGTGATAACCAGGGAGTTGCCACTTTGAATTTCGAAGGATATACCTTCAAAAATGTGCCGCTGATTAAATTTCTGAGAAATTTCCTGTGCTTTTACAGTCCACATAATTCCATCTTTTAAAATAAAGATCAAAATTTAATAAATAATCGTGAAGATTCCAGTACGAAACGAAAAAGGTACGCTATTTTTCCCTTGAATTTATAAATTTTCAACTTATATTTAAGCAAGTCTTAAGAATTCGGGGATTATTTTATTACGAGTTGTTACCAGCCTTTACAATTTAGGAGAAACATCACTCTTTTTTGTTACCGCACATAGTTTTTTACATCTGTCATAACATTGGAGGTTTCTTATGTGTGGTAATCCTATCAAGGAATTCATTTCCGACCATCTTTACAATGAACTTAGTGCAAAAGGTTTTCTCAATGAACGGGCCATTCGTGATTATTATTTAAAAAAACGATTTATTGAATTGCGCTCCGCGTATGCTCCTCGAGAGATATTTTCTCTGCTTCAGGAAGAATTCCCTTATATTTGTGAAGACACTATCAGAAAAATTATTTACACACGGAACGGCACCGATTCCTTTATGGCGAATTTTATTTCAGTGCGTCATGACAGAAAATCATGCAGGGTAGACAGTGAACTGTCGCGAGCTTAATCTCAAGAAATCCTATTTTATATATGCTGGAAGTATTTTGCATAAAGGTTATACTGTCTTTTCCGAAGGTTGACGGAGAAATTTTTTTATTTCCTGTGCAGCCCTCGCCGAGGCACCTGCAGGACCGAGTATTTCTTTTACTTTGGATAATTGCCGCTGAACCGAGAGGTGATAGTCCGCATCATCTAAATACCTTTTAAATTCAAAGTTCAAGAGATCAACTCTGACCTGATCCTGAATCAATTCCGGAACAACACTTTTACCCAAAACAATATTTACAAGTGCAATATTTTTAATTTTCACCAGATATTTCCCTATGTGAAAAGTGAGCGGAGAGACTTTATAAAGTACAATCATCGGAGTTTCCAAAAAACCTGTTTCCAATGTCGCAGTGCCACTGGCCACAAAAGCGACATGTGCAAATTTCATGAGCGAGTGTGTATCGCGTTCAATTACCCGAACAAAATGATTGTTCCCAATAATATCCCGGTAAATTTCCATAGGTATGGAAACACTTTTGCCCACAACCCACTGTAATTGATGATCAGCCTTATTCAGTGCTGCTACCTGTATCAATTCGGGTAATATCTTTTTGACCTCATTCAAGCGCGAACCGGGTAATAAGGCAATGACTTTTTTATTTGGGTCTAATGCATGTTTTTCGTAGAATTCAACCGGATTATTCAAAGGTGATATTTCTTCGACCAGAGGATGACCAACAAACTTTGCAGAAATCCCAAATTTTGCATAAAAGTCTTCTTCAAATTTGAAAATGACCAGTGGAAGATCGACATTTTTCCTGATTTTTTTTACTCGCCTTTGTCCCCAAGCCCATAATTGAGGACAAATGTAATAAACAACCGGTATTCCCAGTTTTTTTACAATTCCGGCCATTCGCAGATTAAAGCCGGGATAATCAATCAGGATAACCGCTGCTGGTTTTTCCATTTGAATCCAATTTCGAAGCTGTTTAAATACCTGCTGAATGAAAGGAAGATGTCTAATTATTTCAGACAAACCAAGAAAAGCCAGTTGTTCCATGCGATACAGCAGATTTACTCCGGCATTTGCCATATCCTCCCCGCCAATTCCGTAAAAAATATGATCAGGATACAATATCTTTAATTCATTTACCAGCAGTGCAGCATGGTGGTCACCCGACGGTTCCCCGGTAAGGATGAGAAACTTTTGTGTTATCATATCTGATCCTTAAGACAGTTGAATCCTTAATAAAAAAGCGGGTAATATTTAAATTTACCCGCTCCCTGCTCAGAACAAAATCAATATTTTTAAAAGGAAATGCTGTTCGGGAAATTTACCCCTCTAAAATTTCCTTTTCTTTTGTTTCATAATATTCGTCGACTTTTTTTACATAGTCATCAGTTAACTTCTGGATTCTATCCAAATTATCATGACTCTGGTCTTCAGAAATTTCATGACTTTTTTCCAGGTTCTTGATATGCTCATTAGCATCACGGCGAATATTTCTGATGGCAATCCGGCTGTCCTCACAAAATTTTTTCACCAGTTTGAGCAAATCCTGCCGTCGTTCTTCACTGAGTTCGGGTATAGGAATCCGGACCACATTCCCATCATTGGTCGGGTTCAACCCCAGATCAGATTGTAGCACGGCCTTTTCAATCTCGCCGATCATTCCTTTCTCCCAGGGTTGGATTACCAATAAGCGGGGTTCTGGTGCCGAGACAGTTGACACCTGATTTATAGGAACCACCGATCCATAATATTGTACCTTTACCACATCCAAAAGAGCGGGCGTGGCCCGACCTGTTCTGATTCGGGTTAATTCATGATGCAGATGCTCTACAGATTTTTTCATTCGATCTTCGGCATCTCTGAAAATTTCCTGAACTTTCATTGTTAACCCCTCACTTTTGTTCCAATTTTCTCACCCAGGACCACTTTTCTCAAATTTCCGGTCTGGCCCATGTTAAAAACTGTAATAGGTAATTTATTATCCATTGAGAGGGTAATCGCGGTTGGATCCATAACCCGTAATCCTTTTTCGACAACCTGCATATAATTCAGTTCGGTAAAGAACTTAGCCTTGGGATCTTTTTCCGGATCCGCCGAATATACCCCGTCGACGCGTGTTCCTTTCAGAATGACTTCTGCTTCAATTTCAATAGCCCGTAAGACAGCTGCCGTATCGGTTGTGAAATATGGATTTCCGGTTCCGGCAGCAAAAATTACAATCCTCCCCTTCTCCAAATGTCGGATAGCCCGCCGTCTGATGAATGGTTCGGCAACCTGTTCCATGGGAATAGCGGTTTGGACCCGGGTATAGAGACCCATATTCTCAAGGGCGTTCTGCATGGCCATGGCATTGATTACGGTGGCCAGCATTCCCATATAGTCAGCTGAAACCCGATCCATTTCACGGGCGGCATCTGATATTCCGCGAAATATATTGCCTCCGCCTACAACTGCCCCTACCTGAACGCCCAATTCCACCACACTTTTTATTTCCGAAGCGTAATGTCTTAAAACCTTGCCGTCAATACCATATTCACCCTGACCGGCAAGTGATTCACCACTCAATTTTAAGAGAATTCGGCGATATACAGGTTCGGCAGACATAATCAGTCTCCAATTTGATATCGGACAAAACGGCGTATGCTTATATTTTCGCCAATTCGGGCAATGACCTCAGTCAGATACTCTTTAACATTTTTCTCGGGATCTCGAATATAGGGTTGTTCCAAAAGTACAGATTCAGCATAAAATTTTTCCATTTTTCCGGTAGCAATCTTTTCGGCAATATGTTCCGGTTTACCACTCTCTGCAGCCTGTTCCTTATAAATTCGCAGTTCTTTTTCCACTATATCACCCGGCAAACTCTCCCGGTCAATTCCCAGCGGATTAGAAGCGGCAATATGCATGGAAAGATTGTGCACAAATTCCTGAAAATCTTCATTTTTTGCAACAAAATCGGTTTCACAATTTACCTCAACCAGAACCCCTAATTTTCCACCGGGGTGGATATAAGCGTGAATCAATCCGTCTTTCACTTCCCGGGAGGCTTTCTTTTCCGCTTTGGCGATACCTTTTTTTCGGAGTATCTCAACTGCCTTCTCCATATCACCTTTGGCATCCGACAATGCACTCTTACAGTCCATCATTCCCGCACCGGTTTTATCGCGAAGTTCTTTAACCATTTTGGCTGTAATTTCCATTACTCTTTTTCCTCCTGTTCAGTTTCAACTTTTTCCACCTCTTCCTTTTTAACGGCCATTTCCTCTTGTTCCAGCTTTTTAGCCTGAATAGATTCCCGGCCTTCCAGAACAGCGTCGGCAATCACTCGACTGATGAGGGTTACAGACTTGGTGGAATCATCATTTCCGGGGATAGGATAATCAATCAGCGTGGGATCACAATTGGTATCAACGACTGCAATGATGGGAATTCGTAACTTCTTCGCTTCACGAACAGCAATTTCTTCTTTTTTAATATCGACGACAAAAACGGCGCACGGTATCTTTTTCATCTCCTGAATACCAGAAAATACCTTTTTCATTTTTTCAATTTCACGATCGATTTGCAGTCTTTCCTTTTTGGTTAATTTATCAACCGTACCATCCAGCATCATTTTTTCCAGATTTTCCAGATGGCGAATACTTTTTTTAATGGTAGAAAAATTGGTCAGTGTTCCTCCCAACCAGCGTTCCACTATATAAGGCATCTCAGCACGGATAGCTTCAGATTTTAAAATCTCCTTAGCCTGATTCTTGGTTCCTACAAAGAGAATGGGATCTCCGGTTGCAGCAAACTCTTTTACTGCCCGAAATGCTTGTTCCATTGCTTTGAGGGTTTTCTGAAGATCAATGATGTGGATCCCGTTTCTTTCCATAAATACGTATGGTTTCATTTTGGGATCCCAGCGGCGGGTCAAATGCCCGAAGTGTACTCCGGCTTTGAGTAAATCTTCTAATCCTACTTTTAACATGGTAACTCCTTAGAATTTGGGTTTTTCCTCCATCATCCTTATCCTCTTAGTTATCCCTACTGAAAAGGACACCCACTAAGAGATCAGATGATGTGTGTTATTACAAAAAACCCTTCCTTCAATGAAGAAAAGGAAGGGTCTGATAAAAAGCAAAGCTTAACGTTTCGAAAACTGGAATCTTTTCCGGGCCTTGGGTTGACCATATTTCTTTCTCTCCACCCGGCGCGGATCACGGGTGAGAAACCCACCGGCACGCAATTCCGGTCGAAGTTCTTCATTCCATTTAAGCAGCGCACGGGTAATTCCCAGACGCATGGCTTCTGCCTGCCCAGTCAGTCCGCCACCCGAAATGTTGGCGGTTATATTAAATTTACCCAGGGTTTCAGTCGCTTTCATGGGCTGTTCAATAATCATTTTCAGCACTTCACGCCGAAAATAATCCAGTACTTCCCTGCCATTCACCGAAACCTGTCCATTTCCAGGCACCAGGCGTACCCGGGCGGTGGCATTTTTGCGTCTTCCAGTAGCGTCATAATTTTCCATAAATGTATCCTTAAACTAAAATTTTAGCGGTTTTGGATTCTGTGCTTGATGCGGATGATTTTCTCCGGCATAGACTTTTAATTTCTTTAACATATTCCGACCAAGGACATTCTTGGGCAACATTAAGCGGACTGCGTTTTCTATTATCCTCTCGGGATGTTTTTCATTCATCTCGCGGTAAGAAATGTTTTTTTCTCCTCCCGGATAACCGGTATGCCTGAAATAAGTTTTCTGTTCTACTTTTTTACCGGTCAATTGTACTTTTTCTGCATTAATTACCACAACAAAATCGCCCAGATCCTGATGGGGTGCAAATGCCGGCTTGTTTTTACCGCGAAGAATACTGGCGATATTGGAGGCTAAGCGACCCAAAATATAGTCTTTGGCATCCACCACATACCACTCTCGTTGAGCAGCAACTTCCTCCACTTTTAAATAATCCGTTCTCAAGACAGAACCTCCTACAAATCTCTATTGATATGAGTAATCTAATTTTAAAGCCCGGAAATTTAAAATTTTATGCAAAGCCAGTCAAGCCGAAATTTAAAATAAAGACTTATTAGTGCTCAAATATTTCCAATTTCATCAGAACCCCCTCTTTGACCACCGAAAATTATAAAATTTAATCCGTGGATGCATGGATTTCCAAAGATAATTTGCTTTGCTTTTTTCTGTTGATTATAATTAATCCTGTTAAGAAAAGATATTCTGCGGTGAAAGATCCAGGCCGTCCAGTTTAACCTGAAATGAGGAGGAAAGAGTGTGAATATTGCCGTTTGTATCAAGGAAGTTCCAGATACTGAAACCCGCCCAAAAATTCAGGATGATGGGAGAAGTATCCAAAAAGACAATATTAAATGGATTGTAAATCCTTATGACGAATATGCCATTGAGCTGGGCCTTCAGTTGACCGAAAAAAATGGGGGTGAGGTTACGATTATTTCATTCGGACCCAAGACAATCGAATCCACCATCCGCTCTGCACTGGCAATGGGGGCACACAAGGCAATCCGGATTGAGGGGCCAAAGGATGTCGCCGATCCGCTGGTAACTGCCAGAGCACTTGCAACGGTCCTGAAAGATAAGGGATTTGATCTCATTTTGTTTGGAAAACAGGCTATTGATGATGACAACGCCCAGATCCCCCAAATGATTTCTGAAGCCCTTGAAATTCCCGGAGCTTCAGTGGTGGTAAAATTTGAGATCAACGGGGAAAGTGCGGTGGCGGAAAGAGAAATTGAGGGCGGTAAAGAGAAATTGAGCTTTACACTGCCTGCAGTTATTTCCTGTCAGAAAGGGCTGAATGAACCGCGTTACCGCTCTCTAAAGGGAATTATGATGTCCAAAAAAGTTCCTATAGAAGAAGTAAATGTGGAGCTGACAGGCGAAAATTTAATTATTGAAGAGCTGCAAATGCCTCCTCAAAAACAACCCGGCCGCATTGTGGGCGAGGGTCCCGATGCAGTGCCCGAACTGGTCCGACTGCTGAAGGAGGAGGCGAAAGTTATTTAGTTGGTTGATGATGATGGTTGAACAGTATCATACTGAAAACTAAGATTCGGAGGTAATAATCGATGTCCAACATTCTGGTAATATATGAAATCAGAGAAAAAAATATAAAAAAAGTGTCCTTTGAAGCCACTACTGCAGCGAATCTGCTTGCCCGGCAATTATCCGGAAAGGTATCTGCGTTGCTGCTTGGCTCCAACCTGGGATCATTAACCGACAAACCCGGAGTTTACGGTGCAGAAAAAGTCTATACCATTGACAATCCCGCCCTGGAGAAACATAGTCCCGATGTGTTTGCCCATCTAATTTCAGAAACTGCCAAAGAGATTGGGGCAACACATATTATCATGGGTGCAACTGCGATGGGAAAGGATATTATGCCCAGGGTTGCATTCAGACTCAATTGTCCGTTGGTGCAGGATATCATCGGTTTGGAAGTTCAGAATAACAAAGTTTCCTATCAACGGCCGATCATTGCCGGAAAATTACGGTCACGGGTATCGTTACAATCTGAAATTCAATTGGCCACTATTCGGCCTAATATATTTCAGGCCCAGGAAAACAAAGTCTCCAGCGAAGTCGTCGCACTAGCCAAAGACCTCCCCACCCCCAGAGTGATCGTGGAGGAAACCCTGGCTACCGGTGGTGGCAAATTGGACGTCACTGAAGCCGAGATTATCGTCAGCGGCGGCAGGGGCATGCAGGGTCCGGACAATTGGCATCTGATCGAAAATTTAGCCAAAACACTGGGAGCTGCAACCGGAGCTTCCCGGGCCGTTGTCGATTCCGGCTGGCGGGAACATGGTGAGCAGGTTGGACAGACAGGTAAAACCGTATCACCCAATCTTTACATCGCATGTGGTATTTCAGGGGCCATTCAACACCAAGCCGGCATGGCTTCATCAAAATATATTGTGGCCATCAATAAAGATCCTGAAGCCCCCATTTTTAAGCTTGCGGATTACGGTATAGTGGGTGATGTCAAGGAGGTCCTTCCAAAATTGAACGAAGAAGTTGCTAAAGTGAGAGGTGAATAAGCGGTAACTCGTAGGTAGTAAGAAACACAGCTTTAGCGTAACTCAATAAATCGATAAACCTGGGTGTCCGCCAGTCGGTCATGCCAGGTTTTTTTATTCACGCCCTGGGCAGAAACCCAAAATCCCAGGCCCAGCGGCAGCAGGGAGAAACTATACCCCACCCAGCGCAAGGCTGATTTTCGGAAAGTTATTTTATGAGCCGTGAGATCAAGTAAGACTAATCCCTTCATCATTTTGCCGGGAGTCTGGCCGAAATAAGTGTGAAAATAAGTGTAATAGAGGGCATAATAAGCCCATTGCAACGGTGCGGGCAGCGCCAGATTGAGATCCGATAGATAGGGAATCTGCAAATGCACAAAATATCCTCCCCACCACCAGTGCGACGGATCCACAACATGTCCTTCTACTACTTGCAGAAGGTATACAGGCACCATGGGTGATATCCATACCGAATACAGTTGTCCGCTGCTAAAAACCCACAAAACCAGACTGGTCAGTACACCCAGAATTACTCCATCGATCAGTTGCGCGATAATTCTATCCCGGAGTGTGGCCGGATGGTATTCAGACTGTTCATCATCATAAATATGAAATATCGATATGCTCATAAAGTCTACTCATCATTACCCGTTGTGCATGAAAAAAAGAAGTGTATATTAAGTTCAATAATAATTTGGAATTATATTATATCTCATCCTGAACCGGGCAAAGGTTCTTGGCAATACAACCAACCGAGATTCTTCACCCGCACCAAAATAACGGTGCAAGATCAGATTGACACGATTTTTTTCTTAATAGTTAATTAATTCCATTGAATTATGCGCAACGGATTATCATATTATTGTAATACCGATAAATTTCAAACTGATTTATCTCGGTGACTCACTTTCAGAATCTTGAACGGCCTTTTCAAAAGCGAATATGATCTCCTGCGCATGTTTACTGACATTCACATTTTTAAGAATATGTAAAATTTTTCCCTCTTCGTCGAGCAGGTAAGTCTGCCTTTTAATGATTGAATTTCCCAGTATCCCCCAGGATGAACCGTAATTTTTAGCGACGGACTTTTCTTCATCACTCAATAAGGGGAAAGGAAGAGCATATTTTTCTATAAATTTCTGATGTGATTCAGGCGTATCATAACTAATTCCCAGAACAATAATATTAGCTTTCTGTAAATCTTCATACCCATCGCGCAAGCTGCACGCCTGTTTGGTACAACCGGGAGTATCGTCCTTGGGATAGAAATATAATGCCACTTTATTTCCCCGAAATTCATTCAGACTTCGCCAGGTGCCGGTTTCATCTCTTAATTTAAAATCCGGGGCTATATCCCCAATGCTCAAACTCATATTTTTTTCCTCACAAGCAATGCAAACAGCTGCCAGGGTCGTGCTCAAAATAAGGATAAAAAGTTTTTTCATTGATAACTCTTTTAATCATTTCAAGATTTGATGTGCCGATCCTTCGATTTTGAATACTTCGGGGATGAAATGCCCCATATTTACCTTCAATTAAGGGATTAAGTTGCATTGAACCCATTCAGTTTTGCAGCCAGTTCAATTAACCCAGATCTTCCCGAATAAAATTTACCAAATGTTTATTTTGATTGAGATTTGTAAAAGTAAATCCTCTTTCTGTTCGATACTCAACTATACTATAGGCAGCTGTATCGATATCAAATTTCCAAAAATACCTACCCGGTAGCTCAAGAATGGCAGCGAAAAGAGGTTTCAATACCGCCCGATGAGAAACAACCCCAATGATCTGGCCGGAATGTTGGGGTAGCAGTTGCAAAATAAAACCATATGCCCTTTTTTGAACCTCTGCAAATGATTCCATTCCTTCGAACGCCAGATCTTCCGGGCTGGTCAGCCAGGTTTGCCACAATTGAGGATATTGTTCCCGGATCAGTGCTTTGGGCTGATTTTCCCAACTCCCCAGATGGATGTTCGTTAATTCTTCGCAACAACTTATCCCCACCTGATCCCGGGCAATTATTCTGGCAGTTTTCTCTGCCCTGCTCAGCGGGCTGCTATAAATTGCAGAAAATTTTACATCAGATAATTCATTTCTTAAAGCTTCAGCCTGCCGTATTCCGTTTTCATTCAACTCAAAATCAAAACGTCCCCGAAACCTGTTTTCTTTATTGCCGACAGATTCCCCATGTCGGATGAAATAAATAGTTACCATATAAAACTGTATCCATTTGATCTAAAATCGGATTTAAATACCGAAATATTCTGGCAAATTGAAAGCACTTGAATCTCTTCCTTTAAGCAATTAAATTCTCCTTCCATATTTTATGACTATTGTTCGAGGAGCTCAAGTATAATTTAGGAAACATGGATTGAGATATCTGGCGTTCGCATTTCTATGTCTGGTCTGGGGAACAACCTGGGTAGCCATAAAAATAAGTCTAGAGGGACTGCCCCCTTTTCTGGGAGCCAGTTTCAGATTTACCATCGCTCTGCTGATTCTGGGAATATTCATCCTGGGTAAAAAAATCTCTTTAAAATTGTGCAAAAGAGATCTTGGGATCATCTCTATCAGCGCATTTCTCATGTACACAATTGATTACGGATTAATTTACTGGGGTGAACAATACCTCAGTGCCGGGGTTACTTCGATTTTCTTTGCGACCTTTCCTCTGTTTACGGGGATCATCGCCATTTTTATTTTTAAAAATGAAGAATCTTCCTGGAACAAAATGACTGGTCTTGCCCTGGGCTTGTTAGGTGTTACAATCGTTTTTCTGGATCAGTTGCTCTCAACTGAATTTGACAACCAGGTAATGCTGGGGAGTTTGGCTGTTATATTCGGTGCAGCTGGGGGAGCTCTGTCTGTTGTTCTAATTAAGAAATATCTCTCTAAAATCCATCCCGTCTCCTTAAGTTTTTATCAGATGCTGCAGGGTATAATTTTTCTTTATCTTATCGGTTTTACACTGGAAAGATCCCACGAGCTGATACTGAATCCGAGGGTTATTTTCTCAGTTATTTATTTAGGTGCAGTGGGTTCTGCGTTGGCATTTGCACTTTATTACTGGTTATTACAAAAATGGAGTGCCATATCGTTATCCCTTATAGTCTATATCATTCCCCTGGTTGCCCTGGTGATGGATTTCCTGGTGTTGTCAGAAGTGATTCATCCCAGAGCTGTATTGGGAATGCTTATCATCTTCAGTGGAATCGCATTTGTCCAGCTGGACCGAACCAGGCTACAAAAAATAATACATAAAATTAAAAGCAGCTGGCATTAAAAGGGTATTGGGAATCAAAGAATAAAAAATTCATTCTTGGGAACGGAAGCGAACCGGTCCAAAATTCTCCGGAAATTTTGCAGTAATGGTTTGATAAAATTCTGAAATATGTTCCTGGTCGTCGGGTAGATTTCCACTGGGGATGATTATTTTTTCAAATCCGCCCATTTTTCTGGCATAGTCAACGTAACCCAGAATAATCGGAATTTCCGCTTTGAGGGCAATATAATAGAATCCACTTTTCCAATATTCTGTCCACCCACGGGTCCCCTCCGGGGCGATGGCGACGATAAGTTTATCACTCTCCTGAAAAGACATTACAATTTGATCTACGAAATTGGTACTCCTTGTTCGATCTACCGGAATGCCACCCATTAAATTCATCAACCAGCCAAAGGGTCTACGAAAAATCGTATGTTTACCTACCCAGTACAACTTCAAACCGATCGCCGTCATAATCATGTAACCGATCACAAAATCCCAGTTAGAGGTATGGGGTGCACCGATGAGTACATATTTCGGAAGGTCGAGGGGTATGCAACGTGTTTTCCAACCCATGAGCCACAAAATGATGATACTAAAAAGACGGCTTGGATTAAGCAGAGATCGTTTAATCTTATTTCGTTTCATACAGACCGGACTTACTGATATTCACTCATTGTTTGTTTTTATCAGTCCTCATAAAGCGGCTGATCCTGTATATATTCCATGAAAAACCTCTGCAGTTTTTCGGCATTGGGAAAATTGTTTATTAAAAACATGATAAACAGAAAAGACGACACCAAATTGATCCAATAGATGGGATATGCTTTTATAACTCCGCTAAAGGTTGCCAGAGTGCAGATGATCAGGCCAAAAACAGCGATACTCTCAAATAGAGCCAACCGGAGAATATGTGCCAGCCTGATTCGATTCCACAGGGACCAGCTTGATCTGTCGACTGAATCTTTTGTTTTTCTAACAACAGCGGGTGTCAATATTGTGGAAACACCCGCACTGTTAAGTATTTTTTTAAAGAGAAATTTGCTCAGGGGAATTCCCGTAAGAAGAAATAACAGATGAATCAGGGTTAGCATGAATATCAAGTTATCATCCGTACCAGAAACAAATTCAGATACTAAAAAATAAGTAAAAATAAGCACGAGCATAAAAATGACCACACCAGTTCCCAAAGCAAAATATATAATCTGTATTTCTTTCAGGTTACGGGGAGTCAGCATCTTTTTGAACTCATCATAGGAGGGTTGTCCGGTATGGTTCATGGTGACCACCTGCTAAATATTTCTGATAACATACTACAGTTTACGGCCTGAAAAAAGCAACAATTCATGGAAGCTTCGATTATTTCCTTTTTCTTTATTCCCCTGTCCTCATTTATTATATTTAAAGTCATTCGATGAACAATCATAAAACATAAAACAATTCTGAAGGAGATAAAAATGAATCAAAAAATTGTCGATTTGCTGGGAAAAGAAGCGGATTACCTGCTCAATCACAAATGTAAAACTGTCGCGAAGGAAAATTTACATCTTCCTGGGCCAGATTATGTCGGGCGTATAATGCTGCCTTCTGACCGGAGCATCAATGTCTTGCGTAATATGCAGCTGCTGTTCAATACCGGTAGACTGGCCGGAACCGGCTATATGTCGATTCTACCGGTGGATCAGGGAATCGAACATTCTGGCGGCGCTTCCTTTGCACCCAATCCCATTTATTTTGATCCGGAGAAAATCATTGAGCTGGCTTTGGAGGGACAGTGCAATGCTGTTGCTTCGACTCTGGGAGTCTTAGGCTCGGTCGCCAGAAAATATGCTCATAAGATACCCTTTTTATTAAAAATCAATCATAACGAGATCCTATCCTATCCAAACAAGTACGATCAGATATTGTTTGCCAGTGTAGACCAGGCCTTTGATATGGGCGCGGTTGCCGTGGGAGCGACTATCTACTTTGGTTCCGATGAATCCAGCAGGCAAATTCAGGAAATAACCGAAGCCTTCCGCTATGCCCACAGTCTGGGTATGGTAACTTTTCTGTGGGCTTATTTGAGGAATTCCGCCTTTAAAAAAGATGGCGTTGATTATCATCTTTCCGCCGACCTGACCGGTCAGGCCAACCATTTATCCGTAACTATCGAAGCGGATATTGTCAAGCAGAAACAACCTGAAAATAATGGCGGTTACAACGCCATTAAATTTGGTAAAACACATCCCAAAGTCTATTCAGAGCTGACCTCGGATCATCCCATCGATCTTACCCGGTATCAGGTCATAAACTGCTACATGGGGCGGGCCGGGTTGATAAACTCCGGTGGTGCTTCCGGGGAAAATGATATGGCCCAGGCAGTACGGACTGCGCTCATCAATAAACGGGCAGGTGGTATGGGACTCATATCCGGTCGAAAAGCATTCCAGCGACCCATGAAAGATGGAGTAAAGATATTAAATGCCATTCAGGATGTCTATCTGGATAAAGATATTACTGTTGCCTAGATATTTTTACCAACCTAAAGGCGGTTTAACATGACCGCCTTTTCTTTATTTACAGTTCCATGTTTATTTTTGTTGTTTCTTAACTCCCGTTTCACTTCGTTGTTTAAACGAGCTAAGTATATTTATAAATTGACCAAAATTTCTGAAATCCCTATATTAGGATCGTATATTAAACAATCAGAGTGCTTCATTGTATAATCCTAACCATGTAACATCCTGGGGGCAGGAGCCGACATTATGAAAGAAACCGAAGCTTATAAACTAACGACCATAAACAAGGCACTGATTCTAAAGGAGATTATTGAAGGGAATTCTATTAATCATTATTTTCATAATTTCTCTGCAGAGCAGATGAAGGATCTCCGAAATTTTTTAGAGAAAGAGATCCAATACGTTTCACATCTCCAGGATGAACAACCGCTGGATCTCGAGCGTATAAAATCCCGTTATCCAAATGTATCGCAATATTACCGCACCCAGGACTGCAATGAACCTATCGAATCCTGTCTTGATGAATCCTGTTACAAATCAAATCCGGTCTGCTTTGGCGTAAAAATGTCCGCCCAGATTGAAATATTGCAGGAAATTCTGAGACCTTATCTGAGGAAGGACGAGATTTCGTGACACTGAACAGAGCCAAACAATACAATCGTCTCAAATTAATTTGTTCACTGGGGGGAATCGCACTCGATATTACTTTCTGGCTGGTCATTATACTATCCGGATTAGGGGAATTTTTGGCTGAAATCTGTTACAATACTTTCGAACCGCTCTTACTACAATTTTATCTCTTTGTTTTTCTGCTGGGAATTTTAAGCTTTCTGGTCCATTTTCCACTGAATTTTTATTCAAGCTATGTTTTAGAACATCAATTTTTATTGTCTGCTCAAAGTTTTTGGCGGTGGCTGTGGGAAAAAATCAAAGGAATTCTGGTTGGCATCATCCTGGGTGGAATCGTATTAACTGTTTTCTTTGTGGTTCTCCAAAAATACCCGACCAGCTGGTGGTTTTTTGTCTGGTTGTTTTTGATCATTTTTACTGTCATTCTCTCGCGCATTGCGCCATTGCTGATATTTCCGCTCTTTTATAAATTTAAACCACTGGAGAACCAGAGCTTGAAGGATCGGATTCAGGCATTTGCTGCAAAGTGGAATTTAAAAATTAGCGGGACTTATCAATTTAACCTGAGCAAAAACACCAAAAAAGCAAATGCTGCTTTTACCGGAATCGGGAAAAGTAAACGGATCATCCTTGGAGACACTTTACTGACCCATTTTGATGAGGATGAAATAATGAGCGTTTTCGTGCATGAAGTGGGTCATTATCATCATAAACATCTGATGAAGGGCATAATTTTGAACAGTATGATTACACTGGCTGGATTATGGCTAGCCGCCAAGGTATATGCCTACATTCTTCAGCTAAAGGATTTAATCCCTTCTTATTTAGAAGCATTGCCTTATTTAGCCCTCATATTTATCTTGTATGGACTGGTAACCGGACCGCTGGGAAATTTCATCAGTCGAAAATACGAATTTCAAGCAGATCAGTTCGCTGCCTCCCACAGTGAGAGGGCCGATAGTTTCAAAAATAGTTTAAAAAAACTTGCCGAGCTCAACTTGGCAGATAAAACCCCTCATCCGATTATTGAATTTTTATTTTATAGCCACCCATCCATTCAACACCGTTTGGAAAAACTTTAGGAGTCATCATAATGATACGAATTACAACGTTCATCATGCTCATTTCCCTTGGATTACATTTCGCCTGGTCTGCGGATAATTCTTTTGACTATAACTTACCGAATTATTCTTACGATCAGCTACCCAATAAGCTAGAGCTTATTCTGGTGGAGAATCATACTAATCCTATCATTGCCACCATCGTGGTTACCAGAACCGGCCTGCGCAATGAAACCCCGGAAAATAATGGCGTTTCTCATATGCTTGAACATCTTACCTTCAATGGTACCACCAAGAGAACCCAGAAAGAACTTTACGATGAACTTGATTTTTATGGAATCTATCTGAATGCTCAAACTTCAGAGGATTATACAACTTACATGGCCCTTAACCATAAGGATCAGGCAGATGTCACCCTGGACATCCTTTCTGACATGCTTTTTAACAGTACCTTTCCACAGGAGAAATTTGAAAAGGAAAAAGGTATTGTCATTGAGGAAATCAGAAAGGACACTGAAAATCAGGATTATCAGAAAGAGTTGGCCTTACGTCAGACCTTTTTTCAGAATCCACCCTATTCTCTCCCCGTCATCGGGAATATTGAATCCATTGAAAAAATGACCCGTGAACAGGTTGCTGATTATTATCAGACATACTACAGTCCGAATAATATGATCGCCCTGATCATCGGAGACTTTCGTAAAGAAGAAATGTACCAAAAGTTTGTGTCCTATTTCGGAAAAACAACTTCCAAAGACATTCCTCAAAAACAGATCACACTCATACAAAAATTCCCATTCTTTCATGTGGAGGAGGGGGATCCGAACAATATTTTATACATCAAACTTCCTGCGCCCTCGTTTAATTCAAACACCTATATTCCGTTTCTATTCTTTAACATCATTGCCTTCGACAATAACAACGGTAAAATTGTCCAAGCGCTAAAACAGCAGGAAGCGTTACAGGTTTCTAAAGTTCAACCAGACTACGAGTTCCACCCCGAATTTGGTATTCTAACATTAAAAATTACCTTTTCGAAAGAAGTTTCGCCTGATATGATACAACAGGCGGTATTACAGGAATTTGAAAAAATGAAATCGTATCAGATTTCTGATGAGGAAATTAACACGATTAAGAGATCTGAGACAATCTCCGAAATTCTAAAAACAGATAAAATTCTTTATTACGGTTTTCTGAAAGCACAGGAGTTGACGGTGGGTGGCAAGGACGCATTCGAGAAAATCATTCCGGCCATCCTGAACGAAAAGAATAAAAATATTGAAAAATTCATAGAAAGATATATGCAATACTGGAATACCCCTGATCAACTTTTTACAAGAGGAGATTGGCCGGATAAGATAAAAATAAACAAATATCGAAAAACCAGGAGCATTGCAGCCAAAGAGAGAAGCCGCATCTTCAGACATACATTTCCCAATGGTCTACAGACTATCATGCTTCAGAATACCGATAATGCAGTACTCGCCATGCACTTTCTATTTAAAAACAGAGCTGCCTGGGAACCGCCAGGTAAAACAGGAGTAGCTGATTTCCTACATCATAGTCTGTTTTTATCTTCGCGAAACTATGAACGGCAGGATCTGCAAAATGAGCTTAAGAATATCGGAGCAGAAATTAAGGCATATGACTGGGACTTTATTCCCTATGATGATTATTACAACGTTCCTGAATATTCTTATATAAGGATTCTAACTCTCGATCAATATTTTGAGAAAATGCTCGAAATTGCTGCTGATAATATTTTATATCCGGAGATAGCAACACATTTTGAGGACGTTAAAACTCAAATGACCGCCTTGGCCAAAAGGAAAGAGATGAATGCCAGCACCACTGCGCGATTGGAATTTTTAAGGATGTTGCTGGGTAAGAATCACCCATTAAGCCAATCGGTTTCCGGGATCCCAGAAACCATCCAGTCTATCCAGATTGAAGACCTGTATCAATTCCATCGTGAATATTTTTCGGCCGGAAACACGATCCTCACCATCGTAAGCAGTCTGGATTCTGGAAGAGTATTTTCTGCGGTTGAAAAACAATTTGCACAGATGCCCTTAACTATGAGAGAGATTTCGATTCCTGATATCCCTCTTTCGCAAGAGAGTTCAGCAGACAGTCAGAAAATAGGAAATCAGCAGGCATATATTTATTTGGGATATATCTTCGAATCTGACCCACAAAATGAAATTCCACTTAATGTCATGAATGATATGCTGAGCAGTCAGATTGCATTTAGTTTGCGGGAGCAAAAAGGATGGGCTTACCGCTTGGGGAGTAACATTGAGCGTTGGCATAACAATTATTATTTTTATGTCACCATGGGTACCGGTAAAGAAACCACACACCCGGCCATCCAGGGGATTATTACAGAAATCGATTCTTTTAAACAGTCGGTAGTTTCGGATCGGGAATTGGAGAGAACCAAAAACAGCATACTGGGAGGCCTGGTCAGGCGCCGGGCCAGTCGGGAAAGTCAGGCTTACACTCTGGGCTTGAATGCTTTTACTCAGACCGCTCCCGCCTACTATTTTGATATTTATGATATAATAAAAAATGTATCACCAGTCCAGCTCTCAAAACTTAAAAAGGATCATTTACAATCTGAAAAATATACATTATTTTTTACTATCCCTGCTGAGATGGAAAAGTCTGACAAAATGCCACCAGGTATGCCCAGTATGATGCCACACTAAAATGGAGGGTTAATTTTGGCACTGTTCGGAAAAAACAAAATTACAGGTCCTGCCCCTCATCGCAGAATAAGCGTAGGAGAATATACCCTGGTTCTGAATTCCCGGGGAAGAATACCGGTCATCCTGGCTAAAAAGAACCGCAAGAGTTGTGAAGTTCTGGATCTGGTCTATATGGACCAGGAAGCTTTACAAATAAGTTTATTTACCGGGGCAGTCCACGTCTACAAAAGGTCCAAAGAACAGGTTGAAGAACTGCTTTCGGCACGCGGAGAGAGGCTCCCGATTCATTTCGTAAAAATGTCCCAGAATCACCGTTCACTTCTTATAATGATTGGGTCAGGCACCACCTCGGAGGAGGTTCATAATGGTTTTCAGGAAGTGATCTGGACGAGTCCCAATCATAATAAAAACAAAAGGATGCCCAAGAAGTCGAACGAAAACGATGATGATATTTTTGAATAAAAGAAGGGAATGTTGCTCCGATCGTCCCTGAACCTGGTTTCACCTCCCTGTGGTTTGGCTGGCAACATTCCCTTAATTTTTTATAATCTCTTTTTCGGTCAGTGCTCTCTGAATTATATCGGCTAAATTTGTAATCTTATAAGGTTTTTTCAAAAATAATTGATACCCCATTTTCCGCAGTTTTTCGAAACTGCGGGTTTCAGCATATCCACTGGTAAAAACGATCCGAGCTGAGGGATCGATCCGGAGAATTTGTTCAGCAGCTTCCACGCCGTCCATTACCGGCATCTGAATATCCATTAAAATGGCATCGATTTCAGAATGGCGAGATTTGTAAACACTGAGGGCTTTTTTTCCATTTTTGGCAAACATGACCTTATAATTCAAACTTTCTAACATGCCTTTCAGGGTTTGTTGAATCATCTCCTCATCATCTACTATGAGCAGTGTACCGCTACCGGGCACAAGATTTGAGGAAATCTGCCGGATCTTCTCCTGCTTCTCGGCACTGATTGGAAAGTAAATTCGAAAATGAGTACCCTTATTTTCTTTGGAATCCACATCGACGATCCCCCGATGTGCCTTTACAATGCCATAAACCACACTTAATCCAAGTCCGGTCCCCTGACCATCCTTCTTGCTTGAAAAAAACGGGTCAAAAATTCTATCCAGATATTTTTGTGGAATCCCGGTACCACTATCCGATACCTCGAGACAGACATATTTACCGGGAGTTAATTTTAAATTCAACGCAGGGTCCTGGTGATTTTTAATTTCAAAATTTTTTGTTTTAAAGGTTAATTGTCCTCCCTCGGGCATAGCATCACGTGAATTGACCGAGAGATTCATCAGGATCTGTTCGATTTGGGCTTTCTCAGCTTTAATATTCCACAGGCCTTTCTGGAAGTCTTCTTTTATCTCAATTTTTCGGTCCAGTACCCGTCTAAACATTTTTGTAAAATCGGATAACATTTCATTCAGATTTGTAACTTCGAAATTTTCATGACTGCTACCCCGGGAAAATGAGAGAATTTTTCTGGTTAGTGAGGCTGCCTGATCTGCCGCTTTCTCTATTGTATCAAGATATTTCACCCAATCCGGTTTATCCATCAATTGCATTTTTAAAAGCTGAGCATTGGGTAATATAATGGCCAAAATGTTATTAAAATCGTGGGCAATTCCCCCGGCAATTTTCCCGATGTTTTCAAGCCGCTGATCTTGAATCATCTTCCTCTCAAAAATCACTTCACGGGTGACATCTTTGATAATAAAGATGCTTCCGTCCCGGTCCGAATTCTCACTCAATAAGGCCTGAGAGGCAACTTCCACCAGCTTCGGCTGCATGGTGCCATTGAAATCCAGATGGTGTTGTACGACTTGGCGTTCGGTCTTTTTACTCAATTTTGATAAGATCTTTGTCAGTCCAATTTCCTGGAACCTCTCGATATCATACATACTCTCTTTCGAGAGAGAACGATCACTATTATACTCCAGAATTTTAAGTAATTCGTGATTATACCACATAATTTTAGAATCTTTATCGATCACCAAAAGTCCAACCGGAATCTGGTGAAAAATAGAAAGCACCTCCTGTTGAATTTTTCTGAGCTGGTTTGTCCTCTCCTTAACCTTTTCTTCCAGTTTTTCATTATACTCATTTAACTTTTTGTTTAACAGGGACTTTTGTTTATTGTAATAATTCAGCTTCAAAGTCATTTCATTAAATTTCCTGGCCAGTTGTCCCATCTCACCTTCATCTTTTACACTGATCTGAAAATCGAAATTTCCCTGAATAACCTCTTCGGTTCCCGACATTAAATTTTTAATGGGCCTGGTCACCCGCACACTAAATCTATGCAGCAATATCAGACCAAGGGCTAAAAGCAGGATTGATACGGCTACTGCAATATATTGAGCTTTTTGTATTAAAAATTGATTTACCGTATCATCATATGCCAGAAGGAGATATTTTCCATTGCCGGAAATATTGATCGGGAAAATAATAACTCTAATATTCCCCTGTTTCTCAATTCGAGGTTGGGAAATATTCAGCTCATGAGATTGTTTGATAAGAGCCCTGAGAAAATCTGAACTTTTTGATTTTTCCCGTGACTTGAATATTGATACATCGTTTTGTGAATCATAAATTAATACATACTGCAAATCTTTTTCCTGAAACAGCAGCCGTCCCATGAGGTTCATTTCCTGGGGGCTGGGTTTCGAAATGTCCTGATTCAGGTTAGCCGCAAGATTCGCTGCCAGATTGATGAGATGCCTATTGGTTTGTTTATCAGAATAATACAGATAAATATTCTGAGTAAGCAGGAGTCCACCCAGGTAGGAAGTTATAAAGATCAGACTCACAGTGAAGGTCAGGCGATTCTGAAGGGAGGATATTTTTAACATTTTATGGGTCATCATCCATTTGGCATTTGTATCACTATATTTATCGGCAGGGACCAAAAATAATTTATAATAAAATGATAAATTATTGAGTTTGAATTTCGTGTGATTTTAATTGGATCTTAATGGCATTCTGATTTTAAATTATCAGAACCAAGCAAGTGAGGATTTTAATAAAAAATTAAATTTTATTGGCTTAAGAATTTTATCCTTTTTTGAAGTGCTTCCAGACATACGCCATCGAAATTTAGTTGTCGGTTTGAAAACATCAGGCATTCCAAGGAGGGGCGGTACATACCGGTAAAATTATACCCGCCTCCTTCAAATGCCCCGATTTTCCCTATTAATGCGTGTTGTTCAAAAAAAAGACGAGTCTTTTCAGTATAATCCTTCCGCAGTTTTTCTCGTTTTTCCGTTGAGGCATTGGACGAGCCTAATTCACCAACTTTTTCATAATATTTCGTGTTCATTTCATCATATTCGAATTTATTCCAGGCTGTGGGAATCTCAATTCCTGCAGTAACATGGTGTGCCCATTTGAGGGTTTCCAGATTTGTTTGAATGGTCAGATTTGGCTCCCAGGGTTCAACATCAGTCGGATAGAACTCATTATAGGCGATATCTGTGGTATAGTATTCGTCCCCTAATCCGCCAAAACTGTGACCCAGTTCATGCACCAGAATATTCGAAGCATACCCATTGTCCACAGCAACGGTGGCATAGCAATTATAAATTCCTCCACCCCCGTAGACAGCTGAATTTATCAACACGATAAGTGCATCCCGCGGTGCTGCCGTGGAGATATCATGTAAACGCTTCGGGTCATATACCATTAAATAGCGGTGAGATCCAAACATATTGAAGGTAAAATTCAGTGCAGTGTTTTTGAATATGTCCTTGGTTGGTTCATCAATACCACTTTCCCGGGAGGGATAAAATATGCCCCGGATATTAAATGACTGTTGCTCCGATTTAAAGGGTTCAATTCTGAAAAGAATATCCCTCATTCGTATTAGATCTTGCTCAAATTTCTCCCTCTCCAGGGCGGTATACCCCTCAGCCACAAAAAGCAGATCAACTTTGTGTGTGCTGGGGCCGTTAATTTCCAGTTCGATTACTTCCGCCCCCATCGCGGAATTCTCATGGTTTATAGCAACTAATGCCGGATCGATAACAAATGAACCCAGTGTATCTGTGAAATGGTTTTCCCGGTCTCGGGTCAGAAATTTTAATAGAATTTTTTGTTGGGGAAAAGGAATATGCAGTGTGGATCTGAGGACTTTGTGGTTCCCAGTAATTGCTTCATCGGTAGTTTGCCATTCCTTGAAAAGAGTGCTGTATCCAAATGAAAAAATTAGATCATTCTTATCCAGTTCAAAAACCTGCAGCAGATAATGTCCCATGTTCAGGGTATCAATTAATTGTTCGGGATTCCCTGACCAGCGATTTTCCCTAAAAAGTTCATCGAGAACTATCTTATGGCCGCTCTTATCTCCAATCTCAAAGAAATCTATCCTTAAGGCTTCTACCGTAAAATAATCTTCATAGGAATACCCAGAAAGTATTGTGCAGGCAAAGAGTATGATCACGAAAAGTAGTTGCAGTAAACGCATAATAATCCCCATTCCATTTTTTAAACTGAATTGTATGGAACTATACCCGTGTTCTTTAGAAAAGTGAATTCAATCTAACTTACTTCTATACCAAAACTCAGGCGAAGGCAGTGAGATTACCCGAGAATAAATTTGGCAATAGTCTGCACTTGCATGTTGGAAGTGCCTTCATAAATTTGGCCGATTTTGGCATCCCGGTATAGCTTTTCTACCGGGTATTCCTTCGTGTAACCATAACCGCCGTAAATCTCCAAAACCTGGGATGTGACTGTTTCTGCCATGCGGGAAGTAAACAGTTTTGCCATGGCTGCCTCTTTCACAAATTTTTCCCCGTTGTCCTTTAAACGAGCGGCGTTGTAGACCAGCAATCGGCCTGCTTCCAGCTGGGTGGCTATTTCTCCGAGCTGAAATTGAATGGCCTGAAATTCAGCAATCGGCCTTCCAAACTGCTCTCTCTCCTTCGAATAGGTTAATGCATAATTAAGTGCCGCTTCTGAAATTCCCAGCATCTGGGCTCCAATACCTATGCGACCCTCATTCAGAGTTTCGATAGCTACTTTATACCCTTTTCCAACTTCGCCAATTACGTTTTCCTTGGGTACTTTACAATTATCCATAATAAGTTCACAGGTACTGCTGGCGCGTATCCCTAATTTATCCTCTTTCTTCCCGACTGAAAATCCCTCGAATCCCCGTTCGACCAAAAAGGCCGTGATTCCTTTATAGCCGGCTTCAGGGTTGACAGTGGCAAAAATGATAAAAAGATCTGCTTCTCCCCCGTTGGTAATCCACAATTTTTGTCCATTCAGCAGAAAATGGTCGCCCTTATCTTCGGCTTTGGCTCTCAGGGCAAAGGCATCGCTGCCGGATCCTGCCTCAGAGAGTGCGTACGCACCTAATTTTTCAGTGGCCAACTGCGGAAGATACTTTTTCTTGAGTGAATCACTACCCCAGTTCAATATGGCATTATTCACCAGGGTATTTTGAACGTCCATGTAAATGGCCGCAGAGGCATCGACCATGGCAAGTGCCTCAATCGCTATAATGGACATGAAGAAACTCGACCCGGCTCCTCCAAATTCCTCCGGTATTTCAATTCCCATCAATCCCAATTCAAAAAACTGCTTGATAATATCCGGCTTGAAAGCACCCTCCTGATCCATTTCCTTCACATAAGGTTTAACTTGTTCTTCGGCAAATTTGTAGACCATATCTTTGAACATAACTTCATCTTCCGTTAGCCTGGTCAAAGGCTGGATCTGACCGTTCATCAGGAACTCCTTTGTTTTATAGACATTTAATTTGGTCTATCTAAAAATGATTTCTAAATTAATATAATTCGAATTTAAATTCTTTAACTATTATAAAAAGGAGACCGATGAAAGTCGAGGATAAAATGAGTTTTTCCGAGAAACAGATACTGGAAAAGATAGAGTCTGCCCGCGAAAATTACGCCAAAAAGAATTACGGTGAAGCCATTACACTCTATGAGCAGGTCGCAAAAATTCTGAAAGATGATGCTGATAATCTGCCAATTATTCAGATTGAACTCGGTTGGAGTTATTACAATAGCCTGTCCTATGCGAAGGCGATCAATAATTTCCGGAAAGCACTGGAAAGTAATAAACTGACCAGTCAACAGGCTTTCGATTGTAAGCGGCTAATCGGTTTTTCTGAGGAATTGCAGGGCAATCGAAAAGAAGCCATTCAGAATTTATACCAGGCCCTGGATATGGATATTTCCGAAAGCTTGAAAAAATACACCTTTTTCGAACTGGGAAAAATTTATTTTCTTGATGGACAGATGATAGAAGCCGAGCACTACCTGAAAAAGGCAGAATCCTTATTCAAACCTGATGAACTGTCTTACACCCTGGCCCTGGCTTATTATCTGGGATTTACCAGCTATTTTCTTAAAAAATTAAAAGATTCCCGCAACTATTTTGATTTTATCATCACCCATGCCGATGATCATAAAACCAAGGCTGGCGGATATTTTGGTCTGACCCACCTCCATTACCACCAGAAAGAATATCCGGTAGTGACTGATCTGTGTGAAAAAATCATGCGCCTGGATGAGAGTTTTTATGATAAGGAAACCTTAGGATTTTTCTTGTGTGAATCTTATTACCAGCTTAAAAGCTGGGATCATCTGGATAATTTTTTCGGTCAATTACAACAGCAATATCCCACCGGGCGATATGCCGGCGAATATGAAAAATACCGCTACGGCATCGAGCACCGTAAACAGCGTGATCATTCCAAATAAGTATTAGTTTTTAAAATATTGCGACTTAATTGTACACCTGAAGAAAAAAAGTAAAAAAAGATCCTTAAAATAGCAGAAAAAATTCCGACAATAACTATACCACATACATGGAGGTTGTTTCCGAATGAAAGGGAATCTCGCCCGGATCCTTATTGTTGAAGATGAATATTACCTCGGAAAAATGCTTGAAAAAGCGCTTCTGCATGAAGACATCGAAGCGCAGGCAGTAACCACCGTAGATGCCGCTATTCAGAAAATCGCCAAGATCAACTATGACCTGATTGTATCAGACATTTATATGCCCGGCAAAAATGGCCTGGACCTTTTTGAATATATCAAGCAGAAAAAAATTGAAATTCCCTTCATATTTATGACTGGGAATCCCGACCTGAAAATTGCGGTGAATTTCCTGACCTCAGGCGGATATGATTACATTGTCAAACCCTTCATGATTGCAGATTTTATTCAGAAAATAAAACCGATCATTCATCATCACCGCCTCAAAAAACAGGAAAAAAATCTGGTCGATGATCTCCGCTCCATGCTGTCCAATCGTCTCTCAGAATTAAAAATTTATCAGGACGTTTTCGACAGCACCGATGACGGCGAAATTATTATCGATGTGGATGGATTTATTGTAAAGGTAAACCGGGGATTCGAAAAACTTACCGATTTGGCCAATGGTAAACTGATTCAAAATCACATTGATTTTTTAAATGAGAACATTTTACCTGAATTTAATTTTGATACAATTCTGCGAAAGCTACAACAGGAAAATACCTGGCACGGAGAATTGTCCGGAAAATCCCCGCAGAATGGTTCCTGGACGGTCAGTATCACCTTTTCCCCGATTCGCAATGAAAACGGACAGGTATTTGCCTATGCCGGAATTTTTAAAAATGTATCAGAACAGCGGGAGGTGGAGCAGAAACTGATTAGCAGTCTCAGACAGATGAACCTGGCCCAGGAAGCCATCATTTTCGGTATGGCACGGCTGGCTGAACACCGCGATTCCGACACCGGCTTTCACCTGGAACGAATCCGCAGTTACTGCAAAAAACTTGGGGAAGCCCTGCAGGAAAGAGGGATGTATAAGGATATGCTGGATGATGATTTTATCCAGATGCTGTACCATACCGCCCCGCTGCATGATATCGGCAAAGTCGGAATACCGGATTACATTCTGTTGAAATCGGATACCCTAAACGAAAGCGAATTTGAAGTCATGAAATCGCATGCACTGATCGGTTATAATACTCTCAATTCCATTTTTAAACAATACGGAGAGATGCAGTTTCTGAAAATGGGCATTGAGATCACCTCCTGTCACCATGAACACTGGGATGGAACCGGTTATCCCCACGGTTTAAAAGGGGATGAGATTCCTCTCTCGGCACAGATCCTCTCCATCGCCGACGTATATGATGCATTAACCACTGAAAGAACATACAAGAAGGCCTTCCGGCACGCCTCTGCCATTGAAAGCATGAAGAAGGAACGGGGTAAACACTTTTCCCCGGTCATTTTTGATGTGTTTCTGGAAATCTCTGAGGAAATCGACAAGATACGGCAAGCGCTTTCCGAGGGGGATGAAAATGGGATTCCCGCTGAAATTCCCTCCGAAATTGCCAGAATCCTCTACAAGCCCTGAATTTTATTGGCTGGCGAGTGTCTTAATATCAGGTGCGGTGAGACGGTAAACCGTCCATTCCTCCATCGGTTTAGCATGTAAAGTAAGGTAAAAATCGATGGCCGGCTTATTCCAGTTCAGGACTGACCATTCCATTCGTCCGCAGTCCCGCTCCATGGCAACGCGAGCAAGTGTTTTCAGGAGGGATTTTCCAATGCCTCTTCCGCGGTACTCAGGCAGCACAAACAGGTCCTCAAGGTACAGGGTGGGTTTACCCAGAAAAGTGGAAAAGGTAAAAAAGTAGAGTGCGAATCCCAGGTAACGGGCTTCGGATTGTACTTTATTTTCCACCAGCAGGGATTGGAAATAGCTCTTCTCGCCAAAGCCGTTTTTACGGAAAAGTTCAGCAGAGGCGGATACATCCGCAAGTAACTTTTCATATTCGGCGAGCTTTTTTACCAGATTGAAAAGGTCCGCGACTTCCTCCAGGCGGGTTTCGCGAATGAAGTAGGTGGGATGGATGTCTTTCATGGCTGTCCTTCAGATGACTGTGACAGGTCGTTTTGATAATCCGGGGAAGATGTGAATAGTGTATGCATACGTTTGACAGGATCCCCGACTTTTAAGATGTTACAATATAATATGTAGCTATCCGGCAGAATAGTATCTTTAATTTTTCAAGAAAGAGAGGGGTAGTCTTTAAGAGACATGTCATCGCGATGGGTTCGTTGGGTAAGCGGGTCATAAAAAAAACGGGTCAGGCAGATACCTGACCCGTCGTTTGTTTCCGATCTATTTGATCAGATTCATCTTCATGGACTTGGTATAGCTGCCCGCTTTAATGCGGTAGATATACATTCCACTGGCCACCTTGCTGCCCCGGTCATTTCTGCCATCCCAGGTTACCGAATGACTGCCCGGCTGGTAAACTTCATTGTTCACCAGGGTGCGAACCTTGCGACCCAGCTGGTCATACACCTTCAGCTGAACCTTCAGTTCCTTCGGCAACTGGAATCTGATCTGGGTGGTGGGATTGAACGGATTAGGATAATTTTGCTCCAGTTCAAATTTGTTAATAGCCAGAGTGGCACTGGCAGTCTCCACACCTTTTTTCATGGCAGCAGGCTGACCCGGTTGGGCTGGTCCAACCCGGAACGGTCGCATCATCTCATTATCCTCATGTTCCACAATGTGGCAGTGCCAGACAAACTGACCCGGATTAGTGAACTGGGCCCGGACGCGGGTCACCTGTCCCGGATAAGCGGTGACGGTATCCTTGAAACCGGTCTCCCAGGTCTCTGGCGGTGTAATTACACCGTCAAGTTGAATTGGTTCCACAACTTCCCCTGCAGCATCGAGTACCAATCCCTCGCGGTTCACGACCTCAAACACGATCTCGTGGATATGCATCGGGTGGGCATCCCCAGTGGTGTTGTAAAATTCCCACACCTCGGTGGCACCGACGGCTGGATTCTCGGTCACTGGCTCCATCCATTTCCGTTCGACCTTAATACCTGCTTCTACTGTTCCGAGAAGTGCTTCAACCGGACCTTCAGTAGGAGTACCATTCGCATCCACACCTTCTCCCATCATTTCGATTAATGCCAGTTGCCGGGTAACAGTCTCAACTGGTAACGGAGCAATGGCCGGGAGTTGCATGAACTGCGGGGGGGTAGTAGGATCGGGTGCCACTGCCGGAACCACCCGGAATTGCATAATCTGGCCGGTGCTTGTCGGATCGGCTACTGGGAAATCCAAACCCGGGACACCGCCGCCGAAGGGTTCATCCGGACCGACGTTGCCCAGCACATAATTTCCAACCGGCACATTGGTAAAGTCTACAATGAGATCGGCCCGTTCTGCCAGTCCCATCAATAGACGATTACCATTCGTTGCCGTAAGATTTACCGGTGCGGCCAGGAAGCCGCCTTCATTTCCGATAGCCCAGACTTCCACACCCGGAATCTGGTTGAAATCCAGGATCAGGAAGCGGGACTGGCACCCATTCAGGAAGCGGAAACGATACCGGCGCTGTTCCACCACCTGGAAGGGCCAGGTATTACCATTGATCATCATCATATTCCCAAAAAATTCCGGGTTCCAGATCGGGGAAAATTCCTCAGGTGTTGTCCCATTCGGAATGAAGGGATCAACAATTCCGTCGAAAAATTCGCGGGTATCCGGATAAAAAAGAGTTCCATCCGTATTGAATGACCGGTCTTGAATCGCAATGGGTATCTCATAATAAGTCTTGTTGGGTGGAAATTTGTCGTTTTCCTTGGGCGCCGGACCGGGTAATACGGCGGGAAGACCGGTTTGGGTATCAAGGACTACATCATCGGGACCACCCCGGATGAGGTAAAAGCCGGCCGGACCGGCATAGACATTGAGCCGGGTCATGCCCAGAGTGTGGTCATGGTACCAAATCGTTGATGCCCGGTTGAGATTCGGATATTCAAAGGTGGCAAAACCGGATCCCCAGGTTGCCCCAAAATTGGCAGCCGCTTTTCCGGCGAAGAAATTATACCAGGTACCTTCAGTAGCATAGCCTCCAGGTATGTCACCGGCAGCGGGGAGATACCAGGCCTCGGCATAGCCGTCGCTCTCGTCGCCAACTCCGACCGCTCCATGCACATGAGTTACCATCGGTACCGGACCGGTGTAGGGACCAGGTGTGGGTTGTCCGGTGAAATCCGGACGGGTATCTCGTCCCGCCACACCCCCGGGCGGGTTGGCCCAGTGCAGGG
>CP070707.1:3317313-3370675 GCA_020350205.1 bacterium
ATAACCTCGCCCTTTTGGCTGCCATGACCCACACCCAGGAACCGGATGATTCGCTCCTCTCAATGGGAATTGGTGAAGGTTCCTTCAAGGTTAATAATGAAATGAAAACGGCGGCTTTTGATGGAGAGGAATTTTATGGTTCGCTGTTTCGAGCGAAGTTGAATCGAAATTCCTTGCACTGGATTTCCACGCTGGCATTGCAGGATTTTTCCCCGGGATTCCGGGCTGATAATGGTTTCATCACCACCAACAGTTACCGGATGGCGGAGTATATCACCGGTTATTTTTTCAGATTCGATCAGCATCCGCTTTTTACTTTTATTCGGCCTCGTGTCAGTGTGTGGCGCAAATATAATTATGATGGCGTGGTGAAAGATACCGGCCTTCGGTCAAGCGTTTTGTTTAATTTGAACCAGCAGACCGTGGTGAATATGGCAGCCTTTATTTTTAACCGGGAAAATCTCTATGGCAAGCAATTTGACGATGCGCGAGGTTTTTGGATATATGTCCAGAATAATACCCTAAACACCATTTCCGGTAATTTCTTTGTTCGATTGGGGAAAGAGATTAACCGTTTGGGACGAGAAGGAGATCCCCGTAATCCTTTTGAAGTTGTACCCACCCTATCATATAATTTTTTCCTGACTTACAAACCCACTGTAAAGCTTGATAATCAAGTGGGATATCAATTTTTTGCATTACATACTGAGGGTAACCGGGAGAAAATCCGTGGTCAGGAAATCTGGAGGAATACCCTGTCGTATCAGTTTTCCAGAAAGATCTCACTCCGTTTAATCGGCGAATATAATATCGTAGAATATTATGATGGTTATTTGAATCGGTTAGTGAGTCAAAAATATCTGAGCCTGGAGCCCTTATTCAGTTACAAGTTGAATCCCTTTTCGGTATTTTATCTGGGTGGACATATCGGAGGTCAGAATAATGTCTATCTGAACTGGATGGATATGCGAATGACCAGCCAGTCATTTTTTATAAAATTCCAGTATCTGTTCCGATCATAATAATATCCAAATTTATTAAAAATAGAAGCACCCGTGAGTTTACGGGTGCTTTTTTTATTATAATTACTCTTGCCTTTCTTCCGAAAATGCTTTTCTAGGGGTTATTCTGACCATGCTGACAGGCGGACCCGCCTGCTGAGGGATCTAACCAAACGAAATGGGCGAAGTGCGTTTCCGCCTGCCTGCTGCAGGCAGGGCGGTGCCATCCAGAAAGGGAGGGATCTATTGAATTTAGAGCGATTATTTTCCCGCAAAGCGGGACTCAAATTGACTAAAACGTAAAGTTATTAAAATTAGATTTATTTAGATCAATTTTTTTCTGGACTAAGATAATAATCATATATTTTATTTATTTTTTTTTGAAGCCTTTGCACGGTCGTTATATGCCAGTGCCAGATTAATCCAGAATTTCAGATCTTCCGGTTCTTTGGTACCCCGGGGATCGATGAACACAAACCCTTTCATCGGTCTGCCGGTAAAGTCCATCTCCCGGCATCCATTCTTTGAGAGCGCTTTCTGATATTCTTCGGGAGCTATCCTGGCCATCAGATCATCCCGGAGTATTCCCACACACATTTTTTCATTTACCATAAATGTCAATCCGCCCATCATCTTTTTTTCTTCGACCGGCAGATTCTTTCCGGAAAGCAATTCCCGAACTCTGTCAGCCAGGATTTCATTGTATGCCATGCTAATTCTTTCTGGTTTTTTGTTTAATTTTTAATCGAGAGATCTGTTGAGGAAATCGTCAAAAGGCTTGAGTGCCTTGAATACTTTTGCTGCGTTTTTAAGAAAATCCTCCTGCATCGCATCTTTATCTTTCAGTTGATGGGCGGCTATAAAACTTTTATAGCGTAACAGTTTTATGAAAGGGTGATCTGCGGGATAATCCCGGGGAGTGGTCTTAAGTTTTTCACCTTCTATCTCTCTAAAATATTTTTTGAAATCGGGATGAGTCAATATTTTCTGGAATTCTTTTCCCTTCTGGTCGATAGCATTCCGGATGGCTTTGATCCAGGGACCCGGGGGGAGGTAGGCGCCGCCGGCCAGAAATGTGTTTCCGGGTTGCAAGTGAATATAGTACCCGGCGCGATCGTGAACTTTGGATTCATAGGCGACCAGATGTGCACCAAAATTTGTTTTATAAGGCCTCTTATCATTCGAAAACCGGGTGTCGCGATAGATTCGAAAGACAGATTTTTTCGCTTCCAGATCGCCAATCGGCGGGTCGAATCGGGCAATTTCCAGAATCAGCTTACTGATAAATTCTTCAAAATTCGCCCGGGCTTCTTCGTAGCGGTTTTTATTAGCCTGAAACCAGGGACGGTTATTGTTCTGGTCCAGTTCTTTCAGAAATTGATAGGTTTTCGGGGAAATCATCTATATTTCTCCTTACTGTTTTTCTTGATTTTGATCGCCTGTACCCCCTTACTTGCTTCTACCCATGTAAAGACCGGAAAATTGCGGATAAATATTTAATATAAAATGATAATCGAAAGTGTAAAACGCCCCAAAATAATCGCTAATTTAGCGTGAATCAAGAAATATTAGGGCAAAAATTGACTCCCGATCTCATGGAGATCTTCCTGACCGTTTGGCAAAGGATCCGAAGGGGTAAAATTATTTTTCCGGCAAAATTCGATAAAAGTTTAAAAAGAAATTGAACTGAAGAATAAATACTGCCATAAAGACCGGGAAGAGCAAGGCTGAAATCCAAAAAGCAAAAGGAAGCATCCAGCCCATCCCCCCCGCAAAAAATTGCATGATCACCAGGATTGTTTGTAATATGAGCATTACGGACATACCCATTACAGCGTGACGGGTCGCTTTTTTGAGTGGGGTGCTTTCAATTCCCTTTACCTCACTGGAGAATGACACCAGAAAAATCACAAATATCAGTGTATTTAGCCATGAAAAAACCGGCAGATTGGCTGAAAGCATGGGTGATTGGAAAAACTGGTATAACGCAGGTGAGGTATTATAGAGTGGAGAAGATAAACTCGGCAACATCGCCAGCAAACCGCGAACATAAAAAAAACTGAGTACGGTGGCACTGGCGATTGACAGAATGGTGGCAAAATGGAGCTTTTTCTGGTCGCGTTCCACAAATTCAACCAGGAACATGAAGTAGAATGCCAGCAGAATCATATGTGCAATGAAAGACAATGTCTGTATACTTTTTCCTACCAGCGGGGCCATAAATGACCCAGGCAGAAAGGTACTGATTGTCCGGACAAGAAACAGATAGGAAATGGATCCCAGTGTTAAAAGGGTAATAAATTTAAGTTTCATTTCGGTTCTCTCATTTTGGTGATAGTAAATTAGTCTGGAGTCAGCCTGAAAATTTTGTAGGGTTCAGTTCGGGAATTACCCAGATGCAGCTGAGAGGTTGTCACATACACGATTCCCCCCTCGGTTATGGCAAAACTATCGGGCCACTTAAGTTGCCCGTCTTGCACGACGGTCTCAATTTTTCCCTGCGGGGTATATTGCCGGATTGCATTAAATTCCAGGGAGGTCAAATAAAGATTCCCCTGTTGATCAAATTCAATGGCGTCAGAAGCGCCAGACTTTATCACAAAATCTACTTTTTGTCCCAATTCGTTTTCCGTTAAGGACAGGTTTCTCAGATGATCCGTAGCAATCCGGTAAAGACTTCTTCCTGTGAGCGCCTGATAATACAGAAATTTTCCCGGCGGATCCAGTGCCAGGCCATCGGAATGCACTTTTATTTTAAGCTGCTGACCCTCAATGTTCAAGGTAATGTCCTCTGCTTTGGTGGAGGGGTGTATCGCCAGCCGACGGGTGGCCTCGCCGGTAGTCAGGTTCACGACCACAATTGCGCCCTCACCGGAGTCTGTGATATAGCCATATTGTCGATCGGTATCAATGCGGATATCGTTTAAATAACTTCCTGCGGGTGCTGCCTGGTCATCAAATATGATTTTCTGAATTACCTGGTTTGTACTTAAATCAATTTTCAGCAGTTTTGCACCGCCGCTCACAACCCCCTGAAATAAAGGATTGGCAGGATCCAGAATCCATAGATAATTATCCCGGTCAACATAGACGCTCTGAACGCAAATCAGGTGTTCTGCAGGTTGCAGGCTGGGCTCCCAGATATTCCATTCCGAATCGGGATACGGGATTGTACTATCGGGGGCGATAATTTCAGCAACAGAAACGGCTGTTTCCGGTGACCAGCGAGGATAGTTTACAAAGATACGTCCCGTCTCTGATACGGCCACGCCGGTCCATAATTTTTCCGAACGGGCAACCTCCACAAGTGTTACAGCCTGTTCACGGGATTGACATGAGAAAAAAATGATGCCGGTAAAGAGGAAAAGACACGTCTTTTTGGAGAGAAGCATTTGATATTCCTTTGCATTTTATTGCCGGTTAAATCCGTTAAGTTTTATAAATCGCGTGGAAATGCATGGCTTTGATGTGGTCAAGTAATGCGAATTCGGGATCAGGAATTGCAATGAGAATAAATGGGTGGGGTTTTTCATGATGTTTAGAATGAGAAATTTTCTGTAAGTCAGATAGCCTTTACATTCTTACTAAGATAAAGTTACTGCCGGCATGTTACAGAATCAAGGATTTGTAGGGTGATTACAAAGAGAGAATGGTCTGCAAGACCAGTGACCTCAAAAAATCAGGGAGAATTTAATTCAAGACAGCCCTTACTATTATTCTTTTGATGCATAGTCTATACATGCGTAAACGTCTATACAAAACCCTCGATGCATTTTGGCGTGGTACTTTCTTTATCCCACTTGATATTTGTCATTACTATTCCGGTATTCATTGACTTCACAAAATCACTTATATGGTCAGTCAGACTTTATGACGAAACCATCCCCCTCCAGCCATGTTTGAAATCCTTACAGGTAAACTCTACCAGGACAGATCGATTAGTTGATGGGTTTTCCATGACTACTGGCGACTTGTTATTGGATACATGAATTCCAAGGAAATCGAAGTGTACAAATAATTTATGTCCTAACACTTTGGCGATATTCTGAAGGAGTGACGTTCATGAATTTCTTGAAAATGGCATTGAAGCCGGATTTGGAATTAAATCCAGCATCCAAGCCGATACTCAGCAAAGTGAGATGGTCCTTCGCGGGATCTTCCAGATTCTTTCTCACTTCATTCACCCGGTATTGATTGATAAATTCGAAAAAGTTCTGATTTAGGCGAGTATTCAAAATTTCTGAGAGATTATGACTGGGAATATTCAATTTTTCAGAAAGGTCATTTAAGGTCAATTCAGAATTTAGATAGGGTTTTTCCTTCTCCATGAACGATATCAATTTTTTCAAATAGGAAGAGGCATTCTGTTCCGAAAGACCTGATTTCTGATATCTCTGAATCTTCCCGTCAATGCTTTTTCTTTCTTCAATTTCATGAGCTTGCGCCAGATTATTTTTAACGTCCGGTTGTTCAAATATTTCTGCTTTAAACATACCAATGTATCCCGTGGTATAAATGTAAACGGAGGTTAATAGGGGGACTGCGGAGAAAAATTGACTCACGTTGATGCTGAAAACAGTCAAAATATTTTCTACCGAGACAACTGACCAAATGAAAAAGGCAGCATAGGTAAAAAACCGTAACCAGCTCAGATTCAACTTTTCCAGAGAGGAATAAACATGTTGAATTTTCCGTGAGTAACGTTTTAATACCACGAGTGCAATAATCATATATATGATTCCAATAGTTGCCACCGAAAAATCAGAAAGAATGATGTGAAAGGGCGGATTATTCAGCTGGATTTGAATCATGATTGCGGATAATTCTTCGGATGAGATAAAATACGCCTGTAAATAATATAGTTTATGCAGAATAAAAGGTAAAAAGTGATACCAATGAACCCTGGCAAATTTAAGATGGGTATCTGTCAACTCTGCGACATATATTAAGTGGAATGGACCAAACAGAAAGGGAAGTCCGCTGAGAATCATCAACCAGTGGGGGTGTTTTTCCTGAAGAGCGGTGTAATTTGATAACATAAAATTTAAAATGAACAAGGAATAGAAAAGGACCAGTAATCCTAAAAAACGATTGGCTGGACGAATTCGATATTTGGTAAGCAATAATATTGAAAGGAATACACCCTGGACAGCTCCAAGAATTAAAAGTAAACTGATCAAATTGATCGAAAAAGTATTTTCCATACTCATCTCTGGCAGTAACGAGAAGTGATATATACACCTATAAGTTAAAACCGAAGCATTGCCAAGACAAGAATCGCTTTTATTGCTCTAAAAGTGTAAACGAGTTTGTTGTAAGTTGATGATTATGATGAAATTTGCTGAGTGGTTTTCCTCATAGTCCGAAATGAAATTAAAAGGAGAGGATAGAAGATAAAACGGAACAGCAACGATTGAAAATACCCCAATAAATTTTGATAAGAGATAGCAAGGCAAATTATTGTACTATCCGGGAGTTCGCGTGTCTTGTAGAGAAACAAACGAATTTCAAAATTTCTCCCATTGTTACCCAACAACGCTACATTCTCTTTCGTATAAAAACTCTTTAAAAGTTTCCGGATGTTTATGGGTCGATATGGAAAGGCGGATAAAAGCAACCGGACCACCTTTTCGAGATCCGGCTGCTCTTTTGACCATTTTAGTATTCGGAAGATCTGATAATCAAAGATTTGTTTTTCCATAAAATAAGTCGGACACATTTTCTGTTTAAACTCAGAATTCATATTCGAGGCCCAGAATAGGTAAAGTATTCCATTGGGTGTTTGATTCCTTTTTATTGTCGATCTCATTCCAGGAATACCCGGCAATATTCTTCCGGCCGTAAGCATTCCATACGCTAAAATACAAGACGATATTAGAACCACTAAAAAAGAAGCGTCGATCCAGGCGCAGGTTCAAAGAGTGATAATCTGGTAAACGGGCGGTGTTAATTTGATTTACATCATAGATTCCCCTGTTGGCCTCGGTTGAGGCCTGTTCGTCAAGAGGCGTGAACGGTGTTCCTCCAGCGTAAATCCAGCGTAAACTGAATTCCCATTTATTATTGGGTTTATAACCACCCTCTACATTGAAGGTGAGACGATTGTCATATACGCGATTCCTCAGATTACCATTGTAATCCTGATAACGGGATCGGAACAGGGAGGTACTAACCATCCCGTATATGGATTCAGCCAATTTCTTTTGAATCATAAGTTCAATTCCCCGGGCATTCGCACGACCACCAGCTGACAGGGGACCGTGGGGGAGAAACAAGCCGGTATAATAAACCTCATCAATCAGAAATAACTCCGGTTGCATGGGATCTTGAGGCATATCGCTATATTCTTTATCATATACTTCTAATGTCATCTGGGTATTTTCTGTTAGCAGATGACTTATACCCATCACCAGGTGCCGGGAACGGGGATCAGTTATATTTTTATTCTCCTCATTTTGCGCGAGCAATACCAGGGGTAAATTCTGGAAATATATGCCGGTACTGAAATTTACGGCGGTATTCTCGGTTAACTGATAGGAAGCTGAAAACCGAGGCGAAAGATGAGTATTTCCATTATAGGAAAAATGTTCGAGTCGAAGGGCGGGAATCAATGTTAACCTTGTGAACGGTCGCCAATTAAGGCCCATAAAACCATGTGACTTCACCGCGGTACTTTTGCCGATAATTGATAATTCTGGAGTCGGATTTCCCAGCGCGTCAAAATATGGCCCATAATAGTTGTTGAAATCCGCTACCAGATATTTGGTTTCCAATCCCAAATGGAGTTTAAGTTGTCGATGGATAGTATAATGATTTACATTGCGAAGCCTGAATTCCTGTTCACTGGAAGACTGATCCAGCAAGACTTTTTTGCCCCCGGTTTCTGAGTAATATCGGGTTTCATTTAAGGCAAAATTGTATTGAGTTACGGAATGTGAAAATGATGTATTGCTGTAGCCAGCCTTTCCCCAGACATATTGCCAATTAAGCCCAAAAGTATTTTGGAGAATAGTCAGGTCATTATACATATTTAGTTTTTGCTCAATCGCATCTTCCGGCTTAATGGCAATCTGATCCCATCCCATTACTCCTATGGCTGTCAATTGATGGTGCGGTGACAGCTCGTAAGTCAGTTTGGTTTGTACATCACTGTATTGTGGTACAGATGAGTTCGTTTCTCCGATGGCACCAACAATTAAATCCAGATAGCTGCGTCTGGCGGCAACCAACCAGGACCCTTTCTGATTCGGCCAGGGACCCTCTGCCACTCCCCCGAATCCAGCCAGACCCAGATCCAGCTGGGCATTAAAGCGGTCACGGTCACCCTCCCGAAAACGTAATTCCATCACTGAAGAAAGCCGATCTCCATAGCTGGCATCAAATCCCCCGGTATAGAAATTGACATCCTTAATAAGATCCACGTTGATCATTCCGATAGGGCCTCCAGAAGATCCCTGCTCGGGAAAATGATTAATGTTGGTTATCTCAATATTATCCACGTAAAAACTGTTTTCCAGGGCAGAGCCACCGCGAACAATCAGACTGTTCTTTGTATCATTCACTTTTGCCACACCAGGTAAACCATAAATAATTCGGCTGACATCACCCGCAGAACCAGGTGCACGTCGGATTTCCTCTGCAGAAAAATTAATTATACTGAGAGGTTGATCAGTGGTATTGCTGAAATATCCGGCTGTCACGGTAACAGTCTCCATTTCAATGATTGATTTTTTCAGCTCAGTGTTCACGAACGTGGTACGGTCCGGACGGACGATAAGGTCAGTTTGAACCTGTGGCTCATAGCCGAGATAGCTGATTCTGATACTGTAATTGCCCACTGGAATATCAGGGATAAAATAATATCCATCTAAATCGGTGGCTGCACCGTTGATGGTATTCAATATTTCGATATTAACAGCAATCAAGGGCTCCTTGGTTTCACTGTCCAGAATCCGTCCTTTCATATTGCCGGTTGGAGTGGATTTGTCTGCCTGCAATTTACTGACCTGAGTGCTCAGTAAGATAGTGCAGATGGTCACGAGATACATGAATTTGGGTAATTTCATTACTTCCTCCGTATTTTGTTAAGTCATTCAGTCAAGTATACGCATAATTGCTGAAGGAAGTGCTCATGCCCATTGGTCTGGACTAATAGTTGTTGTCCAGTCCCACGGGCAGGGACATTTTAATGATGGAGGATGTAGTGTCATCATTGTAGTCTTGCAATAAGATTGGATATTGAGTCATGGTAGGGAGTGGCTTAAAGCCGTGATCTTGACCTTTTATTGACAAAGATTCGTCAATACATGTCGTTTCATAGATAAGTAAAAAAGCACGGTTTTTTCAATCCGAGTTCTGATAATTATTGCCAGTCGCTGAGCCGATCCAACTGACACCAGGTCATTATACCCCGGAGATAATAACCGACCTGAAGAATTTACTGTGTCGCGCGAGATTTCCGGAGCACCTGTATGCATTATCGCGAAGGGATTGTGTTGATATTGTAAATCTTTGAGAGCCGACGCTGAACAGATTTGATCTGTTAAAAAGTGGTCTAACCGCCATGATCTCTGCAAATTTTAATCCCCCTTTTATTATTATTATAAATTTATATTTTTATTGTTACCAACTTGAAGATGTTATCGTAGTTTTACAATTAAATGCCTTTGATCAGTAAATTAATAAAAGATTCAGATGAAGCACCCACAATTGGCGAATTTAGAATTAGCAAATATGTATCCTCTCTGGCGTAGTGTACCGCTCACCCCAAGGCAAATATATGAACAACAATATCTACAATCTTCCAAGGCGCAGCATGGCACCGTTCAGAAATTGCTGTAACGTTTGGCTTGGTGAATCAAAGTGTATGGCTATAGATAAATTTGTGTGAAGATGATCGAAAGTTTGACCTCTCGGGATACTAAGAATTTTAAATTGAAATCATATTTGAATATAATTACATCAGGAAATTTTCTCCTTAACCTCTATAGTTGCCTAACAAAAGGGACGAAAAAATGGAAAGAAGAAAAGCGATCGTCATTACCGGAACATCAACAGGCATTGGAAGAGCATGTGCCCTTCATCTGGATAAATTGGGTTTTAAGGTGTATGCCGGTGTTCGTAATCAAATTGACGGTCAAAATTTGAGAAAAGAAGCATCTGAGAACCTGACAACAATAAATTTGGATGTTACCTCTGCGGAATCAATCGCTCTGGCAGCCGGCATTATCGAAAAAGAAACCAGCGGCGAACTATTCGGGCTCATCAATAATGCGGGTATAGGACGCGGCGGGGTCCTGGAGGTTACTCCAATTACAGAAGCTCGAGCCTTAATCGAAGTTAATCTTATCGGGCTCATGGCAGTAACTCAGGCATTTATACCCATGCTTCGCCAAGCCAAGGGGCGTATAATCAATATAGGTTCCAGCTCAAGTTTTATAGCTTTTCCGGGAGCAAGCGTCTATGCCGCCTCGAAATTTGCGGTCCGGGCAATTACCGATTCACTGCGCCGTGAGTTAAAACCGTTTGGTATGTCGGTCATTCTAGTGGCGCCCGGAGTGGTTGAAAGTAAAATATGGGATAAGGGGAAGGCATATATTGAAAAATTACGCAGGTCAGTGCCAGCTGACATCGCTCTACTATATATACCGCTCAGTAAATTCGCTGATAAATTGGATTCAGAGATGAAGAAAATTCCGGCCGAAGAGGTGGCAAAAGCGGTAGCCCATTCCCTCACCTCAAAAAAACCCAAGTCTGTTTACCTGGTTGGTAGCGGCGCCAAACGGGCGGTAAAACTATCTCATTTTCCAAGCGATCTATTGGATTGGATTATTATGAAACCCATTCGGAAAATGGGAAAATAGCTATTAAAGGTTATAAGTATAAAAATAAAAAAGGTTCGCGTTACCGGCGCTTAATGTACTATTCTGCATAATAATGAATTAATTGAAGTTTAAATCGTACACATATTATTCAGTTGGATATTAATAGAAACAACGAATTTTGCGATTTATACCTGAAACAATTATTTTATTTTTAGTAGAATTCTTTCACAGATCCTTTTCTGAGAAACGATGAACAATTTATCTAAAATATACTTAGTTGTTTTAGTGATGATTGGAATAATAAAGCCCCATAATTCTCCAGCCCAGGAAATTGATCTGGGAGGCCAGGTATCCGGTTGGGCGGTTACCAATCCCGATAGAGCTACGCAACTCGGTTTACGTTACATTCCGGACCTGATGATGGGAAAATATTGGGATGATTACACGCTCGACTCTGAAATTTCCCTGAATATGTATGGTGTTGTTCAGTTTGAGCATAACCAGGATGCGACACTTACCTATGATGAATTTGATTCTTACCGAATTTGGATCAGATTCGCAGCATCCCAATTTGAATTGCGGGCAGGGCTGCAAAAAATCAATTTTGGATCTGCAATGTTGTTAAGAGCCCTGATGTGGTTTGATAGTATAGATCCGCGAGATCCCCTTCAGCTGACCGACGGTGTCTGGGGCCTCTCGGCTCGGTATTTTTTTCTGAATAATACCAGTATTTGGTTTTGGAGTCTATATGGAAATGATCAAAATCGCGGATGGGATGTCTTTGCTTCGGATAAAAATAGTCCTGAATTTGGGGGGAGATTGCAGGTTCCATTGCTTACAGGTGAATTTGCATTGACCTACCATTACCGTAAAATAGAATCGAAAAAGAGACCGATGTTAAATAATCTTTCCGGGAATTCCACTATTCCTGAAAACAGGATCGGGTTTGACGGCAAATGGGATATTGAAGTGGGCGTTTGGGCAGAAGCGGCTATTGTCCATAGAGAGCTTGATTTCAAAGCATATAACTATCAGCGACAAACCAACCTGGGAGTGGATTATACCTTTGAGTTGGGCAATGGTTTATATGCCATTGCAGAGTATTTTACGTTCAGTCTGACCGAGAAGGTGTTCGAAGCAGGCGAGGATGTTTCACTGACAGCACTCTCATTAAATTACCCGCTGGGCTTATTGGATGATTTGACGGCCATCGTATATTATGAAATAGACAACCAGGATTGGTACTGTTTTTTCCAGTGGCAGAGAACCTATGACAACTGGCGTTTTTATCTGATGGGTTTCTGGAATCCCGACCAATATCAGTTATTTCCAGGGACTGTCCAATATAATCTATATGCGGGTAAGGGAGTCCAGCTGTTGCTGGTGTTTAATCATTAATGTAAATGTAGAATTAAGAATGTAGAATTAAGAATTAAGAGTGTAGAATTGAGAATGAGGAATGTAGAATTAAGAATTAAGAGTGTAGAATTGAGAATGAGGAATGTAAAATGTGGGATGAAGAATTGATAAGGATGAGAATTTTTACAGTTACCAGGAGATAGATAATGCAAAATTCAAAAATTATTCTGACTGAAGAATTAGTTAAGCGATTTCCGGTGGGGGGTGGATATTTTACGGCCTTGAACAAAATTAATCTCAGTTTTGGAAAAGGAGAATTTGCTGGATTGGTTGGTCCCAGTGGTTCAGGGAAGACCACTTTATTAAACATCATCGGATCCCTGGATTATCCTTCGGAAGGGAAGGCAATCGTAATGGACCAATCGATTGGCGACTTAACCCACAGACAGGCGGCCCGGCTTCGTAATAAGTATCTGGGATTCATCTTTCAAACTTATAATTTACTTCCGGTTTATACTGTTTACGAAAACGTGGAATTTCCTCTGTTGTTGTTGGACACCACTACCACTGAGCGGCACAGGGCCGTCCTGGATGCAGTGGAATGGGTGGGATTGACTGATAAATTAAAATCTCGTCCGGGGCAACTCTCCGGCGGGGAGAGTCAGCGGGTAGCAATCGCGCGGGCCATGGTTAAAAAACCAGAGGTGGTCTTGGCTGATGAGCCAACCGCCAATCTCGATGCGGCAAATTCCCATCACATCCTGCAGACCATGGAAAAGTTAAATAGAGAGCTCCAAACAACCTTTATTTTTGCAACCCATGATGAAAAAGTGATCCAATATCTCCGCCGTAAAATTTCACTGGAGGATGGAACGGTTGTCAATGATGAGAATTTGGGAAACGAAAAATAGATATTGCACTTGGGTGACGTGGATAACAAAAAGATCTTTGTCATCGGAGTGCTAAAAAAATAAAGGGAGCTGAATATGTTGTCTTTAAAATTAGCTTGGCGAAACCTTATCGGCGCAGGATTACGCACCTGGCTCAATGTCATAGTCCTTTCAATCTCTTTTGTGGTTATAATCTGGCACAGGGGAATGCTGGATGGCTGGCATGAACAGGCCCGTCGTGATACGATTGAATGGGAGATTGGTGGGGGTCAGTATTGGCAAAAGAATTACGATCCGTATGATGCGTTTACTTTAGTCGATAGCCATGAAAAGTTATCAGCTGATATTCAGGAAGGTGTGATGTCAAATATCCTTACACCAATACTCATTTCCCAGGCCACAATTTATCCACAGGGCCGGATACAGAGTGTGTTGCTGAAAGGTATTGATCCCACTCAGAAAATTTTAAATTTACCGGCCAAAAAGTTAGCCACTGAATCCTATGAAATTCCGGTATTGATGGGTACCCGGATGGCTGAATCGACCAAATTAACTATAGGTGATATCGTGACCATACGCTGGCGGGATGTAAACGGCACTTTTGATGCAGCGGAGGCTAAGATTGTCGATCTCTTCAGAACCAACGTTCCAAAAATCGATAATGGTCAACTCTGGATTCCACTCGACAGATTACGTCAAATGATGCAAATGCCGGATGAGGCAACAATCATAGTCACAAACCCTGAAAAAAAGAACCTTCCTCAACTTTCAGGATGGACCTTTCGCGATCAACAATATCTTTTATCGGATATTGATCGAACAATTAAACAGAAGCAAGTGGGCGGTTCAATCATTTATATAATCCTGTTGTTCCTGGCCATGCTGGCCATATTTGACACACAGGTTCTTTCTATTTTTCGCAGACAGCGGGAAATCGGAACACAAATTGCGCTGGGAATGACCCGCGGTCAGGTCATCCGGCTATTTACCCTTGAAGGTTCTATGCATTCCATTCTGGCTGCGGCTGTGGCTGCAATTTATGGTATTCCGCTGTTGTTATTGCAGGTAAAATATGGGATAACCATGCCTGAAAATACCGATGAATATGGGATGGCAATTGCTGAAAAGATCTTCCCGGTTTATAGTCTTGGATTAGTAATAACTACAACGATCGTCATTTTTATCACTGCGACCATTGTCAGTTTTATTCCGGCTCGAAAAATATCAAGGATGAAACCGACGGATGCAATACGGGGGAAGATTAATTAAGAATTGAGAGCGAAGAATGGAGAATTGAGAATGAAGAATGAAGAATTGAGAATGAAGAATTGAGAATGAAGAATTGAGAATTAAGAATGTAAAGTTTTGAATTGGGAGAGGGAGGTTAAAATGAGAAAAGAGAATGTTATTCAGGAGAAGAGTTATTCGTTTGCGCTGGAGATTATTGAATTGGTAAGGAGATTTCCAAGGAATATGGAAGGTCTAATCATTGGGAGACAATTATTGAGGTCAGCGACGTCAGTTGGAGCAAATGTGGAAGAGGCAATCGGAGGATTTACAAAAAAAGATTTTCGCTACAGAATGAGTATCGCATTAAAGGAGGCGAGAGAAACAAACTATTGGCTTCGACTGATTCGAGATTCAAAAATACTAAATAATAATATGGAGGATTTTATCACCAAGTCAGAAGAATTAAGAAAAATCCTGATAATGATTGTTAAAAATTCCCGATGTCACCAACCACATAATTCTTAATTCTACATTCATAATTCTAAATTGTATTGAGGTTAAAAATGCTAAAATTTCTGGTAAAAGGTATCTTAAGAGACCACCATCGCAGCCGATTTCCCATTTTAATTGTGTCTGCCGGCGTGATGCTAACGGTATTGATTCACTGTTGGGTATCAGGCGTTCTTGGAGAAATGATCGATACCAGCGCTGCGTTCGCTACCGGCCATGTAAAAATTATGTCAAGAGCATATGCCGAAAATGAAGGACAGATTCCAAATGATCTGGCTCTGAGTGGTGTCGGATCTTTAGTTTCAGAATTAAATCAGGATTATCCGGATATGACCTGGGTTGAAAGAATAAAATTCGGAGGACTGTTGGATGTACCGGACAGTAACGGTGAAACCCGTTCTCAAGGTCCGGTAATGGGAATTGCGGTTCAACTCTTTTCAGAGAATAGTGGAGAAGTTGAAAGATTAAATATCGAAAAGTCTATAGTAAAAGGCCGGATGCCGAGACAGCCAGGTGAGGTACTTATCAGCGATCAATTTGCCGAAAAACTTGATGTATCGCCTGGAGACCAGGTTACTCTGATGAGTTCTACCATGTATGGCGGTATGGCGATGCAAAATTATATCGTTGTTGGTACCATCAGTTTTGGGGTGGTGGCAATGGACAGATCTGCAATGATTATGGATTTTACTGATGCCCAAATTGTTCTCGATATGACTGATTCGGCCGGTGAAATCCTCGGTTATTTTGAGAACAATATATATTCTGATGAAAGAGCCCGGCGCATGGTTGCTGCATTCAACATGAAGTATGAACCAGACACGGATGAGTTTGCGCCCATCATGTTGCGATTGGGCGAGCAGAATGGCTTAGATAGTATGCTGGAATATATTTCCAGTTTTATTGGAATGTTTATCCTAATCTTTGTTGCTGCCATGTCAATCGTTCTCTGGAATGCTGCCCTGATAGGGGGATTAAGACGATACGGTGAGGTGGGGTTACGACTTGCAATTGGTGAAAATAAAGGCCATGTTTATTCCTCAATGCTTTTAGAATCCGTTTTCATCGGATGTGTGGGTTCAGTGATTGGTACTGTCATTGGTTTGGGAATATCCTACTACCTGCAAACGGTTGGATTCGATATTAGTGACAGCCTGCAAAATGTAACAATGATGATCCCATCTGTATTTCGTGCCCATGTCACTGCACAGGCCTATTACATCGGGTTTATACCGGGATTATTTTCGACGGTACTGGGTACTGCGCTGGCCGGGATCGGCATCTATCGCAGAAACACCGCGAGGTTGTTTAAGGAACTGGAAGTTTGAAAGAGAATGAGGAATATAGAACTGAGAATGAAGAATTACGAATGAAGAATTGAGAATGAAGAATTGAGAATGAAGAATTGAGAATGAAGAATTGAGAATGAAGAATTGAGAATTAGGTATGGAGAAAATTATGAAAATTGTATTTCTTTTGCTGGTCATTTATGTCCCGGGATTTTCTCAAACTCCAAGTGGAGAGTACCTCCTGGATAAGATTGATCAGAACATGTCTTCAGACAGCCGGGTATTTACTTCAAAAATGGTAATTCATGGAAGACGGGGCAGCCGCACCGTAGAATCGAAAACCTGGGCGATTGGCGAGGAAAAATCTTTTACGGAATATCTGGCCCCTGCCAGGGAAAAAGATACCAAAATGCTGAAACTGGAAGATCAGCTATGGATGTATTCCCCGGCGACTGACCGCACAATTCAAATATCCGGACATATGCTGCGTCAATCGGTCATGGGATCCGATCTGTCCTATGAAGATATGATGGATGATAAAAAGTTACAAACTCATTACACAGCCGCGGTTGTCGGTACAGATACGATCGAGAGTCGCCCATGCTGGATACTTGAATTACAGGCCAAAACCAAAGATGTCGCCTACGAAATGCGTAAACTGTGGGTAGACCAGCAAAGATATCTTCCCCTGAGACAAGAATTATATGCCAAAAGTGGGAAATTGCTCAAAAGAATGGAGTTGTCTGAAATTGTCCGTCACGGGAAACGCTGGTATCCCATGCATATCCTGTTCAAAGATATGTTGAAAGACGGTAAGGGAACGGAATTCATGGTTGATGACATTGAATTTGATGTGACAATTCCGGATTACCGGTTTTCCAAGGCCTCACTAAGGCGATAATAGTCTAAGTGCTGAGGTCATTCTTAGTACTACTTTTAATTCAGCTAATCCACTGGAATATTAAATTTGAAAAGAAAAACCAATCAGGAATTTCAGGCGCCGGTAAGAAAGCTCCGCATTCTGTAAAAAATCTTCCAGATTCTCGGAGACTGAAAACTCCGGAAAAGCCAGGGAGCGCTTCAAATTATCTGATCCAAAGGCATAGTTAACACCCAATGTAAACTCTGACCTGCCCAAAGTGAAAGCCAAACCGGCAGCCAAATGATAGATATCCCAGAAGGAAATCGCCAGATTTGTCCTGGTTTCTGGAACTGCAGCCGAGTAATCGGTAACAAAACTGGTATAACCATTTAACTTTTCTTTGAAGTTGATTTCGATACCGATTCCATAATTGATAATACTTTTCAATTCGTGATCCACCCGGTTTTCCAGACTTTCGCCGCTACTCTGTGCCTCAAAATTGGAAGTCTCCAGAACTCTGAATTTCTGAACCGCATCGAACCACTCTGCGCTGGCATGTACTCTGGTTTTCCCCCATTTATAGGAGAGACCACCCCCGATGGAAAAGGGAGTATGGTAGGTTGATGAAACATCTTGCTGATAATTGGCGGCAAATAACTGATCTTCAGTTCCGTCTCCGTCGAGATCCACATCACTCGCTGCGGCGTTCAGCAAGGCAGATCCACTCCCGGTCAAATTGAGTGAAGGTGTGGTGATAGTGATACCCAGGGTTAATGGATCCAGGTTTATACCCATGCCGCCTTTCCATAGTGTCCGGAAATTTTTATAGTCAAATTGACGGATTAATGTGGCCATTGCTACATTCCCAGCCGGGTTTAGGCTCTGGACAAGGAATTGATTGCGGGCTTTTTGATCGCGGACAGCCAGATACTGGGTGATACCCACCGCTATTTTAGAATTCCAGGCGTATGCCCAGCTGATACCGAACCATAAATCGGATAGGTTCTGGTCTGCAGTAAGTTCCCTGCCAACCAGCTCTTGACCAGAAGTGATATCCCTCATAATGCCGCGTCGCCCTTCGATACCATACTTCATCTGCTGTCGGGTCAGGATTGAGTAAGAGAGTTTGTGGTCTTTTAACCACTTGAAGGTAAATGACCCTGCGAATAGGGAGGGAGCGGCATCTACCTGTGATGAACTTAAATCGATCCCCTCATCGGCTCCCCCTTTTAAGTTGAGGGTATTGACCTGATAAACCTTTCCACTAAGCAAGATTTCAGGATTGGGGAATAGTGCCAGGGCTGCCGGATTGTAGTAGGTCGCTGCCATATCGGAAACACTCCCAATCACAGCCCCACCCAGCAAGGTGGAACGGGTACCATATTGTAAATTCCAGTAGTGGGAGTCCTGGGCAGATAGATGAGTTCCTGAAATACTCAATATGACAACTATTGTTAAAAGGTCAAATCGTTTATGAATTGACATAATATATCCCCGGTGATGGTTTGTGTTTGTAATTAGGCTGTAAAATAGTATACAACCAGCTCATGTCCAATTTGTTAATTTCACTGTAACCCATTGTGTTATTTAAATATGAAAAGATAATAGTCTTGGACAAATAATAAATTATATGAATAATTATGCGACCCTAAATTTCCATCTGGCCAGCGCAGTCGGACAGGCATTCAAGGGTCTCATCTCAAGAAAAATAAGATGTTGAGACAAGCTCAGCATGACATTCTGTAAAAGTATGGTCTGTCTGATGCAATTTTATCTTAGTAGCAAATCGTATTAATGTGTATTTAAATTATATAATTAAGGTACTGTAATCGATTGTTTAATGGAAACTTCTACAATCGTTTCCGCCGGAACCTGGATATGTTTTCCGCCGGCCAGTAAAGCCAATCCGGCACCGACAGCCGCTCCGGCTCCGGCATCCCCGGCAGCTGCTCCAATCAATGCTCCTGCGCCAACCGCCCGGGCAGCCCCGCCGCGACCGCCTTCGGCACCCACATCGTCGGTGACCATTGCAACCAATTGATTGTTTAGATTGATTTTGTCAAAAGAAACCACAATGCGCTGCATCCCCACTCTTCTTCCGCCTATGGATTCCAATACTGTTCCATAGACCGGGGTTCCTTTCGGAGCGACAACTTTTCCATCCACATTGAGATCCGCTTCCAGTTCGCAGGTGAATTTAGAGCCCTGCTGGTGAGAGGCGGTACTGATAGCCTCCTTGGTGCGAATCATAATCTTGGTACCGGCCGGGATTTGGGTTCCGCTGGCAACAGGTGTTCCCACGGCAGCTGCAGCTAAGGCCGGGGCGGCTGCGCCTTCAGAGGCTGCTTTTTCAGCGGGAGCAGAGAAAGTGAGCGACTTAATTTCCGCCGTTGCCACTTCCTGTACTGCACCACTGGTTTCAAACTTGATGGTGGTTTCTGTACCCCCTTTGTATTTACCTTCCAGGGTCAATCCGTTCTTCAGAACCAGAGTGTCTGCCTGGAGGGAAAACATCAGTAGTAGAACCGAGACATTAATTAATTGTAATTTTACCATTCTATTCTCCTTCTTTTAATATAATTAAGTATTTCTCGCAAAGGCGCTAAGCCGGAAATTCTAGATACTAAATTAAATCCAATTCTAAATCTACAATAAGAAACTTTTGAAAAATTAGCCCATGTATGAATATTTAATTCTAATTATTGTCATCCCGAATTCCCGTCAGGCCGCCCTGTCTGCTGCAGAAAAGCGGACAGTTGGTTCGGGATCTCAAATATTTCATATTTATCATTAACTTAATGGGATTCCGGCTTGGGGGCCGGAATAACATGGTAATATTTATTAGATATTTAGAAAATGTTTACAATTAATCAATTTTTTCAGAAGTTTCTAATATTAAATCAAGCGTGCATAAATTAAGGTAAATAATTAGCTCAGCCAATAAAATTTAACCGAATTCCCAACTCAAGTAGTTCAAATTATTGCCGGATATTTTTTGCTTGCCGGTTATCATTTTGGTGAACCAGGAACTTTATAGCCAGTCCTCAGTTTTTATTGTTTATTTAGACGATGAGAAAGTATCGTATGAAAAATTTCAGTTTCATTCTAATTTACAGTATATGTGTCAATTTTATTATTTTTGGGTGCAATATGGGACAAACTGATCAGAAAAAGACTATGGGAAATAAAGAGGTGAATCCAAAGAATCTGCAAACCGCCATTTTTGCCGGGGGATGCTTCTGGTGCATGGAGCCGCCCTATGATAATCTCCCGGGCATTATTTCAACCACAGCAGGCTATACCGGCGGACATGTGGAAGATCCCTCTTACGAAGAGGTTAGTACGGGGGAAACGGGACATGCTGAGGCTGTAAAGATTGAGTTTGATTCCACCAAAATCAGTTATGCGGAATTATTGCGGGTTTTCTGGCGTAACATCGATCCAACCAATCCCTTCGGGCAGTTTGCGGACCGGGGATCCCAGTACCGTACCGCCATCTTCTACCTGGATGATAAACAAAAAGAAACCGCATTGCAATCTAAGAGAGAACTGGAAGAATCAGGAAAATTTAAGGATCCGATCGTTACTCAGATTGTTCCCGCAGCGGTGTTTTATCCGGCCGAGGATTACCATCAGGAATATTATAAAAAGAATCCTTTAAGGTACTACAACTACAAAGTGGGTTCTGGCCGGGCAGGGTATCTGGAGAAGACCTGGGGGGAGGAAAAATAAGAGAAAAGACTAAAGATATAAGAAGAAAAGCATGAAGCAGGGAGCTGAGAACTGTTAGATTGATACACAAAATCCGGGTATGACGATGCGAAGTGTATCGTTTGATTTTAGACTTTAGATTCTTCGACTGCGCTCGGCTCAGAATGACAGCAATTGCAGCCTAGGACTTAAAACAGTCAAGCAGGAATTAAGGTACTCTTTTCGAATTCCTTGAGTGCTTGCTATTCTCTACTTCCAGCTTTCTGCGATCAGCAACCTTCGACATTCGGTGTTCATTATTCGATATTCGAAATTCGTTTTCTAGGTTAGCTTTTCATAATGTTTCAGAATCCGCAACGCCCTCAGGGTATTCCAGCGGCTCGGTTTTCCCACTTCTTCCATTTCGAAAAATGTTCTTCCGGGATAACGTTGCTGTAAAATCCAGCAGCCATCTTTCTGCCGACGTTTGTGCAAAATTTGCAGGGCATCATCCATCCTGGAATCATAGGGAATTTTACTGTATTGAAAATAATCGAGTGCCCTTAAAATATCATATCGCCAGCGTGGTGGAAAGGAAAGACGGGTCATTTTGGAGTCGACTACCCTGCCGGTACGGTGAGATCGATAAAGACGATGCTGTAATAAAAATTCAACTGCTCTATCCCGGGATGCAATCACCTCACTTTTACTTCTGGATGTGAAGTTCAGATATTCCTGAAGACCTTCCAAAACATTGATGGTGGTGTGAAAAGATCCGTGATGTGCTCCCAGATAGCGGCGACAATTCCATCCCCCATCAGGAAGTTGTTCTTTCATAAGGTAATCCAGCAGCAGATCATATTTATTCGTTGGGTAATGGAAGAAACTCAGGATGGAGAGAATCATGCCCGTTACACAGGTCTCACTGTTTTTCATGGATTTGAAATAATTGATGCCCCCATCCCGATAAATTCCTTTCTCAAGCAATAGGCAGCAAGACTTTTGAATTGGTTTAGTTTCCGGGAGAATCCCGATTCGTCTCAGCAGGAGCAGACTGTAAGTGGTAGATATCCATTTCGGATTATAGATTCCTCCTCCAAAGAGACCATCAAAGGTTTGTTCTGCCAGTATCTGAGCACCCCATCCCTCAGCCGCAGTCCTGGATCTCTCCGCGTGAACTTCTGCATGGGTACTTCCCACTACATCTCGCATCACTTGCCATCGTATGGCAGGATCACCTTGGAGTAACCATTCAATAATTGAGGGTGAAATAGTCATTTATTAAATATAAGAGTCGGGTGGTTGTCTCACATATTCAAAATAAAGATTATGCTACATAAACCAATTCTTCTGCTGGTATACGGCATCTCCAAATTTTTTCATAAAATCCATCTCTTCTAATGAAAGAGGGCCTTCTTCAAGCACTTGGAGATTCTCTTTCAGTTGCTTCAGGCTGGTTGGAGCGGTCATGCATACATCAACATGAGGATTGGACAATACAAATCTGTACGCCATTCTTGCATTTGGGAGGGGGGCATCTTTGGGCCAATCCTTTGGTCGGCGCAGGAGATATCGCCAGCGGGTGGCGGTGAAACTGACGATGCCCGGATTGTGCGCAGTGAGAAAGGGAAAAATATCCTTCTCCGCACCGCGGTGTGCCGCATTATACCGAATCATTAACACATCCAGGGCACCCTCGGCAGCCATTCGGCCTGCAAATTGCCGGTCGTGAGTAGACATGCCCACGGCTTTTACCCGTCCTTCTTTCTTTAATTGGTAGAGTTCTTCCCGCGCTTTTAGCGGGAATTCGGACTCTTTTCTTACTCCCAGGAACAGGAAAATGTCAATATATTCTGTTCCCCATTGCCGTAATCGTTTTTCAAGCGTTTTACGAAGATTAGGATATCCCCAGATTAGATTGTAGGCTCCTGTGGCAATCACATATTTCTCCCGCTCAGATTTGAGAACATCACGCATCACCTTTTTCATTTGCCCGTCAATCCCAAATCCAAAGAAATAATTTATTCCCTGGTCAAGAGCAAAATAAATCGACTTCTTCCCCGGTCGATAGGTAGCGGAAAGCCCCAGCCGTGAGACGCGAAGTCCCGTGTTTCCTAAGCTAGTGGATGAAAAGGCATTTGGCATTTTCTTATCCTGAAATAGTTAAATTAATAGCGAATAAAAGTATAGGTACTGAATCTTTGCTTACTTCTCTTCCAGCTGAATTAATTTTGCCCTGCGCAGGCAATATTTAATCTCAAGCAATTAAATAATAGTGAATATTTGGTGTAAATAATTTTATGATTTGTAGTCTGCTCTTTGCTACTTTGTATGATTTGCTTTGAAAAATATTAACTTTTTTCAAATAATGCAGAGTAAGCCCCAGCAGGATCCTGCATAACGGCATACCGGCCATGGCCTTCCATGCTTTTAGGCCCGACAATTATTTTCCCGCCTAATTTCTTACAATTATTAATACTGTGGTCCAGGTTTTCCACCACAATATAAATTAACCAATACGGCGGCAGAGCTGCATTGATACCTCTGGCATGACAAACACCGGCCAGGGGTTGACCAGTTTCCGGAGATTTCATATTAAAATCCGCATAATCCCCCATAGGGACTTCATCCGGCTGCCATCCCACAACCTGATGATAAAAATCCTTAATCTTCCGCGCATCTTGCACTGTGAGATCAATCCAACCGATAGTTCCTGCTGGTAAATTATTATCACTCATAGTTGGCGTATCCTTACCTGCTATAATCATACGAATTTTCATGCATATGTATGAATTTAATTTTTCTTTTGAATAAAATGTAATGGTTTTTGTTGTGAAATCAATTAGAAATATTCCGGCATAATCCGGCTTGGTGTATGCCAGGCTTAAGAACATTCTAAATTCATTTTTGTTTTCTCCTGAACAGCCCTTAATTTAGAAACCGTTACTGATAATCAAGGAACAAAACGTATGCCTCGATTTCCTGATATGGCACAACGGGTTCAGCGTGTCCCCGCCTCGGTGTTTGAGAGGTTCAGAAAAAAAATGAAGGAAAAAGGGTCTTATCTCATTCACCTGCATATTGGGGATACCTATTTACATCCGCGATATAACCTCCCGATTTCGGATGAGTTCATGAAAAAACGTCCCTATTTTAATCGCTACTGTAATACCTTTGGGGTGGAAAGATTCCGCCGGGTACTTAAGGAAAAACTGACAGAAGATAACGGTTTTGCTGTTTCTGAAGAAAATATTCTTGCGACCAACGGGGCAACCAATGCGCTCAGTGCCAGTGTATTAAGTATAATGAATCCAGCCGAGGAAATCCTGGTGCTCACGCCTTGCTGGCCTTTTTTTCCGGGTATGGTAGAAATGGCCGATGCAACGGTAGTTGAAATCCCTTTTTATACCGAACTGTACCAACAACCCGATATGGTGATTGCTGATTATCTGCAGAATTTTCTCTCTCCCGCAACGGTAGCCATCTATCTGAACACCCCAAATAATCCGAGTGGCAAAGTCCTTAATCACTCTCAACTTAGACAGCTGGCCGAATTTGCAAAAAAAAATAAGCTCTGGATTATTTCTGATGAGGCATATGACGGTCTGGTTTTCGATCAACATGAACATTTATGTATCGGAACGTTTCCCGGTTTGTTTGAACAAACAATATCCATTTTCACTTTTTCCAAATCTTTCATGTTTGCCGGTTTACGTTTGGGCTATTTGGTTGCTGAGGAAAGCGTCATTCAGTCAATCAATAAGACCATGGTCCATCAGTTATACAGTCCATCAACTCTTTCCCAATACATGATGGTTCAACCGGTACGGGACAGACATCAATGGATTCCGGAACTGTGCCGGGAATACCAGGGATTACGGGATATGTTTATTGAAAAACTCAAATTTAATGTCCATCCGCCTGAGGGAACTTATTTTCTGTTTTTTCCCATTGGGGATTTACTGCAGGGTAGGAATTATTGGGAGGTGATAGACTCATTTTTGGAGGAAGGTGTGTCCGTTGCTCCGGGTGAGGATTTCGGTAGCGGTTTCGAGAATTATATCAGAATTTGCTTTACCGGGGAATCCCCGGAGCGCCTGAAAACCGCCATTGACCGGATCAATCATGTTCTGGCGTAAAGGTTTATAAATTTTGTTTTACAGAGGGAAAATTGTATGAAACTACGAGTTGGTTTTTATCAGTTCCGTCCCAGTTTCGGTAAGGTTGAGCGTAATCTGAATAAGGTAATCAACACTCTAAACAGCATTAAGGCCGATATTATCGTACTCCCGGAACTGGCATTCAGCGGTTATCATTTTGCCGATCGTTCTGAATTGGAGAAGCTGGCAGAAAATCCCGCTGACAGTTCCACTCTTTCCGCGCTTACCGCGGTCTGTCTTCAAAAAAACCTGTTTGTGGTGACCGGGTTTGCTGAAAAGGATAAGAATAAAATTTATAATTCCGCTTTATTGATAGGACCTCAGGGTCTGATTCATATTTACCGAAAAATCCAGCTTTTTTTTCGGGAAAAAGAAGTATTTGAACCGGGTAATATTCCGTTACAGGTTCACGAGGTGAAGGGCGTCAAACTGGGAATGATGATCTGTTTTGACTGGATCTTTCCGGAAATTATGCGGTCCCTGGCCCTGCAGGGAGCGGATCTGATTTGCCACCCCGCCAATCTGGTTTTGAGTTACTGTCAGGAAGCGATGAAAACACGCTGCCTGGAGAACGGGGTATTTGCTATCACCGCCAATCGGGTCGGGGCAGACCGCAGGCCGCACGGCACCCTGGAATTTACCGGAAAAAGTCAGATCGTGGCGCCCAAAGGAGATATCCTGCATCGTTCAAAAACACAGCGGGAAGAGATATTCATCGCCGAAATTGATTCCCTGCAAGCCAGAGATAAAAAAATGACTGAGCTTAACGATCTGTTTCAGGATCGCCGTCCGATGTACTATAAAAGAATATGTGAATAGCTGCCAATAAAATCTCCTTAATAGTGAATTTTAAATTCATGGAAAAGCATCTGGAAAGAACAATTTATACTGATCAGCGTAGAAACCAAGTGCAGATGATGCAAGATTGATAATATATATTTTTGAGGTATTCATGGGCAAAAAAACAATTCTGTGGGTTGATGATGAGATTGAGTTTTTACAGCCACATATATTGTTTCTGAGAGAAAAGAACTATACTGTGGAAACGGCAACCAATGCCGATGATGCGGTGGTTATTATAAAAAAGAAGAATATTGACCTGGTTTTGCTGGATGAAATGATGCCCGGTAAGGATGGTCTGGTGGCATTAGGAGAAATTAAAAATCTCAAACCCGGTCTTCCAGTTATCATGATAACCAAAAATGAAGAAGAAAGCCTCATGGAAGATGCCATTGGCTCCAAGGTCGATGACTACCTGACCAAGCCGGTCAATCCAAGCCAAATATTAATGGCCTGTAAAAAATTTCTGGAATCCCGTGACATTTCCCAACGCCGCATGACTGAGTCTTATTCTAAAAGAATGCAGGAAATTTCGCTAAAACTGATGCAACCACTGGATTTCAGGGACTGGATCGACATTTATCTGAAGTTGACCGACTGGGACCTGGAATTGCGCGGTATCGAGGAGCAGCATATGCGGGAAGTGATCTATGACCAGCGCAAAGAATGCAATGTGGAATTTGGAAAATACATTGAGAAAACTTATCTGGACTGGATTCATGATCAGAAAGAGAGACCACGTCTTTCAGTAGATATTGTTAAAGATTTTGTTTATCCGGAGATGGCTCAGGGCAAAAAAGTGGTTTTTATGGTGATCGATTGTCTGCGGTTGGATCAATGGCTGACTCTGGAACCATTTTTTTATGAAGATTTCAATATTTCCAAGGAATATTATTTTTCAATTTTACCCACCGCTACGCCTTTTGCCCGCAACGCGATTTTTAGCGGACTGTATCCGCTGGATATTGAAAAACGCTATCCGGAACTGTGGGCACAGGGAGAAGATGATGACTACAGCCGAAATCGATACGAAGATAAACTGATGTATGATCAGTTGCGTGTTTTAGGACTTAAACTCAGAAGCGAACCAAAGTATATTAAAATTCTTAATGTTGAGGATGCCCGAAATCTGGAAAAAAATCTGATGGCTTTTCTGGATGCTCCGATGCTCAGTGTGGTGATCAATTTTGTGGATATTCTTGCGCACAGTCGCTCTGATTTGCCCATTCTTAAAGAAATTGCTCCGGATGAGCCCTCTTATCGTTCCCTCACCCGCTCCTGGTTTGAACATTCACCGGTATATAATACCTTTAAAATGCTGGCCGACCAGGATGTGGTGATTTTTCTTACCAGTGACCACGGTAGTGTGAGAAGTCTGCGGGGAACCAAGGTAATTGGCGACCGGGAGACCAGCACTAATTTACGCTATAAATTTGGACGCAATTTAAAGGTTGAAGGAAAACATGCGATATATGTAAAAAACCCTAAAGATTTCAAACTTCCGCAGAGAAATTTTAATGTAAACTACATAATTGCCAAAGAAGATTATTATTTTGTTTATCCGACCAATTACCATAAATATCTATCTTACTATCGGGATAGTTTTCAACATGGGGGTGTTTCTCTGGAGGAGATGATCCTCCCGGTGGTACGGCTGAATCCCAAATAGGTATTCAAATAATGATAACAAATGCAGTCACCCGGACAGAATGGAATGAAACAGTCCGGTCACCTCAGGAGACCGAAACTATTGCCGTGGAATTTTCCGGACTTCTGTCCCAGGGAGATCTGGTGGCTTTTTATGGAGAATTGGGATCCGGCAAAACTTTTTTTATTAAAGCGTTATGCCGAGCTCTGGGCACCAAGACCGACGCCACCAGTCCGAGTTTTACCATCATGAATGAATATCAGATTTCCAGTGACATCTGGATTTGCCATTTTGATTTTTACAGGATTGAAAAGGAAGCAGAACTGCTCAATCTGGGATTAGATGATTTTTTCTATGGGGATTATCTTTGCCTTATTGAATGGGCGGATAAAATCAGCTCATTTTTGCCTCCACATCACTGGGAGGTGAAATTGAATTTTATACCAGATCAACCGGAAAGCCGAAATATAAAAATTCATAAAATTTGATGGATCCGTTGTGACAGATAATTCTGAGACCACTTACCTGCTTGCTATTGAAACCAGCGGTATTGCTTCCGGTGTCTATGTTTCACGGAATAAAGAGCTTCTGGGTCAGGTGACGCTCTACCAGAAAAATATTCATTCCCGCCGTTTATCGTTATCCGTCCAACAGTTGTTGCAACATCTTGACTTGTCGTTGAAAGATTTACAAGCCATCATCCTTTCTGCCGGACCCGGTTCTTTCACCGGATTGCGGATTGGCTATAGCCTGGCGAAAGGTCTGGCTCATGCTTCAAACCTGAGAATTCTTGAAATACCCACTTTGGATGTATGGGCATATCAAGTAGGTCAAACCGGGCTACCGATACTCTCCTATATTGATGCGCATCGAGAAGAGATATTTTTTTCCTGTTACGAACGAGAACAGGATCGGTTAAAACAGACCTCAGATTATCGGATTATTCCCTTGCTCAACCTACCACAAATGATAACCGGAAAAACACTCATCAGCGGTGGTAATTTACAAATGTTCCGGGAAAAATTCCGCAACGTTCTGGGAAACCATGCCATATTCCCGCAGGTGTGTTCCCGGCAAGCAGAAGGCTGGGCATTACTGGCACTCGGTTATGAAAAATTTAAGGCGGGAGATTTCAGTCAGATTGAAAATTGTGAACCGCTGTATCTGCGCTCATTCAAGGGAGTCATGTGATGCAGATTCGCCGAATGACGGAAAAAGATCTGGATCAGGTGCTCATCATAGAACAGCAGATATTCCCGGATCCCTGGTCGAGGAAAAGCTTTGAATATGAAGTAACCCAGAATGCATTTGGAATTCCGCTCCTTCTTGAAAAAGCGGGTGATATCATTGGTTATGCCATTGTCTGGAGAGTCTACGAAGAATTTCATATAGCAAATTTTGCCATAAAACCTGAATATCAGGGAAAAAAAATCGGAACCCAATTTTTGGAAAGTATCCTTTCCTTAAGAGGCTCCTGCAAATTTGCCCTGCTTGAGGTGAGAGAGAGCAACGACCGCGCCATCGGCCTTTATGAAAAATTTGGGTTTAAAACTATTCTGAAACGTCCCCGCTACTACCGAAATGGAGAAACAGCACTGGTCATGCAGAAAATATTTTCGGAGACACCGCAAACCGTTAACAAATAAGGACTGCATCAGAACAGTCGTCAAAGTTTATGAGATTATACAATAAGTTTTGAAATTCCCGTTTTTTATTCTTAATTTCCATAGCTTTGACGGAGAAGATATGGACTGGTTCAAAAAGAAAAAAGGTATCTCCACGATTGAGAAAAAGGCCCTTCCCGATGGTCTGTGGATAAAATGTGAAAGTTGTGGGGAGATCATTTATCGCAATCAGTTAAAGAGCCGTATGCATGTTTGTCCAAAATGTAATTATCACTTTCGGGTAAACTCTTGGGAGTATATCAGTTATCTGTTTGACGAGAAAAGTTTTGCGGAGTTTAACGCAGATATCCAGCCCGGAGATCCTTTGAAATTCAAAGATAAGAAGCGGTACTCCGATCGTTTGAAAGATGCCCAGAAAGCTACCGGTCTAAATGACGCGGTTGTTACCGGTATTGCCACCATCAATGGTCAGCAGGTCATTGCAGCGGTCATGGATTTTACCTTTATTGGCGGCAGTATGGGTTCTGTGGTTGGCGAAAAAATTGCCCGTGCGATCGATAAATCCCGGGAGGAAAGAGTTCCTTTAATCATCGTATCTTCCTCCGGTGGCGCGCGTATGATGGAGGGTGCATTATCTTTGATGCAATTGGCCAAAACCAGTGCAAAGCTGTCTCAATTAAGCGATGAAGGAATTCCTTTTATCAGCATCCTAACCGATCCGACTACCGGGGGGACCACCGCCAGTTTTGCGATGCTGGGAGATATTCACATTGCTGAACCCGATGCCTTAATAGGTTTTGCCGGACAAAGGGTGATCAAACAGACTATCGGACAGGATCTTCCTCCGGGATTTCAAAGGGCAGAATTTTTAAAAAAACATGGCTTTATTGATATCATTGTAAACAGAAGAGAAATGCGGGAAACTGTTAGTAAAATTCTGACCATATTATGGCCTCAAAAATCTGCTGCAGGTGAGCAGAAAAAGAAGGAAAACAAAGAATAGTCTTCCGATTACACCAACCTTTTTATTTCTCTGACCGACTCGTCAAAATATTGAAGAATTTTAATCACTATAGGTGAAAGGGTTTTACATCAATGAGAGAAACTAAACCTTTAATTCTAGTTACCAATGATGATGGGGTACATGCTCCCGGTATCTATGCATTATATCAGGCAATGCGAGATCTCGGGAATGCTCAGGTTGTTGCCCCGGAATCGGAGCGGAGTGCGGTTGGACATGCATTAACCATCTCCGACCCTTTACGGGTATGGGCTGTAGATCGGTATGGGGAAAACTTCGGTCATGCAGTGAACGGTACACCGGCTGATTGTGTTAAATTGGCTGTCAAATCTATTCTCAACAAAAAACCGGACCTGGTAGTTTCAGGTATTAATCAGGGTCCCAACACCGCAATCAATGTGATATATTCAGGTACGGTTTCTGCCGCTACGGAGGGTACCATCATGGGAATCCCCTCTATTGCCTTTTCTCTGGCTTCATTTCGGATTTCAGATTTTGATTTTGCCGCTCGCTTTGCAACGCACCTGGCTAAAAAAGTCATGGAAAATGGACTTCCCGACGGAACTCTTCTCAATGTCAATATACCGGCTCTACCCGAAGATCAGATTCTGGGGGTAAAAATCACCCGACAGGGTAAGGGGAGGTATGAGGAATATTTTGAAAAACGGGTGGACCCGATGAACCGGAATTATTACTGGCTGGCCGGAAAAAAATTACAACTTGATAACGAATCGGATGTGGACGACGTGGCAGTATTGGAACGGTATGTAGCCATTACTCCGATCCAGTTCGATCTCACAGATTATAAAGTACTGGACCAGCTGAAAGAATGGAATTTAGGGATGCCAGAATGAACAAAGTCCTTATCCTCGATTTTGGGTCGCAATATACCCAACTTATTGCTCGGAAGGTGCGGGAGCTGGCTGTCTATTCTGAGATTCAACCCTATCATTATTCATTTGACAAAATACAGCAAGATACCGCAATCAAAGCAATTATTCTATCCGGCGGACCGGCTTCGATCTATGCGGCAGATGCCCCTCATGCAGATGCCAGAATTTTTGAGCTGGGATTGCCCGTTTTAGGTATCTGTTATGGTTTACAGCACATTGCCTATTCCCTGGGGGGAGAAGTTGATCGCGCTGCACGACGGGAATATGGCCGTGCAGACTTATGGTTTGAGAAGAATGATCCCATTTTTAAAGACATGAAACAACCGACCCAGGTCTGGATGAGCCATGGTGATCATCTAACGCAGCTTCCAGACCAATTTCACACCATTGGCCACACCCGGAATTCCCCCATAGCAGCAATGGCAAATTCCCACATGAAGATTTATGGTCTGCAATTTCATCCGGAAGTGTATCATACCGCTGAAGGCAAATTGCTCCTTTCTAATTTTCTATATAACATTGCACAATTTCAGGGAAACTGGTCTGCCGAATCGTTCATAGAATCTTCCCTGCAGGCCATTCGACAAAAAGTGGGGAAGGAACGGGTTTTACTGGGTCTCAGCGGCGGTGTCGATTCCAGTGTCGCTGCCCTGCTTATTTATAAAGCAATCGGAAGTCAACTCACCTGTATGTTTATAGACACCGGATTGTTGCGTCAGCAGGAGAGAACAGAGGTAGAGGAGGTTTTTCGAGAACATTTTCATCTAAACTTGATTTCAATCACGGGCGGACAGCACTTCCTCTCTAAATTAAAGGGTGTAATTGATCCGGAACAGAAACGGAAGATTATCGGGAATACCTTTATCGATGTTTTCGAAAAGGAAGCCAAAAAGCTTGGACAGTTTAAATTTTTAGGACAAGGAACATTGTATCCGGATGTTATCGAAAGTGTAAGTTTCAAAGGGCCTTCCGCGACCATTAAATCTCACCATAATGTGGGTGGCTTGCCGGAAAAAATGAATTTTGAGTTACTGGAACCGTTGCGGGAGTTATTCAAAGATGAGGTGAGAGCTGTAGGGCGGCAACTGGGTCTCCCTGAAAAGATCATTGAGCGACATCCCTTCCCGGGTCCCGGCCTGGCCGTCAGAATTATTGGTGAAATAACTGAAGAGCGTTTAGAAATTTTGAGATTAGCCGATGCTATTTATCTTGAGGAACTCAGATCCGCAAATCTGTACGGCGACATCTGGCAGGCCTTTGCAGTATTACTGCCGGTTCAAACGGTTGGGGTGATGGGAGATGAGCGGACATATGAAAATGTATTGGCCCTGAGGGCGGTAACCAGTACGGACGGAATGACTGCAGATTGGTTTGAAATGCCAGCGGAAATTTTGGCGAAAATATCAAACCGGATCATCAATGAGGTAAAAGGAATTAATCGGGTGGTATACGATATCAGTTCTAAACCGCCCGCAACCATTGAATGGGAATAATAAGGGAGTATGTATGTGTGGCATTGTAGGCTATATCGGCACTAAAAGCGCCTTACCAATACTGGTTGATGGATTGAAACGTCTGGAATACCGGGGATATGATTCCGCCGGGGTGGCCGTTTTACAGGATGGAGACCTGAATGTGGTTAAACAGGCCGGTAAAATTTCTGCCCTGGAATCAGAGTTAAACGGGCATTTACTGTCTGGGGTGATTGGAATTGCTCATACCCGTTGGGCTACTCATGGCGTACCCAATCAGACCAACGCCCACCCTCACTCGGATGGATCAGGCAATATCGTACTGGTGCACAATGGTATCATTGAAAATTATAATGCCTTAAAGAAAATGCTTTCTGAACAGGGACATGAGTTTCGGACCGATACTGATACCGAAACCATCGCCCATCTCATTGAAGAATTTTATCAGAACGGTACCCCTTTTGAAGAAGCATTCCGTGCAGCACTTTCAGAAATAGATGGCACCTATGGAATAGCCCTTATTTCCAAATATGAACCGGATAAAATTTATTGTGCCAGAAAGGGAAGTCCTCTGGTTGTTGGGATTGGAAAAGATGAGTATTATGTCGCTTCCGATGCTTCTGCGATTATAGCCCATACCCGAAATGTTTTTTATCTGGAAGATGGTGAAATCGCGGTTATCAGCCGTGAAGGATTTGTGACCAAGACCATTGATAATAAATTGGTCGCTAAAAAAGTTGAGAAAATCAGTTTTGACCTGGAGCGTATTGAAAAAGCCGGCTATCCGCATTTTATGCTGAAAGAAATTTATGAGCAACCCAACACGGTGGCCGATGCCATGCGGGGGCGCCTGATTGAAGAAGAAGGTGTGGCAAAGCTGGGCGGCCTGACCCCAATTCTCCACAATGTTCTTCGTTCCCGGAAAATATTTATCACTGCCTGTGGAACCAGTTATCATGCGGGTTTGGTGGGAGAATATATGCTTGAGCAGTATTGCCGGATTCCGGTAGAAGTTGAGTATGCTTCGGAATTTCGGTATCGGGATCCCATCATCGAGGATGATAATATGGTTGTTGTGATTACCCAATCCGGAGAAACGGCAGATACCCTGGCGGCTCTGCGGGAGGCGAAACGAAAAGGAAGCACGGTGATGGGGATTGTGAACGTGGTTGGTTCAAGCATTGCCCGGGAAACCCATGGTGGCACCTATATTCATGCCGGCCCTGAAATCGGGGTTGCATCGACCAAGGCGTTCACCTCTCAGGTGACGGCTCTTACTCTGCTAACCTTGATGATTGCCCGTACCAAATCGATGTCCGCCGAAGAAGGGCGTAATATGGTCAAGGAAATGAAAAAACTGCCGGAGAAAGTTGAAAAAGCACTTCAAACAGATAAAATTGTGGAAAAAATTGCCGGCGAATTTAAAGATAAACGAAACTTCCTGTATCTGGGTAGAGGGTATAATTTCCCGGTAGCCTTAGAAGGCGCACTGAAACTGAAGGAAATTTCCTATATCCATGCAGAGGGCTATCCGGCAGCTGAGATGAAACATGGGCCCATTGCCCTGATCGATGATGATATGCCCGTCGTAGTGATTGCCACCCAGGATAGCACCTATGAAAAAATTGTCAGCAATATTGAGGAAGTCAAAGCAAGGCGAGGCCGGGTAATCGCAGTGGTTTCAGAAGGGGATACCAAACTGGATAAACTGGTTGATTTTACCATTCCAATCCCTATGACCACCGATCTGTTGCAACCTATCATATCGATCATACCGTTGCAATTGCTGGCCTATCATATTGCGGTATTGCGGGGTTGTGATGTGGATCAGCCCAGAAATCTGGCCAAGAGTGTGACAGTGGAATAAAAAAAGAATTTAGATTAAAGATCAAAGATTAAAGATAGAATAGTTTTTACTTCTTACTTCTTACTTCTTACTTCTCACTTGCATCATCTGGTGTCGGAGGTGGGATTCCCTGCCTGCCGACTGGCATCGAAAGTCATGTAATAGTTTCAAGTATTCACTTACACTGCGCGCGTCAGGACTGGTATACTTCAAAAATAGTGTTCCTTTAAGAAACAAAAATGGGCGATCAATTTGATCGCCCATAATTCTCACCTCAAACTTCTCACTTCTTACTTGTATTTATGGTGCCGGAGGCGGGACTCGAACCCGCACGAGCCGAAGCTCACTAGGTCCTGAACCTAGCGCGTCTGCCAATTCCACCACCCCGGCAAAATAATAGCGCGGAAAAATTAAAGGATTCCGCAGCCCAGTGCAAGTAAATTTTCTTTCTGTGCACAGACTTGAATTAATAATTTTTAATCTATTACTATTCACGGATAAATATCTAAGGATTAATGACTCCTAGCTATACAACTGAATCCAGCACCCAGTATGCTTGCATCCCTGATAACCCCTGCTTGAATTTGGGTACGAACCCGTTTATGGTTTCTGAATCCGGTTTGTATCCCGTTCTCCTGAATTTCTTCCCGATTGATCACTCTCATGAAATCTAAATAAGACATTGCTTCAGTGGCCGGATGTCAATATACTTTTGCGGATGTTAACGAAACCTTTCCATGCTGACGTACCGTAAAATTTTGCTCTTCTGGCTTCCTTTGGCGGCGACCTGGCTGATGATGTCGGTGGAAGGTCCTTTCCTGGCGGCCATCATCGCCCGGCTGGCGGATCCCAAATATAATCTGGCTGCCTATGGCGTAGCTTTTGCTTTTGCCCTGATCATCGAAGCGCCGGTAATCATGATTATGAGTGCCTCCACGGCGTTGGTGACCGACCGCGACTCCTTCATTAAAATGCGCAATTTTACTTATTTCCTGAATGCCCTGGTGACGACGGTGATGCTGATGATATTAATACCGTCGATCTTTTTCTTCATCACGGAAAACCTCATCGGCCTTGAGGCCCAGGTATCTAAAATAACCCATCATGCGTTGATATTACTGTTACCCTGGCCGGGTGCTATCGGATACCGGCGTTTCTATCAGGGTATTCTTATCCGCAGCAATCTGACCCGCCGGGTGGCCTATGGTACTATCATTCGACTGTTTTCCATGTCGGGTACAGCTCTGCTGCTCTATATTTATTTTCAGCTTGATGGGGCGCTGGTAGGGGCGATCTCGTTATCGGTTGCGGTTTCCATGGAAGCGTTGGCCAGCCGACTCATGGCTCGAAAATCAGTTGACGCTATCTGTTCCAAAGAAATGCAAGCACCAGACGATCGATCCAATTTAAATTATCAAACCATTCTTCACTTTTACTATCCATTGGCCTTAACCTCCTTATTGGGACTGGGAGTACAACCCATGGTGACATTTTTCATGGGACATAGCCGAATGGCCCTGGAATCCCTGGCAGTTTTTCCAGTGGTTCATTCTCTGGTATTTATTTTTAGGGGTATTGGGCTGTCATTTCAGGAAGTCGGTATTGCCCTGATGGGGAAGAGGGACGAAAACTATCAAAGGCTGCGTAATTTTGCCCTGATTCTGGGAAGTTCTCTGGTTCTTTTGCTCTCGATTATTGCTTTTACTCCGTTGTCCCTGACCTGGTATCAGCAAATTTCCGGATTATCAGAAACACTCTCGCATCTAGCCATCCTGCCAACCCGGATTCTGGCCATTATGCCGGGATTAACAGTCTTGTTGTCCTTTCAGCGTGCCCTGCTGGTGATTCATAAACACAATACCCCTATCACCATGGCAACCGGTTTAGAAGTATCGATGATTGTGGCAATTTTGTTTCTAACCACCCGATATTTGGATATGGTCGGTATTATCGCGGCGGCTCTGGCGCTCATAAGCGGCCGGCTGCTGGCGAATAGTTTTCTGGTAAAGCCGTTTATTTCGGTATTGAGAAAAGAATGATAACATCCGTCTGTAATTTTAAATAGAATGCGGATGAAACTGTAATAACCGATTATCGTGGATCAGTCATCCTAGTAAAAAAATAATTAATACTGATCTTTGATCAACTCATGTGATGTGATTATCAAAATCACCACAGGAAAAAAGTTCATCTTGGTAAATTATTATAGAATCTGTGTTGAAATAAACTCATGAGCATTTAAATTTAAAAAAAATGAGAATTTAGATTATGGTAATGTGGAAGAATGGAAACCAACCCCTGGTTTATCTTGCCGGTGCTATCGAACATGCCCCTGATAATGGACGTCACTGGCGAACAGAAATTTCCCGTTTTTTAATGAAAGAATTACACCATCGGGTATTTAATCCCTGCCTGGAGGAGAGTCATATCTTGTCTCCGGATGAATTTAGAAATTTTCGGGATTGGAAGACCACCGACATTTCAAGGTTTCGCCAGGTAATGCACAAAATTATTCAAACTGATATTAGCATGCTGATCAATGAGGTGGATTATATTATTTGTCTGTGGGATCAGTATGTCACTGCCGGTGGTGGTACTCAGGGAGAACTTACCATGGCATTCTGGCACCGGATTCCGGTATATATGATCTCTCAAGTACCTGTGCAGGAAATGAGTAGTTGGATTTTAGGCTGTACAACTGAGCTGTTCCGGAACAAGTCTGAATTGACTCGGTTTTTGTACGATAAGTATATGAAATTAACTGAATGAAATCAAAACAATGATTGAATACAATAGATAAAACAGGAGATTGATCAGATGCAAATAGGAAAGCCGATAGTGTTGATTATTATTTTAGGAGTTATATCCATGATTTTCCCGCAAGAAGCTGAGGTGATTTCTGATTACGCAGCCATTGGTCATGTTAAAGAGCAAATCCAAAAGTTCGCACCGGTTGAGATAAGCTACGACCAGAATCTCCTCTCCGAAAAAGAGCAGAAAGCATTGATTGCGATCGTCAAGGCTGCGAAGTATATGGACCAAATTTTCTTACAACAGGTATATGAAAAAAATGAACAGATCAAATCAGCCCTGCAGAAAAAAAACAGCTCCGAGTATCGCTATTTACTTGATTATTTTACCTTATCATTTGGTCCTTTCGACCGCCTGGATCAAGATAAACCGTTTATCAATCTCGCTGAACAAAAACCTGCCGGCGCTAATTTTTATCCCCCAGATTTAAGTAAGGAAGAATACGAAAGATGGATTGAGAATAATCCCGGAGATAAAAGTGATTTCATGAGCAATTTTACAATCATCAGGCGCCAGGGGGATAAACTTATTGCTGTTCCTTATTCGGAGGTGTATAAAAAGGAATTGACTGCGGCAAGTAATCTCTTAAAAGAGGCGGCGGATCTGGTCGAAAATCCATCCCTTAATACTTTTCTTAACAGCCGGGCGGAAGCTTTTCTCAGCAATGATTATTTTCAAAGTGATATGGATTGGATGGATTTAAAAGATCATCCTATTGAAGTAGTTATCGGACCCTATGAAGTCTATGAGGATGAACTATTTGGTTATAAAGCATCTTTTGAAGCATTTGTGACCCTGGTAGATCCGGTTGAAAGTGAGAAATTAAGGCAGGTAAATCAGTATCTGGAAGAGATGGAGAATAACTTACCGCTGCCCACAGAATATAAGAATACCAGGCGTGGGAGCGCATCTCCGATTGTGGTTGTGCAGGAGGTGTTTACCGCCGGTGATACCAAAGCCGGTGTACAGACTACCGCATTTAATCTTCCCAACGATGAACGGGTTCGCGAGGCCAAAGGAAGCAAGAAGGTCATGTTAAAAAATGTGGCGCAGGCTAAATTTGAAAAATGCTGGATCCCCATTGTTAATGAAGTAATCGATGCTTCAAATTTACCTTTTATTAAATTTGACGCCTATTTTAACCATGTTTTAATGCATGAGATGTCACATGGAATGGGTCCCGGTATTGTTATTCGGGATGGACAGGAGACTTCAGTAGGCCTTGAATTAAAAGAGACCTATCCCACAATCGAAGAAGCCAAGGCGGATCTTCTGGGATTGCTCAACACCCAATTTCTTATTGACAAAAAATTTCTGCCGGACTCGCTGGAAAAACAGACCTATGTCACCTACCTGGGAGGAATTTTTCGCAGTGTACGGTTTGGAATTACCAGTGCCCATGGGGGCGCCAATATTATTGAATACAATTTTTTAAAGGAGAGAGGTGGATTTATCTATGATGAGACCACCCAAAAATTCCGGATTGATATGAATCAGTTGAAAATAGCAGTTAAGGAACTGGCTGCTAAGCTCTTACTCCTGCAGGCAGAATTGAATTATTCAGGCGCAGTCGAATTTATCGAAAAATATCGCCATACTCCTGATGAAATCAGATTGGCCTTGGAACGGCTCTCTGATGTTCCGGTTGATATAAGGCCGGTTTTTTCCATTGAAAAGCAAGTTTCAATGGATTGAAAGAAATATAATATTGCTCATATGGTTTATCATTGAGATACTTTTACCTGCATGGTTTTTTATCCGGCCCGAATTCGAATAAAGGGAAATACCTCTCTGGAAAGTTTCGGGATTTGGGCCATGAATTAATACGGCCGGATTTAAATGGCGGTGATTTTGAAAACCTGACCATCTCCAGTCAGCTTCAGGTGGTTCACGATGAGATCAGATCCTCGGCAGATGAGGCAGTTTTGATTGGCTCAAGCCTGGGTGCTTTCATTGCCGCTCTCTCTGCAGAGAAGTATCCCCAGGTGGAAAAATTGGTTTTGCTGGCACCGGCCCTGGACTTTGTGAACAGATATTTCAATACTTTGTCACAACAAGAAGTATCGCGATGGAAAGAAAGCGGCTATATGTCGCTGTATCATTATGCTTATGAGAAGGAAATGCGGTTGGGATACGGGATGGTGAAAGATGCGGTAAAATTTAAGAATATTGAATTCACCCGCTCCATATCCGCCCTTCTTATTCATGGAATATATGATGAAGTAGTTCCTTCTGCAGTGAGTGTAAAGTACCTTCAGGAAAATCCTCGCGCCTCGCTGTTATTCTTTCCTTCTGATCACTCTCTTGGTGATCAATTGGAGAATATTTGGAAATACATAATGTCTTTTTTAGGATTATAGCACCAGGATGGGAGTAAAGAACGATACTGACGCTCTAAAGAAGTCTAATGTTAATGGCCCGATCACCTTTTATTTCACGTTTTACATCAAAACCGACTTGCTCACCTTCTCGTAAATTCTGTCCCCGAAACTTGGGGTGAACATCCGTCAAATTAAAATAGACTTCATCATCATCCTCTGTAACAATAAATCCAAATCCCTTGATAGGGTCTATCATTTTGATAATACCGGTTTTCATAAAACATCCTCATAAAGTTTATGGTAATATTACATACTCAGAGAGAAAGATTCCAGTTCAAATAAGAATCATAAATCAAGCTTGATTTCGTGTTGGCAATGCTGTTGAATGTTTATAAATTACCTGACAATATCACATCAATCATCTTAAAGATTAAAAAAATATTTTTATATGGAATATTTAATCATCAGCCTTGTTTCTTTGATCGTTGCAGCCTTAACCTTTTTCTCCGGATTTGGGTTGGGTACACTGTTGATGCCAGCTTTTGCCCTTTTTTTTCCCATCGAAGTGGCCATTGCAGCAACTGCTGTTGTACACCTTTTTAATAATGTATTCAAAGTATGGTTAGTTGGCAAACATGCTCATAAAAAGACTGTTTTTCTGTTTGCTGTTCCGGCTGCCCTGTTTGCAATGCTGGGTGCATGGTTATTAAATTATTTTACACTCCTACCGGCTGTCTGGAATTATGCATGGGGGAATACAATCTTTGAAATAACTCCGGTCAAAATGATTATTGCGATGCTGATGATTATTTTTGCCATCGTGGAGCTGGTTCCTTTCCTCGGTAAAATTTCCTTCAAACCGGCGGTAATACCTCTGGGTGGGGCATTATCCGGATTTTTCGGAGGATTATCGGGGCACCAGGGTGCCTTGCGAACGGCATTTCTAGTGCGGATGGACCTGGAAAAAAAAGCACTGATTGCCACCATGGTTCTTTCTGCTGTAATCGTAGATATTTCTCGTTTATTGATATATGGCCTAACCTTTTTTGAGCGCGATTTCCGCTTGCTTTACCAACAGGGCGGAGTATATGTCGTGATATGTGGGATCGTGGCAGCTTTTCTGGGCTCTTTTATTGGCTCACGTTTGCTGGAGAAGGTCACTCTCAGTTTTATTAAAATTTTTATTGCCACTATGCTTATCATGATTGCGATTGCTCTGGGCCTGGGTTGGATTTGACTGTTTTTATCCATACAAATTAATCCCCCCACCGGATTGCCCTATTAAATTTGTCAGATTATCAAAATTTTTCTTGAATTTTATCACTCGATTTCCTTATTTAAAGAAGATCATAATAAAATTTTCAGTTTCACGCGTACCGTGGCGCCTTTTTATAGCGCTGCCTTTGTGCAGTATTTCACATTAAAAAGGAGGAGGATGAGATATGATTTCCCCCAAATGGATAGTGTGCTGGATTTTTTTCGTTGTCCTCATGCCAAATTTTTTATTTACCCAGGAGAAATGGGGAAAGGTATCGAAAGAAATTCTGGCTATGTCGGTCTTTGATAATGATACTTCTGCGGCCGCTGTGGTTCTCTTTGATGTGGCCAAGCAGGAAATTAAGAATGACTTTACCTTGAACATGAATCGGCATAAACGGATTAAAATACTGACCGAGGAGGGAAAAGAAGCGGCCGATATAAAAATTCCCTTTTATCGGACCAATAAAATTACGGATATAAAGGCACAGACCATACTTCCCAATGGCAAGAAGATAAAACTGGATAATGACAATATTTTCGAGGAAACACTTAACCGTTACTGGAAGCAAAAAGTTTTTGCGGTGCCGGGAGTGGAGGTTGGCGCAGTGATAGAGTATCAGTACCAGTTACACAGCGAGAATATCTGGATTTTGGAGCCCTGGTATTTTCAGAACCAGGATTATACTTTACTCAGTCAGTTCAGCATTGCCATCGATTCCCATTTTAATTATCACGTTTTTTATCAAAATATGGTCGGTAATCAAACCGTACCCTTTGAAGAAGTGTTTCTTATCCCTGGCAACGGGAGGACCAGAAAAGGGAAACTATTTACCTGGAAAATAGAGCATATTGCTGCCCTAGAAAAGGAACCTTTCATGCGCAGTTTTGATGATTACCGGATGGCAATGTTTTTCCAGCTTATCGAATATCGGGATCCTTATGTGTATTATAGATTTATAAAGGAATGGAAGGACCTGGCAAAAACAGTTTACGAAGACTATGAAGAGCATCTGGATGAAAATGCAACCCTGCGGGACAAAGTCGCAGAGCTTATCAGCGATACCCTGCATGAATCAGAAAAGGTAAAATTGATCTATGATTTCGTCCGGGATGAAATAGAGACTGAATGGATTTATACGATCTGGCCCAGTAAATCCCCAAAAGATGTTTTGAAAGATAAGAAAGGAAAGCTGGCGGAAAAAAATATGTTGTTAATCAGCATGCTGCGCCGGGCAGGTATTGAGGCTCATCCCATGTTGATCGGGACTCGTCAATATGGTCGGGTGAGGACCAACTGGCCGCAGTTACAGCAATTTAATCATATTATTGCCTTTACCGAAATAGAAGCGGAAAAATATTATCTGGATACCTGTGAGAAATGTTGTCCCTTTGGTGAGTTACCGACGCGAGATATCGTGGGAAGCGGATTTTTAATATTACCGGAGAATAGTGATTTCCATACAATTCCCGCCCCACGAAATATCAATATGGTTGCTTGTCAGACAGATGGAGAAATTAATGATGACGGAAGTTTAGTCTGCACCGTTTCGATCCGCTACGATGGATATCAGGCTATGGAAAAAAGAAAAAAATTAGCTACCGAAGAAAAAAAGGAATATTATCAGGAATGGATTGCAGAGTCTTTTGCAGAGGCAGTACTAGACTCCCTTGACATAAAGAATTTTGAAGAGGTGGAACTTCCGCTCTACGTTTCAATGACCTTCCGGGTAGCTAATTTTGCCCAGGTAGTGGATGACTTTATTTATTTTAGTCCGCCTCAATTGACCCGATTAAATAAGAATCCCTTCAAGAGTGAAAAACGGTCATTCCCGGTAGAGTTTACATATCTCTCTGGCTTAAATGAGGATGTGAATCTGAAATTACCGGAAGGTTTTGAGGTGGATGAAATTCCGCCTTTTCAAATCATGAAAGTCGATGGATTTCATTTCCTGAGTGACAGCAAGGCCGATGGGGAAAATCTGAATTTTAGACGACAATATTTAATTAAGAAACCTATCTTTTATCCAAATGAATATCCGCAATTGCGGGATCTGCACGCCCAGATTATCAGCTTTGAAGAGAACCAGGTGGTGCTTAAAAAATCTGAATAAGCAAAGGTGATTAAGACAAGGTTTGCTAGATATAAACTGATTAAAGAGTGTGGATTGGAAATATGATGACTCCCAATCGATTTTGGTTGTTCTGCTGTCTTACTCTTTTCCTGGTAAAATACGCCACGGCACAGAATTATCATGGTATCGTCTGGCCTGAAGAGGTTGATGCCGTTGTCATCGAAGAGGAGATTATCTTCGAGGTGGAGGATATTAACAAGGCCAAGTACAAAGTTCGCCGCCTTGTTCAGGTTATGAATGAAGCGGGCAGTGATTATGGAGAAATACAATTATCCGAAAATAGTTTTATCGAGATTAAAAATTTCGGCATTAAAATATTTGACCTTAATGGCAAAGAGTTGAAAAAATCCCGCAAGGATGATATTCTTGAGGCAAATATTTCACCGGATGCCCTCCTTTATAACGATACCCGTTATAAATATTTAAAAATGGTCTGGCCCCGGACACCTTACCTTATCGAGATCGCCTATGAGCTGGAATTTAAATCACTTTATATCTGGCCGGATTGGTATCCCCAGGAAGATGTCCCGGTGCTGAAATCATCCTACACGCTCAATTTGAAATATCCGGTACAGTTTAAAACATATCCCATTGGAATTGAAGTAAAACCCCGTATTTCTGGAAATGTCCATGTGTGGGTCATGACTGACATTCCTCCAAGAATTATAGAGTCCTTCATGCCACCCGAACACCAAATACAGAAAGCCCTGTTATTTTCCGCCAGGACTTTCGAATATGGCGATTATCCTGGAAGCTATGATAGCTGGACAAGTTACGCACAGTGGTATAACAATCTCCTGGAGGACCGCTATAACCTAACTCCGGACTTCCGGCTGGAACTGGAACAAAGGATAGCGGATGCTGATTCTGATTATGAAAAAATACGACGTTTGTACCGCTGCTTGCAGGAGAATACCCGCTATGTTGCCATTCACCTGGGGATCGGGGGGTTCCAACCGCACAGCGCAGAGTCAGTATGTGCCAACAAGTATGGAGATTGCAAAGATCTTACCACCCTGATGGTTGCAATGGTCAGGGAAATTGGTCTGGAAGCTTATCCGGTATTGGTAAAAACGCGGAATGGGGGTATTGTGTATCCGGATTTTCCCAGCGATCAGTTTAACCATGTAATCGCATTTGTACTCATAGGGAAGGATTCACTCTGGATTGAATGTACTGCGGATAATCTTGCCCTGGGAGAGCTTCCACCCAATGATGAGGGATGCCAGGTTTTAATTATAAAACCTGAGGGTGGAGAACTGGTTCGGACACCTCAGAGTACAGCTATCCAGAATCAAATGATGACCCGTATTGAGGGAGAGCTGCTGAACGATGGGGCCTTAATTTTTCAGGGTTCCCTGGTCTGCGAGGGTAATATCGCTTACACCAGGCGCCATAATCTCATTGGAGAATCCAATGAAAAACGGGTGGAATATTTAACAGACCGGCTTATAGGGAATTATAATCCTCAGGTAAATCTGGAATTCGTGGAATTTCAAAATGTTGAGGAAAATGTAGAGCTACCTCTGCAAGGACATTTTAAGGGGAAAATCAATAAGTTTGGAATACGAAGTGGCAAACGAATATTTTTTAATCCAGCAATGGTACATCGGGAAACTGCCGGTGATATTCCGCTGGAAAGTGAGCGAAACTTTCCGATCTATTGTGATTTTCCTTTTACCTTTCTGGATAGTCTTATCATAATTCTTCCTGCCGGATTCCAACTGGAGGCAGCACCGGATGTTCTGGATTTAAAAACGAACTTTGGGCATTATGTAAGTTCATATACCATTACCAATAATATCCTGAAGTTCAAACGAATGATGCGAATTGAACAGAAACTCATTGAGCCAGAAGCATATGAAGAATATCTCTCTTTCATCCGGAGGGCAGTGAAAAATGATAATTCAAAATTTGTCTTAAGCCGTGCGAATTAAGATGCGGCTTCTTTTGCAGGACGATCTAAGTCCGGTCAGCCAAAATTTTAATCCACACCGTGCGGTTTCGGGGACCATCGAATTCGCAGAAATATATCCCCTGCCAGGTACCCAACAGCAGACGACTATTCTCCACTATCACGTGCAGCGAAACACCGAGCAAAGATGATTTAATATGAGCAGCTGAATTTCCTTCCATATGGTGGTAATTGTCTTGAAAAGGAATAATTTTATTGAGTTCTTTGACTATATCATGTCTCACACTTGGATCGGCATTCTCATTGATGGTGATCGCTGCCGTCGTATGAGGCACGAATATATGACACAAGCCATTCTGAATACGACTCTCTGAGACCACTCTCTGTATTTGATTTGTAATATCCACAAATTCTGTTTGGGATTGGGTTTGAATACGCAGGGAATATGCCATGCCACTACCTGTCTTATTTTTGGAAATAACTTTTTGGTATTCTATGTAAATTTCATGCCTCTATTACGTTTTCAGTTTTTTCTTGCGCGCGGCAGGAAATAAAATATTGTTGAGAATCAGACGGTACCCGGGGGAGTTTTTATGCAATTCCAGTTGCGTGGGTGGATCCCCGACTGCATGGGTATAGTCTTCCGGGTCATGTCCCCCGTAAAATGTATAGGTGCCTTTGCCGGAATTTCCATGAATGTATTTCACTTCGCGACTGTTTTCCACTTCACCCATAATAATAACAGACGGTTTGATAAAATTTCGGTCGAACATGGTTGTCTGTCCCATAAAGCCCTTGATAATCCCAACATGGTTTTGGGTAAGCATGGTGGGAACCGGATCATATTTAGCGGAAAATTCGAACAGGGTAAAATAATCGTTTTCCGGTCCCCGTAAACGTGGAGCGAAACTCGGCGGAATGTCAATATCAGAAAATTCATACACATTAGGATCGGTATACAGGGTAAAATTTTCGAATGCCAGGGATTCCTGGTAATTCAGCTTGTTCCGGTATGCCGGATCGGGGGGAGTGCCGTCAAAGGGAATATCGACAATATCAACACCGTCGGCAGCCAACGAAATATCCAGCGCATCGGTCGCGGAGCACATTGCGAATAAAAATCCACCATCCATAACATATTGTTTAATTTCCCGGGCAACGACTCCTTTGGCCTGCGGTACATTTTTAAACCCCAGCTCTGCCGCCAGTGCTTCATTGATTTGGACATCCCTGATGTACCAGGGCGCATTTCGAAAGCTGCCATAAAACTTTCCGAATTGCCCGGTGAAATCTTCATGATGGAGATGAAGCCAGTCATACTCGGGTAATTTTCCGGCAATCACTTCGGTATCATAAATTTTATCGTACTCTATTTCGGCGTAGGTGAGAGCGAGTGTGACCGCATCATCCCAGGGTTGGGTATTTGGTGGCGTGTATACTGCTATCTTGGGTGCTTTTTCCAGCAGGACCCTTTCCATATTTTGCTCTTCTATATTCGCATATATTTGATTGACTCCGCTGGCATTTATTTTCTCAAAATGAACCCCCCGGATCAGACACTCATTTTCAAGACCGACAAAGCTCTCGATTAAAAATGATCCCCCCCGGTAATTTAACAGCCATTCCACATTAATTCCTCTCTGAAGGGTCCAGTAGGCCACACCGTAGGATTTGAGATGGTCTGTCTGGCTAAGATCCATAGGGATGAGGATACTCTGGGCTAAACCAAGCGACATCAGAATCAGGATCAGGAGAAAAGTGTTGATGATTTTTCTCATGGAAGTTCCCAACCTTCCTTTTCACGTAATTGCCGCATCCGTAGTCGGCAATCCTCGGCATGGATACTATGCGGATACTTATCCAGCAAATCCCGATAGGCAAAAAACGCTTCCTGATATTTTTGAAAGTAATTTTCTAAAATCGTACCCATCAGGAAAAGAGGCTGATCTGCATAGGCTGAAATCGCGGGATCCTCCAGTGCGATTTTACTGTACTCCAGGGCAGTAACAAAATTTTCCAGATCCAGCGATAATTGACATATATCCTGATAAATTCTGGATTTGAGGGGTGCGGGTATGGTTGTCATCTCGACAAGTTCCAGCGAGATCTTCAGGGCTTCCGATTTTTTCTGCTGAAAAACGAGCAGGTCTGCCTCCGATAATTTAGATAAGATTACCTCATGTTGTTGGCTATAATTCAGACGCATTTGTAGAGAGAGTGCATCATTTGCCACAGCTGAATTGGTCCCTTGGGAATTAATCAATTCTTGAACCAGCTGCTTGCTCATTTCCCAATTTTTCATGTAATAACTGGTTTGTGCCTGCCATAACAATGCGTACCCCTGATAAGAGGGGTGATTCACCTGCTGAAACCTGTGCATGGCTTCTTTTAATTGACCCTTGAGGAGAAAGCATTCGCCGCTTTCAATGGTCACCAGATTGCTTAAATCTGCCGGTACATTTTTGGAGGTCATAATTTTTGAAAAGATAGAGAGGGCTCCGTCAATATCAAAATAGTAAGTTAACTGAAACATTCCCTGCAGATAGCGTAAACGGTATAGTTCAGGCTGGTTCGGAAAACGTGTACTCATAGTGTCAATCAGCTCAATAGCCTTCTCCGCATAACGCGGCTCATTGTTTTGCCGTGCTAGCTGAAATCTGCAGGATACCACACCCTGATAAGCCAGAAAATTTTGCTTGGAAGCAGGATTTTGACGAATAATAAACTGGTATGCCTTTAAGGCAACCTCATAGACAGAATCCCGTTCTGCCGCCTGGGCAAACTGCAACATCCTCAGATCGTCACCTTTTACCTGTTCCAGCTGTATGTATATGGTGAGGGCATCGCCATATCTCCGGTATCTTTGATAAAGCTGGGCCAGTAGTAGCTTGATCTCCACAGCCTGATCCGGCTCTTCAGCCCGTTTTTCCAGAATCTGTAGAAATTCTTTTTGTTGTTCTTCCGGGATCTGAAAAGCCAAAATCTGATTGAAAATAAAGCCCTGCTGCTGAGGTTGAACAGATAGATATTTCAGATAATAGTCGGTAGCCTCCATATACATCAGGCGACTTTTATACAGATTTGCGATATTCATGTAGAAATGGGCAGCATTAGGTATTGTTTCAATCGCTTGCAGATAGATCTTAACGGCGTCATCCCACAGACGATTTTCAATGAGAGTATTGGCAACCTGGGCGTAAATATTCAGGTTGGTGGCGTTTTGATGGAGTATTTTTTCCCACATCTGACGGGCTTCTTTTTCCATACCCTGGCGATAGAGAATATCCGCTTTCCCAATTTGAAAACGCGGATCATCCGGTTCTCGTGTTAGCATGTAACTTACCAGAGAATCTGCTTTATTCAGATCTGAGATCATCAGATAAGAACGCAACAGCCAGTCGTAATACGTATTATTCTGAGGATTTCGGATAACCAAATCCTCTAAAATGGGTATCGCAGCGGTATACCGGTTGTGATTAATGTAAGATTGAGCAGTACGAAACTGTTGCTGGTCTCGACGTTCATTCTGTTGAGGGAGCAAAGTTTGTACCGGTGAAATCTTGTTTTGGGCATTCAGGCTTGATATTAAAATAATAATTGCATATACAATGACTTGAAATTTCATACCATCAGCTTGTGTTTAGAATGAACTGACAATTTCATCGGCCAGAAGCCAACCTCGTTTCGATAAACGCACAAAATCGCCCTCCTGTTCCATCAGACCGGATGAAAAGAAGGGTTGTAACCTCTCCTGATAGGTGTTCCAAAAATCTTTCTCGAAGTGCTGTTGATAGTCAAGTTTATTTAAACCGTTCCGTAAACGCAAATGTAGAAATATATATTCAAACTCCAGGGTTTGAGAAGAAAGATTTTCCCGCTGGGCTACCGGCAATTTGCCCTGATTCAGATTTTTTACATAGGCAGCTAATGTTTGAACATTTCTCCAGCGACAGGGGGATTGGAATGAATGTGCCGAAGGACCGAATCCGATATATGGCACATGATTCCAGTATTTCATATTATGTCGGCATTGCCAGCGTTTTTCTCTTGTAAAATTTGATATTTCATAGGCAAAATAACCAGCACCATCCAGAATTTCGATGGTCATTTCATAATAATCTGCTTCCTGATCGGAATTGAGCGGAGAAAATTCGCCTTTTTGAAATCTTCGGTAAAATTTTGTATTCGGCTCCAGAATGAGGGTATAGCAAGAGATGTGTTCAGGTTGTAGTGTGATCACCTGCTCCAGAGAGTCTCGAAACCTGTCCTTGCTCAGATGGGGAAAAGCGGTCATCAGGTCAATATTTATGTTTTCAAATCCTGCTTTCCGCGATGCCTCAAAATTTTTGATAATATCTTCAACACTGTGGATACGTTCCAAAAAGGACAGATCGCTTTGGTGAAAGGACTGTGCGCCCAGGCTCAGGCGATTGAAACCCAAATTCCGGAGAAAGGATGACTTCACAAAATCCAGAGTTCCCGGGTTTGCTTCGATGGTAAATTCTCCCTCTGATTGGATATTAAAATGCTTGTGTATACAATGCCAGATAGTTTGCAGTTGTGAGATATTTAAGAGGGAGGGAGTTCCGCCCCCAACATAAATAGTGTCAAAGCGTTGAGAGGCGTATGCCGGGGCGGTTAGCTGGATTTCCGAGACCAGTGCATTCACAAATTCATCTATCGAATCCAGACGGGTGATGGAGTAAAAATCACAATATCCGCACTTTTTAACACAAAAGGGGATATGGACATATATCCCCGCTAACGGATCACGCATTACCGTATAACCATGGCTAACCGGTTCCAACGGATTTTGCTGGTGAGACGATAGGCAGGCAGATGCGAATTCCAAGAGAGATATATAATCAGGGGTTTTCCCACAATATTCTCCGGTGGAACAAATCCCCAATCCCGGCTGTCTGAACTGTTATCCCGGTTATCTCCCATCATAAAATAATGATGGGGTGGAATAGTGAGAGGACCAAAATTATCCCGGCTGCCAAGGTCCGGTTGAAAAATAGGGTAATTTTGATTATACCGACTAAAAACATTGGGATCGGAGTGCTTTAATTTTGGAGGAATGGGGAAGGCTTCTCCATCCACGAATAGTTTTTTATTTACAATTTCAACACTTTGACCGCCGATGCCAACGCACCTTTTGATATATTCATAATGTGGATCTTCCCGATATCTTCCTAGTCGGGGATCCCAGGGATAGCGGAAAACCACGATATCATTTTGTTTAGGAGGTGCAATCCGGGGGAACCGGAACCAGGGAACATCGAACCCGAAATCGGTAAATGGAATTCCAATCCAGTTGGGTGTCTGTGCCCCGTAGTAAAATTTATTGACCAACAGAAAATCTCCCACCAGCAGGGTATCTTCCATTGAACTGGTTGGAATTTTATAGGCTGCGATGACGAATTGGCGTAACACCAGCGCCGCGACAATGGCAATTAAGATTGCCTGAACGGATTCCCAATGTTTATTTTTTACTGTCAATTAATTTTCTCCTTTAAGATGATCACTAATTATATGATGTTTATCGCTTTATACAAACCTAAAGTTTCACTTGTTTAAAATTATCATAACGCCGGTTGAATATACAAGTTCCTTTTCATTATTTGGGTACTGTCACATAATAACCCGAATTTATAATATAACCTATTATTCCTCAGGCTCTTACAATTCGATATTCGGTGTTCATCATTCGAATCTCAATCTTCATTATTTTCAAAATTGCCCTCTCCCTCTCCAGAACTCCATATATTTATATTAGTTCTCCTTTATTTTGACCTACGCACCTTCCTCAATCTGCTGCCAGCACCGCCAAAAAAGCCTCCTGGGGAATCTCAACCCGACCCACCTGTTTCATGCGCTTTTTTCCTTCTTTTTGCTTTTCAAGTAATTTACGTTTCCGGGTAACGTCACCCCCATAGCATTTTGCCAGGACATTTTTCCGCAATGCCTGTACAGATTCCCGGGCGATTACCTTGTGTCCAATACTGGCCTGGATAACCACCTCAAACATCTGGCGGGGGATTAATTTTCGCAGTTTGGTGCATAGAGTACGACCCTGATCATAGGCCCGGTCTTTATGGACAATAGTGGACAGCGCATCCAGTGGTTCTCCGTTGATCAGAATATCCAGTTTTACCAGTTTGGCCTCCCGGTAACCGGCAAATTCGTAATCCAGTGATGCATACCCTCTGGAAACTGACTTCAATTTATCAAAAAAATCAAAGATGACTTCCGATAGAGGAAATTCATATTCAATATCAGCCCGGGAGGGATCGATATAGGAGGTGTTTTTCAGAATTCCACGTCTTTCATTGGAAATTTTCATGACATTTCCAATATACTCCGGCGGCGTTACTATTTGTGCTTTAATATAAGGTTCTTCTATTTTATTGATGCGTACGCTTTCCGGCATTTTGGTGGGATTCTCAATGGTAAGAATATTTCCATCGGTCATGTGAACCTGATATACCACGTTCGGCGTGGTTACGATGATATTCTGATCGAATTCACGCTCCAGCCGTTCCTGCACGATTTCCATGTGCAGGAGCCCCAAAAATCCCACCCGAAAACCAAAACCCAGGGCGGTAGATGTTTCAGGTTCATACTGAAGGGCCGAATCATTTAAAACCAGTTTTTCCAGAGCAGTTCGTAAATCTTCAAAATCCTGATTATTTACCGGGTAGATACCACTGTAGACCATGGGCTTAACCGCCCGGTATCCCGGTAATGGTCTTTCAGCACCCTGTTTCAGATGGGTGACAGTATCTCCCACCCGGATATCCCGCACCTCCTTGGCACCGCAGATCAAATATCCAACTTCTCCGGTGTGTAAAGTATTGCGTTTGACCCGTTTTAAGCGCAGCGTTCCTACTTCTTCAACTTCGAAAGATTCTTTGGTGGCGAAGAATCTTATTTTGTCTCCAACGGCAATGGATCCCTCATAAACGCGAATTAATGCGACCACACCCCGGTAATTGTCGAAGCTGGAGTCAAAAATAAGCGCTTGCAAGGGCTGATCCTTTTTACCTGCCGGGGGAGGAATTCGGTTAATGATGGCGTCAACAACTTCCTCAGTACCCAGACCTGTTTTTGCACTGGTCAGAATGATTTCCGATTCATCACATCCGATCAGCTCCATGATCTGATGTTTTACCACTTCCACCTGGGCACTGGGAAGGTCTATCTTGTTGATGATGGGAATGATAACCAGGTCATTTTCCACCGCATGATATAAATTACTGATGGTTTGAGCCTCAACACCCTGTGCAGCATCCACCAGGAGCAGCGCTCCTTCAGCTGCTGCCAGACTGCGCGAAACTTCATAGCTGAAATCCACATGACCTGGCGTATCGATCAGGTTGAATATGTAGTCTTTTCCATTGGTATGTTTATAATCCATCCGGATAAAGTGGGCCTTGATGGTAATTCCCCGTTCCCTCTCCAGGTCCATGGCATCCAGGACCTGTTCTTTTTGCTCCCGCTTGGTAAGGGTATGGGTATACTCCAGAAGGCGGTCCGCCAGAGTGGACTTACCATGGTCTATATGGGCGATGATACAGAAGTTTCGGATATTGTTAATGCTCATTTTGGCTCGTTTCAGAAAATAAACCTGCAAATTTACAGCATTTACGCGGCGATGTCAATTTATATAAGCCAAAACAGGCAAACCTTGTTAATTTTTGCAAAGTAAAACCAAGTCCAATTTATATCTATATCAAAAAAGTGCTAATATTTCATGATTGCCTTGAGTACTTCTGTACCTGCAATCAGATTGGCGCCGTCATGCCGGGAAGAGTTCATAAGAATGATGGTTCCGGTAGAGGCGTTACTGTTAAAGCCGATGTATGCCGAATATCCGTTGGTATTCCCACCCCCGTAAATGATGGTTTGTCCATCATCTAATTGCAGTATAAACCAGGCCAATCCCTGTTCTCCCATCGATCCCTGATGCATCACTGGTTGATGGGTTAGGTCCATGGCGTCCCTTAATGGAGTATCAATTAAACCCAGATTAGCCTCGAGATACAGAAACATGTCATTCAAAGATGATTTGATAAAACCAGCTCCCTGAAACATATCCCCGGCATACCAGTTGGGGACAATTTCCAGGTTCTCGTCGTGACCCAGGGCCAGATTGACCCGCTGCTGATTGGTAAGAAACAGGGAGCTGTTATTCATGCCCAGTTCATCAAATATATCGCGTTGCAGCACCGTTTGATAGGAACTCCCGTCCACCAGTCCGATGATGTGACCCAGTAAACCCATACCTGTATTGGAATAAGACCACCAGGTACCAGGAGTAAATTCCAGTTCACAATGTTGAGTCAAATAATCGTATACATCGTCGGTAGTATAGACCGAATATGGATTGAGAGGATCGTATTCCCCGGGCAATGGATAACCGGGATCTCGTTGCGGACTCCTGGGAATGCCGGAGGTGTGGGTGGCCAGATGCACCATTCTAATTTGAACGCCATCCTGGGAAGGTAGCGTGACTCGACTCGCCGGGAGATAATGGGCCACGGTATCATCAGTAAATTGACCGTTTAAATATATATTGGCCAAGAGAATGGTGGTAAATGTTTTGGTGATGGAACCAATCTCGAAGATGGTATTGGCATCCGGTGCATCTGCCCCTTGAATTGATTTGGCACCGTAGGTAAATACCTGACGTTTTTGTTGTTTGTCGATGATTCCAATGACGCCTCCCACTTTGATGTGATTTTTGGCAATGGCATCAAT
>CP070707.1:3370775-3389044 GCA_020350205.1 bacterium
GACAAAATTTGTTCTATTCCTAATATTGGTTAATTTTATTTTTGCAGAATTTAACTTTGAAATTAAAATCTAAAAATGATTTATTTTTGAAAATTATCTTGAAAAATGAACTTCCATTCCACTAATAATCAAAAAAATAAAACTTACTCACGGAAGAAAAAAAAAATTCTATTGAAAAAAGTGTAAAACTCTCCAATATTGACCCGGAGTAATCATAACGGCCATTATGTCGCAAAAAACCGGGTATTCAAAAACATACCTTGCCGGTGTATTTTATCTGCCCCTGCTGGTTCTGTTCGGGGTGAGCGATGCCCTTGCCCAGCTCTCCCTGCCGGATAAAATCGCCCGCTGCTACTTTACCCAGACCCCCCCCAGGATAGACGGGCAGGTGGATCCGGTCTGGCTGCAAACCGCCGCCCAGGATAGCTTCCGGCAGCGCGAACCCTATCAGGGTGAACCGGCCCGGGTGCAAACCAAATTTTACATTCTCTATGACAACGATAACATCTATTTCCTGTTCGTAATGCTGGATGACTGGCCGGCCTCCATCCCGGTGCGGGTGCTGGAACGGGATCAGGATTTTTCCCCGGATGATCATATCAATTTCTATCTGGATACCTACAACGACCACCGCCGAGCCTACCTGTTTTCCACCAACCCGGCGGGAATCGAACGCGATGGCCTGATCAGCGAAAATGGCCATAATGTGGATATGACCTGGGATGGTATCTTCAGTGCCGCCGCCCGGGTAAATGAATTCGGCTGGGTGGCCGAATTTTCGATTCCCTTTAACACCCTGCGATTTAACGACGATACCAAATACCAGATCTGGGGCTTCAATGTCTGGCGGGTGCATAAACGATTCCGGGAAATCAGCTACTGGAGCCTGGTTGAACAGGACTTACAACCGATGCGGCTGGACCGCGGTGGGGCATTGATCGGTATGCGGGATATCCGGGGCGGACATCACCTGAGTATCCTCCCATACCTGACAGCCCGCCATACCACGGTTCCTGAGGACCAGCAGGGAGAAATCGATGCCGGGCTGGATGCGAAATTTGGTGTCACTTCAGACCTGACCCTGGATCTCACCCTCAATCCGGATTTCGGGCAGGTGGAAATTGATGAGGAGCAGATTAATCTGGATAAACGTTATGAAATTGAACTTCCTGAAAAAAGACCCTTTTTCCTAGAAAATACCAATCTCTTCCAGACTCCCTTTTTTCAAATGTTTTACAGCCGCCGCATCGGGGCTCAGAGTGATATCAAAGCCGGCGGAAAGCTGACCGGAAAAGCAGGCCCGCTCTCCCTAGGTGCCCTGGGTGCATATACCGGGGGATGGGAAGAATATAACAGTATCCCGGGCCTGGGAGATCCCAACACCTCTCCCACCGATGAACTGTTCTCGGTATTGCGGGTTCAGGGTGATATCTTCCGGAGTTCCAATCTGGGTGGCATGTATGTGGGAAGATCCACCAATCTGGGGGGAAGATATCAGGTCCATAATCGTGCCGGCGGTATCGATCTCACCGTAAGCACCGGCCAGGTTTACCTTGTAAGCCAGGGCGTTTATTCCTACAATGCTGATTCGAAAAAGACCAAGACCGGTTTTGCCGGTTATGCTGCCAGCGGTTATTATAATTCGCTGATTCGGGCAGATTTGTATACCTTTGCCCATAACCCCGATTTCAATCTGGACAGTTTGGGATATTTTCCCAAAATTCAGGGCAAGGGAAGCACTCAGGCGGGACTATATCTTGATATTCATCCGATGATCAACACCTCCATTTTAAGAAGCTGGGGCATCAGTCTGCATCCCAGTATAATCAAAGATACCGATGAACTGGAGTATGGGGCAGGTGTGGTGAGCACTGCTTGGTTGGAGTTCCATGATCAATCCCGCCTGAAAGTGGAATTTACCCGCTACCGGGATACCGAGAACGATAATTTCTACTATCTTTTTCGTCCCCTGCAACAACCGGATCTGACCTACTGGGGAACCCGGTATGCGGCAGATTTTAAATCGGACCCCGGAAGGCTGCTGTCAGTACATATTCGGGTGGAAAGCGACCGCCAGTATTATTTTCAGACCCATTCCAACGGCACCAACCGCGGTGTTGAAACCATGCTGTTATTAAAACCTCATTCAAAAACCTACCTCGAAGTTGGCTATCAGAATCGTCAATTCCTGAATGATGAAGGCCTTTTTAAATCCAATGCACAGGTGGGACAATCCAATATCAGAATCTGGAGTGCGCGCGGACGCTATTTATTGAGTAAAAACCTTTTCACACGTCTTTATTTTCAACATACTAATGGCGCAGAGGATTTTGCTACCCAGAATGGATCGATTGTGTTCCCCCTGCAATATGATGTCTGGAATCGCATGAGTGGCAATTTCCTTTTTGGGTGGCGATTTAAACCCGGAAGCACTGCATATGTCGCTTATACCGAGGAATGGGATCGTCGCTACAGTGATACCTACAGTTCTGCCAACCGGGTACTTTATTTTAAAATTTCTTACCTCTGGAGCTTTTAGGATGGGTGTACCTGTGGTAATAGATGCTCCCGGAATCCCCGCAAATCTGGAAATCGAGCAAATTCTCTGGAAAAAAGGGTTAAAATCGATTGCCGGAGTGGATGAAGCCGGTTGCGGACCCCTTGCCGGGCCGGTGGTGGCTGCAGCGGTAATATTTCCTTCGGATTACTTCCATCCCGGTGTAAAAGATTCAAAAAAACTTTCAGCAGTTCGTCGTGAAGGACTCTATGCTGAAATCATTGATCATGCAATTTGTTTTGGAGTGGGAATTGTTCATCATGGTGAGATTGACCGGCTCAACATCCGGCAGGCCACCTTTAAAGCTATGCGAATGGCGCTCGGTCAACTGAAAATCCAACCGGATTATATTCTGTTTGATGGGTATGAACTTCCTGAAAAGTTGTTTAAGCAGGAAGCAATCATCAACGGAGATTCGCATTCCTTTACAATCGCCGGGGCTTCAATCCTGGCCAAGGTGACTCGCGATAGGCTCATGCTGGAATATCATCAAAAATATCCTCAGTATGGATTTCGCCAACATAAAGGGTATGGCACGGCTTTCCACCGCGAAATGCTGAAAAAATACGGTCCTTGTCCCATCCACCGCCGAACCTTTTTAACACGTATCCTGGAGAACCGGGATAAGTAAGAATTGTTGCATTTTTCTGCAATACCTCGCAGAAGTTAATCCTTCCTTACATTCACTTGCCCGAAGACCCGTAAAATTCGCTTGACAAATATCTATACCCGCAGTAATTTCCTACATAAATTATGCCAAGATTATTACGATAACGGAAAGTTGCGGTTTTTATGGTTAAGTTAAGTCAATATCTCTCACTGGAAATGCGCCTGACCCCACAGCAAATATTGCTGTCCACACTTCTTCAATTGCCCATGTTAAGCCTGGAGCAGAAAATTAAAACAGAACTGGAACTGAATCCCGTATTGGAAGAGTCACCGGAACTGGAAGAACTCCAGGAAGATGACGAATCCATCGATGAAAATCCGGATGAAATGGAGCAAATTCAGGAAGAATTCGATCAGTTGCAAACTAACAACAAAACGGAAGAAGAAGAAAAGTTTGAAGAGTTGGATGAAGAAACCAACTGGGAAGAACTGGTTAATGATGAGGATAATTATGAATTTCGTTTACCCCGGGACAAGAACGAGGAGGATTATGAACGCCCCGACCCTTATCAGGCGACCATGGCTGAACACCTGATTGAGCAACTTCAATTACTGAACATGAGCGAGGCCGATTTTCGGATTGGTGAATACATAATATACAATATCAGGGATGATGGATACCTGGATACCGAAGTAACGGTAGAAAGTATCGCGGCTATTTTTGAACGTAAACCGGAAGAAGTTGAAAAAATTCTCCGGCAGATTCACAAATTTGATCCCATTGGAATTGGTTGCCGAAACCTCAGGGAGTGTTTGCAGGTGCAGCTGGAGAATCTTGATTTAAATGGACAAAAACCACTGGCCTTACGCATCATTAAAGAAGCATTTACGGATTTTGTCAATAAGCGTTTTGAAAAGGTGAGTAGTATACTGGAAGTCTCTCTGGAGGAAATAAAAAAAGCCCAGGAAGTCATAAATAAATTAAATCCTAAACCCGGAGAAGGGTACTGGGATTCGCGTCAAAATTATGTTGTTCCGGATTTCATTGTCGAAAAAGTGGATGATGAGCTTGTGGTATCCCTGAATGAGTGGAATACCCCGGGTCTGCAGATCAGCCCCCATTACAAAAGACTGATCCGCCAGGGACGCAAGCTGCAAAGGGATGTCCGTCAATTTTTGCGAAAAAAAGTGGAGAGCGCCCGCTGGTTTATAATGGCCCTGCAGCAGCGCCGGATCACTATGTTGAAAACTATGAACGCTATTGTAGAATTACAGCATGATTTCTTCGATAAAGGACCTGAAAACATTAAACCGATGATCATGAAGGATGTGGCGGAACGGATCGAAATGGATATTTCCACTGTGAGCCGGGTAGTCAATGGTAAATATGTGCAAACGGATTATGGTGTTTTCGAATTAAAATTTTTCTTCAATGAAGGTATGGAGACCGAAGAAGGGGAAGAGTTATCCACACTGCGAATCAAAGAACAACTGAAGGAATTAATAGGATCTGAAGATTCCCACAGTCCTTACAGCGACGATAAACTGGCCGAAATGTTAAATGGCAAGGGAATTCCCATTGCCCGACGTACCGTGGCAAAATACCGGGAACAACTGGACATCCCGATTGCCCGCTTGAGGCGAAAAATATAAAGAATGTTATAGCAGCCTGATAAAATACCCTGGAATTAACCTCCGGGGTATTTTTTTAGCTTATAAGTTCTAAAGAAACAATTTCAAAATTCTACCATTTAAGGCAATTGATCGGGGTACATTTTTTTGCACAGGTTGGTATCACTGTAAAAAATGCGTAAATTATTCGCTGCATTAAAAATATGAGTTAAACATCTTATGAAAAAACAGAATTTTCACAGCACGACCATCCTCGGCGTTCTTCACCAGGGAAAAGCTGCTATTGCCGGAGATGGACAGGTCACATTTAATAACACCGTGATGAAACACGGGAGTGTTAAAATCAGGCGACTGTATAATGGTAAAATTATTGCCGGTTTCGCTGGTGCGTCTGCAGACGCTTTTGCCCTGTTTGAAAGATTCGAGGAGAAACTTCAGCAATATAACGGAAATCTCACCCGGGCTGCGGTTGAAATGGCTAAGGAATGGCGAATGGACAAGTTTTTAAGAAGGCTTGAAGCCATGTTGGCAGTGCTGGATAAAACGACTGCATTAATCGTCTCAGGAACGGGCGATGTAGTGGAACCCGATGATAAAATTGTAGCCATCGGCTCTGGAGGGTCGTATGCGCTGGCAGCCGCCCGGGCTCTGATTCAACACACTGAAATGAGTGCCAGAGAGATTACTGAAACAGCCATGAAAATTGCAGCCGATATCTGTATTTATACCAATGACAAAATCACCATCGAAACCATCGAATAAGCAGGAGAAGGGTAGGAAGGTATGGAAAAAAGAGCAGGTGAACTGACACCCCGGCAGATTGTTGAGGAACTCAATAAATATATTATCGGGCAGGAAGCGGCCAAGCGGATGGTTTCGATTGCCTTGCGTAACCGCTGGCGCCGTCAGCAGGTTACATCGGACCTCAAAGAAGAAATTATGCCCAATAATATAATCTTGATTGGGCCTACCGGCGTGGGAAAAACTGAAATCAGCCGCCGTCTGGCCAAACTGGCCCAGGCCCCGTTTAGTAAAGTTGAAGCCTCCAAATTTACTGAAGTAGGCTATGTGGGTCGGGATGTGGAAAGTATGATCCGGGATCTGGTGGATATTGGGGTGAATATGGTGCGGGAAGAGATGACCGTGGCGGTTCAGGGGAAAGCCCGTGAGGCAGCGATAGAAAAATTGCTCGATATTTTACTCCCGAAACCCAGAATTCCAGAAACAGTAAGACCCTCAACCGGTGATGCAATACCTCCCATCGAAGATCAAACTGAAAAACATGAATCAACCCGGAAAAAATTCCGGGAAATGCTGTTGTCCGGTAAATTGAATGAGCGCGATGTTGAACTGGATATGCCTGCTGATTCTATGCCAATGATGCAGATTTTTTCTCCGGTGGGCATTGAGGAAATGGGATTAAATATTCGGGAACTGTTCGGAAATCTCATGCCCAAGAAAACCAAAAAACGAAAAGTGAAAATAAAAGAAGCATTGACCTTGCTCACTCAGGAAGAGGCTCAAAAACTGATCGATATGGATGGGGTGATCCGGGAAGCCATCCAGAGAGTTGAAAATTCAGGAATCGTTTTTCTGGATGAAATTGATAAAATAACCGGGGTGAAAGGTGGTCAGGGACCCGATGTAAGCCGGGAAGGCGTTCAGAGAGATCTTCTACCGGTTGTAGAGGGAACAACCGTGGTTACCAAATATGGGATGGTTAAGACCGATCATATTCTCTTTATTGCTTCAGGTGCATTTCATGTAGCCAAGCCTTCAGACCTGATCCCGGAATTGCAGGGACGTTTTCCAATCCGGGTTGAACTGAACAGCCTGACCACAGACGATTTTATTCGTATTTTACAGGAACCGGAAAACGCCTTAGTCAAGCAGTATAGTGAACTGTTAAAAACAGAAGGGGTGAACCTGGAATATACTCCCGATGGAATCCGGGAAATTGCAGAAATCGCAAGTTTTGTGAACAGCAAAGCTGAAAACATTGGCGCCCGCAGGCTCCATACCATCATGAGCAAACTGCTCGAGAATATTCTCTTTGAGGCCCCGGATATTGAGGAAAAAGACATGGTGATTAATGCCAAATTTGTAAAAGATGGCCTGAAAGATATCATTGAAGATGAAGATCTGAGGAAATATATCTTATAAACTACAAAGATTTTCTGTAACAGTCAAAATGGAGGAAAATGTGAAGAAGGATTTTCTGTCGATAGCTGACTTAACCCGTGAAGAAATTTACGACATTTTCGAACTAACCCGGGATCTTAAAAAGAAAACTAAAAACCGCCAGGAACATCACCTGTTAAAAGGGTATACCCTGGCAATGATTTTTGCCAAACCTTCAGCCCGGACCCGGATTTCTTTTGAAACCGGTATCTATCAGCTTGGAGGAAGTGCCCTTTATCTGGCTCCGGGAGATATAGGTATCGGGAGTCGGGAAGCGGTTAAAGATATTGCCCAGGTTATTTCCCGTTACAATGATTTAATCATGGCCCGCTTATTTGCCCACCAGGACATTGAAGAGCTGGCGGAATATGCCTCTGTTCCGGTTATTAACGGATTAACAGACTACAACCACCCCTGTCAAATCATGGCCGATGCCTATACCATTCTGGAACACTTTGACAGAATTGAAAATCTCAAAGTGACCTATATCGGTGACGGCAATAATGTAGCCAATTCATGGATAAATTTCGCGTCAAAAATACCCCTACATTTGGTTATCTGCACTCCCCGAAACTATGAACCGGATGCGGAAACATATAAAAATGCCAGGAATGCCGGACTGAGCCAGATTGAAATTCTGAGTGATCCCAAACTGGCCGTCAAAGACTCAGATGTGCTGTACACAGACGTCTGGGCGAGCATGGGACAGGAAGCGGAAGCTGATAAACGAAAACAGATATTCCGTCCATACCAGCTGAATTCCGATTTACTGGGACTGGCCAAATCTGATGCAAAGGTGATGCACTGCCTTCCAGCGCATCGCGGTGATGAGATAACCGATGAGGTCATAGATGGTCCGCAATCGATTGTTTTCGATGAAGCAGAAAATCGAATGCATGTCCAGAAAGCCATCATGGTTAAACTTGCCCAAAACAGATAACGTGGCCGACGTGGCAAAGGCAAATTTTCAATTACAGATTTTACCCTTCCCAAAGTGGGACCAGTGGGATCAATTTGTAAAGGGGTCCCGGCAGGGGACAATCTTTCAAACCACCGCTTATATTCAGGCATTTGCGGAGGCATTCCAGCGCCCCGCGGAAATTCTGGCTGTATTACGTGATCAGGAAATAATGGGAGGGATTGTAATTTTTCCAAAATCCCGTAATGGTCTAGAATATGCGACTTCCCCCTACCTGATACCTTATAATGGTATAATTCTGAGAGACAGTTCTACCGACTGGTCATATTATAAATCTCTAAAGGAAGAACAAAAGATTATAATGCTTTTGCAGGATGAACTTGAAAAGCGTTTTCATTACTGTGAAATATCCTTGGCCAATGATTTGACAGATATTCGTAGTTTTGTATGGCGAAATTGGGAGTTTATACCTGAATATACAGCTTATATTCCGCTCAGAATTGATAGTGACCCCATGAATGACATGCCTCATAACCAGCGCAGGCATATTCGAAAGTCTGAGAAGGAAAATTCTTCTTTCCGGGAATTTACAGATTCTGGCCTATGTTATGATCTGATGGCGCAGAGTTACCGTCATCACCGGATTAGGCCACCGATCAAAAAAACTGAATTTGAAAATTTCGCTAAAATTTTGTTGGAGAGGAAACTTTCGGCCGGATATGCAATTATGAAGGGGGCAAAACCTTTGGCCTTTATGATGGTGATTGAAGACAAACCACAGGTTTATGCCTTGTTTTCAGGGAAGAATTTTGAGCATGAGCACAGCGGAGCTGAACTCTATTTACACTGGCGGATCTTACAATTGTACCGCGAGAAAGGATATGAATCATTCGATCTTCTTGGAGCAATGTCCCTATCTATTTCACGGGTGAAAATTGAATTGGGGGGGATATTGAAACGCCGGGATTTCGCCCGATTCTACAGATATAGGATCATCAGGCTCCTGTTTAAGATTCAGACCTTTCGGGAGATGAAAAAACGCAGAAATCTTTAAAATTTATTCAATTTCAATCCTGAATCAACTTACTCAAATGCAAAAAATTACTCAAATAAGACCAGCTATTGTTCTCTATCTGGCTCAGATCATTAACCTCTTACTGGGATGGGGAATCACCAAACTCAATGTATCTTTCCTGACAATCGAAGAATTTGGACAATATTCTTTCTTTATAACCTTTATTAATTCAACATTTATTTTATTTACATTTGGTGTTTTCGAGGCATCCTCCCGGCTTCTGGCTTTGAGTGAATCCCGGGAAAACACTATGAATTTGCTGAGTACCTCTTTATTGCTGGCACTTTTTTCTTATGTCATATTCTCTGGATTTTTATTGATCAGCCGGGATTTAATCCGTTATTATTTTTCCATCGATATCTCATTTTTATTGAGACTGTATTTTCCTCTGGCTGGGGTATTTCTATTATATGATTTCTGGCAAAAAATATTGCGTGGTGCCGGAAAAATTATTCCTTTGTCATGGTTTTTGATGACACCCAGAATTTTATATTTTGTTTCTCTCCTGGCCCTTCTTTACACGCATCAGTTTACTCTGGTCAATTCAACTCTGTTCAATCTCCTGAGCCTGGCTTTTGTTTTTTTGTTTTACCTATTAATGGAGCGGTTAAGTTTCAAGCAGCTGGCTGTATCTTTCCGGAGCTTATTCCGGGAATTAAGAAAATTTGGTTTACATATGTACTGGGCAGAGTTGATCCACAGCCTCCTGTATCATATCGATAAATTATTTATAGGCTATTTTCTGGATGCGGAGCAGCTCGCTTATTATTCCCTGGCCTTTACCATTACTCTGCCTCTCTCATTATTCTCAACCTCATTGTCTACCACTCTGTACAAGCGATTTTCCAGAATAAACATTATAGATCAGAGAGTCTTATGGATTAATCTTGTCTGGGTTATTATTTCATTGATTTTGTTGGTTATACTGGGACCATGGATTGTAACCCGCCTATTCTCAGAAAATTACCAGAATTCTATTCCCCTGCTTTTACCGCTGGGCATAGCGTTTGGTATAAGCTCCCAGAGTAAAACATTCACATTTTATCTAATTGCCCAGGGAAAGGGGAAAGCGATACGGAACATTGCTTTTATTTTACTTCTCGGAAGTTTACTCCTGAACGGTATCTTTATTCCAGCGTGGGGAATTCTGGGGGCTGCTTACGTCAGAATTATAACCTTTTTTATCGATTTGGTGTTGGTATATGCCTATTACCGACCAATTCAGCGAAATTTATTAGGGTGAAACTCTTTTCATTTTATACCATATAAGCGAGTGTCTATTAACATTTAGCTTGACTAAAACTTGATTCACATATAAATTTAGTGTTTAAAAATGAAAATCCCGATATTGCATCTTGAAGAGGGATACCATCACTTTAGTGGTGTAATTAAAGGTGGTTCCCTAAATTTTTATCGCAATGAGGTATATCCCAGGGACTTAAGCGTAGAAGTTGATCTAAATAAATTTGAGAAGAATATTTCCTGTCAGATATCGATTTCAACTCTCGCCCATTATCAGTGCGATAGATGTCTGGCAGAATATGACAGAAATTTTTCTGAGCGGTTGGATATACTCTTTCATGTTGGACCGCAGGAAATTGAAACGGATGAAGACGAAGTGGTATCGATTTCTCCGGACCTTAAGGAGATTGACATCACACTTTATATTGAGGAATGTCTCATTGTGTCAATTCCCATGAAATTGTTATGTAAGGAGAGTTGTAAAGGTATTTGCGCAGGATGTGGGGCTGACTTGAACACCGAAAATTGTAAATGTGCTGAAACGCCGCACGATTCTCGCTGGGATAAATTAATGGAAATTAAAAAATCTAATCGAAAATAAATTTTGAGTACAGGAGTATTTGAATCATGGCGAATCCAAGACGAAAAATATCGAAATCAAAACGGGATAAAAGACGAACTCCCTGGATGAAAGGTCTGGAACATCCTTCTTTGTCTGTCTGCCCTAATTGTGGTGAACCCAAACAACCCCATCGGGCATGTTCCAGTTGTGGGTATTATAAGGGCCAGAGAGTATTTACACCGACAGAATCCTAATCCACTGAACAGGCTTTGCGATGAGAATTGCAATTGATGCCATGGGTGGAGATCTTGCCCCCCGATCAACCGTCGAGGGGGCTCTTTTATATGATAAGGAAACCAACGGAAAGCATCACTTGTTGTTAATGGGCGATAAGGCGATTCTGGATGAGGAAATAGCCAGACATCATTTTACCAAACCGCAGAATGTTTCCGTCCATCATACCACCCAGATTGTTGAAATGGGAGATTCTCCAACCACAGCGATGAAGCAAAAGCAGGATTCTTCTCTTATGAAGGGATTGCAGCTTCATCGGAATGGAGAGGTTGATGCATTTGTGAGTGCTGGCAATACCGGAGCACAAATGGTGGGAAGCCTCTTTATTCTGGGCAGAATTGAAGGAGTTCAGAGACCGGCCCTGGGATCATTCCTGCCATCTGAGGGGGGAGTGGTTTTACTTATTGATGTGGGTGCTAATGTAGACAGCAAGCCGATTCACCTGTTGCAATTTGGGCTGATGGGAAGTATTTTTATTCGTCATATTTATGGTATCAAGAAACCTCGTGTCGGATTGTTAAGCATCGGAGAGGAAAATACCAAAGGTAATGAATTGGTCATTGCGGCTAACGCGCTTATGGCGGCCAGGGTTCCCGATTTTATTGGTAATGTAGAAGGTCGCGATATTCTGCACGGAAAGGCCGATGTCATAGTAACCGACGGATTTGTCGGGAATTCAATCCTGAAGTTTGCTGAAAGCCTGACCACGGTGTTTGGAAGCAGCTTTAAAAGAAGTCTGGGTAAAAATGTATTTGCCTTACTTGGCGCGTTCATGGTGAGGCATGCCTTCAAAGAGATGAAAAGCAGTTTTGATTATCAGGAATATGGCGGGGTCCCGTTATTAGGTGTGAATGGAATTTCAATTATCTGTCATGGAAGGTCTACTGCAAAGGCAATTAAAAATGCCATCCGGGTTGCAGTGGAAATTCGGGAGAAAGAAGTCAATCTGCACATCCAGGAACAACTTAAGGCGAGAGGACTAGAATGAGTGTCAGAGCAAAAATTAGTGGGATTGGTCACTATGTACCTTCCAAAGTACTGGATAATCAGGAATTGGAAAAAATGGTTGAAACGACTGATGAATGGATTATTAGCAGAACCGGAATCAAAGAACGACGCATTCTGGAGGATGGGAAAGCCTCTTCCTTCATGGGAGCGCTAGCAGCCAAGGTTGCCCTGGAAAATGCCGGAGTAGCTCCGGAAGAGCTGGATCTGATTGTTGTTGCCACCGTTACTCCGGATATGTTTTTCCCCAGCACCGCCTGTCTTATCCAGCACGAAATTGGCGCAAAAAATGCCTGGGGGGTCGATGTTAATGGTGCCTGTACAGGTTTTCTCTATGCCACCGCCATGGGAGCCCAATTTATTGAATCCGGCAGGTATCAAAAGGTTTTGATCGTTGGCAGTGATAAAATGAGTTCGATCACAGATTATACGGACCGCAACACCTGTGTATTATTTGGAGATGCCGCGGCGGCGGTAGTTCTGGAGCCTTCCACGGAACCGGATACCGGTATCCTGGATTATATTTTGAAAAGCGATGGTTCCGGTCAGAATTTCCTCTACATGAAAGGCGGAGGAAGTTTGCATCCGGCAACACATGAAACCGTTGAAAATAAGATGCATTACATTTATCAGGATGGACGGACGGTTTTTAAGTTCGCAGTGACAGGCATGGCCGACGTGACGGAACAGATCGTAAAAAAACATAATATCAAATCAGAAGAAATTAAACTGTTCATTCCACACCAGGCTAATTTGAGAATTATCGATGCGGCCGCTCAGCGCGTAAAATTACCACCGGAAAAAGTATTGATTAACATAGATAAATATGGTAATACCACAGCCGCCACCATTCCCCTGGGATTATCCGAAGCCTATAATGATGGACGTATCCAGAAGGGCGATTATATTATATTTGCCGCTTTTGGTGCCGGATTTACCTGGGGAAGTATGCTAGTACGCTGGGCATATTAATCAATAGACGTAAATTTCAAGTCAAATTAATATTTTGATCAATTTGATATGAAGAAAGCTTTTATATTTCCAGGTCAGGGCTCTCAGTATGTCGGGATGGGAAAAGACCTGTATGAACATTTCCAGGAAGTCAGGGAGCTTTATGATCAAGCGGAAGAGATATTGGAATTTCCCCTGAAAAAGATTTCATTTGAAGGTCCGGAAGAGGACCTGAAACAAACGCGTTATACTCAGCCTGCGCTGTTCGTTCATAGCCTGGCTATAAGTAATTTGCTGGAGAAAAGGAAGCTGGTCCCAGATGCCACAGCGGGCCACAGTCTTGGTGAATACTCAGCTCTGGTGGTTGCAGGGGCTTTTTCATGGAAAGATGGATTGAAAATTGTTAAAATCCGTGGCGAACAGATGCAGCAATCGGGAGAAAAAAATCCCGGTACCATGGCCGCACTCATTGGTCTGTCCAAACAGGATGTTGAAGAGATTTGTAGCGCAGCCTCTGCTGCAGGTATTGTGCAACCAGCCAATTTTAATTCTCCGGGTCAAATTGTCATTTCCGGCAGTATCAATGGGGTTCATAAGGCAATGGAACTCGCGAAGGAACATAAAGCACGGCTGGTGACAGAACTGGTAGTGAGTGGAGCGTTCCATTCACCGTTGATGGGTGACGCTCTATCAGGGCTGACGACAGCGCTCGAAGAATTACCTATTGTCACACCCCGGATCCCGGTTTATACAAACGTCACAGCAAATCCGGCTTCAAGCGCTGAAGAAGTTAGACATCTATTAAAACAACAGTTACTGGCGCCGGTTTTATGGGAAGATATTATAAATCACATGATTACGGATGGCATCTCCGAATTTTATGAAGTGGGGGCGGGAAAGGTTTTGCAAGGCCTCCTGAAGCGGATAAATTCTGAAGTCGCAGGCAAAGGAATCGGAAAGGTTGAGGATCTTGAGGGATAGTTCAAAATCTCAAATATGGTGGAATTGGAGACCTTGATTTTGTATATTTTTGCAACTTTCAAACACTGAAACCAGGTTGAATACTTTTAACACGGGGAGTTTTTCACAGTGTCCTTAAACAAGAGAGCTATTGTAACCGGTGGTACTCGGGGAATTGGAAGAGCCATTGTAAAAGAACTTGCAGCCAGAAGTTGCTGTGGAGTTTTGTTCTCCGATGTGGCTTTTATTTATAACAGTTGCGACGAATGCGCTGAAGAAATACAACAGGAAATCAATGATCCGGGTACCAAAATTTTTGCTTTTAAGGCTGATGCTTCATCATTCGAAGAGGCGGAAGAGACGGTGAGCAAGGCGATTGAAAAACTCGGGGGTGTGGATATTCTGGTGAATAATGCCGGTATTACCAGGGACAATCTAATGCTCAGGATGACCCCGGAAGATTTTGATACCGTTCTCAATATTAACCTGCGCAGTGTATTTAACTATACCAAAGCGGTTATGAAACATATGATAAAACAACGCTATGGGAGAATTGTAAACATCGCATCGGTGGTGGGTCTGATTGGGAATCCGGGTCAGGCCAATTATGCAGCTTCCAAAGCAGGTATTATCGGATTCACGAAATCAGTTGCCAGAGAGTTGGCCACCCGGAATATTACCGTAAATGCCATTGCTCCGGGTTTCATTGAAACAGAAATGACCGAAAAACTCACCGATCAGCAGCGAGAAATTTTACTAAGAAATATTCCTATGCAGCGATTTGGTAAACCAGAGGATGTTGCAAAAGTTGTTGGTTTTTTATGCAGTAAGGATGCAGATTATATCACCGGCCAGGTTATCAATGTTGATGGTGGTATGGTAATGTCGTAAACAAAATACTCTTTTTAAATTAACACAGGAGGATGTATGTCACTCGAAGAAAAAATCCGGGACATCATTGTTGATAAGCTTGGTGTCACTGCCGATAAGGTAAAGCCCGATGCACATTTCATTGATGATTTAGGAGCAGATTCACTGGATACAGTCGAATTGGTCATGGCTTTTGAAGAGGAATTTAATGTAGAAATTCCTGATGACGATGCTCAACAGATCACAACGGTTAAAAGTGCTGTCGAATATTTAAGCAAAAAAGCTGGTGAATAATCCTAATTAATCATGCTCCTGTACCGGCTTGATACAGGAGCTTTTTGTTTTAATGAGAGCGTTTGCAGCATTATTGATTCGTTCACTAAAAAGAAACCGTCATTTAATTCGAAATACAGTAAAATCTCGGATGGTCTATCATTTCCACATCTTTTAATCGAAGATGTATAATCCCAGAGATATCATCTGAATCTTTTTTTGTTCATGATAGACGTATAACCACTACTATTGAGTTGTTTTAACGTTTTGTATCAGGATTTTTTCAATTCAGAAAATTCCAAAATATAAAAGGTGGATATGGCATGGAAAAAAGGCGAGTTGTCATAACCGGTATGGGAGTTTTATCTCCCATCGGAAATTCTATAAAGGAGTTTTGGGGGGGAATATTAAGCGGCAAAAGTGGGGCCGGTCCTATTACCAAGTTTGATACCACCGCTCACACCACAAAATTTGCCTGTGAAGTGAAAAATTTCAGCACCGAAAATATCCTGGAACCAAAAGAAGCCAGCCGGCTGGATGAATTTAGCCAGTATGCCATTGTAACAGCCTATGAAGCGATTAATGATTCCGGGATTGATTTTGAAAAGGAAGACCGAGAACGTATCGGGGTGTTAATTGGTTCCGGTATCGGGGGATTTAAATCTTTTGAGGATTCGCACAGGAAATTTTTAGAGGGTGGTCCGCGTCGCTTAAGTCCGTTTTTCATCCCCCAAATGATCATCGATATTGCCTCCGGCCATGTTTCCATCCGGTATGGATTAAAGGGCCCCAACTACGGGGTGGTTTCGGCCTGCGCCACTGCATCTCATTCTATAGGAGATGCGTTTAAAATTATTCAGCGTGGTGATGCAGAGGTTATGATCACCGGAGGATCGGAAGCAGCCATTACCCCTATGGGCGTAGCAGGATTCAACTCCATGAAGGCTCTTTCTACCCGCAATGATACCCCCCAGACCGCCAGCCGGCCCTTCGATAAGACACGCGACGGTTTTGTGATGGGAGAAGGAGCTGGAATAGTTGTGCTGGAAGAGCTGGAACATGCCAAGAAGAGAGGGGCAAATATATATGCTGAGATTCGTGGGATTGGGTTTACCGCAGATGCCCATCATATTACGGCACCTTCGCCTGGCGGAGAAGGAGCCGTGAGAGCGATGCGACTTTGTCTTAAGGATGGGGGGTTGAATACGGAAGATATCCAGTATATCAATGCCCATGGGACATCTACACCTTATAATGACAAATCCGAATCCGAGGCAATCAAAACATTGTTTGGTGAACATGCCTATAAATTGAATGTTAGCTCGACCAAATCCATGGTGGGGCATTTATTGGGGGCCGCCGGCGGCGTTGAGCTCATTGCTTCCATTTTAGCAATCAAAGAGGGTTTAATACCGCCAACCATCAATTATCGAGAGCCCGACCCGGATTGTGATCTGAATTATACCCCTAACCAGCCAGAAGAGAGAAAAGTGTTTGCTGCCATAAGCAATACCTTTGGATTCGGCGGACACAATGCAGTACTAGCTGTATCTGCCTTTAAATAAGTGAAAGTGGGATTTGGAGTTTCTAAAAAAAATCTTTGGAATCAATCCATCTGGGCCTTCAGATGATGACGCGGTTGAAACGCCTGGAGAGTTGGAGCGGATTATTGGGATATTAACTAAAAAGTATAATATCAGTTTTAATAATCCTGCTTTGCTGATTACGGCCTTCAAGCATCGTTCTTACCTGAATGTCACGAATGAAGAGCGCATCGCTTCAAATGAGCGTCTGGAATTTTTAGGTGATGCTGTTCTGGACCTGGTCGTGACAGATTACCTGTACCGTAAATTTCCCAAACGAACCGAAGGTCAGCTTTCGAAAATAAAATCCATTTTAGTCAGTAAACCAGTCCTGGCAGAAACTGCCGCTGAATTATCATTCGGTAATCTGATTCTCATTAATAAGGGGGAGGAAAAAACCGGCGGCCGGCAACGTCAATCCATCCTCTCTGATACATTTGAGGCCCTGATTGGTGCCATTTATCTGGATAAAGGCCTGGAGACTGCCAGCGCATTCATTAACACCTATCTGCTATCCCGATTTAAGTCAATCATGCAGCGGGAGCTTTATACAAACTATAAGAGTATTCTCCTGGAGCATGCCCAATCACATTTTGGTACTCTTCCGGATTATCGGGTAATGGAAGAAATGGGCCCGGATCATGAAAAGGAGTTTATTATCGGGGTGTATTTGGATGGCAAGGAGATTGGACGGGGACAGGGGAAGAGTAAAAAAACCGCTGAACAGGACGCAGCTAAAATGGCCATACAAAAATTGGAACTCCCCAATAATGAACACGAAGAATAAAGAAGGTGACAAAATTAATACCAGTTGCCTTTTAGAGGGGAATGGCCTAAATTCAACACCGGTTTTAAGTTAGGTAGTTCAGTTGTCATTACATTTTGAATTTTGGAGCATGATTTTGAAATTAATCAGAATTTTAGTTTTAATTTTTGTGTTCTTTTTGATTGAAAATAGGGTTGTTGCCCAGGGAGTCACTCCTTATCGACAGGCTCAACAGAAGCAGGAAGAGACCATCCAGCTCCCCAAGGACATTGATATTGACCTTAAAACCAGGGAAAAAACAGTTGAGCGAGTAATTCCACCTCAGCAATATCAGGAGCAGACTCTTGAAAAGTCAATTGATTCATCGAAATATATTCTTGGTCCAGGAGACCTTCTTTTGATTAATATTTTAGGTCCGTTGGAAAATCAGGTCTTCACCGAAGTAACACTCGAGGGATATGTCGTCATACCTGGAATAGCGGATCTAAAGGTCTCGGGCATGACGTTGCATGAAGGATCGGATTACATAAAAAGTGAATTAAATTATTATTTTAGAGATAGCCGGTTTTCCATTCGGCTAATGCGAATGCGTAAATTCCGGGTATATGTGGTGGGAGAAATTGTCAAACCGGGTACATATTTTATGCGCGGAACAGATCGTTTGAGTGACCTCATTGAACTTGCTCAGGGTATATCCAGTGGTGGAGATGAAACGCGAATTTCAATACAGCATATTGATGGAACTGCGGATACGGTGGACATCAGTGATTTTTATCGGAACGGAATACAA
>CP070707.1:3389144-3400199 GCA_020350205.1 bacterium
AGGTGGCATTGTGCCATTACTGGAGGAAAAAAAAGCGAAAGGCTGGGTATACGTGGAAATTCCAGGCGTGTCACACCACTATACGCCCTACAAGGCGCTCTACGAGGGATTACAGGCCGCCTTCCCGGGCTTCACCGTATCGCAAAACGAGCTGAACCAGGGGCTCAATGCGGTCAAAAAACACTATGCAAATGTGTCAGCCGTGTATGGCTATTCCGTCAATGTGCCTGATGACGTTTATTCGCTGCTGGTGCGGGGGTGGTTCAATTCTCACGACCCAGGGGAGATCCTCCCCATCACCACGGAATGGACTGCCACTTATCCCTGGTCTGCTATTGCCTGGTACTTCCATGGCCAGGTGTACCAATTGTCTGATAACCTGGACAAGGCGCGCGCCTGCTTTCAAAAAGCGGTGGCGCTTGAGCAGGCACGGATGCTGCCCGATTCGGAATGGCTCAATCCTATGCTGGAACGGTTGAAGGATATAGCGAAGTAGGTGCACGTTTTCAATTATCGTTCAACTATAGAGATTGAAACCGGGTTTGTATTCAATAAACGGAAGCCCAACAGAAGCATGCAGTGGATTTTGCTTCGCGCAGCCGCTGATGTTGAATGTTGGGTAGTTAAAATGATTGACAGCTCAACAGTTTTAAACATTAAATCTCCAATGCGTTCTCATAGCATGGAGGAATGTAGAGATATTTTATGAATACAAATCTCAGCATTTTTAATGATGTAATTGGTCCGGTAATGAGAGGACCATCAAGTTCACACACGGCCGCTTCATGGCGCATTGCCAGAGTTTGTCTTGATATCTTAAATGAGCCTTTAAAAAAGGCCGTCATAGAGTTTGATGAAAACGGAGCCTGGGCTGCTAATTATCTGGAGCAAGGAACGGTTATGGGAATCAATGGCGGTTTATTGGGACTGGATATTATTGATGACAAGATGAAATATACTGAATCTCTGGCTAAAGATATTGGAATTGATATTCGTTACCAAATTAATTCATTTCCAACAAAGCATACAAATACAGTAAGACTAATGCTGGAAGGCAAAAATGGAAAAAGGGTTCAATTTGTGGCCGCTTCGATCGGTGGGGGAGCTTTTGAAATTCAGCAAATTGATAATTTTCATGTAAAGATTCGGGGAGATTATTTTGAATTAATAATTTGGAAAAAAAATAATAGACCCATTCCAGAAGACATAAAGAAGATTATTTCTCAAAATATTTTAATGTTTCAATCATCGGACAAAAACAGGACACTGATAAATTTAAAATCATCAAAAAAAGTTCCGCTTGAAATCATTACGAAATTAAAAGAGAACTCTATTTTCGATAAGGTCATTATTATTCATCCAGTTCTACCAATTCTTTCGGGGAATGAAAATGAATTGCCTTTCAATACTATAGCCTCTCTTCTAGAGCATGCGGAGAAAAACAAACACGATTTGGGAGATGTGGGATTAATTTATGAAAAATGCCAGAGTGGACTTTCGAAGAGAGTCCTTATAAATAAAATGAAAAATATTATCAAGACAATTGAAGGTAGTATTGAAACGGGGTTGAAAGGAACTCTATATAAAGATCGCATTTTGCATCAACAATCACATTTCATCGGGAAGGCAGAGAAGGATGGGAAGATCCTCAAAACCAGGGTGGTAAATAACATCATTTCATATGTCACGGCCATCATGGAAGCAAAAAGTGCTATGGAAGTTATTGTTGCGAATCCAACAGCCGGGTCATGCGGAACTATTGGAGGAGCATTGAAAGGGATCGCCGAAGATTTAAATTCAACGTCTGGTGATGTGGTCAAGGCTTATTTCGCAGCTGGGATCATTGGTGTATACTTTGCCCGGGGACCCGGATTTTCTGCAGAAGAATATGGATGTCAAGTGGAATGTGGTGCTGCGTCTGGAATGGCAGCCGCAGGGATTGTCCAGTTAATGGGCGGAACAGCGAGGGAGGCAATTGGTGCAGCATCATTAGCCATTCAAAATATGATAGGTTTGATTTGTGATCCGGTTGCCGACCGTGTTGAAGTGCCCTGCCTGGGGAAAAATATTAGTGCGGCCATGAACGCTCTTTCATCAGCAATTATGGCCCGTTCAGGTTTTGATGCGGTTATCCCGCTCGAAGAAGTTATTCAAACCGTTGTTCAAGTCGGTAAACAAATGCCTGCATGTGTAAAATGCACTGGTAAGGGAGGCTTGTCAGTTACCGTTACATCCACTCAAATAAAGGAAAAATTGAAAAATTAATGCCTAATCACCAAGGGTGAAAAGATTCTACAAATATGATAAATAATTTCTTCAGGAGTATTTGCACAGAATGTTAGGCTAAAAAGGGAGAACATCTTTATGGGAGGTATAACCCGCAACCTGATATAGTGGAATTTCTTTCGGGTATAATACAATATATAAGCCTACCATGAGCATGGGGCTGACCAGGACACTGCAGAGATTTCTGGATACAGTTGAAGGGGATTTAAAAACGGTTTTGAATTGGGATAAGAAGTGGATGAGACTGAGCGGTTTAGAATCCATATGTCAGGTAGATAAAATTAAATAGAAATTATTGATGGAAAATTTGATTGTTTTTGAAAATGAACCTTTCATGGTAAGACAATGCCCGGATATTTTAATCCCGGGCTATCTGAAATTGAACCAAAGATGGAAGTTTTGTATTTTTCAGAATTGCCTGAAGATGTTATGCAATTACTTGCATGACTAAGGTCGAAAGTGGAAAAAGTATTACATGAACTGTTAGAAGTAGAGATGATAGAGATTGCTAAAATTGCGGAATTTATGAAGGAAATTTAAAGGAAGTTTTATAAATTTGGTGAAGATGTGGAAACATTGCAGTAGCTTAAACCTAATATGTTTGTTTTTAGAAGGAGGAGAAAGATTGTCAATAAAACACTGGATAGAGAAGGATAAGAAGAGAGTCCGGGCGGTGATAAAAGGGAAAATAACCACTGAAGAAATTATCCAAGCGATAAATAAATCACTACATGATCCTGATTTTGAGAATGGTTTTGATATACTCTCGGATCATACAGGTATTGAAAAGGCAATAACCACGGATCAGGTAATGAAAACGAGTTCACATATCCAGAACTTCAAGGACCGTTTTAAAGGTTCTCGTTGGGCAGTCGTTACCGAGAAAGAGGTATCATATGGAATGATGAGGATGTTATCAACTTATTTAGAGAAAGCGTCACTGTCAATGAGAGTGTTCAAAACATATGAAGATGCAGATAACTGGTTAAAGGGAAAGAAATAATAAACCGGAATTAATATCATCTCGCTTGCGATTAAAGCCAACCAGCAGGGCAGTATATTCAATAGGTTTCAGGGTTGTTCAGTCCGGTTCCTTGGAATATCTGTTTTAGGCAGGTTGGCAGTTTTATTGATAATTTTTAATTACTCTTAACTTATAATATAAATTGAACCAACGAATTTGATTAAGAAGTAGCTGTATCGGGGCAGCGCCGGCCCTGTATGTTAGATGTCATATACAGCTTTCGAAAACAATTCAATTTGGCTGGAGGAAATTATGTATAATAGTGGTCTTATTTTGACTTTTATTTTTACAACATTTTTGGTTGCTTGTGGTCCCACAACATCTAAACAACTGGAGGACAACAAGAATCTTATTCATCGTTTTACGGCGTCCACCAATGCAGCAGATTGGGATGCCTTTGATGAATTGCTTACGGAAGATTTCAGTCGGCATTGCCAGGCAACCCCTGATGTACAGGTGACCTCCCGCGAGGAGTTCAAGAAACTTCAAGAGTCCTTCCTGGTAAGCATGCCGGATCAACATATCACGATTGAAATGCTAATAGCCGAAGACGACATGGTTGCAGGCTATGCAACTTATTCGGGTACTTTTACCGGTCCCATGGGTGAATTTCAACCTACGGGTAAATCGGTCGAGAGCAAATTCATAAGCTTCTTTCGTATTGAAGAGGGTCGAATTGCGGAACTCTGGGTAGAATGGGATAATCTGGCCATGCTGACTCAGATGGGTCTGTTTCCTCCCGGGGGCCAGGAAAAAAATTAATGTTTGAGAACGCCGAATCCGGGCTTTCCCAAACGGATCCTTTTTCATCCTATTACAAGACCGGTGTGAGTAGGCTGGGTGTTCGCTGCTTTATTAGGTTGTCTGGCCCGACTGGCAAAAACTAAGCCTCACACTCACCGATAGCTGAAGCCTTAAAACTCGGATCGGTGAAGAAAAAAAATAGAAGCGTAACCCCGGCATAATATGGTTAAACCAGGACAGCCATATCATGCGATTAACAAAGCTCACAACCCGATTAGCCCGGTTTTCCCATCAATATTGCTGAAAACCACCTGGCCACTACTTATGGGTTCAACCGTGTTAATCAGATAATTCTCAAACCTGTACTGCCAGATTAATTTTCCATCTTTTGCATTGGCTGCAGTTATCAGACCGTTTTTTGTCCCCCAGAACAAGGTGCCGTCCTTTTCCATGGGCATGGAGGGGGCAATATCATAACCATATTTAAAATTTTCATGCCAGACCAGATTAAAATTCCGAGAATGGGTACTGATGGCAATAACGGAATCAGTCATAGAACGGGCGTAAGCCACATCACCAACGTTGGAGATACCAACGGTTTCACGGAATTTCCAGTCATTATTACGCCAAATAGTCTTTCCAGTCTGCACATCAACAGCCGATAAGAAACGGTCAGGTGCAGCGATGAAAACTTTTCCATATGCTCCCACAGGCCAGCAGGCTGCCGGCGAATATAATGGAGAACTAATTTCGCCGTGCCAAGTCCAGGCCAGGGACCCATCATTAAGATTCAGCGCGTACAAGTGTCCATCCCAGGCACCAAAAATAACTTTATCCCGGAAAATCAGGGGCCGGGTTTCCACAAAGCCCATCACCTTTTGAAACTGCCAGATCAGTTTGCCATCGGCCAGATTAATGGCACGGAAAATACCATCACTGGCACCGGTATAGACCACGCCTTTGAAAATTACCGGAACCGCCAGTAGAGCGTTATTAGTCCGATACTGCCATAGCAATGACTGCTTATCCCTTTTCAGGCAGTGAACAATGCTGTCTGCAGCATTAAATACCAGATAATTGCTGTCAACAGCTGCTGCGGAATAAATGGCACCGCCCGCTAAATAGGACCATCGTTCTAAGCCAGTCCTTAAGTCTAAAACATGCAGGTGACCTGACACGTCTCCAATGTACACCTGACTATCATCTGTTACCGGACTGGCTGTGGTGGTGAAGCCGCCATCGAATAGCCATTTGAGTTTTATCTGTGGGTATTTTTGATTGACCGAATAATCGGGAAGGAGTGAGTCGGCTACAGGTTGGATGCCCGTCCCGGCAGTCAGATCGAGACCCAGCCATTTTCTTTTTTCTCCACTTCCTGTCGCCATTTCAGAGACAAAAATTGAGTCATGGCGCAGTTCCAGTAAGCTAAAACCACCATATTCATTCGAAGCACGGAGGGTGGAGCGACCCATAATACCGGGGATTCCATTGTAATAGCTTAAGCTGCTGCGATGACCATGTCCATGGATAATTGCCTGAATATTAAACTCCCGAATAATATCAATGCATTCAAACCAGTTGTCAACGGCTGGAGTCAGTGGATAGTGCATGACCAGTATTACGGGTTTGTCCCTGCCGGCTGCACGCAGGTTATCTTGCAGCCAGTCCAGGTCGGCCCGCGGAATGTGTCCATCATCCATACGCAAAACGGGTCCCTGGTGAAAACCAATAAAACGATATTTACCGGCATCAAAAACAAACTTGTCATCAGACCATAAAGAACGGAAATTAGCGCCCGCCGAACCAGACCATTTGGTATCATGATTACCCGGAATGATATAATAGGGAACAGTCAGGCTGTCCAGGATGCGCTTGGCAATTTGCAGGTTATTGCCGATATTCATTTCAGTGATATCCCCTGAGATCAGAACAAAATCCAGATTTTCTAATTCATTTACGTCTTTCACCGCCATCCGCAGATCTTCAGCGCCGGTGGTATTCTCCGAAACATGTGTGTCGCTAAATAGAGCAAAGCGGATTGTTCGGTCCTGTGAACAGGACAGAAAAAATAAGATACCAACAATCAAAAGGGTTATTTTCATGGATATCCCCGTCATCGAATCATCTCAATAAGTATATTAAGGGAATCATATAAATCCAAGATATTGCTGTTATTTTATCCGGTACTTTTGTTCGTTTTCCCACGACCTGGCCTGGCTCAGATTAAACCTGGCTTGATTCACTGCGGCAGTTTAAGCCTGGTCATTAAATATCGGTGATAGGACTAACATGGTGGAAAAATGAAATGATAATCGACTGTCACGCTCATGCCTGCGGAAGATTTTTTACAGGTAAAGATATTGGGTGATAATATTAAAGCAATGATGAATCTTTAATCCGTATAACGCGTGATTCAAGCAAACACCGACATCGGTTGCTTCAATAGAACCCCAAAATGTGATGTTACATCTGGTTTTTTTAGCTTGGGTTGGAAATGGAGGTTTCAGGGCAGCTCAAAGTCAATACGTTAGTTACTAAAAAAGGAGGCTGGAAAGTGAAAAAGTCAAGATTAAGTAGTGTTGTGTCAATTGCAGAGATTGTCTCCTCACTGGCAATTGTCGTCTCTTTATTTTATGTCGCTTATGAATTCAAGCGTTCTAATACTTTAACTAATAGAGATGTAGAAAATATTATATATAGTAGAATGCTTGAAATGGATCGTCTGATTATAGAAAGGACAGATTTAGCCAAATTAATTTTGAAAGCATCCGGTAATTCCGAAAAATTAACCCCGGATGAAAAGTTACGATACTTAGCTTTTGAGCATATCTTTTATGATAGTTGGGAATCAGCATGGTACTATCATCATGAGGGCATACTTGAAAAGCAAAATTGGGATGGTTGGAATTCTTGGTTTATCTCCGAAACAAAAAATAAACCTTTTCTGTCTTGGGAGGGCAATCGAAAAAACTATAGTCGAGAATTTCTCGAATATGTAGACAATATATTTAATGAAAACATGAATTGATCGTAACACCCGGCATGATAAATTATTTTATTCCGGTCAATAAATAAATTTTATGATTGCCATTAACATCACCTAAAAGCGATAAAAGGGTTTCGGGTTTTTTGAATACGGGTCATAATTTTCAGGTTTGGAGGATTTTGGAAATTTTCTGTGCAACCGACCCCTTGAGCGCTTTGTTTGCCATCAGAAAACCAAAATAAGAATAAATGATGTAAAGAAAAAATTGTAATAGAGTGAAATAATGAAAATCTTAGCAATAGAAAAAGAAATGGAGGGGAAAAGAACAGAGGAATTTCTTTTACACCTCACGTCTGAGGCATTAGAGGTCTGGCGTCTTTATCAGAGTGACATCATAAGAGAGATTTATTTTGATAATAATCGAAGAGCGATTCTCATTCTAGAATGCGAAGACCCAGAAGAATGCATGGAAATATTATCCGGATTGCCGTTGGTAAAAGAGAAACTGATTGAATTTGACCTGATACCCTTGAATCCCTATCCCGGATATTCAAGATTATTTAAGTAAATAAGTGTTTAACGCGGGCTTCTTTCAAAGGGACCGTTTCGCGACGTGAAAACTGAACCTGTTTGATCCGGTTTCTAGTGACTTTGGATTGATGCGCCCTGGTAAGCTAAACCCTGGTTGTCGGTACGCAAGTACGATCAGGAAGGAACAGAGATGAGACTTGTTGCCATCTTTTTGGGGTATTTTGTTCTCGTGCTATTATGCAGAGGCTGCGCCAGAGAGCCTGCCCGGCTGCCACCATCACAGCTTGCCCCCGGGGTATGGGGAGTGCTGGTATCTCCTGATAGCAAAGGATCGCACGCCGGCGTAATACTACTCCACGGATCTATGGGTTGGCGTACTGAGTTTGTTGATCTTGCCCGGATTTTTAGTAACAATGGATTCGTGGTACTGACGATCGATTATTATGCAGAGACCGGTCGCACGCCGACGGGCTCTTTTGCAAAACTGGAAGCCTGGTCTGGCTATCAGGACGCTGTACGGAAAGCTGTTGAATATCTCCAATCAATCCCGTCAGTTTCCGGCCAACCCGTCGGACTGGTTGGATTTTCAAGGGGGGCGTTCCTTGCTATTTCGATTGCCTCTTCATTGCCAGGCGTCGGTGCAATTGTCTCCTTTTACGGTGGTGGCGGTGGTGGGCCAAAATCACTGGAAGAAGATGTACAGGGTCTGCCGCCCGTTCTGATTCTACACGGTGACGCTGATGCCGTGGTTCCAGTGAGTTTTGCCTACGAACTGAGGGATGCCATAGTGGCAAGCGGGGGGGAGGCCGAATTGCACATTTACGAGGGAGTTGGACACTCCTTTAATGCTCCATTCGTTCCTGGCTATTCGGCAAAAGTGGCAGATGATGCGTATCTGCGAACCTTCAAATTCCTGCGCAAACGGCTTATTAGCCGGTAAGTAGCATCCAACAGGAATATCCCGGGTTGTCTTTGAAAGATTCATCCGGATATACTGATCCTGCGTGAAACCGGGTAAAAGACCTGTCGCCTCTCTATCAAATAAAAAGTGGGGAAGTACGACATTCCATGAAATTAGAATTTCCTGGACCGGTTCCGTTTTGTAATGGCTTATATCTTTCCATAACCTAGGTACTGTAAATTTGCTTGCAGATCAATTTAAAGGAGACAATCTTTTATGTATCAACCGACATTAATTACCTGGGTACTGATTATATTTGGAATTATTACATGTACACCGCTATTATTTGCACAAATTATCATACTTATAAAACCAAAAGGACAGAAAGCGAAGGATCTTCTCATAGGGGAGGGAGAAGATTGGAGAGATGAAACACACTTTAAGGCAGCATATAGTCTCGCCATGGCTGATTGGATAATATTTTTTCCCATATTTATAATTGGAATAGTGGGAATGCTCTCGAGCAACTACTGGGGATATTTATTATTTGCAATATCCGGTGCAATTCAGTTATATATCAATACTTTTTTATTGTATTTTGAAAAAGAATATGTTTATCCCTCCATCGGTCCATTCAAATATTATACTTATTTCTGGGGTAATTTTATGGTCTGGGGTGTAGCTTCCTTTCTTTATGGAATATTTCGCCTTAATGGAACTATCTTTTAATAAAAAGGGGTAGATTTATGAACCAGATATTCCCTCATGCGAACATCGTAACGGCTGTTTTAATTTTTATTATTGGATTTATTTTCCATTGGATTGGTCAGCTAATAAGTGTTATAAACTGGAAATTTGCCGTTAAAATAGGTCTTCAAGAATTGAATATGCCAAAAGAATATAAAGTTTATGAGCATGCCATTGCAGTTACCGATAGCTTAATTGGCTGGTTATACGGATTTGCAGCCGTCGGGCTTATTCTAAATTTATCTTGGAGCTATAAACTGTCCTGGGTTCCTGGTATCATTTTTATATATCATGGGATCAGTTTTTGGTTTTGGACCAAGAATCGCAATAAAGATGGAATTACTCTTGAGTCAAAGACGATCAGGATTAGTTGGTTTATAGCCAATTTATTGACGGGAACATTAGCCATTCTGGTTGCCTGGCATGCAAGTTAAAAATGATATCAGGGCGATCCTTCGTACTGCAGATAATATCCTCAATCCCGTCACGTTCAAGCCCTGCATAGGGGCCGGTTACAGCCGGCCGGTAGGGATGAATGCAGGTAATTATCAAAATTCTAACATTTCATATTGAAAGGAATTCACATCACAATCTATCCAAAGGGATATTGAGTGAAGCGATTGTTTGTAACAGCTATGGATCACCTGATGTTCTGCAGCTCAAAGAAGTAAAAAAAACATCTCTGAAGGATGACTAACGGCATTGCATCTTCTCAGAAAGGGAGGTAAACAGATCGGACAGAAGGTTCTCATCTTTAGTGCTTCTGGAAGTGTCAGTATGCTGGCGGTACAACTTGCCAAAAATTTTGGGGCTGAGGTCACCGGGGTATGCAGTTCGACGAATATGGAAATGGTAAAATCTCTCGGTGCCGATATGGTCATTGATTATACCAGGTAGGATTTTACCAAGAGGGGTCAAACTTGTGCCTTTCTTGTTGTCAATTTGACGGTATTAATAACGGTTTTGATAAGTACAGAATTCTTTTTTTCTCGCACAGAAAAGCAGGGAGTAAAGAAAGAGTCAATCGAAAAACAACCTGTCTGATGGGGGCTTTCCGGAAAGGTACCTTACCCGGGAAGGGTATCGCTGTGAACAAGTCAATTAGATATTGGTATGTATGAGGCTGAAAGTGAACAGAACAACTGTAATTTTTGCAATTATTATTGTGACTTTTATGGCAAACGCTCAAGAAAAGCTTGACATTGAGAAATATGTAAATTTTGGTAAATATAGAGAAGAAAACATGAAAATTGGACCGGCTCAGGAAAATGAACCCCGCGTTGTTTTTATGGGTAACTCCATAACCGAAGCCTGGCTTGAGAAGAATCCGCAGTTCTTTGAAGAAAACGGATACATCAATCGGGGCATCAGCGGCCAGGTTACTCATCAAATGTTATTGAGGTTTAGGGTAGATGTAATCGAATTAAATCCGAAAGTTGTGGTCATTTTGGCCGGCACAAATGATATAGCTCAAAACAGCGGATTTGTGGCAATTGAAGAAATTGCAAAAAATATCATTTCGATGGCTGAGCTTGCGGATTATCATGGAATTAAAGTAATCATATCTTCAGTGTTACCGGCGATCGATTTTCCGTGGAATACCGGACTGGACCCTGCCCCCAAAATTATAGAATTAAATGCATTACTTGCACAATATGCGGCTGAGAACAGGTTTATCTATGTGGACTATCACTCGAAAATGGTGGATGAAAGGGGAGGATTGAAAGTTCCCGAATATACCTCTGCAGAAGATCTGGTTCACCCGAACAAGAATGGATATGTAGTGATGGAAGGTTTAGTTAAACCTGCTATTGATCAGGTTTTAAACAAATGACC
>CP070707.1:3400299-3433929 GCA_020350205.1 bacterium
TTTAAGCAAGCAGGGCATCGATTCTCCGGAAGGGACCGGAGCGGAAAACAGAGTCAGGTTGAAACTGTTATGCCGGATTCGGTGGTAAAATTGTAAAATCCGTTGTAAAATATCTGCAATATCTTGGAGTATCAGGTCATTGAATGCCGGAAAAGATTCACCATCACCAATCAGGGCATTGATTTCATTAAAACCCAATGGGGTGAACGGCGTATAAACGAAACTGAATTCGGTTTCAAATAAGAATCTATCGCTGTTTTTTTGGTGCCTCTTTAACACTTCCCAATAGTCTTTTTGGTTTTCTTGACGATAACGTTCGCTGCTCTGCAGGAGCTGGCGCTGAAAATTGGTGGGATGAGGATCCAGAAAGGGCTGGAGATGGGGGTGGAGGATACTGCTCCCCGCAGGAAGAAGGTAATTGCCGTTGAGGGAGGGATATAATTGGTCTGAATCCGCTTGCATACATTTCTGAAAATAATTACGGCATACTTTCAGGGCATCAAATATAAGGTCAGTGGTAAATCCCTCCAGAGGAATAAAATGCTCTTTTGAGAAAATACATACCCCACTATATCGTCCAAATCCTGAGAGGTTGGGGAATAAAAGCGCTTCACCGCTGGAGATTCGTCCCAGTGGATCTATTTCAACCGGTAGCATTGGTGTCTGCGTTTCCACCCGCCCTTTGCAAAAGAAACAGGCTTTTGCATTTTCAACAAAATCAATCAGTGGCTGATTCTCCGGAACCTTGTCCAGACCTTTGGACTTAGAGATGCGGGAGGTGTATTGTAAAAGGGGGTCCCAACGAATTTCAATTTCTTCTTCGGTCACCTCAAAATTTTTCAGGGGATTACGGATTTTTGCAGTAATAATTTCTTTCTTGAAAAAGAAGTCATTCATAACTTATTTCCGTCAGATTTTATAAATATCCTTCTCATTTCATAAATTCACTGGACTTTATGCTTTCGCTTTTCTAATCTCTCCAATCTGATAGATGCTGTAGGGATATGCATCGGATAACCCTGAAAGATTGCTCGCTGAATCTTTTTCCAGCACCATTACCAGGCCAATCCCCATATTAAATGTCTGGCGCATGTCCGATAGCGGTACATTTCCTAAATCCTGGATAAGAGAAAAAATCGGAAGCACCGGCCAGCTGTTCCATTCAAAGACAGGTTCCAGGCCATTAGGGATGATGCGGGTGGTATTTTTGTACAGACCTCCACCGGTAATATGGGCCAAACCTTTCACCGGAAAGTTTTGAATCACGTCGGAAATCAGGGGATAATAATTGGGATGAATTTTTAATAACTCTTCTCCTACTGTGGTTCCCAGTTCCTGCACATAATCCTGTGGTTGATACTTTGAAAAAAGAACTTTTCTTGCCAGAGAGTAACCGTTGGTATGAAGACCGGCAGAACTGATACCAATTAAAATATCGCCAGCCTGAATAGATTGTCCGTCAATGATGTTTTCTTTTTCCACCACCCCCACAATCGTTCCCGCAAGATCATATTCACCGGGTTGATACAGATCAGGCATTTCAGCAGTTTCCCCCCCGATCAGAGGAAGTCCCGCTGCGTTGCAGGCAGCGACGAATCCCATGATAATTTGCTGAAATACCTCCGGATGCAGTTTTCCGCAGCCGAAATAATCTAAAAAAAATAATGGATGGGCGCCGCAAACCGCAATATCATTGATACAGTGATTCACCAGATCCTGACCCACCGTATCATGTTTGTTCATCATCATCGCAACCAGCAGTTTAGTACCAACCCCGTCGGTGCTGGAAATCAAGACAGGTTTTCGGTAATCCTGTATCGGGAATTCATAAAAACCGCCAAATGCCCCGATATTTTTTAGAACCTGTCTGTTGTGAGTTTTAGCTATTGCCACTTTGACTTTATCGAGGGACTGCTCGGCGCTCTCAATATCCACCCCCGCCTCCCGATAGGTTATAGATTTTTTCATATTTTTCCTGTCTGCATACGATAAAGGTTATTCCAGAATTATCCAATCTTTCAATTGTTGCAGATAGATCTTACGGGTTTCAGTGAAAAAAGCCACTACCTCCGGTTGTTTATAATCCGGATAAGTCCAGTCATTAAATCTGAATTCACCCTGTCGGTATCGATAATGAACATCGCCAAAAATTCCCCTGTTTATATAGATACGATGATCGTAATCCTTGGTAGTTGCCAGGATCATTTTTGCCGCGCACACATATCCCGGATCAATATTAACGCAACGTAAATCATTTTTAATAAATTTCAACTCCAGCTGATTTGTAGAAATTTTAATGTCCGGAAGCAATTCGGCGGGTTTAAGATCCTGGAAACTCAGAAATGACTTTTGCAAATCGTTTCCCATTTCAGCGTCATAATAATCAGTGAACTGACTGAAGGGAAATACCCGGGATATCTCATCAACGGGGGAAATTAACTTTTCCAAAGATCTTTTAACTTCTTCAAGGTCATTTCCGGACGAATACGTAATGGCCGCAAAATATTTTACCGGGGGGTAAATTCTAATCTGGCCCATTTATCATTCTGTCATACTTTCATCCTCAGCGTACATGGCATCAATTTTGGTTTGATACTTCTGTTCAACCACGTTTCGCTTAATCTTGAGGGTGGGTGTAAGTTCTCCACTCTCAATCGTGAACGGATCCTTAAGGAGCATAAATTTCTTAATAGTTTCATAACTGGCGAGGTCTACAGAAACGCGGTCAATTTCGCTTCGGATTAATGCTTTAATGGCCTGATTTTGAAGTAGTTCATCATCTTTACTGATTTCCAGAGAAGATTTTTTCGCAAAATTTCTCAGGTTTTCGATACTGGGTACAATAATGGCAGTGCAATATTTTCTTTTATCTCCCAGAACGAGCGCCTGGTCTATGTACTTTGAAGTAATGAGCAGATTTTCGATGGGTTGGGGGGCAATATTTTTTCCGCCGGATGTGACGATGATATTTTTCTTCCGATCGGTGATGTAGAGAAATCCATCCTTATCCAGATACCCAATATCACCGGTGTGGAACCATTTCTCTTCATCAATAGCTTCCCGGGTCTCTTCTTCATTTTTGTAGTATCCTTTCATAACATGAGGACCACGGGTTAGAATTTCTCCATCTTCGGCTATGGCCACCTCCACATTAATGACGGCCTGACCTGGAGTTCCGAATTTAAAGTTGTTTTCCCGGTTTACTGTGATGACCGGGGAAGTTTCAGTAAGCCCATACCCCTCCAGCAGGCGTAATCCGGCAGCATTAAAAAATTCTGCTATTTCCCTGCCCAGTGGAGCACCACCTGATGCAAAAAGACGGATGTTACCACCAACGCGTTCGCGTAATTTTGAGTAGACCAGTTTATTGGCAATTTTATACTTCGATTTGAGCATCCCTTTTAACGGTAACCCTTTTTGGTGATATAAATTTGATTTTTTACCCACTTCTATGGCCCACAGAAATATTTTCTTTTTCGCCGCCGATCCCTCTTCAAGTGAATCGAGCACCCGGGCATATACTTTCTCAAAAAATCGGGGAACGCTGGTCATCACTGTGGGGTGTACTTCCTGCAGATTCTGGGCAACGGTTTCTATATTTTCCGCATAAGCAATGGTGGCTCCCACATGACTGGCTAAAAAATGCCCTGCCATCCGTTCAAAAACGTGCGATAGTGGTAAGAAAGAGAGAAATAAATCTTTTTCATCCACTTTCAGAGCATCTAGGCCTGCCTCAATATTTGATAGAAAATTGTGGTGTGTCAACATCACCCCTTTGGGAACGCCGGTGGTTCCGGATGTGTAAATGATACTGGCCAGATCATCTCCCTTGATTGCTTTCAGGCTTTTGGTAATCAGGTTTGGATTTTTTTCATAAATTATTTTTCCCTTTTCTACAAAATCACGCCAGCCCAATACTCCTTCCGGGGCGATACCCTCCATCAGGATAATATGCTTTAACCTGGGCAGATTTTTCTTAATCTCCAGGATTTTTTCTAACTGGAAATCCTGTGAAACGATCACAACTTTGCCTTCAGAATTGTTTATGATAAATTCGATATGTTTGGGTAATAAAGTCGGGTAAATAGGAACGGTCACAGCCCCACAGGTCAGAATAGCATAATCCGAAATCGCCCACTCCATCCGATTTTCGGAAAGTAATAAAACTTTTTCATCTTTTTCGACTCCCAGATCCATGAGTGCAGCAGATAAATATTGTATCTGATTTTGTACTTCCCGGAACGTGGTTGACTGATAAGTCCCCTCTTTTTTCGACATATAAGCAGCTTTTTCCGGAAATTTCTCGCTCACGGTTTTAATCATCAACGCCAGATTTTCATAGGACATATTATTTTCCTCCATCAAATGATAATCAGAGAATATAAATAAAAATGTATTATTTTGTCAACATCTATAATGACCTTCCCGGGAGAGGGATTTATCGTTGTCCTCATAAGTTGTTTTTCTCACTCCCATTTAAATATTTAGGATTCGCATGCGATAATATAATATTTTAATAAACTTTATTCTCAATAATCATTTTATTTAATTGAAGTGGGCCTTGTCAATTAAAAAAAATAGTTAATAGAACATATCCAATTTTCGATAAGGTTAAGGGATTTGACACGGTAAATTAAGCGCCGAAAAATAATCAGTAAAAATACAATTTTTGTAGGCTTTTTTTTTCTTTATATTTAGGCGCTAAAAATACGATGGAAAAACTCTATGAAAAAGTTCACTGAATGGATCGGCGACCTGAGAGATAAATTAAAGGAACACAAACTATTTGGACGGGATTTACTGGATCTGGGGGCCAAAACCGGTATGGCCCTGATGCTGATCATCTTTATTGTCTCCATGATGCCCAGTGAAAGGCCTTTTGAATATCGAAATTTGACGGTTGGCAGTATTGCTCAGGAAGAAATTATTGCACCCTTCACCTTTCCTATCATTAAGTCGGATAGAGTACTGGATAGAGAAAGACGGGAAGCCTGGTTAAGTGTTCCCCAGGTATTCACGCGCGATAAAGAACCGAAAAATGTGGAGATTATCAAACTTAACAGTTTATTTACTGAGCTGGAATCTTTTTTCAAAAATCGGGGAAAACAGAATCCAAAGAAAAAAGACACGGAAGAGCAAAGTACCGAATTGCATTTTGCAGATAGTCTCTTGGCTCAGCTTGCAGTCAAGTATAATTTTAATCTTAATGCTGACCAGTTAACACTCTTATTTGAATCATACAAAAAAAGTGCATTTCAGATTTTACGGCAGAAATTGCAGGATGGTTTATCCGCCATATATCAGCAGGGGGTAATTAATGTCTCCAAATCTGAACTCGAGGAAAAGCGCCTTATTATTTTGGAGAATGGATTGGAAGAAGAAGTTGAGCTCTCCCAAGTTCTGGATTTGAATGATGCCCGGACTGTTTTGTCAGACTACCTCAGAGTCCAGTATCCCGAAGGGGGATCAGAATTTCAGATGGCAATCGTGGTGGGGAATTCTTTCCTGGTCCCCAATCTCACCCGTGATAGAGACATTACCCGAAACCGCAAGGACAAGGCGATTCGGGAAGTACCCTCCACCAGCGGCTTCGTGCATGAGAACCAGCGTATCATAGATAGTCACGAGATTGTCACGGAAGATGTCTATCAAAAATTGCAGTCACTTGCCTCTGCGCTGGCTGAACGAAGCAGTGGTCGAAGCGGGTGGTATCGTTTTTTATTCTACATCGGAAAGTATATTTTTGCGGTTATAATTGTACTCATGATCGGATTCTATTTGTATTATTATCGTCCTAATTTATTTTCTCAGAATAAAATGCTCCTGCTTATAACCACCGTTTTCGTATTTCAATTTTTAACTGTAGTCCTGATCCTCGATGTTCTAAACTGGAGTTATCTCAGTATTCCGGTAACTTTGGTTCCCATGCTGCTGTCCATGCTGCTGGATGCTTCAGTGGCATTCATGGGCACCATAATCCTTAGTCTAATTCTGGGGGCAGTGGGCGGCAATAACTTCTATTTAGCCCTGTTGACGTTTGTGGTGGGAACAATTGCCCTGTTTTCGGTTCAGAAAATCCGGAATCGCGGTCAGATGTTCAGGGCTATTTTTTACATTCTACTGGGCTATGCCGCAGTTAACTTCAGTTATGGATTCATTCATTATGAATCATTCAACAGCATGATGCAAAATTTCGGCTATTTTGAGGTTCCGAATGCTATTCTGGCACCGACTGCAGTTTTCCTTTTAATTGGTATATTCGAAAAGTTATTTGATGTTACCACTGATATTACCCTGCTGGAATTATCGGACCTGAATCATCCGCTCCTTAAACGGCTGTCGGTAGAAGCTCCCGGGACATTTCATCACAGTATCATTGTGGGAAATCTGGCGGAAGCAGCGGCCAAGGAAATAGGGGCAAACTCGTTGCTGGCCCGGGTTGGCTGCTATTATCATGATATTGGTAAAATGACCTTGTCAGAATATTTTGTTGAGAATCAATCCAATGGTGTAAGCAAACATGAAACCTTAACGCCCAGTATGAGTTCTCTGATCCTGGCAAAGCATGTACGTGCCGGCATGGAATTAGCGGAGGACTCAAAATTACCGCTGGCCGTTAAAAAATTTATACCTGAACATCACGGTACCTGCATCATGTCATATTTTTATCATAAAGCCCAGGAAGCCAAAGATCCCAAAGATTTAAATGAGGATGATTTCAGATATCCCGGCCCCAAACCACAGTCCAAAGAGACCGCAATAGCCATGTTATCTGATGCGGTCGAGGCGGCTTCTCGTACTCTACCGAGTCCCAACCTGCAGCGAATCAGTGCCCTGGTGGAAAACCTTATCGAGAAACGTTTCCAGGAGGGAGAACTGGATGAATGTGATATTACCTTACGGGAACTTAACAAGATTAAAGGTGCTTTTATTCGGGTTTTGATGGGTATCCACCATGTAAGGATAGAATATCCTACTGATGATAAAAGTAGAGATAAATCGTCAAAAATAACCGAAGAAACTAAAAAACATACTCCCGGACCTAATGACGAGAATAATTCCAATCGTGACACTGAACACAAGAATTCTTCCCCTGATAAGCAAAATATAGAGACACCCGGCCGACAATCTTATGAAGGTCCCAAAAAAGAGTAAGATAGAACTGACAAATGCCCATCCTGACAAATCACTGTCTCTGGAGAGATATCGTGATTTGATTGACATGGTGATGACCCAAGAAAATATATCTCTGAAGTCACTGCATGTTATTACGGTTGAGGATGAATATTTAAGAGCACTGCATAGACAATTTTTATATAAAGATTCATTCACGGATGTATTAACATTCCATCTGGATGAGGAAGATCAAAGGGAAGGTGAAATTTATATCAGTGTGGATCAGGCCAAATTAAATGCCGGAGTCTTCGGGGTCGAGGTTCGTGTAGAAATCGCACGCTTAATCATCCATGGTCTTCTTCATTTAAAGGGCTACGATGATAAAGAATATTCTGGCGAACAACAGATGCACCAATTGGAAGATGAATATCTCAAACGATTTTGGAGTGGTTAACAAAATGTATCCTAAAGTATCTGCCCAGCCGGTGGCGGCTCGGGAAATTTTCTCTGTAAATGTATTGGATTTATAAATTTGATGCATATATATTGTTCTGGTAAGTCTATGTTTAAGAAATGTGGGGTTTATTTCTAAAAATTGATAGTTGAAATTATTCTGTATATCCTGTTTTTTACAGTCCTGTTAATATTTTCCGGTTTTTTTTCAGGCGCTGAAACGGCATTTTTTTCGCTCACTCCGGCCCAGCTCAAACACTACAAAAACGCCCGGGGAGGAAATGAGCGGCGAATCAATAAACTTATGACTTTTCCAAGGCAGCTCCTGATCACAATCGTGATCGGAAATACCATGGTCAATATCACCATTGCTTCTTCGGCTGCTGTGTTAACCATAAAACTCAGTCAGTATTTTGGATTGAATCAGCAAGTGATCATTCTGCTGGATGTTCTGGTGGTCACCTTTGTGATTTTAATACTCAGCGAGATTCTTCCCAAAATCGTCGCCGTACGGAATTCTGAAAATTTTGCCAGAGGGGCAGTGTATCCCCTCACTTTCATATTTTATTTGCTTTATCCCGTTTCTTATGGTCTGGCAAGATTTACACATTTTCTGCAGACCCATTCCGGGTTATCGGAAAAGCGGATACTGCTTACGGAAGACGAACTTAAAACACTTGCAGAAGTAGGAGAAGAACACGGCACCTTACTCAAAGATGAAAAAGAGATGATCCACAGCATTTTTGAGTTTGGCCAGACCACTGTAAAGGAAGTAATGGTTCCTCGAACCGATATGGTGATGGTGGATACCGCCATCACATTGTCGAAATTGATGCAACTGGTAAAAACTAAGCTGCATTCACGGATTCCCGTTTATAAAGAGGAAATTGATAATATTATTGGTATTCTCTATGTTAAAGATCTCCTGCCATTTGTAAACAAAGTCAAAAAAGAGCAGATTGACCTCCAGAAACTGGTTCGCACCGCCTATTTTGTTCCCGAACAAAAGAAGATCGATGAACTGTTGCGGGAGTTCCAGGAAGAGCACATACACATGGCTCTGGTGGTGGATGAATATGGGGGCATATCCGGTCTCATTACCCTGGAAGATATTATTGAGGAGATCGTCGGTGAAATTCAGGACGAGTATGATAAGGAATCACCACTTTTTAAAAAGGTCGATGATAAAACTTTTATTATCGATGGTAAAATGTCCATTGAAGAAATCAACGCCGAACTGGACCTGGCAGTGCCGGCGGTGGAAGGAGTTGAGACCATCAGTGGGTTTATTTTAAATCTGCTGGGCTCATTGCCGAAGGAAAAGGAAGAAGTTAAATATCAGAATTTAAAATTTATCGTTGAAAAGATTAACCGGAATCGAATTCTGAAAGTTAGACTTGAAAAACTTCCCCCGAGCGAAAATGAAAAATTCCCCCAAAACCAAGCCGAGTAAATCTGCCCTACGTCAACTTCCCTCTATTCAGGAACTACTAAGTGATCCGGATATTCAGGAATCTGGAATTGACAGCAGGTATCTTAAACAGATTCTGGAGCAGGAAGTAAATGAAATGCGGGCTCGGATTCAGAAAGCGGACACTGAAGCAACATTAACTCGGGAAGTTGTTCGGAAAAAGATTCTTACATCCTCACTGCGACGTTTGAAAAAACTCCAGGCCTTCCAACTCAGGAAGGTTATTAATGGAACCGGTATTATACTTCATACTAATCTGGGGAGGGCACCCCTGGCAGACACTGCCCGGCAGCATTTATTCGAGATTCTTGATCATTACTGTAACCTGGAAATTGACTTGGATAGCGGGAAGCGCGGAGACCGAACCTCGCTGGTGGAGGAAATCATTTGTCTGGTGACGGGTGCAGAAGCAGCACTGGTCGTCAACAATAATGCTGCTGCGATACTCTTGGTGCTGAATAGTTTGTGCCGGCGCAAAGAAGTGCCAGTGTCCCGGGGAGAATTGGTGGAAATAGGGGGGTCGTTTCGAATGCCGGAAGTGATGAGGGCCGGAATGGTAAAAATGGTTGAAATAGGAACCACCAATAAGACTCATTTAAAGGATTATTCAGAAGCGATTACGGTGCGAACTTCGGGAATATTAAAGGTGCATACCAGTAATTATCGGGTGATGGGATTCACACAGTCTGTTCCCATTGAAGATCTGGTCAATCTTGCGAATCATCATAAAATTCCTTTAATTTATGACATGGGAAGTGGCGTGATTGAAGATCTGGAAGACTGGGGATTTTCCCATGAGCCGGTGGCCAGGGAATATGTGAAGGCAGGGGTGGATGTTATTACCTTTAGTGCAGACAAAGTTCTGGGCGGACCGCAGGCCGGTATCATCGTTGGGAAGAAAAGATATCTACAGAAAATTAAGAAGAATCATCTGTTGCGGGCTCTGCGCTGTGACAAGCTAACCTATGCTTTGCTGGATGCAACTCTGCGCCTGTACCTTCAGCCCCGAAATCTAAAGGACACGCTCCCGGTGGCGAAAATGCTGAATCAGACCCGGCAAATACTCTTTGAGCGGGGAAATTCCCTGCTTGAAGGATTAAAGGGTTTGCCACTGAAAATGGAATTGAAAGAAACTGATTCTCACATGGGCAGTGGTGCCCTGCCTCTCGAAAAAATACCGGCGGTTGCTGTGAGTTTGATGCCCGAAAATATTTCTGTAACCCAATTTGCGAAAATTTTGAGAATCAATGATCCGTCTGTTATCGGTTATATCGAAAAAGATGCTTTTTTGCTTAATCTGTATACTATCCGAGACGATGAGATTCCACTCATAATAGATAAAATTCGGTTTATATTTGCAAATAATTAATCTTGCCTGCACAAAACACGAATAGATCGGGTAAAAAACCAGAAATCGTCGCTTTATCTCATGAATATTAAACAGAGACAATATGTGATCGGTCTGGCAGGGCATATCGATCATGGTAAGACCGCCTTGGTAAAAGCCCTGACAGGGATTGATACCGACCGCCTGAAGGAAGAAAAAGCTAGAGGGATAACCATAGATTTGGGTTTTGCCCATCTCAGCCAGAATATTACCCTGATCGATGTACCCGGTCACGAACGTCTGATTAAAAATATGGTTGCCGGGGTGAGCACCATCGACATGGTACTGTTCGTCATTGCGGCCGATGATGGTATTATGCCGCAGACCCGTGAACATCTGGATATCGTCAAACTGCTGGGAATCAAGCAAGGTCTTTTTGTGATTACCAAAGTTGATCTGGTTGCAAAGGACTGGCTGGAATTGGTTGAAGAGGAGGTCCGGAACTTATTACAGGGATCCGTATTTGACGGATCGCCAATTCTAAGGTTCTCAGCGATAAGCGGTGCGGGAATCGAAGAGGTGAGACAATCTCTTTTCCAACTCATCGACCAAATGGGGCAAAAAGAACATGATGGGATATTCAGACTTCCGGTGGACCGGGCGTTTTCCAAAGCTGGATTCGGCACCATTGTCACCGGAAGCGTGATCTCGGGCAGTCTGAAAACCGGAGATTCTGTCGAGATTTTACCTGAAAAGATAGTAGCCCGAATCCGGGGACTGCAAAGCCATGATTCCCAGGTTGATGAGGTAGAGGCGGGATTTCGTGCAGCTGTAAATCTGGTCGCAGGGGATCGCGTGGAAATAGTTCGGGGACAGGTTCTTGTCCAACCCGGTTTTTATGAACCGGTACAACTCGTTAATACTCATGTGCAGCTGCTTCCCGGAGTAAAATTTAATCTAAAAAATCAGGTAAGGGTCAGGCTTCATCTCCATACCAGTGAAATTTTAGGAAGAGTCATACTAATGGACCGGAAAGAAATTCATCCCGGTGAGGAAGGATTGGTGCAGATTCGCCTCGAGAGTCCGGTCTATGCTTCCTATAAAGATCGTTTTATTATCAGACAATATTCACCGCAGATTACAGTGGGTGGCGGTACAGTTTTAGAAACCAATCCACCCAGATTTAGAAAGCGCTTCGCAGCTAAAATGATCCAGAATTTGAAAAAGTTACTTTCCGGTTCCACGCGGGAGGTAGTTCTGGCTTGTTTCCCGACCATTGAGATCAGAGCGATGTCCCTGGAAAGTATGCAGGTACGGTCGGGATTGTCCCGTGAATCCCTTTTACAGGAAATCGAAGCTCTGCTAAAAGCACAGGAGATTTTTCACCTTGAACAGATCCGGGAAAAACTTTATTGTTCGCGGAATCAGTTTTTAAGGATATTGGCCCATAGTAAAAAATTAATTGAAAGGTATCATCAGCGATTTCCTGGCCGTACAGGAATTGTGATGGCTGAATTAATCAGCCACCTGATTAAACAATATCCGGAAGATATCATAAGGCCAGCAATAGCTTTTGGCGTAAAAGAAAAATCAATCGTTCAAACTGGAGATTTTCTCTCCCTCCCGTCTTTTCAGACACAGCTGGGAGGGAAAGAGAAAGAACTGCTGGAAAGGATTGAAACCGCTTACCGTTCATCCGGGTTCATTCCACCCACTATTGATGAACTCATCATTTCCTTGGGAGTAAAAGAGAGCATATTCCGGGAATTGATCAATATCCTGCGGGAGCAGCAACAACTGGTTATTATCGAAGAGAAACTATTCTATCACAGTGAAACATTCGAAAAAGTGGTAGACCTCATTCGTCAATTTTTCAGTACACATGCCGAATTAAAAGTTGGCGATCTGAAAGACCTTACCGGGACAACCCGGAAACATGCCATTCCCTTGCTGAGCTATCTGGATGCCCAGGGATATACCCGAAGAGAAGGTGATGTGCGCCTGGCCGGTCCCAAACTCCAAAACTAGGATCTTCAAATTTTTCCATTCAGGCATTTTTATTTAGGCCTCTTTCAAGATTTTTCTGGGCGATATGGACATTTCTGAGGAAATTTCTATATCCGCAGCGACGTATCGGTGTTCCCTCAAACATCTTATCAAACAAACGCCGGGACAGTTGACTTAATCTGACCAGGGATATTTTCTCCTTTTTAAAACGGTTCTTAAAATCATCCACCTGGCAATGAGTGGCAAATTTCTGATTCCAGGGACAGACCATCTGGCAGATGTCACAACCGAATATCAGATTGTCCATTTTATCCTGCAGCTGATTCTCAATTGAACCATGATGCTCGATGGTTAAATAGGAAATGCATTTACGTGAATCGAGTTGATAGGGTCGATCGAGCGCCCCAGTGGGGCAGGCCTTCAGGCAATTTTGGCAGCTCCCGCAGTATTCTGCCGTGAAAGGTGAATCGGGTTTCAGATCCAGATTGAGCAGAATTCCCCCCAGGAAAAAGTACGATCCTTTTGCCTTGAGCAACAGGGTAGTATTTTTTCCCAACCAACCCAGACCGGCACGTACTGCCAGAGGTTTTTCCATGATGGGAAAAGAATCAACAAAAATACGTCCCCGTGCGGACGGAATTTCCTGAGAGATCCAGCGAGATAGATCTTTGAGTTTTTGACGCAGCACTTTATGGTAATCACGGCCCCGGGCGTAAACTGATATTGTACCAGTGTCTGCCGGATATTGAAATTTTTCGCTTTTCCTAAAATAATTCAGGGCCACCATAACAACCGCGCGGGCTTCTGGAAAATACGCTTTGGGATGGACTCGCTGTTCAGCTGTATTTGCCAACCACAACATGGTTCCGTGTCGGTTCTCTTCAAGATAGCGTTTTAAATCTTGTTCGGATTCTGATAATGTATCCGGATGGGTAATTCCGACGGCATCAAAACCCAGTGATTTCGCGTACGTTTTGATTTTTGAGGTAAACCCAGTAAGATTATGCATGTTCAGTATTTTACTTCACTCTTAATTTCGCCATGAACTGATCGGAATATACAATATGCTCGATTAATAATCTCAAACTTTTTAAGGTAAAAGTCGGGCTCATTTAAATTTCTACGGATTTAGTATAATCAATGGCAATCCAGGCAATGAGGATTATTTCAGGGGGCATTTACTCATTACGGAGTTAATGAATTTATTAGACTGACGGAACTTGTCAGGGGGTCACATTATGAACAATATCTTTCGCAGAACTTAATTCTAAGGCACGGACCGGACATACCCAAATACATTTGTTACAGCGCGTGCATCCGTCTTGTTCAATGGATAATTGATGAGCCGACAGGTAAATGACGTTTTCAGGGCATACCCCGACACAGGTGCCACAAAGATCGCACAAATCGTAGTCGATAATCACAAATTTATCATGCACTGGCATCAGAAAAACCTGCTAATATTGAATCACAAGCTCATTCAAACTTATTCCATCCTGCTGGATCATTTTTTTAAGCTGCAGAAATATTTCAGGCTTATTGCTGATAATTCCATGAATTCCATTTTGAATCTGCTCCAGCATTCCTCGGGCCTCGTCGATGGTCCAGGCATAAATTTCACTGGCACGCTCAGTCAGATTGGATATGTATTTTTTATCCAGGATTCGGTAACGGGCGTGCAAAGACTGAACCGGCTGCCCGTTCAGAAACATCATGCTGGAACGGTTTCTAAAAATAAATCCATTATGCAATCCGGGATAAAGCAGGGCAATTTTTTTAAGTACAAACGGATTGAATGAGGATAGAATGATGTTGTCTTTTAATTGATGATCCTTAAGGATCTGGATGATTTTCTCTTCCAGATTATTCTTTGAAAACGGATCTTTTTTGATATCAATGTTGATCAGTAATTTTTTACTGGCGAGTTCCAGGATTTCATTCAGGGTTGGTATTTTGAAATTGTTTTTGCCGGAACCTCTCAAGATCAACTGTTTTATTTCAGAGTAGCTCATTTTTTGGATAGATCCCCGGTACCCGGTCATTCGATGCGTAAAACGATCATGAAACACGACCACTTTCTCATCGGCGCAAAGTCTTACATCCAGTTCAATACCGTCGCAACCAAGTTCAATAGCTTTTTCAAAGGCTGCAATGGAATTTTCAGGTGCAAAAGAGTTGGCTCCGCGATGTGCAAAAATCAATGGCAGTTGCAAAATGAGGCTCACATAGAAATAATAATTATGAAATATTTATTCAGATGAAAAATAATAAGGCTTTAAAGCTCGAAACATAAAGAATGTTCATCATTTAATCAAGTCTTTTTTATGTCGGTGGGGAATCATACGATAATGATTTTTCTGATTTCACTGGAGAAGATTCTCCTGGAGAGAAAGACCGGAAGTAACATTAGAGCAAAATCGAATCACCGTCTTCGGCAAGCTGGATTTCCCCGGAAAAATTTCGTGAAGCTTGCAACATAATATTCTCCCTGAGCACTTCCGGGTAAAAGTGGCTCAGAATCAATTTTTTTACACCGGCTTGCCGGGCTATTTGGCCGGCCTCTGAGGGAGTGAGATGATGTTCATCCGGCTGATCATCAGGAAATGAACATTCCAGGATGGCAATATCTGCGTTACGGCAAAGCTCGATGAGTTCCGGGCAGGGCCCGCTGTCTCCTGATATACTGATGACTTTTTGAGCTTTTTTAAATCGATACCCTATACTTTCCGGGGCATGATTCAAGGCGAAAGTGGTTACCTGAAAATCCGAAATTCGGGATAGTGGTTTTGTCAGCTCTGTAACTTGAAACCTGGAATCATTCATCCAAACTCCGAAGGCCTCCGAAAGCCCTTTATATAGTTTTATTAATCCCGGCGCACCATAGATTCTGATTGCATGAGAAGGCGGTGATATTGCATGATACCTGGAAAACAGAAGAGGGATCAGATCAGAAATGTGATCCGGATGAAAATGAGTGAGAAAAATGTGATCAATATGGTTAATATCTCTTTTCAATTCATGCAGGCGAAGCCAGCTCCCACTGCCACAATCTATGAGAAAAGTTGATTCTGAACTCTCCAGAAGAATTGAGGTACAGGCACGACCATCCTGGGAGCGGATGGTACCGGTTCCCAGAAGTGTAAGCTTGAGGTAGAAATCTGAATGATCTGTTCTGTCTTTCATGGCATCAGTCTAAAATATGATTTTTTGATGAAAAAATAAATTATTATTTGGGTTGTAGCGATTTTGTTTAAAATATTTCTCTTGATATACCTGCAAATTTAAGTTAATTTTTCCATCGTTTCACCAATAGGATTATGGTATGTTTAGAAAAATAGTCATTTCCATTATATTACTGGTTTCAATAACCGCATTTCTTGGCTGTGCTTCATCCAAGAAGGAAAAAGTTGAGCCAGGAGTCCCCGAAGCCTCCGATCGGCTTGATGAATCTTTTGATCCCCTTTCGCTGGATGATGATGATATCGCGTTTAAAACCAGCCAGCCCCAGACGGTAAAAGAAGCGCCAGTTTATTTACCCCTGGAAAAGCCAACTGATCTTGAAGATATTCCTGTTGAAAATATAGAAATTGGAGGCTTTCGAATCCAATTACTATCAACAAAAGATTTGGAAAGTGCGACCCGGGCAAAAGCGATTGCCATGGAACAGTTTGAGGACGTGCGGGTCAAGTTTTATTTGGAATTTGATTCTCCATACTATAAGGTTCGTCTGGGTGATTTTCAGTCTCGTGAAGAAGCAGAAGATATCCGAGAGGTTGTCCGGTCCCGTGGCTACCCTAAGGCGTGGATCGTTAAAAGTAAAGTCTGGAGTAATCCTGAATTCCCAGTCCAGGAAGATTCAACTGCGATAGACTCCCCTGAAATTTATTAAATAAAATATTTTAGAGTGATTTGGAGGTTACAATGTCCGGCCATTCGAAATGGGCAAACATCAAATTTCGTAAAGAACGTCAGGATGCAGCGAGGGGAAAAATTTTTACAAAATTAATAAAGGAAATAACCATCGCTGCTCGAATGGGTGGAAAAGACCTGGATGCTAATCCGCGGCTCCGTACTGCAGTCCAGAATGCCAAATCGCAAAATATGCCCTCAAAAAATATTGAAAATGCTATTTTAAAAGGGACTGGGGAATTACCGGGGGTGGTTTATGAAGAAATTGCTTTTGAAGGATATGGGCCGGGAGGCGTTGCCCTTTATATTCTGGTTACCACGGATAGCCGCAATCGTACTGTTGCGGATATTAGGCATCTGCTTAATAAATATGGCGGAAATTTGGGAGAAACAGGCAGTGTCAGCTGGGTATTTGAGAAAAAGGGATTAGTATTAGTTCCGAAAGAAAACTATCAGGAAGAAGATTTAATGCTGAAAGCTATTGAGGGCGGAGCTGATGATTTCAAAGTTGAGGATGAATACTTCGAAATTTATACCAAATTTGAAGATTTGCATACTGTAAGTTCCTTTCTGGAAGAGTGCGGGATTGAGGTGGAAAATGCCGAAGTAACCATGGTGCCGCAAAATATGGTTGAACTGGAAGGGAAACAGGCCGAACAGATGTTAAGATTGATGAATGCCCTGGAAGATTCGGATGACGTACAGAATGTCTTTGCAAATTTCGATATTGATGAAGAGATAATGATGAAAATGCAATAACAAAAAGGTAACTTTTTGAGAATTTTAGGGATTGATCCTGGATTAGGGACCACTGGATATGGAATCATAGACCAAACTGACCAAACCTTGCATGTTGTGACCTATGGGGGAATCAGAAAATCTCCCAAGTCCAGTTTTACAGAAAATCTCCTCAAGATATATAAAAAAATAAATCAGATAATTGTTGAATATCAGCCTGATGGCTGTGCCGTCGAGAACATTTTTTATCATCAGAATAAAAAGACCGCGATCATTATGGGACACGTTCGCGGGGTGGCGATGGTGGCAGCTGCTGAACAAAAACTGCCGGTTCATGAATATTCACCCAAAGAGGTCAAACTATCGATTGTTGGTTTTGGAGCGGCTTCCAAATTGCAGATTCAGGCTATGGTAAAAACAATCCTGCATATGGATCAGGTTCCGCAACCGGAGGATGCAGCAGATGCGCTGGCGGTGGCGATATGTCACTATCACCGCTTAAAACTTGAACGGCTGACAGTCTCCCACAAAAACAGAAGCGGCTGATGAGGGGGTTTTATAAATATTATCAAAATTTAACAAGGATAGACAATTTTGTAAGCATATATTGCATTGGCTTTTTTTTAACTTATATTATGAAAATAATTAATGCTATCTAAGGGTTTATGATTGAACAGATTCATGGTTCTTTACTTAAGAAAATGCCCACCTTTTGCGTGGTCGATTGCCAGGGAGTTGGATATGGTTTACACATCAGTCTTAATACCTTTAGATATTTGGGAGAACACTCGGAACAAGTGGACTTGCTGACCCACTTGCATGTTCGGGAGGATGCTCTGCAGCTGTATGGTTTTTTTGAAGAGGCAGAGCGGGATATGTTCCGAAAACTGATTAATGTGAGTGGAATTGGACCGCGTCTGGCTATCACCATTTTATCCGGACTTCCGGTTAAGGAACTCAAGCAGGCTCTTGCATTGGATGATATAGACAGTCTAATAAAAATTCCCGGTGTGGGACGAAAAACCGCCCAACGCCTGGTTCTTGAATTAAGAGAAAAAATGGATATCTCTGTGGAAACAGTGCTGACCGAGATTCCGCATCTGGCCTCAAGTGAACGTGATAAATTTGAAGAAGCCGTGAAGGCCATGTTGATACTTGGTTATAAGCAATCAGAAGCGAAGGTGAGCCTGGAAAAAGTAATTAAAAAGCACGGGAAGGATTTATCTCTGGAAGATATCATTAAAAATGCCCTGCAGGAAATGTAATTCATGAAAAGTGATGTTATAAATCCGCATGCGCTTTCAGATGAGCAGGAATTTGATATCTCGCTGCGCCCTAAGGTGATCGCAGAATTTGTGGGTCAGGAAAAAGTGAAGGAGAACCTGTCGATCTATATAGAAGCGGCCCGGCAGCGTGGTGAGGCACTGGATCATGTCTTGTTATATGGTCCGCCGGGTCTGGGCAAAACTACTCTGGCTCACATTATTGCCAATGAACTGCAGGTTGAGATTAAGACCACTTCCGGACCGGTCATGGATAAAGCAGGGGACCTGGCAGGAATTCTTACAAACCTGGCGGAAAAAGATGTTCTGTTCATTGATGAGGTTCATCGTTTAAACAATATTGTCGAAGAATATCTCTATTCGGCGATGGAAGATTATAAATTGGATATCATGATCGATCGTGGGCCCAGTGCACGCTCAATTCAGATCCAGCTGCCACCTTTTACCCTGATTGGTGCCACTACCCGGGCCGGATTACTTACCTCACCAATGCGAGCTCGTTTTGGAGTCGTGGCACGGTTGGATTATTATCGGGCTGAAGATCTGAAGAAGATTGTCATGCGCTCTGCACGCCTCATGAAAGTCCAGATTGATGATTCAGGTGCCATGGAGATAGCCCGACGTTCCCGGGGAACTCCACGTATAGCAAACCGTTTATTGAGAAGAACAAGGGATTTTGCACAGGTCAAGGCCAATGGAGCTATCGATCAGAAGGTGGCTGATGAAAGTCTGAAAATGCTGGAAGTCGATGAGAAAGGCTTGGATGAAATGGATAAGAGAATCATTCAAACCATTATTGAAAAATATAACGGGGGACCGGTTGGTTTAAATACCATTGCCGTGGCGGTGGCAGAAGAAAGTGAAACCATCGAGGAATTGTATGAACCCTTTCTAATTCAGGAAGGATTTTTAAAAAGAACTCCCCGCGGAAGGGTTGCAACCCGACTTGCTTACGAACATTTTAATTACACAATGAAAGACTATGGAATCCAGGAAAAATTATTTTGATTCATTTAATGGATCACGTTATAAATTAGACGATTTTTTATATGATCTGCCACCGGAGCTGATTGCGCAGCATCCTCTGGAGGAAAGAGATGCCTGCCGCCTGCTGGTTCTCAATCGAATGGATGGTGAGATTCAGCACCAGACATTTACGGATATTATGAACTATTTAGAGCCCGGTGATTGTTTGGTACTTAATAATACCAAGGTTTTTCCGGCACGCCTTTATGGCACCAAAGATCGAACCGGAGCGCAGGTTGAGGTATTTCTGTTACGCAATCTGGAAGGGAATCTGTGGGAAGTGATGGTCAAACCGGCGCGTAAAGTCAGAATCGGTAACAAAATCATGTTCGGAGAGAATTTGTGCTGTGATGTAGTGGATAATACGCTTTCTGGCGGCAGAATTGTGGAATTCAGTTCCAATGGGGATATTTATCAGATTCTGGAGAAAATTGGGCATATGCCCTTACCCCCATACATCAAAAGGCATCCTGACAGAAAAGATCAGGAATACTATCAAACTGTTTTTGCCCAGAAACCAGGGGCAGTTGCCGCACCAACGGCAGGGTTACATTTTACTGAACCCCTGCTCAATAAAATCAGTAAAAAAGGCTTAGAAATAGTGACCGTTACACTTCATATCGGGCTGGGAACTTTTCGTCCAGTCAAAGTGGAAGATATTAGCCGTCACCGGATGGATTCAGAGTATTATGAAGTGGATCTGGAGGTTTCCAGGATAATCAACGAAACCCGCAAGAAAGGAAATTCTGTGGTTGCAGTGGGAACTACCGCTGTGCGGGTTTTGGAATCTCTGGCAGATCCCCATGGGTTTATCCGACCAGCGAAAGGCTGGACTGACAAGTTTATTTACCCGCCATACGATTTTAAGATCGTAGATAAAATGTTGACCAATTTTCATCTGCCGGGATCCACCCTGCTCATGATGGTGTCCGCCTTCGGGTCGTTGGATTTGGTTAAACGTGCTTACCAGCAAGCCATTTCACAACAATACCGCTTTTTTAGTTATGGTGACGCAATGCTGATTTTATAGTTTCCGGGTATTTGATTTTAACTCTTGTAGCCGTGGTTTACCAAGGAAGCTGATTGTGTTCAAGCAATGCATCATTGGATTTCAATATTTGTAACCAAATATAAATACAGAACTTAGTCATAAAATCAAAGCCTCTTCCTTCCTTTATTAAAATTTTAAAAAAATAAAGTTAATTCTTGCATTTTTATAATTTTGTTTTATAACTTAGTGGTGGTTTAAAGTGGGGCAATTTCCATCGATTTACACTAAAAGGCCGCGCAAATCCTATGGAAGAGTATTTTGGTCGTTACATCAATGTGCTGGATGCCAAAGGAAGGATCAATCTGCCTGCCCGATTTCGAGATATTACCGGAAAAAGCATGGATGGTGAAATGACCTTTATTATGACGCGTGGAACTGAAGAGTGTATTGCCGTCTTCCCCATCAATGAGTGGCGCCGCAAAATCAGTGAATTGGAAACCCTGGTCACGGATGGTGAACAGCGACGGGTACTCAATCGTAGAATTAATTTTTATGCGTCACACCAAAAAATTGATAAACAAGGTCGCATAAATATTCCAGCCGAATTAATACAGTATGCCCATCTCGAAAAAGATGTGGTGGTATTAGGGGCTGGAAAAAGAATAGAAATATGGAATCCCGCTGAACTCGATAAGTATTTACAGAGAGCTGAATCCCATTATCAGAAGCTCTCAGGATTTCTGGACTTTTAATTTTATTTTCTTTCTCTATGCGACAGGTTTATTTCCACGAACCGGTTTTAGCGGAAACCGTAGTGGATTACCTCATAATTTCAGGTTCTGGTACCTACGTGGACTGCACGTTAGGAGGGGCAGGGCACGCGGAACTGATTTTACAAAAATTGCAGGGAAATGGCATGCTGGTCGGCATTGATGCCGATCCGGATGCTCTTGTATTTAGCAGGGAGAAACTGAAAAAATATTCCAATGTAAGAATCCTGCGGGGATTCTTCGATCAATTGGATGCACTGCTGATGCAGGAAAACCTATTACCGGCAGAGGGTGTTCTGATGGATCTGGGCATCTCCTCATTTCAAATTGATGCAGCTGAAAAAGGCTTTTCTTTTCAGAGTGAGGGGCAATTGGATATGCGTTTTAATCCTGACCAGGAATTGAGTGCTGAAAAAATAGTTAATACCTATTCTGCTGAGGCTTTGGAAGAAATATTCAGACTTTATGGTGAAGAAAAAAATAGCCGGAGGATAAGTCAGCGAATTGTTCAGGAGCGGGATAGTGGTGCGATTCGATCCACCCGGCAGTTGGCGGAAGTCATAAAAAAAGTGGTACCCGTGAATTATCAGGTGAAATCTCTGGCAAGAATATTTCAGGCCATACGCATTGAAGTGAATCAGGAATTAGAGCGTTTAAAAACCGGACTGGAAAAGGCGTTTCAAAGTTTAACAAAAAACGGCAGACTGGTAGTGATTTCCTATCACTCACTGGAAGATCGGATTGTGAAGGAATTTTTTCGCTATAAGGAAAAGGACTGTGTGTGTCCGCCGGAATTTCCGAAATGTATTTGTGACAAGGTATCGGAAATCCGGATTATAACCAAGAAACCGGTTACTCCTTCATCAGATGAAATTAATAAAAATCCCCGGAGTCGCAGTGCCAAACTTCGGGTTGCCGAGAAAATTTCGGAATATGTAGAACTATGAAGAGAAATAGGAAAAAAGGCAAAGTCATTTATCGTGTAAAATATGGTGTTACCCATGCAGCTTATCATTTTCTTTCTGCTTTTGGATTATTCATCACCATTTTACTGCTCACGTTCTTTTTTATCCTGTATCAATGGAAAAATGTGAAAATCCGTTCACATCTGGAACAGATCGATAAACTCAGACAGGAAGTTTTGACCATTAATTCGGAGGTCAGCAGATTGGAAGCTGTCCGGAATGAACTGCTCTCTCAAATTCCGGAGATTGCAGAGAAGAAATTTGATATGGTTACTCCGGCTGATACGCCCGGCAAGCTCCCGGTTAACAGAAGGAAATATGCCAAGTATGTCCAAGAAAATTAAGAATTTTTATAATAATCCGTTTTCTCCAAGATCAGTTTCGGGAAAGGTAAATTTCCGGCTGGTTTTTTTATTTTTATGTATCATCCTGGGATTTGGAGTTATTACCGCCAAGCTGGTGATCGTTCAAATTGTTGATCATTCCTATTATACAGATCAATCACAAAAAAATGTAAAAAACCGCCACAAAATTAATGCCCGGCGTGGAACCATCTTCGATCGAAATGACCGGGTGCTTGCAAAAGATATTTTGCAGTATTCGGTGGCGCTTGCAGCAAAAAGGTTGAAGAACAGGGAGAAAACGATTCAGGGCTTGACAAAAGTATTAAACATATCCCGGTCTTCCATTGAAAAGAGGATCTTAAAGAATGCAAGTTTTACCTATATCGCTCATAAAGTTTTGCCGAAAAAAGTTGAACAGCTGAAGGAATTAACAGAACCGGGTCTCATTTTTGAGAAACGGTTTCTGCGAATTTATCCCTTCCAGTATAACGCAGCACATGTGCTGGGATTTTGCGATGTGGATAATAATGCCCTGGGTGGCATCGAATTACAATACAACAATTTCCTGCAGGGAAAATCTGGCTGGCGAATTTACGAACGGGATGGATTCGGCGATCAATTACTGGACCTGGACTTCCCCGGTGAAGATCCGATCGACGGATTTGATGTAAAGCTGTCTCTGGATATCGATTTTCAAATAGTGGTGGATGATGAATTGATGCAGGCGGTCCGGTCAACCAAAGCGGTGGACGGCATTGCGGTTCTTATGGATCCGGCCACCGGGGAAATCCTGGCATTATCTAACTATCCTACATTTGACCCTGCCCAGCCAAATCATTCACGGACTGTAATCCTTAAGAATCGTGCTGTAAGTGATGTGGTCGAGCCGGGCTCCACCTTTAAAATAGTTACCCTCGCAGCGGCTCTGGAGATCCTGAATATTAATCTGGATAAGGATATCTTCTTTTGTGAAAATGGAAGCTATAAGCTTTTTGGCCATCGGTTCACGGATTATAAGCAGTACGGCTGGCTGACGGCCCGCCGGGTGTTTGAACATTCCAGTAATGTGGGTGTGGTAAAAATTGCGGAAAAACTGAAGAAAGAAACCATTTTTAATTATTCCAGGAATTTTGGCTTTGGCATTCCTTCGGGAATAGATCTGCCTGGAGAAAGTGTCGGAATATTAAACCCGATTAAACGGTTCTCAAAGACCACCCATCTATTCATGAGTTTTGGTTATGAGGTGGGTGTAACCCCGATACAACTTCTGTCCGCTTATGGTGTTCTGGCCAACGGAGGTAAACTGATGAAGCCCCGGGTGATGCTGGGTATTCAGGATGGGGACGGACGGAAGATTCGAAAAAGCCCACCGGAAACGATTCGGCGGGTTATTTCTAAGGAAGCTGCGGAAGTGATGACCGGTGTCCTCATGGGGGTAGTCAAGGATGGTACGGGGCAGGTTGCTTATCTGCCCAATCTGGAGGTAGCCGGAAAAACCGGCACAGCTCAATTATATGATATTGAAAAGGGAGCTTATGATTCCCGAAAACACCTGGCCTCTTTTGTGGGTTATTTTCCGGCATCAGCGCCTCGTTATGTCCTGCTGGTGATGATCAGGCAACCCCAGGGTGCATACTATGGGGGTCAGGTTGCTGCACCGGTTTTCAGAAATATCGCACAGCGCATCATGAGCTTACAACCAATAGATCAGGTAACATATACCGGATTACGACAAAATTATAAAAATCTATCTTCAGCAGTTTCCCCCAATGTTGTCCACCTGGAAGCTGAAATAGCCGAAAATATTTTGGAAGATGCCGGATTTGATGTAGAAGTCAAGGGAGAAGGCAGTTTTGTTCTCACGCAACACGAAATATACGAGGAAGACAAGATTGTTGGCGTGGAACTGGTACTGGGCGATTCCGAAAAACTCTCCCAGATGGTCATGCCGGCTTTAACCGGCATGTCTCTGAAAGAGGCACTTAATCTATTATCCGATATCAATGTATTGGCTGATGTGGATGGCCATGGTGTAGTGATCAGTCAGCAACCGAAGGCCGGTAGTAAAATTTTCTCGAACAAGCCTGTAAAATTAAAATGCAAACCGTCATGATGAAATTGAATGATTTGCTGGAAAATATTGAAACTGTGCAGATCGATGGTGTGACCACTCGATTCGTCTCCGATCTGCAGTACGATTCCCGCCGGATTGAAAAGGACCATGCATTTGTTGCGATTAAAGGGTATCAGAAGGATGGTCATGATTTTGTATTACAGGCTTATCAGCAGGGCGCCCGGGTATTTTTTCTGGAACGAAAAATGGAATTGAAAGATGCGACGCAGGTGATTGTGAAAAATACCCGGGAAATCCTGCCCAAACTGGCCCGGAAATTTTTTTATAAACCGGATCAAAAATTGAAGTCAGTTGGAATAACCGGAACCAATGGAAAAACCACCACCGCCTATTTAACCTATGCGATTCTTAAACGAGCTCACTGGAATCCGGGATTACTGACGACGGTGGAATATTATGATGGCGCTTCGTGGGTCCCGGCAGAACGAACCACTCCCGAATCACTGGATATTTTCCGGTCTTTCCGGAATATGGTTCAGACCGGATTAAAGAGTGTGGTCATGGAGGTTTCTTCACATGCACTTGCGTTGCAGCGGGTGGAAGGTATTCAGTTTCAGGCCAGTGTATTTACTAATCTGGGACGGGATCATTTGGATTTTCACGAATCGCTGAACAATTATTTTATGGCTAAGCGAAGATTGTTTGAAAATCTGAATGAAAATCAACGGGTGGTACTCAATGCCGATGATCCATTCAGTCTAAAAATAAGTGAAATAACGGAGGGAGAGGTATTTACCTATTCGGTGAAGGATCCCGATGCGACGGTTTTTTATAAAGATCATCAGGTTGATAGAAATGGAATGACTGTCTCCCTGAGGATACCGGCCGGTTTCATAACTGTACATTCACCCCTGGTGGGAGAGTTCAACATTTATAATATCATGGCCGCAGTTACTGTAGCGGTAAGCCTCGGTCTCGAGCAAAGCTATATTATATCCGGTCTGGAAGGAAGTCCCCGTATTCCCGGAAGATGTGAATATTTTGCTTCACCCCGGGGGTTTTCGATTTATGTGGATTATGCCCACACCCCGGATGCGTTGCAAAATATTCTGAAGGCAGTGTTTGAAACCAAACCGCGTAAACTGATCATCGTATTTGGTGCCGGCGGGGATCGTGACAAGGGTAAACGGCCACTCATGGGAAGTATGGCGGAAAATTATGCGGATCGAATCATATTGACCAATGATAATCCTCGCTCAGAAGATCCTGCAAATATCATCAATGAAATTTTGGGGGGGATATCGGATAAATCCAAAGTCTTGATTATTCCCGACCGTAGGGATGCGATCCATCTGGCTTTGGGTATGGCTGAAGAGAGCGACGCAGTTTTAATCGCCGGTAAAGGACATGAAAGTTATCAGGAAATTGATGGCAAAAGATATTCTTTTAACGACCGGCTGGAAATACAAAAATATTTTGAAAAAAATGACGGGGTATTAGCCCACTGATTTGTGACAGATTGTAAAAGTATGGAAAGAACTGAAATAACACATTTTTTACAGAAATCGCAGACCGTAAAACAATCGGTAAACCTGCCGGGTCAGACTGTATTTCCTGGTATTTCCATTGATACGCGGACCCTACTAAAGGGGGAGGTGTATATTGCCATTCGGGGGGAACGATTTGACGGACACGATTTTATTCCCGAAGCTATTAAAAAAGGTGCAGTGGGCATTGTATACTCAGATACTGCTGTGACCCAGAACCTATCACCCGATGTTTTTGGCCTGCAGGTTAGTGATACACTTCAATTTTTGATGGAGTTTGCCGGTTGGTATCGATCACACTATGATTTGTCAGTTTTCGCATTGACCGGGTCAACCGGTAAAACTACTACCAAAGAAATGCTTGCAGGTATACTGAACAGAGGATTTATAACATTAAAAACGAAAAAAAATCTAAATAATTTCATCGGTGTTTCCCTTACTCTATTGGAATTGGAAAAAAGCACCGAAATGGCAGTAATCGAACTGGGAACCAATCATCCTGGTGAAATTGCTATCCTGACTCAGATTGTGAGACCTACCCACGCCGCTATTACCAATATTGGCAGTGGACACATTGGCTTTTTCGGATCCCAAGAAGCTATTTTTCAGGAAAAAACTAGCTTATTTGAAAATATGTCTGAGGGTGGGAATATCTATCTCAATATGGAAGATCCCTTTTTATCGTGCTATACCAACAACATCCTCAGGATTCATACCTATGGGTTGAGTAGTTCATATAATTTCTGGGCATGTTACTTGGGAATGGACCAACGGGGCCACATTAGATTCACCATCAATGATGGCCCCGAAATTATGTTGCAAATTCCGGGAAAGCATCAATTAATGAATGGATTACTTGCCGGAACAGTTGCCCTGGATTTGGGGATCTCATATGCGGAGGTCAAAGCAGGTCTGGAGAGCGTTCTGGCACCGGATAAGCGAATGGAAATCTTTGATATGAAAGGCATCAAGGTGATTAATGATGCCTACAATTCCAATCCCGAATCTTTGAAAGCGGCTATCGATTTCGTTATCGATTTACCCGTGCAAACGGGTTGTCGGAAAGTTCTGGTTCTGGGAGACATGCTGGAATTGGGAGATCAGAGTGAAGCAGCCCACCTCCAGATTGGTGAATATCTGGAGGATAAACCGGTGGATGTGGTGTTCTGTTATGGTCCTTACGCTTCATTAATCGTGGATATCCTCAACTCTAAGAAGGAATCTTCTACCATGAAGGAGGCCTTTGACAGTCATAAACTACTGGCAGAAGCGCTTGGAGATGTACTCCACAAAGGGGATATCTTGCTGCTTAAAGGATCACGCGGTATGACGCTTGAAAAAATCTTAGAATATCTTGACGGGAGCGACTAGATATGCTGGGAGATCTTCTTTATAAGTTCACAGATGTTTATTTTGGATTTAACCTTTTCCGATACATCACGGTGAGGGCAGCTCTGGCAGCAATTACAGCGCTTCTATTCAGTTTAATAATCGGACCCCGGATAATCCGGCTGTTAAAAGAAAAACAATGGGGTGAAGAGATACGCTCCGATGGTCCCCAAACACATCTGGCAAAAGCTGGGACTCCCACGATGGGAGGTATTATCATTTTACTGGGTATCATATTGGGGGTGTTACTTTGGGCCAAACTCGACAATTACTATATCCAGCTTATTTTTATAGCGACAGTCTGGATGGGTCTGGTTGGATTTCTGGATGATTATCTGAAAGTAGTTAAAAAATACAAAAAAGGGCTGATCGGAAGATACAAACTCAGCGGTCAGGTCATTCTCAGTGTTTTTGTCGGCAGTATGCTCTTTTTTAATCCGGAAATGGTAAGCCAGGGAATTAATGCCAATACCAGTCTCCCGTTTTTCAAAAATCTGGAGATTGATTTTGGCTGGCTGTATATCCCGGTCATTGTATTTGTGATAACCGGCACCTCCAATGCAGTTAATTTGTCCGACGGACTGGATGGACTGGCCACGGGTCTGATTGCCATTGCCATGCTGGCGTTTGCCGGTATGAGCTACGTGACCGGAAATGTAAACTTTAGTGATTATCTGAACATCATTTATCTGCCGGGTTCCGGAGAATTAACCGTTTACTGCCTGGCCGTGGTGGGAGCTGCCATGGGATTCCTCTGGTATAATGCTTATCCGGCGCAGGTATTTATGGGAGACACCGGAGCTCTGGCCCTGGGAAGCACTTTGGGGGCAATTGCAGTGCTCTTAAAGAAGGAAATTCTTTTGGTTTTAATCGGAGGTGTATTTGTGGCTGAAACTCTGTCGGTGATTATCCAGACCAGCTATTACAAATACACCAAGCGGAAAACCGGTCAGGGGAGACGGGTTTTTAAAATGGCTCCCTTGCATCATCATTTTGAATTGAAAGGGTGGCACGAATCCAAAGTAGTAACCCGATTGTGGATTGTCGCAATTCTGTTGGCCTTATTAAGCTTGACCACCTTTAAAGTTCGTTAATACAATAAGATGTTGGATTTTTAATGAAGTTAAGTTCAGATGCTTTACAAAACAGAACTCTCATGAAGGGTGCAAAGATTGCGGTCCTCGGTGCGGCACGCAGCGGGATTGCTGTGTCCCGGCTGTTGGCACAGGCAGGATCCACAGTACTTTTAAGTGATATTAAATCCGCTGCGGATCTGCATCTGGATTGGCAAAAACTTGAAAATGAGGGGATTGAGATTGAAGCAGGTGGTCATAGTCGGCGAATACTGGACTGCGATCTGATTTGTATCAGTCCCGGTCTGCCTTTGACGATCCCGGTTCTGAGAGAAGCCACTGAGCAAAACATTCCCATTGTGGGAGAAATTGAAATTTCATCCTGGTTCTGCCGCGATCCCATTTATGCGATTACCGGTTCCAATGGCAAAACAACCACAACGGCTCTGAGTGGGGAAATCATTAGCAAATGTGATTCATCCACCGCAGTGGCCGGAAACATCGGTTTACCGTTTGCAGAGATAGTGTTTGGAAAGGCCAGACATGGCCGGGTTATTCTTGAGATCAGCAGTTTTCAGTTAGAAACCATTGTGAGTTTCCATCCCAGAATTGCTGTGATAATGAACCTTACAGCCAACCACCTGGACCGTTATCCTGATTTCGAGTCCTATGCCCGGGCGAAATTGAATATTTTAAAAAACATGACCGGACAGGATATTTTGATATACAACCTGGATGATACTTATCTGCGGCAAAAATTAGGGGATGCCCTTCCCCGTCAACTCGGATTCAGTTTGTCCAAACATTCACAGGAGGGAGCATACTGGACAAATGATAAAATAATGATTCATTTAGAGGGAAAAGAATACTGTATCTATATCAAAAACTTGTTATTGCGGGGCCCCCATAATCGCTACAATATGATGGTGGCAGCAATTTTAGCTACCCTCGATGGCATCCCTGAAAAAATTATTTCGCGGCAAATCTCGGGTTTCAGAGGTATTGAACATCGTCTGGAACTGGTACGAAAGTTCAAAGAGATAAGCTTTTTTAATGATTCAAAGGCAACCACGGTAGATTCGCTGATTTACGGGCTGAGAAGCTTTGATGGGAATATCATCCTCATTGCCGGGGGAAAGGATAAGGGGGGTGATTTTGCAGAGGCTAATACCTGGTTGGAAAGTCGTGTAAAGACTGCAATTTTAATCGGTCAGGCGGCCGATCGGATGGAAGAAACCTGGAAAAATATAATTCCTCTAAAACGATCGAAAACTCTGAAAAATGCGGTGGAGATTGCTTATTCTCTGGCACAGCCGGGGGATACTGTATTGTTATCCCCTGCCTGTTCCAGCTTCGATATGTTTCAGGATTATGAAGATCGCGGGAGACAATTTAAAAAACTGGTGACGGAACTAAAATAATGCAAAACAAACAGCTTGACTTCTGGATTTTTTACACTGTACTGCTGCTGATCGCTTTTGGCATCATTATGGTCTACAGTTCGAGTGCTTTTTATGCAGATAAATTCCGTCTGGATCATTTGTATTATCTGAAAAGGCAGTTACTGTGGGTATTTGCCGGACTTATCCTCATGCTACTGGCCTATAAGTTTCCGTACGAGAAGCTGCAAAAGAAAGGCTGGATTCTCATCGCTCTCAGTTTTGGACTCTTATTGTATTTATTCATTAGTGGCTCCAGCCGCTGGATCAATATTGGATTTTTTAATATCCAGGTTGTTGATATTGTGCGCTTATCTCTGATTATATTTTTTGCCGATTCGCTGGCCCGGAAAGAGCCCTATCTAAAAAGTTTTATGCAGGGATTTTTCCCACACATGTTTTACATCCTGGCACTCGCCGGTCTTATTGTGATCCAACCCGATTTCAGTTCTGCCTTTATGCTCTGTGTAATTGGTTTAGCGATGATGTTTATTGCACCTATCCCGGTCAGATATTTCATTTTTAGTGGATTGTTGCTCATCCCTGTTGCAGCTTTGCTGATCCAGATATCGTCCTATAAAATTGCCCGTATTGTGGCTTTCTTACATCCGGAAACCGATCAGCTGGGAAAAGGTTACCAGATTATACAGTCCTTAATCAGTCTGGGTGCCGGCGGAATTACCGGGGTCGGTTTTGCGCAAAGTACCCAGAAGCTATTCTTCTTACCGGAGGCACACACTGACTTTATTTTCTCAATCATTGGGGAGGAATGGGGATTTTTAGGCACACTGTTCATCATCTTGCTGTTCTTTATTCTGACTATACGGGGAATTGTGATTATTAAAAATATACCGGATAAATTCAGTAAATATCTCACCTTCGGATTATTGGTTAATCTGGTATTTTATGCCTTGATTAATATGATGGTTTCGGCCCATCTGGCACCGCCCACCGGTCTACCCCTGCCTTTTATCAGTTATGGAGGTAGTTCCATGATTATCTCCTGTATTTCGGCAGGTCTTTTATTGAATATCTCTGCCAGGGCATTTTCCAAATCGCAGATCAACAATATCCAATTTGCCAACAGGGCCGTGCACAATTTAAAAAACCGGAAACTGAGATATATCAGATGATGACCATAACAGGAAAAGTGATTTTTGCCGGAGGAGGTACGGGCGGACATGTTTACCCGGCTCTGGCCTGTATTGAAGCCCTGTTAAACAAGGGGAAATTTGATATTCTCTATATCGGGGGACATCAGGGAATTGAAAATAAAATTGTCCCGCGATTTCACTATGCCTTTAAGAAAATCTGGATTTCCGGTTTTCAGCGTACATTCACCCTGAAGAATTTCCTGTTTCCTTTAAAGCTTTTAGTCAGCCTATGGCAAAGTATTATGATCCTTTTTAAATACAAACCGGACGTCGTTATCGGCACCGGAGGATATGTAAGCGGACCGGTGCTCTATACTGCAGCAAAAATGGGTATCCCGACGCTCATTCAGGAGCAGGACAGTTATCCGGGAGTGACCACCCGCTTGCTGGCCCGGTATTGTAATGTGGTTTGTGTGCCTTATGAGGAGGTAATCCCGCTGCTGAAAAAAGTGAAAGGCTCGATCATCGTAACCGGAGTACCGATTCGTCGTTCGCTGCAATTACCCGAAAAGCACAGTGTTCTAAAAGAATGGGATTTCCGAGATGATATTCCGGTAATCCTGATCTTTGGGGGGAGTCAGGGCGCTCAATCGCTGAACCGGGCAATGTTAAGCATTGTCCCGGAAATAATGAAACAATCACCCATTCAGCTGCTCTGGCAAACCGGTGAGAAAAATTTTGAAGAGATTCGTCAATCCCCCCTTGCCGGTGAAGAAGGGATTCAAATAATGGATTACATCCACTCCATGGAAAAGGCCTACGCGGTTGCAGATATCATCATCAGCCGTGCCGGTGCAATTACCCTGGCGGAATTAGCGCTGGTTCAGAAGCCCTGCATTCTGGTTCCATATCCGTTTGCAGCCGCCCAACATCAGGAGAAAAATGCCGAGACGATTGCTGGTTTGGGGGCGGCTTTTATTGTAAAAGAAGGTAAAGGATTTGAGGAAAAATTGACTACAGCCCTGAGTACATTATTAAACGATAACCAGCTGGCGGATGCGATGGGCAAAAAGTGGAATAAAGTGTATCGGCCTGATGCGTCAGAAAAAATAGCAACTGAAATCATAAATCTTATGGCGAATTAACATGAATATACGACTGGGTAAAATTAAAAATATCCACTTTGTGGGAATCGGCGGAATTGGCATGAGTGGGATTGCGGAAGTTCTGGTGAATCTGGGATACAAGATCAGCGGATCGGACCGCTCCCTGACAGAGGTTACCGATCACCTAGCCCGTATCGGGGTAAAGATATCCGATACGCATGTTTCGGAAAATGTTAAAGACGCTGATGTTCTGGTTTATTCTTCCGCGGTTACTATTGATAATCCTGAAGTTCAGGAAGCGATGCGCCGTAAAATTCCGGTGATCAAAAGGGCGGAAATGCTGGCTGAGCTGATGCGTCTGAAATTTGGGATTGCCATTGCGGGAACCCATGGAAAAACTACAACCACCTCCCTGACCGGGGCAGTCCTCAGTGAAGGGGATCTTGATCCCACATTGATCATCGGGGGCAGGGTCCGGGCGCTGGATACCAATGCCAAATTGGGTGACAGTGAGTTCTTGGTTGCCGAAGCAGATGAATATGATAAATCGTTCCTGAAGCTTATTCCCACCATTGCGGTGATTACCAACATTGAAGCGGATCATCTTGATTCCTATGACAACATGGAAGATCTGGTGAATTCGTTCTTGTCCTTTGCCAATAAGGTCCCGTTTTATGGCAGGGTTATAGTCTGTCTGGATAACATCGGGGTGCAGGAAATACTTAGCCGGATTGGAAGAAGTATCACTACCTATGGCTTAAACAAACAGGCGGATATCCAGGCGCATTCGCTGGAACACCGCAGTGGCGGTATTTCTTTTGAGGTGAATTATATGAAATATAAAATGGGGAAAGTCCATTTAAAAATTCCAGGAGAACATAATGTATTAAATGCCCTGGCAGCGATTGCAGTTGGTTTGGAACTGGATATTCCTTTCGAAAAAATTAAGGCGGGGTTGGAGAAATTTAGCGGAGTAAACCGCCGCTTTGAGCATAAGGCCGAAATCAATGATATCATGATAATTGATGACTATGCCCATCACCCCAGTGAGGTTACAGCGACCTTAAAGGCCGCCCGCGGTGGATGGCCGGATCGCAGGATTCTGGGAGTATTTCAACCGCATTTGTATTCGCGTACCCGCGACTTTTACATGGATTTTGCACGTTCCTTCTTGCAGGTCGATGTTCTGATCATCACGGATGTATATCCGGCCCGCGAAAAACCCATACCGGGTGTGGATGGAAAACTGATCACCGAAGCGGCAAAATCACTGGGACACCGTGATGTCCACTATGTGGTTGATAAACAAGAATTACCGGATTATATCGCGGAGATCGCCCAATCAGGTGATATGATTATCACGCTTGGAGCGGGCGATATCTGGAAATACGGGGAGTTATTAATTGACCGGTTAAAAATTTCCGGACCAAAGGGACAGCCGGGACAAAAAAAGGTGACCCCCAAAAAATGAGAAAAATAGATAAAAATCATGAACTGGCGGTGGAGCT
>CP070707.1:3434029-3441303 GCA_020350205.1 bacterium
AGGAAATCGCAGTGGTTCCAAATCCCTATGTGGTTGCAGCATCCTGGGAATCCAAATCACCTTTCAAATTCGGCCGAGGCGAGAGAAAATTATATTTTATCCATTTACCAAAAGAATGCACAATCAGAGTATATACGATACGAGGATATCTCGTGGATGTGATAGAACACAATAGCACCATCGATGATGGTCAGCAGGAGTGGAATATGTTAAGTAAAGATGGACAGGAAATCGCCTACGGGGTGTATGTCTACCATGTTGAGGCCCCGGGCATTGGCGAAAAAATTGGAAAATTTGCAGTAATTAAATAATTATTGTGTGGGAATTCCATTATGCAAAAGATAATATCGATCATTTTACTTATCTTTCTGGCAGGTTTTCCGGTATTTGCCCAGTATACCAGTAATGTTTCCAATGTTGCCACGACGTGCGCTCCGTTTCTGGAGATTGGTGTAGGAGCACGAGCGGTTGGAATGGGAGGTGCTTTTGTGGCCACAGCAAATGACGTAAGTGCACTGTATTGGAATCCTGCCGGAATCGGAAGGTTATTCAGACCGGAAATACTATTTGTGCATACAAATTGGATTGCTGATGTTAAGTTTGATTTTGCGGGTGCTATTATCCCGTTAGGTAAAATAGGGACATTGGGAGCAAGCCTTACCTCACTCAGTATGAATGAAATGAAAGTAAGAACAGTTGATCAGCCTGAAGGAACCGGTGAATTTTTTGATGCCGGTGATATGGCATTAATGATCTCTTACGGATTTAACTTAACAGATCGTTTTTCGCTAGGATTTAATGTGAAATATATTCATCAAGCGATTTGGAAGGAAACTGCTCAGGGTTATGCGGTCGATATTGGGACTATCTTCAGAACGGGATTGAAAGACATGCGAATCGGAGCAGTCCTCACAAACTTTGGAACAGATATGCGTTTGGAGGGAGAGGATCTTCTGGTGTATCATGATGTAGATCCCTATCAGCAGGGTAATAATGATCGAATTTTTGCCAATTTGGAAACCCAGAAATGGCCACTTCCACTCAATTTCCAAGTCGGAGTTGCCATGGAACCATATCAGTCTTCCAGTCACCGCTTCACCGTGGCAGTTGAGGCAATGCATCCCATAAATAATACGGAAAGTGTCCATATTGGATCAGAATACGGATATAAAGAATTATTCTTTCTCAGGGCAGGATACAGAAATCTTTTTCTGAGAGATAGCGAGGAAGGTTTAACTCTGGGAGCAGGAATAGGCACCAAATTTTTTAAAAATTTCCAGTTTAACCTGGATTATGCCTATGCGGATTTTGGCAGACTGGAAAGTGCTCAAAGATTTTCAGTCATATTAAGGTTTTAGTTGTTTCATTTTCACTCTATTCATGATCAGTTTGTCGATAATTTAATATTCCCACATATAGGTATTGGAACTATTTAGGGTGAGTTTGAGAATATGATTCTCAAAAGATGTGATGTTGATGCTAAGAGAAGGAATACAGTAAGTTCAAATTACAAATCCCGTTATTTATTTTGGCTGTGTCTGTTTCCACTTTATTTATCATGCTTCTCGAATGGAGAAAAAAATTCATCTCAGATTGTTTACTGGTCCGCCAATAATCCCGATGAAATTATATTTGCCAGAGCGGTCGTTGAACAGTGGAATCAGTTGAATCCCCACTTTATTGTTAAATTTCAACCAGTCCCGGAAGGCCGCTCAAGCGAAGAAATTATTTTAGCGGCTGTGGTGGGGAAAACCACCCCGGACATCTACTCAAATATGTGGCAGGGAGATGTGGAGTTTTATGCCCAATCCGGGACCTTAGTGCCCCTGGATACTATCACCGGTTTTCTTGAATTCATTTATGAACGCTGCGATTCGGCAACAGTTGAGGAGGTTACTTCTGCTGATGGTCATATATACCAGATCCCCTGGAAAATTAACCCGATTATGCTACTCTATAATCGAAATATTATGAACAAGTTAGGGTATTATAATCCTCCCTCAACTTACGGGGAGTATCTGGATGCTGCCAAAAAATTCCAGAAAGATGCGGATAATGATGGATATGTTGACCGCTGGATTGGCTATTGTGAGATTATGCTGGTCTGGTATCAGCGTTTTTTTGATTTTTATCCTCTTTATCTGGCAGCCTCCGGGGGTGGCCCACTGGTGAAGAATAACGAGGTCATGTTCAATAATGATTATGCAATTGAAACCTTTCGATTCCTTAAAACTTTATACGAAAAGAATTATTTGCCCCGTGAACGGCTTTCTGCTCGGAGTGATGCATTTCTGGGCAGTGAAATAGCCACTCGTTTCGCTGGTCCCTGGGAAATTGCCCATGCAGAAAAATTTAAAACCGAGGGTTTCGAATATTCATTTGCATCTATGCCCGTTCCGGATGGTTTTAATGGACCAGTCTATACCTATTGTGATCCCAAGAATATTGTGCTGTTCAATACCTGTCAAAATCCTGAATTGGCATGGAAATTTTTGGCGCATATGTTGAGTAAAGAGAATGACTTAGAATTTCTGAAGATAACCAGCCAGCTTCCAAGGCGTCGGTCGCTATTCACGGATGAATTTTTTGCAGATTATTTCAAAGAAAATCCAAAGATGATCCCGTTCGCAAAACAAGCCCAGTATATCCGAGGCACCGATAGCAGCCCGGTATTAAAAGAAATTTTCGATGTGATTACCCAGGAGTATGAAGCCTGTGTTGTCTATGGCACTAAATCTCCTGAGAAAGCTATTCAAGATGCAGCTGACGCAGCCCAGTTACTTCTGAATTAATTCAACAGGTTATTCTAGATTTGGTGAATCATGCAGAGAAAAAGTAAAAATTTTATTCCCTACGTGATGATCTCGCCGTATGTGATCCACTTTGTCACCTTCATCGCCTTTCCGGTGTTGTTTTCATTTTTTCTGATGTTTAATAAATGGAACATAATCGGACCGATGGAATTTATCGGTCTGGGTAATTTTTATCATCTCTTTCAGGATAAGATTTTTTTTCGGTCAATTCTTAATACTCTGATATTTTTAATTATTCATATCCCCTTACAAATTGGTGTGGCTCTTTTTTTTGCGGAGTTACTAAATCAGAACATAAGACTTAAGGGTTTTTTCAGGGCTGTCTTTTTTCTCCCGGTGGTTGTATCTGGTGTGGTGGTAACGATGTTATGGGAGCAATTATATGGATTTGATACGGGGTTGTTAAATCGGATTCTGGTCGATCTGGGATTAGGCAAAATAAGATGGATTATCTCGCCGGAAATGGCGATGCCCTCAATTGCAATCATGGCAACCTGGAAAAATGTTGGGTTGTATATTGTACTGTTTTTGGTCGGTCTGCAAAGCGTACCCGCTCATTACTATGAAGCAGCGGACATTGAGGGGGCTACAGACTGGCAAAAATTCTGGCACATTACACTTCCCAGCATTAATCCAACTATGTTTATGGTTGTCATATTATCAACAATTGGTGGATTTTCATTATTCATAGAACCTTATATTATGACTGGTGGGGGGCCGCTGAATAGTACGATATCCGCGGTGCTTTATATCTATAAACAGGGATTTTTTTATTATCATATGGGGTATGCGGCAACCCTGGGATTCTTCTTTGCAATCCTGATATTATTAGTCATTATTCTCCAAAAACGCTTTATAGAGAAAGACACCGGTGCCTGATTATGAAGAAACCCGTTCTTTATCTGTGTTTACTGTTTGGTGTTCTCATTTTCATCTATCCCTTTACCTGGATGTTAAGTGCATCTCTGGCTCCGGAAAGCGAACTGGGCAAATTAACTTTATTGCCCAGTACATTAACTTTAACAAGTTACCAGCAGGTTGTACAAAAAATCCCCATTTTAAGGGCGTTGCTCAACAGTTTTTTGGTAGCATTGTCTATTACACTCGGAGTCCTCATCTTTGGCTCCATGGTAGGATATGCTCTTTCACGCCTTCAATTTCGTGGGAAAAACTTACTTTTTTTTGTAATAATTTTTACCATGACGTTACCATTCCAGATTACCTTAATTCCTCAATATATAATTATGGTTAAATTTGGCTGGGTGGATACCTATCTCTCTCTCATCGTCCCGTATCTTATGAATGCTTTCGCCATAATTATGTTCAGGCAATATTTTATGAGCATTCCGCAGGATTTAATTGATGCGGCAAGAATTGACGGTTGTGGTGAATTGCAGATACTTTTTCGCATTTTATGGCCAAATGCAATTCCGGCCCTGATAACTGTAGGTATTATTACCTTTATGGCCTCCTGGAATGAGGTGCTTTGGCCCCTTATTGTGATCCGTGATGAACAACTCATGACCATGCCTCAGTTGGTTACTCTTTTCTCTGTGGGAGGGAGAGCGGAATCACAACTTGGCGCCAAGCTGGCTGCCGCTACGATGCTGGCATTGCCGATTGTCATCGCTTATGTCTTCTTCCAGCGCTATTTCATACAGAGTATGGCAACGACCGGGTTGAAAGAGTAATTTATAAATGGGAATTGATATGAAATTATGTAAGTCGACAATTTTAAATTTTAGGCGAAAATTAGTCAACGGGCTTGTTTTTTTGGTACTCTTTATATTCTGTCAGTCTTCCGGATCTGAAAGATCCCTAAGACTGCTGAATACCTCTCACCTAGATCATCTGAGTCAAATATTGAAAATAAACGACCGGGAAATGATGATTGTGCACATCTATGCGGATTATCCCGAATATGAATGGACCTCGGCACCCGGTGAAGGTATTAGCTGTGTTGATGACGTTGCCCGGGCAGCGATTTTTAATATCCGTTATCTCCGGTACCGGAATCAACCGGAGGTGACTCGGAAGGTACATTCACTTCTGGAATTTATTTTCTACATGCAGGCGCCAAATGGTCTGTTTTACAATTTTTTATTATCGGATTTGTCAGTCAATACCACACATATTAATAGCCAATCCAGAGCAGGGTGGTGGAGTTGGCGGGCAATCTGGGCCCTTGCAGAGGCTGGAGAGTATTTTAAGAGTGAGAATCCGGATTTTGCTTTAGCCTTGCACAAACGAATTGAAAGGACATTTCCTGCAATTGACTCTGTTTTATCGAATTATCCCGAGACACTCATTGAAAATAATATTAAACTTCCGCAATGGTTACCTTATAATACGGCGGCCGATCAGGCTGCGGTCATGATCCTGGCCTTAATTCCCTATTACCGTCTGACCCAGAATCCAATGGCAAAAGAGTATATTCAGAAATTGGCGGAAGGAATTAGTCTGATGCAGCTGGGTGATTCATTGCAATTTCCTCATGGAAGTTTTCTCAGCTGGCAAAACCGCTGGCATGCCTATGGGAATTCGCAGGCTTATGCATTATTGGAGGCCGGTGAATTACTGGAAAATAGTGAATTCATTCAGCAGGCACTAAGAGAGGTAAAGTGGTTTTATCCTTTCTTAATCAAAAATAATTATCTGAACGAATTCGCGGTTTCCGATTCAGAAAACAGTTATACTATGATCGATAGAAAAGATTTTTCCCAGATAGCCTATGGTGTTCGACCCATGGTGTGGGCATGTTTAAAGGCGACCGAAATCACGGGGGAGGAAAAATACGCGATTCTTGCCGGAGAAATTGCCTGCTGGTTACTGGGAAAAAATGTAGCCAGACAAGCATTATATGATCCCCGAAATGGCCGCTGTTTTGATGGAATTAATGATCCGGACTCCCTGAATAAAAATTCAGGAGCAGAGTCAACCATTGAAGCGCTATTAACTTTATTGGAAGCGGAACAGAATCCAATTGCCGGGAGGATGGTACGGGACATGTATTTTGGTGAAGCATTAAGGTAGTACTGTTGCTATAGGGGAAATTATTCAGCCATTTTGGAATGATGATATAGAACATAGGATATTCGGATGCTTTCGAAACCAGCATTAAAATTTGGGCTGATTGGATGCGGTAGTTTTGGCCAATTTTGTTTGCGGGCGTTGTCAACTATTGATGAAGTTCAATTACTGGCAGTCGCTGATACCGATACCAAGCGTGCCAGAGATACGGCCCGTGAATTTGGTGTGGCATTCTGCGAGAATCCGAATAAATTGATTTCCAATCCTGATATTGAAATGATCCATATAGTCACACCTCCGGATACCCATTATGAATTGAGCATGGCAGCGCTTCGAAGCGGGAAACATGTACTTTGTGAAAAGCCGTTGGCATTATCACTTTCTGAAGTGGATGAGATGCTTCAGTTGGCAGAAGAAAACGGAAAAATTATCCCGGTAAATTTCATTCTGAGGTATGTCCCGTTAGTGGATTTAGTAAAAAAAATAATTGACTGTAAGGTTTTGGGCGAACCAATCCGTGCCTTCTTTGAGAATTATGCAACGGATGAAAATTTAAAACCCGATCATTGGTTCTGGAATAAGGATAAAAGCGGCGGGATTTTCGTGGAACATGGTGTTCATTTTTTTGATCTCTATAGTCATTGGCTTGGTGATGCGAATATGATCTGGGCATATACTACAAATCGGGAGTCTACCCGGCAGGAAGACCGAGTATTCTGTTTCCTCCAGTACGATTCAGGGGTTGTTGCTAGTCATTATCACGGGTTTGATCAACCAAAAGTAATCGACCGGCAGATCCATCGCCTGTTATTCGAGAGGGGAGATATGGTGGTGCATGGCTGGGTTCCGGAATGGTTCGAAATTGAGGCCCTGCTGGATGACTCAAAAATTAGGCAGCTTGAGGAGATATTTAAGCCAACGCATCGGCAAACGATTAAAAAATTGAACGTTACGGAACAAAACATTCAGGCCCGTGGGAAGGAATTCCGTGCGGAGAAACGCGTCTTTACAGAATACCGGCAAAACATTGATAAATTGGATTTATATACCGCAGCCATCCAAAATCTGGTCAGGGATCAAATCAAATTTATCCATGATCGAAAACATCGCCGGATCATTACGGAAGAGAATGGACGCCAGGCCCTGAGGCTGGCAGTCGCTGCCCGTAAATTTGCTGGGGATAGCTACAGGTAAAATGGGCGGGGAAATATTGGGATTACTATTACACTATTCATAAAAGGGACGCATCATGGGTTGCTTTAAATTAAAACGTACACAAGGTCCGATTCTATCTCCTCTTTCTGAGAATCACTGGGAGTCGCGAGCGGTATTCAATCCGGCCACCGTGAGAGAGAATGGTTATATCCATCTGCTCTATCGGGCAGTAGAAGGTCATTACTTTTCCACACTCGGTTATGCAAAATTAAACTG
>CP070707.1:3441403-3450175 GCA_020350205.1 bacterium
TAGTGACCTATATGGGAAATCGTAATCTGAAAATGGAAAAGACCATTGCCTATGAAATTGGTTACGAGCATAATCTCTGGAATCTTTTTCTACTGAAACTGGCAGGTTATTATAAGGATGTGTCTAACCAACCCGGCTGGGTGTATTACCGGAATATCAATGGAACGGTACAGTACAACATCTCGGAAAATAATAACTATGCGGACATCCGGGGCTTTGAAATTATGCTGATGAAAAGTTCCGGACAATGGATCAGCGGATTTGTCAATTATACTTACGATGTGAGGACATCTGGATATTTTGGACTGCTGGAATATTATGAAGATCCCAATCTCCAGAAAGAATATCTGCGCCAGAATCCCACCCAGTCCAAACCGCGACCGCAGCCGTATGCCCGGGCAAATGTTCAATTTCACTCTCCGGGCAAATTTGGTCCGATGTTTTTGGGTTTTTATCCATTTGATAAGTGGCGGATTAATTTTCTGGCAGATTGGAGATCGGGCAGTTATTATACCTATAATCCCAATAGTATCCCCGGCATAATTGATAACGTGCGCTTTCGGGATTATTATAATATTGATTTGCGAATTGCCAAGAGTTTTAACGTTAGCCGCCTGGATCTTCAATTCTATGTAGATATTCGGAACCTCTTGAACACTAAACATTTCAGTTTCGCAGGATTTTCTGATTCCTATGACCGGATCAACTATCTGGAATCGCTTAGACTTGACTGGGAAACAGGTGATCAAAATGGTAATGATAAAATTGGAGACCGGAGGCCGGATGATGTCCCATTCGATCCTCTGGAACCGAATCCTGATAACGATCCTGAGATCGCCGCCAGAAATCAAAAACGTATTGAAAGTAAAGCATATATTGATATGCCAAATATTCAATCATTGACCTACTTGAATCCACGAGACATCTTTTTTGGAATCAAGCTCAGTTTTTAAGGGTGCTTCTATGAAAATATCGAATCAATTATTTACTATTACAATAATCCTGCTTTTAATTGCAACTCTCTCTCAAGGGTTTGGGCAGGTACAGAGTAGCGATAAACGTTATATCCGGATCGGTTCACTACAAAATCATTATTCAGCTTATGGATCTGAACGGGCGTGGAATAACAGCTACTATGAAGGTTTAATCTGGCCGGCCCAATATCTGTATCAGGATAATGCAGTGATTAAAAGGTCTTTTCTGGGATGCAGGGATTATGTCGATGAGGGGGGATTATACTGGGAAGCATACGGGATTTATCTATCGGCCGGTTTTGTGGGGAGTTCTGTTTTTCCGGTGGTCCTGAAGCAGTCCGCTAAATTTGCACTTCCTACCGTTATCGTTGATGGAAGTAATGTCTCCGCGGTGTATTCCCGGGATATCGATGAGATCAATCCGGACCAGGTTCCGGACCGTATCGTTACCAATATCATCAATACCTCCATGGGACTGACCATGAACCGGACGGTCTATGCCTTCAGCCAGCAATACCATGACAATTATCATATCAAAATCTATACCTTTACCAACACCGGCAATATCGACTATGATGATGAAATTGAACGCGACGGTCCGTTGTATGGAGTTCGGATTGGCTGGAGTGAACGCTACAGTGTATCACGAGAAGGTTCCTATGCAATTGGCGGGACCCAGTCCTGGGGAAAGCATTGCTGGGTAACCAAGCGCGGTGAGGACTATGCCCAGCACTATGGTGAGCCAATCACCCTGGCTAATCCTATTGTCCAATGGATTCGTTGCGGATTTGCCTGGGCTGGCCAGGCCGAAACAAACGCTTTTGACAATGTAGGAGGCCCGTATTTATCTCAGGATGGCCGCCTGACTGCACCGCACCATGCAGGGATTGTGGTGATTCATGTGGACAGGAGCGCCCAGGATCATACTGATGATCCCAACCAGCCGGTGACTCTGGGCTGGCATGCCGGGGATACTTATCCGGGAATGAATACAGTTTCAAGAGCGGAATTACCCAAGATGATCCTGCAATATTCTATGCTCAGCGGTAATCCTCACGACGGACTGGGAGGTAATGAGAGATTCTGGGAGACCTATAAAGACAAGAAAAAAGATCCCTACCTGGTCCATAATGATGGCGGAGGAACCAATGTGTGGATTAATTATGGCCCCTTTGATCTGGAAATGGGGGACAGTGTGGTCATCGTGGAAGCAGAGGGCATCAATGGTCTTAACCGGGATATGTGTCGCGAAATTGGCCGTCGCTGGAAACAGGCTTATAACGATCCGAATGACAAAGGTCCATTTATTCTCCCGGATGGGTCAACCACTGATGATGAAGATGTATACAAAGATCAGTGGGTTTATACAGGGAGAGATTCAATTCTCCTCACGTTTAGCAGGGCAAAACGAAATTTTGACATGGGATTCCAGATTCCCCAGCCGCCTCAACCACCGACGCTTTTCGAGGTAAGCTCAGGAGGTGATAAAATCTCATTGGTTTGGACAGCCAGTCCTTCTGAAGGAGAGGGCGGTTTTGGAGGTTACCGGATTTTTAGAAGCGAAGGCCGGACCGATACAACCTATGATGAAATCTTTGCCTGTGGTTTTGGAACCGATAATCCCGGAATAGTCTATCAATACGACGATCTGACCGCTGCCAGAGGCGTATCCTATTATTATTATATTGTAGCGTTTAATGACGGATCGAACAATAACACCGATGCTAATCCGCATGGATCTCTCCACAGCGGGATGTTCTATACTCGAACCACTGAACCGGCATACCTGCGCCGGCCTGGCAGCAATGATCTGGAGTCGATCCGGATTGTTCCTAACCCCTACTACCTGAATGCAGACCGGCAACGACTCCTGTTTCCGGAGGAGGCTGACAAAATTATGTTTTACAATATTCCCGGTCAGTGTACGATCAAGATTTATACCGAACGTGGGGATTTAATCCAGACCATTGAACATACCGACGGAAGCGGCGACCAGGCCTGGTATTCAGTGACTTCCTCCCGGCAGGTAGTGGTAAGTGGTGTCTATATCGCCCATATTGAAACACCCGACGGACGGTCAATCAATAAAAAGTTCATCATTGTCAGATGAAGGATTAATTTAATCTGTCAAAAAATGATAAAACGGTTATTTTGGAGTACTTAAATGAATCAGATGTTTAGACTTATTGTGTCTATAGTTTTCATCGGATTGATTCTATTGGGACCACTTTATTCACAGGAGAAACTGGCCCAGACCGGTTTTCAGTTTCTGAGCGTCATGCCGGATGCCAGATCTGCCTCTCTGGCAGGAGCAACCACCACCATGTTGACCGGATCCGCATCCTTATGGTCTAATCCGGCGGCGCTGGGTGAAATGAATATTCAGATGGAGTTAATGGCAAGCCAAAATCAATGGATCGCCGATATCGATCATTATGCAGTGAGCGCGGCTTACCGCCCCGGACAGGGCAGATACGGCATCTTTGGTTTAAGTTTCATGTACGTGGATTACGGTGAGATCGAAGGGACCATGATCGCTGCCAATGAACAGGGTTATATTGAAACTGGGATTATTAAGCCACTCGCCTATGCAATGGGCCTTGGCTACGGCATCCGGTTATCCGATAAATTTTCTGTCGGGGGACAGATTAAACTTGTGTCTCAACATCTCGGTCCGGCTGTAAAAACGGTCAATTCCCCCGATGGCCAGAATATGATTGATAATGAAGTGTCTGTCCTGGCCTTCGATTTCGGAACCCGCTATATCACCGGTTTCAGGAGTCTGGTTTTTGGAATGTCAGTGAGGAATTTTTCCCAGGAAGTCAGATTCGCCCGGGAGGGTTTCCAGCTGCCCCTGACATTTAATATCGGGGTATCCTTGAATCTGTTGGATTTTATGCCGGAATTGAGTTCTCGTCACGGCTTTATCTTTTCGCTGGATGCGACCCATCCGCGTTCCTACCCTGAATTTGCCAAATTCGGTCTGGAGTATGGTTTCATCAATACCTTTTTCCTCCGTTTCGGATACATGTCAAACCGTGATGAAGAGGATCTGGCCTATGGGTTTGGTATTCAAAAATTCGGGTTGGGCGTTGATTATGCCTATTCGCAATTCGGTATTTTTGACAATGTACAAAGGTTTTCAATAAAGTTTTCTTTTTAAACTGCGAAAGTTAACGGGAGTACCATAATGAAAAAGCATCAAATTTTCAGCATTTTAAGTATCTTTGTTACCTTGACCTTCCTGGTGCAATGTGCCGAAGAACCCCAGAAGAGTCTGTGGGAACTGGACCCAAATTATGAAGTGAAACAGAATCCGGTTGTTACTGCGGTAGAACCGCAAAGTGCTTATGCTGGAATCACTCAGGTCACGATCCATGGAGACAATTTCGATCCGAGTGATAATTTCAGTCATACCCGGGTCTATTTTGGAGGTGAAAAAGCCCAGCTTCTCTCCATAACGGGTGATTCCATTATTACCTGTATTACACCCGTGGTTCTCGGCGATTCATTATTAATCAAGGTGCAGGTTGACGGTGCATTACTTTTTGGAGTTTCTGAGCCTTATAAGGTGGAATCCGCCCAGCAGGAATATGGGGGAATTACCGGTGCCTATGATGCCTATGGCATGGCAGTAGATCTGAATGAAAATCTGTTTCTTTCCCTGGGTGACGGTCGGGTTATTTATGTTACTCCCGAAGAGGAAATAAAGGAATTTGATACCTTGAAGGTTTTTTTCAGAACCATGAAAATGGGGCCAAACAATACCCTTCATGGCGGAAGAACCATATATATATACCGAATGACAGAAACAGGATACGACAGTCTGCGTTTAAGCCGGCCGCTAAACGATTTTGACTTCGATGAGAATCTCAATATCTTCTATTCTACCCGTTTTGCCCTCTATACAGTGAACCAGGCAGGTTCAGATCGACTGGTTGCAGACTATCCTTCGTATGTAGTCAGTTCCCTGCGGGTGTACAACGGTTATGTCTACGTTTCTGCCACTTACACCGGTACTGATACCACCCTGGTTCAGCGCGGGATCTGGCGCAATGAGATACTGAATGCAACCGGAGATCTGGGCTCCAATGAACTGGTTTTTGACTGGAGAAGATATTTTCCCGCCGGTGCTGCCGGTATTCCCAGTATTCTGTCCATGACCTTCGGGGAAGATGGGGATTTGTATATTGGCTCCGATTCAACACAAATCTCCAATGCGATTACGGTGATTCATCCTGATGGAGAGGGTAATTATCTTCCTGAAAATGTTGAACCTCTGTATGCTTCCGTGCTTATGCCGCCGGCGACTGTTATGTCGTGGGGAACCGGGCAGTACATGTATGTCAATCGAAGATCAATTAACAATACTTTAAAACGTGTTATCCGGGTGACCATGGGTAAAAATTCGGCTCCATATTACGGGCGACAGTAGTTTTTACAATAAATAAAGGAGAAATAGCTAGAAAGGGGGTGATATAGAATTCTAAAGGCTGAATTCCTGACCCTAATTAATTTTTTGACCCATAACTAAAAGGAGTGTATGATGAAGAAATTGCTTTTGGGATTTTTAGTTTTAACTTTTCTGACCGGATTTGCTTTCGCTCAGATCGAGCATACCTGGGAATTTGACTCGCTGATTGTGAATGGCTATACCATTGCTACTAGCTATGGTGCTTCAGCGGTCAATATTCCGGGATTTAGAAATGCCTATTCGGTGGCACTGGGTACAGACGGAAGAATTTGGTGTGGCTCGTTTTATGAACGACGCGACGAAACTACCTTAGAGTATCCTGACCGAATTACCGTTATTGTGGATACCGATACCACCATCTATTATGTGAAACCGATCTATGTTCTGGATCCAGCTACTGGTCTGGTGGATACCATCAAATTCATGAACAATCCGGATGGATCGATTGATACCCTGGGTGGAAAAACTGGTGGAGCATATTCACACCGTGGGATGGCCACCGATCCGGATGGAAACATTATCGCCTCTTTCTCGAATGGAGCGGTTTACAAGATTAACTATCAGACTTATGATGTCATTGCCAAGTACATGACCGGAGGAAGCAACGGACGTCCGGGTGTGGATTCAGATGGTTATACCTTCCAAATGGATGGGGTTTTTGCATCACGGATTGACATTCTGGATCCATTGGATTGGACCTCTCCATTTAACACCATTACCGGTATCTCTGCGGGTGTCACCCGCTGTATGGAGGTCTCTCCGGATGGAAAGAATGTGTTCCTCTGTACTCAGAGTTACGGTGTCCTGAGGTTTTTTAGTACTGATGGTGTTTTCGGTACCTATACTCTGGCAGATACTCTGGTGCCGATCATCATCTCAGGCGGGGATACCACCGCATTTTATGCCAACCTGGCTCAATGGCATCCTTCAGGATTACTGTATGTAGCGTCCTATCAGGATCTTGCAGCGGGATTTGGGGCCATGTGGGTACTGGATCCGGATCAGAACTATGCAGTGGTAGACAGTCTGAAAGAGGATTTCTTATGGTTAAATAATGTTGTTGACCCGGATACTACCCCTGGTGGATATTATCAACCATGGTATCTCAGATGCATCCGGGATGCTGCATTTAATCCTGCCGGTGATGAATTCTATGCCGCTGAATTTTATGGTTACGGGATAAAGAAATTTACTGGTACGATTATGGGAATTCAGCCGGGCGAAGATAGGAAAGTGGTTGCGGATGTATTTACACTTTATCACAACTATCCGAATCCCTTCAACCCGACAACAGTTATCCCCTTTGAGCTACATAAGAGCGCCCATGTGACACTGAGAGTGTATGATATTCAGGGTCGCCATATCGGTACTTATATCGATAAGGAGATGACTACAGGCTTGCATGAATTTAATTTCGACGGAAGTGGTCTGGCTTCGGGACATTATTTCTTCAAATTAACGGTGGATAAGTCAGTCGCAACCGGAAAAATGCTGCTGCAGAAGTAAAAGATGATGTTATCCGAGAATCATAAGCCGATAGATTTTTTGTCTATCGGCTTTTGTATGTATGGGATATTTACTTATATTCAAAATGAATATGATTATTTTTTTTCGCTCTGAAAGTGTTTTTCTATAGGTCAATCCTGTAGATGTCAAGTAATTTGAGGACAAATATAGAGAAATATTATATTAATTATTTATGAATAGGTTATCTGATAGTCATCTCGTGCGAAAGAGCACACCAAAATATGAATCTACTTTTATTTCAAATAATAGGGTGTGCTCAGGAGTCGAGGGATCTGGTATTTAAGATCTCTCCATTTCATCCGCCTGTCGACGGATTTCAGTCGAGATGACCGCATATTTTTGTCCATGAATGAGTTAACATTTACAATTCCGATTACGCCGACAGGCGGACAGGCATTTCAGGGCCCCATCTGGTAGTATGTGATACTGGATCACTCGTTTTGTACAATGAACGAATGCGACAGGATATTAATCATTATTTTTGAAAATAGAACTTTATTAGTTTAGATACACTACGGATTGGTTTGATATTTATTAAGGGAGTTCACATCATGAGCAGGTATTTTCTGGTAATATTCATTCTATTTTCCTGTATTCGTTTGTTTGCCGATAACACCGAGTTCCGTTCAGCCTGGGTAATCACCTGGGAACATATAAGCGCTTCCAGCTCGGCCGAAGAAAACAAGGCCCGGGTACGGCAGATTTTGGATAATATCCAAAAAGCAAACATGAATGCAGTATTATGGCAGGTCAGGCAGGGTGGAACCGCCTATTATAATTCTGCCTATGAGCCCTGGGGATATTATGCCGGATACTCTAATCCAGGCTATGATCCACTGGCCTATGCTATCGAACAGGCCCATCTCAGAGGTCTGGAACTTCATGCCTGGTTTAATACCTTCCATACCTCCGACATGGTTCCGGGAGCACCGGCCTATGAACATCCTGAATGGGTCTGTCGGGATGGATACGGGGCGCCTATGCCCGCCAGCAGAGCCCTCTCGCCGGGATTGGCTGAAGTCCGCGACTATACGCTGCAGGTAGCCATGGAAATCGTCCAGAATTATGACATCGATGGCTTACATCTGGATTATATTCGCTGGAACGAATACTATCGATCGGATTTTACCGATATTCCGTTGGAAAAATGGAATACGCCGGAATTATTATTCCAGCCGGATGGAATGATATCGGAGGACCGAATGGAGGCGCTGGAGACCATGCAGGATCCCGAGCGTTATCTGTATGATGTCCAGCATCCCTACGATCCCAATAACGTTCCTGGAGGCTTTCCTACCTGGGAAGATTGGTGGAGATGGAGTGTGACCGAATTTGTTCAAACCCTCCATGATAGCATTCAGCAGGTGAAACCCTGGGTTCGGCTATCTCCGGCAGCTTTGGGAAAATATAACTGGAGTGGCTGGCAAGGATATAATGTGGTCTATCAGGATGCCGCTTTATGGTTTAACGAAGGGTACATTGATCAGCTGACTCCGATGCATTACCATTGGACCACCGGTAATGAATTTTATGGCATGTTGGTCGGAAATGGCTTAGAGAGTTGGGGCTACTGGATCCAGGCCGGAATCGACAGTGGGCGGATTTTTAGTGTGGGACCGGGGTCATACCGGCTTTCCAGTTTGAATTTGTGGGATAATCATCCTCAGATTATCCAGGCTTCCCGCAATGTTCCCTGGGTCGATGGTTTTCAGTTTTTCAGTTATGGGAGCTGGCGAAATCACGACTACTGGGAAGAGGCGAAGCAGTTGTTTTTCCAGAATATCACCAAAATGCGTG
>CP070707.1:3450275-3505624 GCA_020350205.1 bacterium
ACTGGAACCGTTAGTTGCAGAAAAGAATGTTAAAAATAGGGGCACCTGTCTCGAAGCACTCATTGAAAGAGAAGAGTACCTGAGTACCGGTTTGGAGAATGGCTTGGCGGTTCCCCATGCCAAGACGGCAGCAGCAGAAGAGATGGCGGTGAGTTTTGGATTAAGCCAGAAGGGACTGGATTTTAACTCTTCGGATGGAAAGCCGACCCATTTTGTATTTTTGGTGGTCTCACCGTTGGATACCTCGGGACCCCACCTTCAGATTCTGGCGCAAATCAGTCGCAATCTGCGCGAGCCGAAAGTCCGTCAGGAGCTATTGGAAGGTAAATCTTCAGCGGAAATTTTAAACATTATTCATCATTTTAAATAAACGAGTCGACTGTGCCCATATTTAATCAGCTTGCACCCCACTTGAATCAAATTCATACTCAATTGCAGGAAAGTGTAAGAGAGAGCTTTCCGGTGTCATTGCGTGACCCCATCCTCTATTTTCTCGAGTCTACCGGAAAAAAAATTCGTCCGTTGCTTACCATCTTATCGTGTGAAGCTGTTGGCGGAAAGATGGCGAATGCCATGCCCGCTGCCCTTGGAATAGAATTGTTTCATGATTTTACCCTCATTCATGATGATATTATGGACCGAGATGAATTAAGGCGCGGCCGGTACACCATACATACCAAATGGGGTGAAGATGTGGCGATTCTGGTAGGTGATGCCTTGGTAGGTCTGGCATATGAGCGGTTTCTACAATGTGATACCCGCCATCTTCGGCAGATTATGCAATTGTTTACCGATACGCTAATCAAGGTGTGTGAAGGTCAGGCGCTGGATAAGGAATTCGAAAAGCGAGAAGATGTAAATTTAGAACAATATCTTGATATGATTACCAAAAAGACGGCCTGGCTGATTCGCTTGTCAACTCAAGTCGGAGCAATACTGGGCAATGGTTCTCAAGAGCAGGTGGGGTTAATGACCCATTTTGGAAATCAGTTGGGAATCGCCTTCCAGATCCAGGATGATTGGTTGGACTATGCCGGGGAAGAAAATACTCTGGGAAAAAAGGTGGGAAGTGACTTAAAATTGGATAAGAAAACTTATATATCTCTTAAATATCAGGAGATATTATCACAAAAGCCGGACCTTAAAAATATGTATCCCGGCAGATTGTCTGGCTTTAATTCATTACCGGATCTTAAAAAGGCCCTACTCGATCTTGAAATTGCCCAGCAGATAGAACAGCTGATCGATTCCTATTTTAATGATGCCTTGCAGGCGCTGGAAAAAGTTCTGCCTCTTTCCAATGAAAATCAGATATATCAGGTTGTACTTTCCCTCCAAAAAAGACAATCATAACAATTCATCTCCCGGGAGTGAAGTCGACTCGAACGAAATAAATCCTACCCACCAGATAATCGTTTTACCTATTTCTTTGTTTTTCTGCCAACTCCCGCATCAGAGAGAGTAAAGTTTTTTGATTTGCAGGAGAGAGACGGGCCCAAAGCATCAATAATTGATTTTCATTTCCATAACTTGTTTTATTTTCTTGAACCTGATTCAGCAGCGGTTCGGATTCTCCGGTCAGGATCCATTCGATGTTGGTTTTTCCCAGGCGGGCGAGGTGATACAAAATATCGGCCGGCGGGACGCGTCCTCGCAGATAGAGCGAAACCGCGGGTTGACTTACGCCCAAATAAGACGCTAATTGCTGCTGGTTCATTCCCTGGGTGTGCATAATCTTTCTGATACGGTCAGCGGTGGATGATTTTTTCATAAACGAATAAAAAATTTGTAATTTAATATAATAATTGTTATATTATGATTATTATAAATATAATCATGGGGAGGTCAGAATGCAAGTTGAAAAAGGGACACTCTTATCTATTCGTTTTCCTGAATATTATCTGTTGTGGACGTTCGACAGTCCGGAATTTCTAAAAAAACAGCTTCAAACCTGGGACAAACTCCCACTCGAGTTCTATGACAAAGGAATACCAAATCACGATAATGGTCCGGATTATCGACAAGCACTCATTAAAGTTGGAAATACCCTGATGCGGGGTGATATAGAATTCCATCATGAATGGCAGGATTGGTTCAGACATGGTCATGACGGTGATCAGCGGTACAATCAGGTGATATTACACATTCTCTGGTATCCACCAAAAGATCTACCGGAGGATTTAGCGAGGCGTTTTCCGCATTTTATATTGTCTGAACATGTGAATATGCCATACCATCGCTGGAGAGAAGCGATGGAGATCCTGAAGAATCAGGAGTTGCCCAAACCTGTGAAGGTACCAAAACTTGGCTCAGTCGGCCTCGATCCGCGCAAACTGGCCTGGAAACGGTTTATACGTAAAAGTCAGGAATTGCGTGCCTGGGTAATCCAATTCGGCTGGGAGACGACACTTTTTATGGGACTTGCCAAAGTGTTGGGATATAATAAAAACAGTCACCCTTTTGTCCAGTTAATTAAAAGCCTGCCCCCATCTAAAATCGTTTCATTGTTACCTTCTCTACAACGGTCTCCATTGGTTTTCTGGGTTCTTCTGGCCTGGCAAGCTGGGCTGCTGGAGAGGCCGCTTAAACAGGTATCGCGCACAGGGGTGCCTGATTACCGTAAATTGATTAATCATTTAAAACGGCAATTTTCACATGTATTCGCTTTACCCCGGCAAGATCTTATCCAGTGGAATTTTTCCCGCCTACGCCCTTATAATAGTCCTTATAATCGCCTGGCCGGTTTTAGTCAAATTATTTTTAAATATCACAATCGTTCCCTTTTTAATATCCTGCTGGATATTCATTCAAACCGGATGGGGTGGATGCAGCTGCTGGAAGAGGTAAAGAAGATCATCTGTATCCCCTTGAGTTCAGATTTCAAACCATTCTTTCAACAACTTTTCGGATCAGGTATACTGGCCGGGCATAGTATGGGTTCTCAGCGAAGTCAACTTTTTCACCTGAATGTCCTGCTGCCTTTATTTTATGTCTGGGCAGGGGTAAATCACAGTCCGGGTTTCGCCCGCTATCTTGAAGATATTTACTTTCAATTTCCGGCAGTTGATTCCAATTCCCGCCTTCAATCCCTGATTAGGGATATTGACCCATCCGGATTAAAAAATGCCTTTGTCCACCAGGCATTGTTAGAATACTATCAACTCAATTTTACCCGACAGCAACTGACTATCCAAAAAATGCATTGACAACTTTCTTTTAAATGCGTAAAATTTTCGAAAATTGAAAAATCCTATGGATCTATTTTCTCCCTCGATTTTATTGAACCTTATTAAACTTTGGGTTACGACGTTGGCTGTCTTAATGATAGGATGGTCCAGGCCGGAAGAAGAAAAATTTCAATATCTGCTGAGTCTTGTCTTTGTCGGAATAGGTTCCTGTCTTTTCATGATTGTGACTGTAGAACTTGCTCCCTATTTCGTTATTCAGCCCCAGCATATCGCTGGTAATGTGATGCTCGGAATGCTTGTTTTGGGCATGATTATCATCATAAAAAATAAGGTCTCCGGCACAAGTATCCTGTCTGCTGCATCAATCTGGTTAAGCGGTGCCACTGGCTTAGCCATAGGAATAGGACTGTTTATGGAAGGAATTGCCATGGCCTTTATTTCGTTTTTAACGTTTAAATGGTTGAGTCGTCTCGTCAAGGAATAAAATTACTTTTTTGATAAATTTACCAGGAGTTAACCATGTGGTACGAAACACCTCTGTTTTTGAATGCAATTTATGCTATTGTTGGTGTTATTTTGGGAATTGCCTCTGCGATCATCACCTATCGTCTGATCAATCGTTTTACTCATTTCGATATTCCCAACGAGTTAGAAAAGGGAAATCTGGCGGTGGGTGTGGTGGTGTGCGGAATATTTATCATGATTGGGCTTATTGTCGGATTGATCATCGGTATGAGCCTCAACTGATAGGACCGATCTTCATTAAAAAGATCGCATACCGCAGTTAATATTTGGGATCAATTTTTAAAACATTGAAATGATTCATTCATTTGTGTTACGTGTCACGCCAGAATATGATTTATGCTCTATTTTTAAAATGATCCTGATAAATAAAAGTCATATCGTGTGAATACTCAAAATGTAGTGTGATAGGATTGGATCAATACCCCGTGAAGTCAGTGATTATAAAATTCATTTTAATGGCGATGTTAATTCAGTTGAATAATAGTTGCCAGCGTTCCCCAGATCAGACTCGTCTGGGTGCGGAGTCGGATTCATTATTGAACTTTGTAAAAAAGCGTATAGAAGAAAAAAAACAATATGAAGAATTTAGAAAAAAAACGCTTCCCCGTGACTTCGAAAATAAAGTTCAGAATTATTATCCTGTTATTCGCAAATATTCCAAACGCTATGGATTTGATTGGCGTCTAATTGTGATGCAAATTTTGAAAGAATCGCGTTTCCGGGAAGATGCCAGAAGTCATGTGGGGGCGATGGGCCTCATGCAGATAATGCCTTCCACTGCCATGGAAATCCGTCGTGAGATGGATATTGAATTTATTGCCAATAATCCCAGAGAAAATATCGCCGCCGGGATTTACCATCTCTATAAACAACTGCAGAATTTTCCGGATGCGGATCGAAATAACCGGCTGATGTTAGCGCTGGCAGCTTATAATTGTGGAGTAGGCCGGATTTACGATGCCCAGAAGGTTGCTCGATATTTGGATCTCGATCCTCAAACCTGGGATGCTGTGAAAATCTGCCTCCCTCAACTTACTAGAAAATACTGGAGAATGCATCTGGAGATCTGGGAGCTTGGGGTACCTACCTATGGATATTTCTACGGCTACAACCAGACCATTTCCTATGTGGATGATATTATCCGGAATTACCACATTTTTACCAGTGCCTTCAGGGAATATTAGCGGGATCACTTTTGGTATGGGAATTGAGTCAGTGCTGCAGACAGAGAATAATCCTTTGGGGTACCATGATCTAAAATGAATATAAGTCTTTAGAATATTATAATCGGGACTTTAATTGGACTGTAAACTGGAAAATAAAATGAAATATGTATTTATTTTACTCATCATCTTTTTGCTGATGTTGTCCGGGGGAATTTCACAGGCATATAGTGAAGATTTTCAGACTTTTAAGGAAAGAGTAAAACCTCGCTATTACTATCTCCTGGCCGGCTCTGTCCAGAACTTTAGCTGTTATCTAACCACCCAAACCTATATCGGTTTTCTCAAGGAGAGGAGCGATACTGTCAACACCTATCCCCTGAAATTTATCTGGACCCGGGAAGGAAAAATTTACTATGTGTTGCAACCTTATCCTGGTATGGAAAATAGTTCCGAACGTGCAAAAATATTAGAGAAAATTCAGCTGATGAAGAATCAATTTCATGGATTTTACCTGGATTGGTTAAATTTCCTGATCAGTTCACCGTTGGACGACATACCCATGACAGCGGAAATGCGGCAGCGGGGTGATTCGATCTTGGTTTCCTATGTTGTTGATGATCAAGGTTCGCCGGTGCAGGTGACAAAAACCTTTGTCCAATCGGGTCGCCTTATCTCAGTTGAGGTGATTACCACATCAGAAAAAGTCTTAAATTATCCACTGTACAATGAAGTCGAAGGCAAATGGGTTTGTTCCGCCTTGAATACCCAATTATATCAGGATAGTACCATCACATCTGGTCTATATACCCAACTGGAACTGCGTAAAATTGACCAAGAATGGTATCCGGCACGGGCTGATGTGATTGTGCAGACTATGGAAAATCCAAATGAAAAATTTATTTCCACTCTCTATTTCAAGGAATACGAATTTAATCTTCCACTCCAGGAATTGGCCGATCCCCAGAAACCTGACAGCACTGACCATCAATAATTACTCATAATCATTTTGCCTAATTATTGAATATCAGCAGGGATATTAATTTTTGAAAAAATAATCGGAGAGAGCTTTTTTATAGATTGTTCGCCTGGGAGGAGGAAAAAATTTTTGCGGGTTGTCTATATGTAGGAGGGGAATAAAAATACGCCCCCAAATCAATCTTATGAACAACCAGCATGTCAAAACAGGTGAACGCATAAGGGTTATCGGAGTTTTCTATATGCTACGATGAATCAGAGATCAACCGGTGAATTCGTGAATGATGCTGATTCCGGCATACCTCTCTTAATTTAATGCCTTACCCCGACCGATTTCCAATGCTTTCTGCATGATGGGCAAAAATTCCTCCTTTTCCATAAATCCGACAACCCTGAGATTTCTGATTTCTTCAAGAGACGGTGTTAAAAAAACCAGAGTTGGGACACCTTTAATCTGGTACTCCTTTCTGATTTCCTGGGTTCGGGGATCACCCGCCTTGGTCAGATCAACTTTCAGCATCAGAAAATTTCTTGAAATGTCAATGATCTCCTGCTGAGAAAAAGTGAATTTATCCAGCTCTTTGCAGGGGATACACCAGTCAGCGTAGAAATCAAGCATAACCGGCTGCAGGTTTTGGCTGGCCTCTTCCAATAGGTCCTTTGAGTAGGTCTTCCAATTTATCTGATTGAGGTTTTCTGCTGGACTTTGTTGTTGGGTGACCGCACTTTTCTGAATCGCGGCTTCGATACCAAAACTGAAAAAAATCATACTTAAAACCAGAAAAATGATTCCAATCAAATTCCGAATGACGGCAAAGGTTTTACCCGGTACTTGGGTGGGCTCCAACCAGGCCATATAAATGCCTCCGATCAGCATCGTAAAAGCCAGCGTCAGATTATACAGAAGAGCAGAGGGAAACAACGGTTGGAGAAAGTATACCGCCATGGCAATTAATACAAAACCAAATATACTACGGACCCAAATCATCCAGGCACCTGAGCGGGGAATTTTATTCATACTGCCTGAGAATAGGGCCAGAAATATAAAGGGAATTCCCAGGCCCAGGGCGAGCACAAAGAACATTCCAAAGCCTAGAACCACGTCCCCTCTTTCTCCTACGTAGGTAAGTAAAGCCAGCACAAATGGTCCGATACAGGGAGCGGCGACAATTCCGACTGTTAATCCCATGAAAAAGGTGCCCACATATCCCTGTTTGGCACCGCCGGCAAAGGTAGAGAGGAAGACCGGTATCCTGATTTCATACAGATCGAACATACTGAGGGCCAGGCCTACCATGATGAGGGCAATGATAACCAGAACATAGGGATTCTGCAGTGCAGCGCCAAACAGATTTCCGGACAGGGCCGCAAGTACTCCCAGAATGGAATAGGTAATGGCCATACCCAACACATAAATCATGGCGTGAAAGATGAGCCCGCCCTTTTTCCCCTCCACCTGACCACCAAAATAACTGATGGTGATAGGAATTAACGGGTACACACAGGGAGTGAGGTTTAAAGCCAACCCGGCAATAAAAACCAAAATAAATGTTAGTATCCATCCCTTTTCAGAAATAGTAGCTGCCAGACCGCTCTCTTCCTCCGGAACAGCAGTTTCCGTTTTCCCGGCGGCGGGGATTGCAGAGAATATTTCCTGGTTAATGTAGGTGACAGGTTCTTCAGGCGCTGCCAGGGCCAATGTTTGTTCAAAATTATAATCAGCCGGAGCCATGCAGGTGTGGTCATCACAAGCCTGATACCCTACTATACCTTTTAGAGTAAATTCGGAAACCGCTACATCAGTGCTGATGCTGAGGGTGGTAAAAATTAAGATGCTCTCTTCGTACACCGCAAGTGGGGATTCCGAAAATTCAAATTTTTTAATTTTGGCCTCAGGAAAACTTAGTTTTCCGAGAGTAATCCCTTCCGGAGTTTCAATGGTGAGGGTTGTGGGTATCAGAAAATCCTCGGAAGGTGTTTGTGCGTTGATATGATAGGGGGGATCAATCCGAATTTCAACCGCCAGTGAATAACTGTTACCTGCTTTCAATTTTTGTACCGAACTAAGGAATTTTGCTGAAATGATGTCCTCATCCGTTTGAGAATAGAGGAGTGAAAAAAGTATAAATATCATCATCATTGAAACTGAAAAATACTTCATGCTTGCTCCTTAAAGGATCCACAAGGATATTTTTATCAATAACAAAACAATTTTAAAATCAGGTTCGCCTTATACACATTTTTTACGCTGTCGTTCCCTGCTTTTTTTCATCAGATTTTTATCTTGATTAACTGACATCCAAAACTTCATAATTCACAAATATATCAAAATATTTAGCTGCGTTTACTTGGCGCCTATCCAGATCTCACTTCACATTTAGTACGATGCCGGATAGATATGCCGAATCCGTTGGTCACGATAACCAAAGTTCAAGGAAATCCTAAAAGATAGCAGGTTTTCCCATTCCTGAGGTTCAAATTTCATCCGGCGATAGTGAAATTCTAGAAACAGATTACGGACGATCTCGTAGTGTACTGACGCCCCATAAGTCTGTTGTGATTTGCGGACACCATCAAGGAAGATAACTTCCGGGGAATCTCCTGATTCCCAGGGATGATCTGGATCTCCGCCCACATTCCGGTCAGCGGGATTAGATCCATGACGATAATGTTCATATTCAATTGCTGCCATCAAAAATTTTGAAAATCGCTGGCGAAACCTGAGAAATATTTGATCAGAGTTAGGTCCGATATAATGACCCAGTACAGTATCATAGTGTTTATATTTGTTATAATCGTAATAGGAATGACTGTATACGTAAGGTTTTACCCGGCCGTATTCCGCCAACAAATCTGCATTTTTGAAAAAGAGCGGATTTACCAAAAAGGTGCCTGCCTGGTATCCGAATTTATTTCCATACCATTTTGTACCCAGTTTTGTGGTGGTGATATCATCGATGAACCACTCTCCAAAGATTTTTGCACCGGGCCACATTCGCCACTCAAAATCTACTCCCAATACCCCATTGTCCCGATCTCCATAGTAATGTTCAACCGATTTAAAAAAGCTGATGGGATTTAGGTAACCCAGTTGTAAGGAACGGTCCCCATACACCACACCCTCACTCAGCCCGATTTGGATACCCTTTCCCACATCCAATTCCAGTCTATTTCCGGACCAGTACTGGTCAATATGAGGTTGGCTTTTAATACTAACACGTCCTTCAGGTGATATGTATTGTAAAAAGGCCGTGAGATGGGTAAACTTAAAACGCCAGTATTTAACCATAAATTTTATCTGATCATAGACAGTGGAATTTGTTGACAACATAAGGTTTCCGTTATGACCCACCCCCCACTGGTTAAATTCCCGGCCATAAGACAGATAAAAATATTTATAGCTGAAACTGAGATAAGCGACATTTTCATCAAACTCAAACTTTCCATTATCTCTGCGCGTTAAATAAGGCCATCCGGATTCTTCCCAGACCTCGAAGGGTAATTTAATACCCTCCCACCTCTCATCAGTGAGGTGATTATCGGTCAGATCAAAATAGAATCCGAAATAAGATCCCAGATTGCCGTAAAAATTGAGTCCATTGCTGATGTGGATTAGTTCATATCTACCGGTTTCTTCATCCATCCTTTGCTGTGAACTGTAACTTAAGATTGGATCGATATAAAGATTGAACTCTTTATGATTTATAGACACAAAATTGCGATAATTCCGATAGAGCAGCTGGTTGAGAAATTTCAGTGGGGTTTTCCTGAATAAAAAGTACAGCCGCGGTCGCCATAATTCATATTGATTTGATTTTTGAAATCGGGTATCTCTCTGTAATTCTTCCTCAAATTCATGGGTCAGGTAGTAGAGTTGGTCGACATCCACACCGCTGAATTTTTCAGGAGCTTTCACATAAGTTTGCCAGACTTCAGACACATACTGGGCCATTTCCTGGCGGGTAAAGGGTTTGGTATTGTTGAACACAGTCTGAATGTATCCCTGAATTTCCCAGCGTTCCACTGCATCGTAGGCCCAATGTGAGAGCGGAACAGATACCGTTTGGCTGAAAGAAACGGTTGCTAGAATCAAGATCAGAATCAGTGAGGACGCATACCTTTGCATAAATAGCCCGTGATTATTTCACTTCCTACTTAATTTTGACGATGATGAATCACTTCTCCATGGCGGATGACCATCTTGACATGATTCATACCATAATGATACGGAATATATTGATAATTAGGAACCTGCTGGAGTACAATATCTGCTTTTTTCCCTACTTCCAGGCTGCCCAATTGTTTGAGTCTATCAATGGCCCCCGCACTGTGGAGTGTGGAAGCCCAGATCGTTTCTGCCGGGGTCATCTTCATCTGGGTGCATGCTAATGAGAGGATCAGATTCATGTTCTGGGTAAAGGAGCTTCCTGGATTATAATCAGTCGCCAGTGCTACCTTGACTCCGTGCCGAATCATTTTACGGGCAGGTGCATAATGCTCTTTCCCTAGGAAAAATGCAGTTCCGGGTAATAAAACAGCTGTAACCCCGGAATCCCTCATGGCCTTTATTCCCTTATCAGAAACTTTTAGCAGATGATCTGCTGAAATTGCACCCATTTTTGCAGCCAGTTCAGCTCCTCCTAATGGGGAGAGTTCATCAGCATGTAATTTCAATTTCAGGTCATGATCTTTGGCTGCCTGAAGAATTTTCTCACTTTCGGGAATACTGAATACATTTTTCTCTGTGAAGACATCACAAAATTCTGCCAGATTTTCTTCCGCCACAGCGGGGATCATCTCCTTAATGATAAGCTCAATGTAATCTTCGCGTTTATCTCGAAACTCATCCGGGACTTCATGAGCTCCCAGGAAAGTCGGGACGATGGTGATGGGCAGATTTTCACTGATTTTCTTCAGAATACGCAGGCTTTTTAATTCATCCTCCAGGGAGAGTCCATAACCGCTTTTTGCTTCGATGGTAGTGGTACCATATTCAATAAATTGTGAAATCCTCTGATACGTCAATTCAACCAGCTGCTGGAAGGAAGCTTTTCGAAAGGCCCGAACACTGTTCCGGATACCGCCGCCCTGCGCTGCAATCTCCTCATATGATTTACCCAGGATGCGCATTTCGAATTCTTCTTCGCGGGTTTTATAAAATACGGGATGAGTGTGCGGATCCACAAAGCCGGGCAGAGCCCAGCAGTTTTGTCCATGAATTTCCGTCGCATCAGGATACTGCTGCTTCAGTACATCGGCGGAATCGATCGCGGCAATCTGAGTCCCGTTGATTATAATCGCAACATTCTCCCGGATATCCAATTCGTTGAAAATCAAGTCACTCCGTGGGGTAACAATGCCTTTTAAATGCGTGAGAATCTTGGGATTCATTTAAAATCCTTGGCCAGTTTTTTAACTGTTTTCGCTAGCTTTTGATACGATTTATCCAGCGCTTCGGAAATGACTTTGGTGTTTGAAATGACCGGCATAAAATTGGTATCCCCATTCCAGCGCGGTACAACATGAAAATGAATATGATCCTCCACACCTGCACCTGCAACTCTTCCCAGATTCATACCGATGTTAAACCCATGGGGAATCATGTCTTTCTGTAGTACCTGTATTGATAACTGTACCAGGTGGAACAGATCTGCTTTTTCATCTGTCTCAAGGTCGCTAATATCACCAGAATGACGGTAAGGCACCACCATAAGATGTCCATTATTGTAAGGATACCGGTTCATAATAATAAATGCATCCTCACTCCGATATAGTATCAGATTTTTTCGATCTCTTTTTTGCTTCAGGCGATGACAAAAAATACAGGGTTCAGAAATGCCTTGCTTTTCTTTAAGTATGTATTCCATGCGCCAGGGGGCCCAAAGGTTTTCCATTGTTGATCCTAAAATTTAATAAGTTATGAAAATGAGAAAGTAAAATAAATAATTGTCAACTAAAAAAAAAGCCCTATGGAATTTCTCCACAGGGCCTCTTTAAGTAAGTTTCCTGTTTTAGTGTTGTTCTTCTTTTTCCTTTTTGGCCTGTTCGATGATTTTTTGGGCCATTTCATGTGGAACTTCTTCATAATGGGAGAATTTTTGGGTGAAAATACCCCTTCCCTGCGTCATTGAACGGAGCGTGGTTGAATATTTGTGTAGCTCTGCCAGAGGAACCTTGGCCTTGATAACCTGGAAACTTCCCTCTGAATCCATTCCGGAGATCTTACCTCGCTTACTGGATATGTCTCCCATTACATCACCCATATATTCTTCCGGAACCTTTACCTCTATGTTATAGATGGGTTCCAGCAAAACTGGTTTGGCTTGCGTGAATCCCTCTTTAAAAGCCGCCTTTCCGGCGATCTGGAAAGCGATGTCGCTGGAGTCCACTGGATGCATTTTCCCGTCATAAAAATCAACTTTTAAGTCAACCACCCGATAACCGGCTATGATTCCTTCCTCGCAGGCTGCATTTACTCCCTTTTCCACTGAGGTTACATACACGCGATCAACATTCTGACCCACCAGAGAGTTGGTAAACAGAAGGCCCTCTCCCCTTGGTTGTGGTTCGATTCGCATCCATACTTCGGCAAACTGACCGGCACCACCGCTCTGTTTTTTATGGCGATATTTACCGTCTGATTTTCCTTTTATGGTTTCCCGATATGGAATTTTGGGATCTTTAATGTTGACTTCTACTCCAAATTTTTGTTTCAATCTTTTGACAATAATGTCCAGATGCAATTCTCCCTGTCCAGCAATGATAGTCTGCTTAAGCTCGGGATCGAAACGAATAATAAAGGAAGGATCTTCCTCGTGAAGCGCGTGGAATCCGGAGGAAATTTTTCCTTCATCTCCCTTGGATTTTGGGGAAAAAGCTAGCATGACCAGAGGTTCAGGTAATTCAGGTTTGGGGAGTTGAAATGGTTTGGATTTGGTACAGAGCGTATCACCGGTGTGGGTTCCTTTCAGTTTTACCAGCGCCCCGATATCTCCAGCATGCAACTGATCTACATTTTGTTTGTTTTTACCGGAAAGGTCAAAGATCTGTCCCACTCTTTCAGTCGATCCCTGGGTTGAATTAAGAACTTCGTCTCCACTCTTGAGGATGCCTGAAAAAACCCTGACGAAAGAGAGTTCACCTACATGAGCCTCCGATACCGTTTTAAAAATGGATGCGGTCAGAGGTTCGTTGTCGGACGGTTTCCTTTCGCTGTCATCAGTAGATTTGAAAGCCGGCATATCGGTCGGTGCCGGACTGTAATCAACTATAAAATCAAGTAGACTGGAAACACCCACATTATGGGTTGCTGAGGTACAAAAAATTGGAAATAACTTGCGATTGAGAAATCCCTTTTTAAATCCAGTTTTGAACTCTTCATCAGAGAGTTCACCCACTTCAAAAAATTTCTCCAGTAAAGCATCGTCGCTCTCTGCGACTGCTTCAATCAGCTGGGTTCTTAATTCATCCGCGCGTCCTTTTAGATCTGCCGGGATTTCCTCCTGAGTAGATTTACCAGTTTGATCCTGCGGATAGGTGACCATTTTCATTTTAAAGAGATCAACAATTTTGTAAAAATTGTGACCGGTTTCGACCGGAAATTGCGCCAGCATAATATTGTGGCCGAATCTTTCCTTCATGCGGTTGACAATGTCATCAAAATTAATGTTTTCACGGTCAAGTTTATTCAGAATAAAAGTGACCGGTTTCTGATACTTTTCCGCCAGACTCCATATCTGTTCACTTCCCACTTCAATCCCGGAAGAAGCCGAAATAAGAAGTAGAACATTCTCCACGCAACTCAGTCCGTTAATCACATCGCCGAAAAAGTCAAAAAAACCAGGATTGTCGATGATATTTATTTTATGTTTGTTCCATTCTGCATGAAGCAGGGAGGTACTGATAGAAATCTGACGCTCGATTTCATCTTCATTGTAATCTGAAATGGTATTTCCCTGTTCTACGCTTCCCAAACGGGTGGTTGCACCCATGGTGTAAAGCATGGCTTCTACCAGCGAGGTTTTTCCGGAACCACCGTGGGAGCCGGTTCCAATATTTCTAATATTCTCACCTGAATAATTTTTCAAAGGTATCCTCCTTATCGTACTTTCTCAATATAAAACGAATGGAATTAACTCATCAACAAAAGACAGACCTCGAATATAATAAACCATGAAATTGCTGTCAAGCGCTTTGTAATAGGGAAAAAATCCCCCTTCAAACTCGATCCATTAATTGATTTATCACCCTATTCCTGATAAATTTATCGATCCTAATTCCAACCTGAGCAAACCTTTGCTTTCTACATTAGAATGTATTAAAATTAGCGTTTGTCAAGGAGACGCTATGTTTCAATCCGGAAGATCGGGATTCTTCCTTTTCTGGTTTGTTCTCATGTTCATTTCGTTCCTGTCTGGACAGGAGCAAATGGTATTTTTTTCTCAATCGGAACAGCTGATCGGTGAACAAGAAAGATTTTTTACCCGACAGTTGAGCCCTGCTCGATCGATGCTGCTGTTAAACGGAACCTATGATTTGTTAGATGGAGAATCCCGGATTCGATTAGGGCAAATAACGATGCCCTCCGTATTTCACCACTCGCGCTCCCTGATTTTCCAAAAAATTTTTCCAAAACAGGAAAACCCTGATTCACGGTATTTTCTTTACCTGGAAAGATTGGTAGGATCTATACGGATTTCGATCAATGACCAGTTACTTTATGAAGGAAGCCGTAATTTTCAACCCCTCCTAATTTCTGTCCCGTCTGATTTAGTAACACGTCAAAGTAATACGCTTGCCATTTATGTGACTCCCTGGCGGGGATTAAAAAATCAATTACCGGCATGGATTCCTATAAATATGCCCCGGGTGGATCATGGTTCGAGTGGGGCGATATATTTAAGCATGATGCCGGAAACTGCCATAACGGGGCTTGACTATCGTACCTACTCCCGAAATGAGAGCGGAATTATTGAGGGAGAATTTATGATTTCTTCCTCTACGACTCACCTCTCCAATATCCAAATAACGGTACAAATATTTCAGAAAAATCAATTGTTAGGTACTTTTCCCATCGGAACGAACCTTGACTCAAGCTTAAGTCAACAACGGATACCTTTCAAAATCATACTTCAACCCCGCTCAGTCTGGTCTCCGGAGAATCCGGGTTATTATCGCATGATGATAAATATTTCTAAAGATAACAGGATCATAGATCAATATTCCAGTCGGGTGGCATTTCGCGATATCGAGATACGTAATAATAGGCTGTATTTAAATAATGAACCATTTTCCTGGAAAGGTATAAACTACGTTTATCAAGACTCGAGAGGTGTGAGCTTGTTCGATAGGAGACTGGTGATAGCAGACCTCCAGAAACTGAAATCCAGGGGTTTTAATTTGATCCGAATTCCCTATTTCCCGCAATCGGAACGTTTTTATGATTTGACGGATTCTCTGGGAATTTTGTGCCTGCAGGATCTTCCGCTGCCTCTGCTCGCTGATTACCTCTTTACTGACAGTACCAAGACCACGAACTTGTTCAATTATGTGAAACATTTTAAAAAATTAATTGGCCCTCATCCCTCGGTAATCGCCGTAGGATTGAATAATTTTTACCTGGATAATACTTCAGTTGGAAGTGCCATGCTGGATTCCCTTGCCCGTCTTGCTGAGTCCGACGGGGAGTGGCTCAGTTATATCAGCCATTTTGATCAGGTTGCTTTACAGAAATCATCGGCACAGTTTGGTATTCTGGAAATCCTTGAACGCCCGTTGCCATGGGAAAAATTCGATGAGGATTTCGATAGTGAGGGTATGCCGTATCCATTAATTTTATCCGCTTTATCCCTACCGCTATCTTTACCGTTTGATACTTCTCAAGTTTCAGCAAACCTTTTACCTCTGCAGAAAATGTATATGAAATTATTGGAGTATCCGGCAAAAGAAAAATTAGTTGGCCAATTATTTTACACTTATTCAGACTATATCTTGGAGACACCCTCTCTGCAATCAGGAACAATAGCAGACAATGAATACCAGACATATCCTCAGGGATTATGGAGCAAAGACCGGAAGATTAAACCTTTAGCTGAATCGATTCTTAAGGGCAACTGGATTCCTCAGGAGGGGGACCCCAGATCTACTATCCAGAAGGAAATTCATACCTATCTCTTTCTAATTATCGGAATTGTTAACCTGTTTATTTTCCTGTTTCTTTATCGTTCGTTTATGGAATTTCGCAAGAATATTTTCAGATCCCTCCGCAAGCCGCATGGATTCTTTGTTGAACTCCTGGAACGACGAATAATCAGTTATGAACAGAGTTTTTACCTGATCCTGGTGATTTCCGTTAACGCAGCAGTGATGCTGGGAGGCATTATTTACTTCTTCAGAAATAATCTTCTCATGGATTACCTGATCTCCTTAATTTTACCTCAGGCTATTGCCAAACAGTATGCGATCCATATCATCTGGAAACCCTATCTGCTGATCCCTGCGATTGTTGGTCTCATCATTATTACGTTTCTATTTTTAACCATAATTATCCAGCTTTTTTCATTTTTCAGAAGACCTCGGATCAGACTTAGACAAGCGGTGGCAACAAGTACCTGGGCAGCCTCACCGTTCTTACTGCTCTTGCCTTTCGGAATGTTTTTTTATAACCTTTTACTGGTTATGAAATCCTATTGGATTTTGGGGATTGCTCTATTATATTTTCACGTTTGGTATGTAATCAGATGGTTAAATGGTGCCCGCGTGATGACTATTTCGTCCTACCTGCGGGTTATTGTATTTTCGCTTTTTCTTGGGATTTTCTTGGGAGCTGGTATCTATTTCCTCTTTTACCATGATCTAACCTTGACCGTTCACCTGAAAATGCTGATACAAATTTTAACCGAACATATTTAAGAAATTAATACGAACTTTGCCGAATGTATTTATCGAAATTAGACATTTTTGGTTTTAAATCTTTTGCCCAAAAAGTATCTTTCCGATTCGAAGATGGTATCACTGCCATTATCGGTCCGAACGGCTGTGGTAAATCCAACATTGTGGATGCTATCCGGTGGGTACTGGGTGAGCAAAAACCATCATTGCTCCGTTTGGACAAGATGGAAAATTTGATTTTTAATGGAACTGCCGTACGCAAACCTCTCAGTATGGTAGAAGTTTCCATATTAATTGAAAATACCAAGAATATTTTGCCTTCCCTTTACACTGAAGTAAAAATCACCCGCAGACTCTATCGTTCCGGTGAGAGTGAATACCTTCTGAATAACCGCCAGGTGAGATTGAAAGATATTATTGATCTGTTTGCCGATACGGGTATGGGTTCAGATGCTTATTCGGTTATTGAGCTTAAAATGGTTGAACAGATTTTGAGTGACAATGCCGAAGAGCGCAGAAGATTATTTGAAGAGGCTGCGGGAATCAAGAAATACAAGTTCAGGCGGAAGTCGGCTATCCGGAAATTGGAAACAACAGATCAGGAATTGGTCAGGCTTAACGATGTGATATCGGAAGTTCAAAAAACCGTAAACTCATTATCCCGCCAGGTTGGGAAAGCAAGGCGGTACCATCAATATAAGAACGAGCTAAAACAGAAAGAAATTTATATTTATCAATACCGGGATAAACGGTATGGTCTTGATTTAATTCCTTTACGGGAAGAGTTTAGCCAGGTTCGGCAGACCAGGGAAAGGCTGGGTAAGGAGGTGAATCTGGGAGAAGCCGAGCTGGAGAAATTGCAGGTTAAATCAGTCGATTTGGAAAAAATATTTCGGGAGGTCAGTGGCAGATTGACCCTGTCAGATAATAAAATTCGTGACATCCAGCAAAAAGTACAACTTAATGAGCAAAAGATAGAGTCATTCAGGGAAAATTGCCAGGAGCGTCAGACAGAAATTGCAGCACTGGAAAAACGGCTTGCTGACTATGCAACGCAGATCATCTCTTTGGAAAAAGAAGTGGAAAAAAACCGGGGAGATCTGAGCCAGAAGGAAAAGGTTTATCAGGAGAATAGCCACATCGAAAAAGCTGCTGAAGATAAACTTGACCAGATCAGGCAACAATTCCAGGAATTTCGTCAGAAAAATCAATCTCGCTTGGAAGAAATTAGAATACAACGTGAAGAAATTCAGAGGATAAATATTGAGAGAGATAATTTTTTGAGACAACGTGAAAAACTCACCCTCTCTGTCAAAAATCTGGAAGAGCAACTTGAGCAAAAGCAATCCAGCCTGAGTCAGATTGAAATAGATCTAAAAAAGGCGCAGGAGGAACGGAATATATTTTTGCAGGAAATTTCCAGACTGGAGAAGCGGGGCGATGAAATTGAACTCCAAACCAACCGGCTGGAGGAAGAAAAAAATCAATTGCTTGGCCAGTTGGAAAAAGAAAATTCACGTTCTGATTTCTTGAAAAACCTGATTGAGAATTATGAGGGATTTTCGGAGAGTATACAGTATATAATGTCTCAGAAAAATAATTATAAAGGGCTTATCGATATTCTGGCGAATATGGTTCACACGCGGGAAGAATTTAGACCAGCGCTGGAAAGTTATCTGGAGGATATATCGAATTATCTGGTTGTGGAGGGTGAGGACACGGCACGTTCAATTTTATCTGAAATCCGTAAACAAAAAAAAGGCAGACTTACGCTTATTCCGCTTTCTCTGCTGAACAATAACCGGAATTCCCGTCCTGAACACAAGGATTTTGATGGTGATGTTAAGTTTCTGAAAGACATTGTTCAATATGATAAACAATATGAGAAATTATTTGGATTTCTGTTTGACCGGGTAGTGCTGGTAGAAGATATGGAGACTGCCTTGCGTTATCACCATATGAACAGCTCCTACAGATTCCTAACCCGCGAGGGAGAGCTGGTGGGTGAGTGGGGACATATGACAGGAGGAAACTCGCATCGCTCGATAAATCTGACCGGTCGAAAAGCTCAGTACGAATCTGTAGTGAAGAAAGTTCGAGAAAGTGGGAAACAACTGCAGAAAATTTCGGAAAAGCTGGAACAAGTTAGACAAGAGCAGTCGGTTCAAAAGGAAAGACGGGCTGGGTTGGTTTTGCAGGAAAAGGAGCAGGAGGAGCAGGTCAACTTGCTCGAAAAACGGCGGGATTTTGAGAGTTATGAATTTAAGAATCTTGAGGCACGGTTATTGGAACAGCGGGAAGAAATCACATCAATTCAGTCGCAATTGATGCAGATTGCTGAAAGGGAAAAGAAACTCCAGCCGGTTTTAGAACAGGCGGATCGACTGGTTTCGGAATCAAATGAAGCTGAGGCAGATCTAACTTCTGAAATGAAGCAGGCGGATGAAAATTTTCGGCGACTTTCCAGAATAGCCCAGGAACATCAGATAACATTTTTGAATCAGCAAAACCAGATGAATGAGCGAATTCAGAAAATTGGGTTTTTAAAACAATCCGACCAGGAAACACGGGAAAGAATTAACGCAGCACAAACTGAAATGAACGGTTATTCCGGCCATATTGAAATTGCTGAGAAGGAAATAAAAAGTGCCCGCTCCGAACTTGAGATTCTCTACCGGGGAAGGGATGCCATTGAACAAGAAAAAAATGAGGTCGAGAATAATTACCAGTCCCTGAAATCTTTGATATTATCCAGAGAGGAAGAGATCAAAAAATTGCATCGACGCTGGAATCAGGCGCTGGAACGCTTGAAGGAGCTGGAATTAAAAATGCAGGAAATTGAGATCAAGCAGAAAAGTCAGAAAGAACAATTTGAAGAGCAATATGGATCTGAACTTGATGAAATTGTCGCTGAAAATCCTCTTCCTGAAAATCCCGATATTCAACAAATTCAGGAAGAATTAGTGCAGCTTCGTCATAAAATTGAAAATTTGGGTGAGGTAAATCCCCTGGCCGTAAAAGAATATGATAAGGAAAAAGGACGGCTGGATTTTCTGAAAGAACAGCAGGAAGATTTGCTGGAAGCAAAAGCAGAGCTTCTTGAGACCATTAACAAGTTAAATAAAACTGCCCGGGGTTTGTTTTTGGAAACCTTTGAACAGATTGGTCAAAATTTCCGGGGTGTATTCGGCAAATTTTTTGAAGGTGGGCAGGCCGAACTTCAACTGATAGAAAATGAAGATCCCCTGGAATCGAACATCGATATCTCAGTTCATATCAAAGGTCGCAAGCTTACCACACTTAACCTGATGTCAGCTGGGGAGAAGACTTTAACCGCAATCTCTCTATTGTTTGCCATCTATCTATACAAGCCAAGTCCCTTTTGCATACTGGATGAAGTGGACGCCCCGCTGGATGATGTCAATATTGCCCGCTATACTCATGCACTAAAGGAATTTTCCGATAATACCCAATTCATCCTGGTAACTCACAATAAAATGACCATGCAGGCAGCACAGGCCATGTATGGCATTACTATGGAGGAACCCGGAATAAGTAAAGTGGTTTCCGTACGGTTTGATTGAGGCAGTATTATTCATATTCGGGATCTCTTTTGCTCAAAAAAAGTTAATCTTTGCAATACGAAATTCAGCGGATAAAAAAAAGGAATAGATTATGCACATGTCACGAGTTTGGGGTGTCATTCTGGTTATAATCTCTCTGGGATACAGTCAAAATTCAGAAAAATTCTCTTATGCATTACAACAGCAAGTAAATGATATCAGTGGGGAGAAGAGTCTGTTTGTTTGGGTATTTTTTAAGGATAAAGGGATTGATCTGGGTGAAAAATTGGCCATAGCCGAACAGAATCTGTTACCCAAAGCACGGGAGAGACGAAAACGACATTTTAAATCTGAATCCGGTCTGGTTGATTTTCATGATCTACCTGTCTCAAAATCCTACCTGCAAAAGCTGAGTGAAGTGAGTCTGGAAATAAGGCAAAAAAGCCGTTGGTTAAATGCGGTTTCGGTTGAGGTAGCCCGGGATAATCTCCATCAAATTGCCACACTTTCTTTTGTCCGGTATCTCGATCTGGTATTTATCAAGGATGAGCCAATTCCGGTGGTTGATTTTTCTGCAGCAGTGTCACCTGATGTGCCCGAAAATACCGAAGTGCTCAATTACGGCGAATCCCTGGAGCAAAATCAGCAGATCAATGTGATCTCTCTGCATAATATGGGATATGATGGGAGCGGCGTGCTGATTGCGATGCTCGACGCGGGTTTTAACAATCTGGAACATCAGGCTTTGAAGCATTTGAATATCCTGGCGAGTTGGGATTTTGTGAATGGGGACAGTGTGGTCTGGGACGAACCTGGACAAATGGGAACCGGTAACCATGGGACCTGGACCTTGAGTGCGTTGGCCGGTTTTAAAGATGGATTTTTGATTGGCCCTGCTTACGGAGCAGATTTTTTACTGGCCAAAACTGAGAATACCGACTGGGAGCGTCATGTTGAGGAAGATGCCTGGATTGCCGGTGCAGAATGGGCGGATAGTCTGGGGGCTGATATTATTAGCAGTTCTTTGGGATATTTTAATGGATTTACCAATGGAGATACGAATTACACCTGGCAGGATATGGATGGCAATACCACCATCGTCACCCGGGGTGCCGATATGGCTGCCGGTCGGGGGATCCTGGTGGTAAACTCGGCCGGGAATGAGGGATTTCCCTATTTACCTGTGGAAAACACCTTAATTGGCCCGGCAGATGGGGATAGCGTTTTAGCGATCGGATCTGTGCGTTCGGATGGAACCCGTTCCAGTTTTAGCTCCATGGGACCGACTGTGGATGGCAGAATTAAGCCGGATGTCATGGCCAGAGGAAGTCAGACCTTCTGTGCCAGTGTTTCTGATACCGTGAGTTATTCCAGGGTGAGCGGAACCTCTCTTTCCTGCCCGCTGGTTGCTGGGGCAGCCGCACTTGTATTGCAGGTAAATCCGAATTTTACCAATATGGATATCATCCATGCTTTACATAATACTGCCAGTCAGGCCAGTAATCCTAATAATCAATATGGATGGGGAATCATTGATGCCTTTCAGGCCGCAAGTCCGATTACTGCTGTTCAGACCTCACAGCCTGAAATTATTAGAACCCTCAGAATCTATGGAAATTATCCAAATCCTTTTAATCCGACCACCACCATTACCTTTGATGTTCCCAGTGCCGGATATCTGAATCTTTCCGTTTACAATCTTGTCGGAGAGCAGGTCACAGAATTGATTCGTGGATGGACTGAAGGTGGAACTCATAATGTAACCTGGAATGCTTCTAATTTAAGTAGTGGTATGTATCTGATTGTCCTTGAAAATGCCCAAAACCGCACCATCAGTAAAGCCCTGTTGGTTAAGTAAATATTTTTAGATCCCTAGGGGAGGTACACATTGGCAGCTGTTGATTACCCGTTGGATGGGACACTGGATCTGCATACCTTTCACCCGCGGGATATAAAGGATTTGATTCCTGAATATATTCGGGCTTGCCAGGAAAAAAAAATAAATCAGATTCGAATCATTCACGGGAAGGGTACAGGTACTTTGCGGCGTCAGGTTCATTCCATTTTAGATAAACATCCTGAAGTGATTCGATACTGGCATGAAGGAGGAAGCGGAGGATCATGGGGGGCGACCATCGTTCTTTTAAAATCACTCTGAAAACCAACACGCAATTAATTCGAAAGTGAAACATTTTAATTGTCGGTTTAGTTGTTGCTTGTTCAATAGGAATCCTAAACAGGTAAAGGTAAATTTGCTGTATTTATTTCTGCCTTGATTTTTAGGTTTGTTTCCATTTATAATTGAAACCATGCAAAAGCGCTACACCTTAGTCTCTTTGCATCAATAATAGCACATTTAAGCAACGGTTCCTGAATATAAGGAGAAGTCAATGGCTTTGACGCCCGAGAAATTCCTTAAAGATAAATTAAGTCCTGATGCATTTAGCAAACTAATCCAACTTCGAAACCAGAAATTACTAGAATTTATTAGCGAATATATTAAAAAATGTAATCCTGCCTCGGTTTTCGTGTGTACTGACGATGCAGAGGATATTGAATATATCAAGAAGCGATCCTTACACAATGGTGAGGAGAAGGCGCTGGCGATCTCAGGACACACCGTTCATTTTGATAACTATTTAGATCAGGCGCGGGATAAAAAACATACTGCAATTCTGCTGCCGGCAGGTAAAACACTTGATGAAAAAATAAGCACCATGGATCGCACATCAGGATTGGATGACATTCAGAATATTATGCAGGATATCATGACGGGTAAGGAGATGATTGTGCGGTTTTTCTGTCTGGGGCCGAATGCATCCCCCTTCTCAATACCGGCTGTTCAGATTACAGATTCTGCCTACGTGGCCCACAGTGAAGACCTGTTGTATCGACCCGGATACCGTGAATTTCTCAGGCTGGGAAATTCTGCACGATTTTTTAAATTCATTCATTCACAGGGTGAGCTGGATGAACGAAATACCTGCAAGAATTTAGATCAGCGACGGGTTTACATCGATCTCGAGGAGGAAATTGTTTACAGTGCCAATACCCAATATGGTGGAAATACCATCGGCTTAAAGAAGCTTGCCATGCGGCTGGCTATTCAACGTGCGTTCAATGAAGGTTGGCTGACCGAGCATATGCTGATTATGGCTATTCACGGACCGGGTGGACGCTCCACATATTTCACAGGAGCATTTCCCTCCCTGTGTGGCAAAACCTCCACTGCTATGCTGGAGGGCGAGACCATTGTGGGTGATGATATTGCCTATCTTCACAAAAAGGATGGTGAGGTCCGGGCCGTAAATGTTGAGAAAGGGATATTCGGTATCATCATGGGTATTAATTCCAAAGATGATCCCATACAGTGGAACGCGCTTCACTCACCTAATGAAGTAATTTTTTCTAATATACTTGTTACATCTGATTTAAATGCCTATTGGGTAGGAAAAGATGGTGAAATGCCACAGAAAGGAGAAAATCACTCCGGAGAGTGGTGGAAGGGTAAACAGGATGACTCCGGTCGTGATATTCCCCCGTCACATCCCAATGCACGTTTTACTATTTCACTGGATGCTATGCAGAATCTGGATAAAGCCGCACACGACCCGGCCGGGGTTCCGATCTCCGGCATTGTCTACGGTGGGAGAGATGCGGACACATCGGTTCCGGTGGAGGAGGCGTTCCATTGGAACCACGGTATAGTTACCAAAGGAGCAGCACTGGAATCCGAAACAACCGCGGCAACTCTGGGGAAGGAGGGGGTAAGGCAATTCAACCCGATGTCAAATCTGGATTTTTTATCCATTTCCATCGGAAATTATGTAAGAATTAATTTGGATTTCGGTAAAAATCTGAAAAAATCTCCCTTGATTTTTTCGGTTAATTACTTTTTACTGGATGAAAACGGTAAATTCCTGAATGAAAAAAATGATAAGAAAGTCTGGTATCGTTGGATGGAGCTTCGGGTAAATGGGGATGTTGAGGCCATTGTAACACCCACCGGAAGAATTCCCCGGTATGAGGATCTGAACCCCCTCTTCAAGTCGATATTAGACAAGGATTACACGTTAAGTGAGTACACCAAACAGTTTACCGTCCGAATCCCTGAAAACCTCCATAAGATTGATCGGATTGTTAACATTTATAAGAATATACTGGATACTCCGCGGGAAATTTTTATGGAATTGTCCGCGCAAAAAGACCGGCTGCAGAAAGCACAACAAGAACATGGAGATTATATCACACCCCGACAGTTGAGTTGATTCAAACCACGGACAGGTGGTGCTCTGTAAAATGAAAAAACTTATTTCCTCTTTGAAATCTAGTCTGTAAAAAGGCTTGATTTCAGAATCAAGCACTTTTAAATTTCAAAGCTTGAATATAAAGATCATCCATGGCGAAAATACTTGCGATTGCAAACCAGAAAGGTGGGGTTGGAAAAACAACCACTGCGGTCAACCTAGCATCGTGTCTGGCAATTGCCGAAAAAAAAACTTTATTGATTGATATTGATCCACAGGCCAATGCGACCTCCGGATTGGGTGTAGATTCTCGTACTCTTCCGATAAGCATTTATGATGTCATTATCAATCGAGAATCGGTATCCACAGCTTTGCTCAATACCAAAGTTCCTAATTTAGATCTATTGCCCTCACATATCAATCTGGTGGGAGCAGAGGTAGAGTTGGTGCAAGTGATTGCCCGGGAGCAGCTCCTTCGTGAAGCCGTTAAAACGATTAAAGATGCCTTTGATTTTATTATTATTGACTGTCCACCTTCACTGGGAATTCTAACTTTGAATGCGTTAACTGCTGCAGATGGGGTTCTTATCCCCATACAATGCGAGTATTATGCCTTGGAAGGTCTGAGTCAGCTGCTAAATACGGTGAGACTGGTGCAAAAACACCTTAATGAACAGTTGACCATCTATGGGGTGCTTCTCACTATGTACGATAACCGTCTGAATTTGTGCAATCAGGTTGCTGGAGAGGTGCGTAATTTTTTTAAAGATAAAGTCTATGATACCATAATTGCCCGAAATGTTAGATTAAGTGAAGCCCCAAGTTTTGGACTTCCCATATTAATGTACGATGCCACATCATCGGGGGCGACCAACTACATGAAGCTTGCAGAGGAGTTATTGGCTGATGAAATCTAAAACCAGACTGGGTAAAGGCCTTGAAGCTCTGATTTCCACGCCGGTGGATCAGATTACGCCAAAAATGAGAAAAACCCTGCATGAGATCGATGTGGCATTAGTCGATCCAAATCCATTTCAACCCAGAATGGAAATGGATCAGGATGCATTCGAGGAATTGAAAAAATCAGTGCGGGAAAAGGGGATCATTCAACCGGTTGCGGTTCGGCCCAGCTCCAACGGGCGGTTCCAGCTAATTGCCGGGGAGAGAAGGTTAAAAGCTGCGATTGCCGTGGGTTTAAAGGGTATACCGGCATATATTCTGAATGTCTCCAGTGATGAGGATATGCTGGAGATGGCGCTTATTGAGAATGTCCAACGGGAACACCTGAATCCCATCGATCTGGCTAATGGTTATCAGCGTCTCATTGATGAAGTACATCTTACGCAGGAGGAGGTAGCGGAGAAAATTGGAAAAGACCGGGCTACTGTCGCCAATATTATTCGCCTGCTTAAATTACCGGAAAAAATACAGGACAGCCTGAAAAAGGGAGAAATCAAAGAAGGACATGCCCGCGCAATCCTGGGATTGACCGATCCCAATAATCAGCTTGAGCTGTGGAAAAAAACCATTAAAAACAGTTATTCGGTGAGGAAGGTGGAAGAAGAAGTAAAAAAATGGCGAGATGGTTCTCCCCATCATCATCTGCAAAAAATGGCGCGAAAGAAATCACCCCTCATAAGTCGTACTGAAAACAACCTTCGTGAAAAATTTGGAACCCAGGTTAAAGTCCGGACAAAGCGTGATGGTGGGGCAATTGAAATTTTTTTCTATTCTCGCGAAGATTTAGACCGATTATTGGAACTGTTCGATGAAATAAAAGTTTGAGAGCAAGAATATGCTTAAACAAAGGGTATAAAGGTGGCACACAAGAAACATAAAAAGAAGTTTCTCAATATTTTATTAATTCCTGATGACGAATCGAATGCAAAAAATTTCAGAATTCGTTTTTCTGTACTCACCGCAGCTTTATTACTTATCATATTTATCTTTGTCGGCATAGTGATCGGTGCATTCACTTATGGTCAGTTACTACAGAAAGCTTATGAAAATATCAGCCTGAGACAGCAAAACGAACAGCTATTAGGACAACTCCAGAAAGTGAATGAATTGACAACCGAACTGGATAATTTGAAAGGGTATGGTAAAAAGGTTCGCAATAGTCTGATTGGCTATGTCAATCTTCAGGGCAATCCGGATGAAGTTGCATCGGATTCAGACGAAGATTCCGGATCGAATCAATCCCTCTTTTCAATCTTCAACTCTATTCCCCTGAAGGCGCCGGTAACCGGATTTTTAAGCCAGGATTTCAATCAGAATATTCATAACGGCGTGGATATTGTTGCGCCTGAGGGAACACCCATTGTGGCCTCCGGTAATGGCGTTATCCTATTTTCCGGCTGGACTACGGATGGGGGAAATACCATTGTGATAGGTCATAAGGGGGGATACTATTCCTATTATAAGCACAATTTGCGAAATCTGGTTTATGAAAATCAATTAGTTGAGCAGGGAGAAGTAATTGGTTATCTGGGAAATTCTGGTCAAAAATCATATGGGCCACACCTTCATTTTGAGATTTGGAAAGATGGTGCCCCCATTGATCCTAGATTGTTAGTTTTAGATCTTAATAAATAGTATTTTTTCTGAGGAGAGTACACGTATGGCATTAAAAACAAAAGATGTGGAATCTGATTTCAAGCAATCCAATGAATTGAATTTTATTGGAAGTGGTACCTATGTAGAAGGTTCCATCGAAGCAAAAGGAAGCCTTCGTATAGATGGTCGTGTGAAGGGCGCTGTCAGAGCTGCAGATACTCTAACCATCGGTGCCAAAGGTGAAGTTTCAGGTGAGGTTCACGCTCGCATGGCGGTGGTTGGCGGTAAAGTTGAAGGTGACATCAGAGTGGAAGAAAAATTGGTTCTGGAAGCAAATTCAGTTCTGGTTGGAAACTTAAAAGCTAAAAAACTTGTGATTGATGATGGTGCGGTTTTTCAAGGTAAATCGGATATGGGTGCTTCCAAATCCATGAAATCCACGCCTGCGCCCATGCCATTCCAGCGGGCGGGAGATAATGCGGATGATCAAGAATCCGCTGAGAAAAAATAACAGGAATTCCCTGGATAACAAGGAAAACAATTACAACTACGTTGTTGATGCGTACCGCAAGCTTGCACCCTATATGAATATCGGAATAGTGTGGGCTATTGCAGTCATTGTATTCACTTTTATTGGTCTCAAACTTGATGAAAAATGGAACTCCAGTCCCTGGCTCACCTTAACAGGGGCCATTTTCGGAATTATTACCGGATTTTATCATTTTATTAAAACGATTATGACCCAGGAAAAGAAAAAATAGTTCTTAGTCTTCCATCAGACTCTAGCCAATTTTAAAATGTAATTCTGTTTACGAACGCTGAAATTCAACAAATGTTTTTTCAATATGAAGTTTTGGGATTTTTTTAAAAAAGGTTTTCTTTTATTTTTGTTTTTTGCGATATTTTTAACCTTTTCAACGGTATTTGGTCTCGCAGAGAAGGTAATTTTTGCGGGTTGGATTGGCCTCGCTCTTTCGTTTATAAATTTTGTTGTGGGTGGTGCTATTATTTCCTGGGGCGTAACCAAATCTGATAAAAAATTTTATAGTGCATTTTTTGGGGGCATGATCGGGCGCTTTGCCGCACTGTTTGCCCTTCTTTTTATCAGCATCAAAATCTTTAAAATTCAACAGTTTGTACTTTTGATTTCATTATTGATTACATATTTCAGTTTTTTGGCCATAGAAATTTGGATTATTTACCGGTCTTCTCTGGCAAGAGGAAATACATAAATGTCATATTCTGAAGCAGTTACTGAGACAGTAGAGAAACATGAGCAAACTGGATTGGGTGATTTTATTATTCATCATATCCAGGATTCTCCTGAATGGAATGTGCTTGGATATCACATTCACCTGCCGACTTTTAAACCTATTCATCTCTTAGGAATTGAGCTGGATCTTTCCATTACCCAGCATGTCGTCATGATGTGGGTCGCTTCTCTTATGCTCATCATTACCTTCGGACTGTTGTTTCGCAAGCGAAAGTTGGTTCCTACTGGATTTGCTGCGATCCTGGAGACAATGGTTTTGTTCGTGCGCGATGAAATTGCGATTCCCAACATCGGTTTAAAAGATGGGAAAAAACTCACTCCGCTTCTGGCTACCCTGTTTTTCTTTATCCTGACCTGCAATCTTATTGGTCTGATTCCTCTTTTTAGCACGGCTACCGGCAATATTACGGTGACAGCCTCCCTGGCCATTATTACCTTTATAAGCACCCAGGTGATGGGAATGGTTAAAAATGGAGTAATCGGGTACTGGAAAAGTATGGTGCCTCATGGTATCCCGTTTCCGCTGTTGTTTATCATTGTACCGATTGAAATTTTTGGTTTGTTCACAAAGCCATTCGCGCTGGCCATGCGATTGTTTGCCAATATGATTGCCGGACATACAGTTATTTATGCCCTGATCGGTTTGATTATCGCAATTGGCAGTTATTTTGTATCACCTTTTGCCATTGGCTTTGCATTGTTTATTAATTTTCTGGAAATTCTTGTGGCCTTTATACAGGCATATATTTTTACGATGCTGTCTTCCCTTTTCATTGGGATGGCAATGCATCCGGAACATTGATTGAATCAATTATTCATTTAAACTTAAAGAAAAAGGAGAACATAATGGGTGATCTTGCTCTTGCTTATCTGGCTGCGGGACTTGGTGCAGCTATTGTTGCAATTGCCACCGGATTAGGTATCGGACGAATCGGAAGTGCGGCCATGGAAGGCACAGCTCGGCAACCGGAGGCAGCAAATGCCATCAGAACTTCCATGATTATCTCTGCAGCTCTTATTGAAGGTGTGGCATTTTTTGGTTTGGTTATTTGTTTCTTGCTTAGTCTAAAATAATTAAAATGTGAGTGATGAATTATGCTTCAGCTTGAACCCGGTATGATGATATGGACCTGGGTAACTTTTTTCTTTCTATTCATTGTTTTGGCGAAAATTGCCTGGAAACCCCTTCTGACAATCGTTGAGAAGAGGGAAAAGACCATCAGTGATTCGCTGAAAAAGGCAGAAGATGCTCAATTGCAGGCTCAAAAACTGATGGAAGAACAGCAACAAAAACTTGCTGATGCCCAGAGTGATATCCAAAAAATGATGAAAGAAAATAAGGATTTGGCAGAAAAGATGAAGAATGATCTGATCGAGAAGGCAAAGCTCGAATCCCAAAAACTTCATGATCGGGCTCGTGCAGATATCGAACGTGAAACCGAAGCAGCGGTTCTGGAACTGAAAAAACAGGTGGCAGATCTGGCGATTCAAGCAGCAGCTCGTCTGATTCAGGAAAATCTCGATGCAAAAAAACACCATGATCTTATTGATGGGTATATAAAAGAACTTGATGATTTAAAGAAAAACTGAGGAAATTTCAGTTGGCAGGATCCCGCGTTACCCGCAGATATGCAAAAGCGCTCTTCGATTTGGCCAGAGAGCAAAATATTTTAGATCAGATTGAGTCTGATGTGATTCAGTTGCAAAAGATTATGGCAGAGTCTGAAGAGATGGTTGCTTTGTTACAATCGCCTGTCATTCAGGTGTCTGAGAAAAGAAATCTGGTTACAAAAATATTTGAGGATACAGTAAACCGGGTGACGTTTGATTTCCTGAATCTCCTGTTGCAAAAGAACCGGGAGGAGCTCCTGTCTGAAATCATCAGTTATTTTCTGAAATATTTGGATGATTCAAAGGGGATTTTACGGGGCGAATTGTTGACTGCATATGAACTATCTGCTTCGCAAAAAACTGCTTTGAAAAACCAACTGGACCGGATTACCGGAAAAGATGTACTTTTGCAGGAAAAAATTGATTCAAGCCTGATTGCTGGATTTGTGGTGAGACTGGACGATACGGTTATCGATAGCAGTATTAAAAATCAGCTTGATAAAATGCGTGAAAAATTAATGCTTAGCTAATTTTGAAGCTATCCCCTAAAAAATAAAGGAAAATAAATGGCAGTTGAAGTAAAACCCGATGAAATTTCTTCGATTCTCAAGAAACAGCTGGCCAGTTACGAAAAGGAAACAGATGTTTATGATGTAGGGACGGTGCTACAGGTGGGAGATGGTATCGCTCGAGTATATGGTTTATCAGGCGTCATGGCCGGCGAATTGGTAGAATTTCCGCATGAAGTCATGGGTGTGGTTTTAAACCTGGAAGAAGATAATGTTGGTTGCGTACTGTTCGGGGAAGATTTTCTGATTAAGGAAGGAGATACGGTTCGACGCACCAAGCGAATTCTGGAAGTCCCGGTTGGAAAAGAAATGTTAGGCCGGGTCATCACCCCGCTGGGCGAAGCGAAGGATGGCAAAGGGACCATAAAAAGTTCCCAATCCTTTCCGGTTGAAAGAAAAGCACCCGGTGTGGTCTATCGTCAGCCGGTAAAAGAACCGCTACAAACCGGATTAAAAGCCATTGACTCAATGATTCCCATCGGTCGTGGGCAACGTGAATTAATCATTGGGGATCGTCAAACCGGCAAAACCGCTATTGCTATCGATACAATCATTAATCAAAAATATACCCATGATACAGAAACTCCCGTGTACTGTATTTATGTGGCTATCGGTCAGAAGGCCTCCACAGTTGCAAAGGTGGTGAAAACCCTGGAAGATGCCGGCGCCATGGAATATACCATTGTTGTTTCTGCAGATGCCAGCGAACCTGCACCATTGCAATATTTGGCACCCTATTCCGGTGCCACCCTGGGAGAGTATTTCCGGGATAATAAAATGCATGCCCTGGTCATTTATGATGATCTGAGTAAGCATGCCTGGGCATACCGGCAGGTTTCTTTATTGCTGAGACGGCCGCCGGGAAGAGAGGCTTATCCCGGGGACATTTTCTATCTGCACTCTCGGCTGCTGGAAAGAGCTGCAAAATTGAGCGACGGAGAAGGGGGCGGATCTCTGACGGCATTTCCCATCATTGAAACCCAAGCAGGGGACGTCTCGGCCTATATTCCCACAAATGTTATCTCAATTACCGACGGTCAAATTTACCTGGAACCGAATCTGTTTTATTCCGGTGTACGTCCGGCGGTGAATCCCGGCATCTCGGTGAGCCGTGTTGGGGGTAATGCACAAATAAAAGCCATGCGGCAAGTTGCAGGAAGCCTTCGTCTGGATCTGGCAAACTATCGGGAATTAGAAGCCTTCGTGAAGTTTGGATCTGATTTGGATAAAACGACCCAGGCCCAGATAACCCGGGGACAAAGACTGGTCGAACTGCTTAAACAGGATCAATATACTCCCATGGATGTTGCCAAACAGATTGCGGTTATCTTTGTTGGCACCCAGGGTCATTTGGACAAGATTCCGGTAAATGCTGTCAGGAAGTTTGAGAAAGATTTTTTGGAATATCTGGAGAATAAACAGCCGGAGATCTTTAAGAAGATCAATAAGGAAAAAGTCTTATCAGATGAATTGAAAGATATTCTGAACAAGACAACTGAGGAATTTATTAAGATTTTTAATGCCGGAGACTGATGTAAAAAATGGCAACCCTGAGGGAAATTCGCAGACGTATCAATAGCATCAAGAGCACCCAGCAGATTACCCGTGCCATGAAGATGGTGGCGGCGGCCAAACTGCGGAAAGCGCAGGATCAGATATTTGCCGCCAGACCTTACGCCTATAAGATTGACGAAATGATCCGGCATTTAATTTTCCAACTGGAATTTGTTGAGAATCCTCTTCTGGCAATCCGCCCCACCCAGCGGGTTACTTTGGTGGTGGTCACGGCAGACAGAGGACTTTGTGGCGCTTTTAACAGCCATATTATTAAACGGACTCTCCGTCAGATTGATGAGCACCGGGATAAGGAAGTTTCGCTGGTCTGCATTGGTAGAAAAGGATACGATTTCTTCCGCACCCGGAATTATCCGGTGGAACATCGTTATATTAATATTTATAATCAGCTTGAATATCCCATTGCTCAGGAAATAACCGCCTACTTACTTCAAAAATATGCCCGGGAAGAAACCGATATGGTGGAAATCGTTTATAACGAATTCAAAAACGCCATTCAACAGACGATTGTGGTAGAGAAATATTTACCGCTAACTGCAGATGAGTTCAGTGGTGAATTGAAGTATGTTGATTATATCTTTGAACCGGATAAAATCACTTTGCTAGATTCCCTGTTACCGAAACATCTCAATTTGCAAACCTGGAGGATTCTTCTGGAGTCCAATGCGGCTGAACAGGGAGCTCGAATGACCGCGATGGAAAGTGCCACCGATAACGCCGGTGAGCTTATCCAGGATCTCACGTTACATTATAATAAAGCCCGCCAGGCAGCTATTACCAAAGAAATATCGGAAATTGTCGGTGGTGCGGAAGCATTAAAATTCGAATAAAATAAATGTAAGGAAGTTGGTGGATATGTCGAAAGGTACGATCAAACAGATTATCGGGGTTGTCGTAGACCTTGAATTTGCCGACGCTAGTTTACCGGCAATATATAATGCAGTTCACATTAAACGTCCGGATCAATCTCCGTTGGTCCTGGAAGTCCAGCAACATCTGGGTGAAAACTTAGTTCGTTGTGTTGCCATGGATGCCACGGAAGGACTAACCCGTGGAATGGAGGCGGTTGATACCGGTCAACCGATCACGGTTCCGGTCGGTCCGGAAGTACTCGGTCGCCTGATGAATGTCATCGGGGAGCCTATTGATGAAGCTGGCGCGGTGAAAACAAAAGAGCACTATCCGATCCATCGTCCGGCTCCGAAATATGAAGATTTGAGCACCGAAACTGAATTGCTGGAAACCGGAATAAAGGTTGTGGATTTACTGGAACCTTATTCCAAGGGAGGAAAAACCGGACTTTTTGGCGGTGCCGGTGTGGGCAAAACCGTGCTGATTCAGGAATTGATCAGAAATATTGCGACTGAACATGGCGGAATTTCCGTTTTCGCAGGGGTTGGGGAAAGAACCCGGGAGGGGAACGACCTATATCTGGAAATGAAAGAAAGCGGTGTGATCAGCAAGACCGCCATGGTTTTTGGTCAGATGAATGAACCTCCCGGAGCCCGGCAAAGGGTGGGCCTAACCGGCCTTACCATTGCAGAATATTTCCGGGACGTTGAAGGTAAAGATACTTTGCTGTTTATAGATAATATATTCCGCTTCACCCAGGCCGGTTCTGAAGTGTCAGCCTTGCTGGGACGAATGCCTTCAGCGGTGGGATACCAACCCACCCTGGCGACCGAAATGGGAGAATTACAGGAACGTATCACCAGTACAAAAAAAGGTTCTATTACTTCGGTACAAGCTATCTATGTCCCTGCGGATGATTTAACCGATCCGGCTCCGGCGACTGCATTTGGACATTTGGACGCAACCACGGTACTTTCCCGGCAAATTGCTGAAATGAGTATTTACCCGGCTGTAGATCCTTTGGAATCAACCTCCCGGATTTTAGATCCGCGGGTGGTGGGTACGGAACACTATTCAGTCGCAAAAACCGTTCAGGAAATACTGCAAAAATATAAAGACTTGCAGGACATCATTGCGATTCTGGGTATGGACGAATTGTCTGATGAGGATAAGATTACTGTGGCCAGAGCCCGCCGTATTCAGCGTTTTCTATCCCAACCCTTTTTCGTGGCAGAACAGTTCACCGGTTTTGAGGGTAAATATGTTCCTTTGGAGGAAACAATCCGTGGTTTTAAAGAGATCACAGAGGGAAAACATGATGAATTACCCGAGCAGGCATTCTGGATGGTTGGAAGCATCGATGACGCGGTGGATAAAGCGAAAAAAATGGGTTAATACATCCACAAGGATTGGGAATTTATGACAAGGGGATAGGCAGCAGTATTATCCCCTTTTTTCTTTTCGAGCGAATGGAATTTTTACTAAAGTAACTAGGGTATTAAACGATAATAGGTTTATTATTATGGATGAAAATAGGTTGTCGGTAACCATTACCACTCCCCAAAAAAAGTGGGTTTTAGATGATATCATCAGCGTCACAGCACCAGGAGTCATGGGAAGTTTTCAGGTTTTAAGCCAGCATGCTCCTCTGATGACTCAGCTCGAAATTGGTGAAATCAAGGTTGAAAAGGAGGGCAGTACCGAACTTTATGCCACGGCGGGAGGATTTTTGGAGGTATTGAAAAATAATGTCTCTCTTTTACTGGAAAGCTGTGAAAAAGGCTTAGAAATTGATTCTGCTCGAGCAGAAAACTCTGCAGAGCGTGCCCGGAATCGGCTAAAAAATCGCTCTGATGAAATTGATATCCCCCGGGCAGAGATGGCTTTGGCAAGGGCTTTAAACCGGATTAGAATCGCAAATAAAGTTAAATGAACATCTTAATAACATTTGATTTATAAAAAAAATTTTGTATATTGCCCAAAATTAAAAATGGTTGCTTAATGATGAAACTTTTTACTCTCATTTTTATCTTCATAATAAGCATCCTTATCCTCCCTAGCTCGGTTTTATCTCAAGAAACATCAGATACCGGAAGTGATGACGGATCGCTTCGATTTTATTCTGAAGAAGCCTATCAAGTGGCTTTGACGAATTATGTCACTAACATGCTGAACAGATATTATGTTGAAAGTCTGCCGCAGGAACGGTTTCTTGTGGCCTTGATGCGTTTGGTGAATAATGAGATGAATAGTCGAATCAAGAATCGTCGTGAAGCCATCGAAAAATACTTCAGCGATTTAAAAATGCAGATTGATGAACTGCAGCAGTTGGAAGAGAGACTTCACGCTTCGGGCATTCATGAGCTGGATGATTTTATCAGCGAGCTCGATACGCGGATGAGAATGGCGGTGCGGTCCGGGGAGATTAATTATAAGCAAAAAAAGGTTTTTGAGGATGCCCTCCAGCTACTGTACATCGCTGAGGAAATGATCAAACTTGACCAGCTGAGTGACCCGAGTAGTCTGAACCGCCGCATTAGTAAAAGTAAGGACCGTTTATTAAATGCATTCGGTGAAGTGGGAGATTTGGAACTGATTCCGCTGGAAATGGCACCGACCATTTTCAATTTGTTCGAGGAATGGCGGAAAACCGACTCTTACAAGTTTAGTGCACGGGTGATCGATGTCAAAATTGCACGGTCTAAACTGATTAAATCTGGAAACATTGAACAGGTCGATCGCATGCTCAATGCACAGTTACGTTATGCTTATGCCAGTTTTAACTATTTGGAATACGATCTTGCGGAAAGGCTTTTGGAAGATCTGATCGAAACCTATCAGGATGCAGGTGTTCGTGATTTTGAGGATGTTTATTTTTATTGGGGAGAGAGTAATTTTGCACTCAATCGATTTTTAAAAGCTCGGGGGGTTTTCAATCAACTTTTACAAGAGTATCCTGGGTCGGTATATCTCTCCCGGGCATATGGCCGGTTGATACAGCTCTCTTATAAATTAGGTGAATATGATGAAGCGATTCGTTATTATGCCTCTTTTCAAGATGTAACTTCCTCCACCCAGGAAGATTATTATGATGTGCTGTTCGTAGCAGCCCTCTGCTTTTATGAAAATGTTGATTTTAACCGTGCCGTGGAAATATTACTGTCCATTCCACAGAACAGTGAATACTACTTTTTTTCCCAATATTTGGTAGGTACAATCTATAATGCCGGTCAAAATTATGATCTCGCCTATGATGTCTTCGAGTCGATGGCCACGTCCAAAAAAACACCACCTGAATTTCACAACCGGGCTCTCCTGAAATTATCTCAAATCAGTTATGAACGTGGGGACTATCTGACCTCTATAGATTATGCCACCAGAATCCCCGGGAATTTCAAACGGTATGACAAAGTGCTTAATATTTTATTGTGGTCCCATTTTATGCTCGAAAAAAGCAGACAACCGGATCCGCTCCAGCGAGACTATACTCAGGCTAAGAGTTATGCTTTTAAATTACTGGAGGATTATTACAGTTCCGAGTATCGGATGGAAGCCGAGAGTTTACTGGGCTATATGTACCAATCTGAAAATGATTTACCTCTTGCCCGCGATTTTTATACTGATGTTTATAAATCAAAAATGGAACGAAACAACCTGAGTGAAAGTCTGGCTCTTACAGATAGCATGAGCAAGATTTACCAGAACTCCGTACTCGAGGAAGAAGATGCCTTGCGTCAGGATAATCGCGACGGTTATGTCCAGGCAGCCGGCATTTCGGAGGAATTCCGGCGCAAAATCTGGGATGAGAAAATTGCCGATAAAAGTAACATTGGTGCCCAGGTTTCAGGAGAAATTACCGATATGGTGAATCAACTTTCAGAGTTAAATCACCTGCGGAAGTTAGCCGTTGAACAGGAAAATGAATATGCGATTGAGAAAATTGATGCCCTGATGGATGATATTAAATCCTCTCTGAACTTATATTCTGAAGCGGATATTCAAAAAGCTCTTCTGATAAATTCCTATCCGGTGGCAAAAAAGGTAGCGTTGGCGGATTTCCAGCAACAAAAGGATGAAGAATTACGCCAGGATATCAGGGACGAAATGATCCAGATTGATGCCCAACTTCAGCAGTTAAGTGTAGAAATTGAACGTGCAAAATTGTTGGGTAGTTATGACCGGGTGGTGGCTCTAGAACAAAATCAACGGCATCTGGTTGAAATCGGAAAAAAATACGATCAGCTTTATGCTTATGCGATGGGACTAGAGGCTGCGGAAACCTATGCGGAGTTTGATCGGTGGGGAGAATTTGGTGCTGTAGGAATTATTGATGTCAATTTTGGACAGAGAGACCGGTTACAGGATCAAATGTCCCAGGTTTCTTCGGTCTATAATTCGATTATGGATAAAATTACTCAAAGACGTCAGGTAGTAGAAGATCAACTCAAGAAGATCGAAGCTGAAATTCGTTTTATGACAATGAAGGCGCGTTTGGAAGAACGTCAAAGATTGAGAGCTGAAAGAGAACAATCCTTCCGAGAAACATATTTTGATACGCGAACCAGTGAATTTGAGGAGAAATAAATGGTCATAACTTCCACAAAAAAGAGACTTTTCCCTCAAATATTTATAATTTTTGCGGTGATTGCCGTTATTCTTTTTACCCCTTGTACAATAAAGACGACCTATGCCCAGGAAAACGATGTTGCACAAATTGATACGGTCTTACTGAAGTATAATATCGAAGAGCTTCTCAAAATTAAGGAATACCTTGAAAATTATCGGGAAAAACTTATTCAAGAGCAGGCTCTGGAGCAACAAAAGGGTATAGAAGTAAGTAAGGAGTTTTTGCAAAAAACCAGGATTGATATTGAGAACCAGGACCAAATCTTAATCCGCATTGCCGAGTATTATATCGAGGAAGAATCCGACTTTTATGGGCTCAGAGTGGAAGAATACAACCGGAAATATGATGAGTATGAAAAACAGCTGCAGGATTTTCAGGATGGTAAATTGAAAGCTGAACCCCTTGCGCCCACATTTCCCCGCAGAAATTATGATAAGGCGATAACCATTTACGATATTATACTTACCACTTTTCCGGAATCTGATCTCATCGATGATGCTTTATATAACAAAGCATATTTACTGGGAGAAATGGACGAAGAAATTGCCTCCCAGGAAGTCTACCAGGAATTGATCGATAAATATCCGGAAAGTAAGTATGTACCTGAAGCATTTATGCATCTGGCAGAATATTATTTTCAACCGAAACTAGGACAGGATCGGGAAGAAACGATTCGCAATCTGAACAAAGCAGCGCAGTTGTATAAAAATGTTTTGAAATTTAAGGAGTCAGAACGGTATACCGACGCCCTTTATAAACTGGGTTGGAGTTATTATAGGTTGGCAGGATCGGATCCCGAGTTCTACAGTGATGCGATTCTATATTTTACCCTGGTTGTCCAAGATATTGAAAAATTCCAGGAACTTGATCCCGAAGGTAAATTTGTTAAAGCCAATATAAAACCTGAGGCTTTGCAATATATTGCCGCCTGCTTTGTTGACACATCCTACACGGATGATGGTGTCAATAAGGCCAGTAATTATATTGAAAATCTTGGAAAACCGAAATTTGGGATTAACATTTTGGAAAGTATGGGAGATTTATATGCCCGAATTGTTCAATATGATGAGGGAATCCGGGCGTATACTACATTGTTGGTCGTGTATCCGGATTATGCCTATGCTCCGCTGATTCAGAAAAAGATTTCGGACGTTTATCTGGAAGATCAGGAATTTGAAGCCGCCTACAATTCCCGCGAAAAACTCTATAATGAATATAATCCCAAGTCTTCCTGGTATGCGAATATTGAATTATCTGAAATGGAAGACCGTATTCTTATCCTTGACGAGGCCACAAAATATACAGAAGAAGCGCTGAGATCAAATTTAATCTACCAGCTCAATAAACCCAAGCAGGGTGCCTTGACCCGCGAAGACTCATTGAATGCATACCGGGAATTTGCGCGATTAGCAAACCAATATCTTGAAACCTACCCAACTCATGAAAATGCGTATGAAATCAACTGGTCCCTGGCCTACATTCTGGACACTGAGCTGGGAGATTATCCCAATGCATTTGAGGAGTATATCCGTGTAAGCAATGACTATCTGGAAGAAGTTCACAGAAAGGATGCGGCGAACAATGCAATCGTAGTTGCCCAGACGTTAACCAATCAGCAAAAAACTGAGGGGGATACAGTTCAGATCGGGGGAATCGATATCGCCCAAATACCTCCGGAACAGTTGACTGAAAATGAAAAACTTTTAGCTGAAGCATATGATAATTATATCAAATTATTTCCGGAAGATGAGCGGACTGCCGGTTACCTGTCCAGTGCCGGTGCATTGTATTACCAGCATCGACAATATGATTTAGCTCGCAAATATTATAAGACCATGGTGACCAAATTTCCGGAATCGCAGCAGCGAAGTGTTGGTTTATTATCCTTGATGAATAGTTATTTCTTCCTGGGTAAATATTCCGATGCGGAATTTGTGGCCAAGAAAATTGTTGAGGTTCCCGATGTCTCACCCGATCAACTGGAAGTTGCCCGAAGACGTATTGGGGAATCGATCTACAAAAATGCCGAGAAACTTGAGCAGGAAGAGCAGAACTTAGAAGCAGCGCGGGAGTTTTTCCGGGTTTACCAGGAAGCCGATTATTACAAAGAAATTGTTGATTTGGCTATATTTAACAGTGCAAAAAATTATGAATTGAGTAACGAGTGGAAACAGGCGATTAATGTCTATGATACCCTGATAACGAACTATGAAGATTCGCAATATCGTCTGATCGCGCTTGGAAAAATCGCTGAAGCCTACAAGCAAATGGAAGATTATGAAGGTGTCGGTGCTTCCTATGAGCGGATCTATAACCTTTATCCTGAACATCAGGATGCAGAAGCGGCCCTGTATAATTCAAGTCTTTTTTATGCGCGTGCAAGCTCGTGGTCTAATGCCATCCGTGTCAACAATACATATATTAACCGTTATCCGGACAATCCGGACTCAAAAGATCTGCTTTTTGAAAATGCCCGGTATTACTTAAAACTGGATGATCTTAGCAATGCCAATAAGATTTATGATGAATTTGCCATGCGCTATCCGGATGATCCGCGTACGATTGAAGCCTACTTCCGGCGGGGTGAATATTATTTTGAGAATCAGCAATACAGTCTTGCCAAGCAAGAATTCCGAAAGGCAATTTCACGCAGTGACCAGTTTGCACGTACCGGCCGGGATCCAAATTTACTTTACGCTTCCGAATCTTATTTCCTGCTGGGTGAAATTGAATACATAGAGTTTAAACAGATTACTCTTTCATACCCCGAATCTAATCTACGAGCACAACTACAGCAAAAGCAGACAAAATTAAGGTCAGTGATCGATGCCTTTACAACTGTTATTAAAATGGGTTCTATCAAAGGATTTGAAGCGATGTACAAGGTGGCGGAAGCCTATGAAGAACTGGCAAACTCTATTGCAGAGCAAACCTTGTCTCCGAATTTAACACCGGAAAGAAGACTGGTGGAACGGGACGGGGTCTTTAAGGCTTCGGTGCCGGCTTATGATAAAGCAGTCGAAGAATATAGAAATGTGATAACTAATATTCCGGTTTATGCAGAAAAACTTGATATTTCTCTGTTCGATACCACCGCCTCAGAACCTGAAACCTCCTCTGCCCTGGAAGATTCTAGCGAGATTATTAGGAAAGTGGCTTTTGAGGATAGTACCCGGGATATTGCCTTGAAATGGTATAATCAGTCTCAAATGAAGGTGTCGTCAATTTTGTATACGGTCGCGGAACGCTCCTCTGAATTTATCGATGCATATCTGCGCCAGGAAAATCCCGCCAGAGGCCTGGTATTACTTTCCTGGAAAAAGTTGCTGCTGGAAAGGGCAGTCGCTCCGGCGGTTAATGTCACATTAACATCACACCTTAAAAATATCAATATTTCGAAGGAAATGGGATTAAATAATAAATACGTGACTGAATCTGAACGTAAAATTTTGTTAACCAGCAATGTATTAGCAGATGAGTACGGAAACCTATTTAAGAGTGCTGTGGATGTCTATAATTCCCAATTACCCACTTTATATCAATTGATTGAAAGCGGAGAGCAGGCTACCACACCGGATGGTCTGAATTCACTGGATTACAATGATCAACTCATGAGCATTATCGACTATATGAATGAATTTATTTCAGTGGCTCTTAACCAATATAACAATACACTCCAATTTGCGCTCGACAATAACATAAACAATGACGCTGTTCTGACCACTCAGGATCGGCTATTTAATCTGGGCTATGAATCTGGTTCCATGATGCTTCAACTTTCCAATAAAGTTGCAACGAAACGAGAAGAATTTGAAGCGAAGGCTGATAGCACAGGTGATCCGAAGTATCAGTTAGGAATTGTCTATCTTTATGATCAAGAGTCTATACTTAATCAATATGCTCAGGCAGAATTGGAACAGGCGTTTCAGAGCAGTAAACAATTTGAAATTAAAAATGTGTGGACTAATCTGATACTGGCTCTTCTGGTTGAACTGAATCCTGCTGATTATTTAGGGGATTTCCCGAAAGAAGTGATGGTGATTCAATCGGATCCAACCTGGAAAGGATCGGGTATCTATAATTTGGAATGGATCAGTGCCGAATTCTCCGCATCTGATTGGAATGACGTTATAGTAAACAGTTTACCCCTTACCATGATCTTTCCAGGTTTTGATTCCCTTGATACACAACCGGCATCCATTTGGCTGTATTCTGCGGCGGTTCCGGCAGATTCGCTCATGATTAATCCGCTGCAGAAGACAACTTTTGCTCCCGTTCAGGATACCACCGTATCAGATTCCGCTCCACGTCCCAGATCACTGGATCTGGAAGAAAAAGAAATACCGGATGATCTGCTAGCGGAGCCTGGCACCGGATTGACAGAAGGCGGATTTACTCCGAGTCGTATTGCCGAACCGGATACGGTAACTGCCTACTTCAGGAAGACTTTCAGTCTCTCTGACCGTGTTATCAATGGCTGGGTCTTGATCACCGCCGATAATCAGTATCATTTTTATTTAAATGGTGATTATATTAAGGGCGATGATACAAAAATATTTGAAACAGTTGATCGGGTTGATTATATTGAGATCGCTGATTTCATAAAGACCGGAGAGAATGTAATAGCCATTGATGTAACGGATTTTAATGGTGTCCCACATCGTGGTTTGCGGTTTTATATGCACCTCGAAATGCTTCCGGTTGAAATAACAGCTGCGGCAGACCGGATCAGACAAAAAGCAGCAGAAAATGTCGATGAAAATCGTTTAAAAACAATTGTTATTCTCAATAAGAATAGAATATTAGGGCAATAAATTAAGGGAGTGGTGTAATGAAAATCATCTCATATGTTTTGATGATGTGGATACTCCTGTCATTTTCATTATATTCTCAGGAAGAGGCCGATCAACCCGCAGAAAATCAAGACCAACCAACGGTCATTGATTTAACTCAAATGGGCAAGACCTATACATTTTCAGCTCGAATGGAATTGCCCCAGGTGAGAATGTTTGATAGGCGACTTAATCCGGATTTTAAACAGTTGTCTGCTGAGAAATCATTTTCAACCGAGTTGTCTCCTCAGGCAGAAGGGATTAAATACGAACCGATTACCAGCGGGAAAGTAAAGCAGATTGATAATATTGAATCATTATTAAAAAAGAAACGATTTTGAATTTAGAAAGCTAATTTTATTAAAATGTAAATTTAAGGAGGATTTTTATTATGGGTTCCTCAATCTCTTTCTGGAAGAGTTTTTTTGAAAATTTCAGTACCGCTTCTTCTGGATTTATTTTTATGTGGATTATCCTGATCATGCTCATTATCGCCCTAGCAATCGCAATCGAAAGAACCTACTACATCTTGGTGCGGTCAAATGTGAATGCGGATAAATTTATGCTTGAAATTAGAAAATTGGTAACCAGTGGAAATATTAAACGTGCCATTAGCCTGGCAGAGCAGGGCAGACAGAAGGCGCTGCCCTACGTGGTTTTGGCTGGGTTAAAGAAAGTAGCTGAAAGTGAAACTCTGGATTTTCGCTCTATTCAAAATGCCGTGGACGAAGGAACACTTGAGGTTATTCCTCGGCTTCAAAAACGGACCAACTACCTTTCTATGTTAGCCAACGTATCGACACTTACCGGTCTGATGGGAACGATTTATGGTCTGATTATTGCGTTTGAGGCCGTCGGAGGAACTGAAATCCCAGAGGCTGATAAACCCCGTCTACTGGCACAGGGTATCTCTGTAGCAATGAATACAACCATTTTTGGTCTGGCTGTAGCAGTCCCGACCCTGATTATCTATAATATTCTACAAAACAAGACGTCTCAAATTATTGATGAAATGGATGAACATCTTGTAAAATTAATCAACATGATTACCGGTAATCGTTAAAATCAAAAAGAGGTTTTAAAACATGGCTTATAAACCATCTTTACGCAGGACCAGAAAACTTGAAGAGATGAAGCTCGATATTAGACCTGTGATGAATCTGATGGTTGTATTAATTCCTCTGCTACTCGCCGGATCAGTGTGGACCAAGTTGGCAATTAAACAGCTGAATCTTCCACCTAAGTCCGCAGGTGGCGGGACTGGAGAATTGGATAAACCGATGGAGATTGAGAAACGACTGGGACTTAATATTATCGTATCTCGGCAGGGATTCTACATCGGGTCTTCCCGGGGATTCCTGGAAGAGGAGAGTCAACAGGGCGATGAGAATGCCCCGCCTACTATTCCGCTGAATGAACAAGGTGGATTGGATTATGAAGCACTACAGACGAAACTAATTGAAATTAAGGAAAAAGTGGATAAAACGGATTTCAGTGATAAAAATTCCATCATATTAACCGCTGAAGCCGATATTCCCTATAAATTTATCATTAAGACCATGGACAATGTGACCTCCTATTTTGACAGTGAGGGGAATTTACAGGAACTTTATCCGCAAATTATTATTGGACAAGTTGTACTTTAAATTGTTAGAAAGGAATTTATCATGGCTTTCGTTCCCTCTCGCAGGAAGAAACATCTTAGCCTTGATAAGGATGAGCTCAATCTGAACTCTATGATGGACATGATGACCATCATATTGTTGTTTTTGTTAAAGACCTATTCGACCACCGGGCAGATTCTTACCCCATCGGAAGATTTGAAACTTCCTTTTTCAGCCAGCACTGAACAGCCTAAAAAAGAGCTCAGTGTGTCAGTAACCCGCCATGCTATTTTAGTGGGTAATGATATACTTATGGATTTGAAAGACTTACCTCAGGATGAGAATCTGATTCGTCCGCTCTTTGCCAGACTTTCTCAGCTTGCCAAAGAAGCCCAGGAAGATGAGGTGCGCTATGGAAAACCATTTAACCATGAGGTGATTGTACAAGCAGATGAGAATACGCACTTCCAAGTCCTGGTAAAAATCTTATATACCTGTGGACAGTCAGAGTTTAATAAGCTCAGATTATTGACCTATCAGGAGAATTTGTAGGGATAGGTTCTTGACTTTTTAGGAGAAAAGGATATTAATCATGGCAGAAATTTCAAAAAGTCCAAAAGCTTTCCCGCAGGGTGGAAGTCCCCAGGGTTTTAGATTGGCAGGATTTCCCAAGGAATTTGAAAAGGGATTATGGGATTTATTTGATAAAAGATTTTATACCATTCTTTTGATTACATGGGTAGTCTTATACGCTTTTACGTTCTATATGAGTAACCGGGACTGGGAGTTATCCGCGCAAGCCAGGGAGAGGATAAAGCAGAATTTTCTCCAGAACTTGTATACGGAAATTATAACACCCGAAGAGGTTCCTGATGAAGGCGAGGGTGAGGGTTTTGCGGGCACTGCTGAAGAAGCGGGTGGTGGTGGAGAAGAAGATATCAGTGAACAGGCGCAAAGGCTGGTTGGGGAATCGTCTGCCGATCGGGTGCAGCGTCAGAGAGCTGGAGTGGGAGCTCGTCGTGCACAGCGCAGTCAGATGGAACAGGAGGCAGCAGGATATGGTGTCCTTGCGGCTCTGACAGCGTCAGGTGCCGGAGGTTCTGGCTCACTTGGATACGCGGACATATTGGGAGACGCCGGCGGTGTAGGGTCCGGACTGGCAAATGCCGGTGAACTGGTGGCCGGTACCGCAGCCTTGCAGGCGGCCACAGGTCGCGGCCAGCGCAGCCGTATTGCCAAAGGTGGTGGCTTTGGTGGAGAAGTCGGGGAAGCCGGGATCGACGAATTAATTAGTGGAACGGGTGTCTCCGGTGGTGCCTCGGTAACGCGAAGGGGATCCATCAGGCTCGCACAGGGAACTGAAGTTTCTGGAACCGGGGCGGGCAGTTCTCAGCGGGATCCTGAAGTTATTGATGCGATAATTAATCAGAATAAAGCATCGGTTGAATATTGTTATCAGTCCCAACTCAAATTGAATCCTAATTTGCGTGGGGATATCTTTCTGAGCTTTGATATTCTGGCCAACGGTAAAGTAGGGGGAGTAAAGATTTTGAGCTCTACCCTGAATGACAGTAAAGTTGAAAATTGTATTGTCAGATCTGTCCGGAGATGGTCCTTTCCCAAACAGACCGGGGCTGGTGGAATCGTTACCATTAAAACCAAATTCATTTTCGGATAATCAATGTCATAATCTGTCTTAGTTATATTTTAATTTTCACTCCAGCCGCAACGAACACATCTTGCGGCTTTTTTTTTGGCGTTTTTCTTAATACTTGTTTATTTACTTCCTCAGTCTTAAATTTTTCGTTCAAAAATAAAGGATTTTTTGTGAATTTAAAGAGAACTCATACCTGCGGAGAACTATCATCGAAGCACCTCAATCAATCAGTTATTCTCAATGGGTGGGTAGATGACTGGCGGGATCTTGGGGGGGTATTATTTATAGGACTGCGGGATCGATACGGTGTCACACAAATTGTTTTTGAACCTGAATCGAAAGGTGATTTATATCAAAATGCCAAGAAATTGCGTTCTGAATTTGTGATTGCGGTTAAAGGTCTGGTCAGGAGAAGGCCTTCGGATGCCATCAATCCGGAAATGAAAACCGGTGATATTGAAATTGTCTGTTCAGAGTTAGAATTATTAAACATTTCAAAGCCGCTACCATTTGAACTCAAGGATTATGCGGAAAAATCAGAAGAACTGCGCCTCAAATATCGTTATCTTGATCTCCGCAGAGGAATACTGCAGAACAACCTTATAATGCGCCACAAACTGGCTCAACTTACCCGCGAATATTTTTCGGACCTAAATTTTGTGGAAATTGAAACACCGGTTCTCACCAAAAGCACCCCCGAGGGTGCGCGGGATTTCTTGGTGCCCTCCAGAATGTATCCAGGCAAATTTTATGCGATGCCACAATCCCCTCAGACTTATAAACAGATACTCATGATCTCGGGCTTCGATCGTTATTTTCAGATTGTGAAATGTTATCGTGACGAAGATCTTAGAAAGGATCGCCAGCCTGAATTCACTCAGGTTGATATCGAGATGTCCTTCGTAGATGAAGAGGATGTTTTCCAGGTTATGGAAAAATATATGGCTAGGTTGTTCGAAAACCTTCTAAATATTGTTATAAATACTCCCATTCCCAGAATGAGTTATGATCAAGCTATGGAAAATTATGGGAGTGACAAACCGGATCTCCGTTACGATCTGAAAATTCAGAATTTAACCGAAATTTTTAAAGATTCGGCATTTAATATTTTTAGCAAAATAAGTCAGGAAAATGGATTTATCGGCGCGTTGGTTTTGCCTGAAGCAAGGGACTACAGCCGCAAGCAAATAGATCTTCTCAATGAATATATCAAAAGCCTGGGAGGCGCAGGTATCGCCACCTTTATTAAAAACGACCAGAAATTTGACGGAGGTATTTCAAAATTTTTTAATGAGGATGAAAAATCCAGACTTCTAAGCCAATTTAAGTCGAGTAAACAGGCTATGATCTTTGTAATTGCTGATTCTTCTATAGAAAAGGCTCAGATTTTATTGGGGTATTTAAGACAAAAACTGGCTGAAGATTTGGATCTGATCGATAAGAATGTTAACGTTCTCTCCTGGACGGTGGATTTTCCGTTGCTGGAGTTTGACCCGGAGGAGCAGAGATTTATCGCCCGCCATCATCCGTTTACTTCACCAAAGTTAACGGACTTGGATCTTTTACAAAACAAACCGGAATTGGCTCGTGCCCGCGCTTATGATTTGATTTGGAATGGTAATGAAATTGCGGGTGGAAGCATTCGTATCCACCAGCGGGAAGTACAGGAGCGCATGTTTCAAGCCCTAAATATTTCTTCCGCAGAAGCACGGGAAAAATTTGGTTTTTTGCTCGACGCTCTAGAATATGGTGCTCCACCACATGGTGGAATCGCTTTCGGATTCGATCGGATGGCCATGTTGTTTGCGAAAGCAGATTCCATAAGAGACGTCATCGCCTTTCCCAAAACCAGTAGTGCACTGGCCTTAATGGAAAATGCACCAACCCCAGTATCTGAAAAACAATTAAGAGAATTAGGTCTTAAAATAAAAGATCATTCCAAATAATTCTTTGTATAAAATTTCACGGATTTAAAGTTAAGATTTTTCAAGAACTGCCGATATCATTATCTAAAGGAATGAAATAATTAATTTCATTTGCTTTTTTCAATTAAGTGATTAATTTATTAGTCCAAGTTGAAAAAGTAAGAATTCATTTTAAAACACTTTGGAATCTGAAGATATACCAGCCTGATTTTGAAGGTATATAAAGCTCTAAAATGAGAAAAATACATACAAATAAAGCTTGACAAAAAATTATAATTTTGTTATTATTACAAAGTTTAATTTCTCTAACGATAGGAGGCATGTATGTCGAAAATTAAAAAGTTACTCAGTATTGGTTTAGTTGCTATTTTCTCCTTATCCCTGCTGACCGCTACGGGTTGTAGTCGACATCCAAATGATGAACAAATTCGGGCCATGGAAGAGGCTAGAAGTGCCTGTTTAGCTGCAGAACAGAAGTTGAATGAAGTCCAACGAGAAAGAGCTGGTCTGGAAAGTCAACTTCAGGCAAAGAAAGCTGAACTGGATAAGGCTCAGAAAGAAAAAGCGCATGTTGAGCAGGGTTTAGCCAACTGGAACGAAAATTAATAAGGTGAGGAGGAAAAAATGAAAAAATATTATCTGATATCATTAATTTTGGTTACCATTTTCAGTCTGAGTCTTTTTGCACAAGAATATTCTTATGATTATAAGAATATGAAAATGGACGAGTATAAAGCTGAATTAGCAAAATGGCAAAAATGTGAGGCGGATAACAAAGCTCAGATAGCCGAACAGGAAGCTCAGATTGCCAAGTTAAATGAAGAAATTGCGATGACTGAACAACAGATCGCAGACACCTGGAATGAGATTTATGCTCTGCTGGGGACAGATAAAGCAGGTTACGAAGCTTATCTGGGACAATTGAAAGCCCTGGAAAACGAATTAAGTGGATTTGTTGCCCTTTCTCCAGAAGACATTTATACCCGAATGGGTGAGTTGGACGGATTTAAAAAGAGATTGGCTGAATTGAAAAAAGACAAGAAAAGTCTGACCACTGAATCTCAAGGCTATATCAGCCGTATCGAAAATTTAATTGCTCAGGCAGAAGAAAAAGGAAAACCTGCCGCTGCGGGTATGTATGAAGTTCAGCGTGGCGATTATCTCTGGAAAATATCCAAGAAACAGGATGTGTATGGTGATGCTTATAAGTGGTATGCCATCTATTCATACAATAAAGATCAAATTAAAGATCCGAATCTGATCTATCCGGCACAAGTCTTCCGGATTCCCAGAATGGCCGGACCCAACGAACATTGGGTAGCGCAGGGTGAATTCCTCTCTAAAATTGCCGGTTATAACAATGTTTATGGAAATCCCTTCCAATGGCAAAAACTGTATGAAGCAAATAAATCATTCATTATGGATCCAAATTTGATCTACCCCCATACAGTGCTGAAAATACCGAGATAATCTTTTTTGACATCTCAGTTTTAAAATTACTAAAGGCTCTTAGCATATGCTGGGAGCCTTTTTATTTGTATTGGATTCCAAAATTACCTAACTTTTATGATTGAAAATTTTGTAAGGCCTTAATATTTATTTTTAAGATAGAGGAAAAAAAAGTAATATGGCAAGTGAAGTGAATCATGACGAGAAAGTCTTTCTGGTAGATAAAATAGATCCTATCCTTCTTTATGGTATAGGGGATACAAACCTTAAGCTTATTGAAAAAACTTTTAATGTGCAGATCATTGCCCGTGGGAATCAAATTAAAATTCAAGGGCCCGCCCTTCTCGTAAAGAAGGTTGAGGATATTTTAAGTGAACTTGTCTTTATTGCCAACAAGAATGGCACCCTGGAATCACGCGATGTGGAAATGGTTGTTAATATTGGCAAAGCAAATTCCAATGGAGTTTCCGAGCTCAAAATTACCACCGAGACCCATACCCACCAGGACCTGCAGGAGGTTATATTATTTACTCAAAGAGGATTTATTAAACCTCGAACAAGCGGGCAAAAGAAAATTGTCGATGCAACCCGTGATAATGATATTGTGGTCGTTATAGGTCCCGCCGGTACGGGTAAAACCTATCTTGCCGTCGCTTTATCGGTAAATAGTCTTAAAAATAAGGAGGTCGATCGTATTGTTCTGGCTAGACCTGCAGTTGAAGCAGGGGAAAGCCTTGGTTTCTTGCCGGGTGATTATAAGGAAAAGATTGATCCATATTTAAGGCCACTCTATGATGCACTTGAAGAAATGCTTCCTAAAGATTTACTTAAAAAGTATATGGAGCAGCGGATAATTGAGGTTATACCCTTGGCATATATGCGGGGCCGGACACTTAATAATGCTTTTGTTATTCTGGATGAGGCTCAAAATGCCACCTCCATGCAAATGAAAATGTGTCTGACCCGTCTCGGTGTTAATTCTCGCGCTATTATTAACGGAGACATTACTCAGGTCGATTTACCATCAAGTGGTCATTCCGGTTTAATTGAGATCCAGAATGTGCTGGCAGATATACAAGGAATTCAATTTGTATATCTTGATCGCTCGGATGTGGTCCGCCATCGTCTGGTACGAGATATTATCAATGCCTATGATAATCGAAATCATATAAATTCGGAGAATAAGAATGGGAAATAAACATGAGGTGGTGATTGCCAGTGCAGCTCGAACACCGATTGGATCTTACAACGGGGTACTGGCTTCGATAACTGCACCTCAACTCGGTAGTATGGTCATCAAGGAAGTTTTACATAGAAGCGGGGTTGATTCCAGCCTGGTCGGTGAAGTAATCATGGGAAACGTTCTTACTGCCGGTGAAGGGCAGGCTCCGGCCAGACAAGCAGCCATTTATGCCGGTTTACCCACCTCGACAAGTTGTATGACAATCAATAAGGTCTGCGGATCTAGTTTAAAGGCTGTCATGCTGGGAGCGCAGGCAATCGCCCTCGGTGATTCGGAGATAGTGGTTGCTGGTGGAATGGAAAGCATGTCGAATGTCCCTTATTATTTACCCCAGGCAAGATTTGGTCTGCGAATGGGTCATGGTCAAATTATCGATGGGATGATCCGGGATGGGCTGTGGGATGTCTATAACGATTTTCATATGGGAAATGCGGCGGAATTATGTGCCAGGGAGTGCAAAATTCCCAGAGAATCTCAGGATGAATTCGCCATTTTAAGTTATAAAAGGGCCTTAGAGGCGCAAAAAAATGGCTGGTTTAATGAAGAAATTGTTCCGGTAACCGTGAAACAAAAGAAGGAAGAGAGCATTATCCGAGAAGATGAAGAACCGCAAAAGGTAAAATTTGAAAAAATTACATCATTACGACCTGCTTTTGAGAAAGATGGAACCATAACCGCTGCCAATGCCTCTAAAATTAATGACGGTGCCGCCGCCGTGCTGATGATGTCCCGGGAAAAAGCCGAAGCTCTTGGAATTAAACCCCTGGCGAAAGTTATCGCATATTCCACCGCTTCTAAGGATCCGGAGTGGTTTACAACAGCGCCCGCGGATGCAATTGATCGTCTCTTGAAAAAATCCAACCTATTGGCCCAAAACATCGATTTATTTGAAATTAATGAAGCATTCTCGGTTGTCAGTCTGGCGGTAAATCAGATACTCAACCTGGATGTTAATAAGGTCAATATTGCTGGTGGGGCGGTCGCTCTGGGACATCCCATCGGTGCCAGTGGTTCCAGAATTCTGACTACACTATTATATAATCTGAAACGGACTCATGGCAGGACGGGTATTGCATCACTGTGCATCGGAGGTGGAGAGGCAGTGGCGGTTTTAGTGGAAATGATTTAACAAAAGTGATTTAGATCTAATTTTTGGTTACGAGGATAGACGGCTGTAAAATGAAATGAAGCCCTGGTGAAGAGATTATATAACACTTTTATTGAGATATACCTAGAAACTGGCTGATTCATGTCATAAATTTCAATATGTATAGCGAATATTCAAAAAAAGAAAGTATTTTTAATTGATTTGAAGCACGGGAGAAATTCTGAGAATGCCTAATATGGATAAAGGATTTAAGCATAAATTTGATCACAAGGATGGAGATCAAAATTTGTCCAGGAGACAGGCACGAAGATTTGCGCTTCAGGTATTATTTGCAAATGAATTTTTAAAGGAAGATATACAGGAAGTTAGCGAACGAATTGCGGATACCCTTGGTAATGATGTCATTACTTTCAGTAATGACATCATTGAAAAAACCCATGAGCATCAATATAATTTAGATACCATTATCACGAGTGGGCTAGTCGATCGTAATCTTGATCGCGTTCCTCTGCTGGAAAAGGTATTAATTCGAATGGCCCTTTGCGAATTACTTTATTTCCCTGATATCCCCATAGAGGTCACCCTGAATGAAGCGGTCGATTTAAGTAAAGAATTCACCAGCATCAAGAGCAGCCGATTTATTAACGGAATACTGGATACACTGGTGAAGATGCTTGAAAAAGACCGAAAGATTAAGAAAGACCTGTTAGCCCGTTTACCTTCCTCCAAAGTAAAGCATCAGAAAATCGTTTAAGGATCAAGATTGTGATTATTGCGGTCATCTCTGATATACACTCTAATCTCACCGCTCTGCAAACGGCGCTGAATTATATTCGGGAAATTAAACCAGACAAAATTGTCTGTCTGGGGGATATTGTCGGATATGGTCCGCGGCCTAATGAGTGTGTTGAATTGATCCAGCAGAATAGTCAGATCTGCTTAATGGGAAATCACGATCACGCAGTGCTGGGATTGACAGATACTTATCATTTTAATCAATATGCCAGAGAAGCAATCAATTGGACCCGTAAAACATTAACCATTCAAAATAAAGCATACCTGGAAAATCTGACTTTTTCTCATCATGAAAACGAAATCCTTTACGTCCACAGCACGCCTGATCATCCTGAAGAATGGCATTATATTTTGTCAGAATATGAAGCGATACAATATCTGGAAAAGATGAAACAGAAAATTTGCTTTGTGGGACATTCTCACATTCCGATTTTATTCGGAACCGATAAAAAAGCAATATATGAAGAAGAAATTGAGCTTGAACTTCAAAGAAACAAGTATATCGTGAATGTGGGAAGTGTGGGTCAACCGCGGGATGGAGATCCGCGTCTCTGTTTTGTTTTACTTGATACGGTTTCAGGTATATTAAAGTTCATCCGTCTGGACTATCCCATTCAGGAAACATATGATGAAATATTAGAAAATCAACTTCCACCTTTCCTCGCTATGCGCCTGTTTGCCGGGCATTAAAAATTGCTTCTTATATATCCGGTTGCTTCAATTTTTCAATCATGTTATTTTTAGTACGCAATTGAACTTTTTTTATGGAACACCGTTACTAAACTTGCTTTTTCCAAAATGACCGTTGTGAGGCTTTCATGATCGATACTTTGGTTTCAAAATTTTTTGGCACTAAGAACGAACGGGAGATGAAAAAAATATGGCCCGTTGTGGATATTATAAACCAGCATTTCGAAATCTTTAAAAACCTAAGCGATGAGGAATTACAGCAAAAAACCGAAGAATTCCGGCAAAGACTAACGGCAGATGAAACACTTGATGACATTCTTCCGGAGGCTTTCGCGGTGGTCAAAGAGACCTGCCGTAGAATGTTGGGCAAAAAATGGATTGTAACCGGATATGAAATCGAGTGGGATATGGTCCCCTTTGATGTCCAGCTCATTGGTGGATATGCATTGCACCATGGAAGAATAGCGGAAATGGCAACCGGAGAAGGAAAAACTCTGGTTGCAACCATGCCGTTGTATCTAAATGCTTTGGAAGGAAAGGGAGCTCATCTGGTAACTGTCAATGATTATCTTGCTCAGCGCGATGGTGAATGGATGGGAGAAATTTTCAAATTTTTAGGTCTCTCTGTGGGAATTATTCTTAACCAGATGAATAGCCAGCAACGAAGAGAAGCGTATGCCTGTGATATCACCTACGGTACCAATAATGAATTTGGATTTGATTATCTGCGGGATAACATGGCTGTTTCGCCTGACGATATTGTTCAGGTTCGAGGGCATAACTATGCCATTGTTGACGAAGTTGATAATATCCTCATCGATGAGGCCCGCACTCCCCTTATTATTTCGGGTCCGTTGGATGTTTCCACTCATACATACGATGAGGTCCGGACGCTGGTGGATCGTTTGGTCCGTGAACAAACTCGCTATGTAAATTCACTCATTGCAGAAGCAGAAAAGTTGTTGGAAGAAGATCAGGTTGAAACGGCTGCTGTAAAATTATTGATCTCTCAACATGGGGCCCCGAAGAATAGACGCCTTCAAAAGCTTTATCAGCAGCAAGGTATCCGTAAAATGGTCTTTGATATGGAAAGTAATTTCATGCGCGATAAAAAATTGCATGAAATTACGGAACAGTTATATTATGCCATCGATGAAAAAAGTCATGTAATTGACTTAACGGATAAAGGACGTAACTTCCTCTCACCCAGTAATCCGGAGGAATTTGTCCTGCCTGACCTGCCTGAGGAGTTTTCTGCCATCGATGAGGATGACTCAATTGATGCCATGGAAAAGGTGGAGCGTAAAAATAAAATCCAGAATGAATATATTCAAAAAAATGAGAAGAATCATAATATTTCTCAGCTCCTGAAGGCCTACTCGCTGTTCGAAAAAGATGTGGATTATGTTGTGACTGACGGAAAAGTTATGATTGTTGATGAGTTCACCGGAAGAATCATGCATGGTAGGCGTTACAGTGATGGTCTGCATCAGGCCCTGGAAGCAAAAGAAAATGTTAAAATAGAAAGAGAAACCCAGACTCTGGCAACCATTACCCTCCAGAATTATTTCCGTATGTATGATAAACTTGCCGGGATGACTGGTACGGCGGAAACTGAGGCAGCGGAGTTCTGGGATATCTATAAGCTGGATGTGGTTGTGATACCAACCAATAAACCCATCCGCAGGATTGACAGTAATGATGTCATATATCGCACCAAACGGGAAAAGTACAATGCGGTAATCGATGAAATTGAACGACTGAATCGGGCTGGACGACCGATTTTATTGGGTACGATATCGGTTGAAGTCTCTGAAACACTCAGTAGAATGTTGAAGAGACGGGGTATCCCCCACAATGTTCTGAATGCCAAATTTCATAAGCAGGAAGCGGAAATTATTAAACAAGCAGGTCAGAAAGGTTCCGTAACCATTGCGACGAATATGGCAGGACGGGGAACAGATATAAAACTGGGGAAAGGGGTTATTAAATGTGAGGGTGGATGTTACCTGAAGGATACAGGAGGCCGGGAGGTTCCGGCAGATCTGGATATTGATGCCTGCAAAGAAGATGTCCCATGCGGTTTACAGATTGTGGGAACCGAAAGGCATGAATCCAGGCGCATCGATCGCCAGTTACGGGGACGGTCAGGACGTCAGGGAGATCCCGGGGGCAGCCGTTTCTTCCTCAGCCTGGAAGATGATCTAATGAGGCTGTTTGGTTCCGATCGCATGATCAGTATTATGGATCGTCTGGGGGCGAAGGAAGGAGAGGTCATCACGCATCGTATGGTTACCCGGGCCATTGAAAAAGCTCAAAAACGAGTGGAGATGCAGAATTTCAGCATCCGAAAACACCTGCTTGAATATGATGATGTTATGAACAAACAACGGGAAGTTATTTACGCCCGTCGTCGCAAGGCACTTATC
>CP070707.1:3505724-3534207 GCA_020350205.1 bacterium
TTAACTTTTCCAAAAACTGAGTGGCATCCAATCTAATTAGGGCATAGTTTAAATTGTTTATCCCGTTGAAATGAGCTGCTTTTTCACAGAATTTAATAGCTTTTAATCGATCTCCCATTTTAGATGCTGCAATTGCCATCTGAAGAAAGATGTTGGGATTATGCAAACTTGCCCTGCGAAATTCGCCCAGAGCTTCATCATAATTTTGCTCTCCCAGAGCAATGTGACCCAGTAATTCATGGTATTGTGAGGTACGGTTCCGGTCTTTCAAACCTTCGACAGATTGCTTGAATTTCAGAGTAAAATCCTTGGCCGAAGTTATATCATTCTGTTCGATAGCAAGCAATGCTTTTCGATAAAAGTATGTTCTCTGTGAATTCATTTTTCTTTCCACTGAAAAATCGGAATCCTCCATAAGTTCATAGGCAAATTGATAATTTGAGTGCGCCTGATCAAATGCACCCATATGGCGCTGGACATCACCCATAAAAATGAGATCTTCGGCCATCCGACTGAGATCTCTTGAGACCTTATCAGAATTATACATAGTCTCGAATACCTCTAGACCTTGATCATAAAGCCCCTCATCGAAGAAGGAAAGTGCAATCGTGAACTTGTAGTACCGACTTTCCATCGGATCATTGGTTTGACTAATAACTTCACGTATAAGTTGGCGGGCTTTTTCATGTTGCCCGAGTAAATTCAAATTGTTGGCAATACCGATGTGGGAGGCTGAAAAATTCGGATCTCGTTTCAGTGCCTGTTCAAAAGTCTTTATAGATTTTTCAAAATTTCCCATTTTCATCAGTAAATCCGCATATGAATCGTATGGATTGGGATCATCCGGATTTAATTTGATATAGGCTTTAAAGGCGTTTTCAGCCTCTTCATAATTTTCCAGATAACGGTGTGAATATCCCAACTGGTTATATGGCAAGGAAAACTTTGGATTAATTTCAGTGGCTCTGCGGTATTCACCAATAGCCTGATTATAATCGCCCTGAAAAAAATAATTATTTCCCAAAAGCAGATGTACACGTTCGTCGTTTGGATAGTCCACGACTAATTTTTGGTAATACTCACGTTCCTTCATGGGCAAGCGGTTGGCAAATGCTTCTAATCCCAATATTTTTAACTTCTCTCCGGTAGAAACCTTATCAACCAGCGCCAGTGCTTTCTCCATTTCCTGATTAAATTCTTTCCTGCCAAAACTCATGTGAGCACGGTGCAAATATGCCAGGGCAAAGTCAGGATCTTCGGCGATGGCCTTATCCATGTACTCTTTTGCCTCGGCGTAATGGAGCCGGTCCATGAAATCCCGCCCTTTAAGAAAATATTTTAATGCGAGTTTTGATTGAGTGGTTATGGGAACTTTTCCTGTTTCTTCTGATTCACAGCTCACCAACATCATAACCGATAAGAGAAGTATAATAAAAATTCGCTTTCTGCAGTATAAGATTCGCATCAATGACTCCATATGTTATCAAGAAGAAATTATTTCCTTATTTATCATAGCCTTATAACTACGTGAAAAAATCTGAATAGTTGCTTTAAAATGAAAATATTTTTGTCTCTGTTAAATGTAGGAATGAAAAAATACTATAATCCTTCAGTTTAATCCTTTGAATGGAATTTTCTGTGGATTTTTCGGTGAATCTTTTTTGAATAACCTTACAGATGAATAAATCATCATGATCTTTGCGGCATAGGCCAGGGTGGGAAGATTTTTTTTTGATCCAAAAACCGTCACCTCGCTTGTCCTTGACTGTAAAATCCGTAAAGTTCTTGAAAAATTTTACTGAGTTTATCAAAATCTTCTGGTAAGACGGTAAAGAGGGGGTTCATCAATCCGTATTTTTCCCCTGCCTGGTAAGTGCAATAATTTCTGCTGCAATCTCTTCAATCGGTTTTCCGGTAACATTCACCACCGGCCAATGGGGGTGCTTTTCAAAAAATTTCAGAGCAAAAACAACTTCCCGGCGAACGTAATCCAAATCGGCATACCGGCCACTGGCCCCTCCCAGATATTCCTGGCGTGCCTGACGCAGGTTGGCCAATCTGCGGGAATCCATGGTCAGACCAAAAATTTTACTCTGTTCAATTTCTGATAATATAGCAGGCGGTTCTATCTCCAGAACGATGGGTACATTAGCGACATACCATTGTTTGAAAGATAAAAATATGCTTAGCGGGGTTTTAAAGGTTCGTGAAACCCCGACCAGCACAATTTCAGCCCGGGAAATCTCTTCGATTCGCTGCCCATCATCATGGCGCAACGCGAACTCCATGCTCTCGATGCGACGAAAATAGTCTTCATTTAATTGGCGAAATAGTCCGGGTTTTTGAGCTGGGGTCACGGTAAACTGCTGTGATAACCTTGATAAGAGGGGTCCCATTAAATCAATGGTTTCAATATTGTAAATTCTGCCCTGGTGGAGCATAAATTCCCGCATCTCATTTGAAACCAGGGTATGGACGATGAAGGCACCGGCATTCGAGGCTTCTTGGACAATCTGTTCAATTTGTTCATGGGTACGCACCGACGATCTCAAATCAATGCTCAGATCCAATCCCTGAAATTGGGTGAGTGCGGCCTGTAAGGCTCTCTCTGCTGTACCCCCCGTACCATCGGAGACTACAAAAACCTTGTGCAATCTTCATCTCCAGTGTTGTTGGTATTCAATTTGAGCTGGGAATCACTCGACAATAATGGATGCAATCTTGAAGTCTGGAGGTTTTTTCATCATCAAGATTAATGAATTTGGATCCCACTCCAATATACTCCAGGTCTGAATCATTCATAATCCAGATAATTTCTGCCTCCAATTTGAGCGTAAAAAATTTTGAGTCGGCTTTGCGAATATTTTCAAAAATAATGTTATCGCCCACTTTTAATCTGACGTCCCGGTTGGCTCTTATGGTAAAAAAAATTCCTCCTAAACTCATGTTCATAATGTGAACAACGACAGACTTACCTGGATTGGCGGTTATAGAAAAGTGAGCCATGATATCATGCTTTTTCTCAAACAGGATGCGCTGGGACTGCCGTCTATCGCTGTGGTGGTTCATTTTCTGCTCCTTGGTATGAGATATAAGTTAATGTAAAAAATAAGATAAACAGGACAATAATACAACAAATTTAAGTGACAACACCTACATTTTGCAGAGTGGTCACGATTTATAGCGGTTCAATCCCAATGACACGGTATCTTTTATCATTATTCCTTAGTCTTGATTCTTGTTGCGTATCATGATGTAATGGTAAATTAACAAGACTAAACCGGGTGGAATATGGATAGCAATTCATAAAATCCGGTAGAAATGTGGCAGAAATAATTAAAGATCTTGAACAAACAATTCGACAATAGTGACATGCATCACAGAGTAAAATGATTCTGTGTTATTTGCCTGGAGTAGTAATCTCGGATTGGTGGTTAGAAGAAACATGATTTATTATTGAAAAAAATTTCCGATATCTTCGAGAATGAGGCATAATTTTTGTACACTGTTCGACACATCATACACTAATTTACAAAGCATCTGCGCTGGAATGATGAAATTAAGAGGCATTTCAATTTGGGTTTTGAACGGATTTATTTTAGTTACGTGAATAATTTATACAGCATACAATGAGGAGAGTACATCAATGTTTACAAGTTCAAGTAGTTTTGTTAAGCTCGTACTATCTGTTTTATTTTTCCCCATGTTTTTTCAAAGTGCTTTTATCGAGTTTGCCTGGGGAACATACGATGCATTTTTTCTGATGCTTACGAAAAGGATTTTTTTATTGCTTCCGGTATTCGCCATACTCCTGGGGTGCTGGGTAACCATTGCCTGTTTGCTTACAGTTGTCATCCGTGCAAAGCGTCAACAATTCCTGATTGCTCTGTTTATTACCTGGTGGGACATGGGTAAGGCTATTGTCTCATTCTGGGGAGGAATTTTCCGCTTTGCGTTTTATCTCGCGGTAGCCCTCTTGGGATTATTGAAAATTCTGGCCTTGGGATTATGGACTATTATCCAGGAAGTTTTGTTCATGCCGTTCAGATTGATTCATAATGTCGGAAAAAATGTTGTCAGTTCCTCGGTGCCCTGGATCGCAGTCTTTTTGACCATTTTCTGGTGTCTCATTGAAGCAGTCATATTTACCTATGTAACCACGCCGCTAGTGGTGGATACCTTTTCCAATATTACCGGGGAACAACTCTCGGTCGGCATGGTCAGAATTCCCTTATTTATCTTTCTGCTGTTCATCGTACTGGGAAGCTATGCCGTTCTCTCGACCATGGTTGAGGTGGTCAAAAATAAAAATATTTCGGCTATCATCGGCATCGGCGTGATAGAAATTGTTGCACTGTTCGTAGAAGTTGTTTTTCTATACCGGGAATTTGTGGATTCTTTGGTACCCTGGTTTGCCCAATATTCGGAAAATTTTGAACTGGGCATTTTCTGGACGCTGGCTATCTCTATCTTTGTCTGGTTTGGTATCAGAAGTCTTTCCTGGTTCCTGTTCGCATCTCATGGAACCCCGACCCTGATGTCCATTATTCAGGGTAAAGGGATAAAAATGGCTGGAAATGGGACGGCTCAACGGCAACATATTCTAAGTCTTTCAGTAGAATTTATGCAAAAAATAAAGTCCGATACCGAGTGGATACAAACTAAGGCAGAAGAATTATTAGAAGCACTGATGTTACCACCCTTACAGGTGATAGCATCAGCGATTAATTTTTTGACACTTCTGATCACATCCAAACATCTGTTTGAATTACCGTTCAAAAACATGGAAGATATTAAAAAATCAACTGTGCTCATCGAAAGTCTTTCTGTCAAAAGCAAAAATCTTAAAAACGCTTAAATATGAATGGAGTATGCCGTTATGTATCTAAAGAGGATATTTTTGCCGCTGTTAATTGTGCTTCTTATGTTTATTGGAGCTTGTGACTGGTTCCTCGGAGAAGGCGATTCTCCTAATCCGAGACTTTCCTTGTTTATCGGATTGGATATCAGTGGTTCATTTTTACATAGCAAATATTTCGATGACTCCATTAATTTTCTGGCCCATTACATTTATGCGCATCTGAATGGACTTGGCGGTCTGGAAGTTCCCAATGTATTATATGTAAGTTCAATTGGTGGAGCACAGGCAAATGAACCCAAGACTTTTTATCCTATTCAAACATTCGAAAACAAATCCGTTGCTGAGATCGCTGAGAAACTCCGGGAAATATTTCCCAAAAACATTTCCAATCCATATACAGATTATAATGCTTTTTTTGAGCAGGTTGCCCTGATGGTGCGCAACAAAAATTTAGTTTTGCGCCCAATTTCGATTGTGATGATTAGTGATGGAATTCCGGATGTCAAGAAAGAGGGTGAAACCGATTTTAGAAGTCTGGTTGTGAAACCTCTTGAGCAACTGGCCCGAAGTGTTACCATCCGTTTAATCTACACCAGTGCCGTAACTGGCAAAAACTGGCAAACCAAGGTTAAGAGGCGGCGGGTAAAAATTTGGACCCAGGATGCTGAGGTCATGGTGTACTGGAAAGATCCGGCTATATTACTTTCGGATACCCCGCTGGAAGAGCAGGACAGGTTTATTGACTGGATAAAGGATAATGTGGATTTCGGCGTACGGTCGCGACGGGTTGATTAGGGGAATCATATAAAAATAGGTAAATTTATAGAAACCTTGTTGTAAAAATAGTTGTCCAACAAAGCGGTTGGGAGGGAAATTTAGGGACTGGCTTTGTTAAGGTGTAGTATTCTGGCCGGCACGAGAATCTTACTTATCTTTAATTCTTAAAAATCTTCTTTTTCCCACTTTCAGGACACTCTCCTGAATACCCTGAATTTCCTGCAGTTCGTCTTTTAATGTCTCTCCATCTAATTTTACACCCCCTTGTCGGATCAACCGCCGCGCTTCGCCGGTTCCGGAGACTAAGCCGTTCTCTACCATGATATCAATAATGCGACGGGTTTGGCCTCCCAGAGAGACAATGGGAATATCCTCCGGTATCTCACCCTGCTGATGAATTAAATTGAAATGACTCTCTGCCTCTTTAGCCTTTGCTTCATTATGATACATGCGAACCAGATTGCGGGCCAGCGAACGCTTCAGTTCCATGGGATTTACAGCAGAATTCTCCAGCTTTGTTTTGATACTTTTCAGCTCCTTTAAATCAACATCTGTTATCAATTCAAAGTAGGAATAAATCAATTTGTCGGGTATACTCATTGTTTTTCCGTAAATTTCTTGAGGTGTTTCGTCAATACCAATGTAGTTCCCTAGCGATTTACTCATACGTTGTGTGCCATCGATTCCTTCCAGAACCGGCAGGGTTAACACTACCTGGGGTTCCTGACCATATTCTTTTTGTATCTGTCTCCCGATGACCAGATTGAATTTTTGCTCAGTTGCACCAATTTCAATATCTGCCTGTATCATTACCGAATCGTAACCCTGCATCAAGGGATAGAAAAATTCATGGATGCTAATCGGTTGTTGTTCTTTGTAGCGTTTGGCAAAATCATCCCTTTCCAGCATACGGGCCACGGTAAATTTTGAGGCGAGATTCATAATTTCTGCAAAACTCATCCTGCTGAACCAATCTCCGTTATATTGAATTTCCGTTTTATCCCGGTCCAGTATTTTAAAAAACTGTTTCTCATACGTTTTGGCATTTTCCATTACATCCTGATGAGTAAGACGGGGGCGGGTGGAACTTTTCTCACTGGGATCTCCAACCATACCGGTATAATCACCGATTATCACAACCACCTGATGACCCAAATCCTGAAACTGTTTTAGTTTGCGGATTCCCACGGTATGACCGAGATGAATATCCGGGGCAGTGGGATCAAATCCTTGTTTGATTCTTAAAGGTTTGCCGGTTTCATAGCTCTTAATTAATTTTTCTTTCAGTTCCTCCATCGGTAATAAATCGATGGTTCCCCTGGAAATTACTTTCAGCTGTTCTTCCACTGGAAGAAACGTCGTACTCATACTATTTTTCTCCTATTTGATCTTAAATTTCTTTTGCAGTCGGTTTAGTTCCCTTTGCTGATCCCGTTGTGTGATGGTCTCCCGTTTATCATACTCTTTTTTCCCGGTGGCAAGACCGAGTTCGACCTTGGCGATTCCTTTTTTAAAATACATTCTTAGAGGAATTAAGGTGAAGCCCTTTTCTGTTAATTTTCGGTAAACTTTTTTTATTTCATACCGGTGCATTAATAGCTTGCGGGGTCGTTCCGGATCGTGTCCTCCGTCACTGGCGTTTTTATAGCTTCCGATACTGACACCGATCAGCCAAAGTTCACCTCCGCGAATACGGGCATAACTGTCTTTCAGATTACACTTGCCCTCCCGTAAAGCCTTCACTTCACTTCCGGTTAATACCAATCCTGCTTCATATTTTTCCAGGATCTGATAATCAAAATATGCTTTTTTATTGGAGGTAATAATTTTAATCTCTTCTGCCATCCTTAAACTCTGTTTGGATCATGCAAAAATAGGCATCAGTATTAGATTTTTCAAAACAATTTTATAAATGAATAAGAATCACCGATCTAAATTTTATGAAATAAAAACTTGGAAATTTTGTCTAAAATGTAACGTACCGGTCACTAATTGAGAATTAATATGGCATGATTTCCCAATTTACATTTTGACATTGTTTGGTGAATTGCGTAATTTAATTACAGATTTAGCTATGGGAATGTCATGGATATTCAAATTGAAATCGAACGAATCAACGGAATTGTTCTATTCCGTCTCAAGGGAAAAGAATTGAATCATAATAATGCAGCTTCCCTTAAAGAAAAATTGTTTCTTGAAATCGCAGATGGTAACATCAGGATTATATTAGATCTCCAGCGGGTGAATGAAATGGATACCTCCGGTCTCGGTGTACTAACCTTTGGGAAAAGACAGACCACCACCACCGGCGGTGATATTGTTCTTGTAGGGGTTAATCCCGGGGTTCAGTCACTATTGCGGATTGCCCAATTAACCAGGGTATTCGAAATGTATGATACGCCGGAAGAAGCGATTGCTGCATTAAGTAAATAAGAACTATTCTTTAATTTCAGGGTATAACTTCTACGCATATCGGCGGGTGATGCAAAGGCTGAATAATGAATTGGAAAGATCGAAAAGCTATCTATATAACCTTGATCATTTCCGTATTGTTACACCTGCTTGGACTGATGCTGATAACAGGTTATGATGTTTTCGCTATTGGACAAACCGAAGAACCAGAACTCCCTGAACCCCTGGAGCTGGTGTTTGAACAGCCTGAACTTCCCCCCCAGCCCGAACAACAATATCCTGAAAAATTTTATGAGATCGTAGAAAATCCAGATGCAACCGGGACTGAACCTTCCCAAACAGATAAGCTTTCCACTGAATCTTCTCTCTCTCAGGCACCGGTTATTATGCCTGGGCAAATAAGGGAAGTGCCTGGAAGTGAGACCGATAAAAAAAGTACCGCCGTTCCACAGGAATCGGCTGAGGAGACGCAGGAGAAATTGCAGGAAGCACTTGAAAAATCTATTATGGCTTATAAAGAAAATAAAGCGTTCAGTCGATCAGCCCTGACAGGTCAGCAACCCAGTCAGGAAAATCAGGAGAATGCGGAGGAGGCTACTAATCGGGGAGAGTCGCCTAATCGGCCGGAGGGATTTGACGCTGAACTGGTGGGTGATTTTGCGCTAAGCACGTATGAATGGGACTGGGCACCCTACTGGCTGGCATTTAAAAGAAAATTACAGCGCGTATGGTATGCACCCCCGGCTTATTATGAATTGGGTCTCATACACGGACATACAATTCTCAAGTTTAAAATTAGCCGGGATGGACAAATTTCGGATATGGAGGTACTTCGTCAGGTCGGGCATACCTCCCTGGAGCAAAGTTCCGTCAATGCAATTCAGGCGGTTTTTCCGTTTCTTCCCCTTCCGAACAGCTTTCCGGATGAATATCTGGAGGTAACGGTTAAGATGATATATCCGAATCTGCGTGAGTTCACCCGTAATCAATAGGCCGATTTAAAATTATTGGCAACTTAGGAAGAGGATAAATAAATAAGATTCTACGGAAGACAACCAAGGTGAGATTATGCTTGATATTTTTATGAAAGGTGGTTGGGTCATGTACCCGCTGGTATTCAGTTCCATTTTAGCACTGGCAGTGGCCCTTGAAAGGATATGGTATTTACGAAAGAGAAAAATATTAATCCCTGAAATCATCAGTGTCCTGGATCAAATAAAATCGCCGGGTGACCTTCATCTGGCAAAATCTATTTGTGATAAATTCAAAGGACCGTTTTCAAGAATTGTACAAACCGGTATCAATAATAATGATTTGCCGGCAGATGAGCTGCGTATTCTGGTTGAGGATGAGGGGAGGCAGGAAGTTCGGATTCTTCAGCGTGGACTCATTACACTGGAGACTATCGCAGCCGTTGCACCTTTAATGGGTTTATTAGGAACGGTTTTAGGTATGATCAAGGTATTTAATGTGATCGAAACTCTGGGAGTGGGCCAGGCAAAAGCGCTTTCAGGCGGTATCTCCGAAGCTCTCATCACCACCGCAACCGGATTAATCATAGGTATTCCGGTCTATATTGCCTATAATTACTTTAATAACCGGGCGGAAGCATTTATTCTGGATATGGAGAAATACCTGATCTTGTTACTGAATAAATTGATACGCTTCCGGCGGAAGGAAGATGAGAAAGAGATTGAAAATATAAATCTCCGTGTCAAATAAGTATGAATTCTGTAAGTGATAACAGTTAAAAGCTTGATGATTTATTTTGTATCTCTTTAAATTTCAGCCAATTTTTAAGATTTTACCATTTCTTTTATTCCTGCACTTGCTCCTGCTGGGATGTGTACAAAGGTATCAACCGCAATCTCCCTGGGAGTTCCGCGCTTATCAACAATCCAGAGATGATTTGCATCCGGAAGATTTTCGGGAATCTTTAACACAATTCAAGGGTGAAAAAGTGCGCTGGGCGGGTCTCATTCAGGAAAGTGAATTTTATGAAAATCCCGATAGCTATGAAATCGTTCTCCTGCTGGAACATCGCTACTTTGATTGGAAAGTGGAAAAAATAAGTTCACCCGACATGCTTTATCCTTCGAAATCCGGCGAGGGACTTTTTCAGACCAAATGGTTTTTAAAACCGGATGCTGACCTGGATTACTTTTTAGAGAGATTTGGCCCGGGCAATCTGGCCATTGTTTATGCAGTTCCCGATACTGTTATTGATGAGGTGGTCCTGGTTAACAGCGAATATATTCGTATCATCGATCCGGTAAATTTTCAGGCAGATCAATTAGACTATATTCCGGACAATCGCAGAAATCGTACCGTACCTTCCACATCATATTCGAAATAAAATCCTTCAATCACCAGGGAACAGGGGAAACGGTTCCCATTCCCGGACCATATAACAGGCTGTTTATCAGTAAATTGGCACTTCCATGAAAATATGCCCTAAAATATGGATCCCCGGCAAACAGGATAACCTGCCCTCTGCCAATTTTCTCAACTGTCAAATATTCACTGTTTATGATTCTTTTCTGCGCCTCGGGCCAGAGCAGTCCTGAAAGTCTCAATTTGGTTGAATCTTCGAAACGGGCCGGTGTCTGAACCGGATCTAGGGCCAGCAGGACATAGGAGGTGTTTAATATAACTGGAACCTCAGATCCCATTCCAAAAGTAATCCAATGATCATTATCCAGCGTACTTCTCAGGATCGCACCAATGGGATGAAATAATCTCTCCAGTTCCTCCTGTTTTTCAATCAATTTAAGTTGCTCTTTTGATACAGCTGCAACTTGGAACGAGTCCAGTAAGAATTTTCCCTGTTCCCACACATTTATGCTGTCCACTCCTGCCAGGGTGAATGCAGATTTAAGGTTCGCTATTTCCTGGTACACCGGCAGATCGCGGAGCACCTGACGTCTGAGACGGGTGTTACATAATCCGCTTGCACTATCTGCTATGAATGCGGCGCCGTTCTCGATGCCTATAAGTGTACCTCCTGCTTCAACCCAGTTTTTTAGTTTGGCGATGGTGTTTTTGTTCAGGTAATTTTGATAGACCTTCACCCCTCCCCAGGTGGAAGGAAAAATAAGTACATTATATTTCGATAAATCCATTCTTTCAATTTGATCGAACAGTAAGATGGAATGTTTGATCTGAAGATAGCGGTCCAGCAAATACCAGAGGGATGAAAAACTGGTTAAACTGACACCCGGACCGGAGGCTAATGCAATGCGAGGTTGAGTGAGTGGAATAAAATCATTTCCACCTAAATCCGGACCTGCATCTGCCAGGGCAGTGTTGATTTCTGTTAATAGTATTCCGCTCTGATTTGCGATGGATATGATCTCCTTCATTGATTTTTCAGAATTTTCATGTAAACGAATCAGGATGCTTCCACGACCGAATGTTTTATTGTGTATCTTAAATGATTTCTTGGCGGCCCGAAGTTTAAATCCTGCTTGCAGATACCGTGTAAGGGCGGTGTGAACCGCATCGTCAGAGATATTAAAAATCAAACCATAAAGGGGCTCTTTGTTCATACTGTTTTCAATCGTAATTGTTATTTCCTGATAGGGTTCCGTCGAAACTCTGGCAAATTTTTTGGACCAGTATGCTTCCAGATTGTATGCCATGGGGAGAGACCAACTCGTTACCTCATATAACTTGGTGTCTTTCTCCCTCAGCAGAGATTTTCGTTCTTCTTCCAGAAATTGAGTGCTCATGCGGGGATCAAATTCCAGAATGGACTGTATTAAGGGACGCAGGGGTTGTGGAAGTTGAATAATGTAGGTTCCTCGCGGTAGTTTTTTCCTGGAAATATTACCCTGAAGATAATTATAAAGGTTATTAGCTTCAAAATCTTCCCGGGCAATCTTAACTTCAATACCCTGCATGGTCAGTTTCCGTATAAAAGTGCGGACACGGCTTAGGTTATCTCCCGGAATAAGGTAAAATTCCTTTGGATCTGAAGCAGCAGGCTGAGCAACTGCAGCTTTTCTAATCTGATAGAATTGATTAAGCAGCGGTTCACGGTTTATAGCAGCAGTGCGGAGATTTGCCATTGAACTGATAAACTGGTGATGGACTGCTTCCCGGAAGGTTAGTACCGTTCCGTCCCGGCGTTTTACCTGAGATCCATCGGTTGAAGCCTGTTCATATAAAATTCCCACCGCACCCACCAAAAAGGGCCAGGAACTTCCATAACCCGGATACCAATCCTCAAGCCATTCCCGGGTGTAATAGCTCCACCCGAATTTGTCGAGAGCATGAGCCTGATCTTGTGCGAATGTATCACCCCATTTCAATAGATCGTCGGGGATGTGAGGATTTATAGGTTCCCTTGCCGGAGAGAATAAATAGGTGTCCAGAGAACCCATCTCATGGGCATCTACTATGAGTTGCGGCTGCCATTCTGTAATAGCACTCACCCGTGCCTGGCTCTCCGGGTTAATTAAGAGAAACCAGTCTCGATTCAAATCGAAAAGATAATGGTTTCCCCGTCCCCAGGGCCAGACCCCGGTATGCTGAATGCTTTGAATATCATCAACCGGTAGAAGGCCTGCCCATTGTTCCATCTGTCCCATAAATCGTGCTCTTCCATCCGGATTTTCCATGGGATGGATGCAGACAATGAGTTTGTCCCGGACCAACTGAGACAGACTATCTTCACCTGCTGTAAGCTGAAAGGCGAGTTGGATAGCAGCATCCACTCCGGATAGTTCATCACCATGAATACTATATAACATCCAGGCGATTGCCGGGGAGGTCTGAATAATTTTTTGGATCTCTGATTGTCCTTTTTTAAGCCGCGGATCACCCAGTGTTCTGATATTTGATTTAATACTTTCAATATCCTGGAGATTTTTCTCTGATGATATCATGACATAATGAAGTTCTCTTCCTTCGAAGGTTTTGCCCATCACCTGGAGTTGGGCCCGATCGGATTGACCTGTCAGATAGGTAAGATATTGTATCGCTTCCTGATATTCGATCGGTCTGGTTGCATAATCATATTTCAGGTATTCTCCGGGGGATTTAATATCTGCTCGGTAGGTTGCCCCGGTAAGAAATTCAAAATTTTTGGATTGGCTGAAGCTGGAATTTCCGGTTGCCAGTGATATAAACAGCACTAAAGCACATGATCGAAAAAATGAAATTTTCCTTTGTGTCATTGCCGGCCTCCTTTAAGTACGGTCATTTTACGGAAGCGCAAAAATATTTACAAGCAGGAAAATAATTGTCCGATCCGAGGTGTATGGATAAGGATCAATTAAATCCACTTGATGAATTGGAATGGATTAGCAGATATCTAACGGTCAGGAGGGGAGACACAAAAATTTAATTAAGAAGTTCAGTAATATTTCCGAAGACATATCCTTTATTTCGGATAGATTCAATCAATTTTGGTAATATTTCATAGACATGATTTCCATTTCGTTGAGAATCCAGATGCATCAGCATAATAACACCGTTTAGACCTTTTGGGTGTTCAGTTTCTATCGCCAGGATATCCTCGTAAATTTCTTCGGGCGATCGATATAACTGGGATGATTCGTCGGTCACCCAATCGTGGGTATCGAAACTGCCGGTCCAATGAATATGCAAATAACCTGCTTCAGCAGCCCAGGTCAAGATCTGGCTGTTATATTCCCCGAAAGGGGCCCGCCAGTAGGGCGTCAGGTGACGTTCGGTGATCCCGTAAAATACACTATCTGTCTTTAAAAGTTGACGCTGTAGAAAATCACGGTCTACATCCGGTGACAGTTGGTGCTGGTAATTTTGTTCATAAGTCGTGAGGTGGGGATGATCATAGGTGTGGTTGCCAATTTCGTGCCCGGCTGCTATCATCTCTTTCACCAGCTCTACATTTTGCTCCATGAATTTTCCGGTGAGAAAAAGGGTGCAGTTTAATTGATGATCATTTAATATCTTTAAAATTTCCCGGGTGTTGGAATTATCCGAACCCGCATCGAATGTCAGTGCCAGTTTTTTTCGGTCTGCATTTCCTCTTAATATTGATTTTCTGAATAACTCCACCTGTGGATTCCGATACATCACGGCATATTGTTGTTTCATAAGGATGCGCTGTGCAGGATCGATGACCAGCACTTTAATGGAATTTTTTCCATAGTCCAGGGGGATAGAGAAGGGAACGATTCCTTCCTTCTGGACATTTTCGGTGATAATGGGTACATCATTTCGCCAGATATTGATCACCGATTGACTTTTCAGGGGTAATTCCAGAATATGACGATGTTCTGCCTTATCTTCCAAAACCTCGGGTGTAAATCCATCAAAGCTGATTGAACGATCATCAATCAATTCTTTAAGCGCAAGATAATATGCGGAGTCCGGTATGGAGGGTGATCTAAATTCAGTCTGAGTTGATTGCCTATGGTTTGAACCCATCCATAGAATACCAATCAAAATAAAAAGCAGAATTTGAAAAAATGCCAGAATTCCAATACTGTATGGTTTGGCCTTTTTAGAAACATTCAGAATATGGTAGTTAAAAAAACATGTATAGCCGCAAAAATAGTGGTGTCCCAGGTGGTGACGGCATTCCGTACATATGGCATCTTTACAATAGAAACAGCTGTGGGAGCTGCTTTTCAGGGGATGATTTTTGCAGAATGAGTGTCTCATTATCCATCCTTGAATATTCGGGACATTGACGGGGTGTATTTGTTACTCAAATTCCCTTAATTTTATTATCGTCAGAAAATTGGATCGTTTAGCCTGAAATTTATAGAATAAATAGTAAAATGGCTAACCTTCTCACGACATTGTCTGACAGATTATCTCCACTTTTCTATCTTCCAGTGATGTCGTTCTGCCAGAGTCTTTAATTTAGGAGATGGATTAATAGCAACGGCTGTATGAAACATGGACATATGGTGAAAATCGGCCTGGTGGTTAGCATAAACGACGGAGTGTTTAAAATTGATCTTATAAGTTGCCTGAAAATTTAAAAGTAGCTGAGATTTTCTTTTTCCATAAGGATGGAGATTTGCTAAATTGCCGGTGAATCGATCGTGCCGTGTTTCAAGTTCCGCTGCAATGGTAAAATCAGGTTGAATAAATTTGGCGAGCGGAAATGTCAGGAAATCCGGTGAACCGCTCATGAGGAGAATTTTATAATTTTTTGCCCGGTATTCTGATATTCGCTGCAAACCTGTGGCTGAAATTTGCGGCCAAACTTGATTTTTGACAAAATTTGCCGCTGTTTTTGAAACGGTAATCACTGGAAGATGTCGGAGGTAATATTTATTATTTTTAAATCCTTCTTCATAGCCTTCGGAAAGCGTTTTCAACATTCCGGTAAAAAAGTAGGCAGCGATATTCGGTAAAGGTATCGCACCCTTTTTAAGCATGAACAGAATAAAACGTTTTTCCATGGAAGAGGGGGGGAAAAGCGTTCCATCGATATCGAATACTGCCCATTTTTCCATAGATCAATTATCCGATTTAAGTGTTCGGGGAAGGTACTTCTCGAAAAGATAAAAACGGCCGTCAATTAAAACCGGGATCCCCCGAATCAGATTAAAAATAACCATGGTCCATACCAGACTTGTTGAAAGAATGTTTAATTTTGAAAACCAGGATTCTTGTATCCATCTGACACCCTCATCATATCCCTGAGTAAGGGCGAGGATGATACCGAGCAGAACGAAGGTAACCACTTTAGATACGCCATAGACACCGCGGCTGAAGCGTGAGGCGGTAAGAAATTGTGATATGGACGATTTCATCATGGTTTTATCACCAAAAGGTGTTTTGCCTTCCCGGCTATATGCCACACTCCGTAAGGTATCTACCAGAAAACTTCGTGTAACAAATATGGCAGGAACCCAGAAACTGATTAAACCCATTGCGGCATAAAAGATAAGGTAGAGATGTTCGACAATACGATCGCCGGTAATATCGAACAAAGCCCCGAAATCACTGGCGACCCCAAGTTTGCGGGCGACATACCCGTCCAGGGAATCCAGGTAAATGATGAAAATTGTCAACATTGTGGCGAATAAACGAAGATAAAATCCTGCCTGAAATAAAAAGAGGACCAAAAAAACCAGTAAAATGCGGCCAAGTGTGATAATATTGGCTGCCATGAGAGCTCCTTTAGCTGTTTCCGTAAATGTAAGAATTTTATGAAGAATGATGCAACCACTGGTTTTACATCATCTTTTTGAAAAACAAAAAGCCGTTGTAATTAGCAGGCAAGTCAATGTAATATTTCTTCTGAACTATAATCATAGAATCCATGAAAAGTGTCCGGATTTTACAATATTCGTTTGACCCGCACAGTTCGGGGGAATTTCCTCTCAATTTGGCAGAGCTATTCCCGAAAGGCCATGCCCTTGCGGTAGAAGTGGGGTGTGGCAATGGTGAGTTTCTGGTGGAATGGGCAAAAACCAAAAAAGAGTGGAATTTCGTAGGGGTGGAACTTTCTATTGCATCGGCCGAGAGATTTCTGACACGGGTATTCCAACATGAACTTCACAATGTAATATTTGTGAGAGATGATGCTCGTTTTATTTTGAGAGAATTATTTCCGGATGAAAGTGTGAAGCAGGTGATGTTAAACTTTCCAGATCCCTGGCCAAAGGAAAAGCATAAATCCAGGCGAATCATTGACCCAAGGTTTGTACAAACGCTGAGTGCTGTTCTTGAATATGATGGATTATTTGATTTGTTCACAGACCAACAATGGTATGCCCAGGATGCAGAACATCTTTTTAAAGCCTCCGGAGCTTTTGCTGTCTCCAATATCCAGCAGGATCCAGAGCGGATTACTTCCACTAAGTACGAAAGAAAATGGAAAGAACAATTCCGGCAAATATACCATCTCCAAGCGATCAAGAAAAAAAGGTTACAGATAAAGAGAATTTTAGAGGAGAGCATTATGCCTCATTTTATTGGAAAAAAACAGTTAAAACCGGCATTAATTAGGGGATTGAAAGGATTGGAAAAAATAGACAAAACAAGGGTTTTTAAGGTAAAAGAAATCTTTGAGAAACAGGATGAGCAGACATTCCTTCTGAGAACTGTGGCTGTTGATGAAGATTATCTTCAGACTTTTTTTATTCTGGTTGCATCCCATGAGCAGGGATTTATTGTAAAATTGGATCAGGGATTTCAACCGTATCGAACACCCGCGGTAAAATGGGCAGTGGAGGTCATCGGAAAAATGTTAATTGAAAAGTAAATTGGAGTTCTTTTTTCCAATTTTCAACCCCCACATTTCCTTTTATAACTTACCAAATATCAGGAGTTAATCTTACGCCTCAAATTATTTTTCAATTGACTTTATAGGATCATTCCGGTAAATTCTTTGCTTGCAATTTAATCATCAATAATAGAAAAGTTTGTCCCGTCAATAACGGAGGAATGTAAGCGAATGCGTCGAAATATCATGGTGAAAATCATAATTATCTTTTTCTTTCTCTTTCTTTTTCTGTATTTATTGTATCCTACCATAAAATTTAACTATTTAATGAGCTCCACTGCGAAAGAGGATTTAAAGATTGAAGATCCAAAAGCGTATGATAAACTAATTGAGAACTCAATAAAGCTGGGCCTTGACCTCCAGGGCGGTATGCATGTTGTGATGGAAGTTGATATTGAAGAGTTAGCGAAGGCCCTCGCCCGGAATAAGGATGAAAGATTTGAGGAAGCCTGGAAAGAATCACGGGATATTGTGGCAACAGAGGATCGGGATTTCCTCACCGTATTCGCGCAAAAACTGGAAGAAAAAGGAGCCGACATTGCCCGCTATTTTGGTACAAAGTCCTTGAAAGATCAGGATGAAATTTTAGACTACCTGCGTGCCCAGGGCTCAGAGGCGGTGAATCGTTCACTGGAGATTCTGAGAAACAGAGTGGACCAGTTTGGAGTAGCAGAACCTACCATACAGAAGCAGGGAAATAAGCGCATTATCATTGAACTCGCAGGAATCACCGATCCTCAGAGAGTGCGTGGAATTCTGGGACAAACTGCTCTGCTTGAGTTTCGTTTGCTGAAGGATCAGCAAGTCACCCAAAATGTTGCTTCTAAAATTAATGAGTTTATCCAGGGTGAGATTACCGAAACAGATTCTTTGGAAAAGGAAGAACCAAAGGATACTACCGTGGTGAGACCGGAAGAGTTATTCGGGGAAGCAGAAGAAACCGAAGTAGATACCACGGAAAAGGATTCGCTGGCACTGGAACGGGAGAAGTTATTTAAAGAAAATTTATTTTTTGCTTATCCGGGTGATCCGCAGCGCTTGCTGGTCCCGGAGGAAAATGAATTCAGGTTAAAAAAGGTGCTGGAGGATCCGGCCATACAAAATATTATTCAGACTGAAGGTGGGGATTCGGAATTTATGTGGGGGAAACTGGATCCGAACGGCGAATACTATGGTATATATCTGGTTGAAAAAGAACCAGAACTTACCGGCGAGACAATAACTGATGCCTTGCCTCAACCGGGCAGCGGATACGATCCCGGGTCTTTTGGCAAATTTGAAGTATCTCTGAGCTTTAATGATGAAGGCGCCCGTATATTTTCGCGTGTCACCGGGGCTAACCTCAATAAAAGACTGGCGATTATTCTCGATCGAAAAGTGCACTCTGCCCCCACTATTCAGGCAAAAATCCGCGACGGGCGTGCGAGGATTACCGGGTTGGAAACGATGGAAGAAGCGCAGGACCTGTCGGTGGTATTAAAGGCAGGCGCCTTACCGGCACCGGTCCGCCTTTTGGAAGAGCGAACCGTTGGTCCCTCCTTGGGGAAAGATTCGATTCGCAAAGGGACCAATTCAGCGCTTATTGGCTTGTTGCTGGTGGCCATTTTTATGATCATCTATTATAAGTTCTCCGGTTTTGTCGCTGATATCGCTCTGCTCTTGAATATTATCATTCTGATGGGAGTGATGTCCTATTTCCATGCCACTCTTACACTTCCCGGCATTGCCGGAATTATTCTCACCATTGGTATGGCTGTCGATGCCAATGTACTTATTTTTGAGAGGATCCGTGAGGAGTTGGACAAAGGGAAAACGGTATGGTCTTCCATAGAAACAGGTTATGGAAGAGCCCTGATTACCATTCTGGATGCCAATGTGACAACGTTAATTGCCGGTGTTGTATTATATAATTTTGGCTCCGGCCCCATCAAGGGGTTTGCTTTAACTCTGATAATTGGTATTGTGGCCAGTATGTTTACCGCAATTTTTGTCACCAGGACGATTTTCGAGTTCCTCTTACAAAGAAAAATTTTGACTAAGCTCAGTATCTGATTTGCGTTAAATAAGGAGTGAATATGCGGTTTTTTAGAAATCCAACGTATAAATTTATGGAAGTTCGTAAGGCAGCCTTTTTAATTTCGGGAGCTTTGGTTTTGGTTTCCATTATTTCCCTGATATTACATGGTGGTCCACGTTACAGTGTCGATTTTAGAGGGGGAACCTTCATGGAGGTTCGGTTTGAGGATAAAGTGGATCCTGAAAAAAGCCTGAATATTAATATCGGGAAGGTACGCCAGGTATTTGATGAATTTGGATTGGGAAGTGCCGAGATTAAACATTATGGTTCATTACAGGAAATTTCTATCAGGGCAGATATCACGGAAAATACCGATGAGATTTTTCATGACCTGGTTAAAAAATTGTCAGAAGACTTCCCGGAATATAATGTCATTGAGATGCGTAAAGAGACAGTGGGTCCAAAAGTGGGGAAGGAATTAGTCGTGGCTGCAGTGCTGGCGATTCTCTGGGCTACGGTATTTATTCTTATATATATTATGTGGCGGTTCGAATTGCGGTTTGGGATTGGGGCAGTTGTGGCAACTATCCATGATGTCGTAGTAACCATCGGTATATTTTCACTCTTAAATATAGAAATTTCAATTGCGATAGTTGCTGCTTTACTGACTATTGTGGGATATTCACTTAACGATACGATTGTGGTTTTTGATCGAATCCGGGAAAATTTCAAAACTCTGAAACGGGAAGCGTTTGATTATACCAGCATGATTAACCGGAGTATCAATGAGACCTTGAGCAGAACCATTATCACTTCCGGAACAACCTTACTGGTGGTAGTGGTTCTTTATTTCTTTGGTGGAGAGGTACTAAAGGATTTCTCTTTCGCTCTAATTTGCGGAATTCTCATCGGTACTTACTCTTCGATCTTTGTGGCATCTCCCATTTTAGTAGAGTTTGAATTCAGGAAGAAAACTTCGTAAGTTTGACTGACTATAAATGAGAGTTCATCTATAAGAACAGGAATCCAAGCATGAATATATCCGAAAAACGAGTTGACGGTATTATTGTTCTGGATTTACAGGGCAGTTTAATGGGCGGACCGGAAGCAGTTCTGTTGAATGATGCGGTGAATCGCTTCCTCGATCAGAAATCTCTTAAGGTAGTTCTCAATCTTTCCAGCGTGGAAAGAGTAAATAGCAGTGGATTGGGGATATTAATCAAAGCGCTAACCACTTTTAAAACCAATGGTGGGGAGTTAAAGTTGGCGCATGTCAATGAAAATTTGATGAACCTTCTGGTTATGACCAAGCTCAACACCATTTTGGAGTCTTACGATACTGAAGATGCGGCCATAAAAAGTTTCCTATAAAATGAAAGTTTGATTCTGTCAACATAAAAAGCTCCGGTGTGATATACCGGAGCTTTTTATTTGAAGGAGGATGAATTATGTCTGTGACGGTGGTGGTCGGTTCACAATGGGGTGATGAAGGAAAGGGAAAGATTGTTGATATCCTGAGTGCGGAGATGAACTATGTAGTTCGCTACCAGGGGGGTGCCAATGCGGGTCATACCCTGAATCTTAAAGGGGAACAGTACATTCTGCATCTGATACCCAGTGGAATTTTGCACCCCCAGACTACCTGTATTATCGGAAATGGGGTTGTTGTCGATCCGGAAGCATTACTGGAGGAGATGCGTTTTCTTGAGAGTAAAGGAATCGAGGTCGATGGGCGATTGCAGATTAGCGAAAGGGCCCATGTTATTTTCGATTTTCATAAAATTTTGGACAAAGTCCGTGAAAGTGACTCGTCCGAAAAACGAATCGGAACAACCGGGCGCGGGATCGGCCCCGCATATTCCGATAAGATAAACCGCTGTGGAATCCGGATGGTGGATTTGGTCGATGAAAAAGTGTTCATTGAACTATTGCACTCTCGGTTACGATCAGTCAATAAGTCACTTGAAAAAATATATGATCACCCGCCGCTCCCGATAGACGAGATGGTGAATAAATACCTGCAGATGCGCACTCAGATCATACCTTTTATTAAAGATACCAGTCTGGCTTTATATCAGGCCGTAACATCGGGCAAAAAAGTGTTAATGGAAGGTGCACAGGGCACTCTCCTGGATGTGGACCATGGCACCTATCCCTTTGTGACTTCATCTAATCCGGTAAGTGCCGGTGCCTGTATTGGAAGCGGTATCGGACCGACCCAGATCAATGAAATTCTGGGTGTGATGAAAGCATATACCACCCGTGTCGGGGAAGGTCCCTTTCCCACCGAATTGACCGGATCTGAAGGAGATGAAATCAGGGAAATAGGCAAAGAATATGGCGCCACCACCGGTCGTCCCCGTCGTTGTGGTTGGTTCGATCTGGTCATTGCCAGATATGCTGCACGGGTGAATGGATTGACCGGGCTGGCCATCACAAAGTTGGATGTCCTTGATCAGATGAAGTCGATAAAAATCTGCACTTCCTACCGATATACAGGAAACGAAATCAACGAGTTTCCGGCTGATTTGTCCCGCCTTGAACGATGCGAACCCGTCTATCAGGAGTTACCGGGTTGGCAATCGAACACATCAGAAGCAACCAGGTATAGGGAGTTACCTGACAATGCACAAAAGTATTTGCAGTTTCTGGAAGAACAAATTGGCGTACCCATCAGAATGGTATCCGTGGGGCCGATGAGGAAGAAAACGATTATTAAATAATCTGCCATATCTTTCAATATTCAAAAATTTGAGGTAATAGCGCTTGGAAGAGTCAAACAGCAGGATGCAAAAGGAATCCAAAAATCTGTGGCAATCTGTTGAAGCGGCCTTGCAGGAGATTGGTCAAACTTTTGTAGCGTTTGCCAAAGCCCCGAAAGCTTTATGGGGGGTAAATATCCCTTATGTCATTGAGGGTCTGGTTTATTTTGGTATTCTGACCATCCTGGGTAAATTTTGTTCTGAAAATGTGGGACTGAGTGATCTTCATGCAGGGTGGGTGTATTCTGCTGTAACGGGTGGAATCACTTTTTTTATGCTGGTTTTAGGAGGGGTGTCAGATAAAATTGGGGTTCGTCAGTCCCTCGCCCTGGCCTTGTCAGTTATGATGGTTGGACGATTTATGGTCTCCCTTTCCGGTACCTTGCCGTTGGGGGAGGGTATCGGTTCGCCCATGTTTTTCTTAATGTCCGCAGGTCTCCTGTTAATGGTAGCAGCTTATGGATTATATCAACCGGCAGCCTATGCGGGTGTTAAACGATATACCAATCCCAAAACTGCAGCAATGGGGTATGCCGTCGTATATGCCCTGATGAATCTAGGAGCTTTTTTCTCAGGTTTCATCTCTCCCGCGACTCGTCATTCCTTTACAGATGTATTTCCCCCAAACGGATTAACTGCAGTATTCTGGGTATATACTTTTTTGACTCTGTGTGCTGTCATTCTGACCTTAGTTATACTCCGTAAGAAGACCGATCAGGATGCCGTCACCCGCCTAAAAGCCGAGTTGAATGAAAATGATACATCCAAAAACAATCAAAAATCGAACCAGCAGAATTCCGAACCTCAGAAAAAAATTGATAACCGTCCCTTGCTGTTCTTGGGTCTCGGGATTCTGTTATCTGCCATTATTCTGATTTCTCAATTAACCAATAATCATTCGACCTATCGCTATAGTTTAGTGGCCTTGGTAGTTTTGGTGATTGCCGCAATTTGGGAGTTTTTGAGGAAAAGACCTGATTATCCACTGAGAGATATGCGTTTTTTGTTTTTTATTTTTATTCTAATACCGGTTCAGACACTTTTTGCACATGTATGGTTGACTGTTCCCTATTACCTTGATCGGGCTTTTGCAGGTACTATTGTAGGGAAATACTTTGAATTTTTTTCCAATTTAAATCCCATCCTTATTTTCGTTCTCGCACCACTAATTGCAGCACTCACATCACGTACCCGGGTTTATCGCATGATGATCATCGGTACCTTTGTGATGGCTACACCTACCTTTCTTCTGGCATTTGGACCCAATACCATTCTATTTCTGTGTTATGTCTTATTTATGACCATCGGTGAAGCCATGTGGCAACCCAGATTTCTGCAATGGATTGCCGAAATTGCACCGGAAGGGAAGACCGGTGCTTATATGGGTATTGGCCAACTGCCCTGGTTTTTGACCAAAGTTTTAACCGGTCTCTATTCCGGTTACTTTGTGGAAAACTATATTCCACTCCCAGAATCCGGCTTGCCTTTCAAAACCGGAGAGATGTGGTTCATTTATGGAGTGATTGCCATGATCTCGCCGGTTGCGCTTCTCCTGGCAAAAAAATGGATGATGTCCGGAATGAAAGAAAAATCTTCTTAAGGTTGATTTAAAGAATTTTAATTTTTTGAATATAACACTAGTTGTTTCTTGATATTTAATTAATAAATTAACAGAATTAATATTTTTTGGATTTGAGGGCGAAAAACTTGCAATCAGGTGCAGTTAAATATTATTTTTAATAATATATCCATATTAGATTTAGGGTGTGCCAGGTAAAGTATTCCCGGAAAGAATTTCAAGATGGCCAGCGAAGAGTCGAATAAGCAAATTGAACGTATTACAGAAGAAAATAAGCGTTTACGTCTAGCGGTTGAAGAACTCTCTATTTTAAATGATATTGCAACCGCAATTACCTCAACCCAGTCTCTAGAACAGATTGTTGAGCTTATTGTTCAAAAATGTGTCAAGCACCTGAAGGTTGAGCAAGGTGCGGTGATGATCCTGGATGAGAAGGATCGTGATAATCCTTTCCATACCATGGTCCGTAAACAGGACACGGTTGCTGATATATTGCCCTATCGTCTGGATACTCAGTTGACCGGATGGATGATTAAAAATAAAGCCCCTCTCCTGGTAAATGATTTTAAAAATGATGGTCGGTTTAGCTGGTTCTCTGACAAGGAAATCCCGATTCACTCGTTGCTTAGTGTCCCGATGCTTCTCAAAGGTCGGATGGTGGGTTTGATTGCGGTATTTAATAAACGGATGGAAACCGGATTCACTTCAGATGACCAGAGGCTACTGGCCATAATTGCGGCTCAATCAGCTCATGTTATTGAAAATGCCCGTTTGTATCTGGAAGAACAGTCACTAATAAAATTGCAGGAAGAGATGCGCCTGGCAACAGATATTCAGGTGAACCTGCTGCCTAATTATATGCCTCAGATTCCGGGATATGATATCTCCGGGAAAAGTATTCCAGCAAAAGAAGTCGGTGGAGACTATTTTGATTTTATACACCTGGCCAGTAACACCATCGCCTTTTGCCTGGGGGATGTTTCCGGCAAAGGAATGCCAGCAGCCTTGCTGATGGCCAATTTACAAGCTACCCTCAGGGGACAATCCGGTATCGATGTCTCTTGTAAACAATGTGTAGAAAGATCAAATAATCTTATATTTCAAAGTACCGACTCGAAGAAATTTGCCACCTTGTTCTATGGTGTTTTAGACAGTCAGCTTCATCAAATTACCTATTGTAATGCCGGCCATGATAATCCTTATATTATTCTGAGGGATAAGCAGTTTATACGCTTGAATACCGGTGGGGTGGTATTAGGTTTTGTACCGGAATTTGCTTTTGAAGAGGATAAAATTACTTTGGAACCCGGGAGTATTATGGCTATTTATTCCGATGGAATTACTGAAGCCATGAATACCCGGGAAGTTGAATTCGGAGAGGAGCGTTTAGCCGAAGTTATCACAAAATATATGCATGAATCTTCAGAAATGATCATTCAGCGAATCCTTGAGGCAGTTCATGAACATATTGCTGATATGCCGCAAATGGATGACATGACGCTACTGATTATCAAGCGCGAGTAGATTCCGGTTGAAGTGAGGCAAAACTGTCCTCAAGTCTTTCGAACCAAATTGATTACGCAAGGGCGATATTATGTACATGCGTTTTTTGTATTTGAAAATAAATCCTGAACATCAATCTTTGCTCGCACCTTTTTATAATCAAATGGTCATTCCGGAATTGCAGAACACTGAGGGATGTCTCTTTGCAGGACTTGTTAGAAGTGGAAAATCCATAAGTGATTATGTTTCGGTTACCCTGTGGCGCTCCAAAGAGCAGGCAGAAACCTACGATCAGGGCAAGTCCTATCAGAAGCTGATGATGCAGGTTCGCCCCTATTTATCCGAGTCCAGTGAATGGAAAATCCATCTCTCTGAAAATCTTGAGCTACGGCTTGACTCAGCCGCGGAAGAACCGGTAAGACGGGGATATCAGGTAACCGCGGAACGAACACCTGCAGACCGGGACCCCGTTAGCCCGGATGATTTATATGTGCGTTTGGTTTCTCTAAAAATTCAGACCGGAAAATTGGAAGAATTTCGCAAGATTTATACTGAAGAGATTGTTCCAGTATTGCAAAATTACAAAGGTTGTCGTTATATTTATCTCTCAGAAAGCCTGCAGGAAGAAAACGAAGTCGTATCGATTACCGTCTGGGATAGCAAGCGCGATGCGGAAAATTATGAAAGTAGTGGGAAGTTTGGTGAACTCGTGGATAAAGTAAAACATACGTTTTCGCATTTTTATCAGTGGAAAATTGAACTGGCAAAACAACACAAAGGTAAATTAATGACCAGTGATGATATGAAAGTGGATTATTATCAGATGGTGAGCGGGAAACGTTTTGAGTAATGATTTTTGAATTTAAATTTGGTAAAAAACGGAAAGGGGTACCTGATGAAAATCAAAGAGAAGATGGAAAAGGATATTGCGATTTTGACAATTACCGGTAACATGATGGGTGGTCCGGAAACGACAGCATTGCATGACAAGATTAAGGGTCTCATGGCAGATGGTATTAAGAAGGTTGTGGTCGATTTGGCAAAAGTAAAGTGGATGAACAGCTCTGGTTTAGGAGTATTAATGTCCAGCTGGGGATCATTGCGGAAGGAAGGTGGCAATATGAAGCTGGCCAATATTTCAGAAAAGATAAACAGTCTGCTGATGATTACCCAGCTTATGCAATTCTTTGAAACCTATCAGTCAGTGGACCGCGCTCTGGCAAGCTTTTCAGAGTAAAATCTTTAGAAAAAATTATACCCACCGAGATTTTATTTTTAATCGGTGATACATATATTATATTTATAACCTTAATAAGGATATCCTGTTACGCTTTTTTTGGATATCCTTTTGTTTTTTGGATAGTAACCTGTTTCTGATAGAATTAAACTCAATTTGTACCTGTTTGTCCTATGGGAATTACGGAAATTCTTATAAGTAGTAATTAGAATCAATATACTTTTTGTACAGGGATAAAGAATGATTGGTAAAAAAATACGGCATTATAAAATTTTGGAAAAACTAGGTGAAGGGGGTATGGGCATCGTCTACCTGGCGGAGGACACCAAACTGGACCGCAGGGTGGCGATCAAATTTCTGCCCCGGCAATTCGCTGCAAATTCCGAGGAGCGGAAACGGTTTGAAGTTGAGGCTAAAGCCGCTGCCGCATTGAACCACCCCAACATCGCCACGATATATGCCATCGAACAGACTGCGGATGAAGTTTTCATTGTAATGGAATATATTGAAGGTCAAACCATCCAGGACAAGTTGACAGCCTCCGGTCCGCTGCCTGCTGCCGACTGTATTGATATTGCCATACAGATAGCGGCCGGGCTGCAGGCTGCACATGACAAGGGAATTACGCATCGTGATATAAAATCCGCCAATATCATGGTCACGATCAGGGGAGATGTAAAAATAATGGATTTTGGTCTGGCGAAGTTCGGTGGTTCGATCCAGCTTACCCAAACAGGTTCAACAGTCGGTACAGTGGCCTATATGTCACCCGAGCAGACGCGGGGCGGCGAAGTCGATCACCGGTCTGACATATGGGCATTTGGTGTGGTCCTGTATGAACTGCTTACCGGTACCCTGCCGTTTCCGGGCGATTATGAACAGGCGGTTATTTATTCCATTTTAAATGAACCACCAAAACTAAAAAAGGCGGCATTTACGGCAGTGGATCCGAAAATCAGGGATCTGGTATTTAAAGCACTCGAAAAAGAAGTTTCGGACCGGTTCCAAACCATGGAAGAGATGCTGCAGATACTGGCTGCGTATAAAACACAGTCTTCCTCGAAGATTGCTGCTGTAAAAGATAAGAAAGGTATCAGACGGTCTCCGGCGTTACTGCTAGCGGTTGCAACAGTAATCATAGTATTCGCGATACTGGGTTGGAATTATTATCAGCAGACTCGGAAAGAAGCATGGGCCAGGAATGATATCCTGCCTAAAATAGACTCGTTGATCTCCCTTACACCCTGGACCGGCGAAGGCAACTCAACCTGGGAGGCATACAAATTAAACAACCAGATAAAAGATATTATGCAGGCGGATCCCTATTATCAGAGTGTGGTCAGCAAGTTCCTGGTCAAAAACAGCTTCAGAACCGTTCCCGGGCAGTCAAAGGTCTTTATCCAGGCTTATGCGGACACCTCAGAGAACTGGGTGTATCTGGGAGAAAGCCCGATCGACAGTATACCGTTTCCGCGCGGTATTTCCAAGGTCCGGTTTGAAAAAGCGGGCTATGCAAGCGGATTCGACCTGATCTGGAATGCCAGTTTTATTGAAGATACCATTAATTTCACGCTTCTACCAGATAACCAGATTCCTTCGGGTATGGTATTTGTACCCAAAGACGCCAGCCGCTTCAATATAAAGGCAGCTCCGGCCAATCTGCATCTTCCCGGCCTGGAGATGACCCAATTTGTGGACTGTGGCGATTTCTATATGGACCGTTTTGAGGTATCTAACAGGGAATTCAAGGAATTCGTTGATGCCGGAGGGTACAGCGAGCCCAAATACTGGAAGTATCCCTTTGTACGAGATGGGAAAGAGATCAGCTGGCAGGAGGCCATGGCAATTTTAGTGGATCAGACCGGTCAGCCGGGTCCTGCATCCTGGGTGGTGGGTGATTATCCCGCCGGTTCGGCTGATCTTCCGGTAAATGGCGTTAGCTGGTATGAGGCCGTGGCCTATGCGGAATTCAGGGGTAAAAGTCTGCCTACCATTTTTCACTGGGATCGGGTCGCCTTCACCTGGGCCAGCCCGAATATCGTTCCGTTAAGCAATATTGCCGGAACAGAGTTGAAGGTCGTGAATGACCGGCAGGGT
>CP070707.1:3534307-3557401 GCA_020350205.1 bacterium
ACGTAATTATCGGAATTTACCTCATACCCACTGGCTAAATTAGTCACGGTAAATCCCGGGGTATCCGTATCTGATAGATCGAGGGTTAAATCGACATCTTCATCTAATTCAAAGGTTGAAATGAGTTCCTTTGGCTTTCCTTCTTCTCCGTAATTATAAGCTGCCTCGTAATTAACTCCTAATTTACTGAATTGGTGCTCGCCGCCTCCAGAGAAGTTATAAATGATCTGGGTCTCAGTCCTAGCTCTGAGGGATCGGTCTATACCTGCACCAGAAATGTCAGTTTCGCTGTTATAATCTCCTCGATCAGGTCGGATTCTATAGCGGTGACGGGTTTCAGTATCTTTTCGGTTATTATACATTCCCCGGAGGTAGAACTGGTTGTTTGGGTTTAGGCGGTATTCCAGAGTACCCGATACACCAATCCGATCCCGGTTTACATTCCAGTAATCTCTCAGATCTAAAGTCTGTAAGGCCCAGGGAATTTCCTGTCCACCGACTGTCTCTTCGCTTCCCCATTCTAATTCGTTATTTTCAGAACCCCTATCGAAACTATGGAAACTTCCACTGAAAGTGACACCGATGTTTCTGTTTTCACCGAAACGATCAGCAAATGTCAGGTCTCCCTGATAAGAAGGACGCCCACGCAAGGCTCCATAACCACCGCCGGCCACAATATCGAGAACCCTTTTGTCGTAATCAAAAGCACTTTTGGTTACCAGGTTCACTGCACCTCCAATTGCATCTCCGTCCATATCCGGGGTCAGAGCTTTGGTTACCTCAATGCTTGCCAATTGATTGGCTGAAATGACATCCAGACCCACAAAACGGCCTTCATCCTCCGGTGTTGCCACTTTTGAGCCATTGATGGTGGTCGAACTCAAGCGGGGTTCGGTACCTCTAATCAGAATGTATCTGCCTTCCCCCTGATCCCTTTCAATGGATATAGCCGGTAGTCGTTGAATGACTTCGGCTGTGTTCAGATCCGGGAAACGCTGCATCTGTTCCTGCGCCACAACATTTTTGATATTTGGTGCAGTTTTCTGGATGCTCAGTGCTTTTGCTTGTCCCTGACGTTCGCCAGTAACCACGACTTCCTCTCCGGTCACATATCCCAGGTTTAAGGGAATATCCTGAATGATCCTTTTTGTACCTTCCGGAAGAGTCACTTCAACCGTAAATGATTCGTAACCAATGTAGGAAGTTACAAGGGTATAGGTGCCCGGCGGCACATTGAGAATTCGAAAAAGTCCATCGCGGTCACTGGAGGCACCATAGGTGGTCCCTTCCAGCATGATGTTGGCTCCTGGAAGGTAATCATCGGTTGCAGCATCAAATACCCGCCCAGCAATTTCACCGTTTGCCTGAGCCTCTACTGAAGGTGAGATACTGATGAGGAAAATTAAGATAAGAACTCCAGAAGAAAACCAGACTCCCATTCCGTTTGCTTTCGGGAATTTTACTTTCATTTTTTTTCTCCCCATTTAATGATTTTTACTTTACACAATTAGGTAAAGCCAATCTGTTTCAAAGCACTGACTGTTTTTGAACGTAGACCTCCTTTCTTCTTTTTCTCATTTTTAAGTTTTTTAAGAGCAGAACCGTTTCGCCTCCTTTCATAAAAAATTCTTTTGGTGAGTTCTTTACAATCATTTATTCAGTTAACATGAGAGTTTTCTTCAATGCGTACGTGCCCCCCCTTCCATCATCCCGATAAATCTCCGCCTTGACCTTTTTTTGACTAACATAAAATTTGATAAAGGTACTGGCGGCATATTTGGCATTTTCCCAGAAAAGTTTTTCCAGGTTTTTGCGGGATTCTTCCCCAAGCTGGATGGCAGTGTAAAACCTTTCAAGACCCCGGGCTGCTTGCTGTACATTCAGCTCTTTATATCCCAGACCGTCGGACAGATTCATGTATTCCAATCCTTTACGTAAATCCTTCTGGTTGGAATGATTGATGTAAAAGGCCCGGGATGCTTCGGCGATGTTCATTCCGTTTTGGATATTTTCTCCCATCCCCCCCATGACATCCGTAAAATATACGCCGGGAGAGATACCCTCCAGGCCTCTTGAATGACCAGTATCGATTTGCCACAGACCATTAAACATGCTGTACGACGTATTATGGGAATGACCACAGATATACGCAGTTACCTGATATTTCCGTAAGAGTTGAATAAAGGCGATGTTGTTATCCATATACTTATTTAAGGAATTATCATAATGCCTGATACGGCCGGTTTCCATATCGGGCATGGGGAAAATCGGCTCATGGCCGAGGACAAATATAAAATCCTTTTGATTCTCTTCGAGATCCTGAGAGAGCCATTCCAGCAATTCCGGTACCACATCGCCATCGGTGCCCATATCACTTTTCCCGTCATAATATTGATTGAGAACCACAAAATGGCAATTTTCCCACTCAAAGGAAAAGGTAGTTCCTTCACAGCCTGGAGGGCCATATCTAATCAAATGGGGAAGATTTTGTTTGCTCTTCGCATAGTTGCGCAGAAATTCCACATGTTCCAATCCTTCAATCTCGTGATTACCTATGACCGGGTACCAGGGATAGTCAGTACCCAGGATAGAATCAATGGCTGATCTTACGTCGGCAGGTGGATCTATATCTCCGGTACTGATCAGAAAATTTCCGGGACCTACATCTTTAATTGCTGCCAGTGCACCCATAAAATGACGTGTATCTGAATCAATGTTGCTTACATAGTAGCGCATATCGGCAGCTGTTATAAATTCAAAAGCATTGTCAAATTCGTCATTGGATGATTGACAGGTCAGGGCAAAACTGATGAATAAGAATAAAAAACATGCAGAAAATAAAGATTTTATCATTGTACAAACCTATTTCGGTGTTGTTCTCTATTAACATTTAATTAACTTGATGTTGTACCAGATACCCCGAATATTTGGTTTTAATCATAATCTCAACTTCTTCCTGTTTCCGATGGATGGGGCCCTCGGCTTCCATTTTAAGACTGGTGACGGCGGCAGCCCAGACAGTAGCTTCTGCCGGTCCCGCACTTAAACGTTTAGCCATATAAGATGCAATACAGGTGTCACCCCGACCGCTCCGGCCTATTAATTTATCGGGGAGAAAGGGTGCCTGGAAAAATTTTCCCTGGGTATAAACTAATAGGCCATCACGGTGGGTTAATACGATTTCCTTTGGACCATACTCTGAGATTTTTTCAGCGGCTTTCTTTTTATCGGATATACCGGTGAGTGCCGCAGCTTCAACCGCATCGCTTTTTAATACATCGATAAAGGAAAGGATCTTTTCTTTACCTGGCCAGGAATCATATTTCAAAATTCCGTCTTTGTCAATGATGCGGATAAAGCCCTGCACATCAGCAACAATCAGGGTATTTTTCTTGTGAAGCTCTTTAATAACCTCAAGATCCACTTCACCCCGTGTCGACGCATTAATCAAAAATGCCCTGGATTGAATGTCCCGGATATGCTGTGGTTCAAATGGTTCTGCAACACTGCTTACGGAGAGGATCCGTTGATCAACATCGGTGGTGGGATAAAAAAGCTGCATATGGGTTGATTGTCTTGAATAATAGGGGAAGACATCAACTCCCAACCGAAGCAGATCATCTACCACGTGCTGATCTTCTTTTGCCAAGCGCGTTATGGCGGCAACTCTCAGACCCATCATAGCGCCAACATGAACACCATAATTGAACCCGCCTCCATCAACAAACCGTGTTCCGGAAGGAGATACAATCTTATCCTTGGTATAATTGCCCATAATTGCCAGGTCGTAGAATGAATCTTCAGTGCTCATAAAATCCTCTGAGAGAGTTTAATCTGTTACTTTTGCATTCCATAAAGTGGCTGCGAGTATCATGGAGACCACAGAGCCACCAATCCAGAATATGATTGCATTTTCAAAATTATAATGCCGGACACCCTCGACCATGGTTGTTCCCATCTCAATCAGATAACCACTGATCTGGTCCTGGATTCCTGCTCCCACATAACTGAATACCCCGATGAATCCCATAACCGCACCGGCTGCTTTTTTAGAGGCAATGTCAATAGCGAATAATCCACCCAGAGCAGCAAGCAGACCGCTCAGTGTAAATCCGTAAACAATAAACGAAAGGGTTATAATCACCGGATGCCCGGGGGGTGTAAAGAAAATGACAAATAATGACAGAATTTCGATAATTCCGAATATTAAGGTCACCGGCGGCCTTTTGGCTCGGAACAAATTGTCGGAAATAAAACCATAAGCCACACAGCCGACGATTCCTGCCAGGGTATTGACGCCCAGCATACTACCTGCTTCAACCAGTGTATAGCCTTTTATCTCCTGCAGGTATAATACTCCCCAACTGTTGATAGCGTAACGGGTCACATACATAGTGGCACTGGCTAATCCCAGAATCCAGATGGTAGGGGTTTTCAGAATGGAGAGCTGTGCCTGCGAAGTTTTCTGGGAGATTTCGACTTCACTTTCAGGAATGACACCTGTCTTACTCTTCCAGGCTGCAATAGGGGGAAGACCCAGGGTATGCGGACGATCCTGCATTAAAAGATAGATTCCGAGCGCAACAAAAACACAGAAAATTCCAGGGCCCCAGAAACCAGACTGCCATCCGAAATAGGTAACCAGAGTGGCAGATCCCACAAAAGTCAGGCCCTCTCCCATGGAATGGGCTGTACTCCAGATTCCGTAAAATCGACCTCTTTCACCCTTACTAAACCATTGTGACAGAACAACTGCACCGGTCGGTGCTCCGAAACCCTGAAACCATCCGTTTAGGCCCCAGAGAATAATCCAGACCCAGAGAAGCAGGGAATGTCCCATGGCTAGATTAATCAGAGCTGACAGAAGTACCCCGGTCGCGAAAAATCTTTTGATGTTGGCATGATCTGCCAGAAAACCATTGGTGAGTTTACCAAAGGCATAGCCATAAAATAGTGCTGAACCGATCATTCCAAGTTGTTCGGCAGAGAAAATACCTCCGTCAATCAATGGCTTTTTTACCACTGACAACGCCAGGCGACAAGTATACGCGAATCCATATCCAATAGTCACCGCAAGCATTATATTCAGGCGGTATTTTTTATATAGTTTGTCCACTTTCGCCTTTTCCGTGATGAGCGGTTTTTCCTTGCCCACTACAAAAAATTTTAACAACGCATTCATTTGCCTTCCTCAGCTTTTACGAAGAGTTGACTTAAAAATTATGGCTTTAAAACCAACTTCATGGCACTTTTCGGAACTTGCTTCATGGAGGACAAATCCAGTCCGACTTTGGAAAAAGCGTCTGGACCCTGCTCCAGAGGAATAACTTCCGTAAAAAAATTATCCATTTTTAATGTATGGGCTTGAAGGACTTTTATGGCCGGAAGACAGGTGTTCTGTCCGATATAGGTACCCAATATTTTGATTGCCCTCCGGGTAACCTGGTAAGGAGTAATACGGGCCTGGAAACTGTCATCCATTCCGAATGCCAGAATTTTGCCGCCCGAAGCCACATAATTCAGGGCATTCTCCAGTTGAGTTCCTACGGCATCGATCACGATATCAAATTTTTTTCCTCCGGTGAGCCGGATAACTTGTTGTTCGAGGTCGATCTGCTCTGGATTGAATACCGGGATGCCGAAAGATTCGGCAATTTTGAAGCGAAAAGGATCAATTTCGGTTACCACCACCTGGGCTGCGATCCGGGTGGCCAGTGCAGTAAATAGATAGCCAATAGGACCGCATCCAAGGATCAGGACGGAATCCCATGCCTGCATCTGGATAGTATTCATACCATTCAATACGGTTCCCAGAGTTTCAACCTGAGTTCCCACGATATCATCGATTTCGTCCGGGAGTTTAAAACAGATATTTTCCTGAGCAATGCAGTATTCCGCATACCCTCCGTTTTTGTAGATGCCGATGGTATTTTCTTTAATAGATTCACATTGATTGCTCATCCCGGTGCGACAATACGCGCATAATCCGCAGCGCGGATTATTATCGATGGAAATCCGGTCACCGACTTTGAGGGTGGTTATGCCGGATCCGATTTCTGTTACGACACCATTAAATTCGTGACCCAACACTGTATTTATCTTGTAGGCATGTTTTCCCTGAAGAATTTTAACATCAGATCCGCAGATACCACAGTGTGAAACCTTTATCAGTACCTGGTCAGGTTTGGTTATCTGGGGGACAGGCAGTGTTTCAAACTGTAATTTTCCCACATCTTTGAAAACCAGAGCTTTCATTGTCTCCAATTTTTCACCTCCGGCAAATGTGCCTTTACAAGGTCGAATGTTCTTTTAAAAATCCTGCACTTATGATTACCATGCCAATTTTAACTTATAATTTTTTTCATGTACTCGATCATGTTCCTGGCAGAAGAATCTGCATCGGGAAGCGGAAGTATTTCACCTGAGATATAGCCTTCATAATTGATTTTTTCCAAGGTCCTGATTATTGAAGAAAAATCAATATGACCTGCACCCGGGTACCAGCGATTGGAATCTGCCACATGGACATGAAACAGCTGCTTTCGGGCATTCTCCAGACTCCGGGTGATTGAAGGTTCCTCAATATTCATGTGGAAACTATCCAGCAATAACCCCACATTATTTCGCTTTAATTTGTTAAGGAAATGCAAGCATTCTTCCACAGTATTCAGCAGATCGGTTTCATAACGGTTTATCGGTTCAATCGCTAATTTTACCTTCTCATGCTGGGTGGCACAAATGCGGAGAGCTTCAAGCAGCCATTCTTCAGCTTCACTTTTTTCAACTTCGGGGTGGCTTCGTCCCCGGATTAAACCGATAATTACCACAGCACCCCATTTCTCGGCAAGATCCAGGTGTGAGGAAATGCGGTCGATTGCCGCCTGCCTGATTTTGCGATCTTGATGGGTAAAATACATACCGTCTTCTCCATACACCTGGCCGGTTCCTATGGCCGATACCGGGAGCCCGTTTTGATTCAACAGCAGTTCCAGCTCTGTAAGATTCAAGGTAGCAGGATTCCGGATTGCCAGCTCAACTCCATCAAATCCCAACTTTTTTATTTTTTTGAGATTGGATTCCAGCTGGCCCTGATAGGCCATCGCTGTAAATGAAGCGGATTGTGCTGACAATACGATACTTAATTTCATCTCTATTCTAAAGCCCCATTTTTGGTATTGCATAAATGGGTTTCCACCCTTCAGTAAAGGGTTCCTTAAGATAGGGAACCATCTCATCCTTGGTACGCATGGTGGTTTTCTCGATGGGCGGTAGTTTTCCCGGGGGGAATGCCTCAAGGATTTCATCATTTATCAGGACGAGATAAGAACAGATGGCCGCGATCACCCGTTTTGCTTTCTGGGCGGTCCCGATGGTGGGCCTTCCAACCACGCCTTCCGGGACTGATGCCAGTTCGATCGGGAAGTGGCCCTGACCTTCGGACCAGCGACTGGGTCTGGCAAAGGGATCCACGGCTTTATCGAAATGTCCGTCAGGAAGAAATCCCTCAACTTTAGTTTCTTCCGCATAATTCATTTCCACATATTCCGGAGCCAGTAGCAACATCACTGAAGTTTCTGCCTCGTCGGCATGTACAAAATCATCATCCCACTCACCGCCGCGAGACTTGGTTCTGAAAAATTCACGAACCGAGCGATGCCAGTCCAGGGTTCGGAAGATACCAGGTAAATTCCAGGTCTTTTGCAGTTCCTGAATCGCTGCTTCCAGAAGCCAGGAATGTCCATGATTATTCACCAGAATTTGTTTGCGAAAACCGTCATTCCATAATCCGACCATCACATTAATCAGATTCTTTTTGACCAGTTCGTCCTCCAGGTGAATGGTACCAGGCATACCAATATGATGATGGGGATGGCCGCCGTAATTGAGGGGGGTCCAAACCAGGTTACAAGGCGTACCGTTCTTGGCGGTCTTACGCCTCACCGCTTCCAAGATCTGGGTCACCATGAATGTATCCAGCGCAGTTACGGTGTGGGTGCCATGTTGTTCTGTGCAACCAACCGGGATAAAGACAATATCATTTTTTCTGCGATTTTCTACAACTTTATGACGAATAGTAGTCTGAATATAGGTTCCCGGATAAGCCAGTTCAGAAGGGGAGGGTATCCCGAAATCCGCCAGAATTTGATCTATCTCTGCATCGGTAGCCTCCCAGATCTTTTTTTTCAGGCGTCCAACCGCAGTATCTTCAAAAGAGAGATCTTTACGATTGGTTTCCAGCCAGGTTGTCATATCTCTTCCTTTCTCATTATAAAATTCATTGATTCGATCAGTTGGGTATAGTAGTTATTTTTACTTCATTCAAATCCTTTTGCAGAAGCTTGATATTTTCTGCTACCTGATCCAATTTTATTTTTTTCGTTATCATGGGCGTCACATCCATACCATGAGCCATACTGCTGATGACCCTTGGGAAGGTACCATGTCCTGAATGACCCTGGGCGCCGACTACGTTAGCTCGTCGAACCTGGAAAACCTCACCGTTCATAGGAATCCGGTCATCTGCCCGGGCGACAATTACCACAGTCGAATTGATGGTTTTTCCTTCCCAGATGATTTTTTCTATGTCTCCCCACACCACGCTTGGCAAGCCGGTGGCCTCGAGGATAATTTTGGCACCTTCTCCTTTGGTGATTTCCAGGACAGCTTCTGCTGGATTTACCTCATGGGGATTTATCGCATGGGTTGCTCCCATACTGAGAGCCACGATCCGTCTTTTTTCGGACGGTTCTGAAATGATAACGTTGGTTGCCCCGGATCGGCGCAGGACCGAACAGGCAGCAATTCCAACCGGACCACTCCCCATGATGACAACACTATCACCGGCGCGGATGCCACCTCCGCGTTCAATCACAGCATTGTAAGCCACTGAGGTAGGTTCCACTAAACTGCCTAATAAGTACATCTTCTCCTCGCCATACGCATTTCGCAATCCTTCCAGGCTCCAGAGATAGCGTGCATCGACCTTAATGTAGGAAGCATCCGCACCATCAATGGAAAAACCAATTTCCTGTAAATTTTCGCAATGATTGGGATAACCATCTGCACAGGGGCGGCAGTACGAACACCACATCATTTCTTCGGAACAGACCGCTTCGCCGGTTTCAAAAGGTTTGCCGGTACGCTTGTTTAGGGCCTTTTTCCCGGCTTCCGCCACACGTCCCGAGAATTCATGCCCTAAAGTACAGGGGAATGCTGTGAGGCCTGGATAGTATATATATCCGTTCTTATCAGTTTGCATCATATGAACATCGCTGCCACAGATGCCACAGGCTTTTACTTCGATCAAGACTTCGGTAGGACCGGGAACCGGTACTTCCTTCTCCACAATTTCAATGCGGGGATTTCTCCAGACTTTGCTGCCCAGATAGGTCAGTTTTCCTTCAATATCTTTCGCACCCAGTCTAAAATCTGGTTTTGGATCCCACTCTGCAAAAAGGGAGACGGTTTTCATTGTTGTTCCTTTCTAAAACTCGAGAGTTTTAACAATTTGTATTTGCTAAACTTCAAAATTTTGAAACATCAACGATTTCATTTTTATTCAGAGAATGTGTTGCCGCGACTGCTGTTTGTAGCGCAGCGATTCCATCATCTATGGTGATCGTAGGTTCTGATTGTGTATAAATATTTTCAAGATAATTGCTCAGCTGTGCTACATATGCTTCCCCGAACCGCTCCGGGAAATACGGTACCACGTCATGATTTACCCCGGAAGCGGTCATCACCAGAATGGGTGTTTCTCTTAAATATCCCATTTGAAGGGTCCCTTTGGTACCCAGCACCTCCGCCCGAATATCATATCCATAGATCCCATTGCGACTTACATCGATTTCTCCCAGGGTTCCGCTGGAAAAGGTTAAAGCTATTACAGCATTGTCCACATCACCGGTCTCCTTGATTTCCGGATATGCCAGTACCGCCCCGATGGCATAGACTGAGCGGATATTCCCCATATACCAGCGGGCGATATCGATATCGTGGATAGCCATATCCAGAATTTGCCCGCCGCTGTTTTCGGGCTTTAAATACTCCAGGCTGGGAGGATAAGGATCACGCGATGAACCACGGAAAACCACGGCCGACCCAATAACACCGGCATCTATCTTTTGCTTGCCTGCTGCAAAACCCTTGTCGAAACGGCGCTGAAATCCCTGCTGATAAAAAATCCCGTTCTCTTCCACCGCTTTCTTCATCTCCCGTGATTCATTCAGGCTGAGGGTGATTGGTTTTTCACAGAAAACCGCTTTCTTTTCCATCGCAGCATCAATCACGATTTCCCGATGATTCAGGGTGGTGGCAGCAACCACTATGGCATCTATCTCGGCATCGGCATTCAAATCATGATGGTTATCGTACCATCTGGGCAGTTCATATTTTTCAGCACATTTCTTGGCTCGCTCCGGGATTATGTCAGCCACTGCTACTAGTTTTGCCCTGGGAATCCGATAAGCCAGGTAATCCGCATACATGGAACCCAATCGACCTGCTCCAATGAGTCCCACATTGATCTTTGCTTTCATTCTGAAATCCTTGCTCTGGCACTAAATAATTTTAGTATTCACTGTATTTTTTAATTCCGGTCATAAGCCGGAATAAAATTTATTTCAGTATAGTTGCGACTGAGCTTCGCTCTACCAGATAGGATTGGAGAACGATTTTCTTTGGGGCTGACTTTTTTCCGCGAATACGGGATAGAATGAGGTTCATACTTTGTTGGCCAATTTCGTAAATCGGTTGATGCATGGTTGTTAATCCAACCGGATGGCTATTGGTAAAGGGCAAATCGTCATAACCGGCCAGAGAGATTTCGCCAGGAATATCAATTCTCATTTTATGTGCCATGGCTGCAATAATGAAGGCAATTCGATCATGACCTGCAAATATCGCACTCATTTTCTTGTGCTGCTTCAGCAACGAACGGGCATGTTCCCGATAGTCTTTCTCTGAAAATGGCCCCTCGCTGGTAACAACCAAATCCGGATCGACATCAAGTCGGGATTCTGTTAATGCTTTCTGATAACCGGCCAGACGTTCACGTTCGGTACTGAATAACATACTCAGAATTATTCCAATCTGCTGGTGACCTTTGTCAATAAGATAGCGGGTGAGGGAATAGGCACCATCAAAATTATCTGTCGTTACCGAATCGATATCCAATCCGGGAATGAGACGGTCCGCTAATACGACCGGAATGTTTTTGCGCTTGAATTTTTCGATCAGGTCCAGGTTCTTTTCATCCGGGGAGGCAGTGGGGACGAAAATTATACCACTAACTCCGGTTTCGATAAGATGTTCGACATGATAATTTGCTTTAACATAGAGATCATCTGTATTACATAGAATAATGCTATGACGATTCTGTGCGGCTTCGTCTCCGGCCCCGCGGGCTAATTCAGGGGAGTACCCGCTCCGGATATCCGGAACCAGTACCCCGATGATTGTCTGTTTTTTACCTGATTGCACCCGATCTAGGACAAAGGTTCCCAGACGTCTCCGTCTTTCCAGATATCCCATATTGACCAGATTCTGAATAGCCTGGCGGATAGTTGCCCGGGCTAACCCGGTCATGTTCTGGATTTCCGCTTCAGTGGGGATTTTATCATTAGGCTTGAAAACACCCTGTTCAATCTGTTCGATAAGCGATGTTTGTAGCTGGAAATACTGAGGGACTGGACTGCCTTTGTCAATAATTATATCGACCATTATAGCCTATTGTCCAATTGTATAGACAATTATACAAAAGTAGGCTAAAAAAAGTCAAGATTTTTTTTATTATTTTTAAAACAGTCTAAAATGATTTTAAAAAATGGGAAATTTTCTTAAGCATATGTAGAGGGTTTGAAAGTAGCAGGGAGGAGTTTGAGAAAGATATTTTTATTGTGTCACCGCTTTAAATAATTCACGCACGGCTAAAATAATGTTGACAAGGAAGAATTATATTTCATGTAACTTTTTTATTATTTTTCGTAATATTGAGAGATAAATGACAATCTTCCAAAAAAATTGAGGACCTTCGTATGAACATTCTTAAAAGAATTTGGATATTTTTGCTTATTTCGCTGTTAATTCAGACGGCTGTTTATGCCGATCAGCCGAAAACGCGTGATGAAATCGATCCCCAGTACAAATGGAAAGTGAATGATATTTATCCTGACTGGGAGAGCTGGAAAAGTGGTTATGGCCAGTTGGAAGGCCTGATGGATTCCATGGCAGTTTTCAAAGGAAGCCTGGGACAGGGGCCCGGCCAGTTATTCCGAGCTCTAAAATTAAACGAGGATATCAATGTTCTCTTGTACCGGGTATATCAGTATCCGCGGTTTCAATGGGATTTAGATACCCGTAATCAGGATATATCCGAAAAAGTAAAACAGGTCCAGTTGTTATTCGCTAAATTCCAAACTGCCACAGCCTGGATCGATCCGGAACTTTTACAGATTCCCTGGGAGACCATGGCAAAATGGCTCGATGAAGTACCTGAACTGGCTCCTTATCGATTCGGGATTGAGGATCTTTATCGTCAGCAGGCCCATGTGCTGGATGAAGACAAGGAGAAGTTGCTATCCTATTTCTCCCAGCTCAAACAAAGCCCGGCTAATATTTTTGTGGAATTAAGTACTTCCGATATCGAATTTCCTTCGGTTACACTGTCGGATGGAGAAGAGTTGCAAATGACACATGGTAACTATTATAAAATATTAGCCACCAACCGCAACCAGGCTGATCGCAGAACTGCCTTTGGAGCCTACTATGGATTGTTTGAAAAAAATAAGAATACCTATGCTTCCATCTATAACGGTGTCTGCCAGCGGGACTGGGCAGAGGCAAGGGCTCGTAATTACAATTCCTGCCTGGAAGCAGCGCTGGAAGATGACAATATTCCACTACTGGTATACGAGAATCTGGTAAAAACGGTAAGAAATAATACTGCTCCCCTACAAAAGTATTTAAAACTGCGCAAACGGATTCTGGAAGTGCCGGAATATCACCTATACGACGGTTCGATTCCCATTGTGGATTTCGATAAACTATATGCATATGAAGAGGCTAAGAAGTATGTGGCCGCCTGCATCAAGCCCCTGGGTAAAGAATATGAGCAAAAGATGGCAACTGCACTGTCTGAGGGATGGATTGATGTTTACGAAACGCCCGGTAAAAGATCCGGGGCTTACTCTTCCAACGTCTACGGAGTCCACCCTTACATGCTTATGAATTATAACGAGACCATGGATAACATGTTTACGCTGGCGCATGAGCTGGGGCACACCATTCATACTATTCTGGCCAGTGAAAATCAACCATTTGCCACCCATGATTATACCATATTTGTAGCGGAAGTCGCTTCTACCCTCAATGAGAGACTTTTGCTGGATCACATGCTTTCGAAAACCAAAGATCCCAAGGAGAGGATTGCCCTCCTTCAGCAAGCGATTTCAAATATTACCGGCACCTTTTATTTTCAGACGATGCTGGCCGATTTTGAATGGCAGGTACATCAGCTTGTGGAACAGGGACTACCGGTGACTACGGATAAATTGAAGAGCATCACTGCTGATCTGGATAGTCTTTATTATGGAGATGCGGTGGCGGTTGATGAATTGTATCACTATGTATGGACTCGTATACCGCATTTTTACCGGACACCTTTTTATGTGTATCAGTATGCAACCTGTTTTGCCTCCTCGGCCCAGATTTATGACCAGATGAACCAGGGCTCCAAAAAGGAGAAACAGGTGGCAACTGAAAGTTATCTCAATCTCTTGAAATCAGGCGGGAATGATTATCCCATGAATCAGCTCAAGAAAGCCGGGGTGGATCTCACCCAACCGGAACCTTTTTTAGCAGTGATCCAGCAGTTTGATGAACTGGTGGATCAACTCGAAAAGGAAATTGATAAATTGGAATAAATTGCACAATTTCTGATAATTTTGCTTCCCTGAACAGGAGGAGCAACGTTGATGAAGTCTTCCAATGACCAAGGTCTTTGGAAGACTTTTTTTTTGAATGTTTTTACACAGTTTCTGAAGCTTTTTTATTGGTATTTTGTGTTTTTGAGTACTCTTTCATAAATTTGTTTTATCAAAGGATACGATCGGAATTGATTTGCCATCCTAATTGCATGAAGATAATTATACCAGCCTTGTCATTGCCTGGAGGGTGTGGTTCCGATTGATTGTTTTTGTATTACTAATGACTGACCTAAAATAAATTATTTCATTTAGCTTAGCTGGAGGCATTATGGAAACTAAAAAAAACAATATCACCCGCCGGGACTTTCTGGAGACAACCGGTCGAGTTGTTGCAGGAGTTACACTTTCCTCCTCTTTTTCTCAGCTGATGGCAAATCAATCTACCTCGCCCAAAACCCGCCTGGCAATTGTAGGAACTGGAGTCCGCGCCTGCGGCATGTTTGGTAGAGATTTGTTACGGGAGTATGCCGATTATGTCGAAATCGTAGGTCTTTGCGATATAAATCCCGGTCGCCTGGAATATGCTAAATCTTATATCGGTGCCAAATGTCCCACCTTTATTAATTTTGAAAAGATGATCACTGAGACCAAACCAGACAAATTACTGGTCACAACTGTTGATTCTACCCACGATGAATTTATCATCGAAGGATTGAATGCTGGTATTGATGTTATCACCGAGAAACCAATGACCACAGATGAAGTGAAATGTCAGAATATTCTTGATGCAGAAAAAGGGACAGGTCGGAAGGTGATTGTGACATTCAATTATCGGTACTCACCACACCGCGCAAAAATTTATGAAATCCTACGCGAGGGTACCATCGGGGAAATAAACTCGGTGGATTTTAACTGGTACCTGAATACCGAACACGGTCCACGCTACATGCGACGCTGGCATGGACTGCGGGAAAAAAGCGGTACTCTGCTGGTTCATAAATCTACCCATCACTTTGATTTGCTGAACTGGTGGTTAAACTCGGATCCGGAAGAAGTTTTCGCATACGGTGATCTGTCCTTTTTTGGAAAGAATAATAGTTTCCGGTCAAAGAAGTGTCGTGGCTGTATTCATAAGGATAAATGCGAATTATACTGGGATATCACTGAGAATGAACATCTAACGAAATTATATGTAGAAAATGAACAGTATGATGGTTATATCCGGGATGCCTGTGTGTGGCGGGAAGAAATTGATATTTTTGATAAAATGGGTGTTCTTATCAAATATGCAAATGGTGTTCAGGTGAATTATTCTCTAACCACTTATTCACCTTATGAAGGATACCGGCTTGCTTTTAACGGAACCAAGGGTCGGTTGGAGACCTGGATTCATGAAAAACAATCCTGGCCAATGGAAAATTTTGATGAATTGCGTTTGACCATGAATTTTGGAGATACGCAGCTGATCCAAATTCCACAGGGGAAGGGGGGACATGGAGGTGGCGATATCAGAATGAAAGATAAAATTTTTAAGGACCCGAACATGCCCGATCCGTTTAAGCAATCGGCGGGTACTCGCGATGGCGCTATGTCCATACTGGTTGGGATTGCTGCCAGAACAAGTATCGATACGGGAGAGACTGTTCAGATTGGCAGATTAACCGAAATTAAACCGCAGGCTGTACGACCAAGTTAATTGTAAAAAGAGCCGGCAGTTTTGGACCTGAAGTTGAACTATTATTATCCTGCTGTAAAAAAATAGTGTCACATTTATCTGGAGGAAGAAAAATGGAGGTTGGAAAATTTTGACATTTGGAAGTTTTATACAGCTGATCAATAAATTAGTCAAAAATGTATTGACAAAATTCATTTTATTTTGTAGGTTAACTTAACCGATAAAGTTATCGATAAAGATAGCATCAATTTTCACCATGAGTAAGCCTTCCCAAATTACACTGGCGGATATTGCCACAAGATTAAAGGTCTCTAAGGTTACTATTTCCAAGGCCCTGCGTGATCATCCTGATATCAGCAGCACCACCAAGGAACGAGTCAAAGAGGTGGCCAAAGAACTGGGTTATTTTCCCAACTATTTTGCCCGTAACCTCTCCTCAAAAAAATCAGGTGCCATTGGTGTACTGGTTCCAAAAATTGCGCATCATTTTTTCTCCAGCATTATCGAATCTATTTACGATACCGCCTTAAAACATAACTATGAAGTGATTTTGATGGTTTCACAGGAAGATTCTCGCCGAGAAGCGTTGCATCTCCATACCTTATTATCCATGCGGGTGGATGGGCTTCTGATTTCGGTTTCTAAAATGACTCCGGATATGAGCATCTTCAGAGAAATTGAAAAATTACATATTCCTACGGTATTTTTTGACCGGGTTCTGAATGATCTTTCATTCAGCACAGTAACTACCGACGATGTCGATGGAGCCTATACTCTGGTTTCACACGCTATTGAGCAAGGATTCAGAAAAATTGCCCACCTCGCTGGCTATTCACATACCAATATCGGTATACATCGCCGTCAGGGCTATGAGAGAGCTCTTCAGGAGAGGGGAATAGGGATTGATAAAAACTGGATTATTGAAGGCGGTTTTGCAGAAATAGATGGGAAAAAAGGATTTCAGAAGCTTCTTCGCTCTGGAAATCTCCCGGAGATGATTTTCACTGTCACCTATCCGGTTGCGCTTGGAGTGATCTCAGCTGCCAAAGAGGCAAATATAAAGATCCCGGAACAACTGGATATCATCTGTTTTGGCGGAAGCGACTATAACAAATGTGTCTATCCTTCCATTACCTGCGTGGAACAGCCGGCTAAAGATCTGGGGGAAAAAGCAACACTGTTACTCTTGCAAAAAATAATAAACGGAGAAGGGAATTCTGAAAAACACCTGGTATTACCCACGCAATTATTTCGGGGCGATACCTGTCAACCCAGATTGAAAAAACAAAATTCTGAGAGATAAACCCATGCTTAATGCCCACCGTTATTTTGATGCCTCGGAACCGATCAGGAGTATTGCCTATGATCTTTATCAGCATATCAAAGATTTTCCGATACTCAGTCCTCATGGTCATGTTGATCCCAAGATACTTGCTGAGAATCAACCCTTTCCTGATCCGGCTGAACTCATCATCATCCCTGATCATTATATTTACCGATTGCTCTATTCCCAGGGTATCTCGCTGGAATCGTTGGGAATACCGGCCCGGGATGGTACCAAAGTTGAAAAGAACCACCGGAAGATCTGGCGAATTTTTGCCAATAACTTTTACTTATTCGCCGGGACGCCTACGGGGGTGTGGCTTTCACATACCTTTTCTGAGGTGCTTGGCATTGAAGAAAAATTAAGCGGGAAAAATGCCAACAAAATATATGATCAGATTTCCGAAAAGTTACAATCCCCGGAATTTCTCCCGCGCAGTCTTTTCCAAAAATTTAATATTGAGGTTTTAACAACCACTGACGGTGCTTCGGATTCATTGATATATCACCAAAAAATAAAAAAATCTGAATGGACCGGTCAGATGATTCCCTGTTTCCGTCCGGATGCGGTGATTGATATTTCCCAACCAGACTGGAAGAAGGACATAAAAGCGCTGGAAAAAGCTGCGGGTATCTCTATCAGTTCCTTTAAATCCTTCTTATCTGCGCTGGAAAATCGTCGGGAATTTTTTAAATCAATGGGAGCTGTCTCTACTGATCAGGGAATACAAAGCCCCTATACCCATGATCTTTCCCCCACCGAAATTGAAGCAATTTTTCAACGGGCTCTAAAACAGAAACCGACTAAAGAGGATGCCCGGATGTTTACTGCCCACATGCTGATGGAAATGGCCCGAATGAGCGTTGAAGACGGGCTGGTGATGCAAATTCATCCCGGAGCCCTGCGTAATCATAACCAGTTTATCTATAATCGTTTCGGCAAAGATAAAGGATGTGACATTCCCGTGAGAACTGAATATACCCGCAATTTATATGAATTATTAAATAAATTCGGAAATGAGTCCCGTTTCAGTTTAGTCGTTTTCACGCTTGATGAATCCACCTATTCCCGGGAGCTTGCACCGCTGGCAGGCCATTATCCCGCTATGAAATTGGGTGCCTCCTGGTGGTTTCATGACAGTATTGAGGGAATGATGCGCTTCCGGCAACAGGTTACCGAGACAGCCAGTATCTATAATACCGTCGGATTCACCGATGATACGCGAGCTTTTCTGTCCATCCCGGCAAGACATGATCTCAGCCGCCGAATCGATGCCAATTATCTGGCCCGTCTGGTTACGAGACATATCATCGATTTGGAGGACGCTCAGAAAATGATTCGGGAATTGAGCTATGGTCTCGCAAAAAGAACCTACAATTTATATTGAAATAATCATTTTGAGCCGAGGTTAAAAATGAACAACATCGCCTATCATTGTAATTCCAGATTAATGTCGGTCTCAGATTATCTGATTCAGAGGTCTATTCCCAGTCTGGCAGCATTAACAAAAATTACCTTATACCGTATTTTGACTCCTTTATTTGCTTTCTTCTTTATAATAGGTTGTCAGGACAATCAATCGGTTCGCATACTGAAATTAGCTCATGTTCTCGACATTAACCATCCAGTCCATAAGGGTATGGTCTACATGGCCAAAAAGGTTTCCGAAACCTCCTCAGGGAAAATGCGTGTCGATATCTATCCCGGTGGTCAACTGGGTGCCGAGCGGGATCTTATTGAGTTACTGCAGATTGGCAGTCTGGCAATGACCAAGGTATCAACCGCACCACTGGAGGCCTTTGTCCCTGAAATGAAAATATTCGGTATCCCTTATGTTTTTCGGGATGACGAACATCGCTGGCGGGTTTTGAATGGGGAAATAGGAAAAAAATTGCTATTGTCCGGTGAAAAATATTTTCTGAGGGGAATGTGCTATTATGACGCTGGCAGTCGAAGTTTCTATACCAAGGATAAACCGATCCGTTCTCCGTCGGAACTGAGAGGTTTGAAGATCAGGGTTATGAAAAGTATTACCTCGGTTGAGATGGTGCAATCATTGGGCGGATCTGCCACACCGATTCCCTGGGGCGAACTGTACACGGCCCTGCAACAGGGTGTTGTTGACGGAGCTGAAAATAATCCTCCCAGTTTTTATCTTTCCCGACATTATGAAGTTTGTAAGTATTATAGTCTGGACGAACACACTTCCGTTCCGGATATTTTATTAATGAGTACGGTAGTCTGGAACAGCTTATCCGCTCAGGAACAGGAATGGCTGCAAACAGCTGTCGATCAATCGGTGGAATATCAAAAAATTCTCTGGAAAGAATCAAGCGACGAAGCATTACGGGAAGTCCAGAAAGCCGGGGTCGAAATCATTCATCCTGATAAGACACCTTTCCGGGCATCCGTCAGAGAGATGCATGAGTCCTATCGGGGAACATCAATCTACGATTTAATAAAAGAAATTGAGAATATCCAATAAAATAGAAAGGTATCATTTGGAAACCGTAACCCGAGTAATTTCCAGAGGATTAGCCATGATATTGATTTTTCTCATGGCAACCATGGTCCTGGATGTATCCTGGCAGGTTTTCACACGGTTTATCTTGAAAAATCCAAGTTCTTTTACGGAAGAACTTGCCGGATTTCTGTTGGTCTGGATCGGTCTGCTGGGTGCCAGTTATGCACTATATACCAGGGCACACCTCGGTATAGATGTACTTACCGCAAAATTGAGCGGATTCAGGAAACGAATGGTAGAAGTCCTTATCTACCTTGTCATAATTATATTTTCCTTCTTCGTCCTGGTGATTGGCGGATTCAAGCTGGTCAAACTTACATTCACGCTCAATCAGATTTCACCATCTCTTGGGATTCCGATCGGTTATGTCTATCTGGTATTACCGCTGACAGGGATATTGATGATCTATTATTCGCTCTATTTCATTTATTTGGTCCTGAGAAGAGAGAATCTAAATGGGTCTGTACCAACAACCGGTATGATCGACTAAAGGAGCTTAGCCTTATGGAATTATCGGTATTTGTGCTGGTTTTTAGTTTTGTCATATTACTTTCCTTAAATGTTCCGATTGCGATCAGTATTGGTGTGTCCACCATTCTGACCATGCTTTTTACTATTGCCCCGGGTCCGGCGGTTACCACTGTGGCTCAGCAGATGGCCACTGGAATTAATAGCTTTACATTGCTGGCGATTCCTTTTTTCATTCTGTCAGGCATGTTAATGGGTCGAGGTGGAATTGCCCGCAGATTGATCGACATGGCTAAAGTTATCGTTGGAGTGTTTCCCGGGGGATTGGCGTATGTGAATATTCTTGCCTGCATGTTTTTCGGGGCGATTTCCGGTTCAGCTGTCGCTGCCACCTCTGCCATCGGCGGTTTTATGATCCCGGTAATGAACAAAGAGGGATATGATAAAAATTTTAATACGGCCATTACAGTGACGGCATCAACCACCGGCTTACTCATCCCTCCCAGTAATGTGCTGATCGTATATTCTCTGGCCAGTGGGGGGGTCTCCATTGCCGCCCTTTTTATTGCCGGTTATTTGCCGGGAATATTGGTGGGTCTGGGATTGATGGGTGTGGCGGCAATTACCGCTGTGATAAAAAAATATCCGACTGGAGATCGGGTTAAGTTATTAGACGCTCTCAAAAAGATTTTAGATTCAATCCCCAGTCTATTGCTGATTGTGATTGTGATTGGTGGAATTATTGCCGGAATTTTTACTGCCACTGAGGCAAGCGCAGTGGCCGTTTTATATTCTTTGCTGTTATCCGTTCTGATTTATCGGGAAGTTAAATGGAAAGAGATACCGGAAATACTACTCAAAACGGTAGAAACCACCGCCATCGTCATGCTTCTGATCGGAGCCTCCACGGCAATGTCGTGGATACTTTCTTATGAGAATATTCCGCAAACCATTAGTACGACCCTGGTGAATCTGACCGACAGTAAAATTGCCATTTTCCTGATTATTAATTTGATCCTTCTGATGGTCGGTACTTTTATGGATATGACACCGGCAGTACTGATTTTTACTCCAATTTTTTTACCGGTTGCTATTAATCTGGGAATGGATCCGATTCATTTTGGAATCATGATGGTGCTAAACCTCTGTATAGGGTTATGCACACCTCCGGTGGGAAGTGTTCTGTTTGTGGGATGTGGAATTTCAAAGACTTCGATTACCGATATGGTAAAACCACTGTTACCGCTTTATATTGCAATGATAGTGGCACTGCTCCTAGTAACGTATATCCCTGAACTCAGCCTGTTTTTACCAGAATTCTTTGGGTATTAATGAGTGAATATGATTTTAGTTTATAATTTAAAATTTTGAATTCATGAGGTTATAATTTTATTTCCATCAGAATTGTCATTTCGAGTGAACGAGCACCCAATAATGAACATTAGACAAAGATATTTGGACACTTTTGGGTGCTCGGGAATCGAGAAATCTTATTCTAACATATCAGATAAACAATAAGATTTCTCCGCTCCATCCCGGCTTTACAGACCGGTCCTTCGGTCGAAATGACAGGATAATTTTACTAGGTCATCAATTTTTTTGATAAGGATTTCTTTAATTTGTATTATTCAAAATAAATCATAAAACAATAAAATGGATGTCGTTAAAAATGAAACTCAATGAATTATATGAGCTCAAAGAACAACCTACGGCGATGATCGAAATTATGTTACCTGATGGTTCTCCAGCTTCCCTTTATCCTAAATCGGTTTTGACAGTCGATGATATCCGGCTCTTCTTGGTGAGAACTGTGAAGGGTAAATTTCTGATTATTATTACCCTGAAAAAGAAGTCCGGAATGTATATGGAGTTAGAGGGAAATGCCGAACTCAAGACGGAAGGACTTTTTATCAAGCAATGCCCCTTGACCACGGAAAACCGAAAAACCATCCAAAAATATGTTGACTTTACTCGTCCACAACTCATTGGGAGACAGAATTCCTTTGGTTTTGGCGATCGTCTGGGTCTGGCGAATCCCGGACATTTAAAAGCACTTGCAGGGAGTACCTTCAGACCGGTGTTGGCCCAACAGTCTATCCGGGAATTAACCCGAACCAGGCGCCAACCGGAGGAAGTCATGGACGCTGCAGTCTGGGCGGTGATCCAGGAAGGTTATACAGCCGGTTTTGGGGCGGATGCGGATCATTTGAAAACCACCGCTGACATCGACCTGATGGTGAATTCAGGCTTTACGATGTTCACCATTGATCCCGGTGAGTATGTGGATAATCGGGTAGATAAGCTGGAAATCTCGGAATTAGACCCTGCAATGAATCTAATTTCCTGGGAGGCTCTGGATGACTCTCGTGAAGCGCTCCAGAAGCGCTACCTTGGAAAAAAATTTAAAATTGCCGGGGATCTGACCCTGCATCCGGTAAAAATCGAATTATACCGGGCTCTGTTAAAATATGGCAATGCTCTGGTTCACATCAAACGAATGGCGACGCATCTGCTGGTGAGATATCCTCAGTACCCCAGCGAAATTGAAATTTCAGTGGATGAAACCGAGTCTGTGACGACCCCTTTTGAGCATTTCTTTTTTGCCAATGAATTGAAGCGTTTACAGGTACCCTTTATAAGTCTGGCGCCCAGATTTATTGGTGACTTTGAAAAGGGGGTGGATTATCACGGGGATATAGACCTTTTCACCGATGAATATGAGAAACACCTGAAAATCGCAGAATATTTTGGAACCTATAAAATCAGTTTGCATTCCGGCAGCGACAAGTTTACGGTCTACAAAGTGATCGGATCCATGAAAAAAGGGAACATTCATGTAAAAACCGCCGGAACCAGTTACCTGGAAGCATTGAAAGTTTTAGCATACAAGGAGCCGGAATTTTTCCGCCAGATTCTCGATTTCTCGCGTGAATTATATGAAACTGAAAAAAAATCATATCATGTATCAGCGGTACTTTCCAGGGTCCCTGCCGGAAGTGCTTGCGGTGATTCGGAACTGCCAGGTCTTTTTCAGAACAACCATGCCCGGCAGGTACTGCATGTAACTTTCGGACGGGTTTTAACCGAACAAAACGCATCGGGTGGTTTCCGTTTCAGAGATGATATTCTGAATTATTTGAAAAAACATGAAGCCACTTATGATGAATTTTTGTTTGAA
>CP070707.1:3557501-3596644 GCA_020350205.1 bacterium
TATTGGTATTTGGGACCAAAAAGAGTTGTCGAGCTTTGCCGCGTTGTTTTTCCTGACACTCCCGTTATCCTGGGAGGTATTTATGCCAGCTTGCTTCCCGAACATGCCCGGGAAGTTGTTAAACCGGATTATATCATCACGGGTCCTGGAGAGATTGAAGTATCCAAATTGCTCTCATCGCTGCTTAAAAATGCACCAGCGAAACAGAAATCTCATCAAAACCTGGATGATTTTCCATTTCCAGCGTTAGATCTTTACCAGAAACTGGATTACATACCCATTATGACCTCCCGTGGCTGTCCCTATCACTGTACATTTTGTGCCACTGATAAAATCAGTGGGGGATATGCACAACGAAACCCTGAATTGGTCTTTCAGGAATTATACGAGAATGTGAATCGGTTTGGTATTCAAGATATCGCGTTTTATGATGATGCCTTATTGTTGAATAAAAATCAGCGACTGCTGCCGATTCTGGAAATGGTCATCGAGAAGAAAATGAAAGTGCGTTTTCATACGCCGAATGGTCTGCATGCCCGGCAAATTGATAAAAAAGTTGCCAAGTTATTTGGTCTGAGTGGTTTTAGGACCATTCGTCTCAGTTTTGAGACCGTTAATCCGGAGAGATTTACAGACATGAAGAATAAAATTGCTCCCGATGACCTGGTCCGAGCGGTTGAGAACTTGGAACAAGCAGGCTATGCCCGATATTTAATTGAAACTTATATTCTAATGGGACTTCCTCATCAGACTTTTCAGGAGGTATATGAGAGTATATTGTTTGCTCATTCTCTGGGGATAAAAATTCGGCTGGCTTCTTTTTCGCCAATTCCCGGTACGGTTGATTTTAATCGTGCCGTTGAAGATGGTCTTTTTCCGGAAAATGCAGATCCGCTATTGACTAATAAGACTATTTACCCACTTCACCGAAATTTGGAAAGTTATCGGAAATTTTTTGAAATAAGACAGTTTGTCAATGTTTTAAATCAGGCCGTTGAGAGAAAAGTGAATTTATTTAAACCAGCAGAACTTCGCCAGGGTTTTTCGAGCTTTCTTCAAGATATTGAAAATAAATAACTTCTGTTGTGCTTCTCCTGAATATTGGGATTTTAATTCGGCGGCTGGAATTGAATGTTTTCTTTCACAGGGTTAAAAAATTTATTATTATTCCCACATTAATTTATTTTTGAAAGGTTTCGCATGTCACAGGTCGTTACGATCATATTAGCCGGGGGGCAGGGTAGCCGTCTATTTCCTTTAACCAAGATAAGAAGTAAACCGGCGGTGCCGATTGCAGGCCGATTTCGGCTGATTGATATACCCATCAGTAATTGCATTCATTCAAATTTGAAAAAGATCTTCATTTCTACCCAATTCAGCAGTGAATCTCTACATCGACACATTTTTGTAACCTACCGTTTCGATAATTTCACCAAAGATTTCGTGACCATTCTCTCGGCCGAGCAGACCCTTGAAAGTCGAGACTGGTATCAGGGAACCGCTGATGCGGTGCGCCAAAATTTAAGATTTTTGAGAAGTGAGGGGGATCTTATTTTAATCCTATCGGGCGACCATCTTTACCGCATGGATTATCGAAAATTTATTGATTTTCATGTCGCGAAAAAGGCGGATATCAGTATCTCTGTCCATCCGGTACATTACGAGCAGACCCCGGAGTTTGGGGTTATGAAAGTCAATCGAAATGGTAGAATCGAATCCTTCTTCGAGAAGCCCAAGAACCATGAAGATCAGGAAAAAATGAGGGTTCCACAAGGATTTTTCAATCAACTGGGTATCGATCCGGCCGGACACACTCATCTTGCTTCCATGGGTATTTATCTCTTTAATTGGGAAGTTTTAAAAAGTTTATTGGAAAAAACCGATTTTGAAGACTTTGGGAAAGGGATCATTCCCCATTCACTCAATAAACATAAGGTCTATGGTTATTTTTATAACGGCTACTGGGAAGATATCGGGACAATCAAGAGTTTCTTTGAGACACATATGGATTTAACGTCAACGCTTCCAAAATTTAACTTCTATGATGAAGAAAAACCGATATTTACTCACCCCCGTTTTCTGCCGGGATCAAAAATACTATCAGCCCAGGTAACAAATTCGATTTTGTGCGAGGGAAGTATCATCAATCGTTCAACTGTTTCTCAGTCCATTGTTGGTATTCGCACTCGGATAGGAGAAAATTCTAATATTCATCGGGCCGTAGTTATGGGTTCAGATTTCTTTGAATCGAAAGAACAGTTGATGAAGAATGGAGAAAAAGGGATCCCTAATATTGGTATCGGAAATGATTGCTTCATACAGAATGCGATAATTGATAAAAATGCACGGATTGGACACGGTGTTAAATTAGTAAATGAGCGGGGAATTCGTGAAGAAGTGACAGATAATTATGTTATCAGGGATGGAATTATTGTCATTCCTAAAAATGCGGTTATTACAAATGGGACTGTTATCTGAAAGAGATGACAGGGCAATATCATTTAAGTTAAAAAGTTTAGTCCCAATATAACTTGCATCTGCAGAACATTCTATATCATGACTTTTATTCTAAATTAATCGTTTATGTTAAAATATAAGACTTACTATAATATTAATAAATTCAAATTATTTGACTGGCTTACCATTGGCTATGTAAGTATTTGGATTGCTCTCATACTGGTTTTTCATCAAAGGATTACATCTTCTGTAACTTTTCTGGCCTTACACATTGGAGTGCTTTTCAGCATAATTTTATTGGCAGGACTGACTCCAACAACAACCATACTAAAAATTGTTAGGCGATGGTATCAGTTCATGCTGGTACCGTTATTCTTTGCAGCCCTTCACTATTTAATTCCAGCCTTACATCCCGGAAATATAGATTTTGAATTAATCAGGATCGATTATTTAATCCTGGGAACACATCCCACCGTCTGGTTTGAGAAATTTCATCATCAATGGATGACTGAAATATTGCAAATAAGTTATCTGGGATTCTATATCTTGGGATTTGCAGTCGCAATTCCGCTTTATATTCAAAATAAAATTGCGGAATATGATCGTCTGGCTTTTAGTATTTTATTGACTTTCTACCTCTCATATATTGGATATCTGGCATTTCCAGCACTTGGACCACGTTTTTTTTTGGCCCATTTACAGAATTTTCCCATCAGTGGAAGTAGTGTATACTCAGCCGTTAGTCATGCCCTTAATGACTTGGAAAACATCCAATGGGATGCTTTTCCCAGCGGACATATTGCCATCACCCTGATATTTTCTCGTTTCTTATTTTTATATTTGCGAAGAACATTTTATATCACTCTACCCCTGGTCATTCTACTGGTCATTTCCACCGTATATTTGCGCTATCATTATCTAGTCGATATTCTCGCAGGTTTTTTGCTCTATGGCATGGTCACTTGGATAGATCGCAGAATATATTGTCCCTAACCTCCTTAAAAATTATCTTGACAATTTCTTCACAAGCGCTTAAATTAATAAAGCGAAAAAAAAATAAAAGATGATCAGTATTGTTTAAAAATTATTTTATCTAATCAATTCTGTTTTACAAAAGTTAGTGTTATTTATTATTAATCAAAGTTTCCAGATAGGTAAAATTTTCCTCGAGTATGTTATTAATTTCTCATATATTGCGTTAATTTCAGTGAGAATTACCTATTATATTTTGGAAAGGAAAATTATAATGGACTCTAACCAAAAACTAAGATTACTCACCTTAAAAGAAGCCGCCGAATACCTGCGAATGCACAAAGGAAGTCTTTACAGGCTGCTGGAAAGCGGTAAGATTGATATCCCAGCAATTAAGCTGGGCGGAAAATGGCTTTTTAACCTCGATAGCCTGAATCAGTATTTAATGATGAAGGAGCAAGATCGGAACTAACCTCTTTTCCTTTTCGCGCAAGTTTTGATATTTAGCTGAATCTGAATCGAAAATTCTAAAAATGAGGAAAACCATGTTCCGAGTATTATTGTTCATTGCTTTTTCAGCCACATTACTTCTCGCTCAGAGTAATGAGGATTGCATGATGTGCCATGCCGATCCCGATTTATCAGGAATTATCCAGGACAGTATAGAAATCTCCATGTTTGTCGAAGAATCACGCTATCAAAAATCAGTTCATGCGGGATTAAATTGTATCGATTGTCATCAGGATCTGGATGGAATAGAAGAATATCCCCACGGAGACGCATTAGAGTATGTGAATTGTGGAAATTGTCATAGCGATGCCCAGGAGGAATACGGGCAGTCTCTGCATGGACTTAAATTCATTAATCGTCCTGATTTAGCCCCCAAATGCTCCGATTGCCATGGAAGTCATGATATCCTGGTCTCTTCGGATCCCCAATCCAGAACCTATTTTCAAAATTTACCGTCAACCTGTTGCGGGTGTCATGAAAGTCGAAGCAAATACATCAGGGGAGATTATAAACAACCCTGTGTGAGTACTGAATATTTAAGAGGGGTTCATGGAAAAATGGTCGCTGAGGGAATGGATTTCGCCCCTACATGCAATACATGCCATCCTGCTCATAATATTCGCAAGCGAATTGATCCACAATCGACTATTTACAAACTGAATATCGGAAATACCTGCGGACAATGCCACATAGACGAGTTGACGGAATACAGTGAGTCCATTCACGCCAGTGCTCTCTTTCATGGTGTACTGGAGTCTGCCACCTGTACAGATTGCCACGGCGAACACAAGATTCTTCATCCTGATTCTGCCCTTTTTGTTGCTGACCACGATGCCTGTATTGATTGTCACAATAATGAAGAATTAATCGAAAAATATAATTTAACTAAAACGGTGGTTTCAACTTATGTTGATTCATATCATGGACTTTCTATCCGCTTAGGCCGTGAAGATGCAGCCACCTGTGGTAGCTGTCACGATAACCATCATATTCACCCGGCAGAACATCCCCATTCGACGATTCATGAAAGTAATCTTATTGCCACCTGCAGCAAGTGTCATAAGAATGTTACAGAATCTTTTGCCAAGAGCTATACTCATGAGGCTATGCTTATTCGTGGAAACCCAATTAATTTTTACATCTCGCTGATTTATATCGTTCTGATTGTGGGAGTGATCGGTGCGATGTTCGGGCATAATGTCATCATTTTTATGAAGTATATCAGAAAAAAGAAGGCAGATGAACGGGATTATTATGTGGTCCGATTTAAACCTGCTGAGGTCTTTCAACATGGTGCGCTCATGCTTTCTTTTACTGTATTAGCAGTTTCGGGATTCGCACTCAAATTTCCTGATGCCTGGTGGGTAGAGATCTTTAGTTGGATGGGAATTAATGAATGGGGAAGACGAATTATTCACCGGGTGGCTGCTGTGGTGATGGTGGTGTTCTGTTTTTACCACCTTTATTATATCCTATTTACAAAACGTGGGCGATATCTCCTGAAACAGATTATGTTCAGATTTTCAGACATCTCGGAAGTTATGATAACTATGAGATATTATCTGGGATTGAGCAGGACGAAACCAGAATACGAAGAATTTGATTACACTGAAAAAGCTGAGTATTGGTCACTTGTGTGGGGAAATATTGTGATGGCATTGACTGGGGTTGTACTGTGGTTTCCGGCCATTTTTACCAGTTTTGCGCCCAGTTGGATTGTCCGGGCATCAGAGCTTATCCATTATTATGAAGCCATTCTAGCAACTCTGGCCATCATCATATTTCATCTGTTCTTTGTAATTGTACACCCTGAGCAATATCCGATGAACTTGTCCTGGTTAACGGGAAAAATGTCACTGAAGGCGGCAATCCACAAACATCCGCTTTGGATTAAACGTCTCCTGACTGAGAAAACAAATCTGGAGTTGTTACCGGAAGTGATCCAGGCAAATTGTAAGAGTCTGGATGATATAGAAAGATACCTGCAATTTGGAAATCTTTATCCGGATATTGAAGAAGGAAAAGTTTATTAAATCAGGTTATCTCTTTAAGCAGTGAGAAAACTGCTTCCGCAGCTTTCTCACTGTGCCTGCCAATGGCGGTCTCATCTGAGAGGACAATACCGTTGGCCCCATCATCCAGAATTTTCATAAAATGAACCACCTCAGTTCGGGTTGGGTAGATGTGTTCCGTCAGGTATTGAAATACCTGACCAGCTACCAGCACCGGTTTTTGGTTCTTTGTTGCGATTTTAATCGTTTTGTCCTGCCATTTGGCTAACTCCCGGGGAGAGATGAATACTCCCAGATCGCCTCTGCAGTACCAGATTTCATCCGCCTGGTTACAAATATTGTTCAGGTTATTCAAGGCTAGCGGATGTTCTATCTTAGCGGTAATTTTGGGGTAATAAGAAAGCTGTGCACAGGATTGTCGTAAATCCTCAATGTCTGAGGAGCTTGTTATATAAGATAAGGCCAGATAATCTATATGTCTGTTTTGAGCAAATTTTAAAATTGAATTTATTAGGTTCGGATTTTCATTGGATAATTCTGGCTTTTGATGCACAATTATCCCGGCCAGACTTCTGAGTATCCCTCCCTGAATCACTCTCGCCTTAAGTTGCTCTTGTGACCGAGACAAAACTTGAAGTTTTATGATGCCATCCTGGAGGAGAATTAAATCGTCGGTTGTGATCAGGTTAAACAACGCTTTGGAAGGTATGGGAATGTGGGTGAGTCCAGGTTTATCGCCCTGAATTAATCTAACTTCCTGGTTATTTGTAAGCGGATAAGGCTTTTTGAGATGACCAATACGCATTTTTTTTCCGGGTAAATCCAGATAGTAAGTTAACTTCTGATTCAAAAAAGAATTTTCAACAAAATTCAGGTAATCAGATAATTTTTGAATACCGAGATGAGAAAAGTTGAATCGCAAATGGAGTTGATGATGTTTTTTAATTGTATCTAAGAAATTTTGAGTGAGACTGGATGGTCCCAAAGTGCTGATTATTTTAAAGTTTTTAGTTTGCATACGGCTCATATGTTAATATTCATATCAAAGTTAATATATTCATGACACGCATCAAAATGTTTCAGGTTTTCAAAAGATATTGCCGGTCATAGCTGGGTAAACATAAATTTTTCCCTGCAAATCCGAGGTCTCTTCTTATGATTTTGAAGAGGTATATTAAAAAAATTAGGAATGCTATTGGCATAACATTACTATATATTCTAACTTTAGTCTGATAAATTTATGGTTCAGGAGATACTGTAGGTGACCTTTTCAAAAAATATTTCGCTTGAAGAAATTATTCAGGGTGTGGAGGAGGGTAAATTCAGACTTCTCTCGCGTGCAATAAGTCTGGTGGAAAATGGTCTCCCGGAATCCGAAACGCTTTTAGATCAAATTTATAAAAACACCGGAAAGTCTTATCGAATTGGCATAACCGGACCTCCTGGTGCCGGAAAAAGTACCATAGTCTCCCGGCTGGTAAAATGGTTCAGAAAAAGTGACCAGAAGGTTGGAGTAATTGCCGTAGATCCAACCAGCCCATTTAGCGGGGGGGCTGTCCTGGGAGATCGGATACGAATGACAGAATTAATGATGGATGAAGGAACATTCATTCGCAGTATGGCGACACGAGGAAGTCTGGGTGGGTTGTCGAAAACAGCTCAGGAGGTAGCAGATTTGATGGCGGCTGCCGGTATTGAGACAATTATATTTGAAACAGTTGGAGTGGGACAAGGGGAATTAGATGTAGCCCAGGCGAGTGATACCACGGTGGTCGTTTTGGTTCCGGAATCCGGAGATAGTATTCAGGCTATGAAAGCAGGTCTAATGGAAATCGCAGATATTTTCGTCATTAATAAATCGGACAGAGATGGCGCAGAAAAAATGAAAATAGAGTTAGAAATGATGTTACAGCTGCGTCTCCCGAAAGATGGGTGGTCACCACCGATATTGAAATGTATTGCCCAGGACAATATGGGAATTGATGCTCTTTTTGAGCATATAAACATGCATGAGGAACACTTAAAAAAGGGTGGGATTTTACAGAAAAAGAGATCACAGAGGTTGTTTGACAGAATTCAGGAAATGATCCGACTCGATTTAGAAAATAAATTCTGGAGTCAGAAAAAAACGGACTATTTAAATAACAAAATGGACGATATTTTGCATCGGCGTATCACTCCTCAACAGATCATATCGGAACTTCAATCACTCAAAGACTAAATACCATGCCGGATACAATAATTAATAAATAATTATCATTCAATTTTTTGCAGATTTGTTCGACTATAAACAAGAAAAACAAATAGATTTTAAATTCTTATTATTTTATATTTTAAGCTACATTAAATGGGTCTCTGGATGGGTTCTAAAATTTCTAAACAGAAACAGATGTTTTCCTTACTGAATTATAAATTTCCATATATGTGGGAAGATTCCCATCAAACCATCATTAATGAAAAGGAAAATCACAGGAACACTGCAGCAGAGCCCCACTCCGATCAACTTTTAAACAAGGTTTATAATTTTTATAAAAGTATCATTCAAAACCTGAGTAACGGTCTGATCGCCCTTGATCTGGAAGGGGGAATTACATTCGCGAATCAACCCGCCGCGCAATTGTTAGACTATGACAGACAGGAATTGCTACAGAAAAATATAAAAGAAATATTCGGTAAAGATGAAGAATCTCAGAAATCACTCCGGGCACTTTTTATTTCAGAAAAGAGAATCAATGAGAAAGAAGTCCATTTTAACACCCGGAATGGTTCCTCGATTAGAGTGGGATTCAGTTCATCCCACATTCATGATGAGAACAATGAGTTCGATGGGGTCATTGTATTGTTCCGGGATTTAACAGAAATACACCATTTGAAAATCCAGATTGAAAAGATGGAGCGTCTGGCACTTATTGGCGAATTATCGGCAGGCATAGCTCATGAAATTCGAAATCCTCTGGCCGGTATCAAGGCAGCCGCACAATTACTTCAGGAGGGGGGAGGCGGGAATGGATTTAGCCAGCAGGTTATTGAAAGAATTATCAGGGAAGTGGATCGGGCAAATAAGCTATTGATGGAATTTTTCAAATTTGCTAAACCAAGTAAACCGAAATTGAAATTTCATGATATTGATCTCATTATCGATGGAGTGGCACTTCTGCTTGCACCTCAAATGAAAAAATCCAAAGTTGAACTCATCACTCAATTCGGTGAGGAGATTTCTGAGGCCTATGTAGATGATACCCAGATGGAACAGGTAATAATCAATTTATTCTTGAATGCAATTGATGCCATGCCGCAAGGAGGAAAATTAAAGGTAAAGACATACCGTAAGCTTATCAATATACTTGGAAATGAGAAAACCAATTTTGAGCCTGATGAGAATCAGTTAAGCTATGTTTTTATTGAAATTTGTGATAACGGTGTCGGTATTTCTCAGCAGAATCTTGAAAAAATATTTAATCCATTTTTTACGACCAAGAAAAATGGATTAGGACTCGGTTTACCTATATGTAGTCGGCTGGTCTCGGAAAATGGGGGCAATTTAGATATTCAAAGTGAAAACGGGAAAGGGGCTATAGTTACAGTCGCTTTACCGGCTTTCGTGCATTCTTAATGATTTAAAAATGGCGTGATGTTATGAGTACGAGTAAAAGGTTACTTATTGTTGACGATGAGGAGTCACTCACATTTAGCCTATATCAGGTTTTCATAAATGTTCCGATGGAATGTGAAGTATTGACTGCCTCCAATGGTGATGAAGCACTCTCAAAAATTAATCAGGGTGAATTTGATCTGGTGATTACCGATATCGCCATGCCGGGTATAAACGGACTTGATTTACTTTCCATGATCAAGGCAAAGCATCCCAATACCAAAGTGATTGTCATTACGGCCTACGGGTCTGACGAAAATAAAGATCAGGCTTATAAAAGAGGAGCTGAGAATTACATTGAGAAGCCCTTCGACCTGTTCGAAATTAGGGATTTGGTTATAAACTTGCTAAGTTAATCAGATGGTTCTTGTTGGAAATTTAAAAGATTTGCGCTTGGCGAATATTATTCAATTGAATTGTATGGAGAGAAATATTGCCAAAGTGACCGTTACTTCCCACGAGGGAACAGGATATCTTTATTTTGCTGATGGCCAAATAGTCCACGCTGAATTTAGTCCCTACATTGGTGAAAGGGCGGTTTATGAAATGCTGGCCCTGAATGATGGACAGTTTAAGGTTGAGGCAGGTATCCAGTCTCCCGCATTTACAATTAAAAAACCGTGGAATTCAGTGGTTTTAGACAGCCTGCGGGAATTGGATGAAAAGAGTCAGCAGGCTACATCTGTGCCTAAAAAGATCTTCACCATACTTTCTAACCAAAAAATTATTAAAAATATTATCGTTTCAGATTTTAATGGAAAATTATTGGAAGGCAAAGTTTCTAAACAGTTGAATCCGAATTTAATTGCTTTCATCTGGTATAAATTAAAGAAAGTACTAACATTATTTTACAATGAAAACTATCTCTATACAATATTACGGGGCAAAGAAGGTTATTTATTCGTTTTAGAATTCCGGACTAATTTGATTGCGATGGAAACAAGTTTAAACATCATACCGGAAGAATTTATTGCTTTGGTGAATAAAATTCTTCGCGGTGTGGACTGATCTTATGCAATTAGGATTGAATTTTAAATAGATTACAATATTTGAATAAAATATGATGATTTCAAAATATTTAAATGATTTAACCCTACTTAAAAATGTAGAGGCAATTGCGATTTACAGCTTAAACAATGACCTTATCGATTCATGGTGTGATCCAAATTTCAACTCCAAAGTCTTGGACGAGCTAAGTCTGCACTATTTTCAGGTTTTTGCGACCCTGGATCTAAGTGTTCAAAATTTCCAGGAGATTGTGATAACCCATGAAAAAGGTCATTTTTATGCGCGTATCTTACCAGACATGTTGTTAATTATTGTTGTCAAATTACCGGTTGAAATATCCCTTATCAGACTCATTGTGAATGTCAAGATTATCGACCTACTGAATTCAAAGGCATTACAGAAGGGATTAAAAAAATATTCTACCGAGAACAAAGACTTTTTAAATAAAAATATTCTGGATGAATCAGAGAAAGAATATCTTAAGAAATTGGAATTATAAATTCTAACAATCTCCACAAATTGTTAATAATTATGTATTTAATACCGATTATTATAATTTGAAGAAAAAACTATTTTTCTGGCAGGTTCATGGACAAAATTGATGAAAATATGGTTTTTGTATTAAATAGTCAACGATCACCAGAGGATTCAGATCTTCTGCATCTGGAATGGGCGGTTGTCTCGCAATTAGATGGTCAGAAGACCGTTCAACAAATTGCCGAGAATTTAGCATTGAATACGGCGGAAGTTGAGGAAATATTTAAAAAACTGGTCTCTGCGGAATTATTGGTTCTGGTGGATCGCTCAGAAAATGATGATGTAGTACCTGGTGAGTTATTTAAATTTGTAAGTCATGAAATGACTCTCCTGTTAGGTCCGGTAGCCAGCATCATTCTGGAAGATGTTATGGACATGATGCGGTTAAACCGAGATAATTTTGATCGAAGAAGATTTCCGGGTTTAATTGATCTTTTAACCAATCAAATTGATGATCCGGTTAAACAAATTGAATTTCAAAGAAATATATATCCCAAATTAAAACAATATTTGCTCAAATGAAAAAACTCGCATATTTTAGTCTTCGCCTCCGGATAGCTGGTTTTATTTTTATTGGAACGCTCATTTTTAGCAGCATTATACTGTATATGACCTACCAATATGTTAATAATACCCTGACCGATTCACTCATCGAGCAGGGTCATATCGTGGCTGCAAACATCGCTGAGATTGCCGCTGAAAAAATCATTGAGGAAGATTTGGTAGAACTTAAAGCAATAATAGAAAAGCATAAATATTATTCAAATATAGAATATATTCTTATTGAAAATTTTAATGGACAAATTGAGACAGATACCTATAATGGAGAGACCCCGACTGAGATTCAAGTTGGACATCCCGAGACAGATTTCAGTGAAGATCCAGGATATGGCATGAAACTGATTCCGGTAACTTCCCAGAATATGCGGATTTATGATATCAAGCAAGCAATCAAAGAAGGATTATTGGGATTTGTACGGGTTGGTATGAAGAAATCTTTTGTTGATCAGAAAATTAAAGAAACGATCATTTATCTGAGTATCGTTTTTCTGATTGGCACATTTTTGGCTATCACTTTAACCATTTTTATTATTACATTACAGTTTAGCAGGCCAATCGCCCATCTTACAGATATGGCCTATAAAATTAGTATGGGCGATTTTAATAAGCCCGTCCGCGTGCCTGTGAAAAATGAGATCGGCTTTCTTGCGGAGGCCATTGAGAGGATGCGAGAGAGCTTGAAATCTTCCATTGAACGTCTAAAAAGTCGTTAAAATGACACCGATACAGTTTATAAATTGAAGGAGTCCCCAAATGGTCCAGGTTAAAAAATTAAAGGATGGCAGCCGGCAAGTCATTCTGACGGCACAGCAGTTTGATGAAATTACCAAGGTGTTAACGGAGTTAGCTGCCAAAACCAAGGCCTCAACAATTCTCCTTGCTGATATCAGTGGACAACTGATAACGCAACGCGGGAACACTGAGGATATCAATACCGCCATCTTGAGTGCTCTTGCAGCCAGTGATTTTGCAGCCACTTCGGAAATGGCAAAATTAGTGGGCGAGGATGCAAAATTTAAGCTTCTGTTTCACGAAGGGGAAAAACGCAACGTATATCTGTCAAATATTGGCGATAATTTTTTTCTGGTGGTGGTTTTTGATGTCAGCGTTACCCTTGGTTTAGTGCGAATTTATACAAAGAAAGCAATTCACAGTTTGCTGCAGGTATTTGAGGAAAGTGAACAATCGGAAGATTCCAGTAAAATAATCGATAAAGATTTTTCGAGTATGCTTGGAGATATGTTGGACGATTCGTTCAAATAATATGTACATAAGAGATGAGTGAGAAAATCAAACTGGTGAGGAATCTGAATGTTTATTAATTGGGCATTGCAAGAAATAAATCTGAAAATTGTTTATTATGGACCTGGAATGAGCGGGAAAACAACAAATTTAGAGTATATTCACTCAAAATTAGATCCATCTTTGACAGGTGAACTGGTTACCTTGAAAACGAAAGAAGATCGTACCATATTTTTTGATTTTATGCAGATTGAAGTAGGAAGAATTAAAGGGAAAAAGCCCAAATTTAATCTGTATACCGTACCCGGTCAGGTATACTATGCTTCTAGCCGAAAGATCATTCTAAATGGAGTTGACGGAATTGTTTTTGTAGCAGATTCGCAGCGAGATCGGATGGAGGGGAACATTGAAACATTGCTTGATTTGGAAAATAACCTTTTGGCATCGGGATTTTCGCTGGAAACATTTCCTTGGGTAGTCCAATATAATAAACGGGATTTACCCAACGCGGAATCTGCAGCTGTTCTCCAAAAGAAATTAAATTTTTTTAATGTTCCACAATTTGAAGGTGTTGCAATAAATGGAGTTGGCGTCTTCGATACTTTGAAATCTGTGATCAATCTGGTTATTCAGAATGTACAAAGACAATTATAATTGAAGCTGATATTTTTTTTAAAAAAAAGCCATCCTGGGCATACGCCCGAGATGGCTTTTTTCGTGTAGTCATAAAAATGATTTTGTTGCGACCCCTGTCATGAGGCCTGATAGGGTTTTATACCAAAACCAATATTCTTATAGATCTCCTTTTTCTGTCCAAACCTGAACAAGATGAACGATTGTCTCGGCGGCTTTTTCCATGTCCTGAACGGAAATCCATTCACGTTTACTGTGGAAATTATGGCCCCCTGTAAAGATGTTCGGGGTTGGAATCCCCATAAAAGAAAGTCTTGCGCCGTCGGTCCCTCCACGGATCAAATTTTTTACAGGCTCTAAACCACTTCTTCGGATAGCTTCAATAGCATACTCTACCACATGGGGAAAATCATCCAGAATGTATCGCATGTTTCGGTAAGATTCATCGACTTTAAATTCGGCTTTAGCTCCAGGATACCGATTAAGGACTTTATTTTTAATATCTTCCAATAACTGTTCCTTCTCTTTAAGGCCCTCAACAGTGAAATCTCTGATTAGAAACTTGACGATTGATTTCTCTACATTTCCCTCGATGCTGTTCGGATGAATATATCCCTGCCGTTTTTCCGTGGTCTCAGGAGAGAGGCTATCTTTTGGTAATTCTGCAATTATTTCCGAAGCGATCTTAACAGAATTTACCATTTTATTTTTTGCATATCCGGGATGAATATTGATTCCCACTACCTGCAGCGTGGCTGTATCCGCACAGAATGTTTCATTTTCAATTTCTCCGGCAGTTTCGCCGTCAATTGTGTATGCATATTTTGCACCGAATTTTTTCACATCAAAATACTTGGTTCCCTGTCCTACTTCTTCATCTACTGTAAATGCGATTTTGATTTCACCATGTTTGAGATCATTATTTGATGCCAGAAAATGAAGAGCAGTCATGATCTCAGCAATACCGGCTTTATTATCAGCGCCCAACAAGGTCGTACCATCCGTGGTAATAATATCATGACCAATGCAATTATTGATAGCAGGATCACTTTCGGGGCCGATTTCAAGCGATTTATCTTTAGATAAAATTATTTTTTTACCCTGATAGTTATGATGAATCTGAGGTTTTACACCCGCCCCGGAAACATCCGGTGAAGTATCTACATGGGCAATAAAACCGATCGGGGGAACCTTTTTTTGTGAAGAAGTGGCTAAATTGGATGGTAATGTGGCAAATACATATCCGTGTTCATTAAGTGTCACCTTACTAAGACCCATTTCTTTGAGTTGTTCAAGAAGTATCCGGGAGAGATCCAATTGTTTTTGGGTACTGGGATAAGAATCAGAAGTTTCACTGGATTGGGTGTCAATTCTAACATATTCCATAAATTTATCTAATAAATAGTGACGGTCTATTTTCATCATATTCTCCAATTATAATTTTATACAAAAAACTAAGTTAATGCCTTGGATGAGATTTAAAAATCTATTTTTCAAGAAAATTCTTGTAATAATTTTTGAAACATGGGAATTTATTTACCGTAAACTTCACAAAAAAGGCTGTCTATGGAACTGATAGGAATATTTTTAATATTCGTTGTCGGTATAATATTGTTAAAAGTCTTGCTATGGTTCCTGAAAGCAGGAATATTTATTATTACACTGCCATTTAAAATTTTATTTGCAGTCATTGCTTTAATCCTTGTCTTTCTTTTTATACCAACCGTTATACTAACAGTTTTATTAGCTATTGTTATCCCCATTATACCATTCCTGCTGATCGGTCTGGGAATTATTCTGTTGATCAGATATGCAACATAAGGGAGATAAAAAAATACGGCGGCTTGATTTTGTTTTTTTATCTAGCAAGATCTTAGGCAAATTCTCCTTTTAGACTTCTTTTGTATTCACAAAATGTCACTATATTGTATTATTTTCAAAGCCAGTTTTTCGATGGTTTTCTGAACGGGTTCACTTAGTTTACTTCCCAAAGAAAGGTTCAGGGGTTGAATTCCCAGGAAGTAGTCCGGGATAGCCCGCTGCGGTGTCAGATATTTGATTAGAACTGTGGGGGAGTAGTTATGGGTTGAGACTGCAAAATGTTGTATTTCATCCGGTAAAAATATTTTATAGTCACCGGGTGTACTATCCCAGTTGATGATATCAATCCATAATCTCGCCTCTCCTTCCATGGAAGCAATTTTCTGGAGGTAATTCTCCGGTGTATCAAAAACAATCAGGGTAGATGGATATCCTGATTGCTGTAATTTCCGTACCAAAAGTATACCGGCGGCATCATCTCCTCTAAGTTCATTTCCCATTCCGATAATAATGGGTTTGCGTTTTAAAACAGACTGGATTTTTGTCATGGAGCAACTGTTCGAATGTTACTGTCTTTTGATCAAACAAAAAGCCATACAGGATTATTTCCCATATGGCCTCACTTTAGATGCAATAGGAATACTGAGTTTATCCCCACTCCTCTTTCAATAATACGTCTCTTCTGCAGGAAGGGCAGGTGATCCTCACCATATCCCAGCGATCTATTTTACGATCATCTCGCCGTGATCCTTCCGGTAAAATATTAAATTCGTGCATTCTTGTAAGGTAAATGGTCGGGTTGGAAAATGCTACAGTTCCCAATTTTTCATAGAGGTGAAGGAGCTGGGATTTGGGTGCAACGACTTCACCACAGATTTCACAGATCACCAATTCATGTTCTATTATTTCCAACGCTTCGGAATGCTCAAAATATGACAATTCATATTCAGGGGTGAGTTGAATCCCCTTATCAGTAGTACAATTGAGCTGACACTCCCCGCAAAAAATACAGTTTCCATAGTCACAAGTCAACCTGCGGATAAATTTATTTTCGGTCTTAATATCTTCTACCGTAATTGCTCCTGCCGGGCATACTTCTGCACAGGCACCACACCCGATACAGAAGTCTTCATAGTAACGCGGGGCTGCCCGCAAATTGTCCGGGACGGGTGTAGGCTCTTTAGGGAATGGATGGGTGTAGGGTCCCCTGATCAGAGCTGTAATAGCTTCTTTTAACTCTCGTACCTTGGGTAAATACATTTTTTTCTCCATGTAGAGCAAAATTTATAAACTATTCTTTCTTATTTTGTGGAAAATCCTCTTGATAACGATCCACCACACTTCCTTTCCACAGCGGAAATCCGGCACGATGGGAACCCCGCGATATGGCATGGGCAGCAGTTGGTGCGGTCAATAGGATGAACAAAATACAGAAGAATGCTTTTAAAGTGATACTATTCCAACCAAAATGCACCATAACCGCCACTAAGATGAGAATTGTCCCCATTGTTACACATTTTGTCGAGGCCTGAAGTCTATTGTAAATATCCGGAAAACGGATGAGTCCAACGCAACCTGCAAAATTAAAAAAGATACCTAACGAGACCAATATAATTACAAGATTACTCATCAAACGTTCTCCCTTCTAAATATTTTGCTAAGGCAATCGTGCCTATAAATGCTAATAATGCCCAGGAAATTGCAACGTTCATGTAGAGGTCTTTTCCGGTGTATAACGAAAGAATGGCACAGAAGCCAATCATCAGAATACCCAGAATATCGATGGCTACTGTGCGATCCGGTGGCGTGGGACCTGCCCCGATTCTGTATAGACAAAAAAAACAGCAGGTGAGTAAGGCAATGAGGAAAAAAACCATGTTGACTCCAAATCTAATCTAATTGAATAAAAAGAATCTGTATGATTTAAGGATTAATCGAATATCTTTTTTAAGAATTTTTCAAATTTGCTGACAATCAGTTTGGTTTCGATTTCAGGATCATCAGAAACAATATTTATCCAGTGTATATATAAGTTATCATCAATAAAATCTACTGTCAGTGTTCCGGGAGTAAGGGTAATGGAATTGGCAAGAAAAGTCTTGGCCAATTCGCTTTTCAGAATACTTTTAACCTTTACGATTCCAGGCCGGATAGGGATTTCAGGATGAAAGACCCGATAAGTGACATCGATATTTGATTTGATGACGTGCCAGATAAAAACAGGCAGAAAAAGCAGCAGCCAAAAAAATCGAACTGGATGGAGGATTCGGCCAATCTCTTTTGGAAAAATATCACTGAATATCGCAACCACCAGAAAAGCCACCACACCCCCTGCCATGAGGTCGGGAATTTCAAAGGACCATACAAAGGCACTCCACATAATAAAAATTAATAAAAATTCAAGGATTTTTTTTGACATTGGCATGACCTCAGTAAAGGAGATTAATTAGGAAAAAATCGCCAGCCCATTCTAAGGTATTGCATATAACGTATAGTGACTGGCATTGATAAGCAAATCCCGGGCACTTTCTAATATCAGCTGACCATAAAAAGGATAAAACAAACCGATACCGATACACAATAAAGCAAGAATGAACATGCCTGAAATCATCAATACTGGAACTTCTCTGATACTTTCCAAACGTTTGGGTAAGGTACCGAACAGAGCATATTTCTGGACTTTAATGAAAGAGATTAAAGTCATGAAACTCACTATAACGGTAACTACCGCCAGGAAGTAATATTGAGCCTGAAATAATGCCAGGATGATAATAAGTTTACTCCAAAATCCGTTAAAAGGAGGAACTCCAGATATAGACAGGGCTGCCACTGAACAACTCGCTCCTGTCCAGGGCATTTTTTTTAGGAGACCACCTAATTGTTTTAATTGCCTGGTACCGGTTGTATATTCAAATGCGCCTGAACACAAAAAAAGCAGCGATTTAAAAACAGCGTGATTGAGAAGATGAAAAATTGCGCCCAGTAATCCCAGGGGTGTGGCAAGGCCAATTCCCACCATCACATAGCCCATCTGACTGATGCTGTGATAAGCCAGTAATCTCTTGAAATCCCATTGACCGACTGCCAGAAAGACCCCAACAACCATCGATAATCCTCCCAGGACCATTAGAATAGTTTGAATTACCGGGACTATTCCAAGCACCATGAAGAAAATCCGTGCCACACAGTAAATTCCAAGTGCCTTAATGATTAGACCGGAAAGCATTGCTGATATAGGCGCCGGTGCAGAAGGATGTGCATCCGGTAACCAGGCATGGAAAGGAACCATGGCCGACTTAAGTCCGAATCCCATCAGGAAGAGTGCAAAAATAAAAAATAGCAGGTTTTTTGACACCCCTTGATGAAGAGTAATTGCCATATCGGCCATATTGAGGGTACCGGTAGCCGAGTAGAGTAAGGCAATTCCCAGCAGGATGATGGTGGAGGAGACTCCTCCCAGAACCAGATATTTAAAAGATGCCTCTAATTCTTCCGCTTCAACCCCAAAAGCGACCAATGCATATGATGCAATCGAGGCAATTTCAAGAAATACAAAGAGGTTGAAAAAGTCACCGGTCAATATGACACCGTTCATACCGGCAATCATTAAAAGGTAAAGTGAATAAAACTTACTTTGCGCGGTATATTGTTGCATGTAAGGAATGGCAAACAGAGTCACAGCCAGAGTTATAATTGAGACTATGAGGATAAGAAGTTGACTGAGTGGATCCCAGACCAAGGTAATGCCCAGTGGAGGCAACCAACTCCCGATGGCATAATGGAAGGGCTCATGTCCAATGAAACGGAATGATAAACCACATAAGAAGAAGACTGTTATCAGAGCAAGATATGCCGAAATATTTTTTAAGAATTTAGTCAAGATCAAATTGATGAAAGCCATTCCCAGAGGAGCCATGACAAATAAAGGAAGCCAGTTTTGCATATATTTTATCCTTTCGAAGTCGAATCAATCATCAATAATCAGTGGGTGATCATCTTATTATCCGTGTAAACGCCGTATTTCACTCATATCGAATGTTTTATATTTTTCGTAGAGTCTGAGGGATATAGCAACCATGAGCGCTAAAATACTCATTCCGATCACGATAGAGGTTAGAACCAACACCTGAGGTAGGGGATCGACACTTTGCTGGGTAAACGTTGCTAACTCCATGTTGGGAAGAAATATGGGAGGAATTCCACTATCTTTGTAACCAATTAAAATAATAAACAAATTGATGGCGTATTCCATAATCACCATCCCAATAATTTTCTTCACCAGATGTTTTTTGGCAATTAAACAATAAAGTCCTAAAACAAAGATGATTGAATTTAAAAAGTAAATCAGCATATCCGCGTCCTAACGTTTTGAAATTCAAATAATTGAAGATTATTCCTCGTCTTCAGTGCTAATAAGGCCGGAAACAAAGCGGCCAAAAATGGTGAGGGCAAGAAATACGGCAAAGATACTTGCAAAGACCTTGATGGCAATTGCAAGGTTATTTACCAAAACCGTGCCTGAACTAAAGATTTGAAAAGGATCGCTTTTTTCTAAAAAATTAAAAAAGAAATAACCTCCCACGTATCCTAACATCGCAATGGACCAGAATGTAAAAGCTCCGAGATTGTCAAGAAGACTGGCCCAAAAATCACTTAATTTTCCCAGGGCTGTTTTTTTTCCAAAAGCTAGTGTAAGCAAGATAAGTCCACAGGCCAACATGATTCCTCCGGCGAATCCTCCACCCGGTGTCAGATGTCCATAAACGGTAATATAAATGCCGAAAGAAAAAATGACCGCAATAAGTAAGCGGGTAATCGTTTTAACAATAAAGGTCATACCTTCCATCTTGATATCTCTGCATTTAGATTCTAAAGGAATTAATTTTATAGGTGCTTGGGTACCTCAGATGTTTGATACGGATTCACTTTCTTCATCAATCTCAGCAACCGTTTCTGGTAGATCATCTTTACCGGGAATACCAACACGTATTTTATCCCGTTCTTCTCTTTTCTTTTTTCCTTTGGCCCTCAAAACGACAAATGCACTCAGAATTGCTGTAAAGATTACCGTTGCTTCCCCGAGGGTATCGTAGGCCCTGTAATCCAATAAGATACCCATGACAATATTAGATGCCCCGGTTTCGGAAACACTATTTTGAAGGTATTGGGATGAAACGCTCATCAGTGGTTCACCAAATTTGGGTAGTCCCTGAAAAGCCATGAAAGCAAAGACCAGAAACAAACCGAAAAAAATGAGGCTGCTCAAGATCGCAAACGTATCCCGATGTTTCGTGATGGCTGTATTATCCAGTGATACGGTGGATCTGATTAATATAATGAGGACGATAATTTCGACGACTACCTGTGTAATGGCGATATCCGGTGCACCCAGGAATAAAAATAAAATAGAAAGACCCATTCCCACAACCCCGGCTGAAATGACAGATGCCAGAATATTTCGGGCCTCTATGGCAATAATAGAACCGATAATGCAAAAAACGATTAAGGTGTAAAAAAGGAATAACATGACAAATCCTTGATTATTAAAGATGGTGAATTCAATGAGTGGCGATGATCGATTACATTACCATTAATATGAAGCAGAGAACTCCCAGTCCGATGATACACCAGGACAGGTAGGTTGATAAAATACCATCATGAAGTTTCTTTAAGACATTGACCCCAATTAAACCCAGGTCACTGCTGATATTGTAGATATCAAATATTCCTTTTCCACCCTCTCTGACAAAGCCACCCAGTATCTTCGTTCTTTCTATAAATTCGAAAAATTTGCTGGCAAATAATTTTTCATTTTCCAGATCAAATTTTTCGCCACCGATAAACAGAGTTTCTACCTCTCTTACTTTAAATCGGCTGAAATAGTAAACTAAAAACCCTATGAGTAGTCCGATGATTATCAAAGTTGTCGCCAGGGTAGGATTCCAGAGAGCGGTCCCAATCGATATGGACGCTGTGATCCCGGCAGTCTCGAGTCCTATAACAGGTGCGATGAATTGTTTGATGGGGTAACTGGCAAATAATCCGAAAATGATGCATAGTAAGGCAAGTGTAATCATTGGTATCCGCATTGTCCAGGTTGCATCCCGGTTGGCATTAAATTGTATCGCTGGATCAGCGGACTTTTCTGAAGGTTGATGTTGACCCAGAAATGTGCCGTAAAGCAACTTCAAGAAACTGGCAAGGGTGAGTGCACTGCCGAACATGGCAATGACCAGGAATAACATGGAGGAAATGGATCGCCCGTCTACCAGGGACTGGTAGATCATCCATTTTGAAACGAATCCATTAAATGGAGGGATACCGGAGACAGAGAGGGCTGCCACAGCGCATGCCATAAATGTGACAGGCATGGACGTCGCCAGTCCTCCCAATTTATCCAGTTGGGTTGTTTTTGTTCTATCTTCGACAGCCCCAACCGAAAAAAAGAGGCAGCTTTTATAGATGGCATGATTAAGCATATGGAATATGCCTCCGGCAATACCTATGGGATGACCCGATCCGATACCCAGCAGGATATATCCAACTTGAGTAATTGCGCAATATGAGAGCAGACTCTTTAACTCACTTTGCATAATTTGCATTAATACACCGCCAAGGATAGTGGCTCCACCGATGATCATGATCATCATATTTAAGCCGGAATCGATGGGAAATTCAAAGACATCCAGGGTTATTCTCGCGAATAAATATACCCCGAGAAGTTTATCCAGTGAAGCCGGGAGGAAAGCGACTGCAGGCAAGGGCCCATGCACCGCCGCAGGAGGAATCCAGGAGTGCAGGGGAATTGCCCCTGCTTTTGCAATAGCAGCGGTAAACATAAGAACATAGATCGCGACGGATAACGGGTTTCCCACCAAAATTTTCAAATCCGTAATTATCCAGGTATTGTATGCGATCGGCAAGGCAATTACTGCTAACAGTAAGGCGACATCTGTAAATCCTAATATTGCGAAGGCTTTACCGGCAGCCATGGCGGCAGGTTTACCTTCGCCCATGGCGATCAAAAAGAATAGCAGAAGTGTGACCAGTTCCCAGGCGACTAATAATACAAAAAAATTATTTGCCAAAACAATAGCTGTTGCACTGCTCAGAGTTAACGATATAAAGGGGAAATAAAACCGCGAAATTTTTCTTTGCCTGAAATATCCTGCAGAATAGAGGACCGTAAGTAATGTGAATAAACCGAGGAAGATGAGTAAAAATTTAGAAAAATGGTAGAGTCGAAAATCGAGGGAAAAATCTATAAAGGAGATATTGAACCAGGAGATTTTAAGAAATTGATCCCTGAGCGAGAAAGCCCGCAATGCATAATTTAAGAAGACCAGGCTACCGGCAAAACTGATAATCTCCTGAAGATATTTTATTCTTCGTGATAAAAGAAGGGTAATAGCTGCAGTAATAGCCGGAATGTAGAACAAAATTAAGAGATTCATTGAATCACTCCACATCAATTGCTTTAGGTGCTGGATACAAAATTCATCGGATCTGGTTTAACGAAGGAGGTACTTTTTTAGAATGGGTAGATCCGGTTCTATGCCCAATTCTGAGGCAATTTTGATAGTTTTTTGACTACTTATTTCGATTAAATCTTTCTGGGACCAGAGGTGATTTGAACGGATATCTTTAGCGGAGATCATTCGCTCGGTGCAACTGTAGCATGGATCCACAGCAGCAAGGGTAATTGTGACATCCGCCACCTGCTGATTGATGCAGGATGCATAAAAAGAAGGAATATTGATATAGCTGGGAGCGCGGACTTTTAGTCTCTCAGGAAAGTTCGTGCCGTTGGATCTTACATAGTGAATATCCTCTCCACGCGGTGCTTCATATCTTCCGATTCCCTCTCCGGGGGGAACTTCGCGAATCTGTAATTGAAAATCACCTGCGGGTATTTTTTGAACTGCCTGGCGAAGAATTTTAATGGACTCCAGTGTCTCCAGTACTCTGACTAAAAATTTGGCATATACGTCACCCTGATTCAGAACGATAACATCCCAGTCGAGATATGGATAGGCTGCATATGGGTCATCCCGTCTCACATCGATATTCACGCCAGATGCACGGGCAGTGGGTCCAACAACACAATAATCGATGGCATCCTTCCGGGTTAGGGTTCCCACATTTTCAAGGCGGGCCTTCAATACCGGATCATCCTGAACCGCATCGGCCAGCATTTTGATTTTAGGCTCGAGCTCATCAAGTGTCTTTAATAGCTGAGACAGTTTCTGGTTATCTAGATCTCGTCTCACCCCACCAACCTTTAACATGCCACAGCTTTGGCGATTACCGGTAAGGATTTCCATCATATCCAGAATGGGTTCCCGGTATTTCCAGGTCCACATAAAAACCGTATTGTACCCGATAAAATGGCCAGCCAGCCCCATCCAGAGCAGATGGCTGTGAATTCTTTCAATTTCACCAAGAATGGTGCGTATATATTTAGCACGCTCTGGAATTTCAATTTTCAGAAGATCTTCGACAGCATTGCAAAAGCAGACTGTATGGGTGATGGAACAGATTCCGCAGATTCTTTCCACTAAAAAAACTACCTGATCATAGGTCTTCTGCTGAGCTAAGAGCTCTATACCTTTATGAATATAGCCTAAATTGACATCAATATCGACTACCGTCTCGCCTTCAACTGTCAGCAAAAAATTCTCTGGCTCATCCTGCAGCGGGTGAAAAGGACCTATAGGTATAATTGAACGCATTTAATGCTCCCTGAATAAATTTGAATAGGTAACAGAATATCGCCTATTTTTGCAGCTCTTTTTGAGGCTGACTGTTTGGTAAAAGCCCATGTTTCTCTTTAAATTTTTTGATATTAAAATCTTTTCGAAATGGGAATTCATTTTCTTCCAGAAATTCAGACTTTACAAGGCGTTTCATGGCGGGATGTCCGGTAAACTGAACTCCAAGAATATCATGAATTTCGCGCTCTATCCAGAGAGTTCCCGGTATTACGGTAGCCAGGGAGTCGAGAACAGGATCATCATGCGGGGCTAAGGTCCGAAGGGTACATATGAACTTATCTTTGTCGAAAGTGAAGTGATACAGGACCTCGAATCCTTCCCGAATGTGGATACCGGTTGAGATTGAAAATTTAGCTCCCAGATCCCGAAAGATAATCTGGGCAATATGTTTTAAATTTTCACGATTTATTCTGATGTAAACCCGTTTATGCGAGTGCTGCTGTACCTCAATTTGAACTTTGGATTTATTATTAAGAATTTCAACAAATTCCTTAATATCCATGGTATCTCCTAAATTAAATGTGGTGTGAAAATTTCCGTTGGCAAAGGGAGCTATTCTAAATTTTTTGTAACGCTTTAACCAATCCCATAATCATGGTTTCGGGCTTTGGGGGGCAACCAGGTACATAAACGAATATAGCATTTGGATCGATTTCCTTAATGACCTTATCAACAGGCCCGGCTACGCTATAGGCATCTTTGAAAATTCCCATACTGCAGGCACAGGCACCTAAACAGGCAACCACGCAAGGTTTTGGAACCTGCCGATATACTTCTTGAAGTCTGGATTTAATGTGATAACTGACCGGTCCGCTAACCAGTAAAACATCCGCATGTCGGGGACTTACCACCAGTTTTATTCCGAATCTTTCCACATCAAAACGGGGTGTCAGGCAATCTAAAATTTCTATATCGCAGTTATTGCATCCGCCGGTACCAACGTGATATATCCAGGGTGATTTTTTCAACCATTTTGTTGACAGATTGGGCATAATTCCAAGCTCCAGATTTATAGTAATGTGTGTTTTTTCTTTTAATATCCCATAAACATCAGGATCATCGCAATCAAAGCCACCAGAGTGACCCAGCCCCAGAAAAATTTTACCGCCTGGTCTATGCGAATGCGGGGATTGGTATTTTTTATGAGGATAACCAGCGTAATTATAAAAATATATTTTAAAACGGCCCACAGAATTCCCCAACCCTGAAAGGAAGTTCCGCCCCAAAAGATGCTGATGAGAAACCAGGGAAACACCACCTGTAACATGGATTGCATCAACTTATATACAGCTAGGAGTGGTCCCGAATATTCAATGAATGGACCTTCCATAATCTCACATTCTGCCTCGCTGATATCAAAGGGTACTTGAGCCAATTTTGCCTGTAAACAGAGAATGGAAACAATAAATGCAACAATCATTGAAGGTAGATTGAGCATGACACCATGAACATGCTGATATTGGATAATTTCCCCCAGTGAGATTGAACCTACTTTAAAAAATACAGTGACGATGGCAAGGATAAAGGGAAGTTCATACCCCATCATGAGTTTAATTTCTCGACTGGCTCCCAGTGCGCCAAAAGGATTTCCCGATGTGAATCCTCCCCATACGATTGATAATGGGGGAATGATCATTAAATATAAAATAACAATTATATCTCCAATAAACTGATATTCAGGATTGAGGTTGATTATGCCCAGGATAGTTGCCAGCAGTGTAACTGAGCTAATTCCCAATAATGGAGCTAATATGAATCCATTTTTTTTGGCAGTGGCAGGGATGATGAGTTCTTTATGCCACAATTTAAGAAGGTCGTAAAAGGGTTGAAAAAAGGGAGGACCGACCCGCCATTGTATCAATGCAGATACTTTACGATCGATCCAACTGACGATCAAACCAAATGAGCTGGTAAATAAAAATCCGGGAAATATTAAAAATGCAATCACATATAAAAATAAATTATCCATTTATTTATCCCTGCGTCATCTTGGAACGGTACTCAACAAGTCAATTTGTAAAGAGTTTGCTTATAGAATTAATAGTAATGAATACGCACTTCCTCAAGAGCCTTGAGGTTATGTTTTGCCCGATCATGCTTTGGATCTAATTCCAGGACCTTCTTGAATGAACTGATAGATTTATCCAGCTCTCCTTTTTTATAATAACTCACACCTAATTGAAAAAACGCGGGCGCATCTTGCGGATTCTGTTCCACGACCTTTTCAAAATTGGCAATGGATTCTTCCACATTCCCGAGCTGGGCGCAGGCTTCGCCGAGATGATAGTAGGCAACGGTAAAGTTGGGATTTTTTTCAAGGAGACGGCGCAGGGTGGTACAGGTTTCCTGGAGTTCACCGTGATGGTAATAACAGATTCCCAACCAATAATAGGCCAGCAGGAAATCAGGATCAATACGCAATACTTTCTTAAATTGCTGTATAGCTTCGGTAATCAGTACTTTACGATAGAGAGCCAAACCTAAACTATAATGTGCGCCAGCCTGGTTTGGTTTTAATTCTAAACATAATTGAAATTTTTCGATCGCTTCATCTAATTTTCCCAGTCGATAAAACAGATTCCCTATGTGCAGTAAAATTTCCGGACTTCTTTGAATAGCATCGGCTTTCAAAAATTCAGCAAGGGCCTCATCCAGCTGACCCTCATTTTCAAAACGAGTTGCTGATTGTATAATGGTCTGGTAATCACCCATCTTTTTGGTAAGCGCGGTCCCACAATTTTTGCAAAAATGGGAATCTTCTGTATTTTGAGTTTTGCATGCAGGACAGATCATGTATCTCTCCTCTATGGATTGAAATAGTTTATGATATATTTCTTTATTTACATTCGGCGTATTTTTGAATGGGCAACAATACGTCCACCTACCAAGGTTTCAGTAATGGCTTCCGGTAGGAGTTCGGTAAACTGAAGCGCTCCACTGGTACAGGCAGATACACAACGGGGTGTTTTCCTTTCTACAACCCGGTCAATGCACAGATCACATTTTGGCGAAACATGCCGGGTAAATTCATAACCAATAACACCAAAGGGGCATGCAAGAGAACAGGAACGGCAGCCGATGCATAAAAGGTTTGCACGTCTCACGTATCCTGATTCATCTTTTAGAAGCGCTCCTGAAGGACAACTCGACATACAGGCTGGATTTACACAATGACGACAATTTGCAGGAATTTCAGCAATATCTTCGACTTTACCGGCAACTAAATTGGTTTGATCGTGATGACCATAGTGACAAGCTGCTGAACAGCTATGACATCCAATACACAGGTCAAGGTTGACGATGATTCGCTTTTCTATTTGCTGCATGTAAACACCCCGGATTCTTCTGAAAAACTTTACTTTATATTAAGTGATACTTTGGGGCACCAGAAATAATATTCCTGATTGTAGGTTGAAAATTCGGCAGGCAGTGCCCTTCTGAGGGGTGAATAATGGGAATACCCCACAAGCGTGTTTTCTTTTAATTTTTGACTGGTTTTTATGAGAAAGGGAAGCTCTCTTTTATTTGTCTTAAGAACCATTTCAGTTCTGTTCTTTAATTTGAATTCCGATGCGGTTTTATGAGAGACAACCAAATGTTCATCGGTACAGACTCTCTGGGCCCAGGAGGAATATTGAGTCAGACCGGCATCTTTATAATGAGCCATATGCTCGGCAGGGATTAGCCATATTCCATCCATATCCTCGAAGGACTTTATTTTATCGGTGTAATATTGTAGCTCTCCCTGGAGTATTTCATCCCAGCCTGACTGAGGTGCAGTAAAATCCTGGACATCAAAAGTCACTTTTTTTTCGTTAGCCTTCTGATGTAATAAATAGGTATAATGTGCAATGGACTGGGCAGATCCGATGGGAGTTTTAACAGGTTGTGCTCCGATAGACTGCCAGCTAATAAAATTGGTTCGAAGATCCATCTGCTCGTTGATATGCACTTCGGATAGAAGGGCAATGGTATTGTCGGGAAATTTATCCTGCACCATTGATGAAACAATCCAATTTATTTTCTCAGGGAAATCTACCGAACCGGGTAGGTATGTCATGGGGTTCCAATCGACGGCCCATGCAAAAGAAGATGGATTTTGCATCAGATGATAAAGTAAAGGTTTACGTCCTAAGCGAAGCTGAGGATAAATATCGCTGGCCAGGTTTTCCAGGGCATTAAAATTTCCGTCACCATACAGGGGAATGAAGTAGCTGGAAGTAAGTGAACTGAGTGCTGAGCATAACAGACCACTGATGAAACTGCCTAAAACGTTATAGTGATGGGTTGAGTAGAGAATTGCTGATTTTTTACCTGATAATAAAAATTCAACGATATATTTTAGATACTCTTTCTCCTGGGACGAGATGATTTTCTCCGGAAAATATTCAAACTGATCGCTTATTATGCCAGCTAGACTTTTGAATTCCTGCTGTGGAAAATCTTTTTTCACTATTTTGTATATTTCGGTATAAAGATAGCCTAGATACACGGGTTCAGTATGGGGTGAGTTCTCCAGAAATATATTTGAGAACCAACTGGTACGACCAGGAATCGGGTTAATATTGAAAAGTGCATTCTGCCGGAAGGCATATTTTGCTTTGAGGATATGCCGGCTCAGTATAGGGTGTTTTGTAAAAATATCCCCTACAGTTAAAATATAGTTGAGATTACTCAGGGTGCGGGGATCATCACATTTTCTATAGGGAAATGGAGTCTCCAGGATAGCCCTGAAGAGGGGACGGTCCACCGGGGCGATGAAGTCAATGGCTTGGATCTTGTTGTTAGTTGCAAAATCCAAGAGTGCCCGGGTATCGTGCAGTGAAATCAGCGGATTGAAAAAAATTGATAGGGGTAGTTTTCCACCCTGCTTTTGAATACTTGATAACAGATTCTGAAAAATAATCTCGGGAATTTCCGGGGTGAGTTTTCCATTAGATTTATAACAGGATCGATTTAATCTTTTTGGATGGGATAATAATTCATAAGAGAAATGTCCACGAGGACAAAGTGCCCCCTGATTAATCGGATTTTGATAATCAAAATCTATTTCATCCTGTGTTTTTTTTGAAAATATAACCTCATCATGTCCTTTCAATATTTTATAACGACACCCCACTGAACAGAAAGGACAGGTGACCTGATATTCTTGTTTTTGATTTAAGTTTATTTCGTTCTGGTTATTCATCGAGCTCTGACTTTTTATGTTTAGGTTAGAAGGATTTTCGTGAATGTTAGGATATTTTTATCCAAATACATCCGGATAGACCTGAATTTTGGCATAGTTCATGTCGGGTCCATCCTTGCACAGATAATATGGCCCTATATTGCATCTTCCACACAATCCCATTCCGCAGCTCATTTTTCGATTCATCGATAAGTATATCTGTTCAGGTTTAAATCCGACGCTTAGAAGCTTGAGAGTGACAAATTTGAGCATAATTTCCGGCCCGCAAGAGACGGCGTAGGCATTGGTTAAATCGATCCCGGTGTTTTCCAGAAGTTCGGTGACAAGTCCTACTTTACCTTCCCATTGTGCATGGCCACGATCGACAGTACATTCAAAATCAACATTTTTTAGTTTTTGCCACTCTTCATATTGTTGCCGAAAGCTTAATTCGGAAGGATTTCTGGCACCGTACTTTATGCTGATCTTGGGGTACTTATTAAGATCATGGAATAGGGCATACAAGAGTGCCCGTAAAGGAGCTAAACCGACGCCACCCCCAACAACCAGGATCTCTTTCCCTTCAAATTTTTTCATCGGATATCCCTTACCAAACGGCCCCCTTAATCCCACCCGATCACCAGGTTTCAGGTCATGGACCACTTCTGTTAAATGACCGGCTTTCAAAATTGTAATTTCCATGGTATCTAATTCATGGGGCGAAGAAGAGGGGGTGAAAGGTGCTTCACCGATACCGAATAGGGTTAATTGCATGAATTGGCCGGATCGGAATGGAATCGGATGGGGTGGCTTCAAGACCAGTGTTTTAATCGTAGGGGTTTCGGTTATTATATCGAGCACTTGGGTTTCGATCGGTTGATATAAATTATCCATTGTGTGTAACTCAGATTTTAGATTTGGTATATGGTGAAGACTTTTTGTTTGTTGGTATTAGATTTTAAACGAGGTCGATGATTTCTTTCAGGACAACCCGCTTTTCGAGTTCCAATAGAACTTTTCGAAGATCAATGTTTCCCATACATCCTTCAGAACATCGTCCACAACCCGTGCAGGCTTCTATCCCGAAATTTGTCACATAGGAATCAAATTTATGATAAAAACGGTTTTTGAAGCGATCTGCTAAGCTCAAACGGGGTGTAAGTCCACCTGCCATCCGCGAATATCCAGCAAAAAAACAGGAGTCCCATACTTTCAACCTCTCATATACATCATCTTTTGGCTGGTCAAACATCAAGAAACAATGGCAGGTGGGACAAATTTGAGTACAGGTTCCACATTCCACACAGGTTTTGGATAGATCCTGCCATTCGTCAGAATGAAGGTGCCGTTCAATAGCCTGTTGGTGGGTTCGGTAATATTTAAATTCCCGGTTTATTTTTGACAATTTTTCAATGAGTGATTGTCGCTGTTTGTTGCAGATTTCAACTAGATTATTTGGGGCTTTCTTTTCTGCATGAAAGTATTTTTGATTGAGCAATTCTCCTTTATCACTTCCCACTTCTAATAAGAAATCGTTCTCAATTTTGGAAATATTTAAATCGAAGCCTTGTTCCAGATAGGGTTTATTATTCAGGAGTGTGCAGGCACAGAATTCTCCGGCATCCAGGCAATCACTGGAAATGATGATGTTTTGGTCACGATTTATGACATAATCTGGATCGGAGAATTCTCCATTGCGATAAACCCGGTCGATAATATCGAGCGCGTTTACATCGCAGGCTTTGGCACCAATAATTACCCGGGGAACCGGTTGATCAACAGTATTATTTGACCCAGGGTATGTTGCGACTCTTTTCTGCGGCGGATAATAAAAACTTTTCAAGGGCTGTGGCGTTCTAATGGAAGGATAGAGCCAGTGAGATTTTTCCCAGGATTCAGTTGGAAAATATTTAAGGTAGTATTTTTCCTTAGATTGCGTAGGAATAATAATTGGGTAATCATTATTCAGTTTTTGTATACCACTTAAAAAATCTTTTTTAGAAATTTGATACATGGAATTATCCATTTTTTATGAATCATTTTAAGGGAAAATAGAATCTAACCGGAAGGTTAGATATAGCTCCGCCCCGTCACTTACAGGGCAGTGAAAAATAGTTCAAATACCAACTTAAATACTCTTTATTGTCAAAAACGAATATATCGTAATATAATTCACAAGCATTTATTTAAAAAAAGATCCTGAATCGATACTTAATATCCGGATCTTAATCTGTAGCTCTAAATTCTTTTATTATCCTTTTATTAATAACACTATATAAATATCTGATTTTAAAATTGAATAATCAAAAATCTCTATATTATATTGTTAAATTATTAACAATTGGGGATAAATATAGAGAATTAAAATTTAAAAACAAGCTAAATATAAATTTGTTAAACATTTCTTTTGTATGGATCTACACCACCTGAAACCGGAACGATCCGGTCTATTATGTATTAATTTTGCAAATCTTTTTTCTGGAAATTTTTGCCAAATTCAAATCCCTTCTCGATTGCTTTTTTATTAACATCGATTAATCGTTTACGGGTAATGATATAAGGCAAGGTAGCGACCAGGCTTTTTAGATTCAGAATATTGGTATAGCCAACCAGGGCACCCAGAATTACCATATTTGCTATGCGGGTATTACCAAGTTCGTCGGCAATTTTTGTTGCGGGAATATCCAATATCTCAACATCATCTCGGTCGGGTTTGATATCAATTAAAGATGAATCATATATAATCAACCCTTCTTTGACAACATCCTTTTGAAATTTTTCCAGGGAAGGACGATTCATGGCCAACAATACGGATGGTTTGGATACGATTGGAGATCCCACAACTTTTTCAGAAATATGAACATGGCAATTGGCGGTACCCCCGCGCATCTCCGGTCCGTAAGAAGGAATCCAGGAGACATTATACCCTTCCAGCATACCTGCCTGTGCCAAACCGACGCCCAATAGCAGGATACCCTGTCCGCCGAATCCGGCTGCTTTTATGGCTGGATTTTTATAGTGAGAAGCCATTTGGGTTTTCTGGAAAGCTTCATCATGCAGTTCTTTTAGACCGAGGTTTGTTATAATTTCATCTTTTGTCGGAATATGCTTTTTTTCCTGAGACGGCTCAATCTCCTTGGAGCGATCACGGAATACCTCTAACGGGAATACTTTGGTCATTTCTTCTTCAATCCACTTCATAGAATCGACGGGATCCATCTTCCAGCCGGACGGACAAGGGGAGAGCACTTCCACAAGAGAATATCCTATCCCATCAACCTGATTTTTAATAGCCTTACGAATGGCCATCCGGGCCTTTGCTCGATGTTTTACATCATGCAGGGATACTCTTTCCAGATACACCGGAGCATCCAGGCTGTTCACCATCTCACATACTTTTACCGGATTTCCCTCATTCTTGGGATCACGTCCACGTGGACTGGTGGTCGTTTTCTGACCTTTCAATGTAGTGGGCGCCATCTGTCCACCGGTCATTCCATAGATTGCATTGTTGACAAAAATAACGGTAATATTTTCACCGCGATTGGCGGAGTGGATTAACTCTGCGGTACCGATGGCTGCAAGATCTCCATCTCCCTGGTAACTCACCACAATACTGTGAGGATGAGCACGCTTGATACCAGTTGCCACTGCAGCTGCGCGACCGTGGGCTGCTTGAATATTGCCGGTATCAAAGTAGTAGTAGGCAAAAACACTGCAGCCTACCGGACTAATCATGATAGTCTGATCTACCACCCCGAAATCTTCGAACGCTTCTGCGAGAAATTTATGGACATGACCATGACCACACCCGGGACAATAATGTGTGCTTTTTTTATCGGGATTGGGATTTCTGAAATATTCATTATAGAATGCATCAGATTTTGTCCACGCTGTCTTTGCCATGAGTCTGATTCTCCCGCAACTTAAGATTTTTGATATTGAATTTTGATTTGTTCGTAAAGTTCTTCAGTACTGGGTACATTCCCGCCCATACGATTATAAAAGTGAACCGGTACCTTGAATTCTGCCGCCAGCTTTACATCTTCCAGCAGCTGTCCATTACTCATTTCAGTGACCATCAGGGCTGTCCCGTGGTCAGCCATTTCTTTAATTTCCTTTCTGGGGAAGGGAAAAAGGGTAATTGGTCTCAGCATCCCGACTTTTAATCCTTTCTGCCGAAGCTGGTCTACTGCCGACCGTACCATCCTGGAAACAATACCGTAGGCGATGATCACGAATTTCGCATCATCCAGGTAATAGTCCTCGTATCGTACTTCAGTTTCCTGAATGATCTCATATTTTTTCTGCAGCTTTTGGTTATGATCTTCCAATTCGTCGGGATCCAAAAATATTGAGCTGATTAAATTTCGTTTGCTTTCTTTATCGCCATAGACTGCCCAGTCTTCTCTTGGAAATCTGACGCGGGGTTCTTTGTAGGTAACCGGCTCCATCATCTGTCCAATAAAACCGTCTGTGAGAATAAAAGTTGGATTACGGTATTTAAATGCCAAATCAAAGGCATCCATCGTTAAATCACACATCTCCTGGGCACTATTGGGTGCCAAAACAATATTCTTATAGTTACCATGACCCCCGCCCTTGACTACCTGATTATAATCGCTCTGCTCAGGTGCGATATTGCCCAGTCCTGGTCCTCCGCGAACCACGTCAACGACGACGATCGGCAATTCTGCACCAGCGGCGTATGAAACACCCTCCATCTTCAGACTGATTCCGGGACTTGATGATGCGGTCATAGACCGAATACCTCCACTAACTGCTCCATAGAGCATGTTGATTGCAGCAACCTCACTTTCTGCTTGAATAAAGGTACCTCCTATGGGGGGGAAATAGAATGAAGCCGCTTCGGCAATTTCAGACGCCGGGGTAATGGGATACCCGAAATAGAGTCTGCACCCAGCCAGAATGGCACCTTTAACGACAGCATAATTGCCTTTCAGAAGTTCTTTTGCCATTATATCGTAACCTCCTCATTTTCTTGCAGAACATGGCCTTTTTTGTATACGATAACAGCCTCGGGCTCTGGGCAGGCATAGAAACAGACATTACATCCGGTACAACCCTCTCCTACATAATAGGCGTAATGATATCCTTTGGAATTAAATTTATCATGAAATTTCAGAACATTCTGCGGACAGGCTGAAATACAGAGTCCGCATCCCTTACAAATCTCGGGCTGAATAATGGTTAGGTGATTTTCTACAATCTTTTGATTCATAATTTCCTCAAATTTATTCGTTAAATCATTCACGAGTTTTTCAAAAAAAATTTAAATTTTTGCCCACCAGCTTAACTGGTACTTCAAAATAAAAAAACTGGACTTTTTTATCAAGGAAAATAAAAAAATAGCCAAGCTTAAAAAAAATAGTAAGTTAATATATAATTTCTATTTGCAAAATGGCGTAAAAATGTAGAGTAAATAAAAAGTAAAATAGGATTTACCCGTTAATTGAAATTGAGTGGAAAGTCATGCACAAAGCAGGAAATGAAGACGGAAACAGGTGAGTTACTGCCAGTGAGTTTACATAGTTGATCGAATTTTTATCCGAAACGGTTCTTTTTTATAGACTATTTTCGTTTTTCGATTCCGGTTAGCGCTTTTATATATTGCAATCGTTCATAGTGTTCTGGATTTTTTTGCTGACTCAGACTTAATTTTCCCCTGAAATCATCGAGCTGGTTGTATGAATTCTTATCCATCCAATGGTTGAGTTCTTGCAGAATTGTATTAACAATGGAGAATCCATTTAGATAAATGGTGGAAGCGAGCTGGACGGCTGTCGATCCTGCAAGGATTTGTTTTATAACTCCCAGGGAGTCATGTATACCGGTAGTGGCACATAGTTCACAATTGATATGTTTATACAAGATTGATATCCAGCGCAGGCTCAGACTCATCTCAGCAGGCGTGCTGTACCAGTTCGCACCTATGATTTCATTCTTCTCAACATCAATATCAAACTGGTAAAATCGGTTAAATAACACCAGGGATCTTACCCCACTTCCACAGATCTGATTGGCAAATCGGCTGAGGGATGTGATATAAGGTCCCAACTTTACAGCCAGAGGAAGCTTGGTGTTTTCACGGGCTACTTTAATAATGTTTAAAAATTCCTGTTCTATATCCAGTGAGCTTTTCCCTGGATCCATAGGCATGAGTGATAAATTTAGTTCAAGGGCATCTGCTCCGGCCATTTCAATCCGTTTTGCATAATTAATCCATAACTTTGGCGTAGTACAATTAATGCTGGCAATGACCGGAACAGTAAGCTGAGATTTTATATTTTCAATCAATTCTAGATAATAGTTTGCGCCATACTCTAAATTAAGCTCGGACATGATGTATTCATACTCTTCGGGATGTCCACTATATAGTTCGCCACTTTTGGCTTCTTTCTCCCGGATAACTTCTTCAAATAAAGACCGAATAACTACTGCCCCTGCACCGGCCTGTTCAGCTTCCCGGACGCCTTGTAGATTTTGAACCAAGGTGCTGCTGGCAATGATAATCGGATTTTTAAGTTTAAGTCCAAGGTAGTTAGTAGAAAGATCAGCCATATTTGCTCCTTCAATCTTCAAGAGGTAATTTTAGGTTAAAGAAATTTGGCACAATTTTAATGAATTTGAGAAAAATGTCAAGTCAATATATATTTATTATTATAAAAACCTGACAGATAGTGTCATCGTGACGGTAAATTTTGTAATGCCGTGAAGCCATTTTCTCGTATAACAGGAGTATCGAGTCAGAGATACACCTAAGGGTAGATAAAATCTCTGTCAATTGACTCAAATGATTTATTCCGCTTATCTTTCAGTGATAATAGGGGGTGACTTACCGGCCAGTCAATGGCCAGAGCAGGATCATTCCATAATATGCCACGTTCATCCTGCGGAGAATAGTATTCAGAACATTTATACTCGAATTCTGCCACCTCACTGGTAACACAAAATCCATGTGCAAAACCTTTTGGAATAAACATCTGTTTTCTATTTACTGCAGAGAGATAGATGCCAATCCATTTCCCAAAAGTGGGGGAACCAAAGCGAATGTCGACTGCCACGTCAAATACTTCGCCGGAAATGACCCGTACCAGTTTTTCCTGACCTGGATTAATTTGATAATGTAAGCCTCTTAAGGTATTTCTGACGGAACGTGAATGGTTATCCTGTACAAAGATGGAGGGTATTCCCGATTTTCGATAAATTTCAAGATTATAGCTTTCAAAAAAAAATCCCCTTTCATCTTCGAACACGTGTGGTTCAATGACCAACACTTCTGGAATTTCTGTGGGTGTGACGAGCATAACAGACCATTCATTTCTTTCCTTACATTTTATAAAAAAATGAATCAGGAAAAAAGCCTGAAAAACAAAAATTAGCCGTTGATTTGGGAAGTGTAATTGTCTATATTGAAGTCGTTAATGGTCTAAAAAATATTGAGTTAGCTCATTTTGGTTCTGGGAAGCGCGGTGTAACTCCGCCACTGCCCCGCAACTGTAATGGAGGACGAAAGCTCGGATGCCACTGTCCCAATTCGGAAGGGATGGGAAGGCGAGTGAGTAGAGAGATTCCTAAGTCAGGAGACCGACCCAAATGACATACCCAATAATACCTTCGCGGGAAGGCTGGGTAAAAAAGATTATTCATGATCTAAAGTATTTAAGTCCCAATTTTCACTTGTGAAGGTTGGGACTTTTTTTATTTATATATCATTATTCAAGCAGTTCGATCAAAATGGTCAAATATCTGAAATTATTCAGGATAAGCGCTTTTACGCTTTACCCTTGTCTGATCTTGATATTTGTAATTACGTCAGAATTAGTGAGTCAGAGTAATATCCGCTTAACGGGATTTATAAAGGATGAACACTCTGGAGATCCTGTTGTAGCTGCGCACATTGAAATTTATCAGACACCTTATGCAGCCTATTCCAATGAAGAAGGATTCTTTCAATTTGAAAATATTCCGGCCGGTTCATACCGGCTGAGAATCTCCTCCCTGGGATACTCAATCAAGTATATTGATCACCTTACCATTTATCCCGATCAGATACATAGAATCAACGTATTTCTTACTCCGGCCCCCCTCAGCGGAGATTCTGTGCATGTTGAGGCTGATGTTTTGTTTCAGGATTTTCTGCATGATGGGAATATAACTATCCTGCCTTCAAAGGAAATTAAACCTTATTTGAAGCTTGGGTTGCAACAATTGTTAGAACAAATTCCCGGTTTACAGGTGGAGGCAACCCGGGGAGGCAAGCAGGGTACCACATTGCGAATGCATGGGGGCCGCGCCAATCAAGTTCTCGTGCTGCTGGATGGTCAGCGCCTAAACAATCCCAGCACGGGAGAGGTTGATTTGGGTCTGATCCCGCTGGAGAATATCGAACGGATTGAAATATCTCGAGCCGGGAATACAGCTCAGTATGGTGCCAATGCCTTTGATGGTATCATAAATTTCAGAACAAAAGTGATTGGTCAGGGAAAAGCGGGTGAAATCGTCTCACGAATCGGTTCATTTTCGACTGCCAGCGGTGGGGCAAATGCCAGGATCGGGATCTCCTCCTATCGTCTATTATTGAATTATCAGCAGGATTATTCCAAACAGGATTTTTGGTATCCCTATCAGGGAAAATCTATCCAGCGACAGAATGCTTGGTACAGTAATTATAGAATTTTTAGCAAGATTGAAAAGAATAATCAGCGGAATAAAATCTCGCTTTTTTATCATTATGGGCAGGGAGTTCAGGGACTTCCTTCAGCATTTTACGAGGAGATGAATCACTATGAGGCGTCTTCACGGGAGCAGTATCATACTATTAACTTGAATCATAAATGGCTAGTTCATTCCAAATTTTATTTTCACAATATGTTGGGATTCCATGTGCTGAATCAACTTTTCAACAATGAGGAAGATCCCTCTCCTTTCACCCGCTATAAAAGTCAGCAGTATAACAGTACTACCGAGATCAAAACAGAATCGGTGTATCTCCCTGTATCTACACTCCTATTAAGAGCAGGAGTACAGTTTGGGTATGAATATCTGAATAGCGAGAATGTACTGTATCCGGAATTTAGTGTCGGGAAGAAGAGTCGGCCTTCCTATGCGGTTTACAGTGGTTTAGAGTGGTCTATTTATAAATTCAAATCCATCCTGAATCAAGCCCAGTTTCGGTTCTCACTTCGTTATGAAAGACCTTTAGACTTGAATGAGGGGATATATCCTATGCTGGGTGTGTCTTTTGTACCAAAGTATATGAAAGTTTTAATGTTTTCTGCTGGATGGGGAAAAACCATTCGATATCCTGACTTCAACAGTCTTTTCTGGAAAGGTGATGCCCGCGCCCGGGGAAATCCGGATTTACTGCCCGAAAGGAAAAATCAGTGGAACTGGTCAGTTCTTTTTACTTTTCCTGATTCTTATCTTCCCTCGCTGAATATTTATTACTATCAGGAAAATATCACCGATCTGATTTACTGGCATCGTTCTGTTCAGGGTATCTGGGAGCCAAGAAATGAGGATAAGGTGTCTAAAACAGGGTGGGACGTACAGTTGGATCAGCGACTCATGCGGGAAAACTTCACACTGAAATTCATTTACAGTTATATCGATGCATTTAATAAATCAATTGAGCCCAATCATTTTAATAAGCGTGTTATTTTTATTCCACAGCATAGTTTTTATTCTGCTCTTAATTTTATCCTAAATCCTTTCTATTTGACAGCGGTGTACCGCAGGGTAAGTGAACGGGAAGTGACGGCGGCGAATACCGG
>CP070707.1:3596744-3620230 GCA_020350205.1 bacterium
CCGGCTCAAATTTCAGATTGGAATCAGCATGTTTTTCAATTTCCGGAATATTCTATTTTTCATTCCCAACAATGGGCTGACGTATTGCGTCATACCTATCGATATGAACCCCAATATCTGGCTGATCTTGAAGGATCGAATCAGAATTTAATTATTCCGCTTTGTAATGTTAAAAGTATTTTAACCGGTAAACGGGGTGTTTCGCTTCCTTTTTCTGATTTTTGCCCGTCTCTTGAATCTGGAAATAAAGATATAGATGTATTGCAGGAACTGAAAGATTTTGGTAAGGAATCGAACTGGGATTATTTTGAATTACGGGGAAATGCACGATTCACGGACCATATTCAACCTTCCATGAGCTATGTCGGGCATATGCTTGATCTTACCCGATCAATTGATCTGACATATCAAAATTTCAGACCGACTACTCGGAGAAACATCGATAAAGCCAGACGAAAAAAAATAGAAGTACATTTTGTTGATGATACGAATTCGGTTAAGGAATTTTATCGGTTGAATTGTCTCACTCGCAGACGGCACGGCTTACCTCCTCAGCCAGCAAAATTTTTTGAAAATATATACCAGCATCTCATTAAGTCCGGATTGGGATATGTTGTTCTTGCATCTTATCAGAAACAGACTGTGGCAGGTCTGTTGGTGCTGACATTTGGAAAGAGGGCGATTTATAAATTTGGAGCATCGGAATCTCAATATCGGAATACAAATGCAAATTATACACTGATCTGGGAAGTTATAAAAAAATGTGCTGAGGATAAGATTGAATCCCTTCATTTTGGGCGAACTCATCCGGCTGCAACAGGATTAATTCAGTTTAAAAAAAGCTGGGGATGCATCCAACATCCGATACATTATTTCCGATATAGCTTTAAGAAAAAAGATTTTATTAAAACTCGCAGTCAGGAATCGGGTATTTATAATCATGTTTTCAGAATATTGAACATTAAAATGTTAAAATTAATTGGACAAGCATTATATAGGCATCTGGGTTGATGTCACTGTGTGAGAAAAAATCGGATTTTACATGAGATATTTAAAAATTTTTTACTTCATCAAACCAATTATTCCCAGAAAAATTCAAATTATGATAAGGCAGTTTTTAGTCTCAAGAAGGAGAAAGGCAGTTGATACTATCTGGCCGATTGATCGGAATATTTTATCCCCTCCTGAATATTTTAACGGTTGGCCGTCTACTAAGAAATTTGCATTTCTGATTATGCATGATGTAGAAACCTATAAAGGTTTGAATAAATGTAAACAACTTATGAAAATTGATCTCGACCTGAGTTTTCAGTCATCCTTTAATTTTGTTCCCAGGAGGTACATTGTAAATGATTCGCTGCGTAATATGTTGATCGATAATGGATTCGAGGTGGGTGTACATGGTCTGAAACATGACGGGAAACTGTATAACTCTTACAAAACATTCTCGAAAAGGGCAATACATATAAATAAATATCTGCGGGACTGGAATGCAGTTGGATTCCGCTCACCCTCGATGCATCATAATCTTGAATGGCTTCATCAATTAGACGTTCAATATGATTCTTCTACTTTCGACACGGACCCTTTTGAGCCGCAATCGGATGGCGTACGAATGATATTTCCATACTGGATAAACTATAAAATTTCGGAAAAGGGATACATTGAACTACCCTACACCATGCCGCAAGATTTTACTTTATTTATTTTAATGAAAGAGAAAACCATAGATATCTGGATTGAGAAACTGGACTGGTTAGTTGAGAAGGGTGGAATGGTCCTTGTGGGGGTACATCCTGATTACCTCAACTTTGGAACCAAAAAGATGAGGTACGATGAGTATCCGGTCCAGTTGTATCGTGATTTGCTCCTTTACGTAAAGAAAAAGTATCGGAATCAGTATTGGAATCCCTTGCCGCGGGTGTTGGCAGATTTCTGGAAAAGAAATGTTCTCGATATAAAGCATTAATAATTTCCTAGTCCCAGACGATAAATAAGAGTGGGGTATAATTTCATGAATTGTATCAAAGTTGAACAATAAATCATATAAAATTGGCAAATATTTGAAAAAGACTGGGTTACTTTGATGAAAGTAAATGTCTTTGGTTTAGGTTATGTGGGCTGTGTAACAGCTGCCTGCCTGGCGAGAGACGGGCATGATGTGGTGGGATATGACATCGATGAGGTGAAGGTTAAATTGATTAATGATGGTAAAAGTCCCATGGTGGAGGACGGCCTCGATCAGATTATTCAGGAATCAATTTCCGTAGGAAATTTGTCTGCAGAAATGAATCATTTTAGACCGGCAGATATTTCTGTGGTATGTGTGGGAACCCCCAGTTGTAAAGATGGGAGTTTGAATTTGGAATATGTAAAAAAAGTAACCCAGCAAATCGGAGGATATATTCGAGAAAGCCCGGACTATCATATATTGAATAATCGCAGTACCGTCTTGCCGGGAACCATTGAGACTGAAATTGTACCGTTGATTGAAAAAATTTCCGGAAAGACCGCTGGACAGGATTTTGGAGTTTCAATGAATCCGGAATTTCTGAGGGAGGGTAGTTCCATTTTTGATTATTACCACCCCCCATTTACCGTTATTGGATCAAATGATTCTGAATGTGCTGAGAAGGTTGGGGGGTTATATGAATTAGTAGATGCACCTCTTATTTATACTGACATTAAAGTTGCAGAAATGGTGAAATACGCAAGCAATGCTTTTCATGCACTAAAAATTAGCTTTGCAAATGAGATAGGAAATTATTCTAAAAAAGTGGGACTGGACAGTCATAAAGTCATGGAAATTTTTTGCAAGGATACCAAACTGAATTTATCACCCTATTACCTTAAACCTGGATTTGCCTTCGGTGGATCATGCCTCCCCAAAGATGTTAGAGCCCTTCTATCAGGTGCAAAAGATCGAAATCTGGAACTTCCTGTTCTGGATTCAATCTTGGTGAGTAACCAGAAACAGGTGCAGCTGGCCTTCGACCTTATTGCGGCTAATAATGAGAAAAAAATTGGATTAGTGGGATTGAGTTTTAAAAGTGGAACGGATGATCTTCGAGAAAGTCCGCTCGTTACACTTACCGATAAACTAATCCGCAGTGGTTTCTCAGTTTTAATTTTTGACCAGAAAGTTTCTCTTTCCCGTTTGAGAGGTGCAAATCGCCGCTACATCGAGTCGACAATCCCGCATATTTCATCCCTTTTAAAATCTTCCCTGAATGAAGTGATCGAAAATTCGCAGGTTATCGTGCTCGGAAATAAAATCTCTGAAGATAAGATAAATATTAAGCACCGGCTCTCTGGAAAAGCAGTTATTGATTTGGTAAGGTTTTTTTCACCAGATGATCAGAAAGATTTTGATTATGAAGGCATCTGCTGGTAAAATTTTAATGTTGCTGGAAAACGCATTTCCGCAGGATAGTCGTGTCTCTCACGAGGCATTTCACCTGTCTTCTTTAGGATATCAAGTCACTATCATTGCCCAGCGTTGGAAAGATCAGTCCTTCAAAGAGACGTTAAAAGGGGTAAGAATATTTCGTATACCGGAAGTGAACCTCTTTAAGAAAAGTAATCTGAAATCATCCCGGCTTCATACTCTGTGGTATAATTTGGTATCAACAGCGGGTTATATTTTTGAATATTTTTACTTCACCCTCGGTTGTTTCCTGTTGAGTCTTTTTATTAATTTGCGATATGGTTTCCAGGTTCTACATCTACACAATCCTCCCAATACGCTCGTCTTTATTGCTGCTTTCTATCGGTTATTCGGTAAAAAATTTGTATTTGACCATCATGATCTCTCGGCTGAATTATTTCTCTCGCGTTACGGCAAAAAAGGTGGACTGATTTATCGGTATCTGCTGTTTGAGGAAAAGGTCTGTCTTCGCCTGGCAAACTTGATTATCGCTACCAATGAGTCTTATAAGGCCATTGATATGGCACGGGGTAAGCGGTCCGATCGTGATATCTTCGTAGTTCGTAACGGACCATCCAAGGAGGATATGAAACCTCCAATCCGAAGAAGAGCTTCAGGCAAAATGAATAAAAATTTACTGGTTTATATCGGTATTATGGGTCCTCAAGATGGAGTAGATTATCTCTTGAATGCTCTGGCCCATTTAATTTACAAATTGAATCGAAAAGATGTTCATACGGTGATCATCGGGACCGGCGATTCTCTGCCGGATCTCAGGATAATGTGCAGCGACCTGGGACTGGACGAATATGTTCGATTCACGGGATATATTCCCAAATCGGAGTTGTTAAGCTACCTCTCTGCTGCAGATATTTGTCTCGATCCGAATCCCTCAAATCCTTTGAATGATTATTCCACCTGGATAAAAGTAATGGAGTACATGTCATTCGGTAAACCGATGGTCAGTTTTGATCTCAAAGAAACCCGATACAGCGCCAGAGAAGCCGCGGTTTATGTAGAACCAAATAACATCGAAGAATATGCGGTTGCGATTAGAGATTTACTGGATGATCCGATACGTCGTACGAAAATGGGAAGGTACGGGTATCAGCGGGTCTGGAGTGAACTTTCCTGGGAGCACGTTTCAAAGAATTTGACGGCAGCCTATCAGACACTTTTCAATCCTGAATATTAGCTCTCTGAAAGTTGTCTTTCCAAAAAACGCCTTCATAAAATTCATCGAAAATATTGACGGAGAGCATGAATAATTTTTATTATGTTAATACGATCCCGTTAGCTATTTATCCAAACCAATAAGAGTTTTAAAACATCAGTCATTTTATGCTTCTGGAAAATAAGATACAAGAAAAACTTCAACTTTCGCTGTTCCGGTTTATTGACTGGCTCAACGAGTTTGGACCGTTCTCGCAGGATCAATATGATTTTTGGGCAACGGGTTACGGGCGATGGGCAAAATCCGTTTATTATCAGAATTCAGTAGTTGGCACATTTCTGGTATCTCCTTTGGTTTTTATGGACTCTTTTGTCCCCTTTACCCGTTCTTTTTTCAGGAAACCTTCCCGTTTCCCGATTGCAGATGCACACTTTGCCATGGGATTTGCTTATATTTATCAGGCAACCGGTGAAAGTGTTTACTATCAAAAGATGGTGGATCAGCTTGAAGCTCTAATCAAATCACGTTGTCCGGGATATAAGCATTATGCCTGGGGATATCCCTTTCAATGGATGACCAATGCCGGTATCATTGAACAGGGGACACCTCTGATTACCAGTACTCCTTATGTCTATGAGGCATTTCACACTGCTTATCAAATAGATCGGGATGAGAAGTGGTGGGCGATTCTTCATTCAATTGCAGCTCACGTGGCTGAGGATTATCATGATTTGCCTCAAAATTTTCATTCAAATGCCTGCTCCTATATTGCCAGGGATAAATTGAAAAATTTGGATTTCACACCCGTCATTAATGCCAATACCTATCGCGCATTTTTGTTGCTGCATGCGGCTCACCTGTTCGAAAATGCTGTTTATAAAGAATTAGGAGAAAAGAATTTAAATTTCGTCTTGGATCATCAACAATCCGATGGTTCCTGGTATTATGCTGCGGGAAAGGTTGATCAGTTTGTGGATCACTTTCACACCTGTTTTGTTTTGAAAAACCTTGCCAAGATTAGTCATTATTATAAAAATGATAGGTGTCAGCAGGCCATTGACAGAGGGTTACAATTTTATCGAAGCATGCTTTTCGATTCACAGAAGTTGCCAGTGCCTTTTGCCAAAAAACAACGCCTTGTCCCGTATCACCGTGAATTATATGATTATGCCGAATGTATAAATCTGGGACTTCTTTTAGAAAATACTGAAGATTTCAACCCTGATTTTTATGATCGCCCCTTATTAGATTTATTATCTAACTGGCAAAAACAGGATGGATCATTTCGGACCCGTAAGTTATGGGTAGGCTGGAATAATGTCCCCTATCACCGCTGGGCTCAATCTCAATTATTCCGAAGCCTAAGTCTGTTAGTTCTCCAAAAACAGAAAATAAAGTCCTGAACGAGTAATTTATGTGTGGTTTTTGCGGAATATATCATTATGGCAATCGTGCCCCAGTGGATAGAAGGGTGGCGGGAAAAATGTTAAAAGCGCTGGAGCATCGCGGACCGGATGACGAAGGGGTATATTATGACCTTGCAGGCTCACTCTATTTGGGACATCGAAGACTCTCAATTATTGACCTGACCACCGGACACCAACCTATTGCCAATGAAGATGAGTCGCTATGGATTGTGTTCAATGGTGAAATTTACAATTATCAGGAATTGCGTCATACCCTTGAATTGAAAGGTCATCAATTCAGAACACGTTCGGATACCGAAACTATCATCCATGCCTACGAAGAATGGGGATTTGATAGCTTCTCCCGTCTCAATGGAATTTATGCCTTTGCTCTGTGGGATTCTGGCAAAAGACATCTTTATATTACCCGGGATCCCTATGGTGTTAAACCTGTCTACTATTGGGATAACGGATCCTCGCTCATATTCGCATCCGAAACCAAATCGTTGTTTCATCATCCGCTAATAAAACGCGAAATAGACCCGGTTGGGTTGGGGAGTTATTTTTCACTCACTTATGTGCCGTCTCCAAAAACTGCCTTTCGAGATATATCCAAATTACCTCCAGGATATATGTTAAAATGTGATGGTAACAATACCGAGCTTACGCGCTTTTATCATAATCCACCTCAGGAGATTGCTTATAAAGCTGAAGAGGAATTGGTTGAAGAACTGCAACATCAAATTGATGCCGCGGTCCGGCGCCAAATGATTGCCGATGTGCCCGTGGGGGCTATGCTGAGTGGGGGAGTGGATTCCTCCACCATGGTCAGTATCATGGCGCGCACTAATGCTGATAATTTGAAAACATTTACTGTCGGATTTGAGGGAAATTTTAAGTGGAATGAGTTGAAAAGGGCCCGTCAGGTAGCCGGGCGTATTGGCACTGAACACCATGAAATAATTATATCTGCTGACGATTACCGGGAATTTCTGCCTCGGTCGGTTTGGTATCTGGAAGAACCAGTCTCCACTGGCTCTACTCTGGCCTACTATATGGTCTGCAAACTTGCACGTGATTATGTTAAGGTTGTGCTCACCGGTCAGGGCGCGGATGAACCCTTCGCTGGTTATCCCCGTCATTTCGGTGAGCATTATGGAAAGTTATACCGCAGCATTCCACTCTTTGTGCAAAAAATGTTCTTTGAACCGGCGGTTAAGTTAATCCCGCGGAATGAGCGCCTGAAGCGAGCCGTAAAATCTCTGAAAATAAATGACCCTGTCCTGCGACTAAGAGAGATATACGATACCTTCCATACCGGATTGTGGAGCAGGCTTTTGCGTGAAGATATTCAGCAGCCTGTTGACGAGTATCTTTATTCTGTGATTGCCGGATGGCAGAGTGATGTAAATCATCTGGATCAGTTAAACCAGATGACATATGTAGATAGCCGTTTGTCTCTGGCAGACAATCTCCTTATGTATGGAGACAAAATGTCCATGGCAGTTTCGCTGGAAGCCCGGGTTCCTTTTCTGGATATTCGTCTCATGGAGTTTGTGGAAAGCATTCCGGCTCACTATAAAATCAAAGGATTTACTCAGAAATATCTGCTGAAAAAGGCTGTTTCCCGATGGCTTCCGGAAGAAGAAATCAAACGTCCTAAGATTGGATTTACTACCCCCTTGGATGATTGGTTCAAGCAGGAATTAATGGGGGAGGTCAGAGATCGGCTGTTGTCTCCCGGCAGTGCAGCAAAACAATTTTTTCAACCGTCTGGTCTGGAGAAGATAATTTCAGCTCATGCCCGGAAACGGCAGGATTATAAGCGGATTTTGTTCAGTCTCCTAACCTTTGAATATTGGTACGATTTATTTATTCGACCCTCTTCCTGGAAGTAAGAAATCTTAATCTGAGAGGTCTGATTTTGACGAAAGATTTTTCAATGTTGCTTTTCTTTATCCTTATTGACCGAACAATTAAATTACTAATGGAACTATCATTCAACCTGTAAAATTTTTGAAATCATTTTTTCCACAATTATCGATTCCAAACTTCAGTTTTAATGGGGTTGCACGCAAATTGCCCCCCAAGGGAATCCTGACACTACTGGATCAGGGTATTTTCAGCCTGGGGAATTTTTTTACCAGCGTCCTGATAGGTCGCTACTGTGCAAAAGAAGAATTGGGGCTGTATTTATTGGGTTTTACCATCATATATTTTCTGATGGATGCCCAAAGTGCTTTCATTACGACTCCCTATACCATATTCATCCCCCGAAAAGCAGAAGCGGAAAAATCTGTATACACTGGAAATACCCTGTTCATGCAATTTGGGCTGGCTTTTGTAATTGCCCTGGGTATTTTTATCTTCCCGATTATCCTTCCGGCAAGTCTCCTTCCGGAAGGTATGATCCCGGTTTTGACCAGCCTGGCAATTGTAACTGTTTTTCTCCTGCTGCGTGAGTACACCCGCCGACTCTTTTTTGCCCAGCTTAAAATGAAAAACGCCCTGTTGCTGGATGTTACAATTATTGTAATTCAGATTATTTTGTTAGTTGTACTTCTGTACCTCCAGGCGTTGTCTGCCACCACTGCCATTCTTATGATTGGGATCACCAGCGGAATGGTAACGATTTTCTGGCTATATCTCGATCGAAATGAAATTCGTTTTGATAGAAAGCTGCTGCGAAGGGATTTTAACCAATGTTTTCAGGCAGGAAAATGGGTATTTGCCAGTGGATTTCTATGGAATATCGGAACTTACCTATATCCCTGGCTTCTTACAAGTTTTAAAGGAACCGCCGCCACAGGGACTTGGGCGGCCTGTCTGGGAATAATTGCCCTGTGCAATCCGGTATATTTGGGCCTACAGAACTACTTATCGCCTAAGATTGCTCATGCCTATGCAAATAATAACAAGGTAGATTTACGTAAATTCACAATCAAATCTACCGCTGCATTTGCTGGTCTGCTGGGAATTTGTTCAGTTGTCCTGATACTTTTTGGGGGATATTTTCTCGTTTTGTTATACGGAGGGAAATATGCTGGAAACGGCATAATTATTTCGCTTTTGGCAGTAAATTTAATGCTGGTTGCCGCTGGATTTTCCTTCTCCAGGGCTTTTTTCACCCTTGAAAGGGCTGATGTTGATTTTAAAGTGAATATAGTTTCATTAGTTGTATTGTTTACTTTTGGATTATGGATCATTTATAATTATGGTATCCTCGGTGCTGCCCTGGGATTAGTTGCTGGCAACGCAATTGCTTTGATGCTTCGATTCGGATTTTTCCGTCGGCTGTTAAGTTAATGATATTTTATAATAAAGGCTTAACAATCTCAATTTTAGAACATCATTTAACAGTGATCGGATGATCATATGAATAGAAAAAAATGGTTCATCGGAATTTTAATCTTATTTCTTTTTGGTACCTATTCCATATTTATGTTGCTGGATGATAATTATCTCGCACTATTGACGGCTGAAGATGGTTTAATAGAAAGTGCCGGTGCGTTATTTTTTTTCACTGCTGCAGTTCTTTTTTTAATTTTATTCTATAAGGATAAGCAGGGAAATGATCTTTTCCTGTTCCGGACCGGAAAAAATATATTTTATCTACTGTTAATGTTTCTTTTCACTGTAGCTGCCGGGGAGGAAATCAGCTGGGGACAACGGATTTTCAATATCCGTACACCTGAAGTTTTTGAAGAGAAGAATGTTCAAAATGAATTGAATATCCATAACCTGGATATCTTTCATGGTACGGATAAAAGTGGTGAACGAAAATCTTTCTGGGGATTATTGCTGAATGTGGATCGACTTTTTTCATTGTTCTGGTTATTTTTCTGTTTAATTATTCCAGTTTTGGTGCATTACCGCCCCGCTTTTCGGAAATGGATTTGTCGCATCAATATTCCTCTGGTTCCCATTTGGATCGGGTTGGCTTTTTTCACAAATTATGTTTTATCTAAGATTTTAGAACAATTGTATACTGAGAAATGGGTGCAGTCCGCAATTACTGAGGTCAAAGAAACCGGTTTTGCCTTTCTGTTTATGTTAATTGGGCTGTGGTTTTTGTCTACCCACAAAGAGACGAATTAATGTATAGCTATTTTTTAGTTTTCCGAGTATAATAATTTCTTCTTAAATGAACACGGGATATCAGAATCACCGGAATTGAAACCGGTCAACAGATAAGTTTATTTTATGATATATAAACCACAAAATTATCCCTGGGCATCATTATTGATCCTGTCGGTTTTATTTTTCCTGATTATAGGTCATGAATTGGATTTCTCTCTTAAGGCAAAATTTGATGCAAGTGGCGAAGCGTTTGAGGAGATGATTAGAGAAGGAAATCCATTGCGGCGTGTGGGTCTGGCGATCCTAGGATTGTATTCGACTTTTTTACTTTTTTACCGTCAGAAGTATCGAAATCTGTCCGTGCCGGGAACAATGGGTATACTGGTGGTTATTCTAATCAGCTGGAGTGCGATATCTTTATTCTGGTCCATCGATCCGGGTTTAACCTCGCGGCGGTTACTGGTATTGTTGGTTTTCTGGCTTACTGCAATTTCATATTCGGCTAATTTCCCCATCAGGTATCTGCTTTACTTTGCCATTCTCAGTACCGGTCTCTATATCATGATCGGTTTTTCTGCGGAACTGGTTTATGGGACCTTGCAACCATTTTCGGCCAGCTATCGGTTCGCCGGAACAGTCCATCCCAATGTTCAGGGTGAAAGTTGTGCTATTCTATTTTTGGCAAGCGTTGCTCTTTCTATGAATTCGCGAAATTATCGTTCCTATCTGATGGTCCTCATCGTAATCGCCCTCGCTTTTCTTGTTCTGAGCCGCTCACGGACCTCTTTTGTGAGTGCGCTGCTGGCACTATTCATCTTTTATATTATTGCAAGCCCTTTATCCTTACGTAAAATGATTGTACTTGTGAGTAGTATGCTTCTATTTGTTTTATTGATCTTTCTTTCAGTTAATTTTTTTGACAATAATTTTTCGTTAATAACCTCAGGAATCCATCTTGGCCGAGATACCTACACCCTGGATACCCTTAATGGAAGGATGAAAATCTGGAATTTATGTCTGCAGTTTGTAAAAGAAAGGCCATTGATAGGCCATGGCTATGAAGGTTTCTGGAATCTGACTCATATTTATAGACTGTCCAGTCTGGTGGGCTGGGGATTAAAGAGTGCCCATTCCGCCTACATCGAATTGTTATTGCACCTTGGATTAATCGGATTTTTTACTTTCATATCGATGCTGGTTGTGGCACTGAAAAACGCTTTACAACGGTTTTTTCTAGAAAAACAAGCCGGCTACTCTTTCCTGTTTATGCTAATTGTCTTTTTTATTTTTCAGGGATTACTGGAATCAAGGCTGGCTCAAATGGGTTTCGGTACATTTATTTTAATGTGGGGAATCTCCGCTTTGGCGTTTGTAAATCGGAGAGAAACTGCCTGAATCTTTACCATCTGCTTGATTTTTTCAAAGCGGGATGACTGAATGATGACTCCATGGATAAATCTATGCGAATTGCTATTTTAACTTTTGGTGGACACGCTTATTATCCTCATTTGCTCGTCCGGTCTCTTCTTTCCTTTAAATATACCTGGCGGGTTTTTGCCCCCGATATCCAGCAGGATGAATATCGAAATATAATCGGGAATACAGAAAATATTATATTCTATCCAAAGCCTAGAATGCGTCATCTTCAAAATATATCTGTTATGAGAAATTTGATTGAATCACTAGAGGAATTTCAGCCCGACCTGGTCCACCTGCTGGCTTACTATCCCTGGTTGACGCCATTCTCAAAAAGATTGGAAAAATTCAAGTTAATTTTGACTGTACACGATCCGCGCAAACATAAGGGCGATATTGCAAGTAAAATAGTCCCGGGATCAGAAAAGTTTTTTTTTCAGAAAGCCACCCATATTATTACCCTCGGCCGTCAAATGCGGCAAGAAATTATTAGAATAGGAAATGTGGTTCCCGATAAAATTAGCGTCGTCAGCCATGGTAATTATAATATTTATAATGAGTGGATTCAGCCGGGAACTGAGGTGCAACCAAATAGAATTTTGTTTTTTGGCCGGCTTTACGCGTATAAAGGACTGGAATATCTGATACAGGCTGCACCGCTTATTTCCCAACATATACCTGACGCTCAATTCGTGATTGCTGGAGAGGGAAAAAATAGCTATAGCAGAAATGTTCTGAAAAAAGTTGCAGGAAATAAACAGTTTCGAGTTTATAATGAATATATTTCGGATCACCTTGCCGCGCAACTTTTTCAGGAATCATCCCTGCTGGTATTACCCTATATCGACGCTTCACAGAGCGGTCCTTTAATGATGAGTTATGCCTTTAAAAAACCGGTGGTCGCTACTGACGTGGGAAGCCTTCCGGAATACGTCGACCATGGTCAAACCGGGTTTCTGGTTCCCCCCAAAAATTCGGTTGCCTTAGCTGATAAAATAATTTGTCTGCTCAAAGATAATGGATTACGCGCGAAGATGGGGATGGCGGGGTATCATAAATCCGTGACTGACTTTGCTTGGGAAAAAATTGCACAGGAGACCCTTAATGTCTATCGTAGGGCACTGGATATTTGATCGAACTAATCCTGATTTGTCAAATTGCTTATATTTTTAGAACATGAACGAACCTTCTTCTGGTGATAATAAACCAATTATACTCATGCTGGGTACGCAACTGGGAATTGTGAGCGGAGTCGCAACCCATCTGGAACAGCTATTCAATTCGCCACTTCAGAAAAAGTACAACTTTGTTCATTTTGAGATTGGTGGACAGGGTAAACAGGAAAAGATTCTGGGAAAAATTAAGAGATTTATCCTGAGCCCCTTGCAGCTCTTGGTCATGTTGCACAAGGTAAATCCCGATATTGTTCATTTTAATACCTCCTTCGATGCCAAGGCATTCTGGCGTGATACGGTCTATTTTTTTGTAACCCGGCTCTCAGGGAAAAAAACTGTATATCAGGTGCACGGAGGGGCTTTGCCAAATGAATTTTTTAGAGGCCATAAACTCCTGAATAATTTTCTTAAACGTTTTCTTCGGACTCCGGATGTCATTGTGGTTTTATCTTTTATTGAACAGAGAATTTATTATGAGTTCTGTCGTCCTTCACAATTGCGAGTAATTCCAAATGCCATCGATCTTGAACCCTATGCAAAATCGCTGGAGAAGAATTTTAACAAAAAAATTTTCAATCTGGTCTACCTGGGATCTTTAACTCCCGGCAAAGGATTAACAGAAACAGTAGAAGCACTGGGGATTTTAAACAAAGACACTAAATTTCCAGATTTCCGGTACCTCATAGCAGGTACGGGCAAACTGGAAGTACCTCTGAAAAATCGGATAAAAGAGTTAAATTTGCAAGATAAGGTCGAGTTTCTGGGTCCGCTTTTTGGTTCGAATAAATGGAGATTCTGGAATGATGCCCATCTTTTTATATTTCCTTCTCACAGTGAGGGACTTCCGTATTCTTTACTGGAAAGTCTGGCTTCCGGAACTCCGGTTATAACGACAGCAGTGGGTGCTATTCCGGAAGTTGTGGAAGACAAGACACATGGCCTTCTTGTGAAACCAGGTGATGTTGAGGGTTTGACTAATGCGATAAAATTGCTGATTTCGAGTCCAGATCGATTAAAAACCCAATCATTGAACTGTATTAAACGTGCCCATGAATTTTATGGAATTATCCGTCTGGCCGATCAATTCGACGAAATATATCAGTTTTTATTGCGGATGGAATAGTTTCATTCATTCCTTATGCTGTGATTTCAATGATCATTTTCAAAACTCTGAAATGCGCCAATATTAGCCGGTCCCTCAGAAGGTATTGGATTTCCCAGAAAATCATTCTCAATCCCGACCGGTATGCCAAGAGAGATGCAGGGTGATTCTGGCATGAGTTTAAAATTTTGATTTTCAATTGATATGAATAATGGATCGGCCTCTATATTTTTGGAAATATTATTTTCGTTTTTAAGATCCATTTCGATCAGCTCGGATAACTTTTTAAGCATGCCACGATAGTAGATCCTCATTTTTCCGTCCGGCAAAAAGAAATCATTGTACTGAATACTAATTTGCCGGATATTACCTTCCTTTCCAATAAAAAGACCTACCCCTGTAAGATCCTCTCTGGAATTTCTCCCGCAATTATATACAATATTATTTTTTATAAAGATGTTATAGATGTTTCCGCCGATATGGTTTACGATCCGAATAGCAGGTTCATCGGAATTCACTAAAACATTGTGATAAAATGATATATCATGGCAGGCATTTTCTTCGTGATTACTAAAACTGGCGACCTGAGCTGTTCCATCATTTCGATAGGTAACATTGCTCAGGTTATGAAAAATGTTGTGGTGAATCAGGTTATGATCGCCTCCCAGCTGGTTTCGTACAGATGTATATGCAATAATATTCCTGAAGATCTCGTTATTTTGACAACTTTCCTCCGGACCAGCCAATTCAAAACCCCGGCAATAGGCCACATTTTTAGCACTCAAGATGTTCGAGTAAATTCTATTATTGGATGTCGGGTTCTGACGGTCTTTACTCTGAATTTGTATACATGAGTGTCCCCAGTCTTTAACCTCATTCCGATAAATTTCCCACCCACTGCACCCATTATAGAGTTTGATTCCATCCTCCACAGCTGCATAATCATAGGTGTATTTAATCCTATGCCAGGAGTCAACCTGACAATCCCGTAAAATTCCCTGACTGGAATGAGATGCAAAAAAACCATATTTCCCGCTGTATTTACCCACCTCGCAGTTCTCAATTACAACATAATCACAATAATTTATATGTAAACTGAATAGGGATCCTCCCTCCAGCGCAATATTGCGGATGGTAATGTAATCTGCATTTCTGGCCACCACTGCCATATCCCGGCCAGTGGCAATTTCAATTTTCATTGTGGAATTTTCTGGTTTATTCCAATTGAACAGGTATAATCTTTGCGTATTTTCCTCATAATACCAGCGAAAATGCTGGTTGATATGTTTGATATCCAAAGAACGGGGATATTCTTTTCCATTCAGCCATAATCGTTTTGGATCTGCTGTTTTTTGGAGATACCAGATTGAATCATTATGAGACATCCAATAGTTACCGTCCGTACCGACAAGCAGGTCCACGGCGGTAATTACTGGTTTTTGTTCTGCACCATAGGCATCATAGATAATGGGATTTTGAGAAGTACCGGAATGTGAAATAGTCAGAGTTTCCCGCCATTTACAGCCTGTCTTAAATAAGATTTTATCTCCTGGCCGGAAAATTGCCCGGTTGACCCTGGCGATAGACTGCCAGGCTTCCTGAGGGGTATTTCCACTGTTGCCATCTTTGCCTGAAACGGCATCAATATAATAGGTTGAAGGTTGTTGAGCACAGGAAAATTGCAGGAGCACAAAAATGATCAATGAGCCAAAATGAAGGATAAAAGTACTCATTACTCAAGGATTTTATTTATTTTCAAGGGCTTTTTTCAGTTCTCGACTGGATTGATAAAAGTCGGATAGTGACATCTCTTTTAAAAATACCAGCCCCCGGGTGGCTCTGATTAAGGCGCTGGGATTTTCATAAAACCATTCTCTGCCCAGGCAGATTTTTATTTTTTGATACTGATCCACCTGAATTTTTTGAGCCAGTTCGGAAAATGGTCCGTCATGTTCATAACTGGGGAAAGAGGCATCCTTCTGGGAAATAAAGGAATTCATGAATGCACTTTGCATGATCGAGAACATATTAAGAGAAACCGGCACGAAAATATTGGCTTCACTGGGATGGAATCGATACCAGACATTGCGGTATCCCCAGACTTTTATATCGTTCTTCTTGGTTTGTGATTCATAAATATTTATGGCCTCATTCAGTGCTTGCAGGACTTTATAATGGGTATCCGGTCCACTTGCTTCAGGATCGAATGCAACTGAAATGATGTCGGGATCAACTTCTTTTAACAATTTTAAAACAGGTTTTACATCCCTTTCAATGGTCGGTTCTTCAGTGAATATATCACCGGTGTAGAAACCCAAACGCAAATTTTTCACATTAGCACAACTCCAACCAAAATATCCCCACAGGCATTCTGCCTCCCATTCCCGGATCATACCTTTCAATCGCTGAATATATTGCGGATCCTTTTTTCCGGGATATTGGGTGTCAAAATAATGTTCCAACTCGGTAATCCGGTTTTTGATATTTTCCAGATCGGAATCTTCATAAATTTCTATCAGATTCCGCAACATCCTTCTGGCTGTTCCTTCATTCTTTAAATCGGTATTATTTGCAGCCACTCCATCCAGATATTGCCATATATCACGATTGCGGCCAATTTCATTATCTACGTCAAAATAACCCTCATGCAACATTTCTTTGAAACTGGGTAGATCTGTAAACTGCTGCAGGATTACCATCTGATTCTTCATAAAGTGGTTGGTGACGGAGGTGAATCCGCTGGTTAAGCAGGCAAAATAATGGGTGTTGGTAGAATTACGGATGTGCCTCACAATGATAGGTAAACATCCTAACATGAGATCATCATGATGCGGCTCAGTATGTAAAAAACGAGTATTGGAAATCGCTTGTGAACCCTTTTCGATTTTATAGACCAGATTCCTCTGTACAACCTCGCATAGCTTTTCCAGTGATTCCGCTCTATTGTCAAGTAAAAATTTTGCAGGGGCATAGCTTTCAAAGTCGCTTGCATCGAGATCCAGAATTTTTTTGTTGTTAAGAACAGACAGATCAACGATGATCTTCTCTGTGTCCTCAGCTCCCAGCTCTTTTTGCCGGGTAAGCTGGATATATTGTCTCTCATTCAGTTTCTTGGCGGCTCCGCGCGTTAAATAAAACCGTGAGTTTGGCAAATCATGAAGGGCGGTAGCGGGATAGAGTACATTTTTGTCTTCCTGAATGGCTTGAGCCACAACATTAGCTTTGGCTTCCCCCGCAGCAATGATAATAGCGGCACAATTGGGATTATTAATGATCGTTCCCAATCCGATAGTGATAACCAGTCTTTCCCGTGCGATTTCAATTCCCCCCAGATCAGTGGCGGCAGAAGCCTGAGTTTCATAGTTAGTGGGTGTGAGACGTGTTGTGGAATAATGATCTGAGCCTCTCACATTGAATCCGATGTGCCCGTCTGGCCCGATTCCGCCAAGAAAGAACCCAATCCCGCCCCAATCTCTGATCCCATCTTCATAATCCTGACACCATTGGTCAACCTCCTCCAGCACCTGCTTCTGCAATTCTTCCTGCTTGGAAGTAGCCTGGCGGAAGCGCAAGCTCAGATCGACTTTAAAATCCGGCCATACAGAGCTTAGAGATTGACCGGGCGGTATGCCAATTTTGGAACAATCAATAAGAAGTGCCTTGGCAGGATCAAGACCAAAACCCTCCATGTAAAATTCGTTAATGTAATAGTGGAAACTGTTATGCTGTTTCGGATTAATCGGATAGAATTCATCAATTTGCACGAAATGCAAACTCTTCATATCAGGTTTTTGGGATGGAGATATACCATAGGTTTCCATTTCACTGACGGTTTCTTTAAGTTGCCAGTTGTTTAAGTAATAATTGACCCATTTAATAAAATGTTCAGGTGTTTTACCGGTAGGTAGTGAAATGATTCCGCCGGGATTTTGTAAAACCCATTCAATAAAACGCAGGGCAGTTAACTTTCCGAGAGCTGGAAAATTCTCAACCACAATCACGTCGATATTTTCGCTGGCAGTCCGAATTGATTTGAGGGGAGATTGTTTCAGAAAATATGTCTCGACAGCTGATTTAGGCGATTTTTTTGTAGTGGGCATGGATTTATTAACTCCTAGAAGTTAGAGATTGAATAAAATACTGATTGCTTATTCTGCTTATTATATAGTCTAAGGACAATAACAGGCTCAATCCTTCTCTTTATACAATATTTGGGCAAGGTGAAACATATTATAATTGTTTAATTTACAAATCAATGAATCAAAGATCAATATAAATAAGTGTTTATATAGTCTAATAGTATGTTTCGCCGCAATAGCGACTCCGGTTTAGAATTCTTTTAGGTTGAAATTCAGATGATAGATGGTGCTGATTTTTATTTTATCTCTGAAGTTGATTCATTTAAGGAAGGTTTTGTAACAGTTGGTAAGAAAATTCGTCCCCCCGCCTGCAATTACCTGTTTGAGTTAATTTATTCTATTTTGTTAATTTCTTGTAGATTAAAATTTAACTCTGCATGATATGTCAAGTTTTAACATAAATATTTCGAAAATGAATTTACAAATAAAAAATGTTGTCCATTGAAATTAATACCAACATTTTCCATATTATTATAGGATTTGCTTCTGTCATAAAATTGTTGGATATCCCCCATGGCCCATCAGGCGATGAAATCAGGATATTTGCAGCTGACCGAGCGTCTGAATCAATTTCCCCAGGGCGCGCCCCCCTCAGAGTTATTGTATAAAATTTTAAAACTGCTTTTTAGAGAAAATGAAGCCTCCCTGGTGGCTCTGTTACCAATCAAACCTTTTACGGCTCAAACCGCCAGCCGGATATGGAAAACCAGTCTCAATGATACCAAGAGAATACTGAATGAATTGAGCAGTCGGGCTATCCTGTTGGATGTGCAAAATCAGGGAAAAACCTGGTACACGCTTCCTCCACCCATGGCCGGTTTTTTTGAATTTTCCTTGATGCGGATTCGTTCTGATATCGATCAGCAATATCTTGCCAGTCTTTTTTATGAATATTTGAACGTCGAGGAGGATTTCATCAAAAATTTGTTTACCCAGGGAGAAACTCAGTTAGGAAGAACGTTCGTACAAGAATCGGTGCTTTCTGATAAACTATCTCTTCACGTGCTCGATTATGAAAGAGCCTCCGAGGTCATCAAAAAGGCCAGCCATCGGGGTATAGGAATCTGTTATTGCAGACACAAAATGAAACATATGCATCGAGCCTGTGATGCTCCCATGGAAATTTGCATGACCTTCAATAATACTGCTGCCTCCCTTATCCGAAATGGGTATGCGCGGGAGGTGGAAACAGCGGAGGCGCTGGATTTGTTGCAGATTGCATATGAAAATCACCTGGTCCAGTTTGGGGAGAATGTGCAGAATCGAGTCAGTTTTATCTGCAATTGTTGCGGATGTTGTTGTGAAGCGTTGATCGCTCAAAGACGTTTCGGTTTTTTACATCCAGTGCATACCACCAATTTTCTTCCGGTGGTAGCAAATGAAAAATGTAACGGATGTGCCCGATGTGTGGAGATCTGTCCGGTAGAGGCCATGACCCTTATCTCAGCAAATCTGCCAGAAAAAAAGCGCCAGAAAATAGCCCGTTTGCAGGAAGAAATGTGCCTCGGTTGTGGAGTTTGCGTATCTGTCTGTAAAAAAAATGCTTTAGTATTAGAGTCACGTCCCCAGCGAGTAATCCCACCGTTGAATACTACCCACCGGGTGGTCCTCATGGCTATTGAAAGAGGCAAACTGGCTCACCTCATTTTTGATAAAAAAGCCATGGTCAGTCACCGTATTATGGCAGCAATCTTGAATGTGATCATAAAACTTTCGCCAGCTCAAAAATTGTTGGCCAGCCAGCAATTCAAATCGCGCTATCTGGTTAATTTATTAGAACACGTTCAGGTATGAAAAATCCGATCGAGTTCATTTATCAACCGGATGGTAATGTATTCTGAATGTTCTGTGTAAAATTAAGGGACAGGACAGCTGCCTGAAAGAAACTGAAGCATAAATGAAAGTATCACGATCCCTGCCAGCAGGATCTTTATCAGGAGACTATTCAGGTTCATTTTTTAATGAGTCCCCTTCATTTTGATTTTCTTTAAAATTCAGTGAAACTGAATTGATACAATATCTCTGGTGGGTAGGGGCAGGTCCATCATTGAATACATGCCCCAAATGTCCGCCGCATTTAGAGCATACTACTTCAGTGCGGGTCGTAAATAGACTGTGGTCTTTCACTAACTGTATCTGATTCTCCGAAATAGGAGCCCAGAAACTGGGCCAGCCGGAACCTGAATCAAATTTAGTGTCTGAATTGAAAAGTTCGTTGCCACAACCGGCGCATCTAAATGTACCATGATCCTTGAAATTATTATATTTACCGGTAAAGGCTCTCTCGGTTCCCTTTTTACGAAGAATAAGATACTGTTCTTCGGTTAATATCTTTTTCCACTCAGCATCTGTTTTAAGAACTTTTTTACTCATGCTTTCAATTCCCTCCGGTTGATTTTTCTTTTTCGATGCCTGGGACACTCCGGTTTTCCAGATTCCCGAAAAGAATAAAAATAAAAAAATGAATAGAACTGTAACGGCAGCTAATCCTTTAAGAGATTTTTTCAGCATTCTTTATTCCAAAAAAAATCTGTTAGTATATAATGAATTGTAATGGTGAAATGTTCCATTTGCAGGATATTTGAATCTATTCGGGATAAAGTGCTTTCAGTTTGGCCTCAATGAGTTCACTATGTTGCAAGTTGAGAAGCCGGGAAAGCTTATGTACCAAGTAGTCTTCGTGCTTATCCAGTTTCCCATCGGTATAGATGACCTTCCAGAGAATCTCAATGATTCTGATTTTATCATCCCGGTTGTAGTGACGGTTAATGAGATTTGTGAATTGCCAGAGATCCTGACTTAGTAGTAATGCCTGCCGGGCATGAGATGAAATTTCCTGGATATATTCTTCCGGAAGCTGATACTCTTTTTTCAAAATTTGTATCATATTATTTTGTTCGTCATCGGAAAACTCTCCGTCAATTTGACCGATTTCTATCAGAAGTGCACAGGTTGCGACATAAACATCGTGAATGGACTGATCCTGCTCGTGCTTCTTTTCTGGATCTTCCGAAGCCATAAAAAATTTTTGTATGATATCAAACATCTTTACTTCTAATTCCTTCCCTTTTTTGAATCTTCCTGTATAATATCAATTTATAATGTATTGATCAACAATAAAATAGTTCCTAAATTTCTTTGACTATACTGAGTTCCATTGAAAGGAGGCTAGTCGCGTATTGAATAGGCAACAAGGAGATGACTGGCGTTGTTATCCTGAGGTTGAAAAATTTATTGATGAGACGCTTAGTCAATTCATGGCAGATTGGCCGTTTATCCGCGCCCTTCAGCAGAATTTATTGTTGAAAACCAGTACCAGGCTTCAGGATTGGATTGATCATTTGGTCTTCACAGCGAGTGACGATTTAATAAGACGATTACGAAATTTTGGCTTTCAACTTGAAAACGTCCCCGCATCTGCTGCACAGCAGATTTATCATCATCCGAAGGCAATTTTTCCGCCCATTATTTTAGAAAAATCAAATAATACATCTCCATCGCATCTCTCGGGAATTGCACTGATCACTGAAAATATTACTCTTTTTTTAAATGCAATTGGGGTAAGTACAGAAATTGAAGGGAGTCCACTTAGCCTGTATCGTCGCGCTGTTCTTTCTGAACAGGGAGACAGAAAACTCTGGGCGGTTGAGAGACGTGGGTACCGGGGTTTCGTCCCGCAGGAATTAGCGGGAGATTTTGCTGATCAACTGTTACGGGGATATGAGAGGTGGATGACCAGAACACGTAAATATGAAGATAAATTAGCCGGTATGGACCATACCCTTAAATTAGCTGAAAATTTGGCCGATATGTTAGGAGAAGACCTGGCGGCCTGGACCGCATTTAAAGCGGAACGGGATTACTGGATGATGCGAAACAGAGCCGGCAGGGTTCAATTCATGAGACAAAATTCGCTCGGTCTGGGGTGGGCAAATCATGATCATCATACTTTCCGCTGTTCCCGGGAAGCGTTCCCGAAATTGCTGCAGACATTAAGAGTATTTGGTTTTCAGCCTCGGGAAAAATTTTATGCCGGATCCGAAGCCGGCTGGGGAGCACAGGTGCTGGAACAACCGGCTTGCCGGCTGGTCGTTTTTGCCGATGTGGATTTATCTGCTGAAGAACTATCTCTGGATTTTGAGAAGGTCAGTTTACCCGTGCGTAAAGAAAAAGGAACCGTAGGATTCTGGTGTTCACTTCATGGAGAATCCTTGTTAGAAGCAGGATTGCATCACCTGGCTGCTCTGTTTTCCTTTCCGGATCTCCAAAGGGACCTGGAAAAGGAACGTATTTTATTGTTGCCCGCATTCAGCCATTTTCCCTATCTAAAACAGGCTTTTACCATTGGAGAACGCTGGAAACCGGATAAAAATAAACTGACCTCTCTCTTCAGGCAGAACCTGATAGATAGCCTTCAGATGGAAAGTTATAGCTGGGAAGGCATAATCGGGAGTCATCTGGAGAATATCCAGCGAAGTGAAGGATTCAAAGGATTTAATCAGCAGAGTGTCAGCGACATTATTCGACGAACTGATCCCAGACTCGATTTTGGGGCGGCGTAAAATTTTTCTTTGGTTGAGTGTTTTGTTTAAAACTCAGGTATGATTATGGTTGACGTTTATTTTTATGAAGCTTTTGAGGAAGAAGTAAAAGCCTTAAAATCTGAGCTTAATGCCGATGTTAAGGCAGAATTTAGTTGGAAAACTATCCAGGAGAAGGCGGATCCAGGGCCCCCTTCAAGACTCATCAGTATACGAACCCAGTCTGTTATTCCGATCACCTGGGCTGGGCAGATTAAGGCAGTTTTAACCCGTAGCACTGGCTTTGAACATCTTCTTGACTATGAACAGAAAGCGAAATCCTCCGTGAACTACGGTTATTTGCCTCTCTATTGTAATCGAGCCGTAGCAGAACAGGCCTGTTTGTTATGGATGTCGTTGTTGCGGAAGTTAAAATTGCAACTGGAACAGTTTAAGTCGTTTGAGCGGGACGGTCTTACCGGACAGGAATGTGAGAAAAAAACATTGCTGGTCGTCGGGGTTGGAAACATCGGCTCGGAAGTGGTACGTATTGGGGAAGGACTGGGAATGCAAGTCGTGGGAGTGGATATTGTTGAACGGTTTCCAACCGTCAATTATGTGACAATTGATGAGGCTATATCCCGTGCTGATATTATTGTCTGTTCGATGAATTTAACCCCGGAAAATAAGGGATACTTTAATTATTCGCTGCTCAGGAAAGCCAAAAAAGGGGTCATTTTTGTCAACATAGCTCGGGGAGAGATGTCTCCATCTACGGATCTGTTAAGATTAATTGAAGAAGATCACCTTGGCGGTTTGGGAATGGACGTTTTTAATAAGGAAGCAGAATTGGCAACTCTCATGCGCCAGGGAAAAAAAAGTGAAGATCAGGAAATCAAGGCCACTTCGATTCTGGCAACTAAGCCAAATGTGTTATTCACGCCACATAATGCATTCAACACCCTGGAGTCTGTAGAACGAAAGTCTCAACAGAGCATTCAGCAAATAGAAAATTATCTCAAGACAGGTCAATTCATCTGGCCTGTG
>CP070707.1:3620330-3706893 GCA_020350205.1 bacterium
TCGAACCGGATCAGGTTATTGATTTTTGGGTTAAATTGAAGGAGTTCAGCGTATTCTATGCGAATCAGAAAATCAACTTGCGCTTCGGGGAATTTTTTTCTTAGCCGGCTGATCAAAGGTGTTGCCAGAACAATATCTCCCAGAGAGGAAAAACGGATGATGAGGATTTTCTGAACAGTATGCATATCTCGTGTGCAGGCAGGTAAGCAATATTGGGATTATTTGATTCTGCTAACCACAAATTCGGCCAGGTCGGTCAGGGCATGGCGTGCATCGGTATCTGGAAGCTTCTTCAGGGCTTTCAAGGCCATATTTTTGAAATAAATCGCTTTTTCCTCGGCCAGCTTAAGACCGTTGCGGTCGTTTATAAAATTAACGATCTCATCTATTTGTTTGCGTTTTACGCCATTCTTAAGCATGTGTAAAATCTGCTTCCGTTCTCGTTTATCGGAATTTTGAAATGCATAGAGAAGGGGTAGGGTAATTTTCTTGTCTTTCAAGTCATGTCCCACCGGTTTCCCCAATATTCCCACTTTACTCTGATAGTCCAGCAAGTCATCCTTAATCTGGAATGCAATACCCAGATTCATCCCGAAATCCCTTAAAATCTGTTGCTGATAATCATCAGCATCGGAGGTCATGGCCCCGATTTCACAACAGGCGGATATCAGAGAGGCGGTTTTATCCCGGATGAGCTGAAAATAGTCTTCTTCAGTAATGTTCAATTTGCGGGCTTTTTGAATCTGTAGCAATTCTCCTTTGCTCATGCTTTTGGCAACATTGGCAATAACGTTCATCAGCTCAATATTCCCAATCTCCGTCGCGATAATGAGCGATTTTGCCAGTAAATAGTCTCCCATCAAGATGGAAATCTTATTTTTCCAGATTTTGTTGATTGTTGGAAATCCCCTCCGAAGCTCTGCTTCGTCTACCACATCGTCATGAACCAGAGTTGCGGTATGCAGCAGTTCCACCACCACTGCGGCCAGGTAACTGCTCCGGGTGGGTTCGGCAATCGTCCGGGCAGATACAATGACCAGCATGGGTCGGAGTTGTTTTCCCTTGTGTCGGACCAGGTACTTCGCCACTTCGTCTACAATGCGAAGATTAGAAGTCATGGATTCTTTAAAATAATCGCGGAAAGTATCCAGGTCTTCCTGGAAAGGTTTGAAAATCGATTTTGCAGCAAGTGCCATTTTGAGAGAAAAGTTAATCCTTAAGTTAATATTCAGACAAAAATCTTTAATTTAAACAGATACAAAGCGACGCTCAAGCAGGCTTAGATTTCAAAGGCATTATACGAACGAAACCGGGATTTCGTTAGTGAATTAAAAAAATCAACTCATGTCTTCCGGATTCAAATAAGTTTTATTATTCCTGTTTGGGTTCAAGCTCTTCTTTATCCCCATCTTCTTCTTTGTTTTTCTTAGATTTATGAACCCATTGAGAAATAAAAATTGAGATCTCATATAGCAAGATAAGCGGAATTGCCAGCATGGTCTGCGTGAAAGGATCCGGAGGAGTAAAAAGCGCTCCCACAATAAACATCACTACAATTGAATGGCGGCGGTACTTTCGCATGAAAGTCGGAGTTAGAATGCCCATTTTACTGAGGAAATAACTCATAATGGGGAGCTGAAAAACGATACCGAAAATTGCCAGTAACCGGATGATGAAGCTGATATAAAAGTCAATTGCGATATTAGTCTGTACGGTTTCGGGAGCTAAGCCCAGAAAGAATTCCAGGGCAAAAGGGAATATGAGAAAATAGGCGAAAACGACTCCTGCTAGAAATAAAAACGTGGCAGATATTATTACCCGGGGAACATATCGCCGTTCACTCTTATACAGACCCGGTGCGATAAACATCCATGCCTGGTAAATGATAAAAGGCAGGCTGACCAGAATACCACCAAAAAAAGCAATTTCCAGGGTAACAATAAACATTCCCTGTACTTTTAATACCTGAATATCAATCGGCATATCTACCTGGGTTGTTGGCCAGAGAAGCACATTGAGCAATTGTTTGGAAAAAATTAGGCAGAGCACCGCTCCGATAATGACACCGATGAGCGCTTTTATGATTCGGTTCCGAAATTCTTCCAGATGCTCCAGAAAGGGCATTTCTTTATCTTGGATTTTCAATCGTTTTCTCCGCATAGAAAAAATTCTCTAAATATACGAGGATTATTCTGCTAAATAAAATGCATTTTAATCTGAAAATGAGAGTGATTTTTCTGAAATGCGACCTTACTCGATATTCATGCCGGAAAATCCCAGAAAAGCGATGGACATTAATCCCGCCACGATGAAGGCAATCGGTAAACCCTGTAGGGGCTTGGGAATGTTTGCCAGTTCAAGCTTTTCCCGAATACCGGCCATCAGGACCAGAACCAGAGTAAAACCAATCCCGGCGGAAAATGCCTGCACCAGAGTATGAATAAAACTGCTGTCCCTGGGAAGACCATCTGCAAAAAACAGATCAATATTGAGAACGGCAACGCCCAGGATCGCACAATTGGTGGTAATCAGCGGGAGATAGATACCCAGCGCTCGATAAAGAGTGGGACTGACTTTTTGGATATACATTTCTATAAATTGAACCAGCGAGGCAATAACCAGGATAAATACAATGGTTCGTAAAAAAGTCAGATCAGGAACATTTTGAATAGGGGTGCTGAAAAGCGTATAAAATATATTCTGATAAGTGGGTGCCAGAAAGAAAGTATAAAGCAACCAAGTAACCAGGGAGGCGATGGTCATAACAAATGTGACTGCCATTCCCATTCCGATTGCGGAGTCTAATTGTTTGCTTACCCCCATATATGGACACAATCCCAGAAAGCGCGCCAGTACGAAATTGTTGATGAAAATCGATAGGATGATAATTTGAAATATACCGTATTCCATAATTTATTTCCCGTTAAGATTCTTTTTTACGTAAATCCAACCAGTTTAACAGAGCCAGATAAAGTCCGATCACCAGAAAAGCTCCGGGTGGCAGGATCATTAGTAAAACCGGTTTAAAATTGCTACTCATAATATTTTGACCCAGCAGTGCACCGCTTCCGAGCAGTTCCCGTACAAACGCAATTGCAACCAGAGCAAGGGTGAAACCAATTCCCATTCCGATTGCATCCGCGATGGAGGGAATCAACGGATTCTTGCTGGCATACCCCTCCGCACGCCCCAGAATGATGCAGTTGACCACGATTAGAGGAATAAAAATGCCCAATGATTCAGAGAGAACCGGAAAGTAGGCCGACATGACCATTTCGACGATGGTAACAAATGACGCAATAACGACGATAAACATGGGAATACGAATTTTGTTGATACTCTTCTGGCCACCTTCGGAGAGAATTTTAGAAAACAGTAGCATGAGGAGGGAAACAATAATGTTGGAACTGAGCAAAACAAAGGTGGTAGCAGCCCCCATCCCGATGGCATTGGAAATGGAGGTACTTACTGCCAGAACCGGGCACAGGCCCAGGGCCAGACGAAAAACCGGGTTTTCCTTGTAAATTCCCTTGATGAACTCACTCATTACAGACATACTTAATCCTCCTCGACTGGTTGATCTTGAGGGGGGGCGATTTGGGGCAATAGGGTCTTTAGCTCATCCCGGATCGAATTGGTGATGGTGCGGGATGTAATCGTTGCCCCGGTGATGCTGACAATTTCACCACCATCTTTGTCAACCTTCAGATCATTTATAGTTTTACCAATAAACTGCTGGGTGCTCCATTTCTTCCCCGTGAACGGATCACTGTCTTCGGCGAGGGCACCCAATCCCGGAGTCTCCTTTTGCGAAATAATTTTAATGTTTTGGATGACACCAGCAGTATCGATTCCCACCATTGTCTCAATTATACTGCTGTATCCACTGCCTTCAGCCTTGAAAGCATAGCCCCTGAGCCGCTGACTGTCGGGATCGGAAAAGGCTTCATAAAACATGATTTCTTCCTTTTCATAGAGCGTTACTCCGTCTCCGTCCCGTACCGGTACCTTTCGGGTTATAGCCGACATATGTTGCGCATCCGGTAACACAAAATGTAATGCCTCGCGGGTCTTGGCCAGCTTTTGAAGCTCAATTTGAGGCTTGGTTACACTGTAGATTTCTGCCAGGACAAAAGCCGCTACCACCGTGACGATGGTAAGGACCATACTTAAGCGTATAATATTGTTCATTTTGTGCGCACCTCCCCGAACACCCTGGGAATGGTGTATCGGTCGATTAAAGGGACGGCCAGATTCATGAGGATAATGGCATAGCTCACACCTTCCGGGTATCCTCCCCAGATTCTGATGGTGACAGTAAGAATCCCACAACCCATCCCAAAGATCATCTGCCCCTTATGGCTCACGGGAGACGACACCATATCGGTTGCCATATAGAAAGCCCCCAGTATAAGACCACCCGACAGGATATGGAAAATCCAGTTCCCGGTGAATAGGCCCTCAGAACCGCCAAATATCCAGGAAAACAGAGCAACGGTTCCAATGTAAGTGAAAGGAATATGCCAGCTGATGGCATGTCGGTAAAACATGATGAGGGCGCCGATGAGCAGCGCGATAACAGAGGTCTCACCGATGCATCCTCCTACATTTCCGATCAGGAGATTTGTATAGGTACTGGATAGGTTGGCGATAGCATTTTGAGCGGCCTGAACCTGTGATGGTTCAAAGCTTTCAGGACTGGCAATAATTTTGGCAGATTGTTTAAGCAAATTAAGTGGCGTGGCGCTGGTGATACCGTTTATACCGGAGATGGTTCCTTCTCGGGGCGCCACCCAGCTGGCAGTCATTTCAACCGGCCACGATGCCAGGAGAAAAGCGCGAGCCGCTAATGCCGGATTTAAAATATTATTTCCCAGGCCACCAAAGAGCGCCTTGACAATTGCGATGGCAAAAACCGATCCGACCACCGGCATCCACCAGGGCGCCGAGGCGGGTAAATTAAAAGCGAGCAGAACTCCGGTGATAACTGCAGACCCGTCTTGAATTCTGGCAGGTTGTTTGGCAAGTTTATAAATAATTCCTTCCGTTAATACCGCCGAGGCTACTGCCAGGAAGATAATCCATAACGCTTTGGGACCGAAAAAGTAAAAAGCCATAATCAGGGCGGGAATCATGGCGATATTGACCGTCCACATGATTTTAGGGATCGAATCCGAGTCGCGAACATGGGGCGAAGAAGAGGAAAGTAGCAATTTTTCGGGTGCATCACTCATAATAATTGTCTCGCTGTTTAACTGAATGCACGCTGCATCAAAGATATTTTAAACATCCGGAAGCATTATCCGGCCTTTTTTCTCAATCGTAAAAGCTGTCTTTTCCCGTGACGGATACTCTGCACCAGATAGCGATTGGCCGGGCAGATATATGAGCAGGATCCACATTCAATACAGTCCATGAGATGAAGCTTTCCGGCTTCTTCAAACCGCTCATGGTAGACCAGGCGCTGTAAGGTTGTCGGTAGCAGATGAGACGGGCAGACTTCCACACACCGGCCGCAATTGATGCAAGGTTCTTCAAAGGGCAAATGAGCCTGCTTCCCCTCCAGTACCAGGATTCCAGAAGTGCCCTTAATAACCGGTACCTTAAGATTTGGCTGGGCGATTCCCATCATCGGCCCGCCCATAATTATTTTTGCTGCTTTTTCGGTCAATCCGCCGCAAAAATCAATGATATCCTGATAGTGGGTGCCAATCGGTATTAACAGATTCTTGGGCTCTTTAATTCCCGGGCCGGTGACGGTAACTACTCTTTCGGTAAGTGGTCTGCATGAGGATACTGCATCGTAGATAGCTTTCGCGGTTCCGACGTTCTGTACCACTGCGCCGATATCCATGGGGAGTCCACCGGAGGGCACTTCCCGGTCTAGGGCTGCCTTGATCAGCTGTTTTTCGGCACCCTGCGGATATTTTACGGGCAGTACCATTACCTCCATATCTCCCTCACCCGCGATCTGTTTTTTCATCACTTCCGCGGCATCTTTTTTATTTTTCTCAATACCGATGATGCCCCGTTTAACTCCCAAAATCTTCATGATGATACGGAATCCCCGAATGATGTCCGCGGGATATTCCAGCATTAACCGATGATCGGCGGTGAGGTAAGGCTCACATTCCACGCCATTTAGTAACGCGACATCAATTTTTTTGTCCTCGGGCGGCTTCAGCTTCACATGGGTCGGGAACGTTGCACCACCCAGTCCTGCCAGCCCGGCATCCTGGATCCGTTTTCGCATTTCATCTGAAGAGAGGTCTTGATATTTTTCATCTATTTTAATTGTTTCAATCCATTCCTCGGTCTCGCCGGCCTCTATAATCACCGCCGGCCCTCTACCCGCTACCGGATGATCAATATCCTCAAGAGCCTTGACTTTTCCGGAAACAGAAGCATGAACCGGTACCGAAACATACCCTTCCGCCTCCGCCAGCTTTTCACCGGCTTTTACCTCCTGGCCCTTTTCCACCAGGGGTTTGGTGGGTGCACCGATATGCTGCTGGAGGGGTATAGTGACTTGCTTGGGACGGGGCAGTTTCTCTATTTTTTTCTTTTCTGTATAAGATTTTCCTTCAAAGGGATGTACACCGCCGGGGAAAGTTCTCATCCTCACGTTCTCTTTCTCAATTTAATTCTCCAGACATTACCAATTTTTCAAACAGGATTGGCGAAAAATATATCAATCTAAAGGTATTCGTTTCAAGCCTTTTTTCACAAAGTCCATGAAATTAAACCCCGTAAGCCGTTGTTGATTTTTGAAATAGATCCGAGAAATAAATTATAGATTTCACCTGGTGCCGAGTGTATATTGATGATCAGGCTTTGATTAATAATGAAAATTTTTTGTAACTTAATTTTAAACCCGGAAGAGAATGGTTATTAAACAGTACCGCCTTCTTCGCGACCTGGTATATCTTACACTGGGCGCTGTATTTCTGGCGGCAGGGCTGGTTTTTTTTCTAATTCCCAATAAGATTGCAACTGGTGGCGTGGCGGGTCTCTCCATTGTTGGTCATTACCTCAGCGGTTTTCCTACCGGGGCAATTATGTTGACGCTAAACCTCCCCCTTTTAGCAGTTGGACTGAAATATTTTGGCAAAAAATTTCTGCTACGAACAATCTATGCCATTATCCTGGCATCATTCCTGACGGATTTATTTGTGATTAATCTGCATTTTGAAAAATTAACGGATCAGCTGATGCTGGCCACTATTTACGGAGGGGTCTTGGTGGGAGTTGGTTTGGCGCTTGTTTTTAAGGCGGATGCCTCGGCGGGTGGAGGAACGGTTATTGCCCGAATTATTTCACAGAAAACCCGTTTCAAAACCGGGCAGGTATTGTTTACGATGGACGTTTTTGTGATTTCCTCGGCAGCCCTCACCTTTCGGAATGTTGAATTAGCCTTATGGGGTTTTCTCACCATATTTATTGCTTCGCAGGTGGTAGATCTTATTTTGACCGGAAAACCCTTTGCCAAGGTTGTCCACTTGGTGACTAACCATACCAGTGAAATTGGAGAACAGATTATTTCAGATCTTGGAAGAAGTGCCACCATCGTTGAAGCGAAAGGACTTTATTCGGGTGAAAAGAAAAACCTGCTGATGGTGGTGGTGGATTCCAGCCAGATTTTTCGCTTGCGCGATATTGTGCAAGCCCACGATCCGGATGCATTCATGATTGTATCGGATGCGCGGGAGATTTTGGGAAAAGGATTTTGAGGACCGATTAATCCTCGTAAGAAAATGATCGGTGCTTGGATCTCGGGGCAGGTGTCTCTAAATTAAATATTTTAATAGTATGTGATAGGGTGAAATGGCCAGCACTTATTTTATATCCGACGCCCATCTGGGAGCCGGACCCCCGGAACGGGAAAGGCTGAAGCAGGATAAAATTCTCGGCTTTTTTGAACACGTTGCTCGCACGGGAGACCGGTTATTTATCGTCGGTGATTTGTTCGATTTCTGGTTCGAGTATCGTTCGGTGATTCCCAAAGGATATACCCGGATATTTTGCGGTCTTAACCGATTGAAAGAACGGGGGATAGAGCTTAATTATGTCGCGGGAAATCATGATTTCTGGATGCGGGATTATCTGGTATCCGAGTTTGGTTTCCGACTCTATTTTGATGAGGTGGAATGGACGAGCGCCGGTAAAAAATTTTATATCTTTCACGGAGATGGGTTGGCGAAGGATGATACCGGATATCGGCTGTTGAAACGAGTCTTTCGCAATCGGATTAACATTTTTCTATACAGCCTGCTGCATCCGGATCTCGGAATCCCCTTTGCCCGGTGGATGTCTTCTCTGAGTCGTCGGTACACCAGCCGGAACGAGGTACCCCCCGACGATGACTATCTGATCCGTGCCACCCGGAAGTTCGACGAGGGTTTTGATTATGCCATATTCGGGCACCTCCATTATCCCCGGTATCAGGAGTTTGGAACAAGGGCTTATATCAACCTGGGTGATTGGATCGAGAATTTTAGTTATGCTGAATTTAATGGGAGTGAATTACGACTATTGAACTGGAAGTAGAAGTTTCGGCACCATAGAAATTGTATCCACCATACCCACAACAACATTAATTATTTCCTAAAAAATACAGCAAAGGTTGACTGAGGCTTAAAAAATTATCAAATTACTGGGCTTTTATAGAGATTAATTGAATTTATAAATAAAATGGAGGAATCATGAAGCGCACATATCAACCTCATAATCGCAAGCGTAAGAACAAGCACGGCTTCCGCGAAAGAATGAAGACCAAGAACGGAAGAAGGGTTTTGGCCCGGCGCCGGGCAAAAGGACGCAGAAGATTATCTGTAAGTGATGAGTTCTAAAAAAAAATTCACACTTCCCCGGGAGCTAATTCTTAAGAAAAAAAACGAAATTGATCTCGTTTTGCGTACGGGAAAACGTATTACCGGAAAAAATTTTACTGTTTTCGTACTTTCTTCGGGAAAAACCCGGGTTGCTTTTTTGATTAGTAAAAAAGTGGGCACGGCGGTTCAGCGAAACCGTATGAAAAGACTTTTGAGGGAAGCTTACCGCCTGAACCGCGAATTATTTGAAGGAAAAGAAATCGTATTTTCAATTAAAATATTTTTTGATGATTTTCATACCTTGGCAGATCAGATTAAATCGCTTAATTAACTCATGAAACACATTTTTGTTTTTCTCATAAAATTTTATCGGATGCTGATATCTCCCCTGTTTCCTCCCAGTTGCCGTTTCTATCCGAGCTGCTCCTCTTATGCCCAGGAGGCATTTGAGAGACATGGCGTCTGGAGAGGCGGCTGGCTCAGTTTCAGGCGTTTATCAAAGTGTCATCCCTTTCATACGGGAGGATTTGATCCCGTTCCGCCTTCACCAATTGAGGATTAAAAATGGACAAACGCACCATAATCGGAATCGTCTTAATCGTTCTGATTACACTTATGATGCCCTTTTATCAGAAATGGATTACCGGAGATCAACCCCCGCCCCCAAAACCTGTCGCGGTAGTTCCTGACAGCACAATGGATGAGGCCATTGCGGAATCAGCAAAAGAAGTCCAACCATCAATGCCCCCAGAAGACCAGATCGATGAGGTTGTTCCAGAAAAAGCGCTTAAGGACTCGGTCATTCAGGAAGCCCCGGAAGAAAAAACAATAATTATTGAAAACAGTCTCTTTACAAGTAACTGGAGTACAGCCTCTGGCGGAAATCCTGTCAGCTGGGAACTGAAAAAATACCAGCATCACCAGGGTGGACTGGTTGACCTGATTCAGGAAAATGCCCTTAAGGTCAATTTTTTAAACAGTGACGGTAGAGACATTCAACTCAACGATTATAACCTTTACAGCTCGGTTTTTGATGGAAAGAAAGTCGTGTTAGAGCGTAATAATCCCGAATATGAACTTGAATTCTATCTGCCGGTTCAGGGTGGACGGATTGTCAAAACGGTTAAATTTTATTATGACCGATACTCTTTTGATCTGTCACTTCGATTTGAGGGACTGGGGAATTATGTCATTAATCGCCGTTATTTTATCGGTTGGGAGAGAGGATTACCCTCGACCGAAGAAAATGTAAACGATGATCTTGACTATTCACGGGCCTATACATTTATGGCGGATGAGCTGGTCAATGTGGATGCCTCAGATAAATACGGCGAGGAGGATTTAAACGGTCGGGTCGAGTGGGCTGCTGTTCGAAGCAAATATTTTCTGGTATCCGTTATTCCCACAAATCCCTCTCACACCAATGGGGTGACTATCGGGGGTGTAAAAACCAGCCGTGATGATATTCCGGAAAAAGATTTCAGTTTTAACATTGAAACGCAGTTTGAACCCCTGAATATCCAAACTGACAGCTTCAGGGTTTATCTGGGGCCCCTGGACTATTATGTTTTAAAAAAATACGATGCCAATCTTGGGGATCTGGTGATGAACAAGGACTGGTATGAGCGACTGTTTCGTCCGATCAGCCTGTTGATCATTCCTGCATTCAAATTCCTTTACCGTTTTATTCCCAATTATGGTTTTGTGATCATTGTTTTTTCAATCCTGATAAAACTGCTGCTGCATCCGTTGACGAAAAAGAGCTATCAGTCCATGAGCGAAATGCAGTATTTGCAACCGAAAATGACGGAATTGCGGGAAAAGTACAAAGATGATCCACAACGGATTAACAAGGAGATGATGAAGTTATATAAAGAGCATAAAATCAATCCGTTAGGTGGTTGTATTCCGATGCTGTTGCAGATGCCGGTGCTCTTTTCACTGTTCATTGTCTTCCGGTCCACCATTCAATTGAGAAATCAACCCTTCATCTTGTGGATAAATGATCTTTCGGCGCCCGATGCCCTTCATTTGGGATTCCAGCTACCTTTTATTGGTGATAACATTCATGTGCTGCCGATTTTAATGGGTATCACCATGATCTGGCAGTCCAAAATGACCATGACCGATCCCAAGCAGAAGCTCATGATATACTTCATGCCGGTGTTTTTAATATTTATTTTCTATTCATTGCCATCGGGATTAAACCTGTATTATGCAATTTTTAATGTCTTAAGCATGTTTCAGACCCGGATGATCAAGAAAAAAATGCATCCGGGTGGTGAACCTGTACCCGTACCGTCAACGCCGGCTCCGGCAAAATCCGGAAAAAGTGGTCGCGGTAAAAGAAAAAAGTAGTATTTCATCATACATGAAGCGATTCGACAGCGAAGATACCATCGTTGCCCTTTCAACCCCGTATGGCAAAGGGGCCATTGCGGTGGTAAGAATGAGTGGAAGCCAGTCACTGAGCCTGGTTAACCGGCTTTTTTCCCGGCAGCTTAAAAAACAGGATCATCGGCGTGCGGTTCCCGGTGAAATCTGGACTGCTAGCCGCCGGCAAATGCTGGATGAATGTGTTACAACCTTCTTTCAAGGCCCCCAATCTTATACCGGCGAAGACCTGGTGGAAATTTCCTGTCACGGAAATCCGGTTATTATTGATCAGATCATTCAGGAGCTGATCCAGCTTGGGGCCCGGGTAGCCCAGCCGGGTGAATTTACCCAGCGGGCCTTTCTCAATCACAAAATGGATCTGTCTCAGGCCGAGGCGGTGGCCGCGGTGATTGAAGCAAAAACCAGGCGTGGACTCGCCTGTTCCTTGCGGCAGCTGGAAGGTGGAATTTCGCAAACGATCGGCTCCATTCGGGACGAGCTAATACAGCTGGCCTCACTGCTGGAGATCAACCTGGATTTCAATGAAGATGATATTCAGGTTTATGAAAAAAAGGCTGTTGAGACGCGCGCCCTTAACCTCCTTGAGCAGATAGATCATCTGCTGCACACCTATGATTACGGGCGGTTGTACCAGGAGGGGGTAAAGCTGCTATTGCTGGGAAAGCCTAATGTCGGGAAATCCAGTCTTTTAAATATGCTGGCGCAAAAGGATCGGGCACTGGTCAGCGATGTTCCCGGCACAACCCGGGATTACATTGAAGAATTCATCCAGATAGAGGGATTTCCCATTCAAATTGTAGATACCGCGGGGATTCGCGAGACTCTGGATATGATTGAAGATATGGGAGTTAAGCGGGCGTTAACCCATATTGAATCTTCCGACCTGGTTTTAGCAATTTTCGAAAGTCACCGCCAACTGGATCGGGACGATTGTCGTTTCATCGAATATTTAAAGTCCAATGTAAAAGGAAAAGTACCCTTTATAGTGGTCCTGAACAAACAGGATCTGGGTCGGGATGCGGGAGTTCTGGAACACCTGCACGGCCTGGAGACTTTGCTGGTAGAAGTATCTGCTAAAACGGGTGCCAATCTTCCCGAACTGAAGGATCGGATTAAACAGACACTCTTAGGAGATTCTGCCGCTGAACAGGAGGAAATTGTTATTACCAATGCCCGCCACAAGGAAGCTCTGGACCTGAGCAGAAAGGCGCTGCAAAAATTTGTGACAGGGATCCAATCGGGGGTGGATGAAGTAATTTTAGCATCGGAACTTCGTAGCGCCCTGGATTACCTGGGTGAGATTGTAGGTGAAATTAGCAGCGAGGATCTACTGAATCACATTTTCGGGCAATTTTGTATCGGGAAGTAGACGTTTCACGTGAAACACAAGAGGTTGTTTTGAATAGAGCATATGATATTGTTATTGCGGGAGGTGGCCATGCCGGCATAGAAGCGGCCTTGGCCGCTGCGCGATTGGGAATGCGGACAGCCCTGGTCACCCTGCGGCACGATACCATTGGAAAAATGTCCTGTAATCCGGCCATCGGGGGATTGGCCAAAGGACACCTGGTTCGGGAAATTGATGCCCTGGGCGGTGAAATGGCGAAACTGACCGATGCGGTCGGGATCCATTTCAAGATGTTAAATAAGTCTAAGGGGCCGGCGGTATGGTCGCCCCGGGCCCAGGCAGATAGACTAGCCTACGCTCGCGCTGCCCAACGGGTGATCCTGGATCAGAATAACCTGAAAGTTATCGAAGCATCGGTAACCGGCTTGCAGGTAATAAATGGGCAGGTCCAGGCCGCCGTTCTTAACGGGAATGAGGTTTTGCCCTGCCGGGCATTGATTCTTACCTGCGGAACATTTCTCAATGGAAAAATCTATATCGGTTTAAACACCTTTGCCAGTGGCAGAGCTGGTGAACTCCCCGCCCGCGGTTTGACCGAGGCCCTGGTAGACCTGGGATTTGTAGCGGGTCGACTGAAGACCGGGACTCCCCCCAGAATTCACCGGGATTCGGTTGATTTTACCGGCCTGGAAGAGCAGAAACCGGATAATCCGGCGGTACCGTTTTCCTTTCAAACAAAAGGTATCAGCCGATCTCAGGTCAGCTGTTTCATAACCTATACCCGACCGGAAACTCATGAACTTTTGAAATCCGGCCTGGATCGCTCTCCGATGTATACTGGAATGATCCATGGCACCGGTCCCAGGTACTGCCCCTCCATAGAGGACAAGGTGGTGCGATTTGCTGATAAGGAACGCCATCAGTTATTCCTGGAACCGGAGGGAATAAACCACCCGGAAATCTATGTAAACGGCTTTGCAACCAGCCTACCGGAGGATATTCAATTAAAGGCGTTGCGCTCAGTACCCGGAATGGAAAAGGCTCAGATTATCCGGCTGGGATATGCGGTGGAATACGACTTTTTTCCTTCCTATCAGGTACAACACACCCTTGAGACCCATGATATAGGCGGGCTCTATTTTGCGGGCCAGATCAACGGCACCTCCGGTTACGAGGAGGCGGCGGCGCAGGGACTCATGGCCGGTATCAATGCTGCTTTGAAACTACGGCAGCAGGATCCCCTTATTTTAGACCGTTCCGAAGCCTATATTGGGGTATTAATTGACGATTTGATCAATAAAACCATTATGGAACCATATCGCATGTTTACCTCCCGGGCAGAATTCCGGTTGCTTTTACGTCACGACAATGCAGATTTGCGCCTGATGGATCACGGGCACCGGATTGGATTATTACCGGGGGAGGTTCTTGAAAAAATGCAGTTAAAACAGCAGCGCATCAATTCCTTGCTAGAAAAAACCGCAAAAATCAATCTGAGTCCCGTGCAGTTTAATCCACTGGCAGCCGAGCACAAAAGTACCCCGATTTCTCAGAGTACACCGCTGCGCCAGCTCATGCGGCGTCCGGAAATTCCACTTCAAGCCCTCCTGGAAGCCGGTGGGGTCTCAAACGGGTATCATGATGATGAGCTGGTGCATGTGGAATTCATTACCAAATATGAGGGCTATCTCAAACGCCAGAAAGAACTGGTGGCCAAGTTTAAAAAAATTGAAGAACGCCCCATCCCGGCGGATTTTGATTATCGGTCTGTCCCGTCCCTCTCCAATGAATCCCGGGAAAAGTTGTTACAGGTACGACCCGCTTCGCTGGGTCAGGCATCCCGTATATCAGGCGTCAGGCATAGTGATATTACGGTTCTGATGATTTTTCTGGAAAAATATGCCCGGCAAAAATCCGATGTTTCACGTGAAACGAGCTAAATCATCCTGAATCAGTCACTTAACTGTTTCACGTGAAACAGGGGAGCCGATCAGGATTTTGGAGGAATTATTGGTGGATCCGCAAATCCAGCAACTTCTTGACATTATCCGCCCCCAAATATCTCCCGCCCAGCAGCAGCAATTAATGCAATATGCCGATTTATTACAGCAATACAATCAAAAATTAAACCTGATTTCTCGCCGGGATATACCCCGGGTCTGGGAAAATCATATTTTTCCTTCTATTTTGGCGAATAGTTTTGTAGATTTTCCTTTGGGAGCGGCGGTTGCGGATTTGGGAAGCGGCGGAGGTTTACCAGGAATTCCCCTTAAAATTATCCGTCCGGACTTAAAGCTTGTACTAATTGATTCATCGCGCAAAAAAACCGCCTTTCTCAGACAGGTTGTCTATCTGCTAGGAATAAAACAGTCCGAAGTGTTGCAGGCCAGATTGACACCACGGGAGATTAATGACATGCTGAGGAATCGATTCAAGGTGGTAATGGCCAGGGCGGTGGCCGGATTCCGTGAACTCTGGGAGCTGTCCGGCCCGCTACTGGAAAAGAATGGCTTCATGCTGACCTGGAAAGGGGAAAGTGATCTCACAGAATTGCAGCAGCTGGCGCCCCAGATCAATATCCGGTATCAGGTCGGGCGCATTCCGGAGGAGTTCTGGAAATTTTCTCCCAAACTGTCACAGTTGTGTTTTGTACAAATCTGGCCGGAGTACAGTTCTCCAGAAAGTGGAAATCACGTTTAATATCATGTGAGTATGCTCGGGTGGATCCCGAATCACTGAGAAAGAATTCAAAATGACCAAGATTGTATCTTTTATTATTCAAAAGGGAGGGTGTGGAAAAACCACTACCACGGTGAATACGGCCGGCTATCTGTCCCTGCAGGGATTTAAAGTACTGTGTGTGGACATGGATCCCCAGGGAAATATGACCCAGCATTTCGGCTATGACAGTGAAATGCTGGATGCTACCATACTCGATTTATTTAATAAAAAGAGAACCCTGGATGAGGTCATTCTGCACCGGGACCAGAATCTTCACCTTCTCCCCAATAATCTGAGAACCGCTGGTGCTGAATCCGAGCTTCAAAAAAGACCAGATCGTGACTATCTGTTACGGGATTCCCTGCTCACCGGAATATCTTCCTATGATTATGTCTTGATTGACTGCCCGCCGACGCTGGGCTTGTTTTCCGTCAATGCCCTCGCGACCTCCGGCGAATTTGTGTTGGTGGTCTCTCCGGAATTTCTCCCCATGAAGGCGATTAAACCGCTCTATGAAACATTCCGCACCGTAAAATACCAGCTTAACCACACTCTGCAATTCAATGGTATTATGATGACGATGTGTGATTTCCGGACTCGACACAGCCAGGAGGTACTCGAAATATTGAAGCGGAATTTTCCCCAGAAGCTCTATCACGCCTTTATTCGAAATAATGTCAGCCTGAAAGAAGCTGCGGCCTACGGACAAACGATTTTTGAATATAGTCCACAATCTCTGGGTGCATTTGATTATCAGAATTTTGCCGAGGAATTTATTCGCGATCATCATAAAAACAGGTCCAAACGTAAATACTATCAGGATACCTTTGATCGACTTACCAAGGAGGAAAAGCATCAAATTTTGATGATTGCCAAAAACAACCTTTCGGCTTATGTACGCAGTAATCTGGAAAAGATTCCCGGCAGCAAAGTCATAAAAGAATCTTTAAGAATTGAACGAAATAAGATTTTAGAAAACCTGTTTCCGTATCGGATTCATGCAAAGCTAGAGCAGCAACAATGAAGCCATTGTTAATTCTGATATTCATGGTAAAACCACTTGTGAGCGCTTTTGAATACAGCGGATCAGATGTGATACTTCAGGGATCCTCTGAAAGTGTAGTAGCCTCGGATCATCTGTATTCCGCCTACTTAATCAATCCTGCCAGCTCAGCCATGGTTGATAAATACCAGCTGGGTATACTTTATTTTCATCCCTTTGGGTTATCCGAAGTCCATTACGGCGGCCTCATCGGTCAGGTGAGAGCGGGCAACTTCGGAAGCGGATTAACCATAACAAGCTTCGGGAATGAATTATATCAGGAGAATCAACTGGTTGGCAACATTGCACGGGCATTCTTTAATACGCGTCTGTCAGTAGGTTTAAATCTGCGCTGGAAATATCTGACCGTACAGAACTATTTTTCCTCACATCAATTTGGGATTGACGCGGGCATTCAATATTTCCTGCATCCCGGAATTCTGATGGGATTTTCAATACAAAACCTGAACCAACCTTCCCGGATGCAGGAAGAAAATCCCCTGATCACCCGCTGGGGAATGGCCATTCGCCTGGGGGAAAATTTCCACACTTATTTTTCTTTTGAAAAGGACAGCTGGTTTCCGGCCAGTCTTCGGATTGGAATAGAAGCCCGGGTCAGCAGGATGTTGACCTTGCACAGCGGGATGAGCAGTTATCCCGCGGTACCATCACTGGGAATGACCCTGCGCAGAAATATGGTTGCTATTCACTATGCATTTCAGTATCATTTTGATCTGGGAGGAACCCATTTTTGGGGAATATCTTTGAGACCATGAGAAAATGATGATGAAGAGGTTATCAAAAATTTGTCTGGTAATGGTATGTGCCTGCCTTATCCAGGCCCAGGATAACGTCGACCAGATGCAGCAAGAACTGGAGATTATCCAGAAGGAAATCACGGATTTACAGAAAAAATTGACCACGCAGGATAATCAGCTGAAGATTGAAACAAAATCCGTGGCAAATATTGACAGACAAATAACGCTAACTCATAGTAAAATAACAATTAACAAGTCCAGTATCTCTGAACAAGAGAACCGGATTGCCTCTCTGGAAAAACAGGTCGATGTGCTGGAGAAAAGGATAGCAGCCCTGCAGGGTGTATTTAAACAACAGGTGGTTTTTGCTTACAAATATCAACGCGGGAAACAGTATGACTGGTTACTGGGAGCAAGCAGTTTTAACGAGGTATTTGTAAAATATCATTATTTTAAAAAGGTAACTCAGGCCGAAAAGAGTATTTTTCAGGAATTATCCAGTTCCAAAGTAGCCCTTACCGAAAAGGAAAACCGACTGAATCTTGAAGTTGCCAAAACCCAGAAACTGCTGGCGGCTGCGACGCAGGAAGAGAAAAATTTAAGCGAGCGGCGCAAAACCAAATCCCTGGTTATCAAGAAAATTAGACAGAACCGGAATTTACTAGAGCAATCGCTGGAAGAGAAAAAGCAAAGCCTGGAGAAATTGAAAAATATATTAGCTTCTCTTGAAAAAGGGCGTCCAAGCCGCCAATTGCAGGTTGAAACACAGCTGAAATGGGAACAACTATCGGGGGACTTCTTAAAAAATAAGGGAAAATTTAATTGGCCGGTGCAGGGGAAGTTATTACATGGATTTGGTCGGATAAAAAATCCCGAATTAAAAACAGTACTCAATAATACCGGCATTGACATTCAGGCTCAGCGCGGTGACCATGTGCGCTGTGTTTTCCCGGGGGTCGTCAGCCTAATTACCTATATGAGTGGATTTGGAAATATGGTAATTGTCGATCATAATGATGGATTTTACACGGTCTATGCTCATCTAGATGAAGTAAGGGTGAAATCCGGAGAGTTTGTTGATGGTGGTCGCCCGGTTGGGCTGGTGGGAGAGAGCGGATCTCTGGAGGGTCCGAAATTACACTTTGAAATTTATGGAAATAATAAAAATCTTAATCCACTGAGCTGGCTGAAGAAAAAATAATTTCTTTTTCGGATCGGCCTGGAAAAATCTTGTTTTTTATGGCGCAATATTTTAAAATTAAATGCCGGCAGTATCGGCAGTATCATCAAATCACTTCATGTTTAACTTTATTTTAACGGAGGGATGTATGTCTAGAGGAACGGTTAACAAAGTCCTATTAATAGGCAGATTGGGTGCAGACCCGGAAGTACGCTATGCGCCAAGTGGAAGCGCGGTAGCGAATTTCAACCTGGCAACTAATCGCTCCTACAAAGACAAGGAGGGAGGTGTTCAGGAACAGACCGATTGGCATAAGATTGTTGCATGGAGCCGATTGGCGGAATTTGCCAAGCAATATTTGCACAAAGGAATGCGCGTCTATGTGGAGGGGCGGGTGCAATATCGTGAATGGCAAGATCAGAATGGTGTTAAAAGATATGGTACGGATATCGTTGCCAACGATATTCAGATGCTGGATTCTCTTGGTTCTCGGACGGACTCAGAAACAACGGATACCCTTGAGGAGGATTTACAGCTTCCCGAGGATTCAGAGCCCGCAGAAGATGATTCGGTACCCTTTTAAACAAAACGGAAGCTCCCGAAGAGATAGTCGCGAGCTTTTTTAAAGATTACGGGTTAAAAATTGTATAAAGTTCAAACCGGGATATCGTTGGAGTTTTAAAGAGCATGAAAAAATATTACCTTTCTGCACTAATTCTCATCCTTCTAATGACATTTCCGCAATCTTCCGTTTATTCACAGTATGAGGAAATACCACCCCAGCACTTAAATGAATATGGGGCCGGAATCACCCTGGCCATGTCAGGATTCGGCCTGGGAGGATTTTATCGTCTTGCTTTTCCCAATTTTTTTCATGTTGGCGCCAGTGTTGATTTTTTCATGATGCGCGATGAATTTGAGTTTACCTATTATGATTACTATGGTGTTCCCCGCCAGTTTAATAAGTTTAACCGGTTGTTTATTATTCCCTTAAGCATTGAGCTTAAACGCCGGTTATTCCAGAATTCCATTGAAGAAAGTTTTAGACCGTATGTGGTTGGTCTGGGGGGATTGACATTCGGGATGAATTTTCCGCGTGCAAATGAACTCGAACGCAGCCAGTTGCCCCCGGAAGAGCAGGAAAGATTACCCACAGAGGATGAGTACCGCTTATCATTTAATGTCGGGCTGGGCATTGGTATTGATTTTACCAGCAATGAATCCTATTATGTTTCTATTCGGCCACAGTTTCGCCTGATCTATTTCCCGGAGCCTATTGCGGGAAAATCAAATCACTCAACATTTGAAATTAGATTGGAGTTGGGGAAACGAAAATAATTACCGCAAGGTGTCCCCATGAAAATGTTTTATAAATTGCTGTTCAATCCTGAAAAGGAGAAACGGTTTTTTTATAGAATCTACAAGATGAAAAAATCCAGTCTCTCCGCCTGGTACAGACGTCATACCCAGAATCTGAAACATGCCGGACTGGGTGGAAAAAGTCATATCTTTGGTAAAGGACATATCCCCTGGAATCGTAAAGGACGCTGGTAAAATCAGCGATAACATCATTTTTTAAGATGTGAGTCCCGTGATTTAGAAAGGTTACAAAGGTATTCAGGCAGTTATAATTCGGGGTATCTGCCAGTTCAGGCGGGTGGTAAATTCATAGTTAATGGTTCCGCAAAGCCCGGCGAGATAATCAACCTGGAGATGGTTGTCCCCGTCTCGACCAATTAAAGTCACCACATCCTCCAGCATTACCTCCGGAATATCAGTAACATCAACCATGAATAAGTTCATACAAATTCTCCCGCGTACCGGAGCACGTTTTCCGTGAATAAGCACGTACCCCCGGTTACTCAAATCCCGGTCATACCCCTCTGCATAACCAATGGGCAGGACGGCAATCCGCGAAGGACGGGTGGTTTGATAGGTCCCTCCATATCCGATATTCTGATTTGATGCGACCTCTTTGAGCTGAGCTACCCGGGTTTTCCAGCTTAATACCGGCCTCAAAATATTTTCACCGTTTTTGCTGTGCTTCATTTTATAGGAGACGAAGGTTTCTCTGGAGGGCCAAAGGCCGTATTGACTGATTCCAAGACGAACCATGTCAAAATAGGTTTCCCGGAAAAGCAAAACCGCAGCGGAGCAGGCGGTATGACATTTTATATCCCCGAAACCGAAATCCTTAATGGTCTTTGCCATTTTCTTAAATAAGGACAGTTGGCGGAATGCATATTCATGGTTGGTTGTATCTTCGATATTTGCGAAATGGGTATATGCCCCGTCGACGTGTATGAAGGATTCATTTTTCAGAAGCCTGAGAAATTCAGGCAGGTCAGTCTCGGCAATTCCCTGACGATAAGTGCCAGTTTCCAATTTTAGATGAACCCTAACCGGCTTTTTTAACTCCCGGGTGATTTTTTTCAGGCCCATCAGCACTTCTTTATTGTAGAGTATGAGTCGGAAATTATTTTCAACCACCTCTTTCAAGCGGCTCCTCATGACCGGACCCATAATGAGAATATCCTGTTTAAATCCGTTTCGGTGTAAATGAAGAGCCTCATCAAGTGCATGGACACAAAAGGAATCTGCTCCGTGTTCGACGGCCAGCCGGGCAATCTCCAATATACCATGCCCGTATGCGTTTGATTTTAACACCACTGAAAATTCGGTGTGTTTGGGAAGTCGCTGCTTGAAAAAGGTTAAATTTTTAGAATATGCCGATTCGGAAATTTCCAACCAGGTCGTGAGGTCTTTTTTGTCCATATTATGTTCTTTTTAACTGTTCTGCCCCTGTCTTCACGTATAATACATAAAGCATAATGATATATATCGGAAGAATTGTCTGAATTATGATGTTTATAATACAAATAGCCTTAAACCATGAGATACCATATTATATGGATAGTCCAAATACCAGCCCAATCATCATTCCGTAAATGATATGGGCAAAAAAATGAACAATCGCCACTTGAAAACTGGCACTCTGAAACTTCTCCACCGGGTGATGCTCGGCAAGAATAACCATGACGAAACTGAATGCAAACCCATGGGCAAATCCGATCACCCCGCCCGCGATAACCAGAGAGTCTATTTCTTTAAGTTGTAATAAATTTAAAGCAAAGATATACAAATAGGCAAAGAAGATTCCCGATATAAGTTGTATAATCAATCCCGGCCACAGCGAGGTTTCTACAGAGCGGGTGAGGGCGCTTCCGACTGCCCGCACCATATTGGCATTCACTTTTCCGGTTTTATCAATTAACCAGAGCAGAAAGGTCATTCCTGCGGTCGCTATAAGTCCTGCTTCTATTGCTATCAATAACATGGCGGGTCTCCTGCAGAGTATTTCTCAATATAGTACGATTTTGGGGACATTCAAATCTTAAATCCGGACAGGTCAAGAATTATGGCCAAACATATCTGGATAATTTCTGGCAATCTTTATCTATATTAGATTAACCTTCATTATTTAATCTAATTGTAAACAACTCTAGTCAGAATAATATTGCAAAATTTGTTTCTATCACGGGGTAAATCGTTTAAATTTTTGAGCGCTTTTTGACAAACGTCCTATGCAAGTTTTTGTTATCCTGTTCTGGTAGTAGAGTTTATTTGTTTAGAATTTTTTCAGGGCTTACTTCAAGTATGAATTTCTACCGTACTCTGATCGTTTGTATTGTATTCATTCAGGTGGTTTCTCTTCTGTCCCAAGACAGCACGCTTTTCCAATTCCAGATGGAGGATCAGTTCAGCGAAGATCATCAATATAAAGATTATATCGGAAAAGTTTTGATTATTGTGGGGAGTGATCGTGAGGGAAGTCGCTATAATGAAATCTGGAGCTTTGCCATACACGATTCTTTGAAGATTTATCAATTACAGGATAGTGTGACCTTTATTGCCGTGGCGAATGTAAAAGGTGTTCCGCGTTTGTTGCGGGGTTTTGTAAGAGGAAAATTTCCCCGCCAGAAGAATCATCGGATATTGATGGACTGGAAGGGAGAATTTGCCAGGACATATCAGTATGAACCTGAGGCGACGAATATTCTGCTGATTGACAGGGAAGGCAAACTATTACACCAATTACATGGCACCCAGTTGAGGCCGGAAGCTGTAAGCCGGATTGTGAGTAAAATAGTGGTTCTTTTTTAATCTCCGTTGTCAGAATTAACTGTTTTATCTGGTTCTTTATAATTTTCCCAAATTTTCATATTTTATTATTTGTTTCAATTTTTGTAAAATTTTGTTTATTATGGTTTAAAATAAATAAGTTGAGAAGGTCACAACTGCCGGGTAAAGCAGGCTTTGGAGCGCGAATTTGCTGGAGGCAAAAGTTCAGAAGCAACTTCATATTAAGATCATACCACCGATTATTCAGGGAAACACGAAAGTTTCCGTAAAACCAAGAATTCCCGTGAAGCGGGCTTTCCGCGCCCGTTCCAAGGAGAAAACGATATGACCATGTTTATGAAGGGTGCAGAGCCTGTATTTCTCAAGGGGAGTGATATTGGATTTCTTTTCATTCATGGATTTACAGCGTCTCCTTATGAGGGGCGGGAAATGGCACACTGGCTTCATCAAAAACTTGGATTTACGGTATCGGTCCCCTTGCTTCCCGGGCATGGTACCCGCCCGGACGATTTACAGGGGGTGACCTGGCAGGATTGGTATGGATTTGTAGAAAACCAATTTCTTGACCTCAAAAACACCTGCCGACAAGTTTTTGTTTGTGGTCAGAGCATGGGTGCCGCTCTGGCTTTGCGTCTCTCGGCAAACCGAAGTTGCCAGGGAATTATAAGTCTTGCGGGTGCGGTATTTTTGAAAGATTGGCGTCTTTTGCTGCTTCCCCTGGCCCGGCATATCGTCACTTACCATTATAAATCCAAAGGCCCCGATATCAGGGATAAAAAACGCAAAGCCGAAATTCCAAACTATCCGAAATATCCGGTCCGCTCAGTCGACCAATTATTGGCGCTTTTTGAACAGGTCCGAAACGATCTTCCTGGCGTAAATGCACCCGCGCTCCTGATTCACTCCCGCAAAGACAGAACAATTCATTTTAGCAACTTACAATATATTTATGATCACATTGGCTCCTCCAGCAAGGAGATGGTCGTTTTAGAAGAATCTTATCACGTCATCAGTATTGATATTGAAAGAGAACTGGTCTTCGAACGCATTGAACGTTTTATAAATAAGAACATGTTATGATTAACGGAGTAATCACATGAAAAAATACTGGACAGGAATTGAGCTGCTTGTCATCCTTGCCGTAGCACTTTCTGCAGGCACCGGAATTGCATCGGAAAGTAAAAAACTGTTGCCGGAATTCAGGATCACTTCCGCAACTAACGATTTGATTTCCATGGAATTTACATTTCCAGATTTTGAAGCTTCCGATACCCTCATAGAAGGAAAAACATATCAGGTGCTTCATATGAGCGACATGGGATATTTAACCCGGGTTGGATTTCCACGGCTTCCCCAAACCACCCGCCTGCTTGGCATTGGACCTTCGGGTGAATACCGGGTGAGGATTTCCGGAGTGAAATACGAGGAAATTGATCAAATATTGATATTTCCTGCACAACCCAAGCTGACAAGAGAGGATCAAAGACAGGAATTTGTGATAGACCGGCAATTTTATCAGACTGACAGCTGGTTTCCACAAGCTATCTGTACCGCTGAAGACCCGGCCATTTTGAGGGATGTGCGGGTACTTCCGTTAAACATTTGCCCATTTCAATATAATCCGGCTCAGAAAACGGTGCGGGCCGTCCGTATGGTGATGGTAACGATAGAAAAAACAGGAAACACGGGCCTAAACCCAATAAAAATCGGTAACCAGAGACTGGATCAAAGCTTCTTACCCTTATATCGTTCCTATATTTTAAATTTTAATGAAATGCCCCGTTATTTCGAGAATGAAATTAACGGACTTCCCAACATGCTCATCATTACCCACGACCAGTATTTTCAAACCGTACAACCGTTTGCCCAATGGAAAAATGAAAAAGGGGTAGAAACGCTGGTGGTCAAAACTTCAGAAATCGGCGTAAATCCATCGGCGGATCAGATTAAAGCCTTCATCGGTAATTATTACCAGGCAGCCGCAGATAAGCCTGATTACTTGCTACTGGTCGGCGATGTCACCGGCTCATATGCAATACCTTGGTTTTCGGTATCCGGCAGTATGTCAGATCACCCCTATTATCAGCTGGAGGGGAATGATATTTTACCGGACATTTCAGGGGGCAGGATTTCAGTTCAAACGGAGGCGGAAGCTCAGATTGTCTTTACAAAACTGATCCAGTACGAAAAAACGCCCTTTTTGGGGAACCCTGGTTGGTTTCAATCATCCCTGGTGATCAACAGTAATGATTTCCAGGATCCCCAGGCAGGTAACTGGGCAAAAGCGCAATTCCTGGCCTATGGGTATAATCCGGTTCATCATCTGGGTGACAATCTGGGAAATGCGACGGTGGCGAATGTCTATTCCGCAGTGAATTCCGGCGTCAGTTATATTTTTTACATTGGACATGGTGCTGCCTCGAGCTGGTCGACAACCGGATTTTCTACCAGCAACATCCCCAATTTAACCAATGGAGCCATGCAACCCGTTATTTCCAGTGTTGCCTGCAATAATGCGGATCTGGATGTGCCCTATGACGTCTTCGCTGAAGTCTGGTTAAAAAACAGTACAGACAAAGGATCCGTGGGTATTATGGCCTTCACGGAAAGCTGCTCGGTGTATGAAACTGATACTCTGGGTCGGGGGATGGTGCGCGCACTCCTATCTGATACTATTCCCGCATTTGGTAATATTATTGATTTCGGCCGACTGCACATGTTTCAAAGTTTTGGCCTGGGAAGCAGTTCAGCCATGTATCAGTCACTGCTGGTCGGTGAACCGGAACTGCAGGTCTGGACCCGAACTCCCGAAAATTTGCTGGTGAATGTACCTGCGAGTGCCTTTTTTAATTCCCCGATTTCAGTGCAGGTAAGTGATCAAAGTGGTCCGGTCGGAGGTGCCCTGGTGTGTTACTGGGATAGCCTGGGTAATTACCAGCGCCTCTATACGGATGGGAGCGGTACTGTGACCCTGAATCCGGGCATAGCCGGTCCGGTTAATGGTAAAATAACCATCACCGCACATAATTATATACCGGTCCAGATCCCGATTGACATTATTCCACCTAATGGACCATATGTCTTGGTGAAAGATTTGGTTATCCTGGATACCCTGAGTAATAACAACGGGATTATTGAGTCAGGAGAACATTTTTTCTTTCAATTTCAAATCGAAAATATTGGTGTTGATCCGGCCGTGAATGTTATGATGAACATATCCTCTCCCGACACAAATATTGCAATTCTGAAAGATACATCAACTATTGGAACCTTGTCCGCGTCCGCAATGATGACTGCCGGTAGATTTGAAGCCCGGGTGGATAGCACCTGTCCTCATTTGTATGCCATCCCGTTATTGATTGACATGATCGCCGATGGTGGTCACAATTGGCAGCAGAATTACTGGATGCGGGTTCGGAAGGGTTCCCGGATTCAGATTTCCGCAGATACGCTTTCATTCCCTGCCACCTTTTTAAACTTTGCCACAGATTTGTCGGTGGAGGTATACAATGAAGGCCCGGATACCTTGTGGGTGCAGGATATTATTTCATCCCTTCCTCAGTTTTCTACCAGTCCCGGCATATTCGGTGTATCACCTGGTTCAAGTTTTCCGGTGACCATTCGTTTCACCCCGGATACTGTACAAAACTTTCTGGGAAGTATTGAATTTCTGAATAATGATCCCGTACGTTTTAGAACACGGTTGATGGCACAAGGTAGCGGGGTTTTGGCACCGGATATTGAAGTCGTGGATAGCCTGCGTCTTTATGCTGCGGCGAATGACTCCCTGGTAGAATCACTGCGCATATCAAATACCGGAGCAGGAGATTTAATTTTTTCAGCACAGACCGCCGGATACCGTCCCGGTTCATCTTCCCCGGAAGGTTCCGGAGGCGCTGATACATTTGGGCATATCTGGGTAGACAGTGATGAGCCATCGGGTCCGGTTTATAACTGGATTGATATCAGCGGTTCTGGAAGTATGCTTTCTTTGACCGGAAATAATTTAATTTCTGATCCCGTTAATCTGGGATTCAGTTTTTCTTTTTATGGTCAGGAATATACAAATCTGCGTATCTGCACTAATGGATGGGTGAGTTTTAGTACAGTCTCGGTGGCTTATAATAACTTGGCGCTGCCCGATCCCCTGGCACCCCGCAATCTGATCGCACCCATGTGGGACGACTTGCTGATAACTCCAAACTCGGCAGTTTACACTGAGAATCAGGGAAACAAATTTGTGGTCTCATTTCTAAATATGGAGCGGGTAACCGGAGAGGGACCCTATTCATTTCAGGTTGTTTTGTATGATAATGGCAATATACTCCTGCAATATATGAACCTGAACCAGCTCTTGCATGACTATACTGTGGGAATTCAGAATCAGAATGGTTTGGATGGGCTCACCATTGCCCATAATGAAACATACCTGAAAGATAGCCTGGCCATTCTCATTAGCCGGCACAGCTGGCTTTCTGTACAACCCGCAGGAGGAACCATCGCTCCAGGTGACTATCTGGATTTGCAATTGACCATACGCACCAGCAATTTCCCATTCGGCGAATTTTATGCAGCAGTTCAGATTGAAAGTAATGATCCGGATGAATCCCTGGTTCTGATACCCATACATTTAAGCGTGGGGTTAACCGGTCTGGAATCCGTCGCAAGCCAATCCCTGCCCAGGACAATTCAATTGTCACCAAACTTCCCGAATCCCTTTAATCCTACAACAACGATTCGTTATGGATTGCCCGAAGGTATGAATATTGAGCTGGCAGTATATAATATGCTGGGCCAGAAACTAAAAACACTGTATTCCGGGAGACAGGCGGCTGGTTTTCATACGGTGTACTGGGATGCCACCAATGAAAATGGCGATTCCATGGCTTCAGGTGTTTATATTTACCGGCTGAAAACAGCAAATAGCAGCTTTGTGGGGAAAATGATTCTGATGCGGTGAGATTTATTTTTAAAACAATACTCCCCGCTTCGGCAGGGAGTATTGTTGAAGCTATTAAAGCTTCTTTATTTTCATCTTTACTTTCATTTTCAACTTCATGAGGTCCTCCATTCTCTTTTACCTCGCCTAAATTATGACCCTGCTTACTTCACCCCTGTGAACTGGATCAATTTTACCGATTTTTTTATTAAAGGTTTCAAAAATTATCAATTTTAAAACCGTAAATTTGATTAAGGTCGACTTAAAAAGATACAAACTTTGGTTTAAATTATATTCTCCGACGAAATCCCTCTCCCAGAACTTCATGGACATCCGAAATAATTACGAATGCGTCAGGATCAATATCTTCAATTAATTCCGTTAATTGAGAAATTTCTTTACGGGTGACTACGGTCATAATTACTTCCCGATCGATGTTTTTATAGAGTCCCCGGGCCTTTAATGCGGTTGCACCACGACTCAATTCCTGAATGATCGAATCTGCGATTTCCTGAGTTTTATTTGAAATAATATACGCGGCCCGGGCATAATTAAAACCATCCAGAATGACATCTACCAGCTTACTTGAAATAAATAGCAGAAAAAACGCGTATAAGGTCAGAGAAAATGCCGGCCGCTCTACCGATAATCCTTTGCTGTATATGATAAATCCTGCGAAAGAAATGACGAAAAAGTCAATTAACATGATTGCCTGCCCGGGTTTAATTCCGTAATATTTTTGGAGGATTGCAGCAATAATATCAGATCCTGCAGTCGATCCTTTAAATTTAAAAATAATTCCCAATCCAATCCCCAATAATACGGCACCGATCAGAACCAGAAACAGAAAATCATTCTGTCTCAAATCTATGATAGTAGTTGATTGATGGAGTTGGATGAAATGCAGCCCCGGAAGATCTCCTCGGAAAAAATCTATAAAAAAAGCGTTTGAGGAAAATCCATAGAAAGTCCGGGCCCCGAATCGTTTTCCCAGGACTTTTGTTCCCCAAAAGTAAAGAGGAATGTTAAGCAACCACATCATTAATCCGACCGGCAACAGATTATTCGATAGATAGTGTAAGGCCATCGATAATCCGCTTACCCCACCAGGAACCACCTGAGCATCCACCAGAAACACCCCAATCCCCAATGCCATAATAATGGAACCAATGGTAATGAAAAAGTAATCTGCCAGCGGAAATCGTCTTAATAATCGACCCATGATGAATCTCCCCAAATAAAACCGCCCAATTTAACAGAAAAAAGTTTACTATTTTAGCGAATAATTATATTTTGGGATTCCCCGAATTTCACCGGAACTAATGGTTTATCTAAAATAATTCTATACCTCACCCGCAACTCGGTTTTAAAGGCAGGAGGTTGGAAGGAATGCATGCTGAGTTGGATTATTATCTAAAAAAGTCTGATTTGCTTTAGCGCACTTTATAAATGTAAAGTTTAACGTATTATTACAAGAGCAGTTAAATTTCGGCCCCCAAAGAACCGTCTTGTAAATTATGAGGCTGGAATGTATATTTTATAAAGTGGTCTGACAACTCAATTTGATGCATATGGCGAACCCAAAAAAAATAAAAGTCCTGTATATTGAAGACGATACCGATGTCCGAATGCTGGTACGGAAAGTTCTGGATAAGAAGGGTTCATTTCACTATATGGAAGCTTCAACGGGATTAAGCGGTCTGGAAATTGCCATTAAGGAAAAGCCCCGGCTCATCATTATGGACATCGATTTGCCGGATATTCGCGGCGATGAACTCACGACCAAAATTAAGAACACCCAAGCGCTCAAGGATACTGTCATTATTGCCCTGTCCGGCGTGAGGGAGCAAAATATTCGGGAGAAGGTACTGGTAGCCGGGGCCGCCGGGTATATCAAGAAACCCATCGATGTTGCTAAATTTCCCGATCAAATCCTGAGATTTTTAGCAGGTGATAAAGAGGTCGTGGAACAGGAGGAGAAAGAATATTACCACGAACAATATGAACTTTCCATTGTGGATCGATTGACCCATAAAGTTCAGGAACTGGAGATTTCGAATCAGCGCCTGGAGAGCACATCTCAAAATCTGGCCCGAAATATTAAATCATTCCAGAATATGCTTGGTTCAATTTCCGCGCTGCAAAGCTGTCAAAATCCAGCTGAATTTAAAAAGATACTGGTACAGGAAATTGCCCGGAATTTTGGATTTGAACGCTGTGCCTTCTTGGATGTTAATCATGAGAACATGTCCTTAGAAGTAAAATATGCCCAGGGTATTGCCCAGAAGGACTGGGGTCGGTATACCTATCCGGTTACCAGCCCGGCGATTCAGCAATTTTTTAAAGAGAATCAGATTATTCAGATCCAGAAAGTTGAAGAAGTGAAGGAGCCGCTCTTAAAGTCATTTCTGGATGAACTTAAAACCAGGCAATTTGTATTTGCTTACCTGGGAACACCCATTGGGCAGGTACAATCCACTGAAATTCGAGAAGGAGTGTTACCCCTGTTAGAATCATTTCTTCCCAGTTTACACGACCGGGAAGATATGGATATCGATATTATCCTGGGTAATCTGGAGGAATATCTATCCAGCGAATCACTCTATCGTGCCGGTTTTTTATTTATGGACCACCAGGGGACCGGGCGGGAAATTGACGATAACGAAATCAGGTTTTTAGAGACCCTGATTCGGACGGCTAGCTATATGTATCAGAATATTTCGCTAATGGAGCAACTGCGATTCCTGTTCATAAAAGCTGAAAAAGAAGCAATTACGGATCCGCTGACCAATCTGTATAATTATCGGTATTTTATTCATCAGTTAAACCGCGAAATCAGCCGCGCCCAGAGACACCACTCAATTTTTTCGCTTATCATGATTGATATCGATTACTTCAAGAACTATAATGATGCGTATGGGCACCAATCGGGTGATCTCATTCTGCAGCGTATTGCCCGCTCCATGGTTGAAAATACCCGAAACAGTGATATGGTCTGCCGCTATGGGGGTGAGGAATTCTGTGTGATCTGCCCGGAGCTGAGTCGAGGCGACGCAAAAAAAATGGCGGAGAAGCTTAGACAGATTGTTGAGAAGCTTGAGCTGCCTCAAATAGAAACGGTTCCGGGAGGAAAATTGACCATTAGTTCGGGAATTGCGAGTTTCCCGGAGGACGGGGATACTGCCTACCAGCTCATTCTTAATGCAGATAGGGCCTTATATCGTGCAAAGGCCACCGGGCGTAATAAAGTCTGTGCCATCATTGATGAAACCTAGTAACAGATGATTCACCCTTAATCTCTGTACCGGATCTAGTAATTTGAGATTATATTCCTACCTATCGATTTTGTTTTTCTTCCCTCTGATAATTACCGGACTCCGAGGCCAGGACATTCTGAATATTCCGCTCTCTACTCGAAATGCAAATTATGAAATAGAGGTTTTTCTCGATACCCGCCAAAAACAGTTGCGAGGGAGGGAAATAATCACCTGGTCGAACACGGATAACCATCCGGTTTCAGAATTGCGATTCCACCTGTATTTGAATGCATTCCGCCATAAATCTTCCAGTTTTATGAGCGGTATGTCCAGGTGGCGCCTGGACAGGATTGAAGAAGGTGATCTGGGTGGAATAGATATTTCCCGCTTAATCGTGAACGGACAATGGGATCTGAGCGATCACATTTCCTATATTCAACCCGATGACAAAAATCCCTTTGATTCGACAGTCGTTTCAATTTCCCTTCCCGAACAGGTAAGACCCGATAGGACCATCCGGATAGAGATTGAATTTATCTGCCGGCTGCCGCGTTTGATTGCCCGGACCGGTTATCAAGATAATTTTTTTATGCTGGGTCAATGGTTCCCTAAAATTGGTGTTTTCCGGGACGGGCAGTGGAATTGCCACCAGTTTTTTCGTCACAGTGAATTTTTCGCTGATTTTGGAACTTATGACGTGAATATTACCCTGCCGGCAGAATATGTAGTGGGTTCCAGTGGTATTTTAGTGAGAGAAGAACAAAAAGACAGCCTTAAGTTGCTTTCCTTCAGGGCCGAAGATGTTCATGATTTTGCTTTCACTGCCTGGCCGGAATATCGGCAAATCAAAAAAACGGTGAATGCAGTGGAAGTGATATTACTCTATGCACCCGAGCATTCTTCAAAAGTTTCACGGTATTTTGATATTATTGAATTCGCTCTTGGATATACTGCAAACTGGCTAATGCCTTACCCCTATCCGCAGCTAACGTTAGTGGATGTTCCCCTCTATGCATTTGAGGCCGGCGGGATGGAATATCCCGCATTGATCACATGCCATAGCATGTGGGGTATTCCGGAAAATGTTAAATGGTTTTTAGAAGAGTGTACCCTTCATGAATTTCTGCACCAGTATTTTTATGGTATTCTGGCCAGCAATGAAGCCGAAGAGCCGTGGCTGGACGAGGGGCTGACCAGTTATGCGACCAAAAAGATTTTATCGGAAAGGTATGGAAGGCATCGATCAGCCTCTACCTTTCTTAATATTCTGGTGGGGGCCTTTGACGGAGCGAAAAAAAACTATATGGGCAGTCCGGATGTGAGCATTACCATGAAACCGAGCTGGGCGTTTAAGCCGGGGACCTATTATGTGAGCGTGTATAGCAAGCCGATGCTGATGTTACAAACACTCGAAAATATTCTGGGTACGGTCCGCATGGATTCAATTATGAACTCCTATATCCGGAGCTGGAAATTTAAACATCCTCGCACGCGGGATTTCCTGGAGATTGTCCACCAAAATTCCTTCCGGGATATGCGGAAATTTTTCCAACAGGCCCTTTACGATAGTGTGGTCCTCGATTATTCCGTGGCATCTGTCCGACAAAAGCGAGATGATAAAGGTGAACTGCTTGGAACCGATATTACCTTTAAGCGTCTGGGTGATTTTATTTGCCCCGTAGAAATTGCATACACCTATGCCACTGGACAAACGGTCTTAAGTGAGTGGAGCGGAATGGATTCGATGCTAGTACTAAGCATCGGGGGTCCAGATCCGGTAATTTCTGCCCAGGTAGATCCCGAACATAAAATCTGGCTCGATGTGAACTGGACCAACAATTCATATGCTGTAAAAGAGAATCCGCTGGCTTTTTACCGGCACTGGCTTAAAGCACTCAAAATGTATCAGCAAGTATTAATTGGGTTTTTCGGTTTCTAGTACAACAGGCATGGTTTATCTATGAATATTATTTATAAGGCCTTAAGGCGAATTTGGGGGCTGAGAAGATTTATTCTGGTTACTGGAGCAGTTCATGTACTGATTAGTGTGTGTTTCCTGCTTCCTTATAATAAATCATTTTGGGAGTTTTTTTCTCATCGGCTGATTACTGAAACCCTGGCTTCGCAAAACCTTTATACCTATTATGCCGAGTTTTACCAGCGAATGGATATACAGATAGATTCGACGATAAATTGGCTACAATTTGGAATTTTTGGACATTATTTCCTGATGGCCTTTTTAACCGGAGGAATTATCTCTGCCATAATCATAACCCGGGATATAGATATTAAGGAATTTTTCAGAAGTTGTCGCTATTATAGCTCGAGAATGTTCAAAATTGCTCTCTTGACACCAGGTATGCTGATTTTTCTGTTTGTGGCGGGTGTTCTGCTGGCCCTGCCACTTACATTTTTTCTGCCGGATTATTTCAGCGAGGATCAGTTTTTTTATTTTTTAATGTCGTATGGCATAGTTGTTAGTGTGGGCATTATCTGGGGATTATTAATATTGGACATTGTAAAGGTTTGGATGATAGAAAATAATGAGCGAAGACTTGGACCTGTACTTCTGTCCGCCGTTCAATTATTTATCAGAAAGCCATTGAGATTCACTGGATTTTACTTGATGATGCTATTTATTTGGCTAACTTTCACGGCCTCCTATTGGATATTTCAAGATTTATTAAGCGACCGTTCGGTGGGGGGGATTCTTCTTGAATTATTAATTTTTCAGGGTTTTGTCTTCCTGCAAATGTGGATCAGATATGCTCGTTATGATGTTATTTACCAAATTTTATACAGTTCAAGCCTAATTGATAAAAGCAATACTCACCAATTAAAGTAGAATATAATGGGAATATACTGTGGAAAATTTATATATTGGAACTTGTAGCTGGAAATATGATTCATGGCGTGGAATTGTCTACTCCGATAAATCACCGCTTAATCATTTGCAGGAATATGGCCGGCAGTATAATACGGTAGAAATCGACCAATGGTTCTGGTCACTTTTTGGTCCTGACAAAATTGCTCTCCCCTCTCCATTTACCGTTCAGGAGTATCTGGAAGCCATTCCGGCAGACTTCAGGTTTAGTATTAAAGTACCGAATAGCGTTACTTTGACTCATTTTTACAGAAATCAAAAAAGCGATCCTTTGCAGGAAAATTCTCATTTCCTATCAGTTGAACTGTTTCAGCGGTTTCTGGACCTGATCCGGCCCCTTCAGGAGCATATTGGACCGTTGATGTTTCAATTTGAATACCTGAATAAGCAGAAAATGTCTTCACAAGAAGAGTTTCAGGAAAGAATCGGTGTGTTTTTTGAAAAGTTAGACCGGAAATACCGTTATTTTCTGGAAATCCGTAATCCGAATTATCTGAATGCCGACTATTTTCGGTTTTTGCAGAGACTCAACCTGGGCCATGTTTTTTTACAGGGATATTACATGCCTTCAATTGTTGACCTGTATTCAAAAATTGGATCTTTTATTCGGCGGGGAACCGTCATTCGGTTGCATGGTCCCGATCGGGGGGATATCGAAAAAGAAAGTGGTGGGAAGTGGAACCGGATTCTGCAGCCGAAGGATGATGAGTTAAGCCGTATCGCTGGGATTGTTCGGGATTTACTGGAACGGAAGGTTGAGGTGTATGTGAATATGAATAATCATTATGAAGGCTCCGCACCGCTGTCTATTCAGCGGCTGGAAAAATTTTTGACCACAGGGGACAGTGAAGACCTGGAAAGGAAATAGTATCTCGCTACCGAATGCGTAAGCGATGTAAAAACATTACTTATAGGCCTCGATAAATCCCTGTTCAATAACTTGCTGCGCTTTGTGCACTAATTCATTACGATGGGACAGTTCTAACCCTGTTACTGATATGGGGGCATGGATTTTAATTTTCACCCTTCCTGGATTGATCTGAATCTTCCCTTTGGGAATAATCTGGCGGGTTCCACTTACGGAGACGGGCAGCAAAGACAGGCCAGTATTTATAGCGAGAATAAAGGGACCCTTTTTGAATGTATGGATTTTTCCATCTTCACTGCGGGTACCTTCCGGGAAGGCCAATATGGAGAGATGGTGGCTGCGGATAATTTGCTCTGCCTTCCTGAGAGTCTCAAAGGACTGTTTTTGATTGGAGCGGTCGATTTGAAGCATGCCCACCCCTTTCATGCCCCAGCCGAACACCGGAATCTTGAAAAGCTCCTGCTTGGCAATAATCCGCAGGGGTACCGGGAGACCAAAAATGAGAACCGGAATGTCCATCAGGCTTTGGTGGTTCGACACCACCACATAAGATTCTCCCCCCTGCAAATATTCGGTCCCTTCGACCTGCAGTTTCACCCCGGCGGCCAGCAAGATGATTCTTGCCCAGAGGCGGGTAACACCGGTATTGAAGCGAGAATAAGGATTAATAATCCCCCCCACCATGGCGGTGAATGCACAGATGGCGGTGTCAATGGCGACAATTAACAGGAATAACCCAAGACGAATCACCGGAATTAATAGTCCTCTCTTTTTATGAGGTTGAAACCGGTGTAGGGGCGTAGAACTTCCGGGACCATAACCGACCCCTCATCGGTTTGGTAGGTTTCTAGTAATGCTACCATTAATCGGGAAGTGGCCAGGCCGGATCCGTTCAGGGTGTGCGGGAATTCTGGTTTTGCAGTCGGTTCCCGGCGAAACCTCAGGTTCAGGCGTCGCGCCTGAAAATCCTCAAAATTACTGCAGCTGCTTGCTTCCAGCCAGCGTTTTTCGGCAGGTGACCATACTTCAATATCATAACATTTGGCGGCTGCGAAGCTGAGATCAGCGGAACAGAGCTCTACCACCCGGAAGGGAATTCCCAGTAATTCCAGAATCCGGCTTGCATCACGCAACAATAACTCCAGTTCAGTATAAGAAGATTCCGGCGTGACGATTTTGACCAGCTCCACCTTATTGAATTGGTGTAATCTCAGGAAACCCCGGGTTTCCTTCCCCCACGATCCTGCTTCCCGCCTGAAACAGGCGGTATAACCACAATATTTGATCGGTAATTGTTCACCGCTGATGATTTCATCACGATGCATATTGGTAATCGGCACTTCGGCTGTAGGAATCAGAAACAGATCATCCTGTTCGCATAAATACATGTCCTCTTCCAGTTTGGGTAGCTGACCGGTGCCGTACATACTTTCCCGGTTTACCAGGAAAGGTGTGAAAACCTCCCGGAACCCATGCTCGTTTCCGTGAGTATCCAGCATGAAATTAATCAGTGCACGTTCCAGCTTTGCACCCAGACCTTTATATACCGGGAAACCTCTGCCGGAAATTTTGCTTCCCCGGGGGAAATCCATAATATCAAGCCTTTCAGCAATTTCAATATGATCTGAAATTTCAAAGTCGAATTCGGGGATCTTCCCCCAGGCCCGAACCACCACATTGTCCGACGCGTCTTTCCCAATGGGCACCGATGAATGAGGCAGGTTGGGTAACTGATCCAGATCTTTTTTCAGGTCATCTTCGATATTTTTTAAGTCTTCATCGAGATTTTTTATGTTCTGGGAAATTTCCCGGGTTTGATTTATAAGGTGATCGGCTGGTTGACCTGCCTTTTTGAGCTGACTCACCTGTTGAGAAAGTGCATTCCGGTCATGTTTGAACTTTTCCACCTGTTGAATAATTTCCCGGCGCCTCTCGTCAAGTTGCAAGATCCGGTCAATATCTCCCATCTCTCCCTTATTCCGAATGCCCTGGGCGACCTGAGCAGAATTTTCCCGAATAAATTTCAAATCTAGCATAAATTTTCCTTCACTAAAATCTTATGAACGTCCCAGAAATTCCGTGATAGCATCCACGATAAAATCCTGTTCTTCACGGGTTAGATCGGGATGCATGGGGAGAGAAATCACCCGTTCTGCCATTCTTTCTGAAACAGGAAAATCTCCCTTTTTATATCCCGATGTCTCCCGGTAGGCATCTTGCAGATGCAGGGGAATAGGATAATATATTGCATTGGGTATCCCCTTTTCATTTAAATAAAGCTGAAGCTCATCGCGGTCGCTTTCCAGTTGTATGGTATATTGATGAAAAATGTGATCTGCATATTTTGCGATATAGGGGGTCGTAATTCCCAGACCGGCCAGTTTCTCAGAATAATACAAAGCATTGGCGTGTCTCTGCTGGTTCCACTGATCCAGGTATTTAAGTTTCACTCTTAAAATGGCGGCCTGCAGGGTATCAAGCCGGCTGTTAACACCCAGGATATTATGGTAATAGCGGGTCTTGGATCCATGATTGGCTATCATTTTTACTTTTTCCGCCACTTCCTCGTCCTGCGTTACGACCATCCCCGCGTCGCCATAAGCTCCCAGATTTTTGCTTGGGAAAAAAGAGATGCAACCCAATAAACCCAGCGAGCAGACCTTTTTCCCTTTATAATTTTCGCCGACTGCCTGAGCCGCATCTTCGATAACGGATAATCCGTGCTCACGGGCGATGCTGATGATAGGATCCAAATCTGCACTCTGCCCATATAAATGCACCGGAATGATTGCTTTGGTCTTGGGTGTAATAACCGCTTCAATCAATTCTGGATTAATGTTGAAAGTTTTTTCGTCAATGTCCACGTAAACCGGCTTTGCCCCCAGAATAGCAATTGTTTCTGCGGTGGCGACAAAGGTAAACGGGGTTGTGATTACCTCATCTCCCGGCCCGATATTCAAAGCCATCAAGGCCAGTTGAAGAGCATCGGTTCCGCTGGCGCAGGGGATGGCATATTTAACGCCCAGGTAGTGCTGCATATCTTCGGCCAGCTGGTGAACTGCCGGACCATTGATAAACTGGCCCGATTCCAGAACCTCCAGAACAGCCGGTTCCATCTCGTTTTTAAGTTTCAGGTATTGACGTTTTACGTCAACCATTTGAATTTTCATTTAGCCTCCGCCACGTAAAAATTTGTATTATTTATTTTTATAAACTAAAAAATATAATAAAATTGAAGAACTAAAACAAAGTGCAAAAAATGGTGACACAGCGAGGGAAAGGTTATGGTAATTCAAGGATAAAGCGATTAAAATGGACGCGGGTGGATATGAAAAATAAAAAATTAAATACTGCACATTTCTTTTATTTTCCATAAAAATTTGATTTGCGGAATTTTGAGAGCACTCGCGGCGTATTTGCTCTATTATTTTAAATGGTTTTTAAGAAGGAGGTGGAAGTGTTATGAAAATGACTGTGTTTTTTTTAGTTATAATGGTTTTTGCTTTACCAGAGCAGCGTGTTTTTACCGGTGAAAAGGAGAAAGATGTGGTGGTCATCGAGACTGAATTCGGCAATATAGTGATGGAACTTGAGGAAACTGACGCACCCCTGCACAGTGCAAATTTTAAGAAGCTGGTCAGAGATGGTTTTTATGATAGCACCACATTTCACCGGGTTGTTCCTAATTTTGTGATTCAGGGCGGTGATCCCCTGAGCAAGAATGATTTCCCGGGAGATGAAGGACGTGGTGGTCCGGGCTATACCATACCGGCAGAAATTGGATTGCCTCATCTGCGTGGCGCGGTTGGGGCAGCGCGGCAGGGTGATGCGGTAAACCCCGAAAAAGCATCAAATGGAAGCCAGTTTTACATTTGTCTACAAGCCCAACCGTATCTGGATCGTCTGGGATATACCATTTTTGGTAAAATTGTAGAGGGGATGGAGGTGGTCGACCTGATTGCGCAGCAACCCCTCAGGGGAGAAAGACCGCAAAAGGATATCCGGATGAAACGGGTTTATATGGTCCGCTGGAAACCAACCGAGTAGGAAAGGGGTATATCAGTTATTACCAATAACCAGGGAAGATGAATCATAATGAGGATCTCCTCTCTTTTTCTTAGTATAGCTGTAATGATTGCCAGCAATTTTTCAGCCCTTCGGGGGGAGGAAAAATTCTGGATATTTTTTACTGATAAGGGACAAAATCATACCCTGAGTGTTTCTAAACAAAGAGATCTGCAGAAAAATTTTGTCTCATCCCGGGCACTTGAACGTCGTCGCCTGAGAGGAATGTCGCTTACAATTGAAACGGACTTGCCGCTGGAAGCTGATTACATTTCTAAGGTGGAATTACTGGGGATTAAAATCCATACCATATCTCGCTGGTTGAATGCCATAAGTGGATCAGGCTCTCCCGATCAGATTTTGCAGGTGGCTCAACTTCCGTTTGTTGAATCGGTGAAAAGAGTAAAGGTATGGCGTTATAAAAATAGTGTGCACTCGCAGCCCGCGCCGGAGGCAGAATCAGGGGGTCCGGAGCTTTTACAGAGATACGGATTTTCAGATTTTCAGATTCGTTTCCACAATATCCACTGGCTGCATGATAAGGGACTAACCGGAAAGGGTATCTCCATTGCCGTGTTCGATACCGGATTCCGGCGGGATCACCCCGCATTGCATCATGTGCAGCCCCGGATTATCGCGGAATATGATTTCATTCAAATGGATTCAATTACCTCCAATCAACCGGGGGATCGGTCCAATCAGGATGACCACGGGACAATTGTCTTATCTGTCATTGCCAGTTATCTCCCGGATACGTTAATCGGGCCGGCCTATGATGCACAATTCCTGCTGGCAAAAACTGAAATTGAAGGCGAAGAACTGCATGTGGAAGAAGATCACTGGATGATGGCGGCGGAGTGGGCAGAAAGATTGGGAGCAGATATTGTGTCCAGCTCCCTGTCATATTCCACTTTTGATGAGGGCGAGGGGGATTACAGTTATCAGGACATGGATGGCCAGACCACGATTATCACCCGGGCAGCCCAGGAATTAGCAAGACGAGGTGTCCTGGTGGTTTCGTCTGCGGGTAATGAGGGGAATACACCCTGGTATTACATCACTGCCCCGGCCGATGGATTTTATACTTTAGGGGTGGGATCAGTGAACAGCAACAATAATCTCTCAGCTTTCAGTTCGCGTGGCCCCAGCTACGATGGGCGGCTTAAACCGGATATAGTCGCCCTGGGCGAAAATGTTTTCGGGGTGGGATCTTCAAAAATAATACGAGCGAATCGCGGTACGTCATATAGCTGTCCGCTGGTCACCGGGATTGCTGCTCAAATACTGGAACAATTTCCCCGAACCGATCTGATAACTTTGCTCAAGGTTCTTCGAAAATCCGGAGATCAGGCGGATTTTCCCGATAACCAAAAAGGATATGGCAAAATAGATGCCTTGCGCGCCTGGGAATTGGCCCGGGAGGCAGCATCTGCCCTGATCGGAAACCAGCCAGCGCCCCCACTCCCGAATCCCTATTATCAGGACAGCGGAATTATCTTTTTCCAGGTGGATTTGATTTCGCCGCAGCGGATACATTTACAGATTTTTAATATTCTCGGGCAAAAAGTATCTGACGTAGTACAGGATGGTGAAAGCGGTCGAAATCTGATGACCTGGAATGTCAGAAATTCAGCAGGATTTCCGGTTGCCGGTGGAATTTACTTGTATCGGATCAGGGCCGGTAGTCTAAATTTCACCGGAAAACTGACTGTGTTTTAGGGATTTTTATCTGAAACCGTCCTTAATAATACCCAGAGTGGCTTATGGTCACTGGCCAGTGTCTCGCTGGTGCCGCTGTCTATCAGTTCCAATCCTTTGACGAATATATGATCTAAGGTGAGATTTAAAAATGCTTTCTCGACTGTGGGACCTGCTTCCCGGCTGGCCCGCAGGAATCCGTTTTTTAAAAAAACCTCCTCCAGATCCCGGACATTCTGGGAAAACAGAGTATTGAAGTCTCCTCCGATAATCATTTGAGGGTGTTGCCGGGAGATACTGTTGAGGATAGAATCCGCCTGACTCAAGCGTTTCTCGGCGCTGACCACCGCGGTTGCGGTGTGAACGCTGTATACCAGTAAATCGTTTTTGGGGTGGGCGACATAAGATGAGACCGCTATTCTTTTGGTTTTTCCCAGAACGGGTTCATAGGGTAATAAAATCTTCTTGTGGCTATGCAGAGGCCATTTAGACAGAATGGCATTTCCAAAATTGCGATCGCTCTGGGGATGTACGGTGGCCGGATAATAGACGTAGTTGTAACTCAATGAACTGGCAATAGAATCCGTCCCCGATTCATCCATCTCTTGTAATAGTATAATATCCGCATTCCGCAATTGCGGCTGAGTTTTTAACTCGGATATTGCCTGATTGATTTTTTCCGCAAATTTAATGTTAAATGATACCACCTTCAGGGTGTCATTAAATGTTTCAACATCCGGAGCATAGCTGCCGGTAAATTTGGGGCGATCTGGAGAAATGTAGTTACGCGGTGCGCTACAGCTCATACACCCAAAAATTCCCAGCGAAACCAGCAGAAAAACAGCTTTTGTCACATGTCGGCAGCCTAGAATACGCATCTGTTTTTTTCCTGCAAGTTACTCAATTTCGGGTATCCAAGTTTAAAATCTAAAGATTATCTGAATTATAGTCTGATAGTATTAAAAGTTGAATGATGTAATTTAAATTTATCCAAATTTACGTCAATAGCTTTTTTGTCACTTATATCCTGACCCATGCCCTTCACCTGCCTGTTGAAAAAGAGCATGAGAAGAGACATAATGAAGTCATAACCAAGAAATATTCATATCATTTTTATAAAAATTACTGTATCTAGATTTAACCATGCCATAATTAACCCTTAGCGAAGGTAAATGTTCTCTAAAGATTATCAATTTATATTTAAGGATAACTTTTCTGACCAGATGAATCCCGGAAAATTGTCACGCTATTCTGAATTTCGGCGGTTAATCCTATTATTCACTCCTGTACATATTCTTATACCAACCGAAAGTTCCCCGACATTGAAAATTGGCAATATGTGATTATAAAATATAATAAAATGACAAAAAAGATGTTGAATATTAATCTTTCGTGCTTTAAATATTATATTCTGGGTCTTTTTTCCTGAACCTGAACATCTAAGAAAAATACTGAAAAGCAAATAGCATGAAAACCCTTAACCGGTCTATTATTATTATTCTGGATGGCGTAGGTATCGGTGAATTGCCCGATGCAGCACTTTTTCAGGATACCGGCAGCCACACTCTGGGAAATCTGGCCAGAGCAGTGGGCGGATTACATCTTCCCCGGCTTGAAAAACTCGGGCTGGGCAATATTGATTCCATCATGGGCTTAAAACCCCAGAAATCTCCCCAGGCAAATTATGGAAAAATGCGGGAACAGTCACCGGGGAAGGACAGCACCAGCGGGCACTGGGAAATTGCGGGTCATGTTCTCGATTTTGCTTTCCCGACCTATCCGGAGGGTTTTCCCCCTGAAGTATTGGAACCTTTTAAGAAAAGAATTCAGCGTGATATCCTGGGAAATATACCGGCTTCCGGCACTGAAATTATTAAGGAACTGGGCGAAGAGCATGTTCGAACTGGCAAACCTATCATTTACACGTCAGCAGATAGCGTTTTTCAGATTGCCGCCCACGAAGAGGTCATTCCGCTTCCGGATTTATATGAAATGTGCCAGATTGCCCGGGACATTCTTACGGGAGAACATGCAGTTTCCAGGGTTATCGCCCGGCCTTTTATCGGAAAAAATTCGCAGGACTTCACACGTACCCGGGCCAGGAGGGATTTTTCTCTGAAACCGTCGGGAAAATTGCTCCAAAACTGTTTTCAGGAAGCCCGGTTACCCACGGTGGGTATCGGTAAAATTGATGATCTGTATGCCGGGGTCGGTCTCGACCACAAGCTGCACAGCAAGAGCAATCGGGAGGGGATCGATATCCTCCTCCAACAAATAAAAATGTTGGAAAAAGGGTTGATCATGATTAATTTAGTCGACTTTGACATGCTTTGGGGACACCGGAACAATCCGGCAGGATTTTATCAGGAATTGCAGGAATTCGACCGACGCCTGGAGAGTATTTTACATTTACTACAACCCGGGGACCTTCTTTTTATTACAGCTGATCATGGGAATGATCCTACCACCCCCAGCACGGATCATTCGCGTGAATATGTCCCATTATTGGTATATGGTCCCAATTTGGCTCGGGGTATCAACCTGGGGATTCGGGAAACGTTTGCTGATCTAGGAGCTACTGTTGCAGAGGCTTTTGGATTATCTGAATGTCATTTAAAAGGATGCAGTTTCTGGCCTGAAGTGGCGATAGGATAAAAGCACGGATGCTTCTTGCTTTGATGTTGACATAATATTCTATTTATACATAAGGAATATGTCATTTCGAGAAACTCCGCACTCAACGTCATACAGGGGTGTACATAAGATTCTAGAATTATTCTGAGTGCGGGAGAGTCGAGAAATTTTTTTTGACTGTATAGATTTCTCCACTCCGCTCCCCCGGCTTGCCGGGGGGGCTTCGGTCGGAATGACTTTCAGGCCATAAATTTCGATTTTGAGGCATGACATTTTTAAATTATTTCACTCAAGGAAATTCAAGTTTAATCGATTGATATAATATAGGTTGGGAGACGGCTCCATGACCGTTTTGTGGGATAAAATCAAGAAAAATATTGTGCAGTCTCTTAACGAGGCCATTGACAAGACCGAAGAATTAACCAGTGTGGGCCGGATTAAGCTGGAGATATTACAACATGAACATCAACTGGACGAGCAGTTTACCACGCTGGGTAAGTATATTTACAAACATTCTAAAAAAGATCCGGAAATCCTGAAGGGCGACAAGAAACTGCAGGATTTGAAAAAAGCCATCGATAAACTGGAAAAGGAATTGAGTAAGAAGGAAAAGGAACTGGGACGAATTCGGGAAGAGGATGGAATCGATTTTGACTAAGAAGTTTGTTCTAATACATATATTATGCCTGATTCTGGTGGGAATCTTTAGCTATCCCGTCCAGGCAGGCCCCGAAGCCCCTATTCAGCTGGTTGCAGCGGGAGATATGATGTTAGACTCCTGGATCGAGCAGGTGGTGCGGGACCAGGGCTGGCAATATCCATTTGTTTACCTGGATAGTATCCTGAGTAAAGCGGATCTGGTTTTTGCTAACCTGGAAGCGCCTTTTGGAAGACAGGATTCTGCTTATCCCAAAACATACACTTTTCAGGTGGAACCGGATATGGTGCAGGTTTTGATGGCAGGCAAAATTAATGTGGTTAGTCTGGCCAACAATCATATTCTTGATTTTGGTTCAGCAGCGCTTCGGGAGACCATGCAGTTACTGGATACGCATGGGATAAAATATTCCGGTGCTGGTAATAATCTCTGGGAAGCCCGGCAGCCGGCAAGATTCGAAATTAAGGGCAAAAAAATAGCCGTGGCCTGCTACAGTCTTACTTTTCCGGAGGAATTCTGGGCCACGGATAGCACGGCGGGGACCTGCTTTCCCTCGCATACATTTTTTTACAAGGATATCAGGCGTTTTAAGAAGGAGAACGATGTTCTGGTTATTTCTTTTCATTGGGGAGGAGAATTGTTAACCGCTCCCAAAGAATATCAGGTGGATCTGGCCCATCGGGCGATTGATGCCGGGGCGGATCTGATTCTGGGGCATCATCCCCATGTGATTCAGGGTCTGGAAATCTATAAAGGAAAACTCATCGCCTACAGCCTGGGGAATTATATATTTGGTTCTTACAGCGACAAGGCGACACGAAGCATGCTGCTTCAATTGTCCTATGATGAGGATTCATTTAAGCGGTGTACTATTATCCCGATCGATGTTCATAACCGATTTGTGGAATTTCAACCCCGCTTGCTCAAGGACGCCGATAAAATAAATTTTTTCAATGAATTAATCGGACTATCTCAGGAACTAAACAGCCAGCCGCTCGTAATTAATAGCGCTGGTGAAATTATATTTAATTAACGGAAATTTCTAACCAGTTAAACAGAATCATAAAAAGGAGGTATTTGTCAAGTAATGGCAAGAGGCTCTATTAGTCGAGCAAGTCAATCACTGGACAAGTATTTACAGGAAATAGGAGAGGTGCCTCTTCTCTCTCCCCAGGAAGAAATTGAGTTGGCGAGGCTGATTAAAGAAGGGGATCAGCTTTCTCTGGAGAAGTTGACCAAAGCGAATTTGCGCTTTGTGGTCAGCGTGGCAAAACAGTACCAAAACCAGGGCCTATCATTAGGCGATTTAATCAATGAAGGGAATTTGGGACTGATAAAAGCCGCCAAACGATTTGATGAAACCAGAGGATTCAAGTTTATCTCATATGCCGTGTGGTGGATTCGCCAAAGTATCCTGCAAGCACTGGCCGAGCAATCCCGGGTGGTCCGCCTTCCCCTTAACCGGGTGGGCGCACTTAATAAGATTGGAAAGGCTTATTCCGCGCTGGAACAGGAGTTCGAGCGGGAACCAAGCCCCAGTGAGATCGCAGATCAGCTGGAAATGACGGATTTCGAAGTGGCGGATACCCTGAAAATTTCAGGACGGCATTTGAGTATGGATGCACCGTTCAGCAACAGTGAGGATAACCGCTTGCTGGATGTAATTCAGAACGATCATCTTCCGCCTCCGGACGATGATCTGATGGATGAATCTTTGCGTGTGGAAATTGACCGGGCACTGGCAACCCTGACCAAGCGTGAAGCTGAAGTGGTAAGGCTCTATTTCGGCCTCGGTCAGGAGCATCCCTTAACGCTGGAAGAAATCGGTGAACGCTTTAACCTGACCCGCGAACGGGTAAGACAGATTAAAGAGAAAGCGATTCGCCGCCTCAGACATACTTCCCGCAGCCGCGCCCTGCGCGCTTTTCTTGGATAAATTCCTGCAAAAAGACTGTTCTTTGCAAAACCCGGGATCATGTGATTCCGGGTTTTTTTATGGCCTGAAATTAATAGAATACACCGGCCTGCCGGCAGGCAGGGATAAAACGGATTATTGCTGATTATCGCCGGCAAAATTTATTAGGCGAAAGCGAATTTTTTGGATATTTTAGTCTTGAAATCATTAATTTTTGAATTTTATTTTTGGGGTAGTTACCGAAAATGTCAATTCGAGTAACTAGGAATTCAATAATATAGTTCTGTAAAACATTAATATTCACGAGATAATTTAAGTCTAATCAAATAGATACGAATTTTGTACAGAATTAATTCAACCCGCTATGCAAATAAAAAATATTTAAATTTTCCTAGTTTGCTGCAGTTTGATTAAATTGTAACAAATAAACGGATATCCCCTATGAAAGAGCTTGTGGAATTTATCATCAAAAACCTGGTTGATAAGCCCGACGAAGTGCACGTCAATGAAATAATTGGCAAGCAAATAATTATCTTCGAATTACGAGTGGGCAAAGGAGATATGGGAAAGGTAATTGGGAAGGGCGGGCAAACCGCCAGATCGATCCGAACCCTTCTATCGGCAGTTGCCGCAAAACAAAGGAAACGGGCGGTCTTGGAAATTTTGGAAGATTAAATAGCGTAAAAATTAAAAATACTTGAAAAGCAGCTTATTCTTGAATGGGCGATGAATTAAGTCGTTAATATGACGGGCAAAGAAGGGGTGTATCATGAACATTTATGTAGGTAACCTCGCAAGTGATGTCAGCGATAATGATTTAAGGCAGACATTTGAGGTTTACGGACGGGTCTCATCTGCCACAGTGATTAAAGATAAGCTCAGTGGCGAATCCCGGGGCTTCGGATTTGTAGAAATGCCTTACAAAGATGAGGCGCAATCTGCCATCGAAGGCTTGAATGGTGAAGATTTAAAAGGACAAAGCCTGCATGTGAATGAGGCACGTCCCCGCCCCGAAAACCGTGGCGGTCGGGGAGGATATGGGGGCGGACGAGGCGGCGGCAAAGGGGGATATGGGGGCAACAAGGGAGGATATGGCGGTGGAAAAGGGAAATATGGCCCGGGCGGCGGCGGACGAAGAGGTAACAGATAATCATAAACGGGTGCGGTTTTTCATCAGCGGCAGATAAAAATAGTACTTCATCGTATATATTGTTTCTGCGAACAAGATCTTCCGGTACAGCATGAGAATACTCCTTAATTTTGAGGCTGTCTTAGTGTCTTCCTGATTGTATTCATCCCCGAGGATCACCCCCGGTCCGTGCTTTCCCAGCCCAAAATAATCTTCACCATCCATTACAATTTATTACCCGTTGGGTATAATTCGGTGGAATTAAATGACTGTAGGGCAAAAAAAGAGTGTCATTCCTCTCCTGTACTTATGTTTTAGTGCAGGAGAAAAATCTTGATTGGTTGTATCGGAACAAAACCTTTCCTGTCCGCCTGCCGGCAGGGTGGCCAGTCGGGTGCTCCCCTCAGGATGACATGTAAAATAATTCTATCTTTTTATTGGACCTGGTTATATACTTAATTTTTGGTCTGCATAACGGGTAAATTATTAAAAATTTTATCCGTGTAAATCTGTTTAATTTAGTGTTATCCCTGATAGACGGCAGGCCTGTTCAAGCTGTACTGCAGTTAAAAAACGTCTTGACCGGGAAAGGCCGTCGATATATTTTGCAGTGAACGAATTACAAGGTTTAATTTTATGCCGAAATTATCCATCTGTACGCTGCTTTTAATTTTGTCTTTCTGCCTTTTGAGCATGGCGGCTGAAGACGCCAGGGATTTTACCCTGCATGTCTTTTTCTCCAACGATGTTCATGGTGGCATTGTCCAACAGTCCGCAGAATTTTTAAACCCGGAATTTCCGCCGGATCTGGGCGGGGGGGCCTCGGTAATGGGTATCGTGAAACCGGTACGAGAAAAATTACAGGAAACGGGTGACGCCTCTTTGTTTATCGATTCCGGTGATATTTTTCAGGGAACCCTGGTGGGAACGCTTTCAAAAGGCAGGGTGATGATTGAATACATGAATATGGCAGGTTATGATGCCTGTGTACCCGGTAATCACGATTTTGATCTGGGCGCCGATAATCTGCAGGAACTGATTGCCGCATCCGATTTTGCCTGGGTCTGTTGCAATATAGTCGATAAAAAAACCGGAGAGATCTGGTCACCCTTAAAGCCCTATGTGATTAAGGAAGTGAATGGGGTCAGGATTGGCATTACCGGCACCACCACGATCGGGACAGAACAGATGAGTTTCCCGGAAAACATCAAGGGATTGGATTTTCTTCCCGAAATCCCGGCCCTCCAGAAAACAGTCAATATCCTTCGGCAATCAGAGAAAGTCGATCTGGTGGTCGCGCTGGTTCATACCGGATTGCCCTATGATCGCCGGGAGGGATACCGGGAACTGTTGAATACGACTTATGAGGAAGTCCTAGAACGAAATTATGCCAATGCCATGGAAATTGCCCATTTTGTGGGTGGAATCGACATCCTGCTGGGTGGCCATCTGCACCGCGGTTACCAGGAGCCCTGGGTGGATCCGATAAATCACACCATTTGTATCCAGAATTATGGAAATGGGGGTAATCTGGGATGGCTGAAGGTTCACATTGAGCGGAATACCCGCTCCATCAGCGGTTACGATTTACCGGCCGATCAGAACACCTTGTTGTTATTGCAACAGGACGAATTCTGGCCGGACAGTGCGGTGGCGGAATATATCCAGGGACAGCAGTTGATTTACGAAAAAGAATTCCGGGAAGTAATTGGCGAATCGAAATCCACCCTCAGTCGCAGCAGCTTCGGAGAGTCGCCCATGTACAACCTGGTGACTGACGCTATGAGAGTTCGGGTAAAAGCGGATTTTTCCTTTACCAATTACGGGGGTGTTCGGGCGGACATCAAAGCCGGTCCCATTACCCGCGAGGACATCTTCAGGGTACTGCCCTTCGGAAATCAGATTGTGGAATTTCAGGCCAGCGGGGGATTCCTAAAATCAATTATAGAAGAAAAAATTAAGGGCAATCGACGGGGACTGGCCATTTCCGGGGGTACGATAGTCTATAATACAACCCGCCCTGATGGAGACCGTATCGCAGAATTTCTGATTAATGGACAGCCTTTACTGGCAGATCAAACCTACTGGGTGGCCACCACTGACTACCTGATGGAAGGAAATTCCGGCATGCCCATGTTACGGGATATTCCTGATGAAGCGGTGGCTTATACCGGTATTCTGTTACGGGAGGCAGTAATCGAATATGTGCAGCAGAATTCGCCGCTGCAAATTGAATTGCAGGGACGTTGGGATAAAGATGAGGGTGCTCAGCCAGATCCGGAATGGCGGAAGCAGTTTGAAAAGGCAGATCGGGTCTCACTGCAAGAAAAGTAGGGAGTTATTGGGTCATGGTTTTAGGGTATTAGAAACTGGAAATGATTTAGTTCAAAAAATCTTATTCGGTCGGGATGGAGCCACGCACACTAAACCCCAAATTCTGAATCCTATATCCTGATTTTTCATCTTTGATATTTTACATTCAGGATCTTCACCAAAGTCCTATCCCTTAAACTCGGGCTTTCTAAATCAAAAGTACCAACGCCAGGCCAACTACCAGCTGCAGCGAGAAAACCATGTGAATCTGAACGTTCAAGCCGGCTGCATTTCGCAGGGCCGCAGGATTGTCATGTTTTCTAAATATAGCATGGACTACTTTAGGGAAAAAGAGCAGGTAAGGCAGTAAGCAGATCAAAATGATCCAACCAGTTCCCCCCAACTGCCAGGCCAGCACCACGACATTCAAAATCAGGATGATCTGCACCAGCGTATATAAAGCGGCCGTAAATCGGCTACCCCGGCGAACCGCCACTCCCCATTTACCGGCTTCTTTGTCAGCAGGCAGGTCAATGAGTTGTCCGACCAGCAAAATAGAGAGGGTGCTGATTCCGGTTAGCGGCATGGCCAGTAAGATAATTGGATGAAATCCCACGTTCTGACTGACGGCGGCCACCAGAATGGCCATAGGTCCGAAGGCGAACCAGACCGATATTTCGCCCCATCCCCGTGACGCCAGTTTAACCGGCGCGGCGGTGTAATATTTGCTGAAGAAGGCAGAAAGGACATACAAACCCCACAGGGTGGGCCAGAGTGCTTTCTTCACCAGGAACATGAGACCGATGGTGCAAAGCAAAGCGACAACCAGGCTGATCCGGGCAATACGATACATTTTGGGCAAGATGTGGGGAAATTGAATGATTAAACCCGAACCACCGCTGAACTCGTTGCGGTGACGATTTATTTTGTCAGTTCCCTGCAGAGTATCATAGATATCATTATAGACGTTCGTAGCTGTATGCAGCGTTAATCCCATCACGGTGACCAGGAAAAAAGCATAGATGTTAAACTGGTCGGTGATGATAACAGACAGGAGCGTGCCGGCAAAAATGGGGGCCAGGATGGAGGAGAAAAAAGGTGCCCGGATCATCTGCGCCAGACTGGGATTCTCTTTATTTTCAACCATCATGAGTCAATTTTTTTATAAGAGGATATTTTCTCGCAATTTTTCGTTTTACTTTCAATGGTCTGATTTGTTTCGAACGGGGATTCGATGATAACCAAACTGACTCAAATATGGCGACCGGAAGGCTACCACGGAAACGAAAAGAAAAATAATTTCTTTGAGGGATGGTTCTTTAAGCTGGTAGACAAATCCCGGCAACATGTCTATGCAGTGATTCCGGGAATTTTCAGGGGCTCGAAACCGGAAGAATCGCATGCATTTATTCAGGTTCTGGATGGGAAAACTCACACCTCTTCGTACCATAAATTTTCCACGAACCAGTTTCAGGCGGCGTCCGACAAACTCCACATACAGATTGATTCCAACCATTTCTCGAAAAATGAAATCTCTTTAAACATAGAATCCCAAGAACGTATTATGAAGGGAAAAGTCATATTGAAAGACTTGCAGCCCTGGCCGGTAAAATTGTTTGCACCGGGAGTGATGGGCTGGTATGCTTTTGTACCGTTTATGGAGTGCTTTCATGGTATTTTAAGCCTGGATCATCCGCTCTCCGGACGGTTGCAGATGGATACCGGAACGATTACTTTCGAGGGAGGACGTGGATATATAGAAAAAGACTGGGGTAAATCTTTTCCCGAAGCGTATATCTGGATGCAGTGCAATCATTTTAGGGAGAGCGGCATCAGCCTCAGCGCCTCCATTGCCAAGATTCCCTGGTTAACCGGGGCCTTTCGCGGATTTATCATCGGGTTATGGTGGGACGGCAGGCTGTATCCCTTTACCACCTATAATGGTGCCCGACTGAACCAGGTATCGGTTCAAGAAAAACAGATTGATTTTGAAGCGGAAAGCGGGAAATATTTACTGAGGGTAAAAGCAAACAGAATCACTCAGGGACAACTTCGAGGTCCCTACCAGAATCAAATGCTGAGCCATGTCTCTGAATCACTGGACTCTCGATTGACCCTGGAATTTTATGAAAAAAGGGGGAGTACCATGAAAGAGGTTCTCAGAATTTCAGGTGAACCTGCAGCAGTTGAAGCAAATGGGAAGCTGAAGGAGATTACGGATGAGTACTGAAAGCTTTTCGGGAAATGTGTATCAGGGGTAGAGCCATTGAAATTTAAACTTAATTGTCATTTCGAGTCCTGCCAGAGCGGGAAGAAATCTTCCTTAATTAACTGATCTCTCCCCTCCCAAGCACCCAAAGTTATTATGAGGAGACGGTCAATTATTAAAAATTGGGTGCTCGCTCGCTCGAGATAACAAAAAAATCTTAATTTCAGAATAATTTGGGATTAAACATCTACGGCAAGAAAAAGTAAAACACATGGAAATAAACGGAAAATTTATAATTTCTATACTTTCGCCCCGCATTTAAAACCCTTTGAGAATATAGTGGTGTAATTGTATATTTATGGTCGATCAATCAGTGGAGTATCGATGAACAAATTGATTCAAACCCTGCTTATCCTGTTTCTGATTTTCCAGATGGGAGTGGGGCAGGTATCCAAGCTTGAGAAGCAAGACTACCTTACCGCCCGCGGCATGTTTGATGATGGCATGTATGAACTGGCCTTGCAGCAACTCATGAACTTCAATGAAAATTATCCCGGCAGTGCCTTGCGAGAAGAAGTCCATTTTTTGCAGGGAGAATGTTATTTTTATCTGGGACAATATCCAGAAGCGGTTCAAAAGTATCAGCAACACCTGGATGATTTTCCTGCCGGGACCCTCTCCGATGAAGCTCTCTACCGGATCGGACTTTCTTATTATAAAAACAACCAGTTTTTACCGGCCATTTCACATTTTCAAAAGTTTATCTTAAACTATCCTGCCCACGAAATGGCCGCAGAGAGTTATTACTGGATGGGGGAAAGTTATTATAAACTGAAACAATTAGATAAAGCCGAAGCGGCATATTTACAATGTATCCGTAAATATCCTAACGCTGACATAAAAGCCTATTCGTATTACAGCCTGGGCTGGATCTATCAGGATACCGGCCGCCCCGAGGAAGCCCTCGATGTGTACCGTAAACTGGTCACAGAATTTCCAAACCACAACCTAAGTTTGGAAGCCTATTTTATTCAGGGCAACATTTATTATCAAATGGGCCGTTATGATGAAGCGATTGAAGTAACCTTGCAGGGATTAAAACGTGATACCGAAAGCCAGTTTAAACCGCAGGGCCTGTTCTTGATCGGTGAAGCAACCTATGCCAAGGGAGAAGTCCAAAAAGCCCGGGAGCTGTATCAACAGATCAGCCGGGAATTCCCTTATCATGAAATATACTGGCAGGCCCAGTTTTCGCTGGGGTGGACCTATTTTGTCGAAGAAAAATATGATCAGGCATTTGAGCTTTTCCAGGGTGTCGTAACCAATCGCCGGAATGATACGGTTGGAATCAAAGCCCTTTTCTATTCGGCATTCTGCCAGCGGAAGATGAACAATTATCAATCGGCAGATCAGTTATTTAATCAACTGGTCATTACTCACCCCTCCAGTGAGTTTGCCGACGACGCATTGTATGAGCAGGCCGGCATGGCTTTTGAACAGCAGAATTACCGGGAATCGCTGAATTATTTGAATAAATTGATCGATATTTACCCGGAAAGTGAACTGGCCCCCCATGCCCGCAAGATGAGCGCCGATAATCATATCGGCCTGAATGAATATCGTCAGGCCTTGCAGGCCCTCAATGCTATTCAGGATCCTCCGCAGGAACTGAAGCAGGAAATCATATTTAAACGGGGCTGGTGTTCGTTCCAGCTGGGCGAATTTTCGCAGTCCTCCCGAAGCCTGCAACTCTTTCTCAGTGAATTTCCGGAAGGAGAGCTGGCACCGGAGGTTCAGTACTGGTTGGGAGAAGCTCTTTACAACGAAGGCCGTTACAACGATGCCCTGAAAGCTTACCAGGCTTATCTGAAAAAATATCCCAAACATGAATTCGCTAATGATGCCCGATACGGGATTGCGTGGAGTTACTATCAATTAAGTTTGTATAAAGAAGCCATCCGCTCTTTCAATGAACTGGCCGGAAGCAGCACCAAGGAAATGTACCAGTCGGATGCTATTTTGCGCAATGCGGATGCCTATTTTGCCCAGAAGATGTACGGCGATGCCCAGACATTTTATCAAAGGTATTTGCAACGTTTTCCGTCCGGCATAGAAAAAGACTGGGCTCGCTTTCAGATGGGGATGTGTTATTTCAAGCAGGAAAAATATGGCGATGCCCGGGTACAGTTTCAGAATCTGCTGAGTGATACCCGGAAGGGCGAGTACGATGAGAACGCCCGCTATCTGATAGCCCGGAGCTACTTTATGCAGAACGATTTTGACCGGGCCATCAATACTTATAAAGAATTTGTAAAAGCATATCCGCAAAGCGACCTGCTTCCCCGGGTATATTATGAAATTGGGGATGGGTTTTATAACAAGCGTGATTTCCGGGCGGCTATGGTCTGGTATGAAGACGTTATTAGAAAATATCCGGACAGTGCCGTGCTGGGAGAAGCAATCAATGGCCTGCAGTGGTCGGCAATGCAAATGGGAGAGGTGGATCAGGCGTTCAAGGTAGCCGATCAATATATTAAAAATAATCCTCAAAGCCAGCTAAGCCAGGAACTGTTACTGCGCCGGGGAGATTTCTATTTTGGCCTCAACCGTTACCAGGAAGCTATTTATGCCTATCAGAATTTTCTGCGTAGTTATCCGGGATCCCTCATGGCACCGAAAGCCCAGTACTGGATTGGTCTGAGTTATTATAATTTAAATCAACCGGAGGATGCAGTCGGGGCTTTTAATAAATTAGCCCGGCAATATCCGGATAGCGATGTGGTGCCGGACGCGCTCTTCCAATTGGGGGTTATCAATCGCGATAAAAACCAGTATGATCAGTCTATCAGCGACTTTAACCGGATTCTTACCGGCAAAACCCGGCGCAGCCAGGATCCTTCATTTGTCAGTGAGGTTTATTATCAACAAGGCCAGACCTATCTCAAACAGGGTGAAGATATCAAGGCGCAGACGGTATTTCAAAAATCGATCGATAGTCAAAGAGGTTCCTTCAGTGCCTACCAGGCCCGGATTGAGCTAGCCAGGATTCTGGCCCGATCCCAGAAAATTGAAGCAGCCCGGGATGCCTTGAACGAAGTTATACAGGATCGTAATGATGAATTGGCTGCTCAGGCCCAGAAAGTTCTTGGGGATGTCTATTTTAATGCGGGAAATTACCCGGAGGCGCTTACCAATTATCTGCGGGTAAAATATGTTTATCAGGGCTATCCCAGCTGGGTAGCAAATGCTTTGTTTTCGGCAGGAACTACTCATGAGAAAATGAATCAGGTTGATGAAGCAAAAAAGCTGTATCAGGAAGTGGTGAATAAATATCCGGCTGAGAAAATCAGTGAAAAAGCCCGGGAAAGATTGGCGGCCTTATGAGACATCAGGCCTCTTCAATATTAATGCCATGGTTTGTGATCCTGGGGGTGCAGTTATTGTTCAGCCAGGAACCGGTTGATTCTCTGCAAAGCAGCCGTCCCCAGAAGGAACTTCCACAGATTCAATTGCAGGAATATACCATTGTCGGTCTGGCGAAAATCAGCCTTCCCCGTAAAATCCGTACTCAGGTATTCCAGGACGTGGATATTGAATGGAGCGATAATCATAATCTCTATACCAAGGAATTGCCGGCTATTACTTTTCAGTTTTCGCGAGTCAAGCCCTCACTTTTTCAGTTATATGAATTTCCCTGGCTGAATTCTAAAATTCATTACGGTTCCTACAACGAAGCAGGCGTGATGGTAAACATGCAGTTCAAAGCCAACCGGACTCTACCCTATTTTTCTGCACAATTTCTCCGGAGTGACGGGCACCTGGATAATGCCCAGTGGACCGGTGTAGGCTTGCAGGCGGGAGTTCATCATAATTTTACCGCCGGCCATTTACTTCATGTGAGTACGGCTTACCAGGCTGATAAACGAGGCATCTGGCGAGATTATGAAACATACCAGCAAGACTGGGAGGTACAGACGGTCTTCTGGGATTTAAATGCCGCTCTGGAGAATCGCTGGAATAACAGCCTGATTACAAACCTGACGGGCAGCTTTTACCTGGATGAGCAGGAAAATGCGTTTAAATATGAGGATCAGGGTTTCAACCTGCTGGGGACTGCGGATTTTTTTATTAAGGAGACGAAACTGGGATTCACCGGCGGATATGAATCAATTGATATATCAAGCGCTGCGGGAAATCTAAGGCAGGATTCTTCTGACACTGAGCTGCTTAGTGAATACAAGTCATCCATCCTTGCCGGAAAATTTGATATCACACAGCCCTTGACCATTGCTGCCGTTAAAGCGGGTGTCAGCTATCAAAAAAGTACTGAAAAGGATGTTAGAAGCATCAGCGAAGAAACGGAGAAAGAATATATAAATCCCTTCGCGTCGGTCGAGATCGGCATGCCTGGAAATATTAAGTTTTATGGCAGATACCGGCCCGGTGCGAAAATCCAGCGGCTTCGTCAGAATATCAGGTTAATACCTTTTAGCGATTTGAATGGTCTGAGAGTTGCCAATTATAAATCACGCTGGGAAGCCGGATTTGATCTGGATGTACCGTATCATATTAATTTGAGTGTCATCAGCCGCTTTTCGACGGTTGAAAACCAGGCCACAGTTGTTAATCCCGCAGATTCATTGACAGCCGTTTTTGATCAAGGAGGCTACCCGGGATGGATTTTTGGTACTGTTGACGAAACCAAGATTTGGGAGTTGTATGGTAAAATTGACTGGAACGTGTCATCACGAATGGAAATCCTGGGCTGGGCAAATTACCGGCAATCTGATATTCGAAATGCCGGTGTGCGGACGGAAATCGTTCAGGGAAATGAACTTCCCTATTTCTCCAAACTTGGCGGTTATGGACATTTGCGCTGGAAATTTTATGGAGATCATAGAATTACGGTATCAGCCGAATACACCGGGGAGCGCTATGATGATCTTCAGAACCAACATTCCGTGGGAGATTACTTTCTGCTCAATACCCGTCTAGACCTCCAGCTGAATCCCAATTTCACTTTTTTTCTTGGTGGGAATAATTTGTTGAATCTTACGTATGAAATTTACCGGGGTTTTGAGGCACCGGGGGTGACTGGTTACGCCGGTCTCAAAATCGTAATGTAGAACAATATATAATCAAAATATTCACCTGTTCATCTTTGAATATCAGGAGGTTTTATGAGTCTTTTTTCAGTACTGGCTAAAGGCGGCTGGTTAATGATATTTATCGGTATATTCTCTCTGATTGCTGTGGGAATTTTTATCGAGCGCTTAATGGTGTTACGAAGGGCAAAGATTAATTTAAATGCGTTCTTAATAAAAATTCGTCAATATCTCAATAAACGAGATTATGAAAATGCCCTCATGGTGTGTTCCAATACGCAGGGTCCCATTTCGAAAGTTCTGGAAAAAGGGATACGACTCCGGGGACAGAGCCGCGAAGAGATTAAAGATGCGATTGAGAGCGCCGGACGGGCAGAAATCTATCAGCTGGAAAAAGGATTTGCTGCCCTGGCTACTATTTCCGGTGTGGCACCTCTTACCGGATTTTTAGGAACAGTTACCGGAATGATTCAGGCATTTATGCGGATTCAGGAACTGGGGGGTAATGTGAATGCCACCGTACTGGCCGGTGGAATCTGGGAAGCGCTGATTACCACCGCTGCCGGATTACTGGTTGGAATTCTGACTTTGCTTGCCTATAACTATCTGGTTACCAAAGTACAGCGCCTGGTTTTCGAATTGGAAGTAAGTTCAACCAATCTGTTAGAGTTACTGACCGGTGCCAATCATAATAAAGAGGAGAGTAGTGATGAAGTTTGAAACGGAAAGCAAGTTTCTCAGCACTTTCAGCTTCTCTTCGCTCACCGATATTGTGTTGTTGCTGCTCATATTTTTCTTGTTGTCTTCTTCATTCATCATTCAACCGGGTATTAAAGTCCAGCTTCCGCGTACGGAAACCGCGGCAGTCCATAGCGAAAAAAGCATTTATATAACGGTAACCCGTGCCGGATCAATTTATTTAAATGATAGTCAGGTATCACTGGGAAAATTAGGCGGAGAGTTGCGCCGTTTTATTGTCAGTGGTGAAAAACAGGTTATCGTGCTTCGGGCGGACAAAGAGGTAAAACTGGACCTGGCAGTGAAAGTTATGGATGTCTGCAAGGCAGCCGGGGCCGAAAAGTTCCTGATCGGGACCCAACCATTGCAATCCGAACCCTAGGTCACTGAAAACGTATAAACTTTAAAAGTGAATTAAAAGAGAATCGAACGCATCATGTGGAAAAGGCTCTTAAAGGATGAAAAAGTTATGTCCGTTACCGGAACGGTTTTTGTCCATGGAATCCTGGTTATCCTGTTTATCCTGATCCAAATTAATTTCCGTCCGGTGATAGAAGAGTTTGCAGAAGTTACCTTCTCGGGAGGCTTCCTGGCCGCTTCCAGGGAAGTGCCGGTACCCAAGGAAGAGCAAATTCCAGAGGAAATTGTTGAGCAGGCAGAAGTCACTCCGCCGCTACCGGAGGAAATTGAATTACCAGAGCGTCGCCAGCTGGATCTGAACGAAGAAGAACTTATTGAAAAAGTGCAACCGGAGCCCGAAAAATTGCTCAACCCCGGGGATGTAATCAAGCAGACTCCGGTGACAACCCCACCCTTACCCCAGACGCAGAGCACCGGACCGGCCTTTTCCAGGCAGGAGAAACAGGTGGAGAAGGGAATTTTCCAAAAGCAATTGGATGAAAAACTTATGGAAGGCACCCAGAAAATACAAATGGATGCGAATCGTGAGTTTGAAATCGACTGGGGGGGGGAAATTGAGCGGGAAGTCTATCAGAAACGCTTACCGGAATTTCCACCTGATGTTCAGAGAGAGGCAACCATTAAAATTCAGTTTAGCGTGTTACCGAATGGACTGGTGGGATCGGCGGTACTTCGTCAAAAAGGGGATACCAAACTGGAAAATCTTACCCTAGAGGCATTTAAAACCTGGAGATTCAGCCCTTTGCCCGATTATGTTGAGCAGGTTGCACAGAATGGGGTGATTACTTTCCGGTTCAAACTTCAATAACCAGAAAACAGGAAATGGACAGAAGCCTGCCTCAATGAGTGGCCCCGAAATTAAAGGCGAAGCCAATCCAGGGGAAAAAGGGAAATCCCTCAGTATCTGCTCCGGCCGGGTGGATTAATCCGAAATCCGCCGCTAAGTTTTCCCCAAAAAATCGCAGACCGAACGAAACGATCTGATATTCACTGTCCGGAATAAACCAGTTTTCGGTAATAAAAGCTACCGAGTTGGAGCTTCGGAGTTCAGCCCCGACGGCAAATACCGGTTTATCTGCCACATCCCCCCCGCTGAAACCGAAACCTATACCCACGGTCAGGGAGGCAGACTGATTTCCGTATGTCCCCACGCCATAGAAGATTCCGGCGTTATCCTCTTCATTGGGAATGAAAATATACAGTACTCCGCCGGATAAATCGAATTTACCCAGTTGTATGGGAGTAATTTTAGGAGCCAGATAAAAAAGCTGCTCGGAAGAACCGGGGAACAGGCTGAGCCCTCCGGCTAAAGCCAGGAAGTCGGTCACGCCAACCGCGATGAAGGGAAAGAAAATTTCGTATACCGAGAAATAACCCTGTCCTGCTTTCAGTGCCCTGCCGGTAGGGGCAAAGAAGAGTCTGGTGCGGTTGGGATCGGAACGCCAGACTTTTCCTTCCACCACCTTGGCACTACTGATATCTCTTTTTGCAATGCGGTCCTTCTGAATGGTCACGTCAAGTTCGGAAACGGTCCGGAATTGAATAGATGTTTCATCTTCCGATATAATCGTTCCCATGAGTACTGAACCATCGGTAAGTTCTATCCGGTAGAGAACGGTCTGGGTGCTGTCTGGCCCGGCAGTTAAAAAATTAGGCAGGATTAAAATAAGGTAAATAGCTAAAATACTTGCAATCGGGAATTTATTCATTTCTTTCCCTTCAATTTTTGTCAAGTTTCAGAGAATATTAATTAATCTATTATATTTTTAGCAAGGTAATTATTCAGGGGGAGAAAATTATTCTTGCTGAAGGTGTTTGTTTTAATGTTGCATTGGTTTAGCCGGGTGAATATGGAAAAGGATTTTTTCTTACAACCTTTTTCATTACTTTGACGTAGATATGTTCACTGAATCTATGCGTGTCCTATGAAACGATCTGGTCCCAAAAAGGAAAACTGGAAAAACCTGAAGCGATTTTACCAGCTTTATAAAAGTGATCTTAGTATGGCAGAAATAGAGCGGCTGGTTAAACGGGATGTTCCCGGGATATACGAATTCTATTCGCGCGATATGGAAAAGCCGGATCAGAATCGGAACTGGCTATTCCGCACCCTGATCTTCATACGTAACTTCTTCCTCACTTTTCTGTTAAAGTTAACGGCTGCCCGCAGGCTGTTTTATTCAATTGCTATCGCGTTATTCTTCTACGGATTAGTCGTGGGGCTAATCAACTGGATGTTTATATCTTTCCTGATTTTGAATATTCTCCTGGCGCTGGAGGTCGCTGATAAAATAATGGCAAAGGATGAACTGGAAGTCGCCCGGGAAATCCAGATGGGTCTCATGCCGGCATCCGCTCCTGCGGATATCCCTTGTGAAATTGCCTGTTTCTCAGAACCCGCCCGGGAGGTAGGGGGAGATTATTATGATTTTATTCGTCCCCGTCGGAACGGGAAAGACACCTACATGGTCATCGGCGATGTCAAGGGAAAAGGTATGGGAGCAGCTCTTTACATGGTCAGGGTCCAGGCACTGTTACAATATTTAGCGGAAACATATCAGCAACCCGCTGAAATTCTGGTGGAATTGAATAAAAATATTCGCAAGATTATGCAGGCTGATTATTTTATCAGTCTGTCCATTACGCGGGTACACTCATCCGGAAATTTTACGCTAGCCAGGGCAGGACACATGCCACTGATTTACTATAATGCGAAAAGCAGGGAGCTGAAAGAACTTGAACCATCCGGCATGGCGGTTGGGCTGGAAAATAATGGACGATTTGAGGAAACTATTGAGGAATTAAGTTTACGCCCGGGTTCTGGAGATATCCTGGTTTATTATACTGATGGAGTGGTTGAAACCATGGATGAAGAGCAAAATCAATTTGGAGCACCCGCCTTGAATAAAATAATTCAAAAAACTATCCACCTCTCGGCACCAGAAATTAAGGAAGCTATTCTGAAGGATGTCGCCCGCTTCCGGAGTAAAGCCGCACCCCAGGATGACCTATCCCTAATTGTCGTAAAAGTAAAATAATATGTAATTTCCCTCGAAAATACTTATCTCAATTCTTTGTGAATGAATAAAATATTTTATGTATTTAAGCCTGAATTGTCATATCTTTCAGGGTAAATTGGGAAGGTAACGTATTTGCCCAAAAGTACGGAATCGGATCCTTTCGATCTATGATGAGCGCACCTCAAATCAGATTTTATCATGTATATTTGTGAAAAGTAAATAAATACATGACAGGATTGATTTTCCCATGTCAATGGAGTCGTCCTGTCAGGGTCAGAGCAAAAAACGTAATGATGGTTTTCTTCTTTGGATGAGTGACTCTATGGATCTGAAACCCGGTCAAAAAATCTTTCACTATCAGCTGCTGGAACAGTTAGGATCCGGGGGAATGGCGGTGGTGTATAAGGCGCTGGATGAAAAGCTGGATCGCCCGGTAGCCCTAAAGTTTTTACCGCTGCAGGCGGGAATTCAGGAACGTGAAAAGCAGCGATTTATTCTGGAAGCAAAGACCGCTTCGGCGCTGGACCATCCAAACATTTGCACAATTTATGAAATTAACGAAACTGAGCGCGGACAGGTTTTTATTTCCATGGCCTTCTACGAGGGTGAAACCCTCAAAGACAAAATAGAGCGAGGTCCCCTATCAGTAAAGGAGACCCTTCATATCATCCGGCAGGTTTGCCTGGGCCTTCAGAAGGCGCATGACAAAGGAATCGTACATCGCGATATAAAACCTGCCAATATCATGGTAACCACTGACGGGGTAGTTAAAATTCTGGATTTTGGGGTGGCAAAATTTCAGCATAAAATTCATGTTACTCAACCGGGGACAGTGATCGGAACCCCGGGATACATGGCCCCCGAGCAGGCTGCGGGGAAAGAAGTGGATCATCGGGTGGATTTGTGGGCTGCCGGAATACTCCTGTTCGAAATGCTGACAGCTCATTTACCCTTTGAAGGCGACAATGACCTGGCGGTTATGTATGCGATTGTGAATGAAAATCCCCTGTCTTTAAATTCCTTCAGGGCACAAGATTCCTCCGCATTGCAGCAGATTTTGAATCATGCCCTGGAAAAGGAGCCTGATCGGCGCTATCAGAATATGCAGGATCTTATGAACGATCTGGAATCCCTGGAGCAAAAACCTTCGGTAGCCCCGGAGACCAGGCAAACGGTAATTTCTGTTCCCAGTACTCCCTCAATAGCGGTCCTGCCGTTGATCGATTTAAGCCCCGATCGTGACCAGGAATATTTTTGTGACGGCCTCGCCGAAGAAATTATAAACGCCCTGACTCGTATCAAGGATCTGAAAGTTATCTCCCGGAATTCTGCATTTCAGTTTAAGGGTGAGAATCTGGATATTTCTCAAATCGGACGGCGACTGGGCGTCCAGAAAGTTTTGGAGGGAAGCTTGCGAAAAGGGGGTGATCGTATTCGGGTTACCGTGCGCCTGATCAATGTTTCGGATGGCTTTTTGATCTGGGCGGATGATTATGAACGGGAACTGGAGGATATTTTTGCCATTCAGGATGATATTGCCCGCTCGATTGTGAACAATTTGAAGATTAAACTCATCGATATCAGTGAGACCCAACTTCTCAAGAAATATACTGACAATGTTGAAGCCTTTTCGGCTTATCTTCAGGGGCGCTTTTTCTGGAATAAACGTACCGCTGATTCCCTGGAGAAGAGTATCGAATATTTTAACCAGGCCATTCAGTTAGACTCTCAGTATGCACTTGCCTATGCCGGACTGGCCGATGCCTATATTGTGCTCGGTCTTTATGGTAAGTACGCTCTCCCGGATGTGATGCCCCAGGCATTGAAGGCGGTGAGGCAGGCTGAGGCGATTGACGATTCGTTGGCTGAAGCCCACATTTCAGAAGGATGTATTCAGGCAATATATCAGTGGAATTGGGAAAGCTCTGAAAACCAGTTCAGAAAGGGGATTGAACTGAAACCGGAATATGCTCTGGGACACCACTGGTATGCCATTAACTTTCTCACGCCCAGGGGACGATTTGAAGAGGCACAGAAGAGCATCAATCAGGCCCTCGAATCGGAACCACTTTCGCTGGTGATTCATTCGACCATCGGATTGATTCATTATTTTAACCGGCGATATGAACAGGCCATCCGGCACCTCGAAAAAACACTTCTACTTGATCCGAATTATCCCGTAACGCACTTTTTCCTGGGGCGGGCCCTGGTGCAGGCAGCAAAATTTCCGGAAGCAATGGATCACCTCCAGCAAGCACTAAAATTTTTCGGAGACAGTACCAATATGCTGGCGACCTTCGCCCATGCGGCTGCTTTGGCCGGTAAAGAAGCAATTACCCACAAAATCCTTACCCAACTTCAGGAAATTTCACAACGCATGTATGTTTCAAGCTATGATATCGCATCGATCTATGTCGGACTGGGCCAGACCGGGGAAGCCTTGACCTGGCTGGAAAAAGCGCTGCAGGAGCGTGCCTATCTTCTGATTTACCTGGAGGTGGATCCCATCATGGATCCATTGCGCAAGGAGAAACGTTTTCAGGAATTGGTTGAACAGATCTTTTCAAAAGACTCTTAAATTTCTGTACCACTCATCCAATACAAAATTGTATATTCATTAAAGGGCACAGCTGCTCCAACAAGATTTTTATAATTTATATTTATGACCAATAAAAAAACAACCCCTGTTGGTGATCTTCCTCCAATTACCGTGACCGTTCAGGAAGCGGAAAGGAAATCCGTAACATACACGTTTAAAAAATTTTTTGCTATTGGCCGCGAGGATAGTTGCGAGGTCCAAGTTATGACCATGGGCGTCAGCCGCCGGCATGCTGAGGTTTATTTCGAAAAAGGACGCTGGTGGATTAAAGATTTGAATAGTGCGAACGGGATTTATGTAAATGGTGAGAAAATCAAAAAAAGCCCACTGGGAAAATCTACCCGGGTGGAGTTGGGGGCTGAAGATGCTATTTTAATTTTTTCCGTAGCGGGCTTTTCCAGTGATGCCGCCACCATCGTGGAAAAGGAACCTTCAGTTACCCAGTATATTGAGCGATACTTTAAAAAAACGCCCGATAAAAAGGAAGGACATCACACCCAGATGATTCGGGGTGCTTTTCTGGAGGTTCAAAAAAAGCAGAAAAAGAAATATTTGATAATCATCGGAGCGGTGGTGCTGGTTGCGATAATGATCACGATTTACAGTGTTTTGCAACATCAGCAGGTTCAGAGACAAAAAGCATTGGCCGCCCAGATTTTTTACGCCATGAAATCCCTGGAATTGGAGCTTACCCGATTGGATAATCAGGCGGAACAAAATGGTAACCAGGCAGCGCTGGCTGAAATTACCAAAAGTAAAGTAAAACGGGATGAGTTGGTTCGGAGCTATAATCAATTACTGGATGAGTTACATTTCTATGAGAGTTCAAAATGGAGTGAGCAGGACCGGATCATTCTGCAGGTTGCCCGGAGTTTTGGAGAGTGCGAGCTGTTCATGCCGGAGGAATTTTTAAAGGAAGTACATCGTTACATCACAAAATGGAAAACCACCGACCGGCTCGAGAAAGCCCTATACCGGGCGGTGACCAATAATTATCATGAGACCATCACCCACATCATGCTGGAACACCATTTGACACCCCAGTTCTTCTATCTCGCGCTTCAGGAAAGTAGTTTTAATGAACGAACCGTTGGGCCAAAAACCCGCTTCGGGATTGCCAAGGGGATCTGGCAATTTATTCCTGCCACCGCAGCCCGTTACGGATTAAAAAATGGTCCGCTGGCAGGAATCCGGCGCTACGATCCTAAGGATGAACGCTTTAATTTAAATAAAGCAACATATGCTGCTGCCCGTTATATCCGGGACATTTATGAAACCGAAGCTCAGGCCTCAGGATTGCTGGTCATTGCTTCCTATAACTGGGGGGAACGTAAAGTACGAGAGCTGCTTGCCAAGATGCCTCAGAATCCCCAGGAGAGGAATTTCTGGGAATTACTGAAACTGTACCGGCGGGAGATTCCACGCGAAACCTATAATTATGTCTTTTATATTGTTTCTGCCGCTGCTATTGGAGAGAATCCGGGATTATTTGGATTCAGCTTTGAAAATCCCCTGATGCCATTCCTGGAACAACCGGCAGATTCATTGCTTAGTGAATCTTTTTAAAAGCGTTATCCAAATCTTCCAGTAAATCATCGGCATGTTCAATTCCCACCGAAATTCGGATCAAGGTTTCGGACAAACCAATTTTTCTGCGTTCCGCTTCCGGCACGGAAGCGTGGGTCATTAATGCCGGCAGTTCAATCAGGGATTCGACGCCTCCCAAACTCTCCGCCAGGGCAAAGTAGCGGGTGCTTTCAACAAATTTTTTGGCAGTTTTCAAATCTCCCTGAAGCTCAAAGGAAAGCATGCCACCAAAACCATTCATCTGTTTACAGGCCAGGTCATGTTGCGGATGACTTTTCAGTCCCGGATAGATCACCCGTTCAACCCCTGGATTTTTTTCTAAAAATTCAGCGATGATCCCGGCATTCTGGGCATGCTGACGCATCCGTACGCCCAGAGTTTTTAATCCTCTCATCACCAGAAAACTATCAAAAGGAGAAAGAACACCTCCGGCTGAATTCTGGGTAAATTTAAGTTTCTCATAGATGTCGTTATCATTTAACATGAGTGCCCCCCCCAAGGAATCGCTATGCCCGTTGAGATATTTGGTACTGCTGTGCATGACGATGTCGGCCCCCAGTTGTAACGGTTGCTGAAAATAAGGGCTCATAAAGGTATTGTCCACAACCACCGGAATGTGGTGCTGCTGTGCAATCCGGCATATTTCTTCAATGTCACAGAGTTTGAGTAAAGGATTCGTGGGGGTTTCCAGCCAGACCAGACGGGTATTTTTGCGGATGGCTGCAGCCACCTGCCCGGAATCACGTGCATCCACGAAACTGACAGATATTTGAAATTTATTTTGAAAAATTTTATCCATGAGTCGCCTGCTTCCACCATAAAGGTCATCGAAAGCGACCATGTGGTCACCGGATTTTAGAAGAGAAAGAAAAAGAGTGGTTTCTGCCGCCAGGCCGGAAGCGAATGCGAGTCCGTAGCGGGCATTCTCCAAGCTTGCCAATCGCGCTTCAAGTCCTAACCGGGTGGGATTTCCGGATCGAATATACTCATAACCTGCTGTCGGGTGATCTACATCTTTTCTGGCAAAAGTTGTGGCGAGGTGAATTGGTTTTACGACATCTCCGCTACCACCCGCCTGTAAATTAGGTTCTTCTCCGACATGAATCGCTTTGGTTTCGAGTTTCATGACTTCTCCCAGCAGTTGCGTGTAAATCAGTTTTTCCCATAATATGCAAAAATTATTTCAATTATTCCTGCACAAAGAATAATTAAAACCGGTAGTCACAACTCCGGGAAATTTCTTACAGTGAGAAATCTGAAATGAATGGACTCCGGATGTTTTCCACTAAGCCGGAGTTTCCTGTTTCCGAGGAATTCTTTTCCCGTTATTTTTCAGGTATCCATGTTGTGTCATCCAGTCGTCATTATATATTTTACTGAGATAACGGGAGCCGGAATCCGGGAGGATGACCACTATTTTTTTATATTCCTTTTGTTTTCTCGCAACTTCAAGAGCGGCCCAAACGGCACTGCCACTGGATCCACCGGCAAACACACCCTCTTCTCTTGCCAGATGACGGGCGGTCATGAATGAATTGTAATCATTCACCTGAACGATATCGTCGATAATATTGAAGTCAACCGCTTTTACCAGATAATCCTCTCCAATCCCTTCAACTTTGTACAACCGGGGATCGGGCAACTGGCCGGTTTTGAAATAGTGGTAGAAAACCGAACCTTCCGGATCAACGGCCATGACCTGTAAAGCAGGATTTTTTTCCTTCAGGAAACGTCCCGCCCCACTCAGGGTACCACCAGTTCCGATACCCGCCACCAGAATGTCTATTTCGCCGGCGGTTTGTTCCCAGATTTCAGGACCGGTGGTCCGGTAATGCGCTTCAATATTCATGGGATTGTTGTACTGATCGGGATAAAATGCTCCGGGGATTTCGTTGGCTAGGCGGCGCGCTACACTGTAATAACTTTCGGGAGAATCCGCCGGGACATCGGTGGGGGTGATTACCACTTCAGCGCCAAATGCTTTCATCAGATTTTGTTTTTCCTGGCTCATTTTATCCGGCATGGTAATGATGCAGCGGTAGCCCTTCACCGCTGCGATCATAGCCAGGGCAGATCCGGTATTACCGGAGGAATTTTCGACAATTGTTCCGCCCGGTTTTAATAATCCGCGCTGCTCAGCATCTTCAACAATAAAACGGGCCATTCGATCTTTGATACTTCCGGCCGGATTAAGAAATTCCAGCTTGGCAAACAGATCCGCATTCAAATCTTTAGACAATTTATTTAACTTCAACAGGGGGGTGTTCCCGATTGACTCGTATACCTGGTTTATGATTTTCATAATATATTCCAGAATTTTTAAATGCTGTAACGGGAAATCATGTATAAAGTTCCAGGAGCAGGTCAGTTTTCCGACCGGCGACATGTTTATTTAAAAGCAATCTTTTCCGGGGTTTTAATCAGGAGATAGCCGCCGGATTTGGAAAATCATATTTCCGGGGTGTTTTTCCGTCAAGCATGTCCGATTGACAGGGTCACGGGATATAAATCACTCGGCCCGTTCCGGCCTGAATGAAAAAATTTTCATAGGCATTTCTGAACAGTGAAATAGCCTCTTCTCCGGTACAGTGGGTAGGGGCAACATATTTGACATTTAAATTCTGAAACTCGTCAATAATTTCCTGGACGGCAGTCGTGCTGTGATTCATCAGATGAAATCCCCCAACCACCAGATAAATTGGGCGTTTCCGGATCTGCCGGGCTCGCTCGAGAATGCTTACAATTCCAGGATGGGAACAACCGGTGATCACGACCAGTCCACTATCGGTATCCAGAATCAACGATTGCTCTCTGATGTCCTGACCCATTTCACCGCTCAGGCAGATGTCAGAGCAGATGGAATCAGGTGCCTGGTGGAGGTGAACCGAAGCACCGGTGTTTATTACCCGGTCAATAAACATCTGATCGAAGGATTGAGGAAGATTTACCACAACGTCTGAATGTTGACCGAGTACAGTCAAGATAGCGCCAGTGTGGTCGCCATGGTTATGGGAGAGCACGATCTGATCTACTGTGCTCACATCAACTTGTAATTCGTTAAGATTATGTTGCAGTATAGCTCCCTGTGTTCCGGTATCAAATAAAACAGTATCTTCCATACCTTCCACCAGGCAGGAAAAGCCCCAATCGGCAGTGGTTCCGCTTTTAAAAACGGTATTGTCATACAGGATGTTTATTTTTATCGAATAGGACGGTGTAGAAGGATCGGAATTGGAATTATTCTGCCCGGTTGGCGAGGAACAGGCCAGAAATCCGGCCATACAAATTCCCCGAAAGGAGAGATCGGTGGCAAATAATAAGAAAAAAAATATAAAAGAGATCAGAAAGACATGGCGCAGACAGGTTAAATGTTTCATAATAAACTCCTGTTTTTTAAGAGCAGTTATATTTCATCCTATGTTATACGAGTACCGATAACATTCTCTTCCTGCCACCGATTTCCCCTGCAAAGAATTGCGGGGTAACTTGAGATTTTAAATATTATTAGCAAAGTCATCGTTCCTGTTTATCTGGTTGACCAATCGTCAGCCAGGCCGTATGATTCCGAATTAACAGAAATGCAACTGTATACAAAAAGGCGCCGGCAAGCAGCGCATAGGAGAAGCCCAGGTTAAAGGATATCAGAACCACCAAAACCGATCCCAGGACTGAAGCGGCCCCATTGACAGCGAAACCCCAGTCAATTAATGCACCGACTTTTTCTGAACCCTTTGGAAAAGGCATTCCCATAAAAAAGGATACCGGAAACAAAAATCCGGATACAATTAATGCCCTCACCAGCATGGGTAAATTTGTAAATAGAGAAGCTACTTGAGGTAAAATCAGGATGTCTAAAATCAGTAAACCGACAATGCTGCTAAAAACGACCGCTGTTTTGATCCTGGGGGAGTAATAGCTTCCTATTCCGGAACCGACCAGCAGGGTAAGCAGGACGGTAACGGTACTGTATAAGGAAGCCCCGATAAACAGAGTATACTTTTGAATCAGAACCACTTCCACCATCATAAATGCTGCCCCAATGGTGAAAAAATAGAGCCAGGGGTATTTTCTGAGTTTTGGACCCCGCATAAAATAGGGCAATAAGTTCAAGGGAATAATGAAAAATAGCACCACGCCCAGCAGGATCAGAATAATCATCTGAGACAGCGGAAATCCATAGAGGTCGCTGTAGGGAATCACCTTGTCAAGTTTACTCTTTTCAAAGTTACGCCATAATCCCATTTGTGCAATAAAAGGGCGGTTATCTGAAGTCGGAGATATGTCAATCTGGGCGGAATCCTGGTTTGCCTCCCAACCCTGATTGACAATCCGTTGGATGAGATTGTTTTGAACTGAGTCTGCGGCAGGATGAAGAAGATAAAAAGGTGAACCCTCCAAAGGTTTGCCACCGGTGATGGCATAATCTGTGACATCAGAATTTAAAGGTCTTTTGGAGAGCAATAATACATTTCTTCTGGCACCCGGCCAGTTGTATACCGCAAAGCGGGAAGGAATATCGTTTACCCCTTCTCGCGCCAAAGCGGTCATGAGTTCGCTGACTACCCGGGGCATATAAACCTGGTGTTCCAGAATCATGTAGCCACTGTCACTCAGGGCGTTCCAGTAATCCTGGAAAGCTTCGGTGGTAAACAGGTAGTTTTCTGCCATCGAAAACGCCCCGGATGCCATGGCCGCAAAGGTATTAGAACTGGATGAATAAATGATATCAAACTTATTTTTAAATCTGCGAATATAGGATCTGGCATCTTCCGTAACCACCCTGACCCGCGGATCATTATAAATGTTTCCGGAGAATTCTGCCAGCTGGCCATCCACCAGTAAATCATTCAGATAAGGGATAACTTCAACCGCATGCGTTTCAGATACCCCGGCCTGCAGCGGTTGCACCACGTCAACTCCTCCTCCGGAACCAATAACCAGGTAGGTACAGGGATGAAATTGCTCAATCAGCTTTTTTATGTTGATGGAAAAGTCAAATTTAAGGGAATCGGGACGGTCCCAGTTTCCGTCAAACTTGATAGTCCCGGTGTGAGCCACATTATCGATGTTGAGTTGCTGGTAGGTTTCTGTCGGTTCGTACAATTTTATTTTGGCCATGGCATCCCAGTGGGTCAATACCACGGGTGCTCGCTCTTCCCGCTGTTGCTGAATCAGCCGGTCCGATTTGAGAGATAAGGGGATCACGAGCAACAATATCAGCAGGGGAATTCCCTTCATCCAGCCCTGGCTGTTCAGAAAGGCGGCCACGAGGCAGGGGATGGCTATCAGAAATGTGGCCAGGGGCGTTCCCACTTGATTCATGAGCAGAATGGCCAGAATCACGCCAAATCCGGCGCCGATCAGATCAAACATATAGAGCTTTGGCATTCTCCGATGATAACTTTTAAACAGAAGGGCCAGTGCCATCCCACCCACCCAGAAAGAGGAACTCAGCAGTATTAACACTAAAAGCAACTTCCCGATCATTCCCCAGTTACTAAACAGCTTTGTGAAATCCATATTGATCCGGAACACCAACGGTGGCCCGATCAAGGTAAACAAGGCGATGAGTGAAAGATAAATCCCGAACAATTTGCCCCGGTTCAAGCCCGGAAAAAGGTGGAGTGTGAGGGCTCCTAATCCTAAACCGAGAACGGCCAACGACAATATAAGGAAGGCAAAGGTATAAAAAAATTCGGCGGAGAAAATGCGTGTCCAGATGATTTCCAATCCAACCAGAGTGGTGGATATCAGTGCAATGGTGATAAATTTCCATCTTTCCATAAGTCCCTTTCACACGAAGTAAGGCTATGACAGATCGTCTAATAAAAAAGGGTTGTGCTGGCACCCGATGTATTGATCAACATGGTAATGCAGGTATAGCCTGAGATATCTATCCTATTCTACATAAGAACCCTCATGGAGGTTGGGATAGATAACATAGATATTGTCTCTTGACAGAAAAGTCATGACTCTGTCTATGGTATAACCGCTTTCTCTGAGAATTTTTTCGATGTCTTCCCGGGGGAGAAAATGTCCGGTTCGGCCCCCGAATTTATCCGGGTCTCGGTCCACAATCACGACCGGTGCTCCGTTTTTAAGATACAATTTAATGTTTTCAAGAAAGGCGACCGGTTTTTCCACATCATGCAGGACATATACCATAATAACCATATCCAGCAAACTATCCGGAAAACAGGGATCTTCAATTTTGCCAAGTACCGGGATAATATTCGTAATACTATCTTGTTTCATCTGCCTCTGGAGTTCATCCAGCTTGTCCTGATTAATATCGTTGGCATATATTATTCCGTTCTCTCCAATTCTTTGAGACAACTTGAAGGTAAAATATCCTTCGCCGGCACCGGCTTCTCCGATCACCATTCCTGGCTGAATTCGCAGCGAGTCCATCACCCGTTCCGGTTGTTGCCACTGATCCCGCTGGCATTGTGCCGAGGTGAAGAGGATGAGCTGAAGCAGGAGAACGAGAAGTGAATCTCGGCAGACAATTTTTTTCTGGTGATCTGAGATGATAAATAATTTCTTTTTCATAGCAAAAACCAATTTTTAAATGGACTTATCATAAAAACGTAAAAGGCCGCTTTATGTTGCGCAAATATTCACGAATCCGGCTGTTTGAAAATCGGCAAATTGAGTAATTGTTGTTGACGATGTTTAAAGGAATCTTTAAATTTGATTGAATTTTTATATCGGTTAAATACAAGACCTTCAAGTGAGGGTTAAACAGGTGTAATTACTAATTACAGTCCCTGTTTTTTCTCCTGTATGCACTGACTTAATTAAAAAAGGTAAACGTTATGAAGCTGGATATGATACTTAAAAAAATGTTGCCGAAGGATGATAAATTTTACATGCTTTTTCAAGAAGACGTGGATAACGTGCTCAATGCATGCCGTATTTTTAACCAGGCAATGTCGCGGGAATTGAGTAAAGAGGAACGGCATCAAAAAATTAGAAAACTGGAGGAAGTTGAACACCGCGGTGACGAAATAACCCATCGAATCTTTGAGACGTTGGCGACCTCCTTTATTACTCCGTTCGATCGAGAAGATATTCATTCTCTGGCCAGCAAGCTGGATGATATTGTGGATTATCTGCAGGTTTCTGCCAATCAGATCATACTATATAAAATTAAATCGGTTTCCGTCGAGCAGGAAAAATTGGCCCAAATCATTTTTAAGCAGGCGGAACAGCTTCACCAGGCCATTCGGCTGCTTCAAACGCTTAAAAATGCCGCCTCCATAAAGGACTGTCTGGTGGTAATCAACAGTCTTGAAAATGAAGCAGATGATATCTTCGAAAGAGCCATTGCTGATTTATTTGAAAATTGTGAGGATCCCATCCTCCTGATTAAAATGAAGGGACTACTCGAAAATATGGAAATGGCAACTGATAAATGCGAAGATGCCGCCAATGTTATTGAAAGTATTTTAATTAAAAATGTCTAGGACCTGATCGACCCATGATTACTCTGACAGTTTCAATTATTGTTCTGGCCCTGATTTTCGATTTTGTAAATGGAATGAATGATGCGGCCAATTCCATCGCGACCATTGTATCGACCCGGGTGTTGTCCCCCCGGATGGCGGTTTTATGGGCGGCCTTCTTTAATTTTATTGCGGCCTTCGGTTTTGGAGTGCATGTCGCCAATACGATTGGGAAGGGCGTTGTTGATGCCGTGCTGGTGAATGAATATTTAATTTTATCGGCATTACTGGGTGCCACTCTATGGGCACACGCCTGTACACACTATGGTCTGCCTATCAGCGTATCACATTCATTGATTGGTGGTCTGGTTGGTGCGGCACTGATGAAAGCCGGTCCGGCGGCACTGGTGCTAAGCGGTTTAATTAAAATAGCGGTGTTTATTGTTTTATCTCCAATTATCGGCATGATCCTGGGATTTTTACTGATGGTGCTGGTGTACTGGATATTTAAGTCTTATCGCCCCCGCAGTGTTGATCGGATGTTTCGTATCGGTCAGTTATTTTCATCCGCGGTTTTTAGTCTGGGACATGGAACCAACGATGCCCAGAAAACAATGGGAATTATTGCTCTGGCACTCTATTCTGCCGGACTTTTGGGGGATACCTTTTATGTCCCATTCTGGGTTATTATATCTGCGCATTTCTGCATTGGCCTGGGGACCTACATGGGGGGATGGAAAGTGGTTCGAACCATGGGAATGAAATTAACAGATTTACGGCCAATGGGAGGATTTTGTGCAGAAACCGGTAGTGCCATAGTATTACTGGGAACGGCTATCAGTGGTATTCCGGTCAGCACCACGCATACGATCGCCGGTTCCATTATAGGGGTGGGCTCCACTCGTCGGCTTTCGGCGGTTCGCTGGGGTATAGCCGGACGAATCGTTTGGGCCTGGATACTGACTATTCCGGCGTCAGCCGGGGTCTCCGCGGGGCTTTATTTGTTAATGGACACAATCATAAAAGTATTTTGAAATGCCCGAAAACGATAATCAGGATCAGCGACAGTGGCCGCTACTGTTTTTCCATCACAGAAGGGGAGAGGGTGGATCAGATATAAATCGGGTTAAAACACACGGTCCACCGAAACTCATCGAGAAAGGGAAATCTTTCCCCTTTCTAGTTGTTAGTCCACAATGTCCCCGCACCCGCCAGGAGTGGGATTGGCAGCTGGAAAGATGCCCGTAAGTACCACGGCAAAAGAACGCCTCCCCCTACAAAGTTGATCAAGATAGCACCTTCCAGACCCAAACCCCGGAAATTTTTACCTTCTCCATTCCAGCAGTAACGCCAGCCCGATACCCAGAATAACAGCTCCCAACAGGGTAGGAAAAAAGTGATTATCAGGAACAACTAATCCCAGCCATTGCCCCACGCCCCAGGGGAATAGCAGCAAAATAATTCCGAACAGTAGGTTAATCACCCCATCTAGAAGAATAAGAACACGGCGGTTTTTGTCTATCACATGTACTCTTACAGATATGATAAAAAGTATATAGATACATAATAATAATTTTTGTAATATCATACGAATGCTTTTTGAGTACAGATTTATATTCCATATCACTGGCAACCAAGGGGTATCACGATGGACTTTACCGCGGCGTTTCAGGCGTTAACCACGACTGAAAAAATGGTGAAAACGGTTGACTCGGTTATCAAAAATACCAAAGGCCATAAGCGGGCTTTACTCAGGGAACTTAAAGAGAACCTGAATTTGCTGTTGCTGGTCAGGAATAATCATTTCTCCGCCGGACAGGTGATTGCTAAATTGCGGACTAAAAATTATCTGGCTGCGTCGGATGCCGGATTCAATTTTAAGCTGGTAAAGCGATCCTTGCTGCGGGAAAAAACCATCCGGGGCGTTCCCCAGTTCAGACGGTACCTAAACTGGTCTACGGAAAAGCTCTTTGAAAATATTTACCTCAAAATAAAACAGTTACAAAGCATTATCGAATTAGGAACCAATCCTCCCAATTTTGATTTGAGTATCCGGGTGGAGAACCTCACCCGTCTGATGATATTACTGCTCAATCATATCTATTCTTAATAGAGTGAATTTAAAGAAGCGGTCCATTGAATAAAAATGACTATGCGACCACCTTAATGACCGCCAGGGTGGAATCATCATGGGCAGCGGTATCTCCGCGGAAATCTTCTACCTGCTGGATGATACTTTCGCAAATTTCCCGGGCACTCAGAGAAACGGACTTCTTCAAAGCGTCGATCAATCGTTCGTCGCCAAACTCTTCCAATGTCTCATTGAACGCTTCGGTAATTCCGTCTGATGCTAACAGAAAAATATCACCGGGTTGATAGGTAAGACAGGATTCATCCAGTTTACTGGTAAAGAATTCGGAGTCTTCCAGGCCAAAACCGATTCCCCCGCTTTGAATCAGGGAAACCGCTGCCTGCGCTGAATTATAGTAAAGAAGAGGAAGATGACCGGCACGTGCAATGATCGCTTTTCCCTCTCCGGACAGGAATTTTATTCCCAGGCCGGTCACGAAAAATTTTTTCTCCAAATCGGCAAATAAGATCTGATTCGCCCGGATGAATATTTCCCTTGGTGTCAGATTGAAGGTGTGCAGCGATCTGAAAATGCCCTGAATCTTTGACATGTAGAGCGCTGCAGAAGTTCCTTTTCCGCTTACATCACCAACCACTACCATTAATTCACCCTGAGCGCTGTTCAGGTAATCGTAGAAATCTCCCCCTACCTCGGTGGCGGGCTTGGAGACAGCGTATATGTCCAACCCTTTCACCGTCGGTATTTTCTGGGGCAGGGAGGACATCTGAATCTGTCTGGCAATTTTCAGTTCCTGCTTTAATCGTTCCTGTTCCCGTAACTGTTCATACAGGAAAGCATTTTCTATAGCTACCGATGCCTGGCCCGCCACCGTGTTCAAGAATTCGTAGTCATCCCGCTGGAAAGCAGATTCCGCCAGCTTCTCCCCCACCAGGATGAGTCCAACCAGCCGCTCCTTCGATCGAATGGGAACCAGATGTTTAAATTCCTGTTTTTCAAATTCCGTTCTTAGATTATCACTCAGCTTGTGAATCTCAACCGGAGAGGTAAACGGTAATACCGCTGAAATAATGTCGTGCTGGGCATCCAGACAATACTCTGTCCAGGCCGCTCCGTCAAAACCATAAAATTCCTGACAGCAACATTGGGCCTGTTCCCGGAAAAACAAAACCCCGGTGCGTTTAAGGTGCATTAATTTGGCCAGTTTGCCAGCCAGCTCCCGGGCCAGGTCATACATATCCAGATTCGAATTGAACATTTCTGAGATCTGATGGGCTGCCAGGCGATAATCGTAGCGGAAGCGGTCATATTTGGTGCGAAGAAAGCGTTTACCTGTTCGACCGACGTACCAGACAGAAATAAGCAAGCTTCCACTCAACACCATGAATACCAGTCGATCCTGGGAGCGTGATTCCGCTTCGGAAATGTCTTCGTCAATCACCTCCACAAAATTGCTGCTGAAGCGGATGTGCGGAAACCGGTCCGTTTTACTGGATAAGATGAGCAATAAATAACCGCATAAAAAAATCAACAATGTGGTCCACAGGCCTGACGCGAGCAAATATTGAATATTGCGACGCACCCGGATCCTGATATCCATTAATGAGTATTTACCAATGGTATACACGTAAGCAGCAGGTAAGGCCAGCAGTGAAATTCCCATTATACCTACATCAAACAAGTTGAGGCTAAAGACCAGATAGGCAAGAAGAATACTAAACAGGCCGATAAAAATACCGGCGTTCCGGATCAGCCGATGCATTTCTCTATATTCGGGGGAAGTGACTTTGCGCATTCTAATTTTACTGTAAATTCCGTAGAGAAAGATTAGGTTGACGAGACCAAGGGTCGATTTATCCTGAAGGAATTTGTTTAAATCGTCCCAGAAATGTAGATAAAATGCAGCGCTTAATAGAACGGTGATTGCAATTATGACGCCGGTTAAGATATTGAGAATTCGCTGTCTTTTATGCGGTTTCCGGGCATCCTTGATTTCGACCGGGAAATAAAGATCGCTATTGAACCATAGTGTGAGAGAAAGAAACAAAGCAATACAGAGAATCAAAAATCGCCAGCCTCCCTGAAAAGAGATATATATTATGGCTGTATTCCAACTCACCGAAATGACATATCCCACAAGTATACTGGCCAGTCCGAGTAATCGAGCTGCTTTGTACTCAAACCGAAACCAGAACAGCAAGGTTCCGAGTATCAGGTAGATCAAGCCGCAAAAAAGAGGGAAAATGCGGGTTAAGCGAAATCCGGCGATAGCCAGTTTTACGTGTAATGTCAGCGGCTCACCCTGGCGTAAGACCTCGTAAACCACCAATTTATCTCCCCGAGCCTTTCTCATGATATAATCTGCCTCAAAGGAATGCATGAAACCCTGGCCGTCAATTCTGTAAATCAAATCACCGACTTCCATGCCGGCGCGGTCTGAGGCGCCACCTGGCACTATCTGAATGACTCGAACGGCGGGAGGAATCAGTTTAACGAATGATTCAGAAAGTGACTTCCGCGGAAGGGATACACGTAGTGTTCGGTTGAGATGAGGACGGAGCAGGTTCAGCGTAACCAGTGAATCCAATTGAATATTTTTAAGTTTTTCAGATAACTCTTTCGAAGATTGAACTTCCTCATTGTTAATCTCAAGGAGCAGGTCCCCTCTTTCTGCAGCGGTGTTTTCATCTTGCGAACCAAAGAGCGGTCTTGTAACCATTATACGTGATTGAATATTGGTGAATAAATTTTCATCAATAGTCCCAGTGGCAAATTCATAAAAATTAAGAATAGCCAAGGTGGTCAGGAAGATAGATAGCAGGAGAACCCCGGCTCGAAGCACGGTAGGATTTTTTAGCTTATCAAACATAGAGATTTGTAAATTAATTACCTGGAAAATATAACAATATATACTCAACAGTCAAATAAATGTTACTATACCGTTAAAATTAATGAAATACACACCCCCACAGAGTAAATGAATTCATCAGGTAACGAAGACCTGTATCATGTAAACATGACGAATGAATTATTACTGGATAAAAGTTTATCCGGACTATTTTATGGTTGGAATCTATTGAAGGGTGAGCATCCACAGCACGGTGAATATGAGGCAAAGTGCCAAAACCCAAAGACTGAAAAGAACAAGGCTCTGCCGAAAGGCTTTCATAAAATCTTCTCCTGATCTTGGTATTATTTTACCATCGGTCTGGAACGATGTATCCTTAATCATTTTTTCTTAAAATAATTCTAAATTATCCTTCCTTTTGACCAAGAATTCAGGAAGGTATTTGTGTAGCCCTTGATTTACTTCACATAATGTGTAAATTTAAATGAATGAAACCATTTCATGGAGTCACGGCAATGATAAGAGAGTTAGTCGTCAAAAACCGCAGTTACCGGCGATTCGATATGACGGTACCGGTGTCTGAAGAGATGCTTCAGGACATGGTGGACCTGGCCAGGCTTTCTGCTACCGGAGGAAACAAACAGGCCTTGAAATTTTTACTGTCCAACACAATGGAAATGAACCGGAAAATTTTTCCCCAGTTGTCCTGGGCCGCCTACTTAAAAGACTGGCCCGGTCCCGCGGAGGACGAGAGACCAACTGCCTATATTGTGATTATGGGAGATTCCCGGATCAGCAACACCTTTGGGTGCGATCATGGTATTGCGGCGCAGAGTATCCTGTTGGGGGCTGTGGAGAAAGGATTTGGGGGGTGTATGATTGCCTCCATCAACCGGCCAAAGCTTAAAAAAGAGCTTAAGATTCCTGATTATCTGGAAATTTTGCTGGTGATTGCCCTGGGTAAGCCGGCTGAAAAAGTGATTCTGGAAAGTGTGGGATCGGCAGGGGATATCCGGTACTGGCGGGATGATCAGGGACAGCACCACGTCCCCAAGCGAAGCCTGCAGGAGATTTTGGTTTCCTGGCAGGAATTGATAAGTCGCGGGGAGATAAAATAACGAGTAAAAGAAACTGTTTGGGAAAATCAGAAGTTGGGGTTTATCTTTCTAAAATTTGGCGAATCACATGAGATATAGAATATGGTAAAGGGATGGCGAAGCAGGGGATTATTTTTCTGGTGGATTCTTTATTCAATGCTGCTCGGAGGAGAATCGGCGGAGCAGGGAAATTCTTTTGATAGAGCCATTGATCAACTGTATCAGCAACTGGATCTTAACGGTAAACTGGACAAATCGGTTTTTACTCTGTCCATGGTTGGTTATTATAACCTGAAAGGGAGCGGTCTGCTGCCGGTTGATTCCATTCTGACCATTATTGATTATAAAAAGTCTTCCAGCGAGCCCCGCTTTTTTGTGGTGAATCTGCAGAAAAAAAGTCTGCTTTTCGCTACCTATGTGGCCCACGGCAAAGGAAGCGGTTTCCAGTTTGCAGAATCCTTTTCCAATAAAGCAGGATCGTTAAAAAGCAGCCTGGGATTTTTTGTCACGGCTGATTCTTATATCGGCCGGCACGGGTATTCATTGAAGTTACAGGGTGTGGAACCCGGTATCAATGACAATGCCATGCAGCGTGCCATTGTTATTCATGGCGCCAACTATGTTTCGGAAGATTTTGCCAAGGAGTATGGCCGGTTGGGGAGAAGCTGGGGCTGTCCGGCATTGCCCGAGGATATTAATCGGCAGGTGATTGATACCATCAAGGGAGGCAGTTGCCTGTTTGTCTATTATCCGGATGAAGATTACCCGCAAAGATCTCCTTTTCTGGACGAAGGGACTGCTAGATATCATTTTTTAGGAGCAAATCCATCAATTTTAACCAAGACAAATTTGCCTTTGCGAATGTTTCGGGAAAATATGTTCATCCCTGAAGTTTCATTGGATAGATAGTCATTGCCAAAAAGATGAAAATTGTGATGAATCATGAACATTGGGAAAAGGAAACCAGGTGGTGAACACAAAGTGAACACCGAATATCGAAGGCGAAAAATCAGGGGTTAGGGTTCAGGGTCTGGGGTTTAGTGACTGGTTCTCCTTTCAATTAAAATCGAATTATCTAACACAAGACCTTTCTGGTTTTTACCTGCACCAGATAACCAGCATCCAGTATCTTATTACCTGATTCCTTTACCCACATTTACCATATTCCCTATTCCTCTATGCCCTGATACCCCTACCATCCTTTTCCCCAAGCCGCTTATTTTAACAGTATCATTTTCCGGGTCTTTACAAAATCCTCGGAGGCGATGCGATAAAAGTATATGCCGCTTCCCAGGAACTGCCCGGCATCATTGGTGGCACTCCAGATCCGGGTATGTTTTCCGGGCGGCATCCATTGGTTGAGCAAGGTACGCACTTTCTGTCCCAGCACGTTAAAAATCTCCAGCTGCACTTTCCCGGCTTTCTGCAGCGAGAAGGTGATGGTAGTGGTAGGATTGAAGGGATTGGGATAATTCTGCCAGAGTTGGTAGGTGAAAGGTTGAGTAACAGGTGTAAGCGAGGTGAGAGGTGCGATGATCTGCAACGTATCACCCGGCAGATTGGGTTTGTTGGGAATAATCCGGAAGATAGTCCCCACTTCCGGTATCTCGGCATTCAGATTAGCAGGGAAGGTTGGGTCGTTGACATCGCCAGCGTTCAGATTGACCAGCACGGTATGAGCCATCACTTCCGGAGAATTAAAGTTATACGTCCCATGTAATGCTTGAGACAGGTACTGAATATATCCTCCAATGCCTGGTGCAGTATTTTCCGGATTCTGCCAGTATACCCAGTCCATATAAGGATCATTGGTTCCTCCCGAGACTGCATGATCATTAGGATTAATATTGTACACAGAATCGAGGGGCGCACCTGGACCGGTGTCATTTAAGATCCAGGGAATCATACGGTAGTCATCACTGGGATCATCGGGCGTATCGATCCCGATATTCCAGAGTTCAAAGGGCACGAGATAACTTCCCTGATTCTCATATGCCCAGCTGCCTATTCCCCCGTGGGAAGTAAAGCGCATTTCAAAAGAATAAGGAAGAATTCTGTGCCAGTTATCATTGCGTGCCACACGTTCCAGGAAATAGGTATAATTACCATCGTTGAGAGGAGTCATCCCGGTGTGAACACCCCAGACACTCATATTGGTACTCTGCTGGACACCTGGAGTGGGACGATCGGTTCCGTTGGGATAACGGGCATTGTAAAGAAACGGAAAACCGTTATTGTTAAAGGCGAAGCAACCCATTTCCGGCGGATCAATAGGGCCGGCGGCGTTGGCGACTACCTGGAAACTCCTGAAACCGGCAGGCTCTGATTCTCTCACAATAAAAATTATACCATCCACCACCGGATGGGAATAATTTGGATCGTTGCTGGGAATTCCATCTATAACCTTTAGTTCACTGCTGGTCACATCATATAACTGCCAGCGTAGCTGAGTTGTAAGAGTATCCTCAAAAAATGTCAGGTGGTATTCATGTCCATTTAAAAGTAACGGATCGGCCACCACCGGAAATATGTTCTCTTTTAACCCCACCAGTGATTGTACCCACAGGGTGTCTCCCCAGATGAATGGTGGGGTCCAGGGAACAACCGGGAAAGTGACAGATTGTGGTACACGGAAAACATCGAAATTGATGGTATAATTGACCGTGAGGGAGTCGCCACCTGACGGACCGTTTACCACCAGAAGAAATGAATCTGAATTTACCGTTGCCCCGGCCGGGATGGTGCTGCCGTAGGTTAGAATATCGCCGGCATATTCAATAGTAAACTGTTCGATACTGTTGATCTGATCAATATTTTGTACCATAAACCGGTAATGCACTGTCTCACTATTATTCAGCTGGTCATCCTGCAACCCGTTCTCCCAGGTAATCTGCCAGTTTATGAGCTGCGGTTCGGGACGCAGGCGGATATCTTTGAAGAGAGAGGGAAATATTTGATGAGAGGACATCCAGTTGATTGTCACATCGGCACGATAGGGATATTTACGATTGGTTAGGGTGGCCTGATTCCCCCAGATGTTATCACCAGCCAGGCTGTCTCCGTGCTGTCCATCATCAAAGAGTATGAGACTGAAAGGTGGTTCAGACCCCTGCTGGGGATTGAATATTGCCTCGCAACTATTTACTGAATTAAAGCTTTCCAGATACATCAGGCAGGATATGGAAGCATGTTGATTGTCTGGATAGTCAACCGACACCAGACCAGAAGGAAATAAAACTGTACTCCCATAATGAGATCGAATCTCTTCTACCACATTTTTCATTTCGGTAACAGAGTTTAAATAATCTGATCCTGATCCCCCCACAATACCCCAAACCACCTCCTGGGTATCACCATCCATCACACTGAATGGCCCAGTGCACAGGGCTATTCGCCTGTCAGCGGGAGGAAAATTATTGCCCGTTCCATCAACATCTCCTATTCCGTTTAGTGGATCTCCGTTTAGGGGATATTTGGTAACGGCACCGGTATTTCTGTGAGTGAAAGGGATTGGATTAAGGACATCATCGGTGGGGATAAAACCTCTCAGTAAATTGAACCATTGCAAGGTTCCATTGTAACTACTGAAATCCGGATCATCCCACTCCGGGTTTCCGGCAGAAAAATATCCAAAAGAAGTCAGCGGAAGATTTCTGAAATCTGATTTTTTCTGGAAATTAAACAGGGCGGTATCACCCGGTGAAGGTACAGCCGGACCCTGAAGCAGAGTGTATCCAATAGCTGGTGGGGCAATACCAAAGATATTAAATTCAGGATCGGACGGTTCACCGTTATAACCAAAACTTAAACCCAGCAGGGAATCACAGCCCACCAGATCATTGGAATAGACGCCGATATCCGTATCGGAAAACTGGCTGACATACATGGAATCGATGGGGTAACCGGATTTGTTGATGAAACGGTATCGTCGAAAGGCGGCCTGAGCAATACCGGTATGTCCTTTATAACCCCACATGGTGACCTGTAATTCAATACCCAGCGGGGGTGAACCATACAACATCGTAGAAAGACTGGAATCCAGGTCATTACAGACAAACCAGATGACCTGGTGAGCGTTCAGCAGCCCAGGCTCGTCGATACCCAGATCCCATAGGCCATTGCCGTTTTGATCATAATAGGGAGCACCCAGATCACCCGGCCATTGATTCCAGGCGCGTGTATACTGGGCCCGTACACTGTCAATCATAGTCTGGGTGACCTGTGAGGGATCAATCAGGTTAAGCTCGGCCGCATCCTGGCGAAGCTCCTCATCTGAAACAGTAAGATAATCGGAGCGGATACGGTAGATCTGCACCTCTGGATCGCCTGGATTTTGGGCCACACCCTGTGACAGGATTCTACCCGGCTGGGTACCAATCAGATAATTTTGTCCCCCTACCCGCAGAGTAGGGGTTGTTCCATCGTTAATGATCCCACCCCAGATAAACCCATCGAGAAATACGACACCTGCTGTGGAACGGGGATAAATGACACCGGAATTACCTAAAGGATTATTCCCGGATCGTCCATCCCAGTAAATCCAGCCGGACCAGTTGTTGATGTTCAGCAAGGTCTGTGTTGTTTTTGCCGGAAAATCTGCTGCCGGTTTTCTTACTAGCTTTGATTCTGCAAAAATGACAGGAGCATAAAGCAGAAGCAATAGAAAGGAGATATAATATTTTGGCACGATAACCTCCGTTCTATATAATTTCTTTGCCTACCTGTAAAATGTTAATTAAAAAATAGAATATCGAACATCCTGCCTGCTGCAGGCAGGCGAACAAGGAACATCGAATCTTAAATATTGGAATTTGCATTGTGGATTTTGGAGTTAGAGTTTGATATCCGGTATCCGGCATCTGGTCTCTGATATCCAGAATCAGGTGACCAGTGCCGATTACCGTTCAACCAAAATCCAACATTCAGTATCCTCTATACCTCTATAATCCTATAACTTATACCGTACACCCTATACCCTCACTTCACTTCAACAATATCATCTTCCGCGTCTGCACATAATCCCCCGCGGTAATGCGATAAAAATAAATCCCGCTTCCCAGCTTTAGTCCTGCTTCGTTACGGGCATCCCAGATCTCCCGGTATTTGCCGGCCGGCAACCAGCGGTCAAGCAATGTCCCTATTCGCTGTCCTAATACGTTGAAAATCTCCAGCTTTACTTTTTCTGCTGCTCCCAGTGAGAAACGAATAGTAGTGGTGGGATTAAAGGGATTGGGATAGTTTTGCCACAGTTCGTAGGTATAAGGCGGTACTGCTTTATTCAAACCAGTGAGGGATGCAATCACCTGCAAGGTATCACCCGGGAGATTGGGTTTGGTCGTAATGATGCGGAAGATGGTTCCCTCTTCCGGGATCACCGCATCCAGGTTGGCAGGGAAAGCGGGATCGTTCACATCGCCCCCATCCAAATTAACCAGCGTGATACGGATCATCGCCTCAGTATCCCCAGTATTCGGAAAGTATCTACCGGCCAAGGAGCGGCTGACAAAGTCATCATAGCCAGCAGTTCCGGGAGTTCGATCGGCAGGATGCCGCCAATAAACCCAGTCCATATATGGATCATCACTGTTCTCCGACACTACATGATCACTGGGATTAATATTATAAACCGAATCGTCAGGTGCAAAAGGTCCCGCATCGTTTAATACCCAGGGAATCATGCGATAGTCATCGCTGGGATCGTTTAGGGTGTGAATTCCCAGACTCCACAGTTCAAACGGTACCCGGTAGGTCTCTTCATTTTCAAAAGCCCAATTGGCATACCCCCCGGCAGAGGTGAAACGCATTTCATAATCATAAGGAATAATACTATCCCAATTGTTCGCATTCCGGGTGATCCGGTAGATAAAATACGAATAGGTTCCATCATTGGAGCGAGTCATCCCGGTGTGAACACCCCAGACACTCATATTGGTGCTTTGCTGCACGCCTGCGGTAGGACGATCGGTTCCCTGGGGATAGCGGGCATTAAAAAGCAGCGGAAAACCATTGTTATTAAAAGCGAAACATCCCATCTCGGGGGGATCAATGGGTCCGGCGCCATTGGCCACCACCTGGAAACTTTTAAAATCAGGTATAGACTCCTTCATGATGAAAATAATGCCATCCACCACCGGATGGGCATAGAAGGGATTGTTGGTTGAAATTCCCTTATCAACTTTAAGTTGGCCGGAGGTTTCATCAATCAGTTGCCAGTGCACAATACCGGAAACAAGATCTTCGAAAAAGGTCAGTCGATACCGGTGACCGTTTAAGAGAGTGGCGTCAGCCACCACCGGAAACAGATTTTCCGTCACACCCCAAACGGACCGTACCCACAATGTATCTCCCCAGCTGGCAGGCGGGGTCCAGTTGGCCACCGGAAATGTGATCGACTTCTGTAGGGTATGCCCGTCAAAATCGATGAAATACCGGGCGGTCACCGAATCAGTCCCCAGCGGTGCGGTAACCACCAGGTAGAAGGAATCTGAACTGACCATTTTACCGGGAGATATGCCGGCATTATAAGTACCGCCATATCCTGCATGGGCTACTGTAAATTGACTGATATTATTATTGAGATCAATGTTTTTAACAGTAAATCTGTAATGGACGGTTTCACCGCTGTTCAGGGAGTTATCCTGCAATCCATTCTCCCAATTGAGTTGCCAGCCCGACAGTTGCGGTTCGGGGCGGAGGCGGATATCTCTGATAAGCCCCGGAAAGGTATCTATTGAAGCTGCCTGATTTGCGATCAGATCGGCGCGGTAGGGGTATTGGCGATTAGTCACTGTTATAGAGTTCCCCCAGATCTGATCTCCGGCCAGGCTGTCCCCGTGCTGTCCGTCGTCATAGAGGTCAAGATTAAAAGGAGGTTCGGATCCCTGCTGGGGTTCGAAAAATACCTCGCAACTATTCACAGATGAGAGATCTTGCAGGTTTACTTGATAGTGGACATCAGATTGCTGGTTGTTGGGAAAATTCACATTGACCTTAGCTGCCGGGAGGAAAACGGGTTCTCCGTAGCCGTTTTTTATATTGATGACATTTTTTTTCATTTCTGCGACCGATTGCAGATAGTCAGTACCCAGACCACCCACAATGGCCAGCACCACCTCCTGGGTATCCCCATTCAGCAGGGTAAAAGGCCCGCTGCACACTGCTATTCGCCTGTCACTAGGAGCAAAATTATAACCGATGCCATCAACATCCCCAATGCCACTTACCGGGTCCCCGTTCAGGGGAAACTTAGTGATGGCCCAGGTACCACGATGAGTGAAAGGGTATGGATTCATGATATCACGAAGAGGAAGGAACCCCCGCAGGTAATTGTACCATTGCAGGGTTCCATCATAGGTGTGCAAATCCGGATCATCCCACTCAGCAGATCCAGCAAGACAGTAACCAAAGGATGTCATCGGCAGGTTTTTGAAATCGGCTTTTTTTTGAAAATTAAACAGGGCGGTATCTCCCGGCGAGGGGACAATCGGCCCCTGTAATATGACATATCCGATGGCAGGAGGGGGAATACCAAAGGCATCAAAATAGGAATCGCCGGGTTCCCCATTATAGGCAAATCCTAAACTAATGACAGAATCGCAACCCACAACATCGTCGTACAAATACCCTACATTGGGATCGGAAAACTGACCGACATACATGGAATCGATGGGGTAACCGGATTTATTGATAAGGCGATAGCGCCGGTAGGCGGCTTCCCACATACCGCTTCCGGTTTTGTATCCCCACATGGTGACCTGCAGTTCAATTCCCATGGGCGGTGAACCTAGTAAATACGTGGTCAGTCCGGAATCCAGATCGTTACAGGCAAACCAGATCACCTGCTGGGCGTTCAAGAGTCCCGGTTCGTCAATGCCCGGATCCCATATACCATTTCCGTTGTGATCATAATAGGGAGCACCCAGGTCCCCCGGCCACTGGTTCCAGGCCCGGGTATACCCGGCTCTTACGCCGTCAATCATGGCCTGGGTAACCTGTGAAGGATGAACGAGGTTAATCTCGGCCGCATCCCGGCGAAGTTCTACATCCGAGACGGTAAGGTAATCAGACCGGATACGGTAGATCTGCACTTCCGGATCGCCCGGATTTTGGGCCACACCCAGGGAAATGATTTTCCCGGGCTGGGTCCCTGCATAATAATATTGGCCGCCCGCCCGTAAAGCCGGGGTCGTACCATCATTGGTGAAGCCTCCCCAGACGATTCCATCACTGTGAACAACCCCGGCGGTCCCTCGGGGATAGATAACCCCCAGATTTCCCACAGGATCGTATCCGGAGATACCATCCCAGTAAATCCATCCGGCCCAGTTATTAATATTGAGCAGTGTCTGGGTGGTTTTTTCCGGATATTCCAGGGTGGGATGTTTTCTTATATTCGAATGGGATAATAACAATGAACAAGCAAATAGGACAGTCAGAAATGAGAAGGTATATTTTGACATGATAACCTACTGTTTCTCACTTAACAATTCACTCATGCCTGTTATAAGTTAACATGTTTTTGGAAAAAGTCAAATTTTGAGGGATAGAGAAAGGAAATAGTATCTATCTAACAAGGAATATCGCAGTAAGAAAAATCAGGGGTTAGGGTTCAGGATTTTGGGTT
>CP070707.1:3706993-3719551 GCA_020350205.1 bacterium
CCACTCAAACAAATTTACCGGTGTCCAAATATTTCCACATCCGAATACTCTGTGCACATCAATGCCGGCAAAAATAGACCTTTTCGGGCACCTGGTCATGTTCAGGGATGTTTTGCGCTGGAATCCATTTTAGATGAGGCCGCAGAAAAATTAAATATGGACCCACTGGAGTTTCGCCTTAAAAATTATGCCGAGTTGGATCCGGTGGATAATATTCCATATACCTCCAAACTTTTAAAACAGGCCTATCTTAAAGGAGCGGAAAAGTTTCAGTGGAAGGATAAGTGGAAACAGGCCGGATCTGATCCCGGGCCATTAAAGAGAGGCGCAGGTTTGGCATCACAAATCTGGTGGGGTGGTGGCAGTCCACCGGCCTATGTCACCCTAAAATTAAATTCTGATGGTAGTATCCAAATACATGCGGGTACCCAGGATATCGGTGGAGGTACTTATACATTCATTGCACAAATTGCCGCCGAAGTGCTCGAAATACCCATGGAAAAAATTGATGTGATTCTGGGCGACACTGCCATTTGTCCCTACGGACCGTCCAGCGGGGGAAGTACAACAGCGCCATCGGTATCACCCGCTGTCCGCGATGCGGCAGAACAAATGAAATTAAAATTGGTTGCCGCAGCAGCAGCCATTTTGGCCATTCCTGAAATCCAGATCGAATACAAACAAGGAGTTTGCTCGGACCGGAAAAATGCTGAGAAGAAATTACAAATTCCTGAAATCCTCGAAAAAATGGATGAAAAAATTCTCATCGTTACGGGAGCCCGTGAAGCCAACAAGGAGGGCTATGCAATCAATTCCTTTGGGGTGCAATTTGCCGAGGTGGAAGTGGATACTCTTACTGGAAAAGTAAAAGTGTTAAAAATAGTAGCGGCTCACGATATTGGCCGGGTCCTGAATCGCAAACTTCTGGAAAATCAGTTCCATGGCGGAATTATTCAGGGATTAGGTTTTGCTCTCACTGAAGAGCGTATTATGGATCGCAATACCGGCAAGGTTTTAACCACAAACTTGCATGACTACAAGATTCCAACCGCCATGGACACGCCAGATATTGACATTGTGATTGTGAGTGAAGGTGATGCACTTATCAGTAACACGGGTGTGAAAGGAACGGGTGAACCCGCTATGATACCGACAGCGGGCGCGATTGCAAATGCAGTGTATAACGCTCTGGGGGTACGAATTAAAAGCCTGCCAATTACACCGGACAAAATATTAACGGCTTTATACAGTCAACATCAGTGAAAGAAAGACAGTATAAGACATAAAAAAGGATTCAGGTCATGAAAAGATTTGAATACATACAACCTGAAAAATTGAGTGAGGCTAGCCTGGCATTGGGAAAAAGTTGGGAAGAAGCGCTCCCCTATGCCGGTGGTACCGACCTGTATGGAATGCTCAAACATGAGCTGGTACAGCCGGATAAAATTGTCAATTTGAAAAAACTACCCGGCATGGACAAAATTGAGTATTCCCAAAAATCAGGTCTAAAAATCGGCGCCCTGGTCAAGATCAGTCAATTGGTGAAACAGGATGTCATAAAAGAAAAATATCCGGTTCTGCACCAGGCAGCTGCCCAAGTTGCATCTCCCCAGCTCCGGAATATGGGTACGATTGGAGGAAATCTCTGTCAACGACCCCGTTGCTGGTATTTTCGAAGCGAATTTCAATGCCTGCGAAAGAGCGGTGACATCTGCTATGCGGTGGATGGTGAAAATAAATACCATTGTATCATTTGGCGGAGGGCCCTGTTTCATTGTTCATCCCTCAGATACTGCAGTGGCTTTACTGGCCCTGGATGCACAATTAACCGTAGAAAATAGTAAAACGAGTAAAACCGTCCCAATGAAAGACTTCTTTGTTCTTCCAGAAAAAAATATATTGCGGGAAAACATATTAAATTCTGGAGATATAATAACTTCCGTCATCGTACCCAGTCTTCCGAAAAATACCAGCAGTGCCTATATCAAAGTCAAGGAGCGCGGCGCATGGGATTTTGCAATCGTCAGTATCGCAGCTGTTATCCAGAACTCAGGAACCATGATCCAATCTGGCAAGATTGCTTTTGGTGGTGTCGCTCCCATACCCTGGTTGGACGAGAAACTATCTTCCCGGTTGAAAAATCTACCGGTTTCAAAGCAAAATTTACGGCTTCTGCAAGACGATGTATTAACTGATGCCGACCCCTTGGCGCAAAACAGTTATAAGCACACACTCGCAAAAAACCTGACCACCCGAATTCTGGAAAATCTGACGACAATTTGATCACTGCAAACATCACTGAAATTAAGGCACCCTTGGAACACAGTCAGGGTGCCTTATTCACAATATAAGAGTGTCAATTACTTGACCGGTAGACGTGAGATACAAACGGACCGTTTAAAAAGTCGTCCGGTTTAATCTGACTCTGTAAAATGCAACCCGAATACTTATGAGAGAGTAACAACCGGGCACATTCTACCAAACCTGCGGCAGTTGTGGCCTGAATAGCCCGCAGTGTTTTTCCTGCAACTGCGAGCGGCTTTATAAGATAATATTTCTCTAAAATTCGCAGTCTGCCCAGATGATCTTTGCCATTGACCGATGCATAAATCACCACCAAATCCTCCTCTGTAGCGGGAATCGTTCCCTCCATTTTTGCCTGGAGCTTCGCCACTCGGTCTTCACCGTGAGGAATTTCCCTTAAAATACTCTCAATCCAATCATAATGGCCCGGATATCGGAGGGTTTTGTAATCCAGGTTACGGGTTTTTCCTGCCAATGCTTCGGGTAAATCCGCTGCACCGCCGGATGTTAAATCCTCTTCATATTCAATACCATGCAAGATGATCTTAGAACGTTCCGTCAGGGATGCCTTGAGGGTGGTCTGAAAATCCCTGACAATCGTTGCTGGTTTGACATAAAGTGTTGCAACGCCTACAGGACTCCAGGTAAAACCATAAAAATATGGTGGATAGGCATTCTGGGTCAGTGCCCCAACTTTCATGTTTACACTTTCGACTGATTCAACTTTGTAATCGTGACAAAATTTTTGAAACAGACCATTCGACAAAACATTTATAAATCCCGGTGCCAGCCCGGCCTGTAGAATAAAGCCTTTCTCTGCATTTCGGGCAATTTTTTGCACTTCCCGAGTTTCCTTGACATATTCCGTTAAATTCGCATAGTGAAGACCGTACTCTTTTGCCAACTTAGCAATTCGCGGAGCCTGATTCCCTGGCAAGCAGTCTAATATGATATCAGACTTTGAAAGTAAGTTATTAAAACTTTTATCACTCTCACTTTCGGGCATTACAAAGGATTTTACTTTTCCCTGCTTCTTGGAGTCGGTTCCGATCCAGTGTGTTGCATCCTTGGCTACGGTATCATATCTGTCTCCCATATAGATATCGACATCAAAGTCAGCAAGTTCCCTCAAAAGCAGTCCAGCAGCCCTGCCAATTCCACCAGCGCCCGCAATAACAATCTTAAATTTTGCACGACTCACAGTTTTCTCCTTCAATAACCATCAAAGATATTATCTTAAAAATTAAAAAATATTTAAAAAAAATCCGACCAAACATTCTACTCCAGTGGTTGCCAGTCGCCAAACTCCTCAAGATGTACCTCCACCTGGGGATCGGTTTGATATTTCTGATGGGCATTATAATACCATCCGATATACTCCGAATCACCTCCGCCCTGGGTGGTAATCAGAAAACGGTTGGAAAGATGCCCGATATTACGGATCCGATCCCGGGGCAGATCCTTATCACCCCCTTGAGGATCGATAGGGATCCAACCATAATGAGGGAGATAAACTTCGGGCCAGCGGTGAAAGATTTCATCCAGACTGGCGTCATCGCCCCGTACAACAATACTGCCCACGTAACGTGCGGGAAGACCCGCAGCACGGCACAGCGCAATAAAACTGAAAGTATATTCAGAACAGGAACCGGTACCACGCTTGAGGACAAAGGGGGCAACATTCCAACCTCCTTCAAGATGGTATTCCAGGTTTGTCCGGACATAATCAAATATCTTGCGAGCAATCCAGTAGGGATTCTTTTCATCTCCTACAACGAGTTTTACGAGATCCTGAATATAGGGATCCTGCACCAGATATTTCGTCCCATCTGCGGTATACAATTTGCGTATATCCGGGGGGATATCAGATATCGTTCCACATCGCTCTGGATAAATAAAATAGGTAATCTCGGAGATTTCTGCCTCCACCACCATGGTTGTGGTCGTGGACATCCCGCTTGATTTATCCTGATATTGAAAATACGCAAATTCTTGTCCCCAGCGATCTTTGATTTTGTCTGAAAAATTCGGGTCAAAACCAACCGTAAACAATTTTTGCTGATTTAATTTTTCCGGCACTGCAAAATAGACATCCAGATTTAACAGCTTCCCCAAACCTGAAATTTTTACCTGATGCGTATAGGTTATCCGCGCCTTGCGGGGATTATCAAGACGGTAAAGTTCATCATCCCGGGAAATTAATTTATAGAGTGAATCTTTCTGATAATCAACATTCCATAAGTTTTCACCGTCAAATGTCAATCCTCTGGGATAGGGACCCGGTGAGTCGGCAACCAGAATTATTTCACCATCTTCTGGTCTCACCATATAAATCTCATCCAGAAAACGATCCGAGCACCATAAATAATTTCCATCAAATGCCAAACCCTGGACGGATCTGGCCGGGCCGGAAAATTTCAATAGAGCAGTTCCATCACTCAGGTCTAATTTTATTATCGAATTTTCTTTGTGGTCACTCATCCAGAGAGATTCACCATCCCAGACGAGACCCTCGGGATAATTGGAAGGCGAATCAATCGTTTTGATAATATTGCCGGTCTCTGGATCAATTTTGAATATTTTTTTCTGCTTAGAATCTACATTCCACAAATTTTTCCCATCCCAGGCCAAACCCATTGGCCAGAAACCAGGTGCAGGGATCTGCTTTAGTATTTTTCCCGACCGTGGATCGACACAAATTAGTTTATCCTGTTGGTGATCGGCCATCCAGAGGTTTTGGCCGTCGAAGGTTAATCCGGTTCCATAACTCCCGGGGGCAGGAAACTGCGTAATAATTTTACCCGGATAGGCAATTAGGTAGTTACCGGTACTAAAGAGGAATAAAAAAAGGAGAGTAAAGATAATTTTCATTTTTTTCTCCATAAATTGAATTTGTCAAAACCAAATTAACAGGCAAAATTAATCACATTTAATTTGATTCTAATCAAAATTTCAAGAAGGCGCAATCTATTCATGAATATTACAGCCGGGATCATAGATTTGGAGAGAAAAAACGCCTATTCCCTGGAGGAAGCTTCATCCATTAAACGGCAGGCTTCCAGGAGAATATTCATTGTGGAGCCCTGAATATTTTTTTTGATTTTTTTATCGATATCAGGGGCGAATTTAAAAATTCCTTCTTTCAGACTAACCATTTTGTGAATTGCCTCTTCAGCCAACAGTTTATCATCATAAGCTGCGTAGACCATTTCACCCTTTTCAAATACAATGGCTCCTTTTGTATCGGTAAGGATTTCCATGGTACCGTCTCGTTTATTCAGGTTGATCAATTGAATCATTTCGGCAAGGGATAGATCTGCAAGATTTCCTTCGAAACCCTTCATTTTGGAAACTTGTTCGTCATCCACTGACTTGACTTTCTTGGCTCTCTCTAACAAAGTCTCTACTTTTTCCAGTAGAATCTTACGGTCCACGGGCTTAATCAAATACTCATCAGCACCTGCACGAAAACCTCTAATCTCCATATCCTGATCATTCAGACTGGTTAGAAAGATAAAGGGTACCATCGGAATTTCAGAATCCTCACGTACCATCCAGCAAAATTCAATTCCGTCCGTTTCCGGCATCATTACATCAGAAATTACCAAATCCGGCTTGACTTGGTTGAGGACCTCCATACCCTGATCCCCATTTTCTGCTGTGGAAACCTGATATCCAGCTTTCCCAAGACTTATACTCAACAGTTTGAGAACGTGTGGATTATCATCTACAATCAGTATTTTTGCTTTATTGGACATTCGACTAATTCTTTAACATATTAAATAATATGGTCACCCTTATCCCAGACTGGCCTTCAACTTTGAATATCGCAAAGATTGATTGCGTCCACTCGATTTGGCCTGCTGCAGTGCTTTTTCGGCATTTTCCAGGATTGGGTCTTTCTTCTTAACAGTTTTAAGATCAATTTCTGCCAGTCCGATACTTACCGTAATTTTCTGATAATCCTGTTTTCTTTTAGGAGAAAGTTTTTTTAATTCATAAAAATTTTGATCAAAAAACTGGGTCTGGTCTACAGCCGAGCGAATTCGTTCCGATTCATAATAGGCACCAGTTTCATCGGTATTGGGAAGGATAATCATGAACCGATTACCACCGAGGCGGAATACGATATCGGTATTACGGGTATTATTCAGAATCACATTTGCAATTCGCATCAGGATATAATCACCGGTTTTCTCCCCGAATACTTCGTTGACTATATGAAATAAATCGGCATCGATTACGACCAATGATAATTTTTGATTATATCGTTTGGCTCTTGAAATTTCTTCTGCCAAGCGCTTTTTTAGAAATTTTGCATTATATAAACCGGTCAGGGGATCTGTAATCTGACCGGATTCGAGTTCAGCAGTTTTCTTCTGCAGTGCCTCAACTTCACGAACGACATCCGATTTTTCCTTAATCAAGTGCCGATTATCCAGAAGTAAATTCTCTACCAATTCCTTTTTATGAAGAATGGAATTTACCCTGGCAATGAGTTCCTTAGCATTAAAAGGCTTCAAGATATAATCATCAGCTCCAAGTTCCAGGCCCATCACACGATGCTCATCCTCTACATAATTCGCAGACAGGAAAACCACCGGAATCTCTTTGGTCTTCGAATTTTCCTTTAAAATCTTACACGCATCAAATCCATTCATTACCGGCATCAAGGCATCAAGAATAATTATATCAGGTTGCTCCTTTTCAGCAATGTCCACACCCTCTTTTCCGTTTAAAGCGCGGATGGAATGAAAATCATAAAATCGAAAAAGATGCTCCAGGGTATCCAGCATATCCTCATTATCGTCAACTATTAATACTTTTTTCATTTTCTTAGAAATCCTACGACTGACGTGTTAAATATCCTTACAACCAGAATATTCAGATGATAAATTTTCCAAAGATGCCTAAATCACCAGTTTAAGTTAAACAGGTATAATCAATAAGTCTATCTGAAATCAAAACTTTAAATCAATTCCTCATATTTTTCTTTGTCCAGCAGACTATCTAGCTCACCCTTATGGGATAATTTAATCTTAATGATCCAACCAGCGCCATAAGGATCCTTATTCATAACATCGGGATTATCTGATAGTTTTTCATTAATCTCAACTACCTCCCCACTCAACGGAGCAAATAAGTCGGAGACAGCCTTTACCGCTTCAATAGTCCCAAAACTTTCCATTTGTTTTGTTTCGAGTCCTACCTGCGGAAGTTCCACATAGACGATATCTCCCAGCTCACTCTGAGCATAATCCGTAATCCCGATAGTTGCAATATCACCCTCAATTCGGGCCCATTCATGATCCTTGGTGTACTTTAATTCTTCTGGAATGTGCATGTAATCCTCCATCAAATTTCAATTAGATCTTTTCTATATATTTTTTCAATAAAATGAGTATCAAAATCTCCGCTCAGAAATTCAGGTGTGGCAATAACAAATTTATGAAAGGGAATCGTCGTTTTAATTCCCTCGACCACAAATTCATCCAGGGCCCGATTAAGACGACTGATGGCTTCCTGACGCTCTCTCCCCCAGACGATCAACTTGGCGATCAGTGAATCGTAATAGGGTGGAATTTTATAGGATGCATAAATATGGGTATCAACGCGGGTTCCCGGCCCCCCCGGCTGATAGAATGAGGTTACCTCACCGGGAGAGGGAATAAAATTATTAGCTGGATCCTCCGCATTAATCCGGCATTCGATGGAATGGCCCACCGGTTTAAGCTGGCTTTGCTTGATATCTATCGTCATACCGGCCGCTACCTTTATCTGTTCTTTGATCAAATCCACCTGATAAACCATTTCGGTAACCGGATGTTCAACCTGAATCCTGGTGTTCATTTCCATAAAATAATAATTCTGCTTACTATCCACTAAAAATTCAATAGTCCCCGTACTGAAATACCCGACGTGTAATGCCCCTTTGACAGCTGCTTCCCCCATCGCCTTTCTAATTTTATCAGTAATAATCGGTGAGGGGGATTCTTCAATCAATTTTTGATGCCTCCTTTGAATGGAACATTCCCGTTCACCGAGGTATACCATATTTCCTTTTTGGTCTCCCAAAAGCTGAATTTCTATATGGCGGGGGCTCTCGATATATTTTTCCAGATATAAATCTGCATTTCCAAATGCTGCTTCAGCCTCAGCCCGGGCCATCATGAAACTATTTTCCAGGCTTTTGGGATCTCTTACAATTCGCATTCCCTTACCACCCCCACCTGCAACTGCTTTCAGTATAACGGGATATCCCATCTGTTGCGCGAGACTGTGAGCCTCTTCTTCTTTACTGATGATACCATCACTGCCCGGAACAACCGGAACCCCTGCCTCAACCATCGCTTTTTTTGCTTCGGCCTTGTCGCCCATACGCCGGATGACCTCGGATGAAGGACCAATAAAGGTGATTTCACAGGAATTACACATATCGGCAAATTCAGAATTCTCTGCCAGAAAACCATAACCTGGATGGATGGCATCCGCCCCGGTTATTTCTGCGGCTGATATGATGCGGGTTGGATTTAGATAGCTGTTTGCGCTTGATGCAGGGCCTATGCAGACGGCTTCATCCGCAAAAACAGTATGCAATGCATTTTCATCCTGTGTGGAATAGACCGCAACAGACTTGATCCCCAACTCCTTACAGGCCCGTATGATTCGAATTGCAATTTCGCCGCGATTAGCAATCAGTACCTTTTTAAACAATCACACACTCCTCGTCTTCTCTCAGTCTTTCTCAATTAAAAATAAAACCTGATCATACTCTACAGGTTGCGAATTTTCAACTAAAATCTTTTTGACCGTTCCGGTTATTTCAGACTGGATTTCATTCATCAACTTCATGGCTTCAATAATGCATAATGTATCACCTGATTTTACGTGATCTCCCACTTCAACATAAGGATCTGCATCCGGTGCAGGCGATCGGTAGAATGTTCCTACCATGGGTGATGTTACTTTATCGAAATGATCTGCAGGTTCTAAAGGCACTGTTTTTTCAACCACCGGGGCAGGACTGACAGGCAAGGTTCCTTTCTCGGGGAGAACATGTTGGAAGCCCACAGGTTCGGCATAACTGATAACCGGTGATGGTTTCATAGAACTATTTTTCGAAATACGTACCCGGCTACCTTCCTCGACAATTTCAATTTCCCCAATATCGCTTTTCTCGACCACCTTAATGAGTTGTTTTATTTCATTAAACTTCATTCAACCTCCAGGGATTATGGTATCATTTTACCAATTTAAAAGGTTACCATTTTTTTTGCAAGGTTTATTTTCCAGGTCTCGTATATAATTGATTTTCTTTAATATAATGCATGACAGAATCCGGCACTAAGTAGCGAATCGACTTCCCTTGCCCCACCCTCAGGCGGATAAAAGTCGAGGAAATTTCCAGCAGCGGAATATGCAAAAACTGTAGATGGGGAAGGAATGGCTTGACCTTCTCTGAGGGTTTAAATCCGGGTCTTCCAAAAGCAATCACCTGACATTTGGTGAGGATTTCAGCTGGTTTTTTCCACAGTGGCAATTCATCTACGTTATCCATCCCTATAAAAAAATAAAATTTGGGATTTAAAGAGGAATACATTTGATGCAAACTATCCAATGTTTCAATCGTATAGGAAATCCCTTCCTTTACCAACTCGACATCGGAACATTTAAAATATCTGTTTTCTGAAATGGCAAGTTCCAGCATCGCCTTCCTGACCTCAGGAGGGGAGATCATCTCGTTATTCTTCAGAGCATGAACCCGTGCCGGAATAAACCAGATTTCGTCTAAAACCAATTCTTCACGAAGATATTCAGAAATGATGAGATGTCCATTATGAATGGGATCAAACGTGCCACCAAAAAGGCCGATTTTTCTCATGAAATGATGATTACAACTTAAAATTAGTTATTTATTTTTTCCTGTAAATCTGATATTTTTGATCGGGCAGCACCTTTTAATTTACTGTTAGGATACTTCTCAAGAAAAACAGTAAATTGAGTTAAAGCCTGCTCATATTCCTTCAGTTTAAATAGACAAATAGCCTTCCAGTACATGGCTCTCTCTGCAGAAGGCGTATCATAATATTTTTCCAGAAGAATATTATAATAGATGAGGGCGGAGTCATAAATCCCCATTTTTCGGTATACATTTCCACCTAATAGTTGCTTTCTAGCCATTTTGGATCGAAGCTCGAACAATCGCTGATCCGCTTCAGACCGTAAATCACTTTTTGGGTAGGCCTCAATAAAAATTTGAAACTGACGCAAGGCTTTGAGGGTATATTCCTGATCTAATTCCGGTCTCTGGGATAATTCATAAAAACTTAAGCCAATTTTATAAAAACATTCCTGCACATAAATACTTTCTGGATAATCATTAATCACTTTCTGATATTCTGAAACTGCAATCAGATACTCTTCATTTTTAAAGTGTGATTCCCCCAGATAAAATTGTGCATCGTCTACAATCGGATTACCGCTAAATTTTAAAGTGATGACAGTAAATTCGGTTATCGCATCCAGATACTTTCCCCTATCAAACAGATTTTTTGCATATTCAAAATAAGATTCTGCAGCTAATTCTTCTTTATTTATCTTTTTTCCACAAGATATAAAGAGTAATACGACCATTAAACCGGGTATCCATAGCCGGAATTGTTTCATTAACATGCTTACCCACTCCTCAATGAATAAAACAGAAAAACAACACCAATCGTTGTCACCGTAATAATTGCCGGCTCAAAAAATTTTTTCATCCAACCAGCCTCCAGTGTCTCACCCTGAGTAAACAGGTGAAATCTGTTTTCAACCTGATCCAGTTGACTTGCCAACAACGTATCGGTCATTTGTTGAGTTTTACTATAAGAATAAATAATAGATTCATCAGCCTCTTTAATATAAAAAGAGAGCAAACTTTCAATGTTTCTTTCGTACTTGCTGTTTCTAAGCAGCAGATTTTTAGCAACAGGTTTATAAAATATTTTAATAAATGTATTTTGGATAACAATTGTGCTTGAAGAATCAGATATCTCCTCAATGTCTTCAAAAACGGGGATATCATTTCTGAGTAGTTCATCCCGAATACGGTTGACCAGCCATTGATTGATTTCATCCTTCATTACCGACGAAATTATTACCTCCTTAGCGGTCACAAGAGTAGAATCTATCCCCGCAAGTATCGGGTTTACTAATTGTTTGTTTAAAATATCCAAATTCCCGCTATTCTGAGACCAGCACATGTTCCAGAACAGGATAATCGGATAAACCAAATACATTCTTTTTTTAACTAGAATAGTCATAAATACAGTTTAAAAAACTTATAAATTTAAGATCGAAAAAGACGCCAGGAAAACAAAACAAAAAAAATAAATATTATAGAAATGAGCAAACAAATCTGTCCAAACCAGTCTCCATGAACGGTATAAAATGTTTTCTTTGAATTCAGAGGTATAATGGCCGACAGATTTTTACTGGTATTCAGGGGAGCTTGCTTCAAATATCTTCCTACCGGATCGATGTATCCGGAAATTCCGGTATTGGCACATCGAATAATACTTACACGATTTTCAATGGCGCGAAATACCGCATATCTGGCATGCTGAAACGGACCGCTTGTCATTCCAAACCAACCGTCATTCGTTATAATAGTGAGCAACTCTGCCCCATTTTCGACAAACCGGCGGACTATATGAGGAAATACGGATTCATAACAGATAATCGCCGACAAGCGAACGGTTATCGAATCCAGCGGGTTACTCCTGTTGATCTGAAACTGCGTACCGTTGTATCGACCAATGCGCTCCGGTACCCGGCATTTAAAAACATTATAACTTTTGCCAGGAAAGAAATCTGCCCCACCAATATCAAGATTGCGGAGAAAAGGAAGTATTGTTTTAAAGGGAACGGTTTCCGACCCGGGAACCAGCGCCATCTTATAATAGGCTTCAAAGCTTATTTGATCCGGACGGAAGAAAAAAGCAGCATTGTGAGTAAACACACGGGTTCGATCTTCACTGTATTGATAATCAGGTGTTCCGGTTAGTAAATAAACCCGGGAGGAATCCAGAAATTTCCCGATTTCAGCCAGTGCATGGAGGCGTGTCCGCAGATAAAAAGGCGTCGCGGTTTCCGGCCAAACCAGAAGATCAGGTTCCTGCTTTAAAATTTCACTACTGTTTTTCAAGAGCTGATTAAATACCTGTTCCTGAAACTGTGAATCCCACTTTTGAAGAGGATCTACATTGGGCTGGA
>CP070707.1:3719651-3725751 GCA_020350205.1 bacterium
ATAGTGTGATCCGGATAGGTCTCTGCTAATCGTTGCTGCAGAATCCGACTAAACATGAGATTATTACCATAGGGATATCCAGCTGCTGTAGATCCGCCCAGCACAAAAACGCGGAAAGTATTCTGCACTTTGTCCTTCAAAAACAGATCGAGCGGTGGTGACGGGGTACTTCTCTGCCGGTAAAAAAAACGAAAGCCAACCTTCGGATTACACATTTTATAAGGAGAGTATTCTGAGGTTCCTGAAATAAAAAGATCAAGATTACCTCCATAATTGAATAATCTCAGGGAAAGTTCTATAACACTGAAGAATACAACCGGAATAAGAATCAGCAGAATTGAAAAGAGGCGCTTTTTGTGCCGGTAGGAATCATATATCAGGGAATCCAAATATTCCTTTATCAGATTTTTATCAACATGCAGCTGTTCAGCAATTTTCTTAACGGAAAGTTTATGTCGATTTTTTCTGATATATGATTTCTGCTCGGAAGAAAGAGACATAATTCTTTCAGGGTTTAAAATATGTATTACGTTGACAGGACACTTATCAATGCTTGATTATCAAGCAGATTATTAAGCAGTTTTATCAGATTAAAATCCCCCGGACACCCATCCTCAATAACACAGAGACCCAAAATGTATATTTTGGGTCCCCGTGTTTAAAATTTTACTACCTTATAAAGATTTCCAAAGCGGGGCTACTATTTCATCAATACCATTTTCATGGTTTTTTCGTAATTCTCAGTACTCAGGCGATAGAAATATATCCCACTACTAACGGGGTTTCCGCGATTGTCAATACCGTTCCAGTTGATGATATGCTGGCCGGCTGTTCTTTTACCGTCAACCAGCGTGGTAACCTTTTGTCCCAGCGCATTGAAAATTTCAATTTTTACATCCATAGCCTGTGGTAACACAAACCGGATGCTGGTCACCGGGTTGAACGGATTGGGATAGTTGTTGTCCAGGCGCGGCGTTTTGGTAACCTGGACCGGCCCATCTTCAATACCGACAACACCGAGATTAAAATTCCATCTCCAGTAGAAATTCGGATTGATCGAACCGAACTGACTAAAAATAGTTACGGTTTCAGGATTGGGATTACCCGGGTTAGCCAGAACAATATTTTCCAGGTGGTTCAAACCATAACCAGAGCCACCAGCTTCATTGTCACCCCCATAGATTCCGAATTTGAAAATCTGGCCATACACATCACTGCTGTCTGGACCGGAGTAGAACCAGGTGGTGGTATAAATAGAGTCACCCGCAACCGCATCATCACCATTGGTCCCATCGTCCCACATTTTCTTGTCAGGGGTATTACGCAGGTCTGAACCCCAACCTGTCCATCCGTCGGTGGCCAGTCCGTTGATCCAGACACCCCAGACAAAAATCGAGTCTAGTTGGGCGGGACCAACATTAACTGTGGACTGGATGTCGATAATGGTGTCACCTTCGAGTAACACCTGATAGTACGGCGGACGCAGGTCCACTTCCCACCGGACAGTCACATTTTTGGGTAAAACCGATCTATTCCCCAGCTGTGGTTGTCGGTGCGGGTCGGTGAGACTTGCCACAGTATCATAAGTTACAATGGTTGTTCCGGGAGCTGGCGAGGGTATATTGAGCTTGCGTTTCTCCGGACGGCTGGTACCAATGGTGGTATCCGAGAAATCGAAATAATTCTCCCTAAAACCTTGACCATTGAAAGAAGCATAATAATTGTACTGAAGCTCACCACCCGCCTCTACATTATACACTTCCTTCTCTCCGGAGTAGATATTCCCGATAAATCCTTCCTTGATCAGACGAATAGAGTCGGGAACTGCGGTACCATTATCACCATATTGAGCATAAATCGTATCACCCGGTGAGAATCCATTTTCATTGATTGCCCGCGTTAAATCGGTAACAAACTTAACTGTTACCGTGTCTTGTCCAACGGCAATATCCGGTGGGGTATTATTCCAGTAGGACCAGAGAATACTGGTATCCGGATAGCCTACTGTTACAGGTAACTGGCGATTCGGAATTGATTCCCACTCGATATTGTTATTGCCGGCCGGTGCATCTCCATATACAAATTTGTAGAAGACGGTATCCCCCGGATTAATAGCGGTAGGAACTATTTTAACATGCCCGGACCAGAAGTAGTCCGAAGGATACGTATACTGATTACCCTGGTGCGGAGTCTCCGGTGTCAGAACAATAGTATTTCCCCAATCCAGTGAGGGAGTTCCCCCGCGAATACCCAACACCTGGGTAGCCGGATCGAAAGTACTATACTGAATGAGTCGGTGTGCATTCACCCGGAACCAGACATCCATGGAGTCACTCGCGGTATAGGGCAGGGCATCTTCGCCGGCACCATTAATTTTGTTAAAAAATTTCACCGGAAGCACCGTATCCGTGGTGGTAGTGTGTAAGAAACGGTTTCCACCTGAAAGATCGGCTTCCCAGCCATCACCGGTACCATCGCCCTGTGCATTGGCGAAAAACTTGTAATTGATATCGGTGTTCTGGGGAAAGGCCAGAGTAACTTCCCAGTAATCGCCACCCATATTTATCATCTGTCCACCGGTATCATTACCCCAAGTAAGAGGGGCCGTACCACCGCGTACCTGTACCACCGCACTCTTAGGCGTAATAGTATCCGGGACGGTGGCTGTATTCACCCGGAATGTCACATTGACATTCTGAGCGGACACTATCCCTATAATCAGTAATACGGCTATTACTGACCAGATTAGTGTAATACTCTTCATGATTCCTCCGTAATTAATTTAAGTGTTATGAGTTAGTTAAGGTTTTCCCTTTAAAAAGTAAAACTGATTCCCCATGTATGTATTTCTTCAAGCAGACCATAATCGTTATAGGCATAATCAAGTCCGATCTGACCTAAATTGGGAACGAAATATTTAAATCCCACACCCGCAGTCAACCCCTCTTCAGTATTTTCTCTCATTAAAGACTTATATCCGGCTCGGAGAAAGAATATTTGGTTCCAGTTTAATTCCCCACCAACATTAATAATGGTAGAATTATCACTGGGTATGACGACGTCAGAGGAGACTAGCAACGCCGTCTGGGCCACTTTAACCACATCCATGGATACACCTACTCTATAAAATAATGGTAATGGCCAGCTCTGAGTCCGTTTTTCCGAGGTAATAGTGGGATTATTTCCCAGATTATTAGGGTCCTCGTCATAAGGATGAAGCAGGTCTTTCCCCTGCATGCGCATCTCAGTCCCAAAATTGGAAATGCTCACCCCCAGTCTCATTCCATTGAAACGGGTAATATATAACAATCCGATATCCACTGCATAGCCTGAGGCAGATTCATTATAGATTTTTTGGCGGATATATTTTGCCGAACCTCCGATAGAAAAACGGTCCGTTAAATTGCGGGCATAAGAGAGGGCAGCATACAAATCCTGAGCACTCCAGCGTAATCCATTCCCTTCGGGGGCCTGAACCGTGGTTACATTTTCTTCTCCATAATCAAGTATGGCCATATTGATCCCAAACGCATTATTGCCATCCAGATTGAGAATAACCGCCCCCCAATTATACTTGGTATCCAAAAACCAGGAGGTACTGGTAAAACTCAACTCGGATCTGCCCAATCGTGACATCGCTCCAGGATTCCAGTAGATGGAGGTCGCATCACGGGCCATGGAAACATATGCCCCTCCCATGGCCGAAGCAGCCCCACCAATATTGATCCCCAGAAAGGGTGCGGCTGAGGTCGCTACTTTATCCTGAGAATAGCAAACAGAATATGAACCGAACAGAAAGAACATCAGAACGAGAAGGCTTATTCCATTTATATATTTGGGATTCATTGATCCACCTCAGAAATTAAACTCTGTTTCAAATCTTTGTGTATTTCTCTTTCAATCTTATGAGCACCGAATGGTATATCTAATTATTTTATGACTGCCAGTTTTCCCCTTTTGGTGCCTACGGTACTTTCTATCACATAAAAGTAAACACCATAGGCAATATCGAGATTTTCTTTGGTTTTGAGATTCCAGATAATCGTTCCATTATACATCGAATTTTGATCTTCCAAGGTGATGACATGTTCACCCCGGGCGGTAAAAATGTGAATTTTTGCTCCCTGTGGAATCTTGGAAAAATAAACCCGGCGTTCGCCACGACCACTGGTTACATTAGGTGGTAACGGGGGTTCAAAGGCATGACTGACAATGTAGGGATTCGGAAAGACCAGTATCCCTTCCAATTCACTGGCCGCCCGAACATTATCAATTTCCGGAAGTGGCGTCTCCAGACCAAATTTATCGGTCCGGTTGAAGGGGAATTTCTGCACAATATTCAGAATCTCTCCACCCTGAAAAGCATAGGTATATTTATTCACGGAGGTTAAGAATAATACCCGGGCATAGATTGTGAATTCACCATTCTGGTCTCTCTCGAATATAAAGATCCGTTCGGTTCTCACTGTGGGTTCCACCGGAAAAGAAGGATACAAATCGCGGTTAATATCGTCATGAATATATTTCACCTTATAGTTACCCGTGGTATTATATATTAAGAATTTTCGGGGTTGGGCCGGTGAACCATAGATGGTATGGGTAGTATCCACGATTTCATCCGAGACTCTTAGCTCATAATTGGCGGGAAAAACGATCGGTTTAATGATTGAACCCCCTACATTTATGTCCTCAGAAGCCAGTTGAAAACTATATTCGATATTAGAATCATTCCACTCCGATCGTACTGAATCAAGTTCTGTTCGCCAGATATTATCAAAATTAAGAGTCATGCCATCAAAAATATCGGTATCCCGGACCGGGTCTATCCAGGGACTTCCCTGCATAAATGGGCTGTAATAAATCGGACTATAGAGATAGGTAATAGTGTAAAGAGGATCCGGCAGTGTCCCCGCAGAGGCCGCTCGAATCCGGCCTCTTTCAGTATCCACAATATAATTCGCAGGATCCACAAGATTACCGAATGCTTCCCGTACCATCATACTGACCGAATCCAAATTCTGGCGCTCTAAATCTACGAATAAGGTATCATTGGGAATGAACTCTTCCGTGTATTCTTTAAGATCTTTTACACCATAGAAAGTGGTCACGGCCTCCATTTCTTTGGGATCTTTGGTTTCAAACTTGGGTTCGCCCAAAGTAGGTTTTCCATCACCTTCCCCAAAATCACCGGTATTGGGGATTCCATCAGCACCAACATCGTCTGCCAGAGTCCAGTTATTATTATTATCAACCCCATCATTGGAGGTATCCCAGAAATAAACCTCATACTGATTTCCGGTCAACTGGGTATCATCCAGAATTTGATAAGTTACCGTTCCAAAGCCCTCGCCCTGAATATGATCCAGAGAGTCTTCCGCAGATGGTGCGGTATACCCGGCTTTGCTTTTTGTCGGCGTTATCACAATGGTATTGACGTCTGTTTCAATCTCTCCGGTAGGTTTTTGAGTTATCGTTTTGGTACATTCGTTCGGTAAAATACCCGTTTCCTCATCACCCCGGTCATAAGAAACAACCGCATAATAGTAAGTTCGACCATTTTTCACATCAGTATCAACATAGGAGTGTTGTAACCCATTATCTTCACCCAGGTAGAACGCCCAGCCCTGCAGTGATTGATAAAGATCATACGGTGCATAATACCAGTCGGTGATGCCATTGACCAGATCAAACTGGGCCAGTGCTTTATAGGCAATTTGATTACCGGCTGAATTGGTAATAATCTTGACATCATTAAAAAGCGGATCTGTAGCCCTGTAAATTTTGTATCCCTCGAAATCGAAGATTCTCAATACCGGGTCAAAGGACTTTTCAGCCGTTCGGTCCCAGTAAAGCGTGACCTGATCGTCACCAGCCACCGCCTTCACACGGGGTTTTTCCGGCGCAATCGGGAAGCGATAATCGGAATCATAGATATCACGCACAGTGGATAATTTCTTGACAATCTCATCCACTGTAAATGCATAAATAAGGGCCAGAGAAAGACGTTCCGTCTGACCGGGAGTCAGGGGGAAATACCCCGAACCATACAGGAAGTCACCATCCTCACCGGCAATCGGACGTCCGTTGACGATGGTACTGG
>CP070707.1:3725851-3732220 GCA_020350205.1 bacterium
GTGGTGAATTTCCTTTACTCATTCATCACCTTAAACACCTGGCAACTACAAGGCCAAGGGTGGGATAATTGGTCGAACTGTATGTGCACAGCCGCGATTATTTACCTGTGCCGCCAGCTAAATTCGTTCATTATAAATCCGCTTTGCAGGCAGTATTTCACAAAATTTGAATACTGACTGTTCATTCACCGGCATTGATTTAGTGGATGACCTACTAAGCATTACGAGTCTTCTCCGTCTCTAAAAAAACTGCTCAATCCTTCGCTGTTCAATCCAACGACGAACTTGCCCCCGGATTGAGCCATTTTTTCCAGGGTCTGAAGTTCGCGTAACCGTAAAAGTTGGGGATGTTCAAGCAGTGCTTTGGCTTCCTCAGTATCTGCTTCTATTTTTAAACGGGCGCGCTCCAATTCGGCCTCCGCATTGATCCGTATGCGTTCCTTTTCTGCTTCAAGTCGATCCCGGGTGGCTTGATTTTCCGCATCATTCATTATTTTCAAGGCTTCGGCATCTTTTTTAGCCTGAATAAGCTTCGCTTCCGCGCGACGTTCTGTCTCAAGTACTTCATTCATAATCTCCCGCAGATTACCCGGAAACACCAGGTCTTTTACATCGGCACGGAGGATCTCAACACCGTAGCCTGCGGCAGATTCTTTAACATCATCCCGCACCGCATCTGAAATTTCATTTCTGTCACTTAAAATGGCTTCCAGAGTTCGGCTGGCTAAAGATCGACGGGCGGCCAATTGCACATCTTCATAGATTCTTTCCTGGTACGAACCGACATTATGCAGAGCCGCTTCCGGATCTTTAACCCGAAAGTATACCAATAGACTTACCCGAATGGCTACTTTATCAAAGGTTAATATTTCCTGCCCTTTAATAGTGACCGACCTTTCTCGCATATCTACCTGCACCATCTCTCGTTGAATCATATCAAACCAGTGCCTTTTAAGCTTATACACTCCGGCAGGAAGCACTTTGATGAATGAACCGTTTTCATAAAGGACACCTACATATCCCTGGTAGATCATAGCCCTGTTTTCCATCTCTCGTGAACCTCCTTAAATGATTAAAATAAAGTACTGGGCGTCTACGGACGCAGCTATGTGCGGTACGCGCTTTTAATGAGGACGATGATACCAAATCTCTTGGAAGGAGATCATCGCTCTGGCGCGCCACGGCTACCTGGACGCCCAGCTCTTATTTATTGGATTATAAATAAAAAATTTTAACCTATCCCAGCAAAACCATTACTGACTTTCTTATTATCCCCATCATATATCTGATAAAAGATATAGCAGTTTATCCTCCGGTTCCCAGTTCAAAATTATGGGAGATAAAATAATAAAGGATGAGATCCATCATAAATCAAAAGGCAAAGCCTTTCACCGGTGCATAACCCCTTTTGTGAATTTCAATTTGCCTGATCTCATTTTTATGATAACTTCTTTCACCTATTCTTTCATTGATTACGACTTTCCATTCCTTCTCCGGGATAATCATAGCGGCTGAATCACCTCTGTTATTCATGCTGTTGGTACCTGCCTCTGCCTTATTCAGGATCTCTAATCGGTTAAATTTCCCGTAACGTATTTTACTATTGTTTAAGCGTATTTTCAGCTGATCTGTAGCCGTGAGGGTCTGGAGGGAGTCGCTATTCATCGCCTTTTCCTCATATGACCGTGTATCGATTATTATTCCGGTCGCAAGACCAACAAAGGAACACCTGGAAAGAAGAAAAATATTCACAAGGAGCAGCAGAATGACAACATAAAGTTTCATTATAAACTCAGATCTCTAGAGCTGGCAAAAGTGGTATATGCACCCCAGAACATACTGTTCAAACATCATGCTCTCTTTTTAATTCCATTGAGCACAGGATTGGATCATTCTCTGGTCGTCGATAGATCCTTCAATTTTATTCAATTGATAAAATACATCCGGTCAGAATGCTGGCTCAGAACCTAAACAGTAAAATCGCCACACTCTTATAGATCTCGGTTATTTACCTGGTTAGACAGCAATTTATTCTAATTCTTTAAAAATTTTGTTATCCCTAATCTGCCTTCCTTCAGTCCATCGACAGCTAGCCTGGCAACCTCCGTTGCACCTATGACCGATAAGTGGGTGTTGTCCTGTTTACCTTCGGGATAATAACTGTTCTCTCCGGGTTCAACCCATAAGTATAATTCTTTCGACTTTTCCTGTCCGACTGTTAAAACGAGATTCTCCGACTTGAGCTGCAAATCAACAAAAGGAACATTTAAATCGACTGCTACCTGTTTCACAATCAGCGGATAAATTCCGTGGGTATCTATAAGCACCCCTGATTCGTTGAATTTTCTACGGACTATCGGGCTAAACAATACCGGGATGCCACCCTTCTCCCGGGCTTCGGTTACAAACCTGGTCAGATTGTTTCTATAAGCCGTCAGAGGATTAGTAAAACGAAGTGAATCGTTGAATTTTTGGTCATTATGCCCGAACTGGATAAAAACATAGTCTCCTTTTTTCATTTCAGACAAAACCTTTCCCCATCTTCCTTCATCAATAAAACTTTTGGTGCTTCTGCCATTAACAGCAAAATTCTTTACAACAACATTCTCATTAAAAAACAGTGGGAGCATCTGGCCCCAACCACGTTCCGGGTTTCGATCCGGATTTGGTTTATCTGACATGGTGGAATCACCAATTAAAAAGACATTAACATCATCATTAACATTACAGCTGAAAATTAACAGCACAAGAACGACCGGTCTTAAAGATTTCATCATAAACAATCCTAAATTATAATTTTTAAAAGCAAAACAATTGCGTCTAACCGGTCGAAACGTGAAAACAATTCAAGGGGAGCTGAACAATACCGATTTCTTCATCACGATGGAGAGTCCGGTTAATACAAGCATGAACCACTATAAACCCATTTATCAAATGATGGGCACTACACTTTCACCATGAATATCTGCAATTTTGATGTCATCAATCTGAAAATTTCCCGGGTGCAGGATACTCGTTTCTAAACGAAGCCTGTTGTATTCCTCTTCAGCCGGCATTTTATAGTCATATTCAAAATACTTCCATTCGTTATAGGATTCTTTCGAATTGACAATTATCTCATATTTCCCGATTTTGGTCCCCACTCCACCTATTCTCACCATAAATTCGCAGCCATCATTTTTAATCCAGAAACTGATCTTGTACATTTGGGCAGGAATCGCTTTAAATTCATTACAGAATCCTGGCGAATACCATCCACCCATTGCAGAACATTCATGAACCAGGAATTTCAATGATTGTTTTCCCTCAACATACTCAACGGTATCCAGGATTAAATCATAGTTACCTGTTGGAATGGTTTTTGGTGAATAAATGAGCCAGTTTACAGGTAATCCGGATTTGATTACCTCAAAACCCCCATTTATTCCAGCAGATTCATCACGAACAGTTTCACTCACTTTTTTAAAACAACCAATTAAAATTGAACCAATAATAACCAATAAAAAAATCAGGTTGCTGTTTCTGAAAACTAAGTTAATCATCACATTCCTCCACTTTTCTTGTTTCCTACATCCCTCAATTGTATTGCCATCTTATCAACCATAAAGTGACCGGGCCGTCTCAAAATTAAAACTGCGTTTATCTTAGATATAACAGAATAAAACCGGTGGGGCTTAAGACGCCGACAAGAAATTGAGATAAAATTCTTCTGGACATAAAAGAAGACCCAAGGAATAAAGGTCAGTATCATTTACCGACTGCAATGAATCCCTTTATCCTGGAAGGATTCGGGAAATCCTGTTATTCAAACTCTTTTACGTTTTTTTCGGAAAAAACGAGGCAGCTATAACCACCAGCAATAAAGCAATCAGGTCGATGACGGCTCCTATAATAAGAACCATACTCGCAGTTTGCATACCAGGACCATGAGAACGGTATGCCTGTCCCGCGTCATTCAATGCGAATCCAAGCAGGAAGATCATCAGGGCAAGGAAACCAAGAAAAAATAAAGGAAGAAAGCGGCGACTCTGGGTCCGAATGGCGATGAACCAGATGCCTATAGCGATAAGCACTGTGAAGATGACATTCATCCAAAAAATGTTGATTACCTTCTCTGGCGTGCCACCGCGCAAGACCTCGGCTTTGATGGACGGAATCACTGCCACTGCCACCAGCAGAGCGACCACAATGAGGAGTGCGGCACTTGTGAAAAGACATCGGCGACAAAAGGTCAGATTGAGTTTCATCATATTTCCTTTCTATTGTGGGCTTACAATTAAACCTTGAAAAATCACCTCTAACAAATCAAGCCGAATTAAGTTATCGAAAACCTCCCAAAGTGGCCGGAAAATTGACAGCTATTATGTTTTCTTCACAATGCTTTCTCCAAAATATATCTTCAAATCGTATAAAACGGTGGTATTCATTCTGATTAGGAATCATCAGAAAAACATTTAATTGTTTTAAAAGAACCGATTACACACTATTTCTTGCCTGAGTTCGCTTGATGCAATGACACGTAGTAATTTTTGGATTGTGATAAATTAAATCCCTATTCCAACATGAAATCCCAAAAACGAATCTGTATTTTTAGTTGAATTTTTAATTGGCAAATAATAACCCACACTGGCATTTAATAACCATGAAATGCATATTTTTAACTCTGCTCCCCAAAAAGTCTCATTAGGATTTACCGAAAGCGGGTTTCCCCAAGTTCGTAGAAGAATTCCACGTAATTCGCTGAAAAGCGCAAATTCTCTTAAAGAGGCCGGGGAATATATTCCGAGATAACCTATCCCCAAACGCCCTCCGGATAATCCCGGACTGAGGAAAACGCCCAAATTATGATCCCACATCCTCCTCTTTTTTTCTTTATGAAAACCGTGAATATAGCGTGATGTAAATGACCAGCGATCCGGATATCCCCATTCGATAGCAGTAATCGGCAATATTACATCCTGTTCACTCAACCTAAAAACTAATCCCTGATTAGGCCTGCCTTTTTTCTCAGATTCCTGGCTTGAGATTGTATTAATAATAAGTATCAAAAGAAGAATAGTAACAATTGTACAGTAGGTTCTACTTTCCATACTTGATTTTCCTGTTAAATTTGACCTAAGTTACCAATTCCTCGGAAGAAATCTTGGGTTCCCGCCATAGTCCCCAGGAAGCAGCTAAAAGCGGAACGCCAATGATTAGGATGACCCCAATTGTTGCCCATGAAGTATCAAGAGTTAGTCTTCTGATAAAAAAAGTAATAGCGAAGAGAATAATAACAATAGAAGCGATTCGAGGATAAAATTTTGATAAAACCCCTATTCCTGTTACTGCCAAGCCCGGCAAAATATTCATTAAGAAATTAATTGAGAAAACTCCGTGTCTTATTGAACCCATCCCTGAAAAGAGAGCGACTAAAAGACCTACCGAAATAATAATTTTCGGTGCAACTTCGCGAAAGTTTTTAGCCAGAAATATATTGAACAAAGCTTTAGTAACAATACCGATCACAATAACCATATAAAACATTTCGCCGGTATGATTATTTTCTGCTCTTAATTTGGCGGCGAAGAAAACACAAGCAGTCATCATTACAAAAAAAGCAATATTACCCGAACGGTAGTTCAGACTCAGTTCTCTCTCATCGACATATTTTTTAGCCATTCCCAATGAAGCCAGAGTAGGCCGTAAAAGGTAAGCGAGAACCATAAGTGCTAAAAAAGTATCTACCTGTGTAATTGCAAATAGTACTAAGGCGAGGATAAAAATTCCGCTCGCCCACCAGAAGATAGAGTCTCTTCTAAGCATAATCTTTCTCCTCTAAAAAAAACAATTCTTCTACTTTTGTTTCCAATCTATTTGCTAAAAGTAAGGCAAGTTTCACAGAAGGGGAATAATCACCCCGTTCGATAGCGACAATAGTTTGTCTTGATACACCAACCATGTCAGCCAGCTCCTGCTGACTTAGTTCACCACGTTCGAATCTATATTTTCTAAGATTTGTTTTCATAATCTGATCTGATTTTTCTTTTACTATAATGTAAACTTTTCTTTATAAAATGTCAAGTATAATTGTCATTATGTCTAAAATGTTTTACACTTCGTATAAATAAAAGTCCCCCGATTCAAAATTCTGTTAATACGTTTTCATACAGAGGAGTTCAATGTATCAATAATTGTATAACTATGATTTAAAAGTCTTATGGCGTGACAGAAAGAATGAAAATCGCCACCAGCAGGGTGATAAAAGCCAGAATAATTTCTATCATTTTTTTAGGATGGTTAACTAAATATTGAATGCTCAGTTTAATTTAAAGTATCATATCCAACGCCAAGCACCCACCCTCCCGGAATGATAAAACACATTGATCT
>CP070707.1:3732320-3752416 GCA_020350205.1 bacterium
TTGCAAAACAGGACTTTTTCATCACTGATTTTGGGGCTGAGGGTGATGGTATCTCCGATTGTACCAATGCAATAGAGAAGGCAGTAACTGCTTGTCATGATGCAGGCGGGGGCAGGGTTGTTATCCCGGATGGGGTTTTCTTAACGGGTGCAATACATTTAAAAAGTAATGTAAACCTGCACCTGACAAAGAATGCCACCCTCCTGTTTTCCACAGATCCCAGGCAATACCTACCAGTGGTCTATACCCGATTCGAGGGTGTTGAATGTATGAATTACTCACCATTCATATATGCATATGAGCAGGAAAATATTGCCATTACAGGTAATGGCCTGCTTGATGGACAGGCGGGGGAGGAAAATTGGTGGTCCTGGAAAGGGCGAAAAGAATTCGGTTGGGAAACTGGGGAGCCAAATGGTGATAATGATACCCAAAGACTGAATCAGATGGGGGAAAATCAAATTCCGGTGCCAGACCGCATATTCGGCGAGGGTTCTTATTTGCGACCGAATTTCATTCAATTATATAAATGCAAGAACATCCTCATTGACAGTGTGCGAATCAGGCGTTCACCAATGTGGGTCATTCACCCGGTTTTATCTGAGAATGTAACTGTTCAGAATATCTCAGTGACGAGTCACGGTCCCAATAATGATGGTTGTAATCCCGAATCATCAAAAAATGTTTTGATTAAAAATAGCTATTTTGATACGGGTGATGATTGCATCGCTATCAAATCCGGTCGGAATGCGGATGGACGACGGGTGAATGTGGCCAGTGAAAACATTGTTGTCCAGGGATGCACCATGAAAGACGGTCACGGGGGGGTGGTTATTGGTAGTGAAGTTAGTGGCAGTTGCCGGAATGTGTTTGTGGAAAATTGCGTGATGGATAGTCCGAATCTGGAGAGGGCCTTGAGAATAAAGACCAATTCCATGCGGGGTGGTGTGGTTGAACATATATATTTCAATAATGTAACTGTGGGTGAAGTGAGTGACGCCATCGTGAAAATCAATTTTAATTATGGTGAAGGGGATGTGGGCCAGTATGATCCCATTGTCCGTGATGTCTACGTGAGCAACGTAACCAGCCGTAAAAGTAAATTTGGCATCTCCATTGTAGGGTATGAACGCTCACCTGTAAGCAACATTAATCTGGAGAATTGTCGCTTTGAGGGTGTTCAGGATGGTAACATACTCAAATACTACCAGGACCTGCGCATGAAAAATGTCTTTATCAATGGTCAATTGCAGGAATGATAGTGAAAGAAAAATGATAATAGTTGAATCAAAGAAGCAGGAAGGAAGCGTCAAGATTTTAATATAAATCGGTTTCTATATGCAGAAGTAATTTGCAGCAAATATAAATCCTATATTTGTAGAGGAAAGAATGGGTAAGAGAACAAAAACGCTGTGGTCAAATCGGGGAAAGAACATGTCGAAAAAGCGTATCGATCATTCATTTCCGTTTTTCAGCTATACTTTTTTTGCCTTATTTATTCTATTGGTTTGTTTCAATACGCTCCCCGCCCAGATGATGGGAAAGCTGGCCGGAACCGTCGTGCAGGCTGCAACCGGTGAATCGCTTCCAGGAGCAAATATTGTAATTGTCGGTACGGGTATGGGTGCAGCAACCGATGAAAATGGTCAATATTTCATATTGAATATTCCTCCCGGAAAATACGAAATTCGGGCGATTATGATCGGATTCGAGACGATGAGGATGATTGATGTTGTGGTGAATTCCGGAAGAACGACCCAAATTGATTTTAATTTAATTGATGAGGTGCTCGAAACCGATGAAGTGGTCGTTGTGGCAGAAAGACCTGATGTGGAGCGGGATAAAACCTCTACCAGCTCAATTGTGCGTTTTGAAGATGTCCAGACTTTGCCGGGTGTTCGTGATATAGGCGATGTTTTAAATCTTACCTCAGATGTAATTGACGGGCATTTCCGAGGTGGTCGTGAGGGGGAAGAATATTATATCCTGCAGGGAATGGGAATTGTCAATCCCCTGGATCGTTCCTCCGCTTTTCTTCCCATCATGAGCGGGATTGAAGAAGTAGAGGTAATTACCAGCGGATTTGGTGCTCAATATGGTAATGCCCAGTCTGGTGTCGTCAATATTTCCATGAAAGAAGGTAGCCGACATCTGTGGGAGACCAGAGCGGAGATACGATCGCGGATGCCCAGTCGAAAACACTTTGGACCAAGTGTGTTTGATCCAGCCGCAAATGATTATATCAGATTACTTATGGAGGAAGACACCTGGTTGTCGGGAGATCCAAACTCTGAACAGAATCAACCTTACTACGGATCGATGGCCTCCGGACTTACCAGCAGTTTTAAAGGGGATACCACAGTTCAGGTGGCTGTTGCCCGTATGCTTTGGGAGCAAACCCGCCGGGATATCGGAAAAACCTATGGTAATGAACTTGATTATACGCTGGAAGGGGCTACAGGAGGCCCTATTAATAATAAAATGAGAATGTTTTTAGCTCTGAGATCAGAAAGACAGAATAACGTTTTTGCCACTGAGAGACCCAATATGGAGTATCAAGCCATGGGAAATGTTGTTATGGATCTTAGTAGTGATATGGCTCTACGAATCAGTGGTGGATATACTCAGGAAAGAGAAAATTATTTTTCCAGTTCAAATAATTACACCGGTTATCAGCGGTGGCTTTGGGATCGAATTACCAGTCTTCGTCAGAGGAAAAGAGTTAACGCGCAACTCGGTGCACGTTTTACCAAAACTGTCAGTGAGAAAACTTTTTATGAATTTAAAATAAACTCACTCTTTACCAACAACAAGCTTGGCAGCACACCGGTACCTAATGTATTACCGGATTCGGCAAATTTTAGTTGGGTTGTGGGAACAATCTCTTATCCAAACAATAATTCTCCGGATGGAATTGATTATCAAATTGGATATGATACATTTACTGAGGAAAAAACGCGAACCATATCCTTTGAAGGTGCTTTTACCAGTCAAGTTACGAATGCACATTTAATTAACACTGGAATTCAGGTCCATGCATATCGGATTGATGTTTCAAATTTTTTAAGCATTCGATCGAGAAGAGAGCTCGAGGACTATACCGCTAATCCACTGGAAGCGGCAATTTATATCCAGGATAAAATGGAATTTGCCGGTATGATTGCCAATGTAGGTTTGCGGTGGGATCTTTGGTACTCAGGAGTAAATTATTATCCGGATCCTTTCACACCTTTTGGAGATCCTGATTCAACCGGACGTTTTCATCCCGAAGAAGTGCAAACAGAAAAACCGCCAGTAATTGGCCGATTGCAACCCCGACTTGGTTTCTCGTTTCCGATTTCTGCATCAACGGTATTCCATTTAAATTATGGCGCCTTCATGCAGCGACCTTCCTTTCAATATATTGTGTCAACCCGTGTTGGTCAACAACTGAATAATCCGATCATACTTGGGAATCCCAGACTCAAACCGGAGACTACCAACAGTTATGATATTGGAGTAGTGCAAGCTCTCGGAGAAGGCTTTACACTGGATGTGAGTGGCTACTACAAAGACGTTAAAAACTTAATTCAGCAGGCGATATTTTTTGATGAGAGGGCCGGTTATGGGGATAGTTCTTATTTTAATCTTGATTATGCAGATATCCGGGGTTTCAGGGTAATGTTAAACAAGAGAAGTGGACTTTTGACTGGCAGTATAAATTATCAGTACAGCTATGCAACCGGAAAAAGTGCAACCGCAACGGCAGCCAAACCGATTTTCAATAGAGACACACTAGGTGTTGTTACTTCCGATCTGAAGAATGTTCCAACTCGTGATATTCTGCTTGATTTTGACCGGACCCACAATTTGATAATCACGCTCAACTACTTGCTGAGGCCCAATTGGGGTCCATCGGTATTTGGATTTAAACCCCTTGGTAATATTAATATTTCAGCCTATTCTACGATCCGTAGTGGTCGACCTTACACCTCTCCTTCCGATATCCGGTTGATTAATGTAAAACGGGCACCGATGGAATATAATACAGACTTAAAAATTACCAAGACTCTGGAAAGCTTCCTCGGAACACAGGCCATTTTGTACATGGAGGTTTTCAACCTGCTGGACAATAAAATATTGAATTACGATTATCTATTTAGAAGACCTACACCGACAAATCAAAATCTACCCCTCCAGTACTATGAACAGTATCCCATTGATGACAAGGAAAATGGTATACGCTACTGGTGGGATAAAGGTAAACAGGGCCCATTCAGTGTGGATCAATCCTTCCTGATTTATGGGAATGAACCCAGGTCATTCAGCTTTGGAATTGCATTGAGGTTTTAAATTATTTAACCCGGTGAAGAAAACATGAAAAAATTTGGAATAATTGCTTTACTGTTGCTATTAATGGGTGGCAACGCCTATGCCCAGATTCGTGACTGGCGGGTACATCGAAGAGGTATGATGCATCAATCCGTGTATAATACTGGTGAATTGGGGAGGGCTTATAATGCTGGAGGAACGGTTCAATCCAGCAGTCCCTCCATGGAATGGCCACCCTTTTCGAGTCTTATATTGGATCGAGTCAATTATCCGGGACAACATTGTTCATTCGGAAGCGGGATCTGGATTGCGGGCACCCGACCGGGAGGAAGAACCTATGCTTTTTGTGGCGCAACATCGAACACTAACGGCGAACCGGTCCCGGTGATCGGCGTTTATAGTAGTCCGCTTGAGTTACAGAAAGTAGAGAATTTTCCAGTTCTGTCGAACGGTGAATTAAATCCTGCATTCGATCCGGACGAGGCAGAGGAAATAATTATCGCCCGCTGGGATACTCCGGTAGGAATCAGGGTGAAACGCACCAGCCGGGCATGGAGTTATCCCCAATACAATAATTTTATCATTTATGAATATGAATTCGAGAATGTAACGAATGATACTATTACAGATCTCTTCATAACTTTTGCCAATACTTTTGCGCCATCCATGTTCGGTTATCAGCGTAACTATGGGGATTGGTCAGAAAGTAATTTTCGTGGTCAGCCACCAGCTGGTTTAGGAGATCATTTTGCGAGATTTGACCTTAAACGCTGGATGAGTTACAATCATGAACGGGACGGACTCCCAGATCCAGATTTATTTGAGCAGTGGTCTCAACCGGGAGACCGGGGTGGATTGAATTCACCTCAGGCGGTGGGCATTATGGTACTTCATTATGATTATGACCATTTGAGTACCAGCGATCAAACCGCCCAGGTTTTTCTTCTTCCGGCAGATAGTGCCGGTATGTGGGATCAGAATAACAAGGCGAAACAACCATTTTTGCTTCGCTACGAAAATGGAAATCTGCCCGCTGAATCAAAAACTGCCACCTGGTTGGATCCAACTCTTCGCAGAAAAACAGGAATTTGGCAGGGGGTAGAAGATTCAACCCGTTTTGCGGACCAGTTCGATCCGGATTTATGGGAATACTGGAAGGGGAGAACCCGGGGTTCGACGAACCTGTCCTGGTGGCAACCAGTGAGCCGGGCTTATGGATTTTACCCCTATATTCTTCCTCCTGGGGAAATCATGCGGTTTTCGGTAGCAGAGTTGATAGGTTATGGTCCTGGAGGGGCCGGGGATAGTGTTTACACCGATCTGGGGGGTACCGTCCGAGCTGGAGTCGATGCGGGCTTTTACTTCAGCCCGGTAGCGAGCTGGTATTATACCCTTCGGTATAATTTTCTGGGAAGCAAGGATTTTATTGGTACAGATTATTTAAGGACGCATCCTCTTCCCTGGTATGTGACTCCGGGTGTGGTTTCTATCAGAGATGTGGCTGATCGGGCCATAGAAGTGTATACCGGTCGTGCGCTAGTGAAATATGATAGCCTTCAATATAAACCGGAAGAGGAATCTCCAACCGGTCGCTATAATAACATACCTATTCCGGTTCCTGCTCCGGCGATTCGTATTACGGATACCAAGGCGGCAGCAAACGAGATCATCTGGGGACCTCAAATTGAATCATTTGATACACCAAGGCTTCATGCGCCCTTTAGCCATTACGAGGTATGGCGTGCACCTCACCCCCTGGGTCCCTGGAAGGTATTGGCTACAGTCTTACCCGGAGATCCAGAGTATTTCAGCGACGGAGAGTACACCGTCCTGGATCCGGAAAGTAACCTTGGGGACAATGTCGCCTACGCGGTGATCTCGGTAGATGAATTGGGCGGAATGAGTGGGATGACAAACCTGGTTACTCATGAAACCCAGGCACCTCCCGCCGAAAATCTTGGTAAAGTGTATGTCATTCCAAATCCCTTACTTGTTACAAGTGGATTATCCGGTTCAGATCCGGGAGGTGAAATAGGTGATAGAATCCAATTTGTTGGATTGACGAAACGATGTACGATTCGGATTTTTTCCTATACGGGGCAGTTGATCCAAACCATTGAACACCAGCAGGAAACATACGGTAATCCATGGTATCAATTGAGTATTAATAATCAGATTGTGGCCTCCGGTGTCTATTATTTTGTGGTGGAAGACCTCGACAGCGGAGCGGTATCCGATGGAAAATTTGTTATTATTCATTAATAATTGATGGTATGAATATGATCAGTCATTGTAAACAACAAACGGTACTGGTGATTTCTGTTATTTTGCTCGTTTTCAATGTCTCCTATGCCCAGAAGGTGGGAAGTACCTCGATGCAGTTTTTAAAAGTGATGCCCTGCGCCCGGGCCACTGCCCTTGGTGAAGCCTATACGGTCTGGGCAACCGGAGCTGAAGCTGTGTTCTGGAATCCAGCCGGGCTTGCCAGTGTGGAGAACCTGGAATTTTCAACCACATATATTAACTGGTTATTTGATTCTCAGCAGGGGGCTTTATCTTTTGCATTAGAGCTTGGAAACCTTGGGGCATTAGGATTGCAGCTGCAGTACATCGATTTTGGGGAATTTGAGGAAACCTCCAATGAACGTCCGTATATCAATGATCCCAGCGGTCCGGGATTGACCGGCGAGACTTTCCGCCCTTTCAGTTATCTGATCGGTGTCACTTATGCAAGATACCTGACCGATAAATTTTCTCTCGGCCTGAGTATGAAATATGCCCATGAATCTCTGTTCAATGGTCAACGTGTCACGGCACAGGTCAGGCAGGGTGTTTTTGAGGAAGTCAATACCTGGGCGAATGGACTCCTCTTTGACTTTGGTATCAGATATAATACCGGTTTTCGCTCCATATTTATCGGTTCGGCAGTACAGAATTTTGGCGGAAATGTGAGATATGCGAAAGAATCCAGTCCGGTACCATTGCTTTTTCGTTTTGGCATGGGTGCCAATGTTATCGGTTCGGATGGACTTTTCGGAAGTGAAATCAGGGACAGTCGCCTCAGTATTGCCTCGGATATATTCCATCCCAACGATTATGCGCAGCAGGTTCATGTGGGAATGGAATATGAGTATGGCGAGTTAATTGCACTTCGGGCAGGTTATAAGTTTAACTACGATTTTGATGGATTTACATTTGGCGCTGGAATTCAGCATGCTTTTGAAGGATTGAAATTATCAGCAGACTACAGCTATGGCGCTATGGGAGTATATCTAGGTAATGTTCAGCGGATTAGTATAGGACTTATTATTCCATGAAAGAAAAAAAAATGATTTCCAGAATTTCAGGTGTGTTCATATTTCTGTTTTTTCTTGCTGAGATTGTATTTGCACAGGGATATGGTGGAAGGCTCACTTATCAGGGACTTGACCATCCGATGCTACATTCGGCTGCCGGAAGAGCTATGGGGGGAATTTCAGTGGGAGTGAATCAGGATCTTGGCCTGATGTTTCAAAATCCTGCTACCTTAAAATCCATACAGGGAATCCAATTTTCGGTCGGCGGACAAATTTTATCAAGCAGTCTGGATCAGGAGCAGAATTATGCACCGGTCAGATACTATTCAAATCTCAGTCTCCTGTTGGAAGGATTGACTGTCTATATCCCCGATCCCGATACTTCATTACCGGGATTTACCGCCATGGATACGGTTCAGAGACCCTACGATGACATTGGTCCTAACTGGTCGCAATCGGATGATAACAGTATACCACTGCAGGTGATGCTGGCGGTGCCTCTTGCTTTTAATAATTTGAAGATAATAGCAGGTGTTGGTGCCATTCGTTATGCTGATCTGGATCACTATTACCAGAATAATAATGTACTTTCTCCTGGCATTTTATCCCAACGTCCCCTGCCGACCCTGCGTCCGACTGATGATAATCCTATTGAGGTAGAGTGGAGTCAATCAATCCGGTCCCGGAAAGGTTCCATTCAGGGATATGGTTTTTCACTGGCCGGTAGTCTGGAAAACTATGACCTGGCAATTGGTTTCAGCGGATTATTCTTAAAGGGAAACAGCGACGACTTTGAACAGGAAATTGGTCGGGGAAAGCTTACATTTTTTTCGAATGCGTTCCGGAATGATTCGGTCTATAGTAAAATTGTCACCACCGGCGAATCTGAGTACAGCGGTAGTGAGTTTACTTTGAGTAGCATATATACCGGTCGGTATGCCAGTCTCGGATTTTCGGTAAAGTTTCCCACTACTATTACCCGGACTTTCTCCCTGCAGGTTTCAACCGATACCACCGGAATACCTGTAACAACTCCCTATAATGGTGAGGAAAAACTGAAGCTTCCCTGGCGGGGAATGATCGGTCTTTCTTTAAATCCCAGATCAAATCTGACTATCGGGCTGGAATATGAACATCGCCCCTACGGCTCTGTTCAATATGTTGATACAGATGGGACCGAAATGTCTCCCTGGCTGGCAGTCTCCCTTCTTAAAGCAGGCTTGGAATTTAGGCCTACCCCCTGGCTGGCGCTCCGCGGGGGAATGAGAGGAGAAGCGGAAGTATTTGAACCCGAGGGCGCTCAGATCATCGGTGAGCCAGTAACCTATACCATTTATTCCGCCGGTACGGGATTTAGATTCTATGGCTTCCAGCTGGATATCACTTATGAATATTCAAATCGAAAATACGAGGATATTTGGGCCAGCGCCATCAGCAAAAACAGCGACCAGCGGCACGTGGTAGTCGCACAATTGTCATATCTATTGCCATGGATACCATAAGAAAAGGTAAGGTAATTTGGCATTTCAAAATGTTTTAAATAATTCTGTTCTAAACGGTCAGTAAAATTCTTTAACTCATAAACGGAGGTTATCATGAAAAAAAGTAGGATACTAATTGTTTTTCTTATGCTGATTTTGTCAGCTTCACTTTTCTCTCAGTCGGTTGGTGATTACCGAACCCGTAACAGTGGTGACTGGAGTACTGCGGCCATCTGGGAGATTTATAACGGCTCCTCATGGGTACCCGTTGGCAGTCCTCCGAATGGATCCGAAACCATTACGGTTTTGGCTGCTGACTCGGTGTTCGTTAACCTTCCTGTTACCATTTCTGATACGCTTATCAATCAGGGAATTGTGGATGCCGCTGACAGTCTCACCATCACTGTTGGTAATGGCGGCGTTTACCAGCATAATAGGGATGCCGGAAAAGTACCTAAATGTATATGGGATGTTGGCTCCACAATTTATATAACTGCTGTTACCTCTACCGCTCCAGATGACCGGGCACAGAATTATTATCATATGGTATTCTATACCCCTGATCAGATTTCAAACCTTAATATGGGCCTGGATGATAATACGGTTGGGGGTGATATCAGGGTCATCGATACGGGTATAGCCAGGTGGTACCTCACCACAGCGCTGGCCCAGGATACATCAATCGTAAGGATAAATGGTGACGTTTTCGTTGAGGCGGGCACGTTTTCTGTCCAGGGGACAAGTAATGCCCAGACGACATTCATTGTCAATCACTATGGAAATATTATTGTGACTGGCGGTAATTTTTCTATCAGTCGCGGTTCCCAAGGGGGGGGAACAACCACATGGTATCTTCATGAGGGGGATTTTTCCATGTCTGATGCGGCAAGTAATAATTCCACCGCCTTGGCAGGGGGAGCGAAATTTGTCTTCGCCAAACCCGCAGGAACACAAACTTTATCGTTATCGAATATAACCTATAATAGTAATGCGATACCCTTTGAAGTGAGTAGTACCACCACCCTGGATGTGGGATCCGGCCCCATCCAAGGTACTGGAATCTTCATATTGAATGAAGATGCTGGTCTGATTACGGCTCATGCCGGTGGCGTAGCCGGAAGCATCCAGACCGGAGGAGCAATTACTTTAAGCCACAACGCCAGCTTCACTTTTAATGGAGCGGTTGCACAGGTCACAAGTGCGTCGATGCCTGATACAGTAATGGATTTAACCATCAATAATGCGGCGGGTGTAGCACTTTCGCAGCCCACCCTCATTAATGGTGTATTGAGACTGGTTTCGGGAGTTTTTGACAATACGATTCCTTTTACCCTGGGCCCGAACGGCTCAATTTCTTATGAGGGTGGAGGTCTGCTGGTTGGAATTGTCTCTAATGATCTGAATGTCCCGGAAAGTTTCTTTGTCGACCAAAATTATCCTAATCCGTTCAATCCGACCACCACGATACGATTTGGTTTGCCCGCTGCTGCTGATGTAGCCGTAAAAGTATTTAATTTACTGGGGCAGGAAGTTGCTAATCTGTTTGACGATCGGTTAGCTGCCGGTGTCCATGAACTGCAGTTTGATGCCGGAAATTTAAGTTCCGGAATATACTTCTATCGGATTCAGGCAGGCCAGGATCTCAGTTTGAAGCGGATGTTTTTATTGAAATAACAGGTTATACCGTCTAAAACATAGTTTTATTGAGGATCGAGATAAGTGACAGATTTTTTAAGTTATCATAACTTGTTAAATCCATTATAAACATTATAAAATGGAGGAAATGCTATGAAAATAGCCAGATACATCATTTTAGGAATATTCATGATGATGTTCCTATTTGGAGTTGTACTTTCTCAGCAGACTGGGGATTACCGTTCTGCTGCAACCGGGAACTGGAGTGCTGCTTCAACCTGGGAGACCTATAACGGATCAACCTGGGTCGCAGCCAGTAGTGCACCAACCGGACTGGAAACCATTACAGTGGATGACCTGGATTCGGTTAGTGTAGATGTTGCTGTGACAATTGGTAGCACCGGTTATATTATTGTTACCAGCTCAGGTGAAATTGTCGTTACCACGGGTTCACTAACCTTTGGAAATGGTAGCACTTATGAACATGCAAGGAATGGCGGTGTTGTACCGATTTCTACCTGGGGTACTGGTTCAACTGCTTTATATACCGGAATTACCTCCAGCACACCCAGTAACCGGGGCCAGGATTATTATCATCTGGTTCTGAACACACCGGGTTTAAGCTCCAACCGGGATATGGATCTAGTCGATGTTACGATTGGTGGTGATATCACGGTTGTGAATACCGGTTCATCCCGCTGGCGGATGGTGGGAAGTAGCTCAACAACCATCGCTATTATGGGCGATGTGAATATCCAGGCAGGCGCATTTGAGACCCAGGGTACCTCCAGTCCCACGATTGTTGAGGTCAATCATTACGGTGATTTCAATATTACCGGGGGGACGTTTGGTATCTCCCGGGGTTCCCAGGGTAGCGGTACCGGGACGACGACCTGGAATTTATTTGGCGGGAATTTATCGGTATCGAATGCGGAGTTACGGAATTCTAATCCCACGCCGGGGAATGCCAAGTTTGTGTTTGCAGGAGCTGACACCCAGCAGATTTCGTTCAATACGGTGACTTACGGCGGTGGTGACATTCATTTCAAAGTGGCCGATTCTTCAACCATGCAGATCACCCAGGCGATGGAATTCAACGGTCTGGTTGTGAACGAAGGGGCCATTGATGCGGTGGGAACACCGACTTTCATTGATGGCAGTGTGTATGAGCATGCGCGTGACGGTGGCGATGTACCGACGGCGGTCTGGGATGTGGGATCGACGGCTTTATTTACGGGTATTACAGCCAACACGCCGGGAAACCGGGGGCAGGATTATTACCATCTGACGCTGAATACCCCCGGTCTGCTTTCGAACCGTGATATGGGCCTGGTGGATGTTACGATAGGTGGCGATATTACAGTCATTAGCTCGGGAACGGCCCGTTGGCGTATGGTGGGTGGTGATAGCTCAACCATCACGGTTATGGGCGATGTGATTGTTCAGGGTGGTTCATTCGAGACCCAGGGTACCTCCAGTCCGACGGTTGTGGAAGTTCATCATTACGGCAATGTTAATGTCACGGCTGGTATTTTCTCAGTGTCCCGGGGCTCCCAGGGTAATGGTACCGGTTCCACCCGCTGGTTCATGCATCAGGGTGATTTTTCAATATCTGATGCGGAGACAAGGAACTCCAACCCGACCAATGCCTGGTTTGTATTTGATGATGATACCATGCAGGCCATTTCCCTCACGAATGTGACTTACGGTGGGGGAGGATTACCGATAGTGGTTGCCAACGGTGCGACGCTGGACTTTGGATTGAGTGAATTGGGTGGCAGCGGTTTGTTCACATTAAACACAGGTGCTACCCTGGCTACGGCGAATGAAGCGGGTGTTGACAGTACGATCAAGTCGACGGGAGATGTTGTTTTCAGTGACAGTGCAAATTATGTATTTAATGGAACTGTTGCACAGATTACCGGTTTTCTGATGCCGGATACCCTGATGAATTTGACTATTGCCGACTCTGCCGGGGTAACACTTTCACAGGAAACCTACATTAATGGCGTACTCAGATTAGTTGCCGGCGTATTCGATAACACCATCCCGTTCACGCTGGGACCGAACGCATCGATTTCCTACGAAGGCGGTAGTCTGCTGATTCCGGTGGGCATTGAAGAGCCAGCGTCTGAAATTCCCAAGGTATTTGCTCTGTACCAGAACTATCCTAATCCCTTTAATCCTGCCACTACCATTCGTTATGCAGTACCCAGAACGTCGCAGGTGGTGGTAAAAATCTACGATATTTTAGGACGCGAGGTGGCGGAGCTGGTTAATGACCAACAGAATGCCGGAGAATATGATATAATCTGGAACGCCCAAAAATTCGCCAGCGGAATCTATTATTATCGGATGACCGCAGGTGATTTCGTTTCTGTGAAAAAATTGGTTTTGATGAAGTAAAAATGGAATAATTTAGTAACATACTAACCTGGTTGCTTCCAGGATGAGAAGTGACCAGGTTTTTTATCAGTTTTATATCATAATTAGGAATCTGCGACATGAAACTTACTGTCTTATTATTTCTTTCTCTGGTTGTGTTGAGTCATCCCTTATTATCTCAAATCTATCTGGCGCCTGATGGAGATGACAACAATCCTGGGACATTTCTGTTGCCGTTCGCAACTTTTCCAAAGGCCATTTCGGAGGCTAATCCGGGTGATACCATTTATGTTCGTGGTGGGGTATACGATCTTACAAACACCATCACGATTACTGCAGTTAAAAATGGGACAGCCAATCAATTTTATACATTAACCGCTTACCAAAATGAAATCCCGATTCTGGACTTTTCCGCACAGCCGTTTGGATTAAAAGGGATCAGTCTACAAGCAAATTACTGGCATTTTAAGGGCCTGAATATAAAAGGTGCCGGTGATAATGGGATGGATATCAACTTCGGATCATATAATATCATTGAGCAATGTAAGTTTTATGAAAACAGAGATTCCGGATTACAATTAAGTCATGGTTCTTCATATAACCAAATCATTAACTGTGACTCTTATTTTAATGCCGATCCGCCTGACTATGGCGATGCTGATGGTTTTGCCCCGAAACTCACCGTGGGTACCGATAATTATTTTTATGGCTGTCGGGCCTGGGTAAATTGCGACGATGGCTGGGATGGTTATCTGCGGGGCGCGGACAGTGTCTATACGACTCTGGAAAATTGCTGGACCTGGGGAAACGGCTATCTCAAGGACGGGACTGATCCCGGACCACAGGCGAACGGAAACGGCTTTAAAATGGGGGGAGGCGACAACAGTAATGGCGATTCTCTGATGCATCATATGTATCTGAGAAATTGTGTGGCGTTTGCCAATAAAAATAAGGGTTTCGATCAGAATAACAATCTCGGATCCATGACACTTTTTCAGTGCACCGGCTACAGTAATATTACTGCGAACTACAGAATTCAGAGGGCCTTGGTTCCCGGGCAGACATTGACCGTAAAAAACTGTGTTTCATATTACGGACTTGTTCAGTTGGGAAGTTTCGCAATACAGGAAACCAATAGCTGGTTACCGCCCTTTGTTGTAGCCTCCGATGATTTTTTAAGCCTCGATACCAGTTTAGCCTCAGCACCCCGGCAAGCTGACGGAAGCCTGCCTGAAATTGATTTATTGCACCTTGCAGAGGGGAGTGACTTAATTGACGCCGGGGTGGATTTGGGATTTCCATTTTTTGGCGCGGCTCCCGATCTTGGAGCCTTCGAAAGTAATTATGTCGCCGTTATTGGAGGCTTGACGGAGTTGGTGGAACAATTTCAACTCCTGCAGAATTACCCCAATCCATTCAATCCTGAAACTCATATTATTTACCTGCTTTCCACGCCTGACAGAGTAACCCTGAGTGTTTTTGATGTGATGGGTAAGCATATCAGAACACTTGTGGATGGTCAAAGACAGAGCGCTGGCGAATATTCAGTGACCTGGGACGGTACAAACGAGTCGGGAATACAAGTAGCGGCGGGGGTGTACTTGTATCGTTTAGAGCTCGAGAATGGGATGGCAGAGTTCCGTAAAATGTTCCTGATCAAGTGAAATTGAAATATCTATGGGACGGAATGTGAATATAGGATTACTTTTGATTGTCCAATAAGTGAGGACCGGGGTGAATCTCTATTGAGTATAAATTGACAGATGAAATATTTCCGGAGATAAAATTTTAAGTATCGATTGAATAATCTTTTGTTCTCTCCCGACTAAAAAAAATCACCGGGTAGCATTTTTTTTCCGGGCATATTTTATGTATGATGCATCACCAGAAATTCATATTTGTTTGAAACAGTTGTCAATGGAATTAGTTATTTTATACCATAAAGCAAGAATGATGCAGAAATGATTGGCGCCATATACCAGAAAATCTTTTTTACTTTGGGGTCAATTGTTCTGACCCTGTCATTCAGCCAGGCACAAACCCTGGCTTTTCCGGGAGCGGAAGGGTATGGTCGCTTTGTCAGCGGCGGGCGAGGGGGAGAGGTCCTTTTTGTTACAAACCTTGAAGATGACGGTCCCGGAAGCCTGCGTGCTGCTATTGAGGCGGTTGGACCTCGCACAGTAATATTTAAAGTTTCAGGAACTATCAGACTCAAGTCACCCCTGGAGATTAGTAATAATGACATCACGATTGCCGGGCAGTCTGCTCCTGGAGACGGAATTTGTCTGCGGGATTATCCCCTCTGGATTGCCGCAAATAATGTGATTATTAGATATATCCGGTCACGGCTGGGCGATATTCATCGGTTGCCTGAAGATGCCATCAGTTCGATTTACCGAAAAGATATTATCATTGATCATTGTTCCTTCAGCTGGGGAATAGACGAAGTTGCATCGTTCTGGGATAATGAGAATTCCACTGTTCAGTGGTGCATCATCAGCGAAAGTCTGAATCACTCTTACCATCCCAAGGGTGACCATGGATATGGTGGCATCTGGGGAGGGATGAAAGCGACTTTCCATCACAATTTATTGGCCCATCACTCCAGTCGTAATCCTCGATTAAATGGAAGTCGTTATCACAAGCAGCCGGAACTGGAACTGGTTGATTTTAGAAATAACGTGATTTATAACTGGGGATTTAACAGTACCTATGGGGGCGAATCTGGACAGCAAAACCTTGTTAATAATTATTACAAATCTGGTCCGGGAAGCCGGCATCAGGAAAGGATTGCAGAACCGTGGGATGCAGAGGGGAAATGGTATGTTGACGGCAATTTTGTACAAGGTTATCCGGATATATCGACGGATAATTGGAGTGGAGGAGTTCAGGGTAAATATAAGGACCTGGTGAGAATTTTCGATCCGAATCCCTTTGAAATAACGTTGACGCATTCTGCAAATCAGGCTTATGAAGTGGTCCTGCGGGATGCAGGCGCCTGTTTACCGGTGCGTGATCTTGTTGATGAGCGTATTATTCAGGAAGTAAAAACCGGTAGCACACATTATGGGGGGGAATGGGGTGAGAATTCAGGTATTATAGATTCACAGGAAGAGGTCGGAGGCTGGCCCGATCTGGCCTCTACGGTACCACCAGCAGATGACGATTCCGATGGAATGCCCGATGAATGGGAGATTGACTATGGTTTAAACCCTCTTGATCCTGCGGATCGGAATGGTGATCTGAATGAAGACGGTTATACAAACTTGGAAGAATATTTGAACAGTCTTACATTTCGGATGGATTTTTTAAACGCTCCCGGCGAATTGAATGCAAAAATAGATTCTCCTGGAGGTATTGTACTCTCCTGGAAGGAAAATACCCTGAATGAGGAAGGATTTTCCATCGAACGAAAAGAAATTCAAATGAATGATTTTGATATCATCGGGCACACCGGACCCAATATTACGACTTTCTCAGATTACGATTTATCACCTGAGGCAAAATATGAATATAAAGTGCGGGCATTTCGCGGTAAATTAAGTTCAACTCCGTCAAATTCAGTTATCATTTCAACTGCTGAATCTGACATCTACTCTCCGTAAATAATTATCCCACTTTCAAGAATAGCTAAAGATTCTCACCGGTTTTGTTTGTATTTGAGAATAATCCCAAAAAAGAGACGGATAATTTATAAAATCCTTTTAATCGGTAGGTCATTAATCTTTGCTTTCTTCTGTGGTAAATTAATCTAAAATTATTGATAAATTTCATCCAGACTTCTGTTCCGTATGGTTCATAAGTAATGAGTGCCCAGCGCGATGATGAGCCTTTTAAAATATTGGGCAGTATCATTGATACTGGGTTACTGTTTTTTAGAATAAATGGATTCAGATTTGACGGTTAAGTTTATTTGATTTGTCTAAAAAATCTTAATTGAATCTAGTGTTATTGCATGAGATTATTTTAATGTGGAATAATTTAGATTTGGATACTAATATAAGCTTTGATACCATAAATAAGCTATATTTTCAAATAATATAGATGTGTTTCATAATGTTGAGCCACTCCTAAATGGCAGCCGATGTGGGAAAATATAATATTCAGGTTTATGGATTGGCCCCGGGATATTTTAAGACCCTGCTCACTAAACCGCTGTATGAGGATAAAAAGTTCGATAGCTGGTTACGTGCACGTACACCGGCAATTCGCTGGGGAGATCCGAAAGAACGGATTGGACCAACTATTTTTTTAGCATCAAAGGGTTCGGACTATGTAAATGGTCATATTCTATATGTAGATAGGGGGCTGACTGCTGTGTGTAACATTTCGGTCAATATGAACGCCACCTTGCAATCAAATTAAATCTATTTCTTTAATCCTAATTATTAATGAGGTGATCGTGATAAAATGGGGAATGATCGGTTGTGGGGATGTTACAGAGAAAAAAAGTGGTCCAGCGTTTAACAAGGTTAAAAATTCCAAATTGGTTTCTGTTATGTGCCGGACTCCGGGACGAGCAGAGGATTACGCCAGGCGGCATGGTATTCCCCGTTGGTCTAACCGTGCTGAGGAATTGCTATCAGATAAGGAAATTGATGCGGTTTATATTGCTACCCCACCTGATTCCCACCTCTATTACACTGAACTTGCCGCAAATTATAGAAAGGCTGTGTATGTAGAAAAACCAATGGCCAGGACCTATGAGGAATGTAAACATATGATAAAAGCCTGTGATCATGCCGGAGTTCCTTTATTTGTGGCTTATTACCGGCGATATCTTCCTAAATTTCTAAAGGTGAAGGAATTAATCGATTCTAATATTGTCGGAGAGATAAGAACCGTTTCAATCCACTTGTTACTGCCACCCAGATCAGAAGATGTAAATTCTGGGGAATTACCCTGGCGGGTGATCCCGGAAATTGCCGGAGGGGGATACTTCATGGATCTGGCATCTCACCAGTTCGATCTGCTCGATTATTTGCTGGGACCGATTGCAGATGCTGCTGGCACCTTTGCGCATCAAACCGGCTGGTATCCGGCGGAGGATATTGTCTCGGCACACTTTCGTTTTGAAAATGGTATTCTGGGTAATGGATTATGGTGTTTTTCCATTTCTGAGTACAATCAAATGGATCGGACCATTATTTTCGGAAATAGAGGAACGATTTCCTTTTCTTTTTTTGATACCAGGCCGGTCGAATTGAAGACCGCCGCAGGTTTAAAAAAAATTAAAGTATCTTCTCCGGAACATGTCCAGCAACCGCTCATTAAGGCGGTCGTGAATACTTTGTTAGGGAAAGACCAGTGTGTCAGTACCGGTGTCAGTGCGGCAAGAACCAATGCAGTTTTAGGTCTCATTCTGAAACAATAAATTAAATTGTAAATCAGCCCAAACTTTGGTACTGCCATTAAAACAGTATGAATAAGTCATAAATATTATTCTGTCAGTTTGAATTTTTAATGTGTGGAACGAAAAAACATGAACCTTCAAAACTGGGTGGTAACGGTTTTATCATTTATATTGGTTTTTCTTATTACATCCGGTGAAACTAAATCCAGAAATACTGCCAGGATCAGTAGCTGGAACGTGGTGGTGTTTAGTGATATTAATAAATTTGCAAGCGGGCCGCCAGCAATGGTGTGTGGTCCTGGAGTAGATTGACATATTTAGCGGTATTGAGGGATTAACCTGGGATGCTGAATTTATACTGCAAGAAGATTTTATTCTGATTTGTTTAATCAGGGGGTTCTGGGATACCTCAGGGGCGTTCCGAGAAAAGAGGGTAAACTGCTGGTAATTTATTATTGGGCCAGTCAGGAACGGGAGAAACCGTATATTAGCGCAACCCTGTTTAATGCCCGGGCAGTAATTGATTTTAAATTAATTGATGATGCTTTAAATAATGAAATACAATCAAAATAGAATGTGAAGGAGATAAAGAAATGAATCTGAAGCGCGTATTAATGGGACCCGGTCCTTCTGATGTAGATCCGCGGGTGTTGGAAGCACTGGCCAGACCTACCATAGGCCATCTGGATCCGGCATTCATAGACATACTCAATGAAATTAAGAAATTGCTGCAATATACATTCCGCACAAAAAATGAACTGACCCTGGCCATGTCCGGGACTGGCAGCGCTGGAATGGAAACCTGTGTCGTTAATATGATTGAGCCGGGAGATGCCATGCTGGTGTGTATTAATGGGATTTTTGGCAACAGAATGGCAGATGTAGCGGAGCGTGCAGGTGCTGAAGTTAGCCGGCTGGAGGTGAGTTGGGGGCAGGTATTCGAACCGGAACTAATTCGCCAGGCGATTCAGAAAAAAAAGTATAAAGTTGTTGGGATTGTACAGGCTGAAACTTCGACCGGTGCCCACCAACCCATACAGGAAATCTCAAATATTGTCCATGAAGCAGGCGCTCTTTTGCTGGTTGATTCAGTTACCAGTCTTGGCGGAACAAAGGTTGACGTGGACGACTGGCAAATTGATGCCTGTTACTCCGGTTCGCAGAAGTGTCTGTCCTGTCCCCCGGGATTATCGCCCGTAACCTTCAGTAATGCGGCAGTTAAAGTAATGGAGAGACGAAAATCCAAAGTTCAGAGCTGGTATCTGGACCTCAGCATGATAAGACAGTACTGGGGAAGTGAAAGGTTATACCACCATACTGCACCAATAAATATGAATTATGCCTTGCTGGAAGCCCTGAAAATGGTCAAAGAAGAGGGCTTAGAAAAAAGATGGGAGAGACATCTATTCAATCATCAAATGTTGAAAGTAGGTCTTGCTGCCATTGGCATCTATTATGTAACTCAGGAGGGATATGAATTACCCATGCTTAATGCAGTTGAAATACCGGAAGGTGCGGATGATCTCAAAACCCGCCATCAGCTTCTCAATGAATTTAATATTGAAATCGGTGGTGGACTGGGAGTGTTCAAAGGCAAAGTCTGGCGCATCGGGTTGATGGGTGCGGCTTCCACTG
>CP070707.1:3752516-3764819 GCA_020350205.1 bacterium
CTTTTATTGCAACGACAGAAGCAATCACCGCTGCAGGAGGTAAAATTGTATTCGCAGATATAGAAGAAGATTCCTATAATTTAGATCCATCAAAAATCGAGGCTAAAATAACGCCTAAAACAAAAGCTGTTGTTCCAATTCATCTATACGGTCAGCCCGCCGACATGAACCCAATTATCGAACTAGCCAAACAGTATAATCTATGTGTCATTGAGGATGCAGCACAAGCTCATGGAGCAGAATATAAAGGAAAAAAAGCAGGAAATCTTGGAGATGCAGCAGCATTTTCTTTCTATCCTGGAAAAAATCTCGGAGCTTATGGCGAGGGCGGTGCAGTAACGACCAATTCTGAAACAATTGCAAATTTTGTAAATAGGTATCGAGATCATGGTTCAAGCGAAAAATATATTCATGAAGTTGAGGGTTACAATATGCGCATGGAAGGATTCCAAGGAGCTATATTAAACTTAAAGTTAAAATTTTTAGATAAGTGGACTGATTTGCGAATAAGGAATGCTAGAATTTATGATAGTCTTTTACAGGATATCGATGATATTATTATTCCTAGGAGAATACCGGATACAAAACATGTCTATCATCTCTATGTTATTCGAGTTAAAAATCGTGAAAGTTTACAGAATTTTTTATTTGATAGAGGTATTGCAACAGGATTTCATTATAAATACCCCCTTCATTTACAAAAAGCTTATACACATTTAGGTTATAAAAATGGGGACTTTCCAATAACTGAAAAAGTAATGCAAGAGATTATTTCTTTACCCATGTATCCGGAGCTATCTGAAGAGCAAATTACATATGTTGTAGAAAATTTAAAAGAATTTCTCTCTGTCAGCTAATCAAAAAAAATGTGAGGAGAAGTCTAATGTTAATTGCAGGTGTTGTTGGAGTAGGCTATTGGGGACCAAATATAATTAGAAATCTTGTGGCAAATAAAAAGTTCACAGTAAAATATTGTTCGGACCTCAAGTCACAAAGGATGGATCATATCACTTCCTTGTACCCAACCGTTAAAACAACTAAGGATTATAAGGAAATCATAAATGATCCGAAAATTGATGTCGTGGCAATTTGCACGCCGGTTTTTTCCCATTTCGAGATTGCCGTTGCGGCGCTGAAAGCCGGTAAACATATCCTGATTGAAAAACCCATGACCTCAACTACTGCACAAGCTGAAGAATTGATAAATTTGGCCGAGCAAAAAAATCTTACGATCCTGGTTGACCACACGTTTCTGTTTACCGGGGCAGTTCAAAAAATTAAGGAACTTGTTGATAGTGGAGATATTGGAGATATCTACTATTTCGACTCGGTGCGGGTGAATCTGGGACTTTTCCAGCATGATGTGAATGTAGTATGGGACCTGGCACCGCATGATATTTCGATTATGGATCATATTATTGGTCGTTCGGCTGAGAGCATCGCTGCCACCGGTTCTGATCATGTGGGAAATGGTCTTGAAGACGTCGCATACGTGACGGTATTCTATCCGGATAATATCATAGCCCATATCCATGTGAACTGGCTTTCACCCGTAAAAATTCGCCAGACCCAGATCAGCGGCACCAGGAAGATGATTGTCTGGGATGATAATTCCCCCAGTGAAAAAATAAAGATCTACGATAAGGGGATCGAAGTCGTTCAAACTACCGATCAGATCTACAATACTTTGATTCAATACCGAACCGGTGATATGTACTGTCCAAAAATTCCCCAGACGGAGGCTCTGGCGGTAGAGTTGGATCATTTTGCTGCCTGTCTTGAAAGTGGAACCAAACCTATTTCTGATGGGTATTCAGGACTTCGAGTGGTCCAGATTCTGGAATCCTCCGAAAAGTCTATAAAAAATCGAGGCAAGGAAATCAGACTATGAAATATGTCAGTATCAGTGACGACGTTGAACTGGGTAAAGAGGTAAAAATATATAATTTTGTAAACCTGTATGGATGTAAAATTGGAGACTATACAAAAATTGGCACATTCGTAGAAATTCAGAAAGGTGCCACCATCGGGAAAAATTGCAAAATTTCCAGTCATACTTTCATTTGTGAGGGGGTACATATCGAGGATAACTGCTTCATCGGGCATAATGTCACTTTCATCAATGATAAATATCCCCGCGCCACCAATCCGGATGGGAGCATGCAAACGGAAGAGGATTGGGTATGTGTCCCTACTTATATCCGCAGAGGAGCCAGTATTGGCAGCAGTGCAACTATTCTGTGCGGAATCACCATCGGAGAAAATGCCATTGTGGGGGCGGGTGCAGTCGTTACCAAAGATGTTCCCGCCAATACGACTGTAGCGGGCGTTCCGGCCCGGGTGAGAAAGTTGTAGTCAACTCATCAGGTTAATGTTTCAGTTCATATCGTTCCCTTCGACACAACAGGGATATCAATGATTTATAAACAACTTGATCACTCTAAAAAGGGGGAACAGGATAATGTTCGGAGAACTCTCCGCCTTACCGACAATCTCCTTGTTTGCTTCGTTTTAAGTCAGTAAATTCTAATCACTTAAACCTGAAATTTCAGCGGATGTTCTTATCGATATGAATATATTTCTCGTTTTCATACTTTCTTTTCTTACCTCTTTAGGCTCAATTTACTGGATTAAAAAGATCGCACAGGCTTATAAAATAGGTTCCCTGCCATCGCCTCGAAAATTACATAAAGGTTTTAAACCGTTATTAGGGGGACTGGGTATTACACTTGGCATTTTTCCTGCCATTTTACTGGCACAGTTATTAAAGCTTTTGCCCTGGGATATCTGGTTTTCCTTTCGTTATTTCTGGAGCGGTTTGTTGATTATCCTGTTAATAGGCTTGTGGGATGATCTGCGCGGGATTTCCTCGAAAATAAAATTTGCCGGAGAGGGAATTGCAGCGGTGTTGCTTATTCTGGGTGGATGTAAGATACAATCGTTTGCAGGCCCGTTTGGAGATGTGCTGGATCTGGGCATTTTTTCCGTGCCATTTACTTTCTTATGGATCATCTTCATCATTAATGCCATCAATCTCCTGGATGGTTTAGACGGACTGGCAGGTGGTGTGGGCCTTATCATTACATTCGGTATGCTGGTGATCGCAGTATGGATAAATAATTCATTTATTCTGATCATCAGCATCACATTAATCGGAGCTATACTTGGGTTTATGCGCTATAACTACCATCCGGCATCTATTTTTATGGGGGAAGTCGGCAGTTTGCAACTTGGGTATCTGATGGCATTTTTTTCTATCGAAGCCATGAAGATGGCAGGCAGCCAGCAGGTCTATTTTCTGGTTTCTCTGGTAATTTTTGCTGTTCCCATGACTGATACTCTGGTTGCTTTTTTAAGACGGTTAGGGCAGGGTAAGAGTCCATTTCTGGCGGACAAAGAGCATATTCATCATCGATTAATCAAATTGGGTCTATCGCATTTACAGACCGTATGGCTGATATATTTTCTCACGATTTTTTATACCGTTTCCGGTGTCTTAATTTTTTATTTTAAAGGTCCACTTGGAATTCTACTGTTTTGTTTTGCTTTTTTCCTGGCAATTTTCTGGATTTATCGATTGGGGTATGTTGAAACCCGTTTATCCTGGCAGAATCTGGCCTATCAGTTTCAACAGGCAATTCCAGTAAAATCAAGAGCCCCGCTGCATTTCAACCGAATCTGGCATAGATTTATACTTATACTGGGAGATATCATTACCTTAAATTTAGCCTTATTCGTAATGCACTGGCTGAAATTTCAGTCAGGTTTCCTGGGAACCAGTGAATACAGACCCATTTCGGAGTATTTTATTAGCCCGGTTTTTCTTTTGCTTCTTTTAGTGTGGATATTGCTATTTTTTGTTAATAATCTGTATCATTTGGATTGGGACATGTCCCGTACTGAAAAAACCTGGCGGGTAACGAAAGTCATTACCTTCGGTCTTCTTATCCTTGCTCTCATTACCCTCGATTTTGAACACATGTTTAAACAATCTCAGGTTTTATCACTTTCGGCTTATTGGGCGCTCATGGTGATTCTGGTGAATTCCGGCCGGCTTGTCATCATTGCGGTGGAGAAAAAATTTAATATTTTTGAGTATTCACCTCGGAAAACATTAATTGTGGGTACTACCGACCTGGGGAAGAAAGTGTATCGCGATGTCCAGTATAATCCCCATCTTATTTATAAAGTAGTAGGATTTATTTCCAAAAAGCTGAAAAGTGAAACTTTCCTGGGTATTCCCGTACTGGGGATTTATAGTGATCTTCCGGAGCTGATCCATCGTCATAAAATTGAGGAAATTATTATCGCATTACCTGATGCAGCCAGTCAGGATTTTATACATATTGTAAGCCTCTGCGAACCTCAGGGAGTTAAAATAAAGACGATTCCCGGGAGGCATGAATACCTGACCAGCCGCAGATCCAATCTGGTCAGTCATGCTTTTGTTCAGGTATTTTCGGATAATATGGTTTTGTGGCAATGGATAGTTAAAAGATTATCCGATGCGATCCTTGCGGCCATGCTTATGATTCTGCTTTTCCCATTTTTCCTGGTATCAGCGTTTTATCTTTTTTTCAACTTCAGAAAAAAGATTTGGGTTAAAGTCCCGATTGTGGGAAAAAATGGAATTCCTTTTGACATGTATACCTTTCGTCTTTCTGAGAATGACTACGATTATCAAAAAAATGCGATATACCTGGGGACTACACCCCCCTCAACCGAATCGCGAAAATATATTCAATTCTTATTTCGTTATCGGTTCTACAAATTACCGCAACTACTGAACGTATTTCTGGGTGATATGAGCTTTGTAGGGCCGCGTCCAGAACCGGTTGAATGGTATGAAGAGTACAGTTCGGTCATTCGTTTTTCTCATCGTCGGATTACCGTAAGACCTGGACTTACCGGATTGGCGCAGGTGAAATACCATTATGAATTATCCCGAAAAACATTGCAGGAGTGGGTTAAATTTGATATGTATTATACCGAAAACCTGTCATTAAGAATGGATTCGGGTATATTACTGCGCTCGCTATTTATGGTATTTGTGAAACGTTATAAGAATTCAAACCGAAAAAAGAGGTAGGTTCTCGTAAAAAAATCAAACCGGACCGCTTAGTTATCATGTCTCTAAATCAAAACATAAAAATTTCAGTCATTATCGTTAATTATAATGTAAAAGAATATCTAGCCCAGGCCTTATCCTCTATTGAAAGGGCTCTGAAAAGCATATCTCATGAGATCATTGTTATTGATAATCATTCCATTGATGGCAGTATCCCATTTTTGAAAAAACAGTTTCCTGAATTAAAACTTATTGAAAATCAGGAAAATGTAGGATTCGGTAAGGCTAACAATCAGGGACTTAAACAAGCCCGTGGTGAATTTGTGGTCCTGATTAATCCTGATACTGTGGTACAGGAAGATACTTTCCTACGCCTGTTAAATTTTTTCGAAAACACAGCAGATGCCGCAGCCGCTACCTGTAAAATTATTAATCCTGATGGCAGTTTTTCCATAGATTGCCGGCATAGCATTCCCACACCTACAATAGCTCTCTGGAAAGTACTGGGATTAAGTAAATTATTTCCCCGCAGCCGAATCTTTGGACAGTATAATATGACATATCTGGATGAAGATCAGACTTATCCTATCCCTGCTATCTCTGGTTCCTTTATGATGATTAAAAGTAATGTGTTGGAGGACATCGGTTATTTTGATGAACGATTCTTCATGTACTGTGAGGATATCGATCTATGCCACAGGATTAACGAAAGAGGCCATAAAATATACTATGTCCCGCAGACTCAGATCATACATTATAAAGGGGAAAGTACCAAAAAAGACCGTCTGGACTATGTCATTACGTTTAACAAATCTTTATACCTCTTTTTTCAAAAGTACTATGCACCCTCCTCATTATTTCTATTCCGCTGGTTAGTGGCTATTGGAATTTTCTTCAGGGGGATCTTTATCTATGTGAGAAGTTTCTTTGGCAATCATTTTCCCATGCTGTTGGATACCTTTATTCTGAATATAATGATTATGACTTCCTTTATCGTGAGACTGGAATTGGAGCATGGATTTTTATGGCAGGATTATATTGATCAATTCTGGGTGATCAATGTAATCGCTTCCCTTTTATTTTTAAGCATCGCCTTATATTTGGATATTTATCCGAATCGCCGTTTTTCTGTTCAGAGTATCGTCAAGGCAAATATTTTCACCTTTATTTTGCTGGCGTCTTTAACCTTCTTTTTAAAACAATTTGCCTATTCCCGGATGGTTACTTTATTTACTTTTATCACCAGTCCCTTATTAATGATTACCTGGCGGATTATTCTGCGACGTACTTATCGGGGGGACCGCTCGGCCCTGGGCAAAGATCTGTTTGCAAAACCGACAATCGTCATCGGCAGGGGAAGGGATTTAAAATTACTTTATGACAAGTTGGCTAGCTATAAAAGCATTGATTACGATCTAAAAGGTTGGGTTAATCTTACCGATGATGACAGCGAAATAAATGTGAGTGATCCCAGATACCTTGGTTCCCAGGATAATCTGAAGGGAATTATCAAATTATACAAAATACGGCAGATAATTTTCTCGGCCCAATCCCTCAGTTATGAACAGATCTTAAAAATTATGTCAACCATTAAAAATACTGCCATTGAATTTAAGATGGTGCCCTCAAATCTTGAAGTTGTGATTGGGAAATCGCATATTGAACGCCTGAACGATTATCCATTACTCGAAATCAATTACTCTATGGGGAGAAGATTTAACCGTATTCTTAAGCGGATCCTGGATTTTTCTATTTCAGGCAGTTTTTTATTTCTAATGTCTCCATTACTCGTAGGATCATTGATTTTGTTCCGGGGTCGTTATCATAAAATACCTCAGGTGACTATGGAGGATCATAAATTTTTTATTCTTAGACTGAAAGATCGGGAAAAAACCGGTATCTTGGAGATTGGATCCCTTTTTTGGCAGGTTCTTAAAGGGAATATTTCATTGGTCGGCTCCCCGTTGCGACCCGCAGGGGAAAATTACAAAAAATATTACTATAAAGCGGGTCTCACCGGTCTGGTTCAGATAAACCGGGAAAAAATCAATTCTCCGGATGACGAAGAAAAATATCACCTTTACTATTTAAAAAATCAATCCACACTGCTGGATATGGAGATTATTCTGAAAGCACTCTGGCAAAGCACTGCCAGATAAAAGATCTCTGCCATTCAGCGATTATTTCTGTGACAAAAATTGATCCAGTCGGCTCTGTATGCTTTCCCAAGAAATATTTGCCAGACAATTGCCATGTGGACATTTATCAATATTACATGTTTTGCACGGATTTACAGGAGGGATCATCACGTTATGTAACTGATTATAGGGGCCCCACCTTTCAGGAGAGCAGGGTATAGCAGGACAATAGAAGGATAATAACGGGACGTTGTAAGCCCGGGCTATGTGCAAGGGTCCGGTGCTGTTGGAAATAAAATATTCTGCACCGGAAATCATCGCCATATAAGATTCCAGATCCCAATCTCCCAATATTTGGACAGGATTTGCATTGGATTGCTCAGCAATCTGGGAGATAAGTGCTCTCTCACTGGGATCGCCAACCAAAATCAAACTAGATTGAGTATGTTGGGCCAGGTATTCAAGCACTGCAGCATATTTTTGAGGTGGAAGATTGGGTGCCGAACCCCCGCTGCCGGGATGAATAATGATATATTCCTGCTTGAGTTGATATTTTTCTAATATTTGGTGTTTTAATTTCTGCAACGTTGAATCAACGGTGAAATCAAAAGTAATTTCTGATGGTGTTGGAAGACGCGGGATAAAGTTCTCGAGTAATGACAGATTATATTCAAGTTCGTGTTTTTTACCATATTTCCGATGCTCATATTTCCTGAAATTTAACAAAAAAGAGAACCAACGATATCCGGTGCCGATTCTATTGGGGATTCCTGCCATGAAGAGTGAAAAAGCGATACTGGCCTGCGGATAGAACAGAAAAGCAAGATCAATTTGTCTTTCTTTCAGAGTTCTACTTAATTTTAAATGTCCGGTCCATCCTTTATGATCAGCATCGGGCTTATAAATAAGGATTTCATGCAAATAGGGGTGATGCTTTAATAAAGGTGCAGTATAATCTCGGGTCAGGAAAAATAAACGTGCCTTAGGATAAACTTCGTGCAGAAGTTTGATTGCAGGTGTTGTGAGAACCACATCTCCTATTCGATCTGTCCGAATTAACAATATATTATTATATTTCATTAGAAGCAGTTACTTTTGCTTGCCTTGAGATTTCAATTAATTTAAAATAGCGAACCTGATAATTCATGGCATCGAATATTGCCGCGAAGAATCCTTGCCATCCATCACGGAAACCGAATTTAAAAAAGTACCGGCGGATAAATCGGGAAAGGGGTTTTAAAAATATATAGCGGATGCCCATGAAAAAGCCGGGCTTTTTTCCATTTTCATGCAGAAATTGTGCCTCAAAAGAAGTATAGAAATTAAACTTTTGGATATATTGAGAAATGGTCAGATATGGATAGTGCAACAGATCGTTGTCGAGTATCCCCATTTTACCATCAATTTCTAGTTTCTCATGAACATGTTTTTGTGGAAATTGTCCATGGCCCCTTTTGAAAAGGCGAAGCTGGATGTCCGGATATTGACTGCCAAAACGCAGCCAGCGACCAAAATAATGATTTTTTCTTTTAAGCTGAAAGGCCACCTGCTCATGGGAATTACTTAACGTCGTTATAATTTCTTGGGCTAACTCTGAAGAGATTCGTTCGTCTGGATCCAGATAAAAAATCCAGTCCTGTGTGGCCTGTTCCATCGCAAAGGATTTATTGATATTCAGATTGGGATTATTAGGCCGTTCGAATACTCTGCAATTTTGAGTCCTCGCATAATCTGCCGACCCATCCTGGCTTTCACAATCAACATAAATAACTGCATTTGCCCAGCTTAAAACAGGTAGCAATTCCCTGAGATGGTCTTTTTCGTTATGTCCGATAATGGTAATGGCGAGGGTTGGTTTGTCAGTCATGATATATCTTTTAATAAAATTTTTAGGTCAATTCAAGGGCGCGCTAGAACAGAATACAAATAGTCTGCTGTTATAGTCTGAGTATGGCCTTATCTACTTCGTTATAATTCATTAAATATTTTAAATTTAGTGAGATTTATTTTGGAATACAAAGAGAATATACCCATTCCCGGAGTACAACAGACTCTGCAATTTGAGTTGCATTTATCACCGATCATCAGTTAATTTGGTAAATGCAAAAGATTCTCATCAGCAGCTGTTTACTCGGATATCCGGTTAGATTTGACGGAAAAAAATTGCACAAAAACGATCCACTTATCAAAAAATGGATGCAGGAAAAGCGTTTTATAACTATGTGCCCGGAGGTTGAAGGTGGTCTTAGTACTCCTCGCCCCGCTTCAGAAATTCAGAATACAGATGGATTAGACGTAATAGAAGGAAATTCACGGGTGATAACAATATCAGGAGAAGATGTTACGTTCGCTTACCTTAAAGGCGCTGAAATTGCTCTGAAACTGGTGCAGATTAACCATATTAAAATGGCTATATTAAAATCGAATAGTCCGGCCTGCGGTTCAGGGACCATTTATGATGGATCATTTTCCCGGCGACTACGGACCGGAGACGGGGTAACTACAGCTGCATTAAAAAGAGAAGGAGTTAAAGTCTTCACTGAAAATCAAATGAGCGAGGCAAAAGAATACCTAAAACAGATAGATTCTGACTTATGACACTTGAACAATTAATCGATTTTCTGCGGAGCGATCCGGATTTTTCAAATAACATCATATCCTGGAAGGAAATCCCTGCCAGGGAAGCGGTTTTTGGTGAATTTCCGCCTCAGCTTAAAGAAGTTTTAAAAGAGGCATTGCGTCAAAAGGGTATCAAAAAGCTCTATTCCCATCAGGTTGAAGCATTTAATGCAATTGAGGCGGGAAAGAATGTGGTACTGGTCACGCCAACTGCCAGCGGTAAAACTCTGGCCTATAATCTGCCGGTATTGAATAACGTTCTGGAAAATCGTGAATCTCGTGCAATTTACCTTTTCCCCACTAAAGCACTGTCTCAGGATCAGTTTAAAGAACTGCATGATTTGATTACGCTATCAGAGGCGGATATTAAAACCTATACGTTTGACGGGGATACACCGGTTACTGCCAGAAAAGCCATTCGCAGGGCCGGTCATATCGTCATAACCAATCCAGATATGTTACATCAGGGTATCCTGCCCCATCATACGATCTGGGTAAAATTGTTCGAAAACTTGAAATATGTGGTCATTGATGAGATTCATCACTATCGGGGGGTATTCGGCAGCCACCTGGGTAATCTTATTCGTCGCTTAAAAAGAGTTGCGCGGTTTTATGGGAGCGATCCGCAGTTTATTTGTTGTTCTGCCACCATTGCGAATCCCGCTGAGCTGGCTGAAAAGATAGTTGAGGAACCCATCCAACTCATTGATGAGAACGGAGCACCCTCCGGGAAAAAACACTTTATTCTTTACAACCCACCGGTAATCAATAAGGAACTGGGAATAAGACGTTCGGTTATCACTGAGATCAGTCGATTGGCTTCACATCTCCTTTCCGCAAAGGTTCAGTTTATTGTTTTTGCCAGAAGCAGGGTGAGGGTGGAAATATTGACCAAATACATTAAGGAAACTGCCAAAAAAATGCACATTTCGACGGAAAAGGTTAGCGGATATAGGGGTGGTTATTTACCTTTAGAGCGCAGAAGTATAGAGAATGGGCTAAAAAAAGGGGATATTTTGGCCGTCGTGAGTACCAATGCCCTGGAATTAGGCATCGATATTGGTCAGCTCGATGTCTCTATTCTGGCGGGATATCCCGGTACTATAGCCAGTGCCTGGCAACAAGCAGGTCGCGCGGGGCGACGTACGAATACCTCCTTAACCATTTTAGTAGCCAGTAGTTCACCGTTAAATCAGTACATTATGGAAAATCCTCACTATTTTTTCGATAAATCTCCGGAAAGCGGTATCGTAGATCCAAATAATCTGCTGATTCTGATGAGTCATATGAAATGTGCGGCGTTTGAGATTCCCTTTGCTGATAATGAGGTCTTTGGCATACAGGCTTCTTCGGAAGTTCTGGAATATCTGGTCGAAAATAACGTCCTGCGACATACCGACGGAAAATATTACTGGATGAGTGAAATATTTCCCGCGGAAGAAGTGAGTTTAAGAAGTGCTTCTCCGGATAATGTCGTAATCATTGATAAAACTCATGGAGATCGGGTAATCGGTGAGATTGATCTATTCGGAGCACCGATGCTGGTCCATCAGGAAGCCATCTATATGCACGAATCCCGGCAATACCATGTGGATGAACTAGACTGGAACCGTAAGAAGGCATATGTCAGAGCGGTTAGTGTGGACTATTATACGGATGCCATAACCAAGACCAATATAAAGGTTCTAACGGTGGATGAAGAAAAAGCACTATCCCAAATGTTATTGCAGTATGGGGAAGTCAATGTGAGTACGGTGACCACGGGATATAAAAAAATTAAACTGTTTTCCCATGAAAATGTGGGTGCCGGAAAGGTATACCTGCCTGAAATCGAAATGTCAACCAGTTCGGTGTGGCTGGAATTGAAACCAGCATTTCTGGAACAACTTCAAATACCGAGCGCCCAATTAGGTGGGGCACTCCAGGCCGTGGCTAATGCACTACGAAATATTGCACCCCTCTTTATCATGTGTGATCCCGGAGACATTCGGTCGGTTCCTATGACCCGTGCCCCTTTTTCTCAACACCCTACTATATACCTGTATGATAATTATCCCGGAGGGGTTGGTCTGAGCATGAAAATTATGAGTTATCCTTATCCGATTTTTCAAGGAGCTCTGGACCAGATAACGTCTTGCGCATGTGAACAGGGTTGTCCGAGTTGTGTGGGTCCGGTTCTTGAAGTAGGAGAACAAGGGAAACGTCTCGCAATAGAATTATTGCGGGAAATTAACCAAACCTTGCAGCAAAAGTAATATATCTATATGAATATTAAAGAAAAACTGGCCAGACTGGATAAAAAAACCGGTTTGAACCGGGAACCGGAGATACAGAAAAATCAGGACTCAAATCACTGGATTCTGGAATTTCAACATGAATTGGGTGCGCAGATTTTACAGGAAAATCATTCTTTCATTATCCTGAAGGAAAATATTTATCCTCTCCATCTTCATCCGCTCTACAATGAGATAAAAAAAG
>CP070707.1:3764919-3770177 GCA_020350205.1 bacterium
TAACCTAAATCTTTCCATGCTTTTGGTAGCGTTCATGGCAATCGCGGTTTTTATCAGTCTCATGAAATTGGGGGTCCGGAATGTGGCTGTTTATGTAATTATTTCTCTCATTATTTGGTTTGGTTTTCATGAATCAGGCATTCATGCCACTATAGCAGGTGTCATTATCGGATTATTAACCCCAACGAAAAGCTGGATTGATGAATCTAAATTTGATAAAATTATTAAAAACGCTTTACACTTTATGCAGGGGGAAGGTTGGAGTAAATCCGCCGAGCATTACCATAAAATAAGGGAACTTGAAAGATCAACCCGGAAAACAATTTCCCCCCTCAAGCGGTTTGAAAGCGATCTTCACCCCTGGGTTGGATTTGTCATTATGCCTATTTTTGCTCTCGCGAACGCGGGAGTGGTTTTTAAAAGTAATTTACTAACTCATCCAGTCGCGTTATCTGTCATGTTAGGACTTTTGTTGGGGAAACCTCTGGGTATTTTTCTTTTCAGTTGGTTGGCTGTAAAACTAAAAATTGCCCGGTTACCTGATGGTATTGGGTGGCTGACTATTCTGGGTGGTGGTGCATTGGCTGGAATTGGATTTACCATGGCTTTATTCATCGGGGGTTTAGCATTACAGGGTGAACTTTTAAATGCAGCAAAAGTGGGAATCTTAATGGGTTCTTTACTCAGTGCGATTCTTGGAATTTCAATATTAGTCATTTCTTTTAAGAAAATTGAATAACCATAATCCTGGTGCATTAAACGTATTTCCTGAATTTCACGAGTGTAATTGTAATGAGAGAAACGATTTTTTGAATCACCAGGGTATTTTACGAAATAATACCCAATTGCTGAAATAATTCGGGTAGATTTCTAAGAAAATTGTTTGTGTACCATATTTGATCCAATATTTTCTAAAATTTCAAGAAAAAACTTATGGTAACCACTGGAATCAATAATCCTACAAATTTTTCTCTCAAGCGGGTATTGGGTTTATATTTAACCAAAGGGTAAGACTTAGAATGGAAATCCCTCTTTTAAAAGATATTATAATCATCCTTGGTTTGAGCATGGTGGTTCTTTACCTGGGAAACCGCCTGAAAATTCCTGCTATAGTAGGCTATCTTCTCACCGGAATGGTCTGTGGTCCCGCTGGTTTTGCTCTGGTCAAAGCGATCCATGAAGTTGAAATTATGGCTGAGATCGGGATTATTTTACTATTATTCACGCTGGGACTGGAGTTTAGTCTCTCAAAACTGAGCCGACTGAAGAAGGCAGTGTTGGTGGGGGGTACTGTCCAGGTTTTTTTATCAATTACAGCCGTGACCGGAATTTTTTTACTCCTGGATTTAAACCTAACGCAGGCATTATTTCTGGGATTTTTAGTGGCACTCAGCAGTACTGCTATAATTTTGAAAATTTTACAGGAAAAAGCAGCGATTGATACGCCACATGGAAACTCCACGATCGGTATTCTCATATTTCAAGATATTATTATCGTACCGATGATCTTGCTGACGCCCCTGCTGGCAGGTTCAGAATCTGAGAATTTTTCAACGCTTCTTTTCGGGGCCAAAATAGTGACACTTTTTATCCTCCTTTTTGTCGCACAGAAATGGTTGATTCCTTTTGTATTACATCAGGTAACCCGAACCCGAAATCGTGAATTATTCCTGGTAAGTATTGCATTCCTGGCCTTTGCAATTGCCTGGCTAACGTCACAGATAGGATTATCCCTGGCATTAGGGGCATTCCTTTCCGGATTACTGATTTCCGAATCTGAGTACAGTCATAGTGCGCTAACATCGATGCTTCCATTGCGGGATATATTCATTGGATTCTTCTTCGTTTCCGTGGGTATGTTACTGAACTTTCAAACTGTTATTGATTATCCCGGACTTATCCTGATCCTTTTCGGAGCAATTCTCCTGTTAAAATTCACCACCGGATTTATTGCCATCCTGATCATGAGATATCCATTGCGGGTCGCATTACTGGTAGGTGTTACACTGGCGCAAATTGGGGAATTCTCCTTTATTCTTTCCAAAACAGGCATGGAATATGATCTGTTAAATGATACATTTTATCAATTATTCCTGGCAGTATCCGTCCTCAGTATGATGGCTACTCCTTTCCTGATGAGTTTAGACCAAGTCCTGATACAATTTGCAGACCGATTCCCACTACCCAAGAGTTTGGCATCCTCAAGAAGGAAAGAGGATACCATGGTGCAACTGCAACTACAGGATCATTTGATTATTGTAGGTTATGGGCTGAATGGAAAAAATCTGGCCCGGACAGCTCTCTCCCAAAAAATTCCCCATGTAGTCATTGATATAAATCCGGAAACCATTCGGGATTTAAAGAAAGCCGGGATTCCCTCCTTTTATGGTGACGCTTCCTATCTTGAAGTCCTGCGCAGAGCAAAAATTGAAAGTGCCCGGATTTTAGTCATTGTCATCAACGATTCGGCTGCCAGCAGACGTATAATTCAACAGGCGAAATATGTCAATCCAAATATATACATCATTGTCCGCACCCGATTTTTTCAGGAGGTAGATGAATTATTTAAATTAGGGGCTGAAGAGGTTTTCCCCGAAGAATTTGAAACATCCATCGGAATCTTCAGCAGTGTGCTCAAAAAATACCTGACTCCTGAAAATCAGATTCTCCAATTGAGCAATGAAATTCGGGCAGAAGGTTATAAAATTTTAAGACATATTCCTGCTGGAGATTCAGTAACAAAAATTGTTTCCCATTCAGACCTGGAAGTTCAAGTGGTGGAGATTGACGCAGACTGTCAGTATCTTGGAAAACGCCTAGCCGACCTCGATCTGGAAAATACGCATCATCTGCAATCACTGGTCGTTTTACGAGGGACGGAAGTTCTTACACGACCAATGCTGGATTTAATATTAACCCCCGGAGATCGGCTGATGGTTCTGGGAAAACCGGAAGATATCCAATTATTCCTGAAGAACTTACAGACAAATTAAACCCCAGTATTTGTAAAAAACTGCCAATGATTATAACCCATATGAAATAGTATAAAATACAGTTTTATAACATCTTTTTGTGTCACCACAGATTTTTTGGTAAATTGATTATATCTGCTCTAAAAAAAGGTTATTTATGAGATATTTGAAAAGTATGACCGGCTTTGCTGTCTTACAAAAAGAGTATAATGATAGCGAAGTTTCATGTGAAATTCGTTCTTTAAATTCGAGATATCTTGAAATCAGTCTGCGTTTACCGCGAATATTAACGGATCTGGAAATACCAATCAAAGAAATCATCCGTAAAAAAATTACCCGCGGTAAAATTATGTACAGTCTCAACTTTACATCTTTGAATAATGAGACTGAAAGTCTTAAAATAAAACCGGAAGTCATTCAAAGTTATATGACCCTGCTGGAACAGATGAAGGCAGAGGCGCAAATATCAGCTCCCATAAAGCTGGATCACCTGCTGTTTTTCAAAGACATCATCAGCTTTGAAGACAATTCTGCTGTTGATGAAAAACTGGCAAATTTTATCTTTATGCTCACCGAGGAAATTATTGATAAACTGGAAGAAATGAGACTTCAGGAAGGGCAATATTTACAAAAGGATCTCGCAGAGAGGCTGGCTTTTATTCAGAATTTATCAGATGAGATTCAAAATTATGGCAAATCAAATTCCAGAAGAGAATTCGAAAAATTGCATCAAAGATTAAAATCTCTCATTGCGGAAGACAAAATAGATAACGGTCGTCTGGAGCAGGAGTTGGCCATCATTGCGGATCGGGTAGATATTACTGAAGAGGTTGTCCGACTGCAAAGCCACATAGAACTTTTTCAGGAAAATCTGAAGCAAGGATCTCCAGTTGGTAAAAAACTTAATTTTATCCTGCAGGAGATGAACCGCGAAACCAATACCATGTCCAACAAATCCACGCTGATTGAAATATCTCATCGGGTGGTTCAGTTGAAGGAAGAAATAGAAAAAGTTCGTGAACAGGTTCAAAATATTGAGTAATTGAATCAGATGGAGTGAATTACCGGATGCCAGAGCGGAAAAAAAAACCCCAATTAATTGTACTCTCCTCGCCGTCAGGAGGTGGAAAAACCACCATTTGCCAGGCTCTGGTCTCCCGGGATAAAAATTTCAGGATATCCATATCTGCAACCACCCGCCCTCCCCGTGCTCACGAAAAGCCCGGTCAGCACTATCACTTTATATCTAACACAGAATTTGAGGATCTCATTAGGAAAGGAGAATTTTTAGAATACGAATTGGTTCATGGAAATTATTACGGCACTCTTAGAAAACAGGTTGAGAAGTTGCTATCTTCCGGATATTCGGTCATATTTGATATTGATGTATATGGTGCCATCAATATCAAAAAGAAATTTCCCCAGGCTATTCTTATTTTTATCAGACCCCCCTCACTGGCAGAATTGAAACGCCGTTTGAAAATGAGAAAAAGTGATAACGAAGAAGAGATAGATAAACGGTTGCAAAGGCTCCCGGAGGAATATGCGCAGGCAAAATATTTCGATTATGATATTACAAACGACGATCTTGAAAATACAATAACCCAAATCATGCAAATTCTTGATGTATTAAATAAACAGGATTCTCATGTTTCAGAGCAATCAATTTCAAAATAAACACATTCTGGTTGGAATAACGGGGGGTATTGCAGCCTACAAAACCGCAGAGCTGATCCGGTTTCTGATTACCCAGGGCGCACAGGTCAGGGTTATCATGAGCCATGCTGCTGAAAAATTTATCAGCGCCCTGACTATGGAGACTCTGTCACAGAATCCGGTAGCAACAGAATTATTCCCTGCACAGGGATATGCCGGAACTCACCATATTCATCTTGCTGACTGGGCAGACGTCGCAATTGTTGCCCCAGCATCGTACAATTTTATAGGAAAACTTCAAGCAGGCATCGCGGATGATCTGATTACTACCATTTTTGCAGCAGTTCACTGTCCTACTGTTTTGGCACCTGCCATGAATGTTCATATGTGGAATAATGCGGTACTGCAACGAAACATCAAAGCTCTTGAGGGGATGGGTTATGTAATTTGTCCGCCTGAGGAGGGTTTTCTCGCAGAAGGGTATAGTGGCAAGGGAAGACTTGCACCCTTACATCACTTGATTCAATATATCTATAAAGCTTTGCATCCGGAACCCGAAAGCCTGAAGGGGAATAAAGTTCTACTCACCGCGGGAAAAAATGAAGAACCTCTCGATCCGGTGAGAATTAT
>CP070707.1:3770277-3774390 GCA_020350205.1 bacterium
GTGGAATATGCAGCCAGCCCTGCTCACACCTGGGCGGTTCGGGTGGGTTGTTTAACTCAAAAATATACCCTCCGGGGAAGAATTAGAAATGCGCAATCAGGGTTACCGGTTCCAATGGCGGAAATTCATATCCCCGAAACAAATCAGATTACCCGAGCCGATTCTTCGGGACTGTTTACCCTGGGTGCGCCTTTTCCTTCGATCACCTTGGATTTTTCAGCTTTTGCCTATCGTGACACCTCCTATTCTATTATCCTAACCGCCTATGGTTCTGATTCCATCGAAATCTTCATACAACCGGAAATCATCTCCAGCATTAGCGGCCTGATCAGAGATAACGCGGGAAATGGAATCGCTTCCCGCCTGGATTTTTTTGCGCAGGGAAATCCGTCACCGTTGCCTTATGCGGTTGCATTATCCGACACCGACGGGTATTACCAGGTCCAGACCATCGTCGGGGTATATGATATTGAGGTTAGACCGGAGGCGCCTTACCTCTTCCGAAGACTTGAAAACATTTCCTTAACTTCTTCTTCGCTTCAGTTGGACATTTTTCTGGAAACCGCTGAATTTCTGCTGGTGGATGATGACGGAAATAAACCTTACGAGCAATATTATATAACTACGTTGCAGGCCTTTCATAACACCTACTTTCTATGGGAAACCGATTCCCTGGGTCCTCCACCGGCCCGGGTCAGGGAGGCATTCCCGAGCAGGCTGATGATCTGGTTTACCGGCGATACTTCCCATGCCCCCCTCACTGTTGCAGAACAGACTGAAATACGGGATCATCTCAAGACGGGTGGCCGGTTGTTTTTAACCGGTCAGGATATCGCCGAATATTCCCATGCGGCAGGCATTTTGGACACCCTAGGAATTGCATTTTCCAGCAATACCGCCCTGGCACAGGTGCGGGGCATACCTAATTCCCTCATTTCCAACGGTCTGGTTCTATTGATAGATGGTCCCGGCGGAGCCGATAACCAGCACTCCCAGGATATGCTGACCATCGTAAATCCGCTAAGGACCAGCAGCATTTTTTCCTATGGTAGCAATACCACCCGTATCGCCGGCGTTTCTTATATACATGAAATATTTGGCCAGCAGGCGGTTTTTCTGGGTTTCGGTTTTGAAGCGATCACCAGCGAAACAGACCGCCAGACCTTGCTGCGGCGGATACTGGAATTTATGCAAATACCTGTATCAATTGAAAACTTTTCGGCTTCTATTCCAAAACAGATTAGACTATTCCAGAACTATCCCAATCCCTTTAATCCAACAACTGTAATCAGCTGGCAATTAGCAGTTGGCAGCCACGTTCATTTAACCATTTATAATCTGCAGGGACGACGGGTTAAAACCCTGCTTTCTGCTTTCCAGCTCGCTGGCTTCCATTCTATAGATTTCGATGCCTCCGATCTGGCCAGTGGGATTTACTTTTACCGGCTGGAAGCGGGACGGGATGCAAAGACAAAGAAAATGGTTGTGTTGAAATAAATGAAATTTTCCGGGTATCAAGTAGAGAACGGGCTCTAAAGTGTAGCATAAAGTTGATTACTGTTAAGAAGATTAGTTGGCGAAATTATTACTGTTAATTAAAAGATAGCCCGGGGGTTTCTGATGCCGCACCTTCTATTGTTGTGTTTTTTATGTATTCCCTTCAGTTTACAATACTTTTTTTCATCGTCAAAAGGAGATTATCGATGTTTTTATATAAATATTTCAGTAACAATTTACCCGAAATTTTTTATGTGTTATCTGTGTCGCTATTTTTTTTCGGCCTTTTGTCATTTTCTCGGGCTACCATTATCCATGTACCCGCAGATACAATGACCATCCAGGGCGGCATTGGCCTGGCCAGCGATGAAGATACCGTTCTGGTTGCAGATGGTAGATACTATGAAAATATTAACTTTAAGGGCAAGAAAATTACTGTCGCCAGTCATTTTATAATTAACCGGGATAGCAGCCACATAGACAGTACCATTATCGATGGCAGCCAACCTCTCCATCCGGATTCGGGATCCGTAGTTCTCATGATCTCCGGAGAAGATACCACTTCTGTTTTATGCGGATTTACTATAACCGGCGGAAGTGGGACCATTATTGATGAAGGCACCGAACTCCAGCGGTTGGGCGGTGGAATTCTGTGCCGCTATGAGGGAGGGCGTATTCAAAATAATATTATTGAATATAATGAAATCATCAGCGATTTTTTCACCGGTGGAGGCGGGATTGCGGTCAGTTCCGCCGCAACAATAGGTTACGCAATTATAGAAAATAACACCATTAGAGCTAACAGAATCTTTGGCGTATTGGGACGAAAATCGGGGGGTGGTATATTTTGGAGCGGAAACGGGAGAATATTAAAAAATAATATCTATAACAATGAGGTTCGCTCAATCACCGACTATGCAATTGGTGGGGGTATACGTTTATTAACTTCTTTGGGAGGACCCCATGCTGTTTGCCGGTTCGATTCAAACATTGTCTTTCAAAACTTAGCTATTTCAGAGAACTTGAATGCATATGGCGGTGGAATCAATGCAGATGGACACCGGCTTTATATGAAATACAATGTAATAAAAGGTAATACCGTCCAAGGAAACAATAACTCTTTTGGTGCCGGGGTAGATCTGGGGTACGTAAGACACGGCGAAAGTATAATCGAAGGAAATTATATTGTAGAAAATCTTAACCTGGGTCCCTCTAGGATCGGTGGAGGATTGCGGCTTTGGAGTTCGACCCCAATCATACAAAATAATGTTATAGCATCTAACCAAGCTGAATGGGGAGCGGGTATACTCTCTCAGAATGAAGAACAATTTACCAGCATAAACAATACAATCACAAATAATAATCACGGCGGCATCCAGACATGGAATAATTCTTCCGCGCTTGTTCTAAATACGATTGTTTGGAATAATTCTGGAATACAGCTTGGTGGCAATATCACCACCGCGTTTTGTAACATTGAAGGGGGGTGGCCCGGTACGGGGAATATCAGCTCTGACCCCTTTTTCGCAGATACGTTATTTCATCTCTCAGATTCCAGTAATTGTATCGGTTTTGGGCAGTCCAAAATTGTAATTGGAGGTGCTACTTACTATGCACCTTTTATAGATTTCGACGGAGAACTTCGCCCCAACCCTATCGATTCATTTCCAGATATCGGGGCGTTTGAGTCAGCCTTCCCCGCCTGGGCGAGACCACAATACACCCGACTCAACCATCTCCGGCCATATATTCACCCCATCAATGATACCTTAGAAATCGGTGTGAAAGCCCTCAATCCGAATCAACAAACCCTCTCCATTATCACGAACATGTATTACCAGGGCGGGCTATGGGACGAAATCCAGTTATTCGATGATGGTTTACACGGGGACAGTCTTGCCGGAGATATGTTTTTCGCCAATAAGATACTACCCCTTTTTCTGGAAGAAACTTTCGAATTCACTCACAGATTCATCTATCAGCCATCCCAGAAATCTATCATATTTTCAGAATCTCAAAAAATTACTTCCGTAGGTCCCCTTTCAGTATCAGAATTTCGGGTGTATCCATCGACCGGAAATCACATACAACTTTACCTAATACTTTACAATGAGGGACAAAACAAGACCGCCGAGAACATCCGGGCGGATCTCATTCCCAGGGACGGTTGGGGCATTATTTTCTCCGGACAGAGTCCAAATTTTGGAAATATAGTGGCAGGAGACACCTCCTCCAATAATTCCCCGTTTATAGTTGAAATCGATACCTCGAATTATCCCGGGTATCTCACTTTCGATGTGGAGATCAAAAGTAACGGTTACACCTACTGGACTCACAAAAACCTGGTCATTCCGGCACAAATTTTAGACATTCAGCAACCCCAAAACGTTACGGAGCATTTTGCTTTATACCAGAACCATCCCAATCCCTTCAATCCAAAGACTGTTATCCGCTGGCAACTGGCAGTTGCCGGGAAGGTTAGCCTGGAAATTTACAATCTAAAAGGACAAAAAATCACGACCCTGCTTTCCACTTCACTGCTTCCCGGTTTACATTCCGTGGAATTCGATGCTTCCAATCTTGCAAGCGGTGTCTATTTTTACCGGCTGGAAGCGG
>CP070707.1:3774490-3823396 GCA_020350205.1 bacterium
GTATCAATTTTTGAGTCGAAGGAATATTCCAGGTGATTATTGCCATACATTTGGATCTGACTATAAGAGGATTTTGCGGCGACTAAAATCAAAAGAAAAGTAAAAATTACCAGGTATTTTTTTAAAATCAGCATGTTTGGTCTCGCTTAACTAGTTCTCCTGATCAGTGGTGAATTTTTGAGTATTATTTATCAAACAGCTGCTTTATTTCCTGGTCTACTTTCTTTTCATCTCCCATCCGGTATCCGACATGTGTATAGGTCACATTTCCATCATTATCGATGATTACAGTGAAAGGAGGTACTTTGCTCTGGTAGAGGGTAATGACCTCATTATTCGTATCGAGCAAGACTTTAAAGGGATACTGGTGGGATTTTGCGAAACTTTTCACCCGACCGACAGTTTTCGGATCATCAATGGAAATTGCCAGAAATTGTACATCTTGCTCTGCATATTTTTTGTAGATTCGCTTCATCTGCTTTAATTCTTCGATACAGGGTACACACCAGGTTGCCCAAAAATTCATTACGATGGGTCCTTTACCAATATTTTCGGATAAGCGGTAATTCTCCCCATCCAGATCTTCCAACACAAAGTCCGGAGCTTTGGTTAATTTGCCTCCCTCATCCTGTGCAAAAACAGGCCAGATGGCGAAGGCAATGATGGTCAGTGACAGGCAGAGTAATTTCATGTTTTCCTCCGGTAGTTCAATCAAGACGACTGATAATATATTAAAAGGGCGGATAGCGGGTCCATCCTGACTGCAGAATGGACTTATCCGATAAATTTTGAACAAATGCAAGCACGGTTAAGTCTTCTCCCCATTCACTTTTTAAAATAAAAGAAAAATCGACCCGAAGGATTTGCTGGGGCGTCATTGTAACTGGAATTCCTGCTCCATCCGGATAAAGTGCTCTGAGGACCGCCTCAAAATGAGTCTGACCATTAGTTCCCGGCGGACTCGGATAATCTATTTCATCCTCAATCAAAGCAATCTGTAATTGGTGACCGGCAGCAATACTTTGCAGGGCTTTCAGTTCCAGTTTCCCCTGGATCAGAGTATATGAACGATTCAGTTGGGTGAATGAAATAGTCAAAGCCGTATCCTGCTGCAATTGAGAATCAATCAGGTTGCGATAACTCTGTTCCGAGAGTGGATCCTGAACCAGCCGACCGTCTACAAATGCTCTCGGAATTGAAGGGGGCAGATAAAATTGCAGTCGACTATCATTATCAGGTTTCGCTGAAAGATACATCGGATCTGAAGGTGAAGGGAAATTTGCATGATATGCAAGAACAACCAGCTGCACTGCCCCATAATCTCCGGCCAGATCATCGATTATCGCATCCGATTGAGGACAGGGTGGACAGCTGGTATTGGAAAAATGCTCCAGGATAACAAAACGGCGGAGATCTTCCTGTAATCGATAATTCAGGATTACCTCGTCATTTGCCACGATCTCCAGAGTATCTAAAATCATGTCAAAGTTGCTTTTTAACAGTTGCAGGAAATAAACACCCTCCGGTAATCCGTCCACTGTTAAGGGGGTAAAACCGAATTCTAATTTGTTAAGCAGTATCCGGGCGCTATCCGGTGTAGAATTGATGGTTAGATCACCAGATGGTGACGGAACGAGAGTAAAGGTTGCCGTGTCGGTTTGATCCTCTTCCAGAAAGACAACAATGGAGTCCACAGAACTTTTAAAGGTATTCAGAAAGAGGTGTAAAACCTGTCTTCCTGGGGTTACGTTTTGCAGAAGCGCGGGTGTTCTCTGACCCGTATCATGATAGTTGAGAAATATTCTGGCTGAGTCAGCATTTTGACTGACAACCAGAATACTCCCCTTCCCTTCTTCAAATTCTATCCCATCCTTGGTGGTGCAGGTTATCCCCATAAGGAGTGCCACGATACCAAGAATAAATAACCGGACTCGAAATAACATCACACGCTCCTGCATTAAGCTTAATAAATATCACAAAAAGATAGATATATTGCCTGAATTTTATCAAGGTATTTTTAAAATTTTCCATTTGTTTTCTTTGTTTTATAAATAAAATTAGAAAGATAATTACAACCTCCTGTAAAAATAATTTGTCAATATTCCTTTCTAAAATTTATTGTAGTGTTACTTTTTGAAGGCCCAAAAAGTAACCAAAAAGGCCTCCGGCGAAATAAACTCGCCCAGGTTAGGCAATAAAGTAATGCTTGTCAGAGCTCAAACAACATTTCGCCGACTGATAATTTTCATAACTTCTGCCTACTTAGGTGTAATCACAGTGGCAACACAAAACAATATTATAATGTCTTATACATATTATATTTGGCGAAAAAATCATCTTAATCCCTGATGTTAATTCACACATTCATTCAATATGGTCTTTGCAGGTGGATTCGCCAATTGAAACAGTCCAAAAGAATTTCAATTTTCTCTCCAGGGAAATAGGAAACCCCCATAATTGTTAGCGCTATTAAAGTCCCTAAAATAAAACAGGCCTTCTGACAAAAAATCATCAGAAGGCCTGAGATGTTTTTCATAATACCATTTTACCGGACGAGTACCATTTTCTGAACAGCTCTTTTCTCAGCACTTTTTAACTGATAATAATACACCCCACTCGCGACCGGTTTTCCATAATCATCCCGCGCATTCCAGCTTACCTCATAATTGCCTGCTGCCTGAGGTTTATCCACCAACCTACAGACCACTTGCCCCAAGCTATTAAATATCAGCAAAGTTGTTTGTTCCGCTTTTCGGTTTTCCAGACTGTATTTAATCACAGTTTCAGGATTAAAGGGATTGGGATAATTCTGGGCCAATTCAAATCGGTGAATGGTCATATCATTACCAGCAATCCCAACAGTACCTTCTTCGAACCAGCGGATACTCCGGGCCAGAATGGAATCCTTCACACCGACCACACTATTGGGGGCATCGGTAATCTGCTCAAAACCCAATCCCAGATAAACAACTTTGTAGTTACCGGCCGCAGCCCGTATTCCGGCGATATTAGCAGGATTGGTCATATAGGTAAAAATTGACGAAGCCTGCCCATCAAAGGGGGCGATCACGTCCGGAGAGCGGTCATAAATTCCCGAGACAATCAGTCTTAATCCATCACCGATCAGATCACCCGTAACACCATAGAGTAAGAAAAAGAGTGAGGCATTACTTACAAAATTGGCATGCAGGTAATTATTGTAGAAGCTCTGGGCATGCTGACTGGTGGCATTGGTTCCAAAGATATCATTACCAATATCTTGACCCGTTATAAAGAGATTACCACCATTATCTAAATAATTTTGCAAAACTGCCACTTCTTCTTGATAAAAAGCCTTTGTGCTACCACCTGCTGTCCATAAAATAATATTTACATTGTCCAAACTTAAATTTGGAGCTTTGAGCGCATCCCTCGTGACCATACCCTTCGATCCTAGGTATACACTATCAAGGGAATTTAGAAGGATTGATCCATACTCCATAATCCCTGCATCAACAATTAAAACATTAATGTCATTTGTGGTCACATAAAATTTTGAGGAAGTGGATAGACTAGGATTTGAAGTCAAACTAGTATTCACATCAATTGAAATACTGCCACTATTTCCTTGGGGGTCAATAGATAATGTATATCTGAGGCTATCTAATCCCGGAAGGTTTACAGTTAAGCTTCCAGAATTTATGGGAATATTACCTTGGGGTGAGGTAGCGGAAATTATCCATCCAGAGGGAATTACACCACTCAATCCAAGATCCAAATTCATTTGGCCTTCAGACCGATTATATACATATCCTTCCAAAATTGCCGTTTCAGAAACCTGAATAACTGCACTTGAATTAATTATTCCTGTTTCTATTCCAACCTCATTATAGCCTGCCTGTAATACTTCTTTATTCTGGTCATTTTGAATAAAAGCGACAACTGTTAGAAGATTTTCGAGATTTTGCAGGGGATGGAGATTGGTCAAATTAGTATTATAATTAAAATTGAAAGTCTGACTATCCCCAACGGCAATATTAATTGGAGTACCCAAAGCGTCAGGTACCATATCTAACATAGACATGAGGTGGCGAGTAGTACCATTTGGGAATGGATTAGAAGCAACATATTCTTTTTCAACAACGGCTATCCTTAAATATTTTAAACCGCTTGGTGGTGAAGAGGTTGCCTTTACTTTCACCGATACAGAAGCGGTCGCCGGATCTCCTGTTACATCAATCTCATAAGGTGAACTAACGGTATACCGAGTATTAATATTGTTTGTCAAATAAGTTGACGAATATGAGGTGATATAAAGATTTCCATCTATAAAACCCCACGGAATTGCATTTACACCATAATAGTTTCTTCTAGCAGTATTTTCAGTTGGATTATTTAAATACCAAGGGTCGTTTCCGGGAGCAGGCCAATTCATGTGATACATAACTGCTACAACTTTTTCGGAACCCAAAGTTTCCAGCACCTGATCCAACACGGGATCAGCACTCGAACAAGCCGGTCAGGTCGTACTTGTAAGTTGTTCCACCAAGACAATTCTTTGAGAACCAAAAATTTGCATCGAAAATATCAAGATAGCGATTAAAATATTCTTATACATCACATCCTCCACTTAAATTGAAATTATATATTATTTACACTAACTGAAAGATTTCCATAATGAAGAGGATTTATTGATATATTATAAAGATACTGATGGTAAAGAAATTGTCAATTTTTAAAACTGGGATTATTTCAACAGAAACATTTTTCCCATCAGAAATTGCTGTTCGGTACGTAATTCCACAAAATATATGCCGCTGGATACCAGTCTCCCTAAGGCATCCCGACCGTCCCAACTCACCTGATGCAGACCGGGAGGCAGATTTCCATCAAAAATTCTTTTTATCCTTTGTCCAACCACATTATAAACCACGATGATGGTTCGCTGTGACGTAATGCCGCCAATTTCAAAGGGAATGTTGGTGGAGGGATTGAAGGGATTGGGATAATTTGTATATAAATGATATTCCCCGGTAACGGACAGTGTGTAAGGACCCACATGAGTTGCCTGGGTACTGGCGTTGAAAGATTCGGTTAAGAATTCCGCCGGATTAGTCCAGTTTTCCACCCGAACAGTGATATCACCTTGTGTCGGGGATACTGATGTCTGTATATCAATGGCCAATTCCAACAGGCTGGATGCATTTAAAACCACAGGATCTGGAACTGTATCTAAAAATGGTGCATAACAAACTCCGGAAATTCCTCCCACACAAAAGGAACTGGTCCAGTTCACCGGAAGATTGTTAACCGTACGAATAACCCGCAATTCAATCTGACTGGAGGTATTATTCTGTAAATAGGTGTGAAAAAGGATGGTATTCCCCGGCGTCCCTGTTTTGGAGGTGGTATCTGCCTGCCAGGAAAAACTTTGCCCGAAAAGCTGTATCTGAAATAGTAATATTCCCAGGATGAACAACTTTAGTAAGGTTACTTTCATGCAGTAACTCCGTTATTTTTGATTAATTTAAGCATTTTTTTAAAATATTCAAGACAAAATTGATTTTGGCATTTTCTTTGATATTTTCAAAATTATCATGTAATTTAATTGAAACTTTTTTCTCAAAACAAAGTGCTTAAATTATATCGTTTTATATAATAATTAGAATTGACCATTCTCAGTATGTAAAAAACATAACTATTCAAGACAAGGAAAAACCATGGATACCGGAGGGGAATTTCTTTCCTTAAAAATCGATCATCAGCCGGTTTTTTCGCCGGAAGCTTTTTCCGATGTACAACGGGAATTTGCTCAAACTGCCGAAGAGTTTGCGCGTCATGAAATTTTACCTCAAAAAGATAAGCTGGAACATCTGAACAAAGACCTTTCTCTTGAATTAATAAAAAAATGCGGCAATTTAGGCTTATTAGCCGTCGATGTTCCGGAAAAATATGGTGGACTGGATGCCGGCAAAGTGACCTCTGCCATCCTGGTCGAGAAAATAAGTGCCGGTCAAAGTGAATCATTCACGGTAACTTTCTCCGTGCAAACCGGAATCGGGACACTTCCGCTGGTTTTTTTCGGATCTGAGCGACAAAAATCATTTTATTTACCAAAAATTGCGACGGGGGAAATTCTCAGCTGCTACGCCCTCACCGAACCTGAAGCAGGCTCGGATGCCCTGTCAATCCGGACCCACGCCCGATTATCCGATGACGCCAAGTTTTATATTATCAATGGAAATAAACAATTCATCTCCAATGGTGGATGGGCGGACCTTCTCATCACCTTTGCCAAAATTGATGGCGAAAAGCTGACCGGATTTCTGATTGATCCTAAAAGCCCAGGCATAACCTTACACGAAGAAAAGAATAAACTGGGCCTTCATGGGTCTTCCACCAGTAATATTGCTCTGGAAGATGTAAAAGTCCCGATAGAGAACATGTTAGGTCAGATCGGACGAGGTGCAGACATCATTTTTAGCAGCTTAAATATCGGACGCTATAAGCTGGGGGCTGCCGTGTTAGGGGGCTGCAAGAATGTTATTGAGCAGGCCATAAAATATGGTACGGAGCGAAAACAATTCGGCCAGAGTATTATTCACCATGATGCGATCCAAAAAAAACTGGCTGATATGACGATTCAGACCTTTGCCCTGGAGAGCATTGTTTATGAGACGGCCTATTGTATTGACAAAGGGCTTTCATTAATTCCCCCTGACAATCCAGATTATTCCCGTAGTGTCACTCAAATCATCGAAAATTTTGTTATTGAGTGTTCTGCCTGTAAAATTTATGGAAGCGAAACTTTCTGGAAAATCGCCGATGAAGGGCTGCAAATATTTGGCGGTTATGGTTTTATGGAAGAGTTTCCCATGGCACGCATCCTGCGTGATACCCGGGTAGACCGCATTTACGAAGGCACCAATGAGATTAACCGGCAGGTTATTACCGGCCATCTCATGAAAAAAATCCTTCTGGAAGAGCTCCCTATTCGCGAAAAGTTAAAAGAAGCCGAATCTACACTGGTAAACCTGAAATCAGAATATAAAAAAGACCTTCTGATTTCCGAGAAGCGAGCCCTTGAAACCGCAAAAATCCTGCTGATATATTTATTCTCACAGGCTCTTACCAGATTTGGCCAGGATTTACTGAATGAACATCAAATAGGTGAGCTCCTCAGTGATCTCATCATGGACATTTTCATTCTCCATTGCAGTCTGTCAAGAATCAGTCAAACCCTGCCAGCGCATGAGGACAAAACTTCAAGACTGGCCATTGCCAGAGTATTAACAATCGAAAAAATAGAGGACATTCTCAGAAGATCTTACATCATCCGGAATGGTATCTTTTCAAATAATGATGAGAAAACGTCGCTGCATTTCATCAGGAAATGTGAGACCTATATGCACTTGCCCTTTAACACTTTTACACTGAAAAGGGAGATTGTGAGGACAGTATTAAAACAAAAGGCTTATCCATTTTAAGATCACATATTTAGATAAAATCCGGAGGAAAAAATAAATATGCATATCAAAGACCACTATTCTGTTATTATCGATGCCGTCCGCAGTCCCATCGGCATCAAGAAAGGCAAGATAATTGGTATCCGGGCGGATGACCTGATGGCCCAGGTAATCCGCGCCTTACTGGAAAGAAATAAAAATTTACCTCAAGAGCATTTGGAGGATGTAGTTATCGGATGTGCTTTTCCGGAAGCGGTGCAGGGTATGCTTCTGGCGCGGGGAGCAGCCATCTTGGCAGGATTGCCATTTACCATCGGGGGTAAAGTCGTAAACCGTTTTTGCGGATCATCCATGGATGCAGTTCATCAACTGGATTATGCCATCAATATGAATGATGCGGAAGCAGGGATTGCAGGGGGGATAGAAGACATGTTTGCCATTCCCATGGGAGGTTATAATCCCAGCTTTCATCCAACGCTATACCAGAAGCAATATTACATTGGGATGGGAGAAACGGCAGAAAATTTAGCCAGGGAGGGATCCATATCACGCCAAGAACAAGAGGAGTTTGCAATTACTTCTCATCAAAAGGCGCTGGATGCCTGGAATACGGGAAAATTTAAAAATGAAGTTATTCCTGTAATCGTTAATGGGAACAAAGTTGAGATGGATGAAGGCCCCCGCAAACCGGATCTTGAGAAAATCAGGAGTCTCGATCCGGCATTTGATATCAAAGGAACGGTTACAGCGGCAACCAGCAGTCCTTATTCTATCGGAGCGGCTGCTTTACTTTTGGGCAGCAATAAATTCGCTCAAAAAAATAATCTCAAGGTAAGGGCCAGAATTCTTTCCCGTGCCGTTGCGGGGGTAAAATGGACCCATATGGGTATGGGACCCCTTCCTGCAACTGAAAAGGCCCTTCAAAGGGCGGGGCTGACCATAAAAGATATCGATGTTATCGAACTGAATGAAGCGTTCGCTGCCCAGGCACTCTATGTTATAAAAAAAGGCAACTGGCCCATGGAAAAAGTAAACCTGAATGGTGGTGCTATTGCCCTGGGACATCCCCTGGGTTGTTCCGGAGCCAGAATATTGACATCCCTGATTAATGTTATGGAACAAAGACAGGCTCGGCTGGGCCTGGCGACCATGTGTATCGGTGGAGGCCAGGGAATCGCAACCATTCTTGAACGACTGTAGGACGGAGCCCGGTTATGACTATAAACGATAAAGTGGCAATTTTAGGTGCGGGTGTGATGGGCAGTCAAATTGCCGCCCATTTTGCCAATGTGGGGATATCTTCCTTACTCTTCGATCTTGACCAGAATCTCGCGGAAAATGGCCTTCGTTCGCTCGAAAAAATTAAACCGGCCGCTTTGTACAGCCCCCGTTATATGAAAATGATCACACCCTGTAACTATCAGAACGACCTGGAGAAATTGTCGGAAGTTGGCTGGATTATTGAGGGAATTGTTGAAAAACTTGACGTTAAAAAAGAATTCTATGCAAAAATAGTCCCATATTTGAAGGAAGACACCATTGTAAGTTCCAATACTTCCGGACTGTTACATAGGGATCTCTGCTCGGGAATGCCCTTGGAGTTTCAGCAGAGATTTCTCATCACTCATTTTTTTAATCCTCCTCGCTATATGCATCTGCTGGAAATCATCCCGGGGCCCTATATGACCCCTGAATTCCTCCTTTACATACAGGATCTGGCTGAAAATATTTTAGGAAAAGGGATTGTGAGAGCCAAGGATACCCCGAATTTTATTGCCAATCGTATCGGAATTTTTGGTATGATGTTTACCCTCAAACTGGCCCAGGATATGCACCTGACAGTAGAGGAAGTCGATAAATTAACCGGTCCGGTTATTGGGCATCCCCGAAGTGCCAGTTTTCGCACCGCAGATCTGGTTGGCCTGGATACTCTCGCCCATGTTTCACAAACTTCTTATGAAAAAGTAGCCAGCGACGAAAAGCGTGAAATTTTTGAGATTCCGAAGGTTTTGCAAAAAATGCTTCAAAATAACTGGTTGGGCGCTAAAACAGGCAGCGGTTTTTACCTCAAAGAAGGTCAAAATATCTTATCGCTGAACCTTGACACCCTTGAATATACACCCCAGAAACGAGTCCGGTTTGATGCACTGCGTCTGGCCAAGAAAGAATGGACCCTTGCGGGAAAAATCCGGGCAATGGCTTACAGTGAAGACGTTGCCGGAAAGTTTTGCTGGGAACTGCTGTCCAACCTTCTGATATACGCTGCTAACCGAATTCCTGAAATTTCTGAGGACATCGTCAATATCGATAATGCCATGAAATGGGGTTATGGGTGGGAACTGGGTCCTTTTGAAACCTGGGAAGCTCTGGGCCTGGATAAGTCTCTGGAGCGAATGACAGCGGAGGGTAAAATAATTCCGGAGTGGATTATCAATCTATATGATTCCGGACACAGATCCTTCTACAATAGGAATAAACTTCCCATTCATGTCTATAATGTCCCGGGTAAAAAATATAAACCGATTCGTGAAAATCCCAAAATTATTCACTTGGATATCCTTAAAAATTCCGGGAAGTGTTTAAAGAAGAACTGGAATGCCAGTTTGATCGATCTGGGCGACGGTGTCGCTTTAACCGAATTTCACAGTATTATTCAACCCCAATTCAATCCACTGGACGGATCTTCCCTGGATATGATTTCTGAAGCACTCGATATGTTAACCGCTCAAGGCTACCGGGCACTAATCATTGGCCATCAGGGTCTGCACTTTTCAGTAGGGGTTAATCTTGCCCTGATCATAAAATACAGTGAAGAGAAAAAATGGTCAAAAATAGAAATTCTGAGCAAAACATTTCAGGATATCACTCAGAAGGTCCGATTCTCGCCGCTTCCCGTGATTGCTGCGCCATTTAATTTATGTCTGGGCGGAGGTTTCGAACTCATCAGCGTCTGCAGCAAGCGGGTAGCCTCAGCGGAATTATACTGCGGACTGGTGGAAACCAGCATCGGTCTGATTCCGGGAGCAGGTGGTAATTTAAGACTGCTTTTAAACCTTAAAAAAGCGATGTCCCCTGCCCGACCGGGATCATTTCCCATAGTTCAGAAAGCTTTTGAGAATATCGGTTTCGCCAAAGTTTCAAGCTCAGCCAAGGAAGCGGTTTTTCTGGGCTTCCTGCAGAAGGAAGATAAAATTGTGCTCAATCCCAGACACCTCATTTTTCATGCCAAGTCTGAAGCGCTAAAACTTGCTGAAAGATATCAGCCACCAACGTATGAAAAAGAGCTCATATTACCCGGGGAAGCAGGCCGTCTCGCCATTGAAATGATTATTGACAGTTATGTAAAAAACGGCAGTATATCAGCTCATGATGCCCTTATTGGTAAAAAACTGGCGTACGTTCTCTGTGGAGGCGAGAAAGCCGGCCCATTTCACCCGGTTGATGAGCAATATATTCTTGATATTGAGAGGGAAACCTTTGTCAGGCTGTGTGCTGAACCCCTTTCTCAAATGAGGATGGAGCATATGCTTAAAACCGGAAAACCGCTCCGAAACTAAGGTGTTTCGGGAATCCTGGAAAAAATTTACAGAATTATTGCATTTGCTCCTAAAATATTGTGGGAAATTATTATTTTTTTATAATTAATATGCTTGTCATTTCGGGTGAAGTCCCAACTTTCTGGGAGGTAGCCGAGAAATCTTTATAAGTTTATTAGATTCCTCCCCTTCAGGCGGGGGCAGCCGGACTGGCACTTCGATCACTTCATTCGCTTTGGTCGGAATGACCTTCAAACCATGTTTTTTGGATAAAATGCAATAATTATAAAATTCATATTACTTATCTACTGTAATCTTAAATTACTACACAAAAATAGAAGAGAACCGGAATTTCAAGTTGTTTTTTATACTTTTAGCTTGTACTATGAGGCAGTTCCGATTGAAATTATAGATGTGTTCATTATCCCGAGACATTTAATTTATATTACCGGTTAAGACCATTTGTGTCAACTCCGGCAAAATTTCACCCGCTCTTCCCTGTAAAAATATATCCGTCAATTCACCCGTATAATCAGATTCATGTGGATTTATTTCAATAATAATTGCATCGTTATGCCGTTTAGCCGTATAGGGCAGCATGGCAGCCGGCATAATTTCGCCGGTTGTACCGACCAGCAACATCACATCGCATTTCTCTGCTGCGGCAAAAGCAGCTACACTCACATCCGTTGGAATCAGTTCACCAAAAAATATAATATTGGGCTTCAAAATCCCGGCGCAGGATGAACACACAGGTGGAAGATTCTGTAAGCTGATATCTGCACTTGAATATATTTTTCCGCACCTGACACAAACCATCTCCCCGGTATTCCCATGGAACTCATACACTGATTTGGTTCCGGCAAGTTGATGAAGATTGTCAATATTTTGAGTTATCACGGCTTTAATGATTCCTGCTTTTTCCAACTGTGCAAGGGATGTATGGGCCGGATTAGGTCTGGCATCTGCAAAATATTCATAGAATATTTCTTTTAAAATTTCCCAGGATTTTTCAGGAAACTGAAGAAAATAATCTAATTCAAGATATTTGGGATCATATTTACTCCAGAATCCTCCGTCTCCTCTAAAAGGCGGAATCCCGCTTTCCACCGAAATACCTGCACCACTGAACACCAGTCCATACTCAGCATGGCGTAGAAATTCAGCCGCTTTGTTGAAAAGTTTCATCATCTTGAGTAATGCTCAGTACTTCTAAAATTTGAATTATTAATCAATTCGGTAAGGATTGTTCCAATAAAATTGAGTAATCCCCTGACGATTGGCGATCCAGATATAATCACCGTCCAGCAATAGCCGATGGCACTGATTTGAAAGTAATCCATCCTCAATCGTAAAAATTTTCCAGAATTTCATATCCCGGTTATATTTTAATAATCCCTGGGCCGTACTTACCCAAACACTGCTGGCATTCACAACCAGGTCGAAAAATGGACCCTCAATTTCCATCCCCATTTGGGGGAATGATTCCCATTTTTTTGTGCTCCCGTCATACCAGAATACCCCTTCAGGGGAAGCAAACCAGATTTCATTTTCAAAGCTTCCCAGGGCAAGTACCGGGATGTCACTGATTGCTGCAGGAATTCGCACCACTTCCCAGCGATTACTTTCGGATTTTCGTCGCAATATTCCCCGGTTGGTAGCAGCCCACAAGGTATCCTCCTGGGCAGTTGTCCGGTATACGGTGGCGAGAGTAACATTTTCATCCTTCACGCGACGAATAAGCCCGCTTTTCAAGTTTAGGGTATTGATTCCCTTATCAGAAGCAATATAGAGGATATCCCCACTAATCATGAGATCCAGTAATTGAATACTGTACAAACCACTCCGCTGGTCTAAATTTTTCCAATTTCCATCCCTGCGATTGAAGAGTGAGAGTCCATAATCAGTGGCAAACCACACCGAATCCCCGGTAACTGCAATATCAACAACGTTATTACTGGGCAAAGCAGTAATCCGGCGCGCCTGGTAAAAATCCCAATCTCCGGAACCATCTTTCCAAATAGAGATACCCGGTCGCCCTTCACCCGGTTTGGATTCTCCTCCAATCCAGAGATCGTTATACTGATATTCTACCACTGTCGGACGGATATGAGCCAGACCGATAGGAATGACGTCCATCCGCTGTGAGAACTGATTTCCTTTCCCAACCCCCAAACCATCTATAGCAAACCAGATTCTTTCCCATCTATCGCGAAGAAATCCGCTTATCCGGTATTCATCAAAATTCATATCCATGACTTTCCAGTCATCGATAATCGTCCAGGAATCATTTGCAAAATAGGGTGGCAACAGATCCAGATACTCTGCGGGATAAAAGATATTTTGTTTTATTTCTCTCGAATGATCGGACGGTTCTATGGTGGGATACTCAAACGGCCAGAGCGAACCCTCACTCTGACAGAGCCACTCTTGCTCAGCCGGCTTGAAAATACAGGTATCATTATCGGTAACCGCCCAAAGCAGACTATTGGTAAAATCATATGCAACATCAATCACCCGGTTACTGGCAAGTCCGTTACTGGTTGTATAAGGATAATCCCAGTAGTTTTGAAACAGTTCATAACGCAATATTCCCCCATTCTCCGTTGCGAAATAAAGATACGAATGACCGACTGCCATGGAATTAATCTTTTCGATCTCGGCATAGCTGATCCAGTCATCTAAAGCATAACGTGCTCGCCGCTCTTTTTCGGATGCAAAGCTCTCACTTCTGATATATTGAGCATATAAACCAGCTTTTCCTATTCCAGAAATGAGGAAAATGATCAACAAACCCGCCACAATTTTCAGATATTTTTTTTTCGTCACCCGGGTTACTCTCCCATCACCTTAATGATGAGGCGTTTTCGCCTCTGGCCATCGAATTCAGCATAATAGATTTGTTGCCAGGGTCCAAAGTCTAATTTTCCCGCAGTAATCGGTACAATAACTTCATGATGGACCAGTAAACTTTTCAAATGAGCATCCCCATTAGTTTCGCCGGTTCGGTGATGTCTGTAATTAATATCAAACGGTGCAAGTTTCTCCAGCCATTCGTCAATATCTTGTATTAAACCAGATTCAGCGTCATTAATCCAAACCCCGGCGGTAATGTGCATCGCACTTACCAGGACCATTCCTTCCAAGACACCGCTCTTTTTCACTACTCCTTCTACTTCAGAGGTAATATTAATATATTCGCGCTTTTTTGTCGTATTAAACCAGATATATTCAGTTGCAAATTTCATGGCGTGGGTACCTCCTCAATTAATTCAACTTCATAGTTTTTTTCGCGATTTTCAACAGCGGATCGAATCTTCTTAGCTGATTCTGTATCACACTTTATTGTAATCTCCACCAGATGATCCTGATAGTTCATGTCCAGGACATGACTTATGGAATGTAAGTAATGAATAAATTTCTGATTCTGGCTATCCAACTTGATTCTGATTTTAACAAAATTCCTTTCAACAAACTCAATAATCTTCTTTTTAAGAGATTCAATACCGATATGCCGCCGAGCAGAAAGAAAGACCGCATCCGGATATTTATTCAACAGAGACTGCAATATACTTTGATCGTGCAAAAGGTCTATCTTATTGAAGACAATTAAAATTGGTTTTTGATGAGCCCCGAGCTCTTCCAAAATTTGCATAACTGTGTTCATCTGTTTCTGATAAAAAGCATGGTGAACATCAACTACATGAAGCAATAGATTTGCCTCTCTCACCTCATCAAGGGTACTTTTGAAAGAGGCTACCAGATGATGGGGTAATTTTCTTATAAATCCTACGGTATCTCCCAATAATACTTCATGGTTATCATTTAGCTGGATCCGACGGACGATGGAATCCAGAGTAGCAAAAAGTTGGTTCTCGACCAGGACACCTGCATCACTCAATAAATTCATTATTGTTGACTTTCCCACATTGGTATACCCGATGAGGGAGACCTGGAATATATCCTGGCGGTTTTGGCGTCGGATATTTTGTTGTTTATCAAATTGGCGTAAGTCCTTCCTTAATTTTTCAATCCTCTTGCGAATTAACCTGCGGTCGGTTTCCAACTGGGTCTCACCCGGTCCCCGGGTTCCGATACCACCCACCTGCCGGGAAAGGTGGGTCCACTGCCGGGTAAGACGGGGGAGAAAGTATTGTAGCTGGGCTAATTCCACCTGAGTTTTAGATTCCCGGGTTCGTGCATGTTTTGCGAAAATATCCAGAATAAGGGTGCTTCTGTCAATAACTTTTGCTTGTAAGGATTCTTCGAGATTGCGGATTTGCGCGGGACTCAAATCGTCATCAAAAATAATGATTCCGGCATCAAGCTCCTCAAGAAGGGTGACTAATTCCTGTACTTTTCCCGGACCGATGAAATAGGCAGCGTGGATCCGATCACGTTCCTGAATAAATTTATGCTTAACCTCCAGACCAGCAGTTGCCGCCAACTGACTCAATTCAGACAAATTATCCAGTTTCTCGTGTTTTTCCTGACCAGGCAAACCAATCCCGACCAGAATGGCATTTTGTCGTTCTTTAACCTCTTCTAAAAGCATTCTTAATTTTATTCCTTATATCGCATGTTGAAAGATCATGCTGTTATCAATATAGTTTACTGGTGTACACAACTCAATAATATCCAATTTTTCACTAAAATTTGTTGCCGATTCGGCGTAAAGTTTCTTCAGATACACTGAGGGAATACCCGGTCGAATTTATGTTTACTTATACAATTATAATAAATTGTGCTGTTCATGATGTTTGAGAAATCTCGATCAATCCCTGATTCATTAAATCTTTTTGTTTGCGGGAACTGGTGTAGCCAAGTAGGAGCTCAGTTAAAAGCAACAGCAGGACTAGTCCCAATAAATAAGGCCATAATTCTCTGCCATAACGACTTAATTCAACCTGTTCAGCCAATTTTTCAGAATCCGTAATCCATATTCCTCCATCATAAATACTTTCCATCTGCTCAGCGAAATAATATTCCTGGACAGATTCATCCTGAGAATGATTGACTGAATAAACATAAAGAATTTCATCTCCCTGCTCAATCAGGTAATTTCCGGGTTCGGTATTATCTTCATGTTGTAAAAGCACATCAGACCCTTTAAAAATCGGTGATATTTTCGATTCTAGGCCCGAAGGTCGCTTTAAATTAAACTGAAATGGCGCACCTACTTCGGGGAAAATCCGGGAAAAGGATCCGCCGATCTCTACTATTTCCCGGGTGTCAAAAGTTCGGGTAACGGAATAATAAATAATTCTGTATATAAGCGGTACAACCAATCCCCGAACAAGAATATCAGACCAGGCTGGATTTAGAGGGCAGGCAATTAAGTAGGACAATCCGGCACCCTCCAGCAGAAGAATATTTCCGTTTTCAAGATTTATGACAGCCTGATTATCCGAATCAGGTTTTATTCTATAGTAAGAAAAAAAATGAATGGGATTCAATTGCTGTCGCTCATCAAATAAACCCTCAAAAATGGGATGAGCCCAATCTACTTTTCCCATAGGAACAAATTTATCCGGCATTTCAATTTGACCTTCAAGAGACAGAATTTGACCTAATTTGATACGTTTCAAGAACTTATTAAAATTGGATAGTGAAAGATTACTACCGGGAATCACAAATATTGGTTTGCCTGTGCGTTGATATTGTTCTAAACGGTTCATGAAACCTTCCGGTATGGCATCAAATCCTTCTAGGACAATGATGTCATATTGAGACAATTGTATTGCTGACCAATCGGAAAGATACATATTCTCATATAAAAAAATTTTTCGATCGATAACCGGTTTGAGAATGTCCAAAAGATATGAATCAAAAGTCGCCGATGGGACAAGATGCATAATTTTAATCTGCTCAGGTATAAAGAGATTAAAATAATAGCGATTATCCTCTAAAAGTGCATCATTTTCGCTCTCAATAAATCCTTTTACATGTCCCGTAGACTGAAGTAAAGTTTCGAAATATACACTTTTCTTGCTATCAGACGGAATATTCAGATTTTGCTGCGCAACTCTATTTCCATTTAGTACCAGTGATACCATTGAGTTCAAATATTTCTTTTGATGATGATTTTTTAGGTTCGCTTCTATTTTAAGAGTCTGATTTTTCTCAATCAGTCTATTTAGCACATTTACAGAATCAATAGAAATATTTTCATCGTTCTCATGAAATACCGGTATTAAAAAAGTCTTAATATCACCTGCCATGCGGCGAGTCAGTTCTTCCAATTCATCAGATTTGATTCCTCTTTTCTGGAAATCAGAAACAATATATAATTCTTTATTGGGAAGTTCAGAAGCCTGAAAAATTTCAAATGATTTTAATGAAGCCAGGTTCAAATTGCCTTTCATCGAACCCGGTTGAATTTCTTTGGCAATCTTCTGCCAGAGTTCTGTCGAAAAATATTCCCGCTGCGCCAATATTTTAACGGGTTCAATCCCTAAAATCACCGATATACGATCGTTGAGCTGAAATAATGGTTCCATCTGAAACCATATCTGCCGAACCTGTTCAAGTAAATTACCTGTGAGTTCCAGGCTATTTAAAGACAGGCTGTTATCCAAAATGATGACAATTTCTGTCGCTGCCCGACCTGCTAAAGGATTATTTCGTTCGCTCAGAGTGGGTCTGGCAAAAGCCAAGACCAGTAAAATAATGATCAAAGTTCGTAAAAGAAGTAGCAACCACTGCCTTAATCTTAATCGTCTCATCTCTTTACGTACCATCTCTTTCAGAAAATGGATAGTACTAAAGTGCACCTCTTTGAACTTTTTTTTGTTGAGCAAATGGATAATTATGGGGATAACCGCGGCAGAAAGTGCAAATAAAATCGAGGGATTTAAAAACTGAAACATTCAGCTCCAAATTTCTTACAGATAATCATGAAAATTTATTAAAATATATGCTTAAAACAACTCATATTTCCAGAATATGTTTCCGGTTATATACTGTATTTGCATTCATTCCTTACAAATTTTCATATATACACCATATCAGAATGACCTGAGATAGATAGCAATTTGAACAAATATTGCAAATATCAAGATATCGGAATTTCATTTGGAGTTATGATCGAATTATTCTTAATTTAATTCATTCACATGTATGAAGAATATTATTGAGATATCTGTGATGTTTGTCATAATATCAAGTCGGATAATTGTTCATTTTACAGTGATTTCACAGTTTGTGGTGTAACGAGGAGCATATTTAATGAAATTTAGACACTTAATAAAACTATTATTTGCTGCAGTATTATCAGGAAGCCTCTTTTTGCAATGTCCACCGGAAATACCGGATGAAATCCCGCCGGTGGTTAATATTATTCATCCCATAGATGGGCAAGCTGTGTCCGGTACGGTATTAGTTTCCGTGGGTGCTTCCGATGAGACTGAATTAAGAGACGTTAGTCTGTTTATTGATGGTTCAATTGTCTTATCATCACCGGGACCTCTCCTACAATATAACTGGGACACTGAACCCATAGCGGATAACCGAAATCACAGTCTCTACGCGACTGCTACAGACGGAAACAACAATAATGGATTTTCCGGCTCTGTGGTTGTGCGGGTTGTTTCGGGTGCTAATCCGGATACTCTTCCCCCAGTTATCACAATCCTGAATCCTATTACGGGTTCCACCGTTTCCGATACTGTCAATGTGGTTCCCCAGGTTGAAGATGAAACCGGAATTGATCGGGTGGAATATTACGTAAATGGAAACCTGGTCCATACCGCCAATCAGGAGCCATATAATTTTCAATGGAATGTAAATACTCTTCAAAATGGCAGTACAGCCAATCTTTTTGCACGAGCTTATGATTTAAATCAGAACAACTCCGTTTCCAATACTGTCACTGTTACGGTTCAAAATACTGACACAACTCCGCCAACTGTGTTAATTCTCTATCCTTCAACAGGCGACATCTTTTTAGAGGGACAAGTTGTCTCAATCTCTGTTCAGGCGGAAGATGACGCTGGCATACATCGGGTGGAATTCTTTATTGACGGAGAACTGATTTTTACTGACACAACCAGTGGCTACCAATACGACTGGAATACAACTGGTTATGGAGATAATGGTTCCCACACTATTTATGTCAAAGCCTATGATTTTGCCAACAATAATAACGCACAATTAATCACTGTCACAGTTCAGAACAGCGATGAAATTCCTCCTACCGTGCTGATTCTATATCCGTCTAATGGATCCACATTCTTTGAAGGGCAAATTGTACCCATTTCGGTACAGGCAGATGATAATATTGGGGTTAAACAGGTTGATTTTTATATTGACGGCGTACTTCAATTCAGTGATAGCACGGCGGACTATTTGTACAACTGGAATACGACGGGCTACGGTGATAATGGTCCCCATTCAATCTATGTCAAAGCAATTGATTTTGCCAACAATAACAATTCACAGTTAATCTCGGTAACTGTAGCCGCTGTTCCGCCGGATACAACAGCTCCGGTTATCACTCTGATTCATCCCCAGAGTGGTTCCACCATCTCAGATACCGTGAAGGTGGTTCCGGAAATCTCAGACGCCAGTCCAATCGACCGGGTCGAGTACTTCGTGGATGGAAATATAGATTTTACTGCCACGCAGGCACCCTTTGAATACGATTGGGATGTCACAGGTTTCAGCAATGGAAGTACCCATAATATTTTTGCACGGGCCTATGATATCTATGCAAATGGGGGTGTATCAAATGTCTTAAGTGTCACTATACAAAATACCGATATAATTCCCCCAACGGTTCTTATCCTTTACCCTGCAACGGGTTCAATTTTTACAATTGGAACAGTGGTTACCATCGCCGTGGATGCATCGGATAATGTCGGAATTGACCGGGTAGAGTTCTATGTTGATGGCGAACTGCTATCGACAGATACCACACCCCCCTATCGGTACAACTGGGATTCAACAGGATACGGCAGCGGCACGCATACAATCTATGTAAAAGCTTTTGATCTAGCCGGAAACAATAATTCGCAACTTATAACTGTCACCTTAAATCCATAAGAGCTTTATTAGTTCAGGGAGTTTTTATTACAGCGTTATTTTAAGTTTAAAAGAAGATTAGCGGTCAATAGATACGAAGGAGAGCCCATGGATGCCTTTTTAAAGCGAATTTTACGTGCCATCAAACTTGAGACCCAGTTGTATGAAGAGGTTGAGGCTGATCAGCAGGCACTGCCTCAGGCCCTGGCAGTGGTCATTTTCTCCAGTCTTGCTGCAGGCATCGCTTCCTTTTCAAAAGGAATTGATGCATCTTTCATTAGTGACGTTCTCGGTGCTCTAATTGGGTGGTTTGCCTGGTCCTACATTGTCTTCTTTATTGGCACAAAGATACTACCTGAGGTCGAAACAAAAGCAGATTATGGTCAATTGCTGCGAACAATTGGATTTGCCAGCGCTCCGGGACTCCTTGCCATTGTGGGTATTATCCCTTTTCTTTATAGTATCGCTATTGTTGTGTCCTCCGTCTGGATACTGGTTGCAACCGTGATCGCCGTTCGTCAGGCTTTAGATTATAAAAGTACCGGGAGAGCGATTGTGGTAAGTGTAATCGGATGGTTAATCTATTCAATTATTCGCTGGTTCTTCTGGATCATAGTGAGTTAAGGAAAAATAATCCAGGGAAGGATTATTTAAGGAATTTTATTTTCAGAAATTTTTCAAATTCTTATTTCCCCTCATCAGGGAACAATCCCTGCGGTTACCTGATTAATCGATCCAGGTTGTCCTAAGGGAAAACCACTGGCAAATACGTAGTGATCACCCCGGCGGGTAATTCTTAATTTCTTGGCAATACGAATGGCATCTTTAAATAGTTTGTTCTGATCCTGTTGCAAGGCATACTTCACAGGCAGCACACCCCAGACCAGGGCCATTTGATAATAGACATCTTCTTCCGGAGTAAGCGCCAGAATTCGACTTTTGGGTCTGAATCTGGCTATGGCACGGGCGGTATACCCTGTCCTGGTAATCGCGCAAATAGTATTGGCCTTTAAATCCCGTGCCAGAATGGTAGCCGAATGAGATATGGAGTCGGGAATTGAAGCTGATTTATTGCTGGGCGAGCGATCTCCTTCCCTAAAATAGGTTAAATATTCCTCGGTAATTATCGCAATTCTGGACATCATCTTCACCGCCTTATTCGGATATTTCCCAATAGCTGTTTCTTCAGACAGCATAATAGCATCTGTCCCATCCAGCACCGCATTGGCTACATCAGTTACCTCTGCCCGGGTCGGCATGGGCGATTCCACCATCGATCGCAACATCTGGGTGGCTGTAATGACAGGTTTCCCCAGACGGTTTGCACGTTGGATGATATTCTTCTGCAGGATGGGCACACTTTCAATTTCGATTTCAACCCCCAAGTCACCTCTCGCAACCATAATACCATCCGCTGAATCAATAATCTCGGACAGATTTTCAATGGCTTCATGTTTTTCAATTTTCGCAATCAGGGGAACATGTCTTCCAATTTCTTTAAAAATTAGACGCGCCCGCTTTAAATCTTTTGCTTCCCTCACAAAAGACAGGGCTACCATATCCACACCGTTTTTCAGTCCGAAACGTAAATCCTTTTTATCCTTATCGGTCAAAGAGGGCACATGAAATGTCCCGCTCGGGAAGTTTACACCCTTATGGGAAAACAGACTTCCTCCGATAATAACCTCGCAATAAACCTGTGATTTGACAATTTTTTTAACTTCCAGTTCCAGATCTCCATCAGCTAAAAGTAAACGCGCACCTGGAAAAACATCTCTTGCAAACCCCGAATAATTTACCCCAATTCTTTTTCCTTGTGACGCGGTCTTCAGGGATGCATCCAGAATCAGGGTATCATTCGGCGATACCTGAAGCGGTTCGTTATTGACTTTACCCAAACGGATCTTGGGACCACTCAGATCCTGTAAAATAGCTACAGAACGGTTGAGCTTTTTTCGAAGTTTCTTAATCTGATTTATCAATTTTAAATGAGATTGATGATTACCGTGTGAAAAATTCAGTCGAAATACATCAACACCGCTGTTTATCATATCGATCATGGTAGCCGGATCGGAACAGGCAGGTCCCAGAGTTGCGACTATTTTAGTTTGCTTATTTTGCATCATAATATTAGTGCTTCTCCGGTTTATTCTCCGTGTACGTATCCCAATAATTTTATACAGAAACTTTCTCTTGAATATATTAACCTTACCAGAGAGAAAAAATCAAAATTTGCTAATGATGTATATAATTTCAAAAAAGAGAGTTCTGCGGGAATGAACAGGATATTATACCGAAATTTCAGCCAGCATGAATTTCATCACTCTAGTTAATATTATCCTGTTTTAGCTTAAATTGACAACCTGGTGAGGTTGATTTCTATTGAAAATCGAAATGACGGATATTGTCTGGTGCACGAGTCAAACTTGATGGGAATTCTATTTAAAAATATTACTCAATCTACTGAAAAGAAAACTCCATTAACTCAGAAGCCATATAGGTTTCAGAAAAGACTTTCTTGGCAGATTTCTCTAACGCCTCAAGTTCCTTATCAGTGTGTTTCGGATCGTGATGCGATAAAATCAGTTTTTTAACCCCGGCCTTTTTGGCTACCTGACAGGCCATTTCATATGTGCTGTGACCGAATCCCTGAAATATTTCATATTCAGGTATTGAATACTGAGCATCGTGTATCAGGACATCGGCATTTTCGGCAAATTTTATCAGGCGATTATCACCTCCCACAAAGCCTTCGATGTCCGTTGCAAAAACGATTGAGTGCCCGGACGGATTTTCAAATTTATAAATATATACACCACCCTTGGGATGGGTATAATTACGCATACAGGAAATTTTTCCAATCCAATTTTTTACATTCGCACTATCTTTGGTAGAATAAATTTCATAATCATCTTCGAAGAAAAACACCACTTTATTTTCAGCAAAATCAGAGTAATTCAACTGGCTGGGCAATTCAGCGATGGTAACAGGGAAAAAAGCCGGACTCATCAGAGTTTCCAGAATTTCTTCAATGGAATAGTTTAATTGCGTGGCAGTGATGATGTTCAGTTCGGTCTGAGGCATGTAAAGTAGCTGAAAATAAGGGAATCCCATGAGATGGTCAATATGGGTATGCGTGAACAACATAAATAATTTCTGGTAATTCTGTTTTTTAGTGCCCGCTTTTATTTCAGAAATTAAATCAGCACCCAATTTTATAATTCCCGTCCCGGCATCGATAATCACCAGATGCTTTCCCATGTCAACCCTGAGACAAGTTGTATTGACCCCATATTTTGTGGCATCACCATTAGTTGGCGGAAAACTTCCCCTCACTCCATATATTTTTACCTTGAGATTGCTATTTTTCATGGATTTTCCTGTTCTTATTGGCGTGCTTCCAGTTTCTTGATCTCATCCCGAATTCTGGCAGCCTTCTCATATTCTTCCTTTTCGACTGCTTCCTGAAGTTCACTTTTTAATTTTTCAAGTTTATCCTGTGAAAAATTAAGCTGTCCCTCTTCCACTTCCTGCACTTCATCAGAGGTATAAGCCCCTTTTTCCATGACTTCTTCTGCAACAAAAATTGGAATATTCTTCCTCACAGCCAACGCAATCGCGTCACTGGGACGCGAATCAATTTCATACAGGGTAGAATTTCGTCTGATATATATAATGGCATAATACGTATTATTTTTCAGTTCAGTCACTGCAATCTTTTCTATTTCCGCTGTTAATGAATCCAGCATGCTCAGCGTCAGATCATGTGTTATCGGTCGCGGTGGTTTAATTTTTTCTAAACCCAGCGCAATAGATTGAGCTTCATATTCTCCAATTATTATCGGCAGAGTTCTTTCACCTTTAATTTCTTTTAAAATAACCCCGCTGGCCTGGGATTGAGTCAAAAACAATCCATTTATTTTAACTTCTATCATTATAGCAACGCCTTAAATATTATACAGCCTCAACAGATTTGATTTCTGGTAAATGATTTTTAATATATCGCTCAATCCCTTCTTTCAAGGTTAATTGGGCCATTGGACATCCACCACATGCACCGACCAGTTTTACGAAAACCGTATTATCTTTGATTTCAATGAATTCTACATCCCCACCGTCCATTTGAATTCCAGGCCTAATATCGTTGAGCAACTTTTTTACTTTTTCTTCATGCATGGGGTAATTCCTCACTTGAATATTATATATTATCAATTATTTTATTTATTCTCGTCCCGAAATGCTTTGTGACATCAATCCAATAAACTCAATGTCTCTCTTATCATATGATACAGACACAACATGGATACCCATATTGATCAATTTTCTAAAAATATCCAATCACTACATTGAGCCAGATCAATTTGCGGATATATTTTTTTAGCTATAATTTCTGATTCACAAAATGAATGGTCTCATCCGCAATATCCTTTACGGCTTTTAAAACAAATTCCTGCTCGGATTTTAACTTTCCCTTAAAATCTTCATCTGATATAGTGGACAGATTTATCAGAATATTCAAAGATGCAGCATGAGCCGCTGCATGGGCCATAATTGCCGCAACTCCGGCATCACTTATGGAGTTTTCATTACCTTTCAGTGCAACAGAACGACTAGACTGTGCCACTGATTCACAGCGGCGCAACACATCCATTGGAACCAGCGCAGCCCGTTTAGTCGCTTCTTCGACTGCTCGATTACGCTCTTCTTTCTCAGCATCGGATTCGTGTGGCAATTTATACGCTTCCATCACTTCACTAAATACTTCCGCATCCTTCTCAGCAAGTAATAAAAATTCCATTTTAAGCTTTTCCGCATTCTCAAGACATTTTTTAACATCATCTTCATGTTGTTGATACTTCTTTTTGCCAAAGGTTAGATTACACACCATGGAAACCAGCGCAGCAGACAAAGCACCCGCAATAGCGGCAACCGAACCACCTCCCGGAGCTGCTGATTGGGAGGATAATTCATCTAATAATTTTTGAAATTCCATGTCCTTTAACATCGCTCACTCCTCAATATTTCATCCCGCTCGCATAACCTTTAGATTATAATATAACGATATCCTAAATTAAGAGAAAATGATAATTTATCCAAAATCAAATAATTGTTCAAAATTTAGTCAACAAATTACTGATCTCATTCATACACTTTAACCCTACCCGTTCCCATTCGTAAATTAATTTATAAAAAATATCCGCTAATTATTGATGAAATGCCTCATTTCTACACTTTATTATATGGTTTCGGCGGTCAATTGTTTCTGTTTATGCCCAATCTGTGCCAGACTACCTGATGGACTTGAGCATATACATTCTCAGTCTATACCTGAACATTCAGAAAGTATAAAAATCGATTTATGCTGCGATTAATGAATCTGATTTGTATATTTGGTTACTTAATATAAACAATACAAATGAATATATTACAAACTATTTTCAATTCAATTTTCATTTTTCTCATCTTATCGACACTTTCCTGCAGCACACCGGAGAGTCATGAGATAAAACATGACTGGAGTATAATAGTCAAAGAACTTGAAGTTATTCTGGCTTCAGATGCGGCAGATAGTGTAAAAGCCTTTCAGATAAGCATCCTGTTTGAAAAAAATCAAATAGATGTTACTGACTACCGAGAATTCTATTATAAAAGTACTCAGGAAAAACCGCTGGAAAACCTGGATCTTTTAAAAGAGATTGAACAATTTATCGGGGAGGATATGAAAAAGGAAGCCCAGCAACAACGTAAAAGTTTTGATCAGGTTGATTATCGCTCCCTGAAGAAAGATGATCCTAAAGATGTCAATTGAAGAAAGCCCGAGATATCTCGGGCTTTCTCTATTTCTTCTCCAAAATTTCGTTCATTCTATTTTTTGAAATTTGATCCACTTTTTCATGCAGCGAGCCGTTATGGCTGTCCATGGTCACGACCAGCGGAAAATTTTCCACCTCAAAATGCCACACCGCCTCAGGACTTCCAAACTGTTCCAGGTACACACCTTTCACTTTTTTCACGCATTGAGCATAAATTTGTGCAGCACCGCCAATGGCATGAAAGTAGACCGAACCATATTTATTACACGCATCGAGGGTTTTCTTACCCATTCCTCCCTTTCCGATCACACCTTTAAGACCAAATCGTCCGATCACCTCTCCCTGATAAGGCTCTTCACGGATCGAAGTGGTTGGGCCCGCAGCCATTACTTTATATTCCCCGCCGTCTTCAACAATTACCGGACCACAATGATAGACAATTCCGTTTTGAATCACGTCCAGTTCACCCCCTTCGTACAAATAGCGATGAACAGCATCCCGACCAGTGTACATGTCGCCATTTAACAACACGACATCCCCTACCCGAAGCTCTCTGATTTGTTCCTCTGTAACCGGTGTATGAAGAACTTTTACATTTTTCGAGGGCATTTCCACATCTGGAAGTTTCGAATAATCAATTTCAAATTCGCCCGGGGTCTGGTACAACCATTCTTTCACCTTACTGTCTGCTGTCAAAACAACTCCGCGACGACGATATGCCCAGCACATATAAGCGATGCTGACAAAATAAGATGCCGGAAGTCGATTTAGATGGTCAATTTTAATACCGCCCAGAGTAAATTTACCACCAAATCCCATGGGTCCGATCTCCAGCGTGTTAGCCTCCCGCATGATCTGTTCCTCTAGTTTGGCCAATTCAGGATCGGGATTGATATCATCCAGATTTCTCAAAAGTTGCTCTTTCGCATGTGCAAATCCGGTTGCCCGGTCTCCACCGATACAAACACCGAGAAAGCCGGGTCCGCAGCCCTTTCCCTGTGCCTGATAGATCGCATCCAGGATAACCGCGCGAACACCCCCCAGATCTCGGCCACATTTTTTACCATTGATTTGAGCAGGGAGCTTATACTGGGTACTCATATTTTCACATCCACCACCCTTTAAAATCAGGCGGACATCCACATCATCACTCCGGGATTGTTCAAAATGATAGACCGGGCTTCCCTTACCTAAATTATTGCCGGTGTTCTTTCCGTTCAGAGAATCAACCGAGTTTTGCCTGAGAAAACCTTTCTCAGTGCCGATGACAACTGCTTCTTCAGCCGCTTTCTGAAACATGAGTTGATCATAGCCTACAGGGCATTTAACATAAAAAGTGATCGTCCCGGTATCCTGACAAATTGGCAGCGACCTTTTCTTTGCGAGACCCACATTCTGCATAATCATATCCATGGCCATTTCAGCCATGGAAGCTTTTTCTTCCAGGTTTTTCCTCAGATTAATGACATTTTCGGCATCCGGAGGTAAATAGGCCGAGGTGCGTCGGACAAGTTCAAGTAAATTTTTTCGAAGTGCTTCATAACTCATAATGTAAACCTCCTAATTGTATAGTTCGGTTATTTGAGTATAAAATAACAAATTTTTTAACAAATTCAAGAATTTGTATTTTTTCGTGTGACGGAAGCATAAAAATAGCGACAATATCGATTAATTCTTCCATCCCTAAAAATCATGCTCAAAACTTCACGAGATAAGCTATCTCATGTTGCAAGGTCAGCAGTGATAACCTGCTTTATATCTGTGGGATTCAACTTATCAACACCACACACCCGGCTCTTCTGCAAGGGGATATGTATCGTTGGACCTGAATACATTCAAAGTTATTGAATAGGAATCAAGATCGATCCGTGAAGTCTCAAAGCCATTGAACATCGAGCAATAAACCGATCAGAAAAGCCCGATACCTGAGCGGATCCCGGTTTTTAAAAAAACCGAATCGCGAATATTGCCACTCCGACCACAACCTGATATTTTCTCCAAGGTACAAAGTAGCACCTATCCCATACTTTAAGGTGTATCCAATTTCCAGATCATAATCGCGCTGGGTAGTATAGGGATCCAGGTCCTCTCCCTCTGATACATAGGGCAGGGTATTCAGATAAAGAGCCGGGGCTAATCCTCCAATCAGGTAGGGAGAAAATTTAGATGAACTTTTAAATGGGTGAATCCTGGCTTCCAGAGTTGTATTAAAGATGATGATATAGGTGCGAAAGTCCAGTCTTTTATCGTCGGAAAAATAATCAAAATGAACAGTCCCCTGCAAAACCAGCCACGACCGATACTGATAGGCCATGCTGGCTGAAATATTCAGGCCGTTCGGAGAATTAGGATCAATGATATCTGATGCATCGGGAAACAGGCTTCCCAGACCAAAACGAAAACTCCAGTCATCATTTTCAGCAGAGATGGCCTGATTAAAAATTCCGCACATTAGCGCTGCAATCAAAGTCAATTGATTCATCTGAATTTTCATTTAGATTATTACCTCGGACATCACCCGGAGAAATTATTTTCAACCATTCTTTGGACTGGGTGCTCAGATTATCACACTTCGCAATCGGTATCTCGTCAGCAGTCGGGAAAATAGACTTAAAACAAAAGATGTTTATTAATCCTTGTTATGCTGATTAATTTTCAGTTGCTGGTTCTCTAAAAACGTAAGAATTATTATGAACATGGCTCCGCTATGCCATCCGGTAAGTTTAAGGGTAAAAAAGCTCATGAGAAATATTGTCAATCCTGATGCTGCCAGTCCATTCAGCAAATTATTGTCGGAACGTAATCCTCTCCAGATTCGCTTTAAAAAATAAAGGTACAGCAGCAAAATAATCACTAATCCCACGATACCCTGATTCATCGTAATTTGAAGATAGTCAGATTCCCAGCTGGTAAATTCATCATTCACCAGCCGATACCTGCTGTGCTGACCATACCCCAGTATAATCTTCTTATATTGTCCTTCTTGCCAGTCCTTAGATATTACCCGATATGCATCCTGAATGATACTTTCACGCCCACTTGTGAAATCAATATTTACCTGATCTTTCACTTGATTTTTGGCAAAGGGATTTATGCGCGGGTCCTCAGAGGAAAGAGTAAATATGACCAGCAGCACGGGAAGCGATAGAAAAATCACTCCACCCAAAAGAATTTGTCTGAAAGAAAAAGTTTTATGTATGATATTTTTGGAAATCCAAAAGAAAAACCAGATACCCAATGCTCCCACTACCGCAAACATGGCACTCCTGGTATAGGTCCACCAGAGGGCAATAAACTGTACAAAGGTGGCTGCGATGTAGATGAGTAAAGGTCTACTTTTACTTTGGATTAACAACGCGATGGAAACGGGAACAGACCAGGACATTAAATTTGCAAGGGTATAATATCCGCCATAGGTGGTGGTGGTGCGTTCTTTTCCAAGAAAATGATAGACTATGCCAACTATTGCACTTAAAGTAGCCAACAAAAAAATCCATCTAAGCCAGCGAAGTAAATCGATTTGATTTTCTTTTTTCAGGAAATAAGTGACCGGAAAATAAATCAAGACCATGAGGTGGGGAAGCATCCGCGGGAGATCTCGGATTGAATCTCCGCCAGAAATCATGGATAAAAGGCCCGATAATACATACGCGAGAAGCAGAGAGGAGAAATAGTCCGCATTGATTTCCTTTTTGAAGATTAAAAAGAAGAGTATACTGGTATAGACGACCAAGGCAATTTCAGCTAATATGATGCTGAAATACAGCCCTGTGAGCAGGGCCAGTAAAATATAATCTGACCAGAAGAACTGATGTTCTGATTTTTTATACAATTTTCTGACGTGAAATTTATTTCTGATAAAAGTAATTACAGGTTGAAACTCAAAGTGAATCGATGAGTACTTCCCAGATCCTCCCCAAACGGTACAAAACCATAATCCAGCCGAATGGAGGGGCGGTTAAAACCTAATCCCAGACTCACGGATCGTGAATCATAGCCACTGAGAATTCCACCACGAAGGGCTATTTGTTGCCACAAAAACCATTCCGTACCGAGATGAATTTTCACGCTTTCATGGGTAATTAAGACAATATCTGATGCCAGACTTCCCTGAAAACGGGATGAGAATACCGGCAATTGATAATGTCCCCCTATCCGAGTAATCACAGGAAGATTGGTACTTTCTGACCTGAGATTATTCATTTTCCCGAAATTCTGCAAGGTAAGTCCCAAATTCAGACCAGAAACTGGAACCCGATAGGCCAGACCCACATCGACTCCGAAACCGGTCGCACTTTCCACATAAATTTTTTCAAACAGGTATTTTACGGTAACACCCGCATCTATTCTTGGGTGCAGGCGGCGGGCATAAGACAACCCGGCTGAAAAATAGTTCGCTGAAGTGTTTTCAAGAGGCTCTGAGGAGGCAATGATCCGGACTGGAATCTCTCCGATATTAAAACTTCTCAGATGGAATCCCCAGGCGGATTTTTCACGCACCAGTGAAAGCGCAACGAATTCGCCCCGGATGTCCTGAATCCACTCATTATGATTAAACAGAACATTTGACTTTTTCGCCTTTAACATTCCGGCCGGATTCCAATAGACTGCAGCAGCATCTCCAGCCACCGCAGAGTAGGCTTCTCCCATACCGACAGCCCTTGCATCCACTGCAATTTTCAGATAAGCCAATCCATTTTGACCTTTATTTCCATCTTCTGCCATCACTGCTGAGACGAGAAGTGTTAAAAAAAGTAAAAGAAATAACTGTTTCATTATATCCCCAATAATATTCTTCTTAATACAAGCACGAATCAAAACGCCAGTTGCCAGCTAAAAACATGACTGACGCCTTCATCGATCACCGAAGTAACAAAAGCATAATCCAGAATGCCTTTTACGCGGTGAAATTGATCAATGACCAAACCACCGCCAAACGTGAAATGATCATTATCATAACCAACTCTGGCTGCAACCCCCGGTATGATAAATTCAAATCCAACATGATGTTTTTCCTCTCCGGCATGGCTCCACTCAAAATCATAGGCAATCTTCGCCCAGCGCAGGGGGCTGTGATAAAACAGACCAGCCCGGTGGGAGATTGGAAATTTATTATCTTTCTCGATGCCTCTGTCAAAAATCTTATTAGTATTAGATTTTAGGCTTGCGTTGAGGTCCTTCACCATATATCCGACAAATAGATCGCTGGTTACTTTTGCCAGAAGTGCAAAATCAGCTCCAAATCCGCTTCCATCATAATCAAAATCCGGATCGGAGAGATCTTCCCTCAGATACTTGGCATTTACACCGAGGGAAAAGCGTTCCGGTATCACAAAAATGCCAAAAGAAAAATATATTGCATGAATACCGTGACTGATATCAGCCGTCTGAAAACCGCGGGAATCATATCCCGGTATGTCTTTAACCCCACTATATATCCAACCGAGGGAAAATCCCCCCTGCGGTTTAAGAGGTGCAGAGAGCCCGACATAACTGAATCGCCGGTCAAGTGATAAAAAACTGTAGGAAAAATTTGCGGAGAATTTTTCAAGGTAAGGTTGAGCCGCAGGATTATAGTAAAATCCGAATCCCTGATCCGCGGAGGCAACCTGAGCATTTCCCATGGAGATGCCCCGGGCACCTAAACCAATCCTTAAAAAAGCCCCGGAATATCCACCATTTCCTGCCGCATGTACCTGAAAAAACAGCATACCCATAAGAAGCATAAAAACCAATCTAGTCATGGTGATTCCTTTTATTTTTCCAAACCGGATTATATATCATTAGAGTATATCTTCAAATTATCAATTAATCACTACAATCTTTCCCCAGGTAATCTCACCTTCCACCTCAGCCCTGAAAAAATAAACTCCATTATCCACCATCCGTCCGTTATTATCTCTACCATCCCAACTGGTGGATCGATCAAGAGTATTTTGAGCAGGATCAGATTCGTATTCGCTGATGCTAATCACTTGTTCCATCGCAAAATTATAAATATCAATCTTTATTTCTCCCGCACGGGAAATATCATACTGGAACCGGATTTCGGTACCCCGCTCGGGCGAAAAAGGATTGGGATATGCGTAGACTTTAGGATCAGTCCGCTGCCGGGTTGAAACAAAACTCCTGAAAACAGTCCAGCTATAGCCGTTATCGTTACTACTGGCCAGACCATCTGCACTTCCTGCCCAAATGCGATGAAAAACTCCACTTGAAGGAGCGGTTGCCACAGCATAGAATTTGGTGGTTAGAATCCGTTCGCCATTGACACCATCTTCTATCTGTGGGAAACGATACCAGGTTACACCCTGATCGATAGATTTATATAATCCTTTTTCTGTCGCAACATAAATTGCTGAATCGTAAAATGCTATATTTCTGGCAAAGGTACCATCCTGAAGTTCTTCTACCAAAAGATTTTGCCAGGTTCTTCCCCCGTCGAGTGTCCGGCTTATAGAATTGAATTCTTCTCCACCTGTTGTTAAAGTTACTGCCCAGACACTGTTATCCCATGAATTATGTGCCATGGCAATCACCCAATTTCCGGAGATACCCCCCGCTTCCGGTATTTGATTTGCGCCCACATAGAATCTGTCCCAGGTTTGCCCGCCATCCGAGGATTTGCTGATGCCTTCTGCGGTCCCAATCCAAATATTTTCATTCTCTGCCAGGGCAGAAAAGCCCCGATGATTCAGATAATCCAGAGCACTGAAGGGATAACCGTCTGTTGTAATGACTTCCCAGGTCATCCCATTGTCCAGAGACCGGCGTACCCCTCCACCAAAGCTGGTGATCCAGATCTGGGTATCGAGGATGGCAATATCAAAAGTTATATTCTGAACATGTGTGGTGGTTGGACGCATTCCACCCATGGTATCGGTGACTGCATCTTTCGGTTGGGGTATGAAAATCCACTCCATGCTCCCCGGAGATCTATATCTTAATCCCCCACCGGCCGAAAGCGACTGATCCTCCTGGACCAGAGTGTCATAACCGGTTGCAATCCAAACTGTTCCATCGGGACCTATGGCAAGCGCTGAAATTCCCCCTTTACCTCCATACTGGGCCGGTGTAAAGTTTTCCCAGGCAGCACCCTCATCATCAGATACACTTAAACCAAAGCCGGTGCCGGCATACAGAAAACTGTCATTCCAGATTAAATCTGTAATTCCGTTTCCCACCAAACCGCCCCGATTGGGATCTCCTGCCTGCATATTATAACCCTGAATCACCTGAGCCATCAGCTGCCAGTGGAGTCCAAATAAAAGTATACATGTTAAGCGAATATATTTCAGGCTGCCAAAAATCATCTGTATTTCCTTAATTTTGTGTGACCACAATACTATCAACCAGCATCGTGGAAAACTGGTTAACCTTATCCTGCGCATTAAAAGTAAATATATACGTACCGGGAGTGTTTCCGGGATCAATTCTAATGATTCGTGAGTATTCTCCATCATCTGCAGCAGGGTCACCGGACTGGCTAATATCCCCATCATCAAACAAATATATTGGATCACTCTCAGGCCCCAGTGTACCGTCCTGCCTCCGTATCTGAGATATAAAATAAACAGATTGAATATCTGCCAGCGACTGCCCGTCAGTCACGTCAGCCCGTACCGTGTCTACATTGGAACCGGTGGAAAATATCAGCATGGTATCCGGAACCGAAATCTGTAAAAGTTCAGGGGCTGAATTTTCCATAACTACTGGGTGTATTAACTCTGCTGATTTATCATTGACCCGATCTTCCGCAAAAATATTCAATTCATAATTTCCAATTTTTCCCGCAGCATAACTCGAATCAATATTCAAAACAAAAACCGGAGAATTATTACCGGGATTGGGCAGGGTATCCTGAAATACCGGAAAAGAAATACCGGCTTCAAAGCCCTGAATAACCACCCACAAAATATCATTGAGACCATCATTATCATTGACGGTGAACTGGATTTCAGTAGCAGGCATATGAAGCGCTATAGTATCAGGGAAAAAATAATTCACAATTTCCGGCGCCTGATTGGGGAAAATATCAATACTATAATTGAGACTCTCTCTGACTTCACCTGAATTTGCCTGAGCACTTATCCTGACCTGATAGGTCCCCTGGGCAAGCGATAATTGGGATCCGATGATTTTCACTGTGTAGATCTGGTCGAACGCAACCACATCGCCCGAATTGTTTCCCAGGGCATCGCCATCATCGAACATCTGAAGGTCAAGCTTATTCTGGCCGGTAGAATCGCTCAGTTCACAGATCACCTCAGCAATACTGTTTCCCCCTTCAGGATGCGTCACTCTGGCGGTCATCAGGACCGGTTTGTTGGAGGTGGTACTGATTGCACCGGGAAGATCTATTTCCTGAATATCAAATTCCTCGATATTCTGGGTGATCACTTTTTCTTCCTGACAGCTGAGTAAAATCATTCCTGGAATCAAAAGTAAAATGAACAGGAAATAAACTATTTTCATTCTTTTTACCTTTCAGATAATAATCCGGCAATTTAGCATCTTATCTGCCGAAAATGAACAGATACTTAATTTTTGAAAACCAGAGCCCGCCATTCCTTTAATTTTCTTTTTTCCACTAATGACAACGAGGAAGAAATTTCTTTAATTATAATGGATTCATCTTGTTCCAGAAGTCCTGACAGTATGAGAGTCCCTTTTGCACAGAGTCTCACGACAAGATCACTCAGGAGGCGCTGAAGAACCTGGCGATTTATATTGGCCAGGATAAGATTATGTTCATATTTCGGAATTTTATCTACATCTCCTTCGATAAATTCAATCTGATTCACATGGTTTAGCATAGCATTGTGCCTGGCATTCGTGATCGCTTCTGGATCAATATCAGAAGCGCAGACCTGTCCGGCCCCCTTTTTTTTGGCCAGAATGGCCAGAATTCCGGAACCGGTTCCCACGTCTAATACATTGTCTCCCGGCTGGAGATAGAGTTCGGTTAATTCAATCATTAGACGGGTTGTTTCATGATGACCGGTTCCGAATGCCATTTGCGGATCGATAATGAGATGGATGTCATCCTCCGAGGTATGCATTTTTTCCCACGGGGGATAAATCCAGACATGATTTCCTATCTTTAAGGGCCGGAAAAATTCTTTCCATTCCGCTAACCAATCGCGAGTCATTTGACGTTGAATTTTAATATCCTCCTTGTGTAGCGAGGGATTCAGCGCAAACAAACGGCTTAAAAGACGTTCCACCCTTGCATTGGGAAGCAGGTCCTTAAAATAAATCTTCCAAAAATTTTCATTTACCTCCTCAATGCCACTACACCCCTGCTGGAAAAAAATCTCGGGTAATAATTCGGTATCGAGATCTGTTACACGAATTTGTATAGTTGAATAATAGTCCGGATTTTTTAACACTATCTATCTCGTTATTTCTCTGAATAAATTTCAAGGTTCAAGACTAAAAATAAAAACTACTAACACATTTCCCACTGCCTGAAGGCTTTCCGGAGAACATTTATCCGCGGTATCCTGCAGCGTATGCCAGTAACGATGGGAGGCGTCCGGGTATTCAAAATCAATGATATCGATCGCGGGAATACCGGCCTCATTTAAAACGACATGATCATCAAACACATAATGTCCGAGTTCAGGCAAAAACTGATGCGTACCGCTACGCTCAGCTGCATCCCAGACCCGGTTAACCAGATCCGGGGCATACTGTTGTGAATAGCCTTCTTTAGCAATTTGAAGCTGGGCGTCCCCAATCATATCTAACAAAATGGCAAATCGGGGAAAAATACCCCGATTATTTTGAGTAAAATAACGGGATCCCAGGCAGTAGCTGTCCAAATCACCTTCTTTTCCGCTGTCTTCTCCATCGAAAAATATGATATCGATACCCACCGGCGGTTCATTGGTCTGAATATACAGTGCCAGTTCAAGCAGTGCCGCCACCCCACTGGCGCCATCATTTGCCCCCAGTATTGGCTTATCGCGGTTCTCAAGCCGGTCCTGGTCTGCAAAGGGTCGGCTGTCCCAATGTGCACACAATAAAATGCGATTCATTTTTTCCGGATAAAATGAACCGATGAGGTTGGTCATAGTTACGGTCTGACCCGTCTCCGTATTGTAATGCATAAACGGTTGCCGAGATACTACAGCACCTGCGTCATCAAGTTTATCTGCGAGATATTCAAGGCAGGCAGCATGGCCGGAAGTACCGGGGACCCGGGGTCCAAACTGAGTCTGATCAATCAGGAACTGATAGGCACGGTTTCCATCATACTCCCCCGCCTGGCAGGTATGTATTCCCAGTATTCCGAGAAAAATACCTGAAAACAGGACTGAGATCGGTAACTTACCAGGAATTAGATTAATCTTATTTTTCATCATAGCAAAATTTTAATGATCTGATTTAACGTTTTATCCCAAAATTAAAACATTTGGCGGATTTGTAAAACAATTCGACTGAATGAATTCCGGAACTAAGATAGATCTCACGAACTATCTGAACAGCAGATTGTCTATTCAAATTTTGACTGATATCCATTATTTGGTTTGTTAAAATTTCATGTATCATTCAGACCGTTTTCTCTTCATTATATCTGCTTTTATACTTACCTGATAGCAATATTTACATTAATTCCAAATTCAAAGAAAGTGAATTTTCCAGTTCTCTTGGTATTATTCGAGGAATATTCAAAGAACATGGATCCATTTACTTTCTGACTAAACCGATAGGTCACCGAGGGTTTAATTTTAAATGAATCATTCTTGTCCTGTTCTATAAATTCATCCGAACCAAAACCGGGTCTGCGGGCAAAGGAAACATCATTATTATTAGTTACGGTTAAACTAATCTGCATTTCATTTTTCAATTTCTTGTTTCTTAAAAAAGGTAGTGGAATTCGGAAACCGGTGGATTTCGAGAAGGAAAATGTCACATCAAAACCCGAGCGGAGCGATTTATTATCCCCGCTGGTGGCGGTATAGGTAAAGGTGGATGCTTTGGTGAACCGGAAATTTCCAGTAACACCCCATTTTGTCGTAACACTCACCCCCAGGAAGGGTGAATAGGTATTGGAATACCCCCAGTTGGTACGGGTTTTTATATCCGCCGCATTTTCCAGAGTCTCATATCGAATTGTCTCGTTAGTTTTTCCGCTTCTGGCATGTTCGAGCTGAATTGAATTTGCATATTTTTTAAAAAAGAACCACTTTTCTACCCCGGACAACCTGAATTGCCAGTCCGGAACTAATTTATACCAGCCTTTCTGATTATTATCCGGATCGTCCCCCGTAAAGAAGAAGGTAGAAGAATTGTTCTCCGTTTTCAGCTGGTTATTCTGGGTTAAATCATTGGAATAGTTATACTTAAAAGAAGATGTTAAATTCTGGACAATATCAAAACTCAGATTCCCGGTCAGGATTTTTCCATTTTTAATTGAGGGTGCAATTTCCAGCTTCCCAAAGGTGGTATCAGTTCCCACTCCGATATCTTCGGTGAATCCTAACTGGTACTTCAGTCCGGGCATTTCTGAAATATTGAAATAGCTGTAACTGTCCCGAATTTGGTAATCCAGTCCGACTGATTTCCAGGCGTTGAAAAACCGCCACACCAGTTTTAAGGGATTGAGTGCCGAGATCGCCTTCTTGGCGGATTGCTGTTGTTGCTGGTTTCCCTGAGGTTTTTCCTCTTCTCCCTCTTCTGGAGATTCTTCCTCTTCTGAACCTCCCAAATTACGGCGGGGACCCCCGCCAGTTCGTGACGATCCGGGTGGACCACCCCGTTGCTGAATCTGGGATTTTCTCGGATCATAAAACTTATTGGCCAACTGAGAAGGCTGAAGATTTACATTAAATCCTTTATTTGTTTGTAGCGTACTTGATTTCTCATTGGTTTTAATATTCGCCAGATTATAATTAAATGAGGCATTATATTTAAAACTTTGACTCATCCAGCTAAACCACTTGGGATTATAATTGGCACTAAAATTTTGATTCATGACTTTATCGGTCCCAAAATCAAAATTGGTGACAATTGATTTAACAAGTTCTACCGCCCGCAAGGAATCAAAACTGGCATCCGATTGGAAATCCCGGCTAAAATTTAAGGTAATACTGGGAACCAGGGTATAACCGAGACCAAAACGGCGGGAGGCAGTCGTGCGAATCGTATTGGTGATGGTTTGTTCCAGACGGGCCTTCTGGGAGGTTTCATTATCCCTGATCGAAATGCTGGCATCAAATGAGGAGGGCATGTAGGAAACCTGCTCTTTCGCTAAAAGGCGAACAACAGGGCCCTTCCCGAGCCAGGAAAAGGGTCGGATGGTTTTGTCCCTTCCGAAGGGAACTCGCAGCTGCAGTTGTCCACTGACACTTTCATTATCATTTACATCATAGCGTTCATCACTGGCCGTTTTTTCGCTCCAATCTACATCCAGCGTAAACATATCGATGGAATATTTCAGGTACCAGGGAGTTCTCTGATTTCCCTGCCGGGAAAGGGTTCCTCCCAGGGAGGTAGACTCCGATATCCGGGAATTTTCTTCCAGTTCAGGATCCAGTTCACCTAATCCGAAGAGTTGTTCCACTTTTGAAGACGGTTTATAATCAGTAAGTTTATCGGTATTGTAAAAATATTTAGGAATATTGCGGGTACGGACATATCCTCCCGAAATTGGAATCTGGAATCCCCAGGAAGTGGGCAAAAATTTATTTAGGCGCAGACTCATACGATAATCCTGGCGTTCGGTGGTACTCCCGCTTCCAAATTGATCCTCGATCCGGCGGAAATCGGCATCCACCACTTCCCACTGGGCCCGAAAGGTAGCAACATCCGCCAGTGCAATATCGGTCATCAACCTCATCGCAGTACCTTTGTCCCGATATACATCCGTTACACGAAGCTCATCGATCCAGATTTCCATATCGTCCATGGGAAATTCACCCACATTCCTGGCACCGATGACCATAAAATTTATATTCCGCAGGTTGGGCTGCCCCACCACCTTAAAATATTGGTTAGGATTTTCAGGATTCTGCCGGTAATAGACCACTGTGGTAGTATCTCCGATAAAAAACTCATCCGATTTGGTTTTTGCTACCTCGTCCAGAACTATATCAAAAAAATTGCGCTCATCCCAGCCGGGGAATATCTCACCACCTATTTCATAATAAATCCCTTCCGCCGGTCCGAAGCGCATGTAAAACTGCAGGGGTGAATCCTGCTGTGGAAGGCCATCGTTTCCATGGACGAATAATTTTAACTTTTTGTAATTGATGAGATCCATTTTTTCAAAAAGTTGTTTCTTTGCTTCCGCCCGTGCCCCAGTTTCCAACCGGCGCAGCTGCATTACCAGAGACTGTTCCTTGCTTACGGCTTTGGTGATCCGATCCTGGATACCTTTTACCCCCGGTGGAGGCGTATAGGACTCCGGTGGCTCTGCATTTTCTTCGGTGTTATATACAGTGATACTGAACAGGCTATCATTTAATTCGAAAGGAGAATTATCATTTGCAGCAACACCGATCTCTTCCCATTCATTCCCCACAAAATCAAACGTGGCAATACTAATCGCATGATCGATATTATCCTGCGGTAGATCGTTCATCCAAAGACGAACATTGTAAATCTCCTGGAAGGTGGTATCTGGATTACCTACCACCAGATCCGGGTCATACGCCCGGATGGGTATACGGTAAAGTCGCCATCCTTTGGGGGTACTTCCGTTGATATAGGGGTGCAGGCTGTCTGAAAGATCAAACGAATAGGTAAAATACTCATTGAGCAGATTTACTCCCCCGTTGTCATCCAGGTCTTCGGTATCGGGATATTTAGCGCCCTGCGCCTGTCCATTTCCCTCAGTCCCATTTATTTGCAAAAAGGGAGGATTGGTATTTTGCGGGGGCGCCCAGATATCGAACGGATCTGCATTGGGTTGGCCGGCGGGAATTCCATCCAGACCGACATCTTCGTCGAGATCCAATAGACCGTTTAAATTACGATCTTCTGTATTCAGATTTCCCAGCGAGGGTTCGCCAAAGACATTTATGGTGTTCCGTCGAATGTAAAAATCCTCACTGATCTTTCCGATATCAATATTGACATGGCCCACCGTCCCCTTTACCCACATTTCAATAAATTTAGTCTTCTTCTGATCGGGGTAATTAACCGTACTGCGCAGGATCCCGCCCCAGGCGACACTGTCTGATATATCTTCATTTTTCCATTGCAGAACAAGCACATTGGTGGTGGTTCCGGTTTGGGCATTGACATCCCGGTTCGGCCAGATGTCACGGATATCCACCTGATTGTAGGGATTGTACCAGAACATACGCAGCCTATTGTCATCCATCCGGTACATGATCGTGCTGTCTCGCTGATCAATTTCAAAATCAATTCCCAGTCGCGGTATCCGGAACCGTGAAGGAATGGATGCGCGTGACCAGGTCCGATATACAATCCCCAGTGGTGTTGTCCGTTTGCTCCCTTCGAAATCGTCGATATAGGCCACACCCTGGTTTTCCCCTAAATCTTTCTCGTTAAAAGTATTAGGATTGGGATTAACCTGAGCGTATTCCGCTTCTATTTTTAGTCGGGATTCGGCAGAGGTTTCAACGATTGGCAAAACATCCAGCATCTTGGTCAGAAAATTGGGATTGAAATTCAGGGCAGTATTGACATCCCAGATAATATTTCTAACCGGCTCCTGTCCCAGTCGTACGCGTTGGTCAAGAGTGGATTTGTTTAGATACAAACCGGTCATACCAATAAAACCCCGCTCACCAAAAGAATATTCTATACGTCCGCCCAGCAGAGTTTTTTTGTCGAGCTGAAAAAGGCTACCCCTCTCATATTCAATTTCAACATTCGCGTCCGCCCGGCGGGCTTCAGGAGCCAGTATCTGAAGGGAACCACCAAAGTAATCGATCACATAATCTTTGTCCTTTACCAGCTCCCTACCATTCAGCTTTACAATTTCAGAGCCTTCCAGGACGTTAAAACCCAAATTATAAGTTGATGAAATCGAACTGGTGGTAATTTCCAGTTGAAATTTATGTTGTTCCAGTTCTTCGGTGCGGTTCTTGATATTATAGATTTTTACGTTCAGGGAAGTATCAATCGCAAAGGGACTATCCGGGACTGGGGCAAAAGGATTGGTTGAAGGAAATATCAAATATCCATTCGGCAAATCGAATATCGCAGAATTGTTAAGGTCAATTCTTTTATCCCCGGTTTCAGTAATATTTCCCTGCTCATCCAGACGATCCAAACCCATCAAATAAATAAACGCCTTAGTCTCCCCCACAGGTTGCACATCCACATCCTCTCCGGTCTTGGTGTAGAGGATATTCACATTGAAGCCTTCTTTGGGAATATTGGAAGCACCCAGATTGTAGACATTCCGCATGGCCAGTTTCCAGGTAGGATATTCGGGTTTTGATCCCTGGGCCCGAACCATTTTTAATAAAACCGTTGCAGAGCTATCCGTCACTTCATTAAACAAAAGACCTTTTTTGGTCCCATCCTGTAATTGATAGGCAATGGCGACTACATCGTTTTCGTTCACAGTCTGGTTTAACCAGAAATATCCTTTATATTCATCATAATAATATTCCGTCTCATCCAGCCGCCGGAAGAAACCCTTTTCTTTATACCCGCTGACCACCTGCAAGGTATCCAGGTTGTTTATGTCATAGTCATCGGGATCCAGCACAGCCCAACCCTGGCGGGTGCTGGAATCGGTGGTTCTGGCGGTAATCCAGACATCCAGTTGGGAAACTTTCCTGTTCTGATTAGGAATAATCCAGCGCATATTGCTGAGATCGAATCCGTTTTCATAGTAATCTGCCCACTCATCATCGAGGAAGAAGAAACGTTCCCGAACATATTCATAGTCTTTTATGCGCACCGTATTCTCAGCCGCACCGCCGGTCTTGGTCAGTTTCTGTTTTTCACCCCGCTGCAAACTGGCAATTCCCACAAAGCTAAGGTTTCCCACCTGCATGGCAGTCTTGAGGCCAAACAAACCCTGACTTTTAGAACTGGCGGATACATAATTCGTACTGGGGAGAGCCAGAGACACATTACCCGCTTCAATAGTCTGGATGATCTCATCTTCATCACCTGTATAGGTCAAACGAAGGGTATTTTCAAAATCGAAGGTTGCCTCACTGTTCTGATCCACCTTCACACTGACTTTATCACCGACTTTCCCTTCGACCTGGAATTGCTGGGTTTGTTTGAAACGGGGACTGAAATTACCTCGTTGTTCAAAAGAGGAAACAGCGGAACCTTCCCGGCTCTCCGATCTTCCGGCAAGTTCGAAGGAAATATTGCCGGTAACGCGGAGCCCCACCCTATCTCCACCAAAGATCCTTTTAAAAGCTTTACTTTTTATTTTAACAGGAATATTCAGCTCGATGCCGCCCGCGCCGGCCTCTTTTTCCTTCCCTACATTTTTTATCACAGTTTTACGCCAGATCTGCTGATTTTCATACTGCAGTTTCTGCTGGCTGTAATACTCCAGATTCATGGCAATAGGTAGGCGGTAATCTTTATTGTACAGGGTTTCCCGGATTTGAATCACTTCCTGAGTACTATCGACGGTTACTTGCCGCTTGAATTGGCCAAGCTGCATTTTTAGAAGCGTCGAATCCGCAAAATACCGCGATAAACCCGGGTATTCAGGTTCAAATAAGGGGACAACCCCGGGGGGATGTTGAGGAGGGTTCAATCCCTGAGCAGCCACACCGGTTATGGTTATCATCACCAGTGCAAAGACTTTTCGAAGGTGCGATTGTACAGACTTCAAAATCAAAAATATTCCTTTTCCCGCAAACGCCTGAGAAATTTAACTCGGTATCGCTAAAGTCTATACACACCTCCGTTTTCATTCCGTTGAATATATTGAGAGTTTACAATTTAATCAAGCTAATTATCACCTTTAACAAGTTATAAAAAAAGAACCTAAGACGTTTCAATTTTGTTTTGTGCCAGTTCCAGGATTTTCCTGATCTGTTCTTCAACTGTGAGACGGGTAGTATCCAGTTCAACGGCATCATCAGATTTTAAAAGTGGACCATGATTCCGGTTTATATCCTGCTTATCCCGGTATTCAATGTCTTTCTCCACTTCTTCTAAATCGATTTTTACACCTTTTTGTTCCAGTTCTTTTTTTCTTCTTATGGCACGTTCTTTCACACTGGCTATCATAAAGATTTTTAAATCAGCATGAGGAAAAACCACCGTTCCTATATCGCGACCGTCCATCACAATTCCACCGGCTTCTCCCATGGCTTGCTGTTTTTTCACCATAATCGCTCTCACACCCGGGTTCGCCGCGACCGGGCTGATATTTTGATCAATCTCAGGGGTACGGATTTTTTCTGATACATCCTCCCCATTCATATAAATAATCGTCTTACTTTCATGACTCCTTAGCTTCAAATCGAGCTCTCTGGCCAATTCGATGACCTTATCCCTGTTATGTACGGATACATTTTCACGCAGGGCTTCAAGAGTTACAGCCCGGTACATGGCACCGGAATCAATGTAGGTATAACCTAATCTTCGGGCGACTTCCCGAGCAGTGGTACTTTTCCCACTCGCTGCAGGTCCATCAATCGCTATGATTATTCTTCTCATTCGCCTCCCGGGTTTCTTCAGAGAGCTGTGCTGAATATGCCGCAGTCAACTGGCGCAATTTTTCAATTTCTTCAAAGGTTAACTGTCGCCATTCCCCGGTTTTGAGATTATCGACCCGTAATCCTGCAAATTCAACTCGGTGAAGTTTTTTTACCTGATACCCCAACACCTCAAACATTTTTCTGATCTGGCGGTTACGACCCTCATGTAGTTCCACTTCCATGTAACTTGAATTATCAATGATTCTTATTTCCTCCGCTTTACAGGGCGCCGTTTTTCGCTCTTCCAGCAAAAATCCTTTTCGGAAATGATGGAGATCGACCGGGCGAATTCTCTTATCCAGCAGTACCCGATATATCTTGCTTATCTCAAATTTCGGATGCGCCAGAATATAAGAAAGTTTTCCGTCGGTCGTGAGCAGGAGGGCTCCGGTGGTATTAAAATCAAGTCTTCCTACCGGAAAGATACGCTCCTGAATGTTAATCAGGTCCAATACAGTTTTTCTTTTCTTTTCATCACTGGCGGTGGTAACCACTCGCAGCGGTTTATTCAGCAACAGGTAAATATGTTTTTCCTGGGGTTGAATCCGCTGGTTATAATAATCGACTACATCATGCTCCGGATCTATTCTGATTCCCATTTCCACCATGACCTTCCCATTGACCCGGATGGCTCCGGCGGCAATAAGGTCATCACACTTGCGCCGCGATCCCAGTCCGCAAAGTGCCAGATATCTATTGAGCCGGATTTTCTTCTGTTCCATTACGCTCTGCTTTCTCATCCTCCCCGTTTCCATTGGACCGTAAACCGAGTTCGCCCAGATTAATTTCCCGGAATATTGTCTCATGATGGGGAGAGTGCTCGTCCTCAACATCAATTAATTCATCTATTTCCTTCAATTTCGGAAGATCCTCCAGAGAATTCAGTCCGAAATAATCCAGAAATTTTCTGGTCGTCATATACAAAAAGGGACTTCCAGGTGCCTTGGCCCGTCCGGAAATGGTAACGAGACTCCTGGACAAAAGGGTTTTCATCACACCATCCACATTGACACCCCGTATCTCTTCAATTTCATGTTTCGTCAGCGGTTGCTTGTAGGCAACAATCGCCAGAGTTTCCAAGGCTTTCTGAGTGAGACGGGATGCTTGCTTGGACTGAAATAACTTTTCAACATAATCTGCATACTCCGGTAACGTAAAAAATTGATATCCGCCTGCAATTTCTTTGATCTCAAAAGTGCGGCCCGATTTTTGATATTGGGTGTTCAGGAGGTTCACAGCATCGGAGATTTCTTTCGGTTTTAATTCCGGAATGATGTCCCGTATCCTGGGAATGGTAAGTGGATCTTCACTGGAAAACAATAATGATTCCAGGATATGGACAAATACTTTTTTATCTTCTTTGGCCATGCTTCCTTAGTCTCCTCGCGTGAAAAGTTACAATATTCGAAAAAACACCAATTCTTTAGGATTAATAGTGAGGATCAATTTCCGGACCCAAAATAAATTGATGTTTTGCTGCTTATGACTTGTAAGTCATCTCAAGAAAGTAATTTTATTCCAATTTAATGAGATTCTGAATTTTCGGTATCAGGCCCTCCGGACGATTCTGATATTACATCCTGATCACGGACTTCCAAATATTTGGCCATGGTCAATGGTTGCAATACCGCCAATCTGATTTCACCAAAAACCTCAGATTGCTTAGCCGCCAGGAAGTGCAACCTGGCCAGATCCAGGATAGCCATAAATGTTACAATCAATTCTATTTTTGTCTGAAGTTTCTTACAAATTTCTCGGAAAAGAATATAAGGACGGTTTCCGATCTGTTCGATGATAAAACCAACCTGTTCTTCGAGGCTCACTTTGATAAGGCTGACCTGATGAACCGTTACCTTGGGCATATTATCCAGGGCATTTTTAAAGGCGGTCAATAAATCGAACAGGGAGACATCATCCAGAAAGACATCCTCTGCGATCGGCTCCGGTGTCAACATCTGTTTTGGTTTGGTTCGCGAAAAACGTCTGCGGCGTCGATATTCCAAATCACCCAGTGAAAAGGAGGCGTCTTTGAACAGTTTATATTCCAGGAGCTGAGCCACCAGCTGGGATCGGGGATCCTCAATGTCTTCTTCATCCGTTCCTTCAGGCCGGGGCAACAGCATCCGGACCTTGATAAGTAAAAGGGTGGCCACCATTTCGATGAATTCGCCCGCGATATCCAAATCTAAAATCTTCATCAATTCAATATATTCCAGATACTGCCGGGTGATTTCTGCCACCGGAATATCATACACATCAATTTCATTTTTTTTGATCAGAAAAAGCAAAAGATCAAAGGGACCTTCGAAAACGGGTAATTTTATTTTATAACTCATCACCACTCGTCAATTTATATCTCTCTTCAACCGGAAACTTCAATATTTAGAGTTCAGGGAAGAATTTATTAGCCTGAACTCAAAAATAAACCAGGGATCACCAGATTTATCTATACACTTTCAGATCTATTATTGATTAATACGCTCGTATAAGTCCGCAGTTTTCGCGCACCCGGCTCATTACCTGCTGGGCTTGTTCCCGGGCCTGATGGGCTCCCCTTTTCAACACTTCCCAGACGTAGGTTTTGTCCTTGATAATTTCCTCTCTCCGTGTTCGGGCCAACTCAAAGAAGGTATATATTTTTTCCAGCAATTCCTTTTTCGCATGGCCATATCCATAACCGCCCTGCAAAAATTTCTTACGCATATCCTCTTTCTCTTCCTGAGAAGCAAACAGCTTATAGAGAGCAAACACATTATTTTTATCGGGATCTTTCGGTTCTTCCAATGGAGTGGAATCAGTAACGATACTCATTACTTTTTGTTTTAAAGTTTTGTAATCACAAAATATTTCTATGGTATTTCCATAACTTTTACTCATTTTTTGACCATCCAGACCCGGTACTACCGCAACCTCGGGCATAATATATTCAGCCGGAATCACCAGTGTATCTCCGTAAACATTATTCAGCTTAAGTGCCATATCCCGGGTCATTTCCAGGTGTTGTTTCTGGTCTTTGCCCACCGGAACCACCTCAGAATCATAAATCAGGATATCGGCAGCCATTAAAATCGGATAGGCAAAAAGGCCATGGTTGGGTGTAAGTCCTTTGGCAACTTTATCTTTATACGAGTGCGCGCGCTCCAGAAGTCCTAAGGGAGTAAGCGTTGATAAAATCCAGGCCAACTCGGTTACTTCAGGTATATCACTTTGGACAAACAGATTTGCTTTATCGGGATTCAGGCCCAAAGCTAGATAGTCAATTGCGACCTGCAGTGTTGCTTCTTCCAGTTTTCTTTTATCCTGGATCGTGGTCATCGCATGCAGATTTGCCACGAAATAGTAGCATTCATTTCCTTCCTGAAATTCAATATGCTGGCGGATGGCACCAAAGTAGTTGCCGATATGTAAATCTCCTGATGGCTGTATACCACTGAGAATGCGCTTGTTTTGAATTTTTTGCATCGTAAATCCTGTATACTTTAAAATAACTTGCCAATTTAAAATTAAAACAGACCATTCAAAAGCTGCAAATCATTTAATTTTATATGATTATTGCCTTAGTTTATAAAAATACGGATCTAAATAAATGTAATTTTTATAATTACAAATTTTTGTCATTTTGAGCGGAGTCCCGGCAGGCCGGGACGAAGTCGAAAAATCTTTCTAAATTCAATAGATTCCTCCCCGTCAGGCTAGCGCAGCCGGACTGGCACTTCGCTCACTTAATTCGCTTCGGTCGGAATGACTCATAGAAAAACATTTTCGGAGCCAATGGAATAATCATTTAATTGTATATGATTAATACTTTAGCAACGAAAATTCTCACCATCCTCGATTATTGTCAGATAATGAGTGAATCGATCATTTTCCAGGAACCGGCCAGACGTCATAGTTGTGAAGAACAATTTTCTGAGAATTTTTAGGATAAGTGGAAAAACAGACCCGATTAATCTTTCAGAAAAAGATAGGGTTTCCAGTGACTGTCCTTGATTCCGATAATCTTATAGAGGTAGAAGAAATAGTGCGGCTTCTTAGGTTTCTGAATCAGGTGCATCCCTGCCTGTTCCGGTGTTCTGTTCCCTTTTTTATGGTTGCAAATCTGGCAGGCAACCACCAGATTCTCCCAGCTGTCATTTCCCCCAAAGTGTTTGGGAATAATATGGTCAATAGTAAGAGGTTGCACCTTCTTTCCGCAATATTGGCAGGTGTAATTATCCCGGATCATTAAATTTTTACGGTTCAGTAAAATACGTTTCTGTGGAACCTTAATATGTCTGGCGAGGCGAATAACACTGGGAATAGGCATATGGGTGCTAATCGAGTGCAGAATTCCGGAATTCTTTTCTACCATCTCGGCTTTCCCCAGAAAAATGAGGACCACCGCCCTTTTAACATTACAAACGCTCAGCGGCTCATAATTTTGATTGAGCAACAATACTGCCTGATTTAACCCACTCATTACAAATCTATCCCGGGAAAATCATCATTTTCCCTAAAATTGTTGAAAAATATAGTATCAGAAAACAAGTTTTGTCAAGGGCTTTTACAATACTTGAGGAATTCCTGCCTATATTTCCACGCTTTTGACTGCCCTTGCGCCTCCGGGAGTAATTGGACAACGGTTGAATTCTCTGAAAATCATGTTTATATATTCAAATAATTATTGAGTTGGCTACAATACTTTGTGATTCAAACATCATTCCCAGATATCTTAAGTTATTCAGACGATAAAAAAAGAATCAGTCATCTCGACCGGAGTCCCGGTTTTTCAGGCCGGGACAGAGTGGAGAGATCTATAAACAGATTTCTCAGCTCCCGAGCACCCGGTGTTAGCTTTACAAATTAATGCAGAATAGGGTGTTGGGTACTCGGTCGCCCGAAATGACAATTTTACTTACTTATATAAAAATAACCCGTCGTGCTAATAATAAAAAGTAACATTCAAATCAAATACCTAACTTCTTATCATTCTGAACTCGGTTCAGGATCTCAGAGTGTTTAATTTGATTTGAAAATAAAGGGGATTCCCCACTTAAGTGGCCACTTGCATAGTGGCTCGGAGACCGGAATAACAGGTATCCTGATTCTACATATTATAACAACACATTGTATTTCATATACGTTCTTCAGTAGTTTCTCATAATTGATTTGCCATATACAGTGGCTTGATTTATAATTATGGATAAAGAATTGAGATAGACTATGAAAAAGTGAGTGGAGATTCCTTATGCAAAGTTTAGAACATGCAGCCAGAATTGCTGTAAAAGATTGCATGGGAGTACAGCAAGATGAATCTGTATTGATTATCACAGATCCCCCCAAACGCAACATCGGGATGGCGCTCTTTCAGGCGGCCCTTGAAGTAGCAGAAGAGGCTTTCCTGCTGGAAATGAAAGCCCGCGAAATAAACGGACAGGAGCCT
>CP070707.1:3823496-3838150 GCA_020350205.1 bacterium
AATCCGGAAAAATATAAAGTTCAGATTCTGTATACCCAGGTCGATCGTGACAGTCAAAATACACCTTTATTTACAAGCTATTCTTATCGCCTAAATGAACAACAATATTATTATCCGGCAAGTACTGTAAAATTTCCTGCAGCAGTGCTGGCTCTGGAAAAATTGAATTTATTGAATATTGAAGGATTGACCAGAGATACTCCTCTTCGTATCGACAGTGCCTTCAGCGGCCAGACCCGGGTTATTGAAGATTCTACGGCTAAAGATTTGCGTCCCAGTCTTGCCCATTACATCAAGAAAATCTTCCTGGTAAGTGATAATGATGCCTATAATCGGCTTTACGAATTTCTGGGGCAGGAATATATCAACAAACGGTTGCAGGAGAAGGGGTATCCGTCAGTCAAACTTATCCGTCGCCTGGAAGTCTCTCTGTCTGCTACAGAGAATCGTGCCACTAATCCATTTACCTTTTTTCAAAACGGAAAAGTGCTCTATCATCAACCTTTGGTGGTGAATGAAAAATATTTTAAATTGGATATGGAAGAGGTGAAACAGGGGAGAGGGTATTATAAAAATGGTGAGTTAATCCAGGAACCCATCGATTTCAGCTATTCAAATTTTTTTCCTTTATCGGCACAGCAACAGTTGTTGAAAGTCATCATATTCCCTGAAACCGTTCCGGTGCAACAGCGGTTTGACCTGACATTGGAAGATTATAATTTCTTGTATCAGCATATGTCTATGCTTCCCCGTGAAAGTGAAATTGAAGCCTATCGGGATAGCAGCAAATATTATGATGGTTATCTGAAATATTTTATGTTTGGGGATACCAGGAAAGAAATTCCCTCCAATATCCGGAGTTTTAGCAAGAGTGGACAGGCCTATGGATATCTGCTGGATAATGCCTATATCATTGATTTTGAAAAGCGGTTGGAGTTTTTTTTAACGGCCATGATCCAGGTCAATGAAAATCAGATATACAATGATGATAACTATGAGTACGATGATATCGGTCTGCCTTTTCTGGCAGATTTAGGGCGTGTCATTTATAATTATGAGATTAACAGAGAACGGGAATACCAGCCGGAATTATCGCGATTCTTGGTTCATTAATAGGATTTTTTTGTTCTGTTAAATCGTTTTATAACAGATCATAAGCATAATTTTGAGTAAAACTGTCATTTCGATTTTTATGACCTAGTCAAGACAAAATTAAAGGATTCATTGATTTATAATTTTCCTGATAGGGTTTTTGATTGTTGATAATAGCACACATAATTTTCAATAGTTTGTTTGATATATTGTTCAATATTACTGCTGATTCTTTTCCCTGGGCGCTTTTTTGAAGGAAGTAACATTGATATGGTTTTTTATGGGTTTTCAGACTCCGTGCTGCCAGTCGCAGTAATTTTCTTAGACGTGCTGGGCCGTATCTTGCTGAGCGGGGTTTTTTATAGACGTATTTACCACTTTCATGTTTGTAAGGACAGATACCGATATAGGCCGCTAATCTTTTATAATAAAGTTCTTGGGTAAATCCGTGGGTTACCACCAAAAGGTTGGCGGCAAGAAGCATGGCAACACCTGGGATGGTTCTCAATAATGAGACGGTGTTCTTAAAGTCAGGATCTTGATCAATTAATTTTTGGATCTCCTTTTCAATAACTTTGATCTGTTGTGAGAGATTCTGAATGTTGGTTTGGTAAAATTGATTGGCCAGAGGGGTTTGAACGACTTTGCGACGCAGGGCATTTAAACTGTTCATGTCGGCAGTTTTTTGATGAACAAATTGCTCTCTGGTAGAGAGTAGCACTTTTATTTGTTCAATAATTTCATGGCGAGGTTGCCAAGATTTTAATTCATCATGAAAGCGAAAGGCATATTCAGCTATCTGACGGCTGTCAATGGTATCGGTCTTATGGCCTTTAGTATCGAAGGATCGTTTAACTTTCAACGGCGGTTCGATAGCCACTATGAAGCCTTGGGCCTTGAGCCAATAACAGAGTTGTTCACCATAAACGCCGGTGGCTTCTAAACACAAGATACTGTTGCGGGCATTCACATGGTGAGATCTCAACCATTGTTGAAAGGCCTCAAAACCTTCGGATGAGTTTAAGAAAGGACCCCGTGTTTTTATGGGAAGCTCAGGATTAATGAATATCGAAACAGTAAAGTCATCAGAAGAGATATCAATTCCAATAAAATGGGGTATTTTTTTCAATGAGGTCTCCTTTGTTGCTATTATGTGATATGTACCGACAAGAAGTGAAACGAGCTTCCTCCATTATGAGACTTAAAAGTCGTGATTTTTATCTAGCTTTATTCACTCAAAAGACTGGGCCTGCATCGAAATATAAGCTCAGAGCTTTGAGCGACCATAGGCTTAATCAGTCTTTTGTCGGATTGAATTATCATAATTAAATTTATTAAATATGGAAATCAATAACTATACAAAGTCTAATGGAGCGACTGAGCACCCAGTATTAAATTTTCAACCAGGGATTAAAATTATATTTGGGTGTTCGGAAGCCGAAAAATTTTTAATGTTGATAACAAAACCAGAGAAAAGATCTCTCAACTTCGTTCCGCCTAGCCGGGACTCCGGTCGAGATGACCTGATATTTTAGTCTTACAGTATAGAAAAATTAGACAACCTATTTTGAAAGATAATTTTTTACGAAATAAAGTAGTAAAATTATTCGTATTAAAAACCTGGAGTAAATAATGTTAAGAATATATTTATTAGTGCTGTTGTTCCTGACACTTTTCCTGATCATTCAGCCTTTGTTCGGCCAGGAGCAGGGCGAATTTCTGATATTTGATCAGCACATCTCTATAGCAATTGATGTGACAGAGACTTCAGCATTAAATCTGCAGAAATCAATCCTGTTTGAGTCATCACCATCGGAAAGATCTACACAGCTCTTTCAGCGAATATTAATGAATGGAATAATATCAGACACCAATCTGACAGTTTCGCTGCGTTTTGAAAATACTGAGCAAATCTGGAGCAGCTGGTTACCGGTATATCTCAAAATTTTTCCCAACGGGCGTTTCTGGGGCCGCTTCGATGTGGAGACCGGAGGAGCACAGAGAATTCAGCTCCGGATCAATGAAAAAGGGGCTCAATTACCGGTTCAAATTGAGATTTTTGCAATTGAGGGGATTGCAACAAGCGAACTTAAACTGTCCGAAGATTTTACCGGAAAAGTAGCGGAGAAACTGAAATTTTCGCCTTTGGACACGCTTCCCAAACCTCCCCTGGTTACCCGCCTACAATGGGGTGCAAATCCCCCTATCGGTGCCTATATCCCGCATGATCCATATCGTCTAACCCAGCATCATACCGCCGGTGTGCGTGTTTCGACATTACAACAGGGAATTGCTGAAATGCAGTTTATCCAGAATTTTCATCAGGTCGGTCGGGGATGGCAGGATATCGGATATCACTTCTGCATCGATGATTCGGGTCGATTATACGAAGGTGTTCCCCCGGATTACCGGGGAACCCATGTGGGCAACAATAATACCGGAAATATTGGGATTTCCTATATGGGAAATCTGCATGAACCCGGCGAACTTCCAACTGACCGGGCACTGCAGAGTCTGGTCGATATGTGGAGCTGGCTGGCCCTGCACTACGGGATTAATCCTGATTCACTTTTTGGTCATCGCAATTATAATGCAACAGCCTGTCCCGGGGATAATTTATATTCAGAATTACCTGATTTGCGTACAGGTATTAGAAATAAATTGGGTTTTGGAGCGCCGTATATTGCAGATCCTTTCCCGCAGCCCTTCAGCACGGAAATTCCCCCCAATACGCCGATACAGCTTTTTGTACGTGATGATGTGGAAGGAGTCGATCAGAATTCTATCATGGTGCGGATTAATGGCGATACCATAAATCCGATGATATTCGGAACGGCCTATCAGTATCAGGTGGTTTATCAACCTCCCAATCCTTTTCCCTATTCTCAAAACGTCATCGTGGATGTGTTTGCCGAAGATCTGGCGACGCCGGCGAATATGATGAGTTATTCCTATCAGTTTAAAATAGAGGTGGAAGCGCTTCATATAGAGGTTGAAACTGCCAATTCGGTAACAAACGGATCCCTGCAGCTTTCCGGTACCTGGCAAAATGATTGGCAGGGTGTAAGTCTGCCCGGACTCATCAGTACCCAGCGTCTTTGGGCAGTGGATACCAATGGCAGTCATCTGGCCCGGATTTATCCGGAGGTTTCAGAAAGTGGCGATTATAATATTTTTATGGCCTCTGCAGATAATTTTCTGGGGGAAAGTGCCCGCTATCGGTTCATAAATGAAGACGGATCCTCTTATCCTCACTTTGCTGAATACAACGGAGTGTATCTGAATACCTGGGGTTTACTCAGTCCTACTCCGGTTTATTTTTCGAGTGAAAGCGGTGCATCGGGTTATATTGAACTCAGCAGCCTGAATGATCTTGATACCCGATTGGTATTGGATGCTCTGCGCCTTGAAAAAGTTGATCGTCTGGATCCACCTCACCAACCCATCCTTAAGTGGGTGAGAGTACTGGACCGGGTCACCCGGGCGATTGAAATTGCCTGGTATCCCTCACTTGAGGGAGATATTGAAGGATATCGGCTCTATATGAGTGAAGATGCCTTGAATTGGGGCCTGCCCCTGGTTGAGGAAAATATTTTAACAGCAGATGTTCACTCGTTTCAATATACCTATCCGGATACCCACCAATCGGTTTATTTTCGGGTTGTGGCAGTGGACACAAATAAATTCTTCAGCGGTATCGGAAACGAGGAACCCTTGCTCAGTGAACCCAGCGATGCTTATGGGGTCGGATTCTCAGGAAATACACCTATTCTGGTAGTGGATAATTTTGACCGACAGGCGAGCTGGAATTTACCCTATCACCCCTTTGTAGCAAGTCATGGGGAAGCATTGAAAGTGAGGGGACACGGATTTGACTCCTGTACGGAGACAGCAGTTCAAAATGGCGATATTGCTTTAACAAATTACGAGGTGGTTATTTATTTTTGTGGGGATGACAGCAGATCGGATGAATCACTTGCTGCTGCAGACCAATGGCGCCTACTGAATTATCTGGAGGGAGGAGGAAAACTATTTATCTCCGGGTCGGAACTGGGTTATGATTTTGCTGCCACTACTACAAGTGAGTTGAATCGTTATGAATATTTGTTGAGAACCCAATATCTGGGAGACTTGGCGGGATCAAACCGGGTTTTGGGAACTGCCGGAACGGTATTTGAGGGACTGGATTTTATTTATGGAACGCAAACCGGCCCGAATCTGTATATTGAAGATTATCCGGACTATATTATACCGCAATTTGGAGGTGAGACAGCCCTCTTTTACGATAATCTAAGAATAGCCGGAGTAATGTTCACCGGAACCTATGGAAACAGCTCCCAAATCGCCCAGGTGGTATATCTTGGATTCACCTTCGAAACAATTGTAAGTCCCTATCAGCGGTCAGCTTTGATAGGACGGGTTTTAACCTATTTTGGTCTTCCGGTTAGCATTGATCGTTCCTGGGGAAATATTACAAGCCAATTTGTATTACAACAGAATTATCCCAATCCGTTTAATCCGAAAACAATGATAAGCTATGAAATACCGCAACATCTGAATAATTATGATACCAGGCTTGAAATTTACAATACCCTGGGTCAGAAAATCAGGACCCTGGTAGATGAGAAGAAAAACTGGGGTAATCACAGGATATCCTGGGATGGGAAGGATGATCATTCTGTTGCGGTAGCCAGTGGCGTTTATATTTATCAGCTCAGGGTAGGGGATCTTACACAATCCCGCAAAATGATATTGCTGAAATAATGAATCCCGGACAGTGAAACTATCGAAAAAAAATCCCACCAAATTTATGGTGGGCTTTTTTTTTCAAACGCATAATTTTATACATTCTGAAACTATTAATGATTCTTAAAAATAATCTAAGATTTGGTCTAATTCACTCTGTCGTGTCATTTCGGACCCGATCCCGAATCTCCAAGACACAGTGATCAGTTTGAGTTTAATGAGATCATGAATCGTGTCCGGGATGTCAAGTGCTGAAAATTTTATAAAATTCTAATAGTCAGAAGTTTTTAAAATTTATCCTATTTTAAGAGTATCATTTTCCGGGTGATGAAGCGATTATCCTGACTTAGGGTGTAAAAATAGATTCCCGAGGCCAGAGAGACAGCATCAAATAGCACCTTATGAGTTCCTCTGGCAATTTCCCCATCCCACAGCGTGACAACTCGTTGACCCAGCACATTAAATACATCCAATCTGATTTTTCCGTTACGGGGAATGTGAAAGGCTATTGTCGTAGTCGGATTAAATGGATTCGGATAATTATTTTCCAGGGTGAATTTTTCTGGCTGGTTGAATCTATTTTTTATGACCGGATTAACAAAATTATTGGGATCTGTAACGAATTGTAACGTGTCATCATTACCGAGTGGTTTGTTTGCCAGCACCACAATCGAATCGCCGATGCCCGGAAGTTGCAGAGTTCCGGCGGGCAGGTTAGGAACAATCTGAGCATGGGTATCTCCCAGACCTCCCTTATAGGGCTCTGGTGTGAGTAAGCGAATGGTTTCGAAAGGATCCCATTTTTGATTAAGATATCCTGACGGTTCAGAAATCCACAAATCGACCGGGAGGTTTTCGGTTAGATTCCAGGCTCTGAATGGAACTGCGACTTCAAAAATTCCGCGATTGGACATAGCCGTGTCCAGGGGATTGGCATATTGACCATTCGCCAGGGTGTCTGTGCTTCCCCAGATCAGCGCTACATCAATCGGAGCGATATTTTTGAAGTTGTCATTTACAGCGGAGATATCAAAAGTCAAGTTACTCCCGGTCTGGTTAATAAAATATGATCCGGAGCTATTAATGTTCAGTTCAAAAATCGGTTCCATCTGTACCGCGATACCTTCGAAGGTGGGTGTTAGATAGAATAATCCCTCACCGCCGTAGAACACAAAATTAGATACCATGGTCTGTGCCGTGGTGAGATTGATAATATCCATCGTGGAAGTGGTCGTAACGTGAGAATCGGGGATAAAAAAGGTTACCTGATACGTATCTCCGGTGAGTGCCGTGCTATCCAATACATGGACTGTTAAGGAGCTGGAACTTCTACCGTTGATCGGGGTAATGCTGTTAGGGTGCATCTGTCCCACCGGTCTGTCCAGCGTCATTCGCCGGCCAACTATCTCATAGTCATTGTTTACCTGCCCCCAACCTGACCAGACAGCCAGCACTTCCAGGTTATTGCTGCCGCCAATAACCCCAGGTTCCCACTGAAAATTCTGAGTAGTGATATTGACCCGCTCCTCAAAAGTTAAAGCTCTGCCATCCGCTTGAAATATTTTGACATAAACGCCTTCGCGATGCCCGTCCTGTTTCCAACTGGACCATACGACCGCGAAATTTTCCTGACCTACCCGGCAAAGTTTAGCTAACCATTGGTAATATGCAGTGCTGCTGTTCACCCGGAGCTCAGGTCCCACTTTATTGGCCTGTTCATCATATCGTTGCAGATAGATGCCACCATCGTCGCCATCCTGTTCCCAACTACACCAGGCCACAACAAATTTTCCATCAGCGAGCGACAGGATATCCCCCAACCACTGATAATCATTGGTATAGGTGTTGATCTGGAATTCGTTGCCTATTTTTGCAGCATTGGCATCAAATCTCTGGCCGAATATCCCGTATCCTGAAGGCGTGGCCACATCCTGATTCCAGGATTCCCAGATCACAACAAACTCACCGTTCTGGATAAATGTAACGGCAGGACGGGCCTGACTGTATGCTGTGGTGGTATTGACCAAGAACTCGGCACCAACCGGATTTCCATTTGCATCAAAACGCTGGCCATACACGCCCCGGTCGCTGCCATCCTGATTCCAGGAATCCCACACCACCACAAAACTACCATCACTCTGGATAGCAACTTGAGGGCGGGTCTGAGTATGGGTTCGAGTAGTATTGACCAGGAAGTTCGATCCGTAGCTTTGGTTGTTTTTGAATATTTGCCCGTAGATATCATATTGATGGGCTGAATCCAATTGTGCTGCCCAGACCACCACAAAATCACCCTTGGCTAACATGGACACCGCCGGTTTTTCCTGATTCCCGTCAGGAATCGTATTGATTCGGGTTTCTGTACCGATCTTCTGATCCAAGGCGTTGAAATACTGTAAATAGAGATCGCGTTCTTTGTCAGGACCTTCCTGTAAAACCGAGCTCCAGATTACCACATAATTTCCGGTGGCATCCCGGGCGATCACTGGTTCCCGCTGGGTGGAGTCTTGATAAGTGTTGATAATAAATTCAGATTGGGCAAATAACAGGCTGTAAAAAAGAAACAAAAAGTGGAATATTAGGATATTTTTTATCATGACCCACCTCATTTCATTTGAAAATCTAATAAGGGATACCCGATTGGCAAAGTATAATGCCACCATTCTGCATCATACAAGTTTAGCCCACCCACCTGCACCATCATATTTTTTAAAAGTTCCCGATTGGCAATCACATTGGCAGGAAGGTTCATATAACCATGAGCGGCAGCGGGGGTGAATTCATCAAAATAGGTGGGCATCTCAAGCTCTTCACCACTGGCACGATCAACCAGGGTTACATCCGCCGCCTCTCCACGATTATGACGGGATCCTGACGCGGGATTGGCTACCCATGGAGGGCCGACTAATTCCCACATCAAATACTGCACCGCCCGTGGACGGTATCCATCCCAAATTTTTAAAGCCAATCCTTGAGGATAACTGATTCCGTCATGAATGGTAATATTCCGAAGGCTGTCCTGAATCAGAATCACTCTCTCTAGTAGGGCACGGGAGAGGTAACACTCATCCGTGGTGTAGCATTTCTGACTCAGGAAATTATCTTCAGTATTGTACTTCAAATCAAGAACAATGTCATGAATAAATTCCTTGACATTGACCAGTTCGTCTTGAGCACTTTGGCTATAAAGTGGACTAATGAGTAGAAGACATGCAAATAATAAGTACTTCATAGCATACCTCACAATATTGATCGGTTGTATTCAATTTAGCGGATTAACATCACTTTTTGAGTCTTTACCGTATGATTGAAAGTGAAATGGGCAAAATATAATCCGCTTGGCAGAGTATTTCCGTTGTCATCTTTTGCCTGCCAGTTCACCCGGTGTTCACCTGCAGATTGCCAGGCATCCTGAATCTCTGCTACTTTTTGTCCGGCTGCGTTGTAGATTTTGATTTTAACCTGTGCAGAGGAATTCAAAACGTAATTAAAAATGGTATGCGCATTAAAAGGATTGGGATAATTTTGTTGTAAGATATAATTCTCGGGGAAAATATCCTCGGTCAGATTTTGGGCCAGTGATGTCGCTGGCACAGTCCGGCAGGCCACTGCGGCTAAGGTGGCCTGGGTAATCTTAGTGACCTGATCTATGTTGACTTTATCCGGGGTATCGGTTGCCTTATGATAGTAGGGGTTCGCATTATACCAGGGAGGATTATTGTTCCAGGGAGGAGCGTTTTCAATGAGCAGAATGGCTTTATATCCGTACTGCCAGAATTGTTCATGGTCTGAATAGGTGGCATAGACGAAAGGATTACTGTTTGAATTTATGCCTATCTGATAAGTCAGATTTGCCTGAACCAGATCGTCTCCCAATTCCATTGAATTGGTATTGGAAACAATATTGTAATAGTGGTTACCGGTATTATTATAGCCGATCATATCAATATTATAAACCCCCAGAATATCATCCATTTGAGAAGCCGCCGACGTAACGAAGTGGTTACTTCCCCGATGATTGATATTTGTTACGGGACTGCTCTCTTCCGCTCCAAACGCCACAAATTTAATTGTGACCTCAGGTTGAAACTGGTTATTGGGATCACTCAGTATGCGGGCGATTTCCAGCACCGCAGCCACCCCACTGGCATTGTCATCGGCACCGGGGGCGATGGCGGTATCCCATTGGGTGGACCAGTTAATATTGGGATCAAGGCTGGCTGAGTTGTCAAAGTGGCCTCCCACGACATAATATCGATTGGCTGGACCGGTGCCAGTAATAGTAGCAATTACATTTACGAGAGGATAGACATTCCAGGGCAGGGGAGCGTTCAGGACATAAAACGTATCATATTCAACTGAACTAAGACCTGGTAAAGCATCAAAAGCCTGCTTGATATAGGTGGCCGACCATAAATTACCCGGTGTGAAGGTTACCCTGCTACTGTAACCGTTGGCGTTCGCCAGGTCGGATATATATTGGGAAATGTTAGCCGAATTTACCTGACCGATCAGTGAATCAACCTTAGGATCGTAAAATACCGAATCCGGTTGGGCTGAAAGGATTGTAAATATTGCCAGGAGAATAACAAGAGTATTTTTGGGATATGTCATGATTTTGACCAGTTTTTTCATTGAATAAAGATTTTATATAAAGTTAATTTATTATATCATACCTCAAAAAATATAAATTCTTTTTTTACTGCAAAGCTAGATTCCCCTGAAGTGGGAGGCAATCGCTACCTGCAGGTTTTTTCAAATACTTAGAAACTTCTGAAAAAATTATTTCATTATGAAGATATCTAATTCATTGTCATCCTGGACTCGCTTCAGGATCTCATATTATTCAAGTTTATATAGAGAATAATGGGATTCCGGCCCGGGGGCCGGAAAGACACTTTTTCCTGATTATACGTATTTTTGTAATTGCTTGAATCATATGCAAATTTTACAGAAGTTTCACCTTATTTATTCTTAACTGAAATCTCTGCAATTGCAGTCTCGGTTGAGCATAGAAAACTTATATTCTTCCTCTATCACACAGAGCAGAAACTCCAGGCTCGTAAACATTCAACAAGGATTAAATAGCCAAATAAACCGCTAAAATTGAATGCTCGCTCATGATGACTTATAACTTCAAGATTTGAATTTATTCCGTTGAAATCCTAAATACAAATCCCCCAATCTCCCCGTTTTCGAGGGGAAAGAGGGGGATGAAATCAAAAAATACCTTCAAATTTCAAAAACATCGTGTTACTTCATCAGAGTCATTTTCTTGATGGATGTGAAATCTCCGGCATGAATCCGATAGAAATAGATCCCTGATGGTAAATGCTTGGCATCGAATGTTACCCGATAGGTGCCCGCATTCATCTGCTCATCCACCACAGTGGCCACTCGCTGTCCCATGACATTAATTATATCCAGCTGAACCTGGCTGGTTTTTTCAATCGCAAATTCGATGGTTGTCAACGGGTTGAATGGATTGGGATAATTTTGTTTCAGGTTATATCCCTCTGGAACTTGCAGGGAGACCGGATTGATGCGCACAAAAGCATTCAAATCACCGTCAAACAGCCATTTTTCGGCTGTCCATCCGTAATACGACTGGGAGTAAATAGCCTGTTCACTGGCCTCAACATCCACATCTAATATAGAGGTGTATCCGCCGGCTCGTCCATAAGTTCCGGAACCAGCTCCGTAGGCGCCGGTAATGGCAAGATTCCATTCTGCCACATCGATAGTATCAAGAATGGTCGCATCACCGGTATGAATAAAATAAACCCTTCCGTAGGGATATCCAGTAGTCTCACCGAAGGTAGAACCGTTCGTCACGACAGTGTCCACGGCGGCTACCAGCAGGGGTGGATCAGGCATATAGGCCAAACCCTGTACGCTTGGCGTTCCAAAACCACCGTTCCCGATGGTGTCATCGGCCGCCAGGGTAAAATCGAAGGAGGGGTCCAGTGTATAACCACTGTTAGGATCTCCGACATATTTCAGAATTTTTCTTTCTGAGGTCTGACTTACAAAAAGCTCTGTGCCATCACTGCTGACTGTGAGTCCCTGGTAATATCCGTCAGGCAGATCAACCGTGGAAATTGGTGAATCATTGTGAGCACCGGTTGTACCCCAGGTTGTGCCGGCAGCTCCGATACCGGCAAAAACTTTGACTTCGTTCGTCTTAGCTGCAGTTCCTTCAAAATCAGCCACATAGACATTTCCGGCATCATCAAGGTCGATGCCGTAGATGTTTTCAGTTCCCGTTTCCATACGGAACTCACTGGAAAACAGTCCCAGGGCATTTAGACTGAATACCAGAATGTTGTGGGCTGCATCATTGTTGGCCACATAGATCCGGTCACTGCCATCTCCAGCCAGCTGCCAGGCACCCTTTAAGCGTACTTGATCGAGTATATACTCCCAATCTGTGAATTGAGCGGAGACAGCATATTGAGGAGAGGTTTGTTGACCGTTAATGGGGGAGAGAACCCTTCCCTGCACCGAATCCGCTGCCCAGTATCCCACCAGGTAGTTTCCCTGGACTTCGAACAGGGTGGCGATGGTAAATCCAGCCGGATCCAATTCCTCATTGACCAGGGCCACGAAATTGTCGGGTCCAACAGCCGCCACACTGGCGGTCTGAAATCCTGTTCCATTGGCGCTGGCATCAAGTGTAATGTAATCGGTTCCCCACTCATTGGTTTGAGAAAAAGCAACCACAGAGAATAAAGAGATGAGACATAAAATTAGTAACAAATTTCTGACCATGGAGACCTCCTCAGGTTTTTCTGAATTTTTGTACTCTAGATGAATAGGGGAATGCTTATCATTCCCCTATCTTGGACTATATTGATCATACTCATGTTTTCAGTTCAGATATTCTAACGCACCAATGTCATCTTTTTTGATTGTGAAAAATTCCCGTAGATCAGTTTGTAGATGTAAATACCGCTGGCAACCGGCATGCCATTATTGTCTTTGCCATCCCATTTCACTGAATGAGGTCCTTCCAGATATTCCCGGTTGTTTATCAGGGTTCTTACTTCCTGACCCAGGGTATTGTAAATTTTTAAACTGATGGCCTTGTTAATGGGTAGCGTAAAGTCGATGGTTGTTTCCGGATTAAAAGGATTTGGATAGTTTTGCGCCAGCTGATAATCTTCGGGTGTTATCACACTGAAAGGTTTAATTTTGAATCCTACAAACGCCGTATCCAGATTAAGGGATTGAGTTGAATCGCCCCATTCAAACAGGAAAACATGGAAACCGTTTTTGGCCAAGGAGTTTCCTGAAAGCGAATCGTCTCCACTTCCTTTGTATCCTGCTACCAGATCACGAAGCCCATCATTATCAAGATCCATTCCGGGAAACGCGTAAAAATCATTGAATAAACCACCAAGGTTTGAATAAATATTTGCCAAATCATAAACTTCGGTTACTGAATAACTATTCGTATCTGTTACAGAACCACTGTTATTATGTTCAATATCATAAAAACGTCCGCTACCCCCGTAAGTGTATAAATCAATTCCATCGCCTGGATCGTTGGTGGGATGATCCTGATCGCCCAATGCCCAGGCACTCCACCAGCCTAAATTTTCAAATAAAGGATAAATATTGGCGTTAGTGACAAATTGATCAGAAACAATACCAGCCATGACCCACATTTCCCGTAAGCTGGTGCCGGCATTGGACGTGTGCAGATAGATTACCGGTTCCCCATTCACCTCTGCAAATAAAGGTTTGGCTTTAACAACAAAACCACTATAGTCTACCAGAGAAACGATACTACCTGGGGTGTAGGCATCGGGGCCATCAATTTGAATGAAACCAATACCCGCACCGGCACCAATATTCTGCCAGCCGGCAACAATGATTTCATCAAATCCATCATTATCCACGTCACCAATTTCTGTTCCGACCGGGACATAACCATCCGGGAAAAGAATCGGGGGTTGTACCATATCAGTATAGACGTATTCGGTATCGATGACTGCATCACCACCTGAAAATGTACCGGATGTAACCTGCATGATGTAAAGTTTTGCCACATTAAAATCAAAAGCGCGGGGAGGATATAATAATTCGTTTCGTCCGTCTCCATCGATATCCTGACAACGAAGACCGCTCTCGGTCCTGCCTGTAGACACAGTCGCAAAGTCTGGGTCGATATCTTCATAGCTCAATTTGTAAGCGGGTTCGGTTCCAAAATCATTGTCATTTCCGGTCCATTCATAGAAATAAATTCCGCGGTTTGCAAATTCGATACTATCCGTAGCAAAATAACCAATGGGAAAGATAATTTCTTGCATCCCGTTATTGTCAAAATCTCCGGTTGTGACCATACGGGGAGTCGATCCTCCACCGGCAAGGGTATCGTTTAAAATTTTCGAGGCCCAGATGAATTCGATCCGATCGTCACCTACAACTTCATACACAAAAACCCGTCCGCCTTTGGTATATTCAGTGACGATGATTTCAGGTTTCCCGTCCTGGTCAAGATCGGGATTATGCGCGACCCAGATGCCGCGTCCAGCGTCGGAGGTAATAGTATCACTGGGCGTGAACCTGGGATTGACTGCCGCAAGTCTATATTCGTTCTCACCATTGGCCGGCTGACTGTAAGCTATACTGGTTACTAACAGGCTGACTATGGCCAGAATAAACAGAATACGCAAATACTTCATCATCATTTATGCTCCTCCTGGTTTGTGTTAAGCAATCATTTATGATAGAAATTCGGTATAACAATTGACCGTCTACAATTTTTACGCTCGGAGTATTTAAATCTACGTCTTTTTTTACGAAAAATA
>CP070707.1:3838250-3871124 GCA_020350205.1 bacterium
ATTCAACCTGCTGAATGTGGGTAATGAGTTGAGCTGAAACGTCTGCAGAGTAATAGTTCTCACCTTTAGAAACCGCATGAAGGCATTTGAGGAGTTCTGCCGGCGTATTGTCCTTGAACAGGAAACCTCTCGCATTCAATCTGGTCGCCGCACTGATGAATTCATCCTCTTTATACATGGTTAACACTACGAAAAACACCGGTAATTTTGCAAGCTGGGCCATGCGGAGCACCTCCAGACCGCTGATGTCCGGTAATGAAATATCCAGGATGACGATATCTGCCAGCGTGTCTCGGATCTTGGGTAATACCTCCTTGCCCTTGTCACACAATCCAACCACTTCAAACAGGGGATCCTGCTGGATTATTCCTTGGAGACCCTCCTGAACCACAGGGTGATCATCAACAATGAGTATTTTAATTTTCTTTACTATCAAAATGGGATACTCAGGTTACTCTTTTATTTGACAAAAGCGGGATTCTGATCTTCAATGTTGTACCCTTACCCGGTTGACTCTGAATTTCGAGATTTCCACGTAATAGTTTTATCCGTTCCTTCATGTTTATTATTCCTAAACCTGAAGGTAATTTTGAATCTGTGGATCTCAATTGAAAACCTATTCCGTTGTCTCTGATGGTCGCCTTCACTTCATCTTTTAATTTCTCAATGTGGATTATGGCCCGTTTCGCTCTTGAATGGCGGCAAATATTGGTGATACTCTCCTGAATGATTCTGAAAATATGAATCTGGTTCTGTTCTGAAAATAGCTTGTCGATCTGATCGATCATCGCAACGAATTCAATTCCGGATGCCTGATTCACTTTGCTGATGATTGATTCAAGGGCATTTTTTAAACCCAATTTTTCAAGGTGGTAGGGGTGCAGATTGTAGGCAATTTCCCGCACCTCTTCGATGGCATCATGAACCATATGAACAACCCGATCCGGATTCTTTCCTGTTAGCATAGATCCCGCTTTCTGGTGCGATATCTCATGGCTAATCAGTAATAAGTTCTGACCCAGACTGTCATGCAGTTCAGAAGAGATTCTTTTTCGTTCCTCCTCCTGCGATTCAATTAATTTTTTGGACAGCTGTTCCTGGGACTCTCGAGAACGTTTTAACCTGTAATTACGAGACATTAATATAAGGGCACTTATGATGAAAAGACTTGAGAAAGCAATCAGCTGGATTGTACCGCGAGCCCACAAGGGAGGTAAAATAATAATTTCTATGGAGGCACCCTGTTCATTCCAGACTCCTTCATGACCCGCTCCTTTGACAGTAAAAATATATTTACCCGGATCAACCGAACCATAGCTGGCATACTTTTGATTTCCACAGTATATCCAGTCCTGGTCAAAGCCTTCCAGTTTATAGGAATATTCATTATCCAATGAAGCGGTATAATCCAGTGCTGAAAATTCAAATGAGAAACTGTGATAATCAAATGGAAATTCAATCTTGTTTAAATGTTCAGTACCTGAGCTTATCGATTGACCATCGAGCATAATATCAGTTATGACGATGGGCGGAGCTTCAATCAGGGCCCTGCTTGCTTTTCTTGGTTGGTATAAGGTTAGCCCGTTGATACCTCCGAAATAGAGGTCTCCATTGCTGGCACGCATGTAGGCATTAGATCCGCCACTTAAAAATGTGTTAAATTTGACGCAGCCATCTTCACTGGAATAATTATGGACCATATAAGTAGCTGGATCAAATGAGGATAGACCTTTATTCGTGAGAAGCCATAAGAAATTGTGGACATCGGAAAGGATGCCGAAAATTGCCTGTCCGGCTAATCCATGTTTTTCTGTAACGCTATAATACTTATTTTTGTCACGCATTTCATATGTCATATAGGCAAGTCCGCGATTGGTGCCAATCCATATGGTACGATTTTGATCCTCATGAATACTGAAGATCTCTTCCGCCAGATAGCTGGGTCCTTTGTTTGATTCATGATGATAACGGATAAAATAATCCTCTGAAGGAATAAAGCGGTTCAGGTTATTTGCTGTACCGATCCATATATTTTTATCTTGGTCTTCCATAATACAAAAAATGTAATCATCGCTTAAGCTGGTGCTGTCTGAATCGGTATACCGATATTTAAAAAAACCAAGATCTCCTGGTGACAAAATATTAATGCCGCCGCCCCCGGTTCCAATCCATATCTTACCTTCACTATCTTCAAAAATTGAGGTGATTAGATTATGGCTAATTGTTTTCGGGTCACCGGGGCTGTGACGGTAATTGGTAATTTTGCGGGTGACAGGGTTATAGCAGTTAAGTCCGCCGGATTGATCAGTTCCAAACCAAATCTTATGCTGGCTGTCCTGGAAAATCACCCCAATTTTGTTGTATCTGTGACGATTAATTGTTTTTATTAATTCAGAATCGTATGAGAATTTCCCGGTTTTTTTATCCAGAGTACAAAAACCATTCCCCCAGGTTCCGATCAATATAAGACCGTCATGGTCTTCATGGATAGCACGTATTTCGCTGGTACAAACAGCGTCGGAAATGTTTTCCTCGATTTCATAATTGGTAAAGAGTTGACTCCGGTAGGTAAATTTGCCGATCCCTTCGTTGGTGCAGACCCAGAATGTACCTGAACGGTTTCTGTTAATTGAGTTGATCCAGGTACTACTCAATGCACCGGAATTTTTTAAACAGGTACAGGGCCGAAAAGATTGTAATTGATTCTGATCGGATTCAAGTAGATATATTCCCCCCCCCCTTGAACCAATCCATACCCGGTTTACATCATCTTCATAAATTGAACTGACAGTTATGGGCTGATCTTTTAAACCAATTGACGACGGATTCATTATTGAATATTTTAATATATCCTTTTCGAATATAACTTGATCTGATATTCTTCTTACAAAATTTGCAGAGAGATGGAATAGTTGAGAACCAGATCCGATCCATAAAGAGCCGTCATGGCTTCGTGTGATAGCATCGGTCCGTAAAACCCGGGAGGTCTGATTAATTCCTAATTCATTATTCAGAGGGTATATTCTCTCTTGATTGAAATCCACATAAATGACTCCTGAATCCGATCCGAGCCATAAAATTCCGGGAGAGGTTTCGCAAATGGCTCCCGTCAATTCAAAATGACTAAGCATTTCATACATTTTTTCTGGATACGGAAGATTAAATACCTTTTCCCGTTGGTTGAGTTGTATGAGTGCACCCGACTTCAGGACCACCCATAATCTCCCTTCTTTATCTTCAGTTATTGCTGTAACGAAAATTAAAGAATCTCGGGTGGTGGATAATATCTGGGCTGTGAAATGTCGGAAACCATCTATAACTGGATCGAATTGATCCAGCCCCCTGATGGTGCCAACCCAGAGAACACCCTGGCGGTCTTCATACAAACTTGTCACATGATTATTTACCAGAGAGGCGGGATTTTTCTGGTCATTCTGAAAGGTGAGAAACTTATATCCATCATACCGAATAAGCCCGTTCCGAGTACCAAACCACATGAATCCCTGGTGATCCTCAAGGGAACAAAAAACTTCATTATGTGACAGGCCATCGTTAACAGAAAGACAGTCAAGATGGAGATCGCGCATAGATTGATCCGGTTCATGGGCATAAAGAAGGAACCAGATCAGACCAATCAGGGTGATGGCAGTTCTAGGTATAAACATAATAATTCACTCCCTGGTTAGTGATTTATTATGAAAGAATAAATTGCCACCACAGTGTATTAAATACATAGTAAATATATGAAAAGCTGAAATAAATGCCAATATATATATACAGAATTATGGTTTTAATGATTTATTAACAGTAAACCAAGCCGGAATTTCACAAAAAATGAGGTGATGATGATTAAATAAGCTGTTTGTATAGGTGAAAAGTATCTATTTACTGTCATTCTATACTGATGTATTGTATGAGAATTAATAGGTTGTTTAAGGGTTTTTAAAAATGTGAAGTATATCGTGTTAAATCAAAATCTGCGGAAAATTGATGGGCTTCTTTTCTCATAAAAAGACTTCTCGGTAGATTTTTATGTGTCCAATGATACTTTTGAAAGTTTCGATTTCCAGAAAAAGTTTTTTTTTGAACAAAATATAGTTTCAACAACTTTTTTTAGATCATGCCGTATGATATATCACATTCTTTGTAATAATTATACTCATGATTTCCAAGATACCTTTTCAGGGTCGTCAATTTTTGTTTTTTACCAATCTTGATTCATGCATTTTAATCAAAAAATCCATCGATTCAATTAAAATTTTGGGAATCAATCATGAAAAAGATAACCCGCCGAGAATTTTTGAAAATCAGCGCTGGCAGTGCTGTTGTAGCCGGTGTACCGTTTGTGGTTCCCGGGTGCAGTAATTCGGGAACGGAATATGTACCGCCCCCGCCTCCCCAGGTCAACGCCCAGGTTGTGGCTGTGAGGGGAACTGATTTGTATGAGATGAGCCGCAATGTACTGGCCGAGTTGGGCGGAATTGAATCGATCATCAATCCCGGAGAAAAAGTCTTTATAAAACCGAATATGGTGACGCTTCCGTGGGCGCCGGGAAGTAACTGTTTCCTGTTGGGAGAGTGTACCAAGGTGGAAATTCTGGTGGCTGTAGCCGAGGAATGCCTGAAAGCCGGTGCGGCAGAGGTGATTATTGGCGATGGCTCACAAATGTATACATTCGACTGGGGTGCGGCTGTTACACTGGATGGTCAGACTAACCTGCTTGATGAAGCTGCCCGGCTGAGCGGTGCATATTCCGGCAACGTTACCCTGGCTTGCCTGGAAACCGACTCACCCGGTTGGGTGGAGGTACCTTCCCGTACTCCAATGGGATCAATTTTAATTTCTGATTATCTGACAGAAGCCGACCGGGTCATTTCTATTGCAGTTGCTAAAACACACATTTCAGCGCAATTGACGTTGGGACTTAAAAATTTTGTCGGGGTTACTTCATTGGACCGCTATGCCGTTCAGCTGCCTGCCGGGCATTGGGAGAGAAGCGCCGGCTTGGATCACAGCAGTCCGCAGGCCATTTCTCAGATTTTTCTGGATGTGGTGGATGCAGTAAGACCCGATCTGACTCTGATTGATTTTTCAATCGGAGTGGAAGGGAACGGACCAACCACCGGAGGTACAATGGGACGGCCGGTGAATATGAACAACAGATTGGGATCCTGGCTGCTGCTGGGCAGCACGGATATAATTGCCGCAGATGCCACCGCTGCCCGGGTCATGAGTCACAATGCCCACGCCATTCAACAGCTCAGGCTGGGATACGATATGGGACTGGGAGAGATTTATGAGGCTTCCATCGAGCTAAAGGGTGAAAAATTGACGGATATTCAGGTTGACTGGGAACCGGCGGTATTGAGAAACACAATTAGACATCATATGGAGCAACAACCAATCTATGCTCTGTGAATTCTTTCCAAGATAGAATGAAAGGGTGCATTTCATACTACATTTTAAGCGATACGGGCTGAAATATTCCCACACCGATTACGATGGTTTACCCCTTAAGTTACCTATACCAATGCACTTTCCTGCCCCGAATCTTTCACAAATAAGCAGGAAGATTTTGTAATTTCCACCGATTGACGCATAAAATCGAAAGACAGGGTTTCAGCCAATCCGAATATGTTGATATCGGCCCGGGGGGCGGAGGAAAGAGTCTGCATAAATGAACCGGTGAGTACAAAAAAATTAGTCATCGACGGGAGACGGGCCTGGTTACTCAAGCGGTCCAGGAAATTAAACATTTTCCGCTCAAGTGATTTGTCCCGGCTAACCGTCACAAGATTGATGGATCCCTCCCAATTGAGTTGGAGCTGCAGCGTAAGGAGCATGGCCAGATGCCAGTTAGGACTTTTATCCCGCAACCAAATATTGACGGTTTTTTGCATGCCAAAAGCAATTCTGGGATGCTGCCTGAGAATGGCAATTCCCAAATCATTTTTTGCTGCCTCTTTGACAAGTTTCTCAATAATACCATCTTTTTTCTTATCACTCCCCAGCGTCAGAAAGAGTACATTGGGGCGAAAAGGACTGGCTTTCAGAGTTTGCATAACCAGACTTGCTCCATGCAGAAAATCTGGATCCTGAATAACGGTTGAACTGATTTGAATGTCCTCTTCTTTTAAAGGCAAGACCAATTCATCCAAATCGTTCTGGATGGAACGGACATTCCTGTTTCTGACTGTAAAAGTAAAAATACTGCCGGAAGGATAGGTGATACTACGGATGAATAATAAGGGACCAGACCAGATTTTTGGATTATCAATAGGAACCAGCAGATCCGGTTTCCAGGTTACCTGATGCCGGGGATATTTCATCGAAATCCTCGAGGCACGTTCTGCAAGAACCAGAAAAAGTCCTCCCCGTATATCCCCCCATTTGGAACTTAATCCTCGCCGTTCCAGCCAGAAATAAAGTGATATAATGCTCACGATGGCAACCAGACTGAAGACCGGATTAATGAGGAACATAATCGCCAGACATCCCAAGGCGCCCAGAAGCGGAACAAACCGGGGCACTTTAAAAGTCGGCCTGAAACTGATAATGTTCATGCTCTGCTGGATGAAAACAACCAGATTGAGCATGCCATAGGTGATCAGAAAAAACATGGTGATCAGTGAAGCCAGAAAATCCAGGTTTCCCAGAATCAGGGTCACTTCGATGGCGATTCCGGTAAATATGATCGCATTACGGGGTTCATTGAGCCTGGTTTTTCTTGAAAAAAAGCGGTTAAACGGGATTGTCTTCTGTTCTGCCAGTGCTTGTAAAACTCTCGGTGCACCCACCATACTTCCCAGCGCAGAAGACAGGGTGGCACCCATAATACCGGCGATAACAATGGGGCCCCACAGGGCTTTATCCACCATAATCATCTGGTTGGATCTCAATTCCCAAGCCGTGCTAAACTTGGCGGCGATAAAAGCGATGGCGATATAAATCAACATGGTGACGGCAATTGAACTGAGAGTCCCGAGCGGTATGGCACGCCGTGGATTTTTTAAATCTCCGGATAGATTTGCCCCGGCCATAATACCGGTAACTGCTGGAAAAAAGATTGCAAAAACCTGCCAGAAATTTGCATCTTCGAAACTTCCGATCAGAATAAAATCCTCTGCCGGTGTTGAAGGTGTAAGGAAAAATGAGATGAGTGAGAGACCGATAATAGTCATAATAACATATTGAACCTTGATGGCAAAGTGGGTGCTGATGGTAGATATGATAAGCAGGCTGATCCAGGCGAGGCTTGAAATCAGGAGCGGATTTTGCCCGGGGAAGATACGAAGCCATCCTTCAGTGAAACCAATAATATACAGTGCTGCTGAGAGGGTGAGAGAGATATAAAAAGGAATTCCAATACTGCCACCCGCTTCCAGACCCAGGGATTTAGAAATAATAGAATAAGCCCCCCCTGCGCCGATTTTGATGTTGGTTGTGATGGAGGACATGGATAAACCGGTACAGATAGTAACTGATTTTGCCAATAAGATAATAGCTACAGCGCCCAGGAAGCCGGCATTTCCAACCACCCATCCCAGGCGCAGATACATGATAACTCCCAGAATAGTGAGTACATCCGGCGTGAAAACTCCCCCAAAGGTACCGAACTTTTTTACCTTCGCCGGGCCGGTGTTACTTCGCTGGAAATGGTTGACCAATCTTTGAATAAATTGAACGTTAAAATCCATGGGATGATCATACGTGATTATTTTGGTAAACAATTTGCTAAATTAATTGTCCTTCAACAAGACATTCCTGTGAATGTTTGACTGCCGGATTGTTGCAATTCCGGGTCAATTCCCTTTTCAGGTTCATAAACAGGAGTCATTCTCAGTTCGAATTCCGGATGTAAGACTGTGTCAATATTTTTAAATTTCCCGCTGTTCCAGTATCTTAAATATTATAAAGCAGTGACTGATAGTTCTTAACCGGATCGACCGGTGTGCAGTTCAAAAGCAAAGTAATAACCACTGAAACGATCACGTAATACTTATGGATATTCATGATATTTGTCCCCAATTATATTTACCATCCTTCCCTTTTGATGAGAGAAGTGACATGTGCCAGATGATGCTCACAATGCCAGGCATAGAGACCGACGAATATTTTCAGGGGATGAACACCCGATTCGGGGTGATTGAGTTGGCGGTCAAAATCATGAGGGCTCATTGATTTTAATAGGATTACCCAGCGTTTGTGCAACAGCTCCAGAAAATCGAGGGAATCCTCAACCGGAATTTGTTCATTATCTGGGAGTTCGGCCCAGCGTGCTTGATCATAAACTTTGATAGTGGGTTGGTCTTCGGTAAGGGCAAGTTTAAACCGGATGTATGCATTCAGATGGCTGTCGCACAGATGATGAACCAGTTGTCGCACCTGCCAGCCTCCGGGTCGGTAGGGGGTGGACCACTGTACAGGTGTCATATTCTGGACAACTTTGCGCAATTTTCCGGGTAAGGATTCGATAATCTTGGTCCATGTCCCGATGTCATTCTTCGTCACCTCCTCCGGTGCTTTAAATTCCCCGATAGGATATTTCAGTGAATATAATTCAATATGATTTCCCATAATTTCTCCTTAAATAAAAATGATTAAACCACATTTTCTAACAGTTCATAAAAGATAAATCCTTCAAAAACAACAATCAATTTAATACAGATTTCATTAAGAATGTTTGCTTCAGTCGTTAGTTATGAGATATTTCATTGTTATAAAATCAGCGGATAATTAAGGCAAGAATTTGTGCATCTTAGTAATGATGCACTAAAGAACTATTTTAGATTTAAATTTTTTAGGGCTGACATTTTCAAGATGTATCCGCTCACATTGATTAAAGCCTGCGAAGTTGATGACCGCTTCTTTAAAAGAAAGCAGAAATTCATCATTTACCTCAAAGCCGGGCTCAAAAATTAAATTATTAATGGTCAATTCCCGGTTTTTTCCGTCAGCCCTGGGATCCAGTCTCCCAACAAATTCATTACCCCAGAGAATAGGCAGACTAAAATATCCATATCGTCTTTTAGGAACCGGGAGATAACATTCCAGCGCATAATCGAATCCATAAAAGCGTTTTATGCGGTCACGCTGAATAATCATATTGTCAAACGGTGATAAAAATTTTATGACGGGATAAATTTTTGTTCCCCCAGCAAAATTTTCCAACTTAACCGGTTTAACATAATATATTTTATTCTTAATCTCTTTAATTTTTATCACTGTTACCATGTGTTGCTCGACCAATCGCTGAAGAGCATCTCGAATTTGGGTTTTATTGACAATGTGCAAATCCGCATCCCGGCTGGACTGCGGTTGCATAAACCTCTGGATTTCCCCTTCTTCAGCCACACCCAGCGCCGTAATCGCCTGCCAGACAAGATAATCTGCCATCTCTTCGGGCGTTGGCATGGTGGTATTGACTTCAGCAGGAAGGACGCGTTCGGTCAGATCATAGATTTTTTGAAAATTTTGCCTTTCCCGGATCATAAGATCACCCCGCCAAAAGAGTAGCTCCAAAGCCACTTTGGCCGGTTTCCAATCCCACCAACCTCCGGCACTCTTCCCCGGTGGGGGCTTAAAGTCCGACGCGCTCAAGGGGCCCTCATCACGGATACGTTTTAGTACCGGTTCAAGCAGGTCCTGGCATTTCCCAAGCTGATATTGTGCCCAGGGACTACGGGGGTTTGTAAAGTTTTGCATTTTCGGGAGAGCATAGCGGTATTCAGACATGGGCAGGTATGACATGGCGTGTGTCCAGTATTCAAAAATTTGTCTTTCAACGGCATGTAATTCATCCAACATGTGTTCCCGGTAACCTTCACATCGGGTCCATAGAACATGGTGGTGAGCACGTTGGATTACCGCAATGGTATCAATCTGAACATATCCCAAATTTTTAATCACTGACACAATTCCAGCTTTACCTGGAGGAAGTTGATGATTGTTATCAAGATATTGTGCTTCCGCTATAAGCTGTTTTGCGAGATGAACAGGGATAACGGATGGTTTCATATTGATTATAAAGTATTGAAAGGATCCTGATGAGATTAAATTTTAAGGCGAAATATGAAAGCCGTTCTCCCTTGAGCTCCACGGAGAGCGGCTTTCCATTGAAAATACCTTGCCGGATTTTATTTCAGGAAGGTTTATAAAAAAAAACCTACCCTGATCCTAATGATTTATCCCCGATTTGAATCAGTCATCATTGAACTGGAAGCTGCTGATTTATCATATTCGGGACTCGATTCTGTTGGACCATAACATGACAACAGCATGGTCGCAAACAGTGCGACGATTGCCAAATACTTTATAATTTTCATTATTTACTCCTTTCATCATTACCAAACAGATAGGAAATGGAAACCCGGTTGGAGAAGTCCCTGAACGACCCGCTGATAAAATTGGGTCCTTCAAAGAAGAATCCATCATTAATGTCCAGATCAATCAGGAACCGTCCAAATTTAAGCCCCAGTCCAAAACTGACATTATAGGGCGAGGTCTGGTAAGATTGCTCGAATTCGGTACCACCGGAGGGAGTATATTTTTCGGTAACTTTTTGATAGGCCCGATTGGCACCGATACGGCCGGTAATCCAGGGTCTGATGGTGGTTTCTGCACCCAGATACATGCGGGGCAGCGTGGTGGTTGTGGTTGTTCCTTCCCCGATGTTTTTTTCATCCTCTTTCAATTTGGAATATCCGTAAGGATCGATGGCCACGATCAGGATACTGTTCTCACTGATCTGATAATTTAATCCAACTCCCAGATTCAGCGAGAACAATCCATAGTCGGTTTCTTCCTGGGGATTTCCTCCCCCCACATCCGTTTTTCGCGAACCGGATCCGAATCCAAATCGAACTACCGGTACAAAGCGCATTTTAGAATCGTATTCATAGAAATAGCGGCCACTCAGCATGATTATGCTGCCGCTGAACTCGTCCATCAAATTGCCTTCTTCGCTTTTAACAGAGGGTAATTCAAGGCTAACACTGGCATCATACAGATCGGTGGAATAACCTCCGGCTACCTCGAAATAGCGAGCGGATTCTTCCAGCCTGGGGGGGCCAAGGGGAATTGAATCCCGGGTAAATCCATCCCGACCCAGTGAGACCCGGATACCGAGATCGTTGCCGGCCAGCTTGGTACCAAAATACAGATCACTGGTACTGTTTAAGACAATACTTTGCCCCACGCCCGGATCGAACAGAGTAATGGGTCGGTTGAAATTGAAACCGAACATGTAAGAATTCATCGGTAGACGTACTTCTGCAGAAAATACACTCTCCACATCCTTCAGCCGTAATTCAGTAACAATCTCATTTCCGTAGCGCATCACTGCTCCCGGGAAAACAACAATATTGGAGTTGTCGTACATGAAAATACCGGTCTGCCCCATTGAAGTTACCCGGGTTTCAGTGGCAGATACATTTAGAACCATGCAGACGAACAAAGCTGTTGCTGCGAGAATTATTAACAATTGACGCTTCATAGTACCTCCTTTGTTATGTGGGTGAATGATGGGATATTTCGATAACGTGTTGTTGAAGGTGGGATATTTTCTAGATCCATTCAAAAACTCCCGATTCAGTAGATAACCCGCGCTGTCCTGGTTCTCAAAACTCTCTTATTAATGCGCATAAAATAGTGATATTAAGGATAGAAGGCAAGAAAATAAAGGGGTCACAATAAAAACTGGAAAAATTCAAATTCCAGAAGTTCATAACAATTTTACTATTGTTTAATCTGAAAAGATTCTGGCTGTCGAATTATCATTGAAAGCCTTAGGTGAAAACATCCAATATCCCGCTCCACTATCGAATAAGCATCAATTTCTGACTTTTGATTGTCTGGCCGGATTTGAGTTGACACAGGTAAATTCCGGAACTCACTGAATCACCGGCATTATTCCTTCCATCCCAGCTGATGCGATAGCTGCCGGCAGATTGCTGACCCTTATAAAGGGTGCGGACTTCCCGGCCCATAGTATCGAATATTCTTAATGAAACGGATCCGGGCTGATTCATCTGATAGGAAATAGTTGTGTTGGGATTAAATGGATTGGGATAATTGGGAAAAAGGGAAATTTCGAATGGATATTTCACCTGAACTGAATTTCCGGGATCTATACTGACAAATTCCAGGTTTTCATAAAAAAGCGTCCCACCTCCCACGGAACCGCAGATCATGTCGGAGTCGCCGTCTCCGTCAAGGTCTGCCAGTACCGGCGATGAACGCAGCTGAATTTCCGGCTCAAAAGATGAGTCTAAAATAAAATCCGCACTCTGGGCGGATCCCGCATTGCGGTAAAAAAGAACACCTTGTGTCGCGCTGCCGATAAACAGGTCCTGATCATTATCCCGGTCGATATCATGAAAGTGAGGAATGGGGAGCTCCCCCTGACCCAAATTTATCCCGAAATAATGGGTGGTATCCAGAATAAAATTAGGGGAGACGGCCGTCCCCACATTGCGGTAAAAATTGATGTTGCCATTAAATTCGCCAATAAAAAGATCCTGATCCTGATCGGCATCGATATCTGTAAAAGCTGGCAGACTGTTATTGCCAATGTCAATACCACTGTAGTTTTCTGATATCAGCACAAAATCTGCAATCGAAGCAGTTCCGTTATTTTGCCAGAAGCTGAGTCTGCCGTCAAATTTCCCTATAATGAGGTCAAAATCCTGGTCATTATCTATGTCAACAAATGCCGGTGCATAATTTACATCGAATCTTTTATCATAATTTAGGTAATCCGTAACCTGTAAGCGAAATTCGGGACGGCCTGGATTTCCTTGGTTTTCAAAAAAATAAAGCCGGCTGTTACTGGCATCCGGGGAACTCAGGTCTTCCTGGTTTGCCAGGAACAGATCGGAATCGCCATCCTGATCAATGTCTACCAGAGCCGGGATGCTGTTCTGCCCCACATCGATTGCATCCAGAAAGCGGCGGGTTTCCTGGTAGAAATTTGCCTGGCTGGCTGTTCCGGTATTCCTGTAATAATAGAAGTTTTCTACGATATTTGATGTGAAGGAAAGAGACCCGCCTAAAATTCCCACAAACAGATCCAGGTCCCCATCGGCGTCAATATCATAAAAATGAGGAACATTGTAGCCACCGCTGAATAACGGTTGATTGGGAGGGTATTGTTCCTGCAGGGAATCCTGCAGGAAAAACGGATTCGGACAGCTTCCATAATTTTCCAGGTGGACGATACTGCTGGCAAAGAAATCACCCCAGAACAGATCGTTATCGAGATCGGAATCGATATCCACCAGGGTCAAAGAATTGGCACCGTGGGGATTGAGAATTACTTCATGGTTCAATTCACCGCCCCCGGTCTGAATATTAATTCCCTGAAAAGTGTCAGTTACAAAACTAAACTGCGGCAGATTTTGGGCATTCAATCCGACAGTTTCATATAATGTGACCCGTCCATTCAACCTTCCCAGAAATAAGTCGGGATCATTATCACAATCAATATCAGCCCACTCCGGAATGCTGAAGTCGTCTGTTTCAATAGGTTGATTCAGTACATCCCGCAGGCTATCCAACCTATTTACGAGAAGGGGTTCTACCGGGGTCCCGTTATTTTGATAGTAACGAATATTTCCGAAAGGATTTTCAGTATAAAGATCAAAATCATTATCCTGATCGGCATCGACAAACTTAAACCAGGCACCCGTGCTCAGGTTTTGATACCTGTCAGTAATCCAGTGAAACTCCGGTGCTGTCACTGTACCGCTGTTCTGGAAGAAGATCAGTTGACCTGGCCGATCCTGATCCAGCAGAAATAAATCAGGTGATCCGTCGGCATTGATATCCAAAAATTGGATTACCGGTTTATTGAATCCCCCCAGAAAAGAATAATGGTATAGATTACTGTTTTGGTCATACACCGGAAATGGAGAGATATCCCGTCTAAAGTTCAGTGACTGCGCCTGGAGGAAAACCGCAGAAAAAAAGTTGAACAGGAGAAGAGTACAAGTTAAATATTTCAAGGCTATTGTCCGAAAAAAGGTTTGTCGACCCCTACCTTTACTTTTCCTTATTAATAAGGGAAGAGAAAAAGGGGGGATTATAACTACCTCATTCCTCATAAATTGCCAATCCGCTGGGGAATTTTTCTATTTCAAGAACCTTTTCAATCGAATTCGTCAGGGTATTAATCACCACCACTGTTCCGGAATTAGCATTCGATCCCAGATCATGACGCGGGGTATATTCCGTCGGAACATTTTTATTCCGATTGGTGACATATACATAATCGCCCTCCGGCGAAATGACCAGTCCATGGGGCTCTGCCAGGCCATCTGAGCCGTCTCCGCTGCCAATTTGCATCTTTTCCTCTCGGGAAGAGGTATTGACAACCGAAATGGTATGGGAGAGGTTGTTTCCCACATACACCCGGGAACCATCGGGTGTAAATTTTGGATGCCAGGGATGCTGACCCACCCTGACCGAATCGGTGAGATTAATTTGGGTTGGATCACTGATATCCACTACCAACAGCTGTTCTTCCAGCTGACTGCTGAGGTAAATTTCCCGATCATTGGGTGAAATATTCATCTGAACCAGCGTCCGGGAAGGACCGGAAATGATAAATAATTCAGCGATCTCCGCCGGATTCATGTCGGTATCGATGGTTGCCAGAACGGATTGAACCAGGCTTGAGAAGATGATGTTTTTGCCGGAGTGATCCGCCACCAGAGCATGAGGCCTGGAAAAGGGTAATGAAATTTCCTGCAGCGTCATGCTGGAACGCTGAATGACTCCGAGTGTCTGGGGAACATTCGGTAAACTCAGGGTATGTCCCACGTACAGGAGATCCTTGGTGGGATGCATCGCCAATAGACCCGCAGCCGGAAAATCAACCTCACCAATCACCTCATAGTCTTGATTAAATTTGACTACTTTACCGTCACCAATTAAGGAAACATACCAAAATTCTCCACCGGGTTCTACCACAATATCATGGGGTTTGGGATTCGCGGAATAACCTATTTCATTCAATTTAACAGAGCGAATCACAACTTTCGTGTCAGTATTGATGATCGATATGATTCCCGCATCCTGGTTACACACATAGAGTCTGTTGACAGCATTTTTGTATGGTATTTGACTATCATCATTTCTGGCACCTTCCCCTATCCAGCGCCCCAGAAATTGTGTTTCAATGCTGTCCGGGACAGGCCGTCCCTTTTCTCCCGGGTGAGGACCATTCGAATTTTTGGTAAGCATCTCCAGCAACAGGCTATTACTCTCATCGAAGGGAATGATGGCTTCACCATATTGAGAGCCACGGATGAGATTGTCCCAGGAGTCCAGCTGTAGCCCGGCAGCAGGGCTCTGAGCTCCATGACAACTGGTGCAATACCGGTTAAACAGGGGCTGGACATGGACAGAATAATTAATGTCTTTAATTTGTGAGTAATCGATTGGGGGAGTGATACTGGTGGCGTCTTTTTTACAGCCGATCAGGCTGCTACCCAAAAAGGCGGTCATCAAGAAAAGCAGGATAAATTTCATACTTTGTTTCCTTACAATTGGAACGAATCAGTCACTCATCATCGATTAAAGTTGAGTCACTGAATCCGGACAGTCAGTTACGAAAAAACTACTTCGTAAAAACCATCTTTTTGATTTCACTAAATTCGGCACTCTGGAGCCGGTATATATAAATGCCAGCAGGTACGGAAATACCCTGGGTGTTACGACCATTCCAGGTTACCTCATAACGTCCCGCTCCCTGGATTGTGTTAACCAGCGTACGAATTTCCTGTCCCAATATGTTAAATACCTGTAATTTTATGTGTGTCATTTTTGGCAACTGATAAGTGATGCTGGTACTTGGATTAAAGGGATTGGGAAAATTTTGCTCCAGGGAAAACTCACCCGGCACCGTTTGTTCCGGTTCCGTAATTCCGACAGCCTGGGTATCGAAGGTCACAATGGTCAGGCCCGAGGTAAAATCACTAATAAATATCATGCCATTTTCAGTGTAGGGGTAAGTTCCCCAGGCACCATTGAAATTTGGTCCCTCGCCCTGTGGATATGTATCGTAAAATCCCGCTTCCACAGGTGAGGTCGGATCGCTGATATCTACGATTTTTAAACCAGATTCGTAGTGTGAAATATAGGCGTAGTGTCCTAACAAAAACACATTATGCGCCAGACTGCTTCCTCCCAGATATTCTCCAAGTAAAGAAATATTGTTGAGATCGCTGATGTCCCAGAATTTCACTGTTTTTCCCGGGGTTTCTTCAGTAGTTGCCATGAGGGTGTTAGATGTATTTGTCCAAACATTATGTGCATATCCACCGGCCGGAATATACAACCTTTGAACCAATTGAGGCTGAAAGGGATCTGACACGCTATATATTCCAATAGAACCCTGTGTGCCTTCTGCAATAAAGGCCAGGGTATCCCGAACAAACATATCATGGCACTCAATACCAAAGCTGCTAATTTGCGCGGGTTGCAGGGGATTATCCAAACTCAACACACGCACAGGTTCAGAGAAATTGCCTTCGGTATAGAGCAATCCATTAATCGTATCAATAAAAATATTATGAGAACTTTGAAACCCCGTATAAACCGAGGCTAACTGAACAGAATCGGGGAGAAAGGACAGATCCAGGATTTGCATCCCGGCCAGTTGTTCGGTAACCACATAGGCGTAATGCTGAAAAGTTTTTATATCTTTCCAGGTGGAATTCGGTCCTGGGATAAAGTCTTTTTCAACAATGTTCTGGGGATTTGTCACATCGATGATGCTGGTTCCGTTTCTTACGCCAAGCAGAGCATATTCATTCCCATTTGGGGCTGAATAACCCCAGCAATCGTTATAGCCAATCGCGGGATAATCATTTATATTGGCAATAAATGTAGTATTGGAAGTCTGACTCAGACCCGATGAAATCATTCCCGCCAGGATCAGTATATATTTTAAATTTTTCATGAGTATTCTTCACTCCAGATATTGATAAAATAAAATTATATTGATCGGTCATACTGAGAATCAGGAACCTGGTAATTATATAATAGGTTTTTTACTGCGCTTAAGAACAAAGGTTCTCATTATCTTTTAAAAAGTATACAAAAAAGTATAAAAATAGTATGTAGAATACCCCAATGCTAAAAAACTATGCATAGGAGAAACAAATTTTGATTTTGGCAAATGTCAGGTATTCTTGTTCTGGGCCAGTTCTGCTGCCATGGTAGCAGCCAGTAAAGCGACCGAGACGTCATGCATACGGTTACATTTGGGGCAGCGCACGTTGCTGTATTTAAATTTCGGTGGGATTTTCAGCTTTACCCCGCAACCACAAGTAATGAGTCCATACCCGTCTACCTTATGCAGCAGATCTTTGACCTGCCGTAGATTTTTTTGGGGGTCATGGGATTCTTTGCTTTTTTCGTCGGCTTTTCTGACTCCCTGTTCTTTTGCCATCTTCAGTGTGGCAGGTGCCATTAATCCTTCCTTAACAATACTTCTGTAAGCCTGCTCATACTTTTGCAGTGAAGATCCCTGCGTCATTCCGCGAAGTATTCTAACCCGCTCTGCGGTGGGAGGATGAGTACTGAATAGTCCGGAGGTTCCTTCCCAGGAGGCCATTGGATTAACAATAAACATGGGTGCCAGTGTACGGCTCTTAGAGAAATTCTTTTCCTGATTATCCGATATTTTTTCAAGTGCAGATGCCAATCCTTCCGGATAGCGGGTGAACTGCGCAGCACTGGCATCGGCCAGATATTCACGTTTGCGGGAAGTTGCAAGATAAAGTAATTGAGAAAGTAAAGGTGCCAAAATTGCCAGCAGAATAGTTAAAACAAATATGATCATCTCAATTTGTCCGCCTCCTTTGGAGGATCGCCGCCGGTTTCCTCCGCCACTGAACCATAATCCTCTGAGAAAGAGGTCTGCCAGAATTACCACCGCACCCATCGTAACACCAGCCATGGTCATAAACAATGTATCGCGGTTTGCAATATGTCCGATTTCATGAGCGATAACGCCCTGTAATTCATCACGGTTAAGTTTGGAGAGCAATCCGCTGGTTACCGCTACTGCTGCCCGTTCTGGTTTAAGCCCAACCGCAAAGGCATTGGGAACATGCGAATTGATAATGTATACTTTGGGCACTACCGGGAGACCTGAGGCAATTTTCATTTCCTCCACCACATTATACAGTTGAGGGGCATCTTGTTTGCTAATTTGTCGGGCACCTGCGGTGGCCAGCAAAATCTGTTCACCGCTGGTCATACTGGTCAGCAACAGGAATATCCAAACGCCCAGAGCGATAATACAGCCGTAAAAGATACCGCTGGCGGGCTCAGCCGGGAACAGGTAATAACCGATGGCACCTCCCAGAAGGACCAGAACGCTGCCCAGAATCCCGATCAGCAAAGCCGAGCGACGACGATTCAGGCGAATTATTTCCCACATGGTTTATACCTCATATTCAGAAGGCAGAATGGGGACTATATTTTAAAATTTTACCTTCGGTACTTCCCGTTCAGTAGCTACTTCGATTTCAAAAAATTCTGATTGTTTAAATCCGAACATATTGGCAATAATATTGGTTGGAACGCTTTCGATTCGGGTATTAAACTGAAGAACCTGATCGTTATAAAATTGCCGGGAGAAACTGACCTTGTTTTCAGTCGTGGTTAACTCCTCCTGTAAGGCCAGAAAATTCTGATTAGCCTTGAGATCTGGATAGTTTTCCACCACCAGCATAAATTTACCCAGGGCTTCAGTAAGCCTTCCCTCAGCTTTTCCCTGTTCAGCTACTCCCTGTGCCTCAACGGCCTGAGAGCGGGCTTTGGTAATCGCCTCAAAAGTTTCCCGTTCGTGTTTCATGTACCCTTTTGCCGTCTCAACTAAATTGGGTATTAAATCATGTCTTCGTTTCAACTGTACATCGATCTGCGACCAGGCATTTTTGACCTGATTGCGAAGCCGGACCAGACCATTATACATCCCTATGATCCAGATCACCAGAACGATGAGTATTCCCAGAACAATAATAAATGCCATGTTAGTTCTCCTTTCGAACGGTTTTTTCTTTAAACAAATCTCCCAGGAATTTTTTAATTTTTCTCAGATTTTCATTGCTTGTTTGGGATTGAGCGATTTCCAGAAGTTCACCTTTGTCCAGCCAGAGGCCGCCATCCCGCGAACAGAAGTCCACATCCACGTCTGACCCGGGAAATTTGGTAACCCACATTTTTTTACGACAGTGTGGACATCGCCGTTTGCTTTTCATAGCGTGTTCAACCGCCGAGAGGTCCAGTAATTTATCGGGGAAATTCAGCAGCAGCTCCAGCTCGCCCGCATCCATCCAGATTCCCTGGCAGGACGGGCAGTAGTCCAGTTCGATCTGGGCGTATTCAAGAATGAGCATGTCTTCCTTACAGACCGGGCATATCATGTTCCTATCCCTGTAATACGTTCAACTTTTGGTTAAGGTAATTTAATGTCTGCTCAAGAACAACAAATTAATTCCTACTGACATTGGGCAAATACTTCCCTTAAAGGGTTTTCTCTCAGGATTTTCTTTCTTGGTTTACCGTCATCGTCCGGCCAGCGGACGAGTCGAATGAAACCATTCTCAATTTCAATGCCGGTAATATCTCCATCTGCAAAAGAGCAGCAACCGGTGTTGAAGTAACAGGGTTTTTTGTCTTCCGAAATGTGAAAAGCAATACCGTTCGATTTTGCAAGCACCCAGTTTAATTGGGCTGATTTTTCACTGACTGCTTCTAGTACTTTAGTCTTTTCAGCAGGATTTTTAAGCTTTTCAAGCTTGGTTTTAAGAGACTCTATTTCACGCTCCAGGGCTTGTTCATGGGACACTGACATGAACACCGTGTGGTGAGTATGGCCACTGATAAGAACCAGACCTTTGCGCTGATTTGCCCAGCCATGTAATGCGATCTCCTGTTCTAATCTCAAATTAAAATCCCGTGCAGGTGTGGGTGGTTTTATTTTAGTGAGGCGCTGCAGGGGTCGCCAAATATAACGAACCAGATAGCGGCTCAGCCAGGAGAATCTGTCGGATTCCAGGGTGCCCTGGTGGCCATGTACAAAAAGTATTTCTCCGATAGGTTCGGAATTATCTGTCACTGTAATGGCATGGGCCTCGGGAACAGAGGATGAATTTTCTTGAGCAGAGATAAAATCTCCCAGTAAACGGTTTACCTCCCCGGGATAGCGCCAGTGATCGTCGTGATTCCCCCAGATTCTCTGATAACGCTCTTGTACTGCAAACTGTTTTTCCAGATCAAGAGTATCTCGATAGGTGTTAATTACATTTTTTGGCCGGCATTCCCATAGCTCCTCCACATCTCCTAACAGGTACAAGCTGTATCCGGCGGTCAGATAGTAACCCAGCGCGGCATGATATGCAGCTTTGCAAATTCGGAAATCATCTGCATGATCATTCTGTCCGCGATGGTGATCAGAGAAAGCGATGATTTTGAGATCCTGAATCTCAACAGTTGGGTTCAGCGGGAGGTTCTTTCGTAACTGGTCTAATTTTTGATAAACAGTTTTCTGGGATTTGGTCATTGTCTGGATTAAATATTGTACTTTTTCCAGATAAAAATAATAATTCTATCAATTAATTTCAAAAGAAATCATAGAATAACCTCCCGAGGGTATCTTACCCCCGGGAGGACATCGGGAAGGTTTTAGCGAATGAGCAGCATTTTTCTCACTGCAGTAAATTCACCGGATGTTATGCGGTAGAAATACATTCCGGTTCCGGCGGATACACCCTGGCTATTGTTTCCATCCCATATCACCTGATGAACGCCCGGTAATTGTTTATCCCACTGAAATGAGCGGATCTTCTGGCCCAGAATATTGAAAATAGTTATTTCTACCTTCTGAATTCTGGGAAGTGCATATCGGATAGTGGTTGAAGGATTAAAAGGATTGGGAAAATTTTGCATTAAGGCATAATCAACAGGGACAGCAGAACTTTTCAGATCTTCAATAGGAAGATAAAGATTGTTCTTACCAAACATCACTGCCAGCGGAGAACCAAAGAGCGGACCGCCGCTGCCGTTGTTTCGATAAGATATCCCCTGGGTGCCATTATAATTTTCAATCCCAACCAGAGCATCATCACCGATACTGTTCGGCAGGGGATCGGTACTCTCTAAGTTGTTATATTGATATTTTATATTTCCATTTGGGTAAAGAATAATCTGGAAGGTTATATAGTCCGGAACTGAGCCCTCATCATGGGAATGCCAGTAAGTCACCACAAAATGTGAATTATCCCCCCCATAATAGACATGGGCATCTGCAAAGGTCCCATTATCCAGGTTTAGATCCATGGCACAGCCCGCGATCAGGTTATTGGGTTCATCGATGTTTGGAATGCTGGCATCCGTTGCCGTTAGATCATACCCATCCCCGAAGGTAAGGTATCCATTGGATCCAATATATACTTCGTTATAGGTACTATCGAAAAAACCAAAGTTAAAATTCAGAGCCTGTGGTCCGAAAAAACCATCCTGCCCATCTCCGGAAGTCCAGTTTGTAATTTCGCTGTGACCGGCAGTTATAGGATCAATCCAATCGTAGGTAGGTTGGGAAGGCGATCCACTGGCACCACTGGTCGAATTGGCGAAAAAGTATCCGCCCGTGCCGTCCTCGCCACCACCGTAATGTGAGGTATATTGTGCATTGGTGGTATATTTAACTTCTCCGTTTTTTGTATAACACAGGTGGACCTTGCCCTGTGGATCAGATGCAATATCGAAGACACGACCATCATCCCACATGTTGAATCCCTGCTCGCCATCAACGTACTTGCGCACCCATGAGCCCGAAGCATTAGTTGCATACCTCAGTTGGTTGCTTTGTGAATGATAATAGAGTATATGAGGATTGTTATCCGGATCAATATCGATACGGTTTCCATAGCTCTGAAAATCCCCATCATCAATGAAGGTGGTGTTCCAAACACCAGCAGTCTTAACAGCGTACCAGGTATCTTGCCGGGGATTTCCACCGCCACTCACATAACTGATATGAGGTCTGTCAAGGCTATCTACGACAATATCGGTCATCATACCCTCCAGTTGACCCCCGCTCCAATTCACATCCACTACTGCTGGAGCTTGCCAGGTTCCGCCGGGTCGGTCGGTGATATAAGAACAACCTATATTGATAGCATAGTATGAAAGATGAACATTACCGGTATTGTCTGCAGCTACTGCGGCATAATCATAGGCATAAATACTCGAACCCACTCCGGATAGATTCCAGTTTCCGCTTTCATTTGTCAGGTATTTCAAGGGTGCGGAAGATGCCATAGATCCCGTTTCACAGTAACTAATGTGGAGCTTGTCGTAGGGGTCAATGTCCATTGAGAGGGGCCAGAATCCGGAAGAGTTCTCGGTCAGTATCTCCGCCAGCTGCCATGCGCCTCCCGTATTATTGGTATACTTCAGTTTTGCAGCTGAAATCCAGTCGTTTTCAACGTAGCAGATATGAACATTACCAGCTGCATCAACAACAATAGCAGCGCTCTGGACATTACCACTGTTATCCAGAACTTGTGTTTCCCAGAGACCGCTGGCATTACTGGCGTACATCAGATCTCCCCCCCAGGAATTGGTCAGGTAAGTGACATGAACCTTTCCCATATTGTCCAGCGCCAGAGAAGGCGAGCTGCCCTCGTCCACCGTGGCCGCAATGAAATCACTCACTCTGGTGCGTAAAGAGACTTTGTTATTGGCCGAGACACGGTCAATTTCGTTTCCGGCAATCCCGGCTCTGTTTTCGACCACTGTGTCGGTTGTCGTCTGAACGGTAATTCGTAACACCGCACTGCTATCACTGGGGAGGTCACCGATTGTCCAGGTGAGGTAATTTCCTAATTGGGTGCAAGTCCCTGTATTACAGTTGGCCGATACAAAATTGACGAATGAAGACAGGGTATCCGTCATCACTACCCCGGTGGCATCCAGCGGGCCCAGATTCATGACATTAAAGAGGTAAGTAATCGAGTTTCCGGTTTTGACCGGATCCGGTTCGTCAGATCCGGAGATGGCCAGGTCTGCTCCGGGGGGGCGCTCCCAGAGAAAAATATCCGATTGAGAAATGATGGATGGACTTGGGTCCTGATCATCAAACCAGACAATCTTATCATTAAAAATCCGGGGACCGAATTCATCATCGGGTGCTGTTGAAATGGGAATGAGAGTTCCCCACAATTTGTTATGAAAACTATACATATAAATATCCCAATTACCGCTTTGGTCATCCGCAAAAACCAGATTATTACCCCAAATATGGGGATCTGCCTGATTTGGTTTTACCGCCATTTTTTGTTCGAGGATAGGTGACAGTGGCCATTCCAGATGCAGCATGGCACCGGTATAATAATAATAGTAGAGCATGTAGATATCCCAGTTGCCGTTCCGGTTATCTTCCCAGAAAATTCTTCGACCATATATTGTCGGATTTCTCTGCTCATTGGGATCATCGCATACCGTTAAAAATTCCTGTGTATAGGTATTGTATAAATAAATATCTGCTGAAGGACCCGAATACGTTTGAAATACAATGAGATGTTTACAAATACTCGGACTGAATTGAGGTCCCATATTATCATCTGTTATCTGCTCCGGGAAAGTACCGGCCGCAATATCATACATAAACAGATTTCCACTGTAAGGTCCTGCACTATGGTCTATATATACCAGGGTATCCCCGCATATATCCGCATAATTCTGGTCCCCGGGATAATCAATAAGTGGATAATCACCCAGTCCGGGATAGTTAAAATTATAGTTGTAGATGTCCCATTTACCATTTCGGTTATCAGCCCAGATCACCCGATCACCTGAAATACGGGGCTCCGATTTGGTGCTTCCTACAGTAGAAAGCTGCGTTTCTGTACTGTCCAGAATGTTATAACAGTAGATATGAGGTAAACCGCTGCGGTGATCACGCCATACGATCCGATTGCCATCAATATCCGGATAGATTTGAAGGTCGGTAGAATTGGTGATTTGGGTGATAGGATTTTGGGCCATTAATGTGATTACGAGAGAAACTGTAACAATTACGGCTGGGAATAAGATCTGAATAATTCTTCTTCTGTTCATAAGAGATCTCCTTTAGCTGGATACTATATTATTTTTAAAAAAGTGATTTTCGCAGCTGGACTCTTAAAAATCAGAACAGCCCGTTTGGGCTTTTATATGAATGACCTCCATGGTTTTGATCTTATCCGATTCATGAAAAAGAGATTTTGTAAAATGGATGTAAAAGAAACTTAAAGCAAGCTTAATCCAGCTCAGTTTCTTACGATTAAAAAGGAAAAACCTTGTACTTGTTGTTTTTAACGTTGTCATATGCTGATATGAGGTTAGAATATAAGTAATCTAGAGGGCAGGCTATGTGACGGTCGACAATTTAGGAGATTATTTTTGGTGATTTATGAAGCAGGTTAATGCACCTGATATATATATGAAAATATAAAGTTTTTTCAGAAATCGTATCCTGATAATATCTCCCGGAGGAGAAATACCTCCGGGAGACAAAGATGTATGCACTAAGGCTGGAAATTCATTTCTTCAGTTTTTTTGTATCCGCTTGGCAGATTAAAAATACCGGAAGGAGCTGTATCTTCTTTAAATTCTAATAATTCCTGAGTTGTTTTTACTGAGGCACCCATCATATTCATGGTACCGATGGTTAGAACCGGCACTCCTTTTATCTTTTCCATTTCCTTTATCATATCGGTCATAAAGTCTCCAAACATTCCGCCCGGACCACCGCCCATGGCTGCCATAAACTTTGAGTAAACTTCATAATCCATTTTTAAATCTTCAGTGGCCCAGATTTCAGATGTGGCCGGTCCCATCATGGTCTGCATGGATTGGATATATTTCTGACAATTCCAGTCCCCGATTTTTTTGGTCTCACCCGTAGGCGTAACAGTTACTTTCATCTGGGTCATTCCCTGCATCATTTGCATCATTTTTTCTTTCTCTTCAGTGCTCATATCCTCTCCCTCCATGGCTTCCTGCATTTTGGAATCCACCATTTTCCCGAAGTTCAGAGGCATCTCCACATAGGTTTTTTCCTTATGGTTCAACATATACATCTTTTTTTGATCCAGTCGCATAATAAAAGACTGGTTTTCTCCGTCACTGCGAATTTTTTCCGAAGTAATCCAGATATTCTGGATTTCATCCTTGGCCGGTTGCGACTGACCCATCATTTGAAAGCCATCGGTATGTGACTTTTGCTTCATGAATATATCGGCCTGCAGTCCGGTTGAGAATATCAAAATTCCGATGAGGACAATAAACATCATTCTAAAAAACCGGGTGTTTGACATAATTACCTCCTTTTGGAAATTTTAGATTAAAATTCAAATCATGATATATTTCTGATGATCATTCTTTTCGGTAATATAATACATGATCTATATCTTTAAAAATGATTCAGGGACTTAAAAATTTTGCAAAAAGATCCCGCAGTTCTTCCAGGGATTCTTCGATGGCAAACGGTAAGGCAAGGGTAAACATATCCAGTAAAATGAGTGCATTTACTGAAGAATCTGTTTTACTTCCTGACCGCAGTCGCTCCGCTATAGCAGAATTAAGAGTCTGCATCTGTTCATAGATTTTCTTCAGACCGGTCAAATCAGGATCGGCTTTAAGCCCCGCTTTATTCCTGAAATATTGGGCCAGTAAATACATGGAGGTCGATCGATAAATCGTTTCCTCGGTATCCGCCAGCGGCAGGTGAAACCGTGCCATAGGACGGAAATAGGCGGTGTGAGGGCACCCACTGCTTGGAATAATCAGCCCCATGAGGGCACTCAGGGCGTCCTGCACGGTGGTTTTTTTGAAAATAACTCTTCTGAGTGTCTTCACCTGCAATATAAGATTTTCGTAAGACATAAGATGGTCAAATTGCTGAATGACATCGACCAGGCGAACAGCCAGGGGGCAATGGGGATGTGTTTCAGATGAGAGGGGACAATGGGAGCACTGCTGGAAAGATAAATCCGTCCATTGTGGCAATTTATCTGGAACCGGATTGAGCAATTTCATGGTTCTGGATTCAAATTGTAAGACATAAACTGCCTTATTGTTGTCAGGAAAGCTCATTTGATATTCTATCTGTATGGTATCCATAATGTGACGATCCGAAATGATTAGCTAGACAGATTACCTGAACAGTGCCATGATGCCGGCCACGAACATGGCAACGAAAATAAAGGTTTTAATTTTTTCCTCCGCAAGATTTTTGAGTAAATGAATACCAATGTAAGCCCCAATCATCATTCCCGGTGTTACAACCAGAGCGATTGCATAATTTATGTGACCCAGCAAAGCATGTTCGGCTGTTCCGAACAGGGAGGTGATTAAAATCATAAACAGAGAAGTACCTACAGCTACTTTGGGAGCCAGCAGCACTCCAACAATCAGCACCGGCGTGTTTAAGAAGCCGCCACCAATACCCAGTAATCCGCTGAAAAATCCCGCCACAATCCCTAAAATGACCAATGACGGGATACTGCATCTTGCGTCCTGAGCAGTTTTACAGGCAATAAAAGGAGGAATTAAATTCATGGCATTAAAACCCCGGGCAATAAAATTATAAGGTGAGCCGGTTGGTATCCGCAGCGTGAGCATGAGATAAAAGACAATAAAAACAAAAATTAACTTGAGAAGAAGATCTGGAAACAGATCGGTAAAAAATGCACCCCACAAGACGCCGATGATCGCCCCGCTTTCCATGACCAGACCTATTTTTAAATTTACATATCCATTCCGTAAATTTCCCCAAGTGGCTACCAAAGTATAAGGAATCATGGCGAATAACATAGTCCCAGCCACAAACTTGACTGGCAGGTCAAAGACGAGAATAAGAAAGGGGATCAACAGGAGTCCGCCGCCCAGACCTACACAGGCACTGGCAGCAGAGGTAATAATGGCAATCACAAATATAACAACGTATTCCACAAGAATACCGAAAAAATTTAGCAGAAAGTTAGGGGATAAATTTTATGCAATTCAAGCGGTGTTTTTATTTTTGGAGAGATATCTCTTCTGCTCGACGGCAGAGATCCGGGTAGTAGTAAAGTTTCAGTTGAGGATAATTGTGGAATCGATATCCATCGTTTTCGGCTTGACATTTAATCTGGTAGATATAACAGGCTAATAAAACTTTTAGTTTATTATATAAAAAAACACCGGATAGATTAGATTATCTTCGATTCAGACAAAGAGTTATCGATGAGAAAATCCGTAAAAACTGCGGAATCGTTGATGATACTTACATACAAAAAACAAAGAATTATTTTGCATGATATTCTGAGTGAAGTGTCCGTCTGGCAGTCCTGTCTGCTTCCGGTGGGGGGATATGAAAGATCTTGCTCCAACACAATCGGGATTATTCTCCCGCACTAAATTATTAGTGCAGGATCAGAATGACACTCTTTTTTTATCCTGATGTCAATAAATTCCACTGGTGATGCACAAGGATTATAAAATATATCTGAAAAAATTATGTTTTTAATACTTTAATGCCTGATCTAAATCTGCAATCAAGTCTTCGATCTTTTCAATTCCGACTGATAGTCGGAGCAGATTTTCTCTGACCCCAATTGATTCGCGCTCTGCCGGGGTGAGGTACACATGGGAAGTGGATGCCGGATGCGAAATAAGGCTGGCCACATCCCCCAAACTCACGGTAAACTGAATCAATTGTAATTTTTGCATAACTTTCTTGGCTCTCGAGAATCCTCCTTTTACCTCAAATGAAAGCATTCCGCTGAATTGCCGGAATTGCTTTTTATTAAATTTATATTGGGGATTGGAAGGCAATCCCGCATAATTCGCTTTGAGAATATTAGGATGTTTTTCCAGATGCTGGGCAATGCGAAATGCACTATTGCATTGCCTCTCCAGTCTTACACCCAGGGTTCTGACACCCCGTAAGAGCAGCCAGGCTATAAACGGGGAGATAATTCCCCCGAAATATCTTAATGCGGGGGAGATATTTTCAATTTCCTTATGAGAGGCGATAATTGCCCCTCCGGTCAAATCCGAATGTCCTCCCAAATATTTGGTTGCACTGTGGATCACCACATCGGCACCGGAACGGAGCGGTTGAAATAAGGGTGGAGGTGTAAAGGTGTTATCTACCAGCAGTTTACAATGGTGTTTGTGGGCAGTATCAGCCCATTGTCGGATATCTGAACTTACCAGAGTGGGATTTGCCAGGGGTTCCGTATAGAGCACCCGGGTATTATTTTTTATGGCGCCCTTTATTTCTGTAAAATCAGTTGGATTGACAAAGGTGGTTTCGATCCCCAGACGACCCATCTGTTCCTGAAAAAGATGATAGGTGCCACCATATATGAGAGCTGAGGCAACCACATGGTCACCGGCTTTGCAATATGCCAGAATGGCGGCAGAAATGGCAGCCAGTCCCGAATTGAAGCTCAGTGCCGCATCCCCAGCTTCAATGTCCGCCAGTACCTCGTTCAGACTGTCGATAGTGGGATTACTATAACGGGAATAGATATATCCCTCCTTCTTTCCCACCAGAATATCCGTCCCTCCTTCCACATCTTCATAAAGATAATTACTGGTTTGAAATATGGGCGGATTGGGGGTCCGAACCCTGGAAAAATCTATTCCACTTCCCCTATGAATGAGCCGGGATTGAATATCCCATTTTGAAGATTTTGACATGATCGTCCTCTCAGTTAAAAAATGTCCCAGCAAAAGATAAGCGCTGAATATCATCTGGAAAAGGTGAATTGTAATTTAGATGCGGTGTTGTATGAAAATGCACAATCAATAGAGCGTCAGGTTGGTCTGGCGTTCGTCTTTCCAGCCGCTCATTTCATCTGAAATAGTAATGGTCAGCTGGTAGTCGCCGGTCTGGAGATCACTCACATCGAGTGCGATATACTCCCGGGAAAATTCACCCCAACTTTCCCGTTCGTTGAGAATTGATATCGAGGAGGATTTGTTTCCTCCCAGCAGGCCAAACAGATTGGTAAAGCCTTTCTTTTTAGGATTTTTATGTGTGAGATTGTATTCGATTGAAAAGAGACTTTTCCCGTCAGCATTAGTTGTCAGATGATACACTTCCACATAGCTGTACATCAGTGATTCCCGGGGAAATCTGGCCGCCGGATTCGGCCGGATGTAGAGGCCGTTCTTGACAAATTTTGTGCTGTCTGAAGCATTCCGGATCTCGGTCGCAAGCTGAATATCGCTTAGATGTTTGGTTGAATCTGCATAGTCATCAATCCCAACTCTGAAGCGATATCCTCCCAGATAATCAACTTCCCGGGGCTCGACATGAAAGCCAACCAGGTAACTGTCCGGCAAGAGGGTGAATCGATATAAGTCCAAGTAAGCGGAATCCTGGCTAAGGGGAATTCTTAGTGAATCGTGAATTTGAATTATTTTATTTAGGTTTCTGTTAATGACGACCATCCCGATATCATAGCGAATGTTTTCTTTTTCCGGGTGTGGAATTTTTTCAAATTTGCCAGGAGGAGGAACTTGATAGGATAATTCTACCAGAGTATTACCATTCATTCCCCTGAAGGTATGAATCGCCAAGGGTATATCAAGCGGTTTCAGATCTTCTTTCCAGCTGTGGCGGTCGGTGGTCAGCGCAAGTGTAATGGACGCCTGACTCAGATCTGCCATCTCCTGCTGGAATTGTAAAATTTCCAAAGGATCTGCACGGAGCAAACGGTAATAAATAGTGCCCCAGGTAAGCCGGTCCTCTAGCATTGACGGGCTGGTTAGGAACGGGGCAAAACGCCAATCATTGCCGGGTTTTCCAACAATAAAATGAAATGTCATTCTCGGATGAAAGGTACTCTGATAATATAACCAGGACTCATTTACCGGAATATTTTCTCCTACTGTTACTGCGGTTTCATTCGGCTTACCATGGCGGATATAAATCAAACCCTTGTCATTGAATTCTTCATTTAGCTTTAATGTAGGGGGGTATTCCAGATAATTCAGGGGATCAGGATCCATAAACCAGGTCCGAAAGCCATCGTATTCATAAAATTTTTCTGCTTCAATAAGCCGTTTGTAGTGCTCGACCAGGCGCACATTCCATTTGTTCGCGGGTAAAGGATTTCTTTTTATCCAGAAGGTTTGCATGAATTTTTTAATTGCAGAGAGAGTGTACAAAGAGAGATACAGCTGCCACTCTTCTTCTGTGAGCAGATATTTCAGATCTTCCATTACCAGGTCGGCATCAGCTTGATTCCTGATCTGATTTACCGCTGCCCAAAAACAGGAATCAGCCTCTTTAGACTGTCCTTTTTCTGTAAATATTCTTACCCGCGATAATAGCAGGGGAGATGTTGACAGTTCTGCCGGGTTCTGCACCAACTTTTGAAACAGGGAATCGGCTTTATCAACCTCGCCCTGCCGTCTCCACTTTTCTCCAAGTGCATAGTATGCATGTTTCCAGGAATGCTGTTCCGCCCATTCTTTAATCTCCTGTTCATCCCGGTAAGTTACAAAATATCTATAAAGACGGAATATTTTAACCTGAGGGACGGTTAATTCCGGTTTAAGCTCAATTTGCCGGTGGGCCAGGAAAAGCGCCTGTGGATATTTTTCCCGATACCGAAGCAGAAGAGCATTTTGATATAAAATATCTTCATAGAGTGAATCTATTTCCAAAGTTGTATCAAAGTAATCCTGAGCCTTATCCCAGTCCCTTTTCCGCAGTAGAGAAGCTTTATACTTTCCGGTTTCCCGATAGGCGATACCCAGATAGTATTTTGCCCATAGATTTCCGGAATCATATTCGGAAATTTTATGGCAATATTCTTTGAGTCTTCCCCAGTCTTCGCCTAAAAAAGCAATCCGTCCCAGCTGTTTAAGGGCAAGTGTGTCATAAGCATTCAATTTCAGAATATTTTCATAACTCTTCTTTGCCTTATCGAAATCACCAGCTCTGAATAATGAATCACTTTTTTGTAGAAGAGAGTCTCGGCGGGTATGGACTCCTGGATCTTGGGGATAAGCAGCGCCCGAGAAATGGAATTGTAACAGAATCAATTGCGAAAAAAATAATATGATCAGTCTTATGGTATGCATCGTTTGGAATTAACAAAAAAACATGGTTTAGCGCAAGCACCTTTGCTGACAATCAAGCAGGATGTCATAACAAGCACTTCAAAAAACCAAAGGGAGGTGTCCGTTAATTTTATTTGAATATTATTGAATATTAAATTTCATCTATTAAATTTATACTCTTTTTTAAGGAATATTATTAAACAGGTGGTGATGATAAGAAAACAAAAGGAAGGAATTCCGAATCTTCATTATCAGATTTGGACAATTTTATTTCAAGAAACTCTGTCATCAAACATCCGTTTATTAGGAAGCTAAAATCGAGAAAGTCAATGAAAAAAAGTTCTTACATCCTAATTTTTTTGATAAACATCTCCAACGCATTTGCAGGTGCCAGCATCAGCGGTTTCGTTACCGACAGTACAAGTGGTGAGGGTCTTATTGGTGCGAATGTCTATCTTGAAGATAATGGAATAGGTATTTCCAGTAACCTGCAGGGATACTATGTCCTTCACCCGGTACCGGCCGGGGAGTATGTTCTCAAGGTATCGTATATCGGTTATAAAACCGTTTCAATGGACATCGATATCTCTCCAGATGAAAGAAAATTTTTGAATATCTCAATGCTCCCCGAAACCCTTGCGGGGGAAGAGGTCATCGTTATAGCAGAGGAAATAGCACGCGACCGTGAAGTGAATCTTAGCCAGGTGGATCTCACAGTTCAAACGATTCGCCAGGCACCTCAACTGGCAGAGGCGGATCTGTTCAGAACGCTGCAGGCCTTGCCCGGTGTGGTAGCGGAATCGGACTTCAGCACCGGACTGGTAGTTCGTGGGGGAAACACCGATCAGAATCTGATTATGCTGGATGGAATCACTGTCTATAATCCGGCCCATATGGGAGGCATCTTTTCCAACTTCCTGTTGGATGCCACCAAAGATGCCCAGTTTGTAAAAGGCGGCTTTCCGGCTGAATTCGGAGGGAGAATGTCCTCTGTTTTAAATGTCATCAGTAAATCCGGAAACAATAAAAAATTCACCGGAAGTGTGGGCATCAGCCTGTTAAGCAGCCGCTTATCTCTGGAGTTGCCGGTAGGAAACGGTTCGCTGCTGCTGGCAGGGCGCAGAACCTATTTTGACAAAGTTCTGGCCCTTATGAACAAGGAATTTCCATATTATTTTTACGATTTTCAGGGAAGCTTTTATCAGGATCTTTCGCCTTACGACCGCCTGACCATAAGCGGATATTTTGGTGATGATGTTTTGGACTGGAATCAACTCAGTTTCAATCTTGACTGGGGAAACCGAACTATTTCGGGCAATTGGCAACATGTTTTTTCTCCCCAACTTTTTTCAAATTTTATGATCGCTGCCTCGAATTTTATAACCGATATTGAACTGGGGGGGGATCAGGGTGTAAATAGTAAGAATGACGTGAAGGACTACACCGTCAAAGGGGATCTGAGTTATATATTTTCATCCCGAAATACTCTGAAGTTTGGCTTCGAATATAAGAAACTCAGATTTGAATATCGCGATATTTATGACAACCGAACCTTGTTCCGATTACTTCAGCGACCCAGTGAAGTGGCGTTTTATGTGCAGGATGACTGGCAAATCAACAAACGATGGATTATAAAACCTGGTTTACGGCTCAGCTATTTTACCGAGGATAAAAACGAATTTTATCTGGAACCCCGGTTTGCCGTCAAATATAAATTGCGGGATGGGGAATACCTGACCTATGCC
>CP070707.1:3871224-3893898 GCA_020350205.1 bacterium
AACAAACCACTGATCTTGCACATGTTGAAAAACTTCGTGCACTCTTAAAAGAATTTCGTGGGGCATATTTTACAAAAGAGGAAAAAGAACATCTCAAAGATCCTCATTAAAGAAATCATTCTTATTTAATAATAATATTTTGCTGGGCGTTTGCAAAAACAACAGTATTGCTGGGAATACATACCAAAACCCTATCACGAATAAGACCCAGATCATTGGGCTGTATCCGCAGCCCTTTTTAGTTAGCCTGAAGGTGTAGTTCCCCATTCTATTATTTCTAAATTCAATTCTTGGTGCAATCATTAATGGTTTTTTAAACTTTCATATTTTACTGAATGATAGTTAACAAATTTATACATTTTTAATTCACGGGATGCAAAGAAGGGAAATCTTATGCGCCCCCTCTGAGGTATAGTAACCATCATTTTGACATCGGTTGGTGAAAAACTGGTGATCTCTATAACCGGTTTAGCCCTGCTTCTATTTATTCTAGCTCATCTTTCTCACCTACCTCAGGGCGAGGTAGAGTGGAACGATGTCCTCAACGGATGATTACTAAAATGGATGAAAAGGGATTTAGAAATTGCTTTCAGCATGGAGAGGTGAGGTATTCCCGGAAGTAATCTCTCTCGCCAGTATTGCCTGTAGTCGCCGGCATTATATGAAAACTTTGATTCCAACCGGATAAAAAAAAAGCTGGCCCGAGTGGACCAGCTTTTTTTTAGTATTCTTAAATCTTAAAACATTTCTTTCAAACCTTTTCCAGCTCTGAAAACCGGTGCTTTTCTTGCAGGAATTTTAATTTTGGCGCCGGTACGTGGATTGCGGGCATCACGGGCGGGACGATGCACCACTTTAAAAGATCCAAAGCCAACTAAACTTACAGATCCACCCTTTTTCAATTCACCCTTAACAGAATTCAGAAAAGCGTTTAAAAAAGCATCAGATTCTTTTCTGCTCTTCTTTGTCTTGGCTGCAATTGCATCTACTAATTCTTTCCTATTCATATTGCCTCCTTATGTTGTTTAAGTGTAAGAGTTAAGTACGCATGAATTTCCTAAAATAACTTGAAAATGTCAAGTAGAAAAATGCAAAAAACGAAGATTTTTCAAGTAAATTAAGGCATTTTGGGGCATTTTAGGGCAAAATTCTCCCTTTGCGGGGATTGGGATCAGTTTTCGATCCCATATTATGCCCTATTCGAGTTTATTTTTAAGGAGCGATTGGAGCTCGGGAGACTGTAAAATACGCTCTGCTACAACCTGCAAAACCTCATCACGGTCGTAAAAATTCTCATTAATTTTTTTAACAATCTCTGCAATGCGTTCCGGGGTTAAATTTTTTGACATGTGTTTTCCTTCCTTGGAAAAATCAGCCTGTAAAGCACGATCAATTTCTTCTAATTTTTTGTTCTTTTTCACGACATCATACTCACTTTTGTTCATCTTTGATTAATCTTCCCTGATCATATGGGTGCTCAAATCATGGTCATTTCATTCATCATACTATTCATAATATCGTTTCTTTTTAAAGCAACTTTAGTCATATAATCAAAATTTAAATTGTTTTTGTAAGAAATGTGACGAAGGTCAAATGAAAATGTGATGAGAGTAGTCTGCAGGTATTTTAAGTTAAGCAATAGATGACCAGGCCAGGACTAATAAATGAATCTAGTCTCTATTGCTCTCTGTGGGCAGGTACCTATAATTAATGGTTTGATTTTTCATGAATCTGAAAAAAGGTCTCAGATCTTTTGAACAGATATAGCAATACCTGATAATGTGTAAAGATTTTTTACAACTAAATGTGAGGCAAAATTTATGCTCAGCGTGCTCTCGGCTGACTTCTTTGAGTTGAATTTTTATCCTTCTTGGTTTTGACTTTTGGCGAGACATGAGAGTTCAAGATATCGTTAACTTCTTCCGTGCTCAATCCTTCGTAGATATAAAGACCAAGAAGCAATCGATCTTCCGGAGTCAGGTTCTGTAGCTGTTGGAAAACATTAAAATGATCAGAATTCTTTAAAAATTTTTGCATAAGTCTATCTCCAATTTTCATATTATCATAATCAAAATTAAAAATCTTGGCTAATTTAAAGGATAAGAGATGGAAAGTATATCTGAGTTAAGAATAACCTGACGGCCTTCTCTTTTAAGATAATCAATCAGAATAGGTCCCTTTAAATTAAGTGTTACACTTCCTTGTTCACCCTTCGGGGATACTGTACAGAACACCTCACAGCAATTACTATTTTCCCGGAGCTCCTGGGTCAGTTCCAAAGGGAATTGCATCCGGTATTCTTTCATCAGTAGGAAAGGGTTGACAACCGGAATTGCAAAATCTTTCTGATCCAGTGAAATCAACCAACAAAAAGGTTTAAAGTTAGGATTCTCAACCACCATAAATTTCGTATAATTTTCTAATCCAATTATTCCATAGGGAAAATGAATAATTTCCTGTTCGGAAATTTGTTTATCCCCAATGAAAAGATTTTCGACTAACATACAACATTCTCCATAACCGTGCTAATTTATGGATGCAATTAAAATGCCAGAATATTTATATCTTGGATAAAAAGATAACTTTTATATTAACAATTAGTTATGAAATATTAAGTCAACCTCAAGGAAGGGGAAAAGATATTTTTTCAACACTTTGAACGAAAAATCCAACAGTTTTTTTTAAATTAATCACAAAATTGGGATAACATCCAATTTAGGATTTCTTTTTGGAAGATCCCGATTTTTTGTCTAAAAATAGCCGGCTCTGTTTGGGATGAGTCAGATTTTTTTGTGGGAATTTTGCAGTTACCCGGTCTTTATTTAGGAGGTATGGGAATTCATTACTGGCCATGAGATGGCTGTTCTTTTTGATGCGTTCAATTTCGCTCAATATTTGATAAAGTTTGTCCTTGTAGGCAAAGTATTGGGTGACCCAGTCATCATGCAGTGCCAGTGAAAGAATAATATCCGTATTATTAGAATCAATTTTTTTATCGGATTTTAAATTATGAATGAAAGTCCGCCACTTTTCTTCCAATGCCAGCATCTCAGAAATGAATATCTTGTGTAATTCATCCAGACGCTCATTTTCTTCTGCATCTCCGGAAAATACCAATTTCTGTTTTTTCAGGTATAACTCTTTCAGAAGCGAAAGGACCCGGATTCGTTCCTTGATCAGATATAATATTTCATGTTCCGGCATTGTCATCCCCATTGGCGAGATTTTATATTCGGATATAATTATGATATCTTTAATGAGATTTATGGGGAGATGGAGAATCTCTGGGAGCGAATATTAGGCCCAGGCGAACAATAGAAATTAATAAGTTATCTGGTAATATGAAAAGGCTTGAATCTTGAGATTGTATGTCCGGCTGGCCCTGAAGATAAATTACTATTCAGGGACGATATTTTTTTAATATATCCCAATTGGATCGTTCCAATTCGGAGATGATGGGTGCGATGGGAACTTGTTTTTTGATTAGTTTTTCCAGCCTAAATCCGATCCCTGGAACACCCAGCACAATGGCGCCTTTAAGAATATGAGAATTATGTATTAAAGTGACATACTGTGCATGTTCATGATTCAGATATTCGATCACCTGATCATTGGGATGCATTTTTGACTTCTGACCCACCGCAGTCATTTCAAGGCCTGCTACTTTTAATATATGAAGGGGCATGTTTCCGGAGTAATTCTGTGAAAATCCCAGGGCATTGGTGCCGGCAATAATACCCTGATCAACAGCGGCCGGCCAGATTCCGTGAAGAGTGTCGTTACATTCGGCAACGTCTCCGGCAGCATAAATATGGGGCACCGTGGTTTCCATTTTTTCATTAACCCATATACCACGCCCTGTTTTAATTCCCGCTTCCCTGGCCAGTTTGATATTGGGTATAATCCCGGTGGAAAATAAGGCAAGATCGGTGGATAAACTTTTTCCAGTATGCAAATTGATCCCACGGAGCTTGCTGTTCCCTGTTAATTCTGTTACCCGGGTTTTGCAAATGATAGTCAAACCGCTATCCTGCAGAATTTTTTGCAGGACCTCTGCAGCTCTGATATTCAGTTGAAGAGGCATTAGATGATCCGCCATTTCAACAATAGTGGTGTCAATGCCCAGTCGATTTAAACTGGAGGCTGCTTCTATACCCAGGATTCCCCCCCCAACAACCACCGCTCGCTGATGCGTCTTGACAGTTTCTCTTATTTTAAGGGCATCCTTAAGGTTTCGGAGTACCAGAACGCCATTCTTGGTCACTCCAGGAATATCTGGCAGAAAGGGAGATGCGCCGGTCGCAATAATTAGTTTTTCGTATTGATATTCTTGGCCTGTTTGATCGGTAACTAATTTTCTTCGTGGGGAAATGGTACTTATTTTCTTTCCCAGTTTGACCAAAATGTTTTGTTCCACGTACCACGGTTCCGGGAAAATCGTGATATCTTCTACCCGGCTTTCATCTCCAATGAAGGTGGATAAATGTATCCGGGAATAGAAAGGAAAAGACTCCTCGGTCAGGACCAGGATTTCAATGGTATCATTTTGAGATCGGATAGTTCGCGCAGCTTCCATTCCTGCTGCGCCATTACCAATGACTATAATACGTTGTATTTCTTTTTTCGAAGTTTGCGGGAAAAAATCTTCCATTATCTTGAAATCATTAGCAGTACCTCCGCAGACCGGACAAATATCAGGAGGAGAAGCTCCTGCATGAATATACCCGCATATTCGGCAACGCCACTTTATCATGGATCCAGTTTCCGTAAGATTTGTGACATTTTTTCGAATTTTATGGAAGATAAATCGAAAAGTATGTAAATCTCAACCTGAAACGAAATAAAAAAGCCCCTGCCGGAAATCTTTCAGCAGGGGACTTTTTCATATCTTAATGGAATTTTCAAAAAGATTTCTGAATTTGGGCATTTAAGATGGCGTTAATTTTTGCCTGAATTTCCTGCAAATGTGCCGTGGTATATACCCCAACACTACTTTGAGATAAGTGATTTTCAATTTGCGATTGAATATTAACCAGATCAAACCTGGCCAGCGTGATGGCATCATGGGGGAGGATACTGGGTTCATTGACCAAAATTTGGGTCAGGACATAAAGGTGTATCCGCTGAAGTTCCCTTCTAAAACTGCTTATTTCAGTATGAGTTGAAACTTCCCGCCAGATAGCCGACCGCACAGTTTTGAACATCTCTGCCATGGTAAATGGTGTTTCGCTTTTCTCAAATCGCAATTCATTATCCTGTAACCTTTGTAAGGTGAGAGGATCATATAGCCGAAACAAGGCGGAGGCCTGAAGCAGTTGTACAATTCCATGAATGGGATAATCTGAACGCAAGCGCCGCCAGGGGCTTCCCTCGAAGTCTCCCAGATAGTCCGGTGCCAGTTTATTCAGCAGTTCCGCTGAGAATTGAAAAGCATTCGGGGAAAAATAAAGATCAGTGATGGTTTTTAGTGTCTGCCTCTGCTTCTCAGCTGAAACAACCCGGAAAGGCGAACGACCTTTCGGGTCACCGATATGATCCCGATAGGCATAAATTCCCCCGATATATTTAGGTAAATTGGCAGCGGCTATGGCATATTCTGTGAGTCCCTGTCCGAATACCCTGCGAAATTTCTGGTATTGTTCACCCTCTTTCTCAAATTTATCAGGTATATTTTTCCACAATTCCTGGGCCATGGTAATCCGCTGCTGATAATACAGCAATGGGTCATTACCCAAATCATAGAGATTGCAGGAGGGATCTGCACCACGGGTAGATAATCCAAAAGCATCATAATCCGTACCATATTGAAGCAGCGGCTCGGTTACCTTCTGGGCAATCTTGTCCAGCATCTCTTTTTCACTGGTTTTAGATCCCGGCTCGAGTGGTTTGTAGGCATATTCAATAGCCCAGTAATCGTAAGGGCCCAGAGTTGTCTGAAAGTACTTACCCTGAGTTCTGCCGGCTGGAGCAAGATTGACCGGGTTATAGTCCATGACGGAGGCCGAGATTCCGACATCTCGGGTATAATTCTTATTGGAAAGATTTTCGATATCGATATTGGCGCTGGCCTTAAAATTATGGCGCAAACCCAGGGTATGACCCACTTCATGAACGATAAGGTCTACTATGCCATCGTGGACGAACTGTTTTAAATCCTCTGGATTGTTTCCCACTAAACCTCTGGAAATCAATAAATTCCAGCCAAAAGCCATTTGATGCATTTTACCGTCTGCATAATTACATACCGGCATCTGTGATTCAATCAGAGGATTTGATCCCAGTTTGGTTACGGGCCATAGCTGATCTGTTCTCACATCCATCCAGGATAAGGGAGTCACGAATTCACCAAACTCCCGGTAAAAAAAACGAACATAATCTGAACTCACCCGGATATCGGCATCATAAATTTCACCAGTAAGAGGATTGGCTCTGGAAGGGCCCACGGCATAACCGCCACCTGGCTGGATGATCCAGCGAACTGTATTATATCGGACATCTGCCGGATCCCAATCCGCATCATCGGGCATTTGCCGGACTTCCATGGCATTTTCGAAACCAATTTTTTCGAAAGCTTTGTTCCACAATAATATTCCTTCCCTTACAGCATCACGATATTCAACCGGCACGGTATTTTCAATCCAAAATGTGATAGGCTTCTTCGGCTTGGAGAGGGAAAACTTAGGTTCAGATTTTTCAAGATTCCAACGGGTAATGTAGTATCGATAGGGGGTATCTTCCAGCTGACTGCTATAATCCTGAAACATAGTCAGGAAATGTCCCAATCGGTCGTCTGCCTCCCGGGATTTATAATCAGATTCCGGGAGTGTGGAGAGACTGTAATAATATCGATGGAACATACTCCGGGAATCTGCCAGGTTGAATAGGGGCTGTGGCTTAGAGGATTTAAAATGCAAGGTAGCCTCGATCTCGGTGTTGTAGGGAAAACTTTTTAACAGTGATAAATGGCTGTTTTCTTTGTCAAAGGTATAGGGAATTTTTACGGTGCTGGTTATATGGGCTACGTTTGCGTAATCATTGATAAAGATTTCCGTGGCATCAATTAGGATACTGCCAAGTTCGGGGTGAGGCTGGCTGGCAATTTTGGCATTTGCCCAGATGGAATTGGGAATATCTTTTTCCAATGCTCTTTTGATAGCTGCATCGTTATTCACCCGAAAAGCTACATTTTTCCGAATGAACTGGATATTTTTCCCCACTCTTTCAATATAGAAAAGGAACTCATCCATCATGGCACCACTGTCAAAAATCGATGCATCACCAGATTGCCGGGTTACGTTGCAAAGGTACAGAGGTCCAAACTGATCCTGGCGAATTTCCAGATATGCTTTCCCTTCTTTAGAATCACTGTAGATGGTAAAGAGTCCCTCAATTTTGACGTACCCATCAACCAAATCTTCGAATTTTGGTTCTTTAGGTTTCTTTTTCTTGGATTTATCTTCTTCTTTTTCTTCGGTTTTGGTAGAATCTGCAGACTCTTTTTCGTTGTTATTGGTTTGTGCAAGTATGATTTGAAATTCGGGTGACATACCCAGAATAAAGAGGAATGTCCATACCATTGTCCATTTCATCGTCTTCTCCTGAAGTGGTTTAATTAAAGTGATCTTAAATTTCCAAAGATATTCACGGATTCTTTTCTACGCAACAAGTTAAATGCAAGGTCAAATGGAAAATTAATATAACCTCCGAAAAAAAAGTTAAAGAATTCATTATTTTACTAACTGCCATATTAGAATGTCCTTGAATTTTACAATAATTATTTTAAATTTTTCGATTATCTGAATTTTCTGAAAATGTATAGGTTAAAATAAAGTACGGAAAATTAAATATCGAGCCCTCTTTGCAATTCTAATATAATTCTGATCTTACACATGGTGATGATCGAAGTATTACAAAAATAATATTTTTGAAAGGTCCATGTATGAATGCGGCCATACCGACAGCTATCGCTCTTCTGGGTTATTTTCTGGGTTACCGTTTCTACAGCAAATTTCTGGCGGATAAGGTTTTTGTATTAAATCGGGAGGCGACCACTCCAGCACATGCCCTTAGAGATGGTATTGATTATGTTCCCACCCGTAAGCTGGTTTTGTTTGGGCATCACTATGCCTCAATCGCAGGGTTAGCACCCATGCTGGGTCCGGCGGTTGCCGTCATCTGGGGGTGGTTTCCGGCATTGATGTGGGTAGTCTTAGGTGCCATCATGGTCGGTTGCGTGCATGATTTTGGGTCCATGGTGGTCAGTTTACGGGCCCGCGGAATGAGTATTGGAAAAGTGACAGAAGGGATTATTGGTAAAAGGGCCAAAACCTTGTTTCATTTTGTAATTTTCTTTCTGGTAGCACTGGCGATGGGTGTTTTTGTCTATGTGATTGCCTTCCTTTTTTCACCGGCACTTTCACCGGACCAGGCGGATACTCATTTCCCGCAGGCAGTGATTCCCTCTTTCGGGCTGATGGTAATTGCAGCGATTATCGGTTGGCTGGGATATAAAAGAAACATGAGTTGGAGTTACCTCACACCGGTCGGTTTTATTTTGTTGTTGCTCCTGGTGTTTTTGTCTAAAAATGAAAGCGTTTTATCTGCTACCGGACTAAATAATCCAATGGTGGCACCCGGTGTGAGCGGGTGGAGTCTGATCCTTTTAACCTATGCCTTTCTCGCCTCGGTACTTCCTGTATGGAGTCTGCTTCAACCCCGCGATTTTTTGAATAGCCTTTTGCTATATCTGGGATTGGGAGGTCTGTACATTGGATTTTTTATTCTGCAACCGGCTTTTGTTGCACCGGCTGTTCGTCTTCACCCAGAAGGTGCTCCTGGTCTGTTCCCGTTCGTGTTTATCATTATTGCCTGTGGGGCGGCAAGTGGATTTCACAGTCTGGTTGCCAGCGGAACCACCGCCAAGCAGTTGAATAGGGAAACAGATGCCCGCTTCATCGGGTACGGCGGGATGATCGGAGAATCCATGTTAGGTCTGATCGCCGTATTGGCCACAACGGCAGGCATCATCAGCAGTGAAAGCTGGTATCAACAATATGCCAGTTGGGCCAGTGTACAGGGATTAGGTGCCCAGGTCGCAGTTTTTATTCAGGGGTGCAGTACTTTTTTACTCTCGTTAGGTATTGATCGCTATACCGGTTCGTCCTTTATTAGTCTGATTGTGGTAAGTTATGCGTTAACCTCTTTGGACAGTGCCACCCGCCTTTTGCGCTATAATATTGAAGAAATTTCTGATACCCTGGGAATAAAAATTATACAGAACAGATATTTATCCAGTACGCTGGCTGTCTTTGCGATTGGATTCTTTGCATTTTACAAAATTGACGGACGTCCGGCCGGTCTGGCTCTTTGGCAACTTTTTGGTACGACCAACCAGCTCCTGGCAGGATTGGCACTACTGGTTGTTACCCTTTATCTGCTGCAAAGAGGAAAACCCTGGTACTACACCGGAATTCCAATGATATTTATGCTGATATCCACTCTGAAAGCAATGGTATCTAATGTTTTTGAATTTTTCCAAAAACTGGAATGGCCTTTATTCATTATCGGTTTTATTCTCATAACTCTGGCACTTTGGCTGATAGTGGAAGCGGTCTTGGCAGTTTGGAAATTTAAAAAAAATAAACAAAAGATTCAGTCTATGGATGTATTCAATCATCAAAGTTTGTAAATTTACTGTTCTCATGAATAATTCGTGAATTGACAGGTATTTTAAAAATACTAGGTTTTTTTTGACAATTGGGAGGATATGCCATGCGATCAGTTGGAGTCTTTGCAAATCCTTATAAAAAGAATTTACCGCAAGAAATGCCCGGCATATTTCAACTGCTGCGGCAGGCAGGCTTGAAAGTGTACTGTCCGGAGGGATTTTTAAATATCCCAAAACCTGATTATCCTGAGTGTAAATTTCTTCCGGCTGCAGAAATTCCTGCTTTGTGTGATATGATTATTTGTTTTGGTGGAGACGGGACGGTATTGAGAACAGTTCAGATTGTTCGCCACCATGAGACACCCATACTGGCCGTCAATGTGGGAGGCTTGGGTTTTTTAACTGAGGTTCTCTTCGAGGATTTTCCAAAAGCATTAAAGACAATTCAGGATGGCAATTTTGTGATTGAAAACCGCCTGGTATTAAAAGGCGAAATTGAAGACGATCCGAAACCGCTTTTTGTTCTCAACGAATTTACGATTGAGAAGGGACGGTCCACCCGGGTAATCGAGGTTGATGTCCATATAGACAATAAATTCTTTAATAACTATGTTGCAGATGGTTTGATCGTCTCAACCCCTACCGGATCTACCGGTTATTCCCTCTCCTCCGGGGGGCCCATAGTCGTACCTACCAATCACAGTATTATTCTTAATCCGATTTGTCCGCATTCTTTAACCAATCGACCGGTGATTATTTCTTCTGAATCAGCCATAAAGGCTCAGATATTTACGGATTATCCCAAAGTGCTCATCTCCGCAGATAACCAGGATATCCGGGAAATAACCAGCCGGACAGTGATGCACATATCTCGTGCACCATTTTATACCAAACTGGTTAAATATTCAGACACGGATTATTTTTCCCTGCTGCGCAATAAACTTGACTGGGGAGGGGATTTCCGGGATAAGTTACGATGGCATTATCAGCGATGATGGAATTATCTGCTATATATTCTCTCGCTTTAGTTGCTGGTTTTATCTACCTGTATTTTATCCGCTGGTTTACCCAGGGCATCCACAGAGCCCGGCAGGCTGCGGGAAACTTCAGCGAACAGACAGACATACCCTTATCCATAATTATTTCCGCCCACAATGAGGAAGAATATATTCCTCTGACTCTTGATAGTCTGGCAGAACAACAATACCCGCATGAAAAATTTGAAATTGTGGTAATTGCAGACCGCTGTACGGATAATACAGTGAAAATTGTTGAGCATTACCAGAATCGCTTACCCATGCTCCATTATCTGGAAATTACTAAAGTTCCGAATGATTTTTCCCCCAAAAAATATGCAATTCACCAGGGAATTGAGACGGCGCGGCATAACCATCTGATCTTGTTGGATGCCGACTGTCAATTAGCCCCCGGGGCTCTCAAATGCTTTTCTGGCTTATTTGGACAAGGATTTGAGGCCGTGGTAAGTATTCCTAAATTTAGTAGATTCTCTTCACCCCTATACAAGTATTATCTCCCGGAAAGAATTTTAGCCTGGGGCATTGCAGCTGCAGCCATTGGCGGGAAAAAACCCTTCCTGGCGTTTGGTACCGTCTGGGCGTATACCCGAGCAGCATACCAGAAAGCTGGAGGAATGAAAAAAATAGCGCATGCTGTAAGTGGAGATGATGATTTGCTGGTTTATCAAATAGGGAATGAATCGTTGCCGGTTGCATTTTGTTTTAATTCGCAGGGGTGGGGTCAAACCCGGGCACCTCATACCGTTTCTGAATTCATTCGACAGCGGCGGCGCCACCATTCCGCCGGAAAGTATTATGCCGGTCCGGTCCAGTGGGGTTATGTTTTGTTTCATCTAAGCAATCTCGGCCTGTGGCTTTTACCATTTTTCCAACCTCTCCTGGTTTTACCGTTGCTGGCTAAAGTCATTTTGGATTTTGCCGTTCTTTCCAGAACCGCCAAAATTTTTCACGAAAATCTTAATCTGTTACAGATCATATTTTTTGAAATTGGATTGGTGGTGCATCATGTGCTTGTCGCACCCCTGGGATTTATTGGTAAAATCAGTTGGGGTAAATCTCTAGATTAAATTTTGTAACAATGAGGTTACAGTTTCTCCCCCAAAGGCAGTCTTATTCAAAAACAGATTTTATACATCTCTCCAGATATAATTGATCAGGGAACATATTTCTTTACCCTGGTTTAAATATCAAATGTTCAAAAGAAACATTGAATACAGATTTTTCTATTTCTATGTTAATGGGGAATCAACGAGAAGTGGAATAAATCTCCCTAAGGAAAAAACAGAGAGTAAAAATATGGCAGGAGTCCCAAAAAATCGACTGGCATCAGAGACCAGTCCATATCTGCTTCAACATGCCGAAAATCCGGTTGACTGGTATCCGTGGGGTGAGGAGGCATTCCGGAGAGCAGGGCAGGAGAAAAAGCCTGTACTGTTAAGTATCGGATATTCTGCCTGTCACTGGTGCCATGTGATGGCACATGAATCTTTCGAGGATTTGCCCATTGCTCAGTTGATGAATTCACTTTTTATCAGTATCAAAGTTGACCGGGAAGAATATCCGGATGTAGACCATTTTTATCAAACTTTTGTGCAACTGACCACAGGAAGAGGGGGATGGCCCCTTACAGTTTTTCTTACACCGGAAAAGATCCCCTTTTATGGTGGAACTTATTTTCCATCTAAAAACAGGTATGGCATGATAAGTTTTCCGGAACTGTTACACAGAATAAGCGATTTATTCCAAAATGAATCCGAAAAAATTACCAGAAACAGCCAGGAAATTCGCTCGATTTTTGAAAAAATGGATAAACCGGATGTAAGCGGCGGTATACCCGATGATAAAAAAACATTTCAAAATCTGTATCGTACCCTTGAGAAAGCCTTTGACCCCATTCATGGGGGATTTGGTCCGGCCCCGAAATTTCCTCATGCTTCCGATCTGAATTTCTTACTTGCCTATTACCATTATACTGGAACCAGTGACGCTAAGAAAATGGTTCTACAAACGTTGCAGAAGATGGCATGGGGCGGGATATATGATCAGATTGGAGGTGGGTTTCATCGCTATTCTACTGATGAGAAGTGGCTGGTACCACATTTCGAAAAGATGTTATACGATAATGCCCTGCTGGCCTCTCTTTATGCTGATGCGTACCGACTTTCCGGTGATAAGATCTACCGGAACGTCAGTCAGCAAACTGCTGATTTTGTTCTCCGTGAACTGAACTCTCCAGACAATACATTTTATGCCGCTTTGGATGCTGACAGTGAAGGAGAAGAAGGAAAATACTACCTCTGGAAGCATGACGAAATTCTCTCTTTGCTGGATAAGGACTCTCAAAAACTTTTTTGTGAGTATTATCAAATCAGCGAAGCCGGTAACTTTGAAGGCAAAAATATTCCCCATGTTCTCCGACCACTTGAAACGATTTCTAAAAATTACGGGCTGTCTGCCAGTCAGGCGGAGAAGAAAATTCAAGATGCTGCGGACATCCTGTTAGAAAAACGACAGTCCCGGATCCAGCCTCTGCTGGATAATAAGGTCTTGCTGGATTGGAATAGCATGATGATCTCTGCGTTGTGGAAAGTATGTGAGATCAGTGGGAAAATCCGCTACCGGCAGGCAGCAGAAAAGGCCTTGAATTATTTTCTGGATACTCATGTTGAGGCGAGCGGTCTGGTTTATCATTTTATCCGGAATGACCAGCGTAAAATTGATGGATATATTGATGATTACGCCTATCTGATTCAAGCTCTGATTGATGGTTTTGAGGGTGTTCAGGATGAGAAATATTTACAATTTGCGGAGAAAATCTGTCTGTATGCACTGCAAAATTTCTGGGATGACAATGCTGCCGGATTCTATTTTACGCACAAGGATGGAGACATTATTATGATACGGCAAAAACAGACCTTTGATAGTTCTGTTCCTTCGGGAAATAATATAATGACTGTAAATCTGCTCAGATTACACGCATATACTGGAAATAAAATGTTCTTACAGAGGGCAGAACGAATATTTCAGGTATTTCAAAAAGATATTGAGTCGAGAGGAATAGCGTTTTCCACACTCGTTACCGCATTACTCTGGTATGCAAAATCACCCCTGGAAATAACGGTTTCTATACCGGATAATAACACCACCAGCAATTTCATCTCCCAAGTATTGAGAACATATATTCCCTGTCGTGTACTGGTCAGGACAGCAGGAAAAACTGTGAATAGTATTATTAATCCGGAATTAATTGAAAACAGACTGGTTAGAGACCAGGAGACCGCTTTCATTTGTCATCGCGGTACCTGTTCTTTACCTTTAATTGACGCAGATCAATTTATTAGTACCATTCAATCCTTAAATTTGCATATTCGATGATCCTAATGAACATTGGAATAGGTTATAACTGCTTTACAGGGAAGAATTTCATCCCTCTAAGCGTGATAAATAAAAATATAACTAAATTAATAGGATAAATGTCCGATGTTATTCTATAGAGGGAATACTGTAGAATAACAAGGAGTTATCATGGGTTTATTTTCATCTTTGAAAGATAAAGTCTCAAGCGCAAAAGAACCGGTTGACACCAAAACGTATGAAGAGGATATGCGCAATCTGGATTCACTTATTGAAGATCTGTTTAAGCTTGATGAAAAGTCGTTGAAGGAAAATGTTGCGGATAAAAAAGAGTAGGGAATTTTTTTAAATTGACACCGCGGCAACGGAATAATCAATGGAATTTTTATTTGATCGATCCCCCCATTGCATGTACCATTATTACCAATAAAACCGATTTCTGATTTGTAGCTGGTACTTTCATTAATGTAACTTTCCCGTTATTTGAAATATCTATTAACCTGTCATTTTGAGTATCATATCCAAACTCATTCATTTCATTTTGCATTCGGAAACCTGCTGTAAAGATTGTTTTTTCGCAGGGATGAAAAGGTGATTGAAAAACCTTGGTTTTATTAACTTCCCCCCGGATCGGCCGGAACTGGGCGGTCAAGAAATAACATTAAATAGGTTGAGTTAAAAATATTGAATTAGTTGAGATAATTAGGCTGAATTCAAACTTAGACGGTCATTTCATTATATATGGTTTTACAGCATATTGAATTGTGATTTAATATTTTCAGTTACTATTTATGAAATAGAGATAGGCGAGTATTATATGTTTGGAAAAAACTCATTATGATGAAAAATTTACAATTATTTAAGTAATAAAATATTAAAGAGTTAAATAAAATTGACGTTAATATGATACTCGTGAAGTTATAATGAAAGAATTTTATGTCTGTTCGGGTTTTTATTTTTGATGATGATGACTTGATTCGCACCACCCTGAGTTTTTTTTTAGCTCAGGAAGGGTATCTGGTGTCTGAGTTTGCGCAACCGGATCATTGCTCTTTGTATTATGAAAAAGAATGTATTTGTGGTGCAAAGCAGGCCTGTGCTGATATCATTATTACAGATATTAATATGCCCGGAGAAAATGGTTTGACTTTTATAGAAAATCAGATCCAGAAAGGTTGTAAAGTTGAACACATTGCGGTTATGTCCGGAGACTGGGAGGATCCTGACTTAGAAAAAGCAAAGGAATTAGGATGCCAGGTTCTCTATAAACCATTCAGTATTATAAAACTTAAAAATTGGCTGGATTCAATTCGTGCCGATTTTTCTGATAAAAATAAACTCAGCAGTGTAGCCCTTTATATGGAAGACGCCAAACCGAAAAAAAACGGAAAGACTTCCGGAATATCTCGCTTAAATACAACAAAAACAACCCCCTGAGTTGCAGGTAATCCTGATTATTTCACTAACATTATTTTTTTTATTTTTCGAAAACCGCCCGTACTGATCTCGTAAAAATAAACTCCTGATCCCGTTTCCTGCGCATCCCATTGGAGTTGGTGAAATCCGGCGTTTAACACTCCCCGATGTAATGTGGTAATTTTTTCTCCCAGCGCATTATAAATTGTGACCTGAAGTTGAGTTGTTACCGGAAGGTAAAACTTAATATGTGTAATTGGATTGAAGGGATTGGGATAGTTTGGATAGACAACAATTTTCGAAACTTCCTGAGCTTGGGAAGGATGGATTGAAGTAGCGGGTAATACGTTAAACTTGTAATATCCCAGCGGTGCTGTTAATGGTTTTGTTCTGGTTTTTCCAAGATTTGATTCGGCCGATATATAATAATACACCATGCTTCCGGTGGTCTGGGCAGGTATTTCGGCGTAAAATGAATCCAATCCGCTGTTAGTCATTGGAACAGGATTAAATCCCATAGTGGTATCAATGGTCCAGAACAGCTCGGCCTGTTGGATACCGCTGCTGGTCTTAATGTGAGCTATTACGGGATAGCTTTGGAGGTTGTCTGCCTGATTCTCCAGGGATGCATGCGAAATGCGCACCGGCTGGTAAGCTCCGACTTCTTTAACAATACAGTGAATGGTTCCCAGGAGCGGTACGATCGAATTGGATTCAATTCCGACAATATTATATCCTGGCATGGCTTCCCGGTAAATACGAAACGCTGTGGTATCATATTGATATTCGTAAGTAGGGATAATAACAGTTTTATTTACAATCATTGAATTGGTATAGGTGCGATAATCCCCACCATTGCTGGGGTATCTGCCAAACTGATCAGGCGGCATCGGGATCCGGACAACCTTAAAGTCACGACCGTAGCAGTTTTTGAAATTATTCAGAATATATTGCAGATTTGCCTCAATTTGGGGACCGTCTGAAACCCCAAGAGGGTATTCACCCACCAGTAAAGTTTCTTCATCCAGGAGTTTCATGTGCATATCAATGTGATGAATAACATCGTAGGGCAGGACATTCATTTTAACATACCGATGAATACCCATATATTTTTTCATAATGGTATCGATTTCCGCTTCGGTCTTGGCGGGATTTTCCTGGAGTACCAATTTGGAAGAGAAACCGGTCCCATAACCATCGGTCATGAAATTACCACCCGAATGAGTCAGGTTATAAGGGGGTGTTGTGGTAGAAAAATGCGGGGCATTGATTAGATTGGCGAATATCCCGGGAATTAAATCATCATAAGGTCGGGGCCTATTATAAATCCAGTCAATTATATTTAAGGTATCTGTCGTCTCAGTGTAAGCGGTCCACGGGCCATAATCCCGAATCCAGATCGAGTTAAAGTTTGTTATGATAAACTGAATATTATAAAGAGGAACACCGTTATTTGTTAAATAGGTTCTCACGGTATTCGAATCGGAACATACGATATACACGATACATTCCTCCTGGGCATAGTCAACAATCTGCGACAAGATGAACGGAAAGGATGTCCAGGTGATCATAATGCCCTGTAACTCTTCCCATTCTGCCATGGTGCGAACCGTATAAGGAGGGGGGTCGGTAATTTCACCTGGAAAGTGCGGAGGTGTGTAGTAAGGCAGGTAGCTTCTTTCTTGTTCGGTTAAATATCTGGGTAAAATTTTTATTTGAGCTTGTAGAACAGATGACATTATCATGCCCAGTAAAACATAAATGATAGTCCTATTCATATGGGGATATCTCCTTTGAAATGGTCACAGTAACAATACTGCGAACGGAAGTTTAGTTATATGTTCAATAGGTAAAGATACGTCGTGGGAGGCAAATCAGGAAAGACTTTTTTAAACGAAGTGTTTATTTAAAAAAAGAAGAGATAAAATGAATATTTTAAACTTCTTCTTTGGGAACCGGACCTCTTCGTCTTTTGTAAACCACAAAATTGGTACTGTTCTCCTTTGTTATAATAAGTTTCTGCGGGGCAGATAAATTAACCACCTCTATTGCTTTTGTGGTTTTTTTACTCTCACCCTGCGTAGGTAAATGATCGATTTTTATCACGCGCCATTCGCTGTTTTCACTGATTGAGACTCGACCCTGATCATCCAGAATATGACGAATTGCCAGGAGGATATCTCCCTTCTTCAATTTGACAAATTCTCTTTTAGTCATGGGGATGTTTCCTTTTAATTCACAATTATTCCCGCTTTAAAAGAAATTTAGTGCAAAATAGGTTAATTTTGGATATGACTTCGTTGACATATACATTAGAGTGAAACTTATTAATGTCTATTTAAAGTAATTTTAATATAATTCTTTCTTGTAAAATGTCAAGTAAAATATTCACAAATAATTAAAATATTTGACAATATGGTGAATCAAATATTTTGTAGATTTGTTTTGAATCCACTCCGGTTTTAAGAATCATTCTGATTGCAAGAAAATTTAAAGGTTTTACACTCTTGTTCTGCATCACAAGTGCTTATTAATTATTTAATTATTTACCATTAATTGTTTGAGAATATCATGAGTTTGTTATTATATTCTGAAAATTAAAACAAGGAGAGTTTTATGAAGCTGCTTTTTGTTTCCCTCCTTTTAGTTTTTGTTTTTTTGACTCCGGTTTTTTCACAACAGTTATATATCGATTTGAGTCTCTTCAATACACAAGCAAGAATTTTCTACGTTGGGGATCTGGATCCAACCGGCCTGGGAAATGCACCAGATTATTTTATTTTAAGATTCGGAAATAACTCTGGGGCGACGGCAAATGTGAGGATCTTATTTAAACTGGTCACCAACGGGCAAATACTGGTGGAGGGTGAATCCAATGTCTTCCCGCTGGGTGCAGGGAGAAATTTTTTCTTCACGAATAACCAGCTGAATACCGGCGTGGCGGACGTGGATGGTCAGAAAGTACAGATTAAAAATTACTCTGTGGATTTTGGCCGCCTGGAAAATTACGAGAAGAAAATTGCACGTACCGGAAAGTTACCCACCGGTGTCTATGAATTCCGCGTCGAACTTTTAGTCAGCCCCTCCGGTAATGTTATTCCAGATCAAAATCCAGAAGACAATATTTTAATTATTTCCAATCCCACGACTATTGAGCTCCTCTATCCTGGTATGCGGGTGAATAGTGGAGAACCACCTGAAATTCCTACCACAACACCATTTTTTGTATGGCAATCTGATGCAGATCTGTTCAATTTTTATTTGTATCGAGTGTATGAAGTTTCACAACCCGATGTATTTCCGTATCAGACTGACGGGCAGGGAAAAAATAATGACATCCCGGTACAGGATGTATTAAGCCGGGATCCTATTTTCAGGGGCGTTATTCCTGGTCAGGTATTTCAATATCCTGCCGAAACACAACCCTTGATATTTTTTGGTCCGGATGGTTCTCCTGTAGGCGGGAGTGAAGGCGCTTTTCGCCTGATAGAATCGGGTCGATCTTATTTGTGGTATGTTGAAGCTATCATTCCGACCGCTTCCGGACAGCCCACCCTTATCCCCAGTGATGTATATCAATTTCAAGTGGTAGACCGTGAAACATCCGCTATGAACAGCAGTCTGATTAAGGCGTATCTCCGCCAGATTTTAGGTGAGCGTTATGATGATTATATGCAAGATCTGACGAATTACGATCCCTCAGGTACGATTCTCATTAATGGTCAATCGGTGGAAGTCGATGCTTTAGTCGATCTCATAGAAGATCTACTGAATGGCAAGATCATCATTGAAAATGTTATTGTAGAAAATTAATCTGCAGGAGTTAAAATGAGACAATCACACATTATAATAGTCTTGTTATTCTTTTTGTTTTTGTCTGCTGCTTTTGCGGCCGATCCGGTTGCAGTGATATTGCGTGACCGGGGAAAAGTGGATATTTTTCGGAAAGATGTTGTCACCTCTCAGGATGCCCGCAAAGGAATGGTGTTGTATGACGGAGATAAGATTATTACCGGTGCATCCTCAATCTGTATGATCAAATATACCGATGATAAAAGTCTATTGCGGATTAAAGCCAATTCAAGCTGCGTGATTGAAGGTACGAAAGAAGCTGAGAAGGTGGATAAAAACATTGTGGTACAGTTTGGAACTTTTTTTGTGGATCTTTTCCGTCCCAAGGGCAAGTTTACTGTAACTACTCCAACCTCGGTAGCGTCTGTAAAAGGAACAAAATGGTGGGTTATTCAGGAAAGTCCTACCAAGTATATCGTCGTGGAAGGCATGATTGATTGTGAAAACAAGGCCGGAAAATTTCTGGTCAAGGCCGGCCAAACCGCAATTTTTACATCGGATAGTGAAGCGCCGCTCATTGCACTGACTAAAGAAGAAGAAATTCCTGCACTGGAAGATGAAGTTGGAGACCGGCAGAGCTTGGAGATTGAATTTAAGGATGCGGATGGAAAAACCAAAAAAATGATTATTGATTATCAGAAGAACGAGGAATAGTAACAGAAACTCAATTGGTTTTCAGAATAAATTTGGGAAAGCAAATTAAGGATAATAATTGAGTGAGGATGGACATGAGACAATTTTTTATTGTAATGGTTACTGTTTTCATCTTCGCCTTGACATGGCAAACAGCTTTCGCACGGGAAGGCGTTGATATTCAATATACACCCATTAAAATATTTAAAGGCATTGGACACAGCTTCCCGGTTGAACTCAATATTTCAAATTTTTCAGGTATTCCGGTCACTGAAGTTCAGGTATGGTACCGCTGGGCAGGTGAATCCCGTTTTAAAATGAGTCATATGGATAATGAAGGATTCAGTTATTATGCCGCTCTGGATATTGGGGAGGGAGAGGGAGAACTTCTGGAATATTACTTTACCGTTGCATATCTCGATAATCGCCGTGAAAGTCTTCCTGCCGATGCACCTGCCAGCAGGATATTTCGCACCGCTGTTCAGACCCTGCGTAATTATGGCGATCAGATTATTGTGATCAGTCCAGAAGAGGAAGAGCAACTGTACAGTACAGATGTAGTGATTTCCGCATCTTTTTCGAGTCTGATGTCCATGATTGATCCGGAAAAAACCAAATTGTATTTAAATACCTGGGATGTGACACCTTATCTTCAAAAATTTGGGGATTTTATAACCTTTGCCCCCAGATCTGTTCCACCCGGCAGACACAAAATCCGTTTGGAGCTGTATGGCACCGATGGTAACCTGGTGGCGAGCCGGGAATGGTATTTTAGTGGTTTGGCAGTCCGTGGTCAGGAAGCATTGGGTGAGGGATGGAATATCTCAGGTCGCTTCTTTGCGGAGAGCCGTAATGAAGATTTAAGCCGAAATCTGGATTTCGGTGACGCCTATGATTTAAAAAATTCCTATAATCAAAGTGGATTGCAACTCAGGGCTCAGTATAATGATTGGACCCTGGGGGGAAGGGTATATTTCAGTAATCAGGAGAAATCGGATCGCCAGCCGGTAAATCGCTACTCCGGTTTTGCCAGATTCAATTTTTGGGATCAGCGATATGCCATGGTTGAGATTGGGGATGCTTATCCCAAACTTAATCCCATGATCATGCAAAATATATTCATGCGCGGCGTATATGCCAGATTATATCTCAAATCGTTTAATATTGACTTTGCCACCGGTAAAACCAACCGGGGAGTGGATGGCAGCCTGGTGCAATCGCCTACCGATACCTTTACAGTTTATGGAACCTATCAGCGCAATATTACTACCATTCGCCCTAGTTTTGGATCCGGTGAGAAATTTCAGCTGGGCTTTACCTATTTAAAAGGAAAGGATGACGAAGGGAGTATCCGATACGGAATCAATCCCCAGGAGAATGCCGCCTTTGGAGCGGATCTCTTCTTTGGATTGGATCAGCGACGGATTATTTTCGAAGGAAATATCAGTACCAGCCTGTATAACCGTAATATTGCCGGCGGAGATATCCCATTCGATTCTCTGGATGCGGTCTTTGATGGCATTTCCGATTCTGATAAGAGCATCTATGATTGGGCAGGGAAATTTGTCACTGTCAATCAATATCTCATTCTTCAGCCTGGTATGGCTTATCAGGGCCGGCTATTATTGCGCTATTTTAGAAACAATTTAAGTTTCATTTATGAATCGGTGGATGAGGATTATTTCAGTCTAGGTCAGCCTTATTTATTGAGAGATAACCGGGGATTTCATATTGTGGATAATATCAGTCTGATCAGGAATCAGGTTTTTTTAACCCTCGGCTATCGACAATATCATAACAATCTGGCAGACATTAAGAGTAATACCACCAAAATTAGAAATTATTATGGAAACATATCCTACTTTCCATTACAAAATCTTCCGGAAATCACTATCGGGTATAATAATTATTCCCGTAACAATAATGTTACTGCAGACTCGATTGATTCTATACTCAATCGTCCGGAAGATAATAATACAACAGCTATCAATCTTTCGGCCGGATATCGCTTCGGTATACAGGGAACCCGGAACCGGGTCGGTCTTGACTTTATGAGTTATCAGCGAGATGATATTTTCAAATATGCTGAAAGTACCACCGACAACATCACTGCGAATTTGCGAACCCAGTTTGCCATACCCCTGGAAACCCTGCTGGAGGTCATTGTACAACAAACCGAAACCGGCAAGGATGTTCCGGATCTCCGAAGTAATTTAGAAATGACAACTTTTGGAGTAGGGGGTAATTACCGATTCCACAATTTGTTTACAGAAGACCACCTGCTGCTGCAGGTAAATTTACGCTTTGGATCAGTTAAATCAGTTTATGGTCTCGCTTCAACAGCGCCTCAGGCGTCAGAGCAAAAATTTAACCGGAATTACTACTCTTTCAGAATCAACTATTCTCTTCCCAGATATGGAAATTTCGGTTTTATTGCGGATTTGCTGAGCTATGGCGGAGATCGTGATTATAGCGATTTTATCTATACGCTTCGTTATGATATAACATTTTAATCTGAATAGGTAAGCTATCGATCGCTGCGGAATGCAGGGTATTTTTCTTGGAATACCTACGATACAATAATTAGAGCATTTTCTCAATTTGGAATTAATTCGCTTGAGATAGTACTGTAAGATTAATCCCGGTAATACCCTAATTTATTGCTGATTTGTACAGACAGGCGGTGATCACTTTTAATTGTTACCTGCCACATCT
>CP070707.1:3893998-3897180 GCA_020350205.1 bacterium
CCGGTTCCATTACCGATGATATACCGGGATTGAAAGCATGAAGCCCAACGAAATTGATAAAAGAACCAGACATCGGTCAGGGTATTATTGGGGAGTTCAATCTCAGCATCATCATCCACATTGCCGGTATTCGTGAAGATATATTCATTAACAATATAATTATCATGTCCGGGAATGCTGAATCCCATCATTCTTCGTTCCATTGATAACCCGAGAAGAGTGTTTGTTTTATTGACAATCATCATGGTCGCCAGGAGTGCGGGATCGACTTCATCCACCACGATACTTTTTCCAATAGTGACAACATCATTCACCAGGGTTTTGGGCAGATCGATTTGACTGACCAATTTTAATTCGGTGGGAAAAAATTCTCCTTCACCCTTTGAACGGGGTCCTACCGTGATGACTTTATATTCATAGAGATCACCCCGTTCGTCTGTAAAATTTTTGCAACCAATCCAGAATCCCTTAGCCGCCTGATTATCCTGCCAGGGTAGATGGGCCGGCCATACCAACCCGTCCTGTTGGGTTTCCCTCCGCCCGTGTTCAATTTCACTACCCATTTCTGAATAATAGTTGTGTAATGAACCAACCGCCATCCATTTATGCTGAGCTTTTGACAATTGGGGAATGCCCAGAATAACCAATATCAAAAAGATGTTAAACCGGAATTGATACACATTTTTAATGCCCATTATATCCCTCATTGATGTCATGATTTCTTTCTATTCAAACATTTTTATGATCAACTGAGCGTTTCCATGCGGGAAACTTTCACTGGTATTATCCAGCTGATAGATAACGTTCTCAGTCGCATCCATCGGGATAGTCCCCTCAAACATGATGAGGTCATAAGGCGCCTCAGCAAAATTAGGTAAGGGTGGCGTGATTTTAATCATGACCTGGGCCCCACGCAGGTCCAGATTTAGATTGGTACTATCCGCCGGATTGATTTCAAAATTTTCACCCGGGAAAGGAAATGTGGGTAGACTGAAATTAAAGGGATTTCCCGCGTCCGGAGCTGCAGGATTGTAAAAATCGCCCGTACTATAAGTACTACCATTGATCCTGACATATCCCGCATAGGTCCACCCTGCCGCTGCCTCAGGCAATCCTAATCCCGCTTCTCTCGCAGTATCTCCGATCATAAACCAGATACCTTTAACAGAATCCGAGCCAGTTGCCTGAATGACCTGATAGAATCCGGTGGCCATCGCCTCATCAAAATCCAATAAATACTCATCTGAAACCGAAAAAGTGCCCGAATTGGCTACCAGTTTTGCCGCCAGAATCTTATGGGTACTTGCTTCCTGGGGGGTGCTATCTGCATGCTCGACAGAGGTCACAAATGTGGTGGTTTTCTGCACCGTCCCAAGTTTTACATCAAAAGCGTTCGGCGTAGCATTTCCCTGGCCGTCTATGGCAAAATCTCCGATGAACTTGGTCAGGGGCACCTTGGCACTATCATAAGCTGCCCACATGCTGTATTTGGCATCGGATCCGGGATCATTCACACCGTTCAAACTAAATTGGAGGCGGGTGACCTGCTGGTCGGGCGATAGGATTTCGGTCTTTTTCCCACAATCTGAATAGAGCATGAAAAACAATACGATGAATAGAAAAATCAGGATTTTTTTCATATTCGATAATTCCTTGTAATTATAAATTAACAGAAAATCTAATCCCCCAGAAAAAATTGCGGGGAGATAAAAATGTAAAATATTCCAGATTGGGCATATCAATATAGGCTTTGTCTTTCAAGACCTGATCAGTACGGGAGGTGTTCTGATAGAAAGATTGGTTTTGCGCATCCCACCAGTAATATTGACCATTATCCCGATTATAATACATCCAGCGCTCACTGCGATCGGTATCGTCGGTACTTCCAATAACCACGATAGGAACAAATTCAACATCTGGATCACGATAGGTACCCAGTTTATCATCACCGGGAATATTAAAGTATGAAAATTGATCCAGGGCCTCAGTGGATGCTGGCAGGTGCAGTGATTTAAAATAGGCATTACGGTCATTCACGTCCACATAACCATAATCACTCATATATTTATAATTGAATACATTATTTACATCCAGGAAGAATTCCAGAGTACCAATATTCTGTAATCGGAACATTTTACTGAGTCGAATATTCACATTCCAGTAATCCACCCATTGCAGGTTCTGATACACACCGGGGATACTTCCTCCACCTACCCAGGTCTGAAATCGTCCTGCTTTCCAATTTGCCAGAAAATTGAATCGCCAGTCTGCCAGTGGTTTTATTCCCAGGAGATCCGGTCCGTAGTTCGGAGGAGAAAGTAGATCAATATTGGCGCGGGCATAGGGCCGTGGTTTGGGTTTACTCTGGTAATAGTATTCGGTGGTACGTTCATAATCCCGTTGTTCGGTAGGATTTTCATAATAATACCCATATCCGAAATAACCATAAGTGGATACCATATAGGTATAATTGATGAATCCGCGAATCCAATTCCCACGGTTTTTGTTGAGGGTAATCTCGAATCCCCGGATATCTTCGTAATTGGTCGGTTCAGTCCGATCATAATCAACATTGCCCTCGAAATCGACATAGGTCACTAATTTCGGTTGCATGGTTACATCCTTATAATAACCAGCGGTGCGTACCAAAACCTTGTTAAACAGATTATGTTCATAACCCAGCTCATAAGCGATAGTTTTTTGTAAATCAGGATTTGGATTGCCAATCCGCGTAACCTTATTAGTATAACTATTGTTCCGAATCAGATAAAGGTCATCTGGCAGCGGAAGCTGGCGGAAATGTCCATAGTTAAAATACAACTTACTGTTCACAGTGACCGGAAATGCAACCGCCAGCCGTGGACTGAAAGTAAATTTGTGTTCAGCAGGTGTCTTCTGAAGTATTTCATCTACAATTTCATACCCGGCTCCAGTAAATGCAGGGCTGTAGGGATCACTATAGAAATCATACCATTGCCCTCCCGCATAGCTGTAATCCATCCGCAGACCGAGGGTAGCGATCATTCCTTCATATTCAAGTTTATCCTGCACATAAATGGCTCCACGCAGGGGTGTTTCATCCCATTTAGTCTGGATATTACCTGAAGGTAAAAATTCATCGAAGCGGGCATAGTTGACCTTGCTGCGGGTAATGACAAATTCCCCGCCAAATTTAAAATTAT
>CP070707.1:3897280-3922073 GCA_020350205.1 bacterium
AATATCGGTTAATATCCTCTATATCTGCGAGGTACTGCCGGTCAATTTGAGTCATTTGACCCACTTTTTCATCCAGTGATAATCGTGAGAGCAGGTCTGCAGCCCGGGCTTCTGGCGATAAGGCCGGATTCAGATAGGGATAATCAACCTCATTATCGGAATTTGATGAATTTTTTTTGCAAAAATGGAAAAATAATACCGAGGCAAGGATTAATATAAGGAATATTTTTGAGGTTGATTTATTCACGCGATTTGTCTTTAAAAAAATAAATAAATATTTAAATGAGATTTAGATACAATAATAATGCCAATTTAAAAGTCACACTAAACTAAATAATAACACGATAGGAACAAAAACTCAAACAGGTTATTATTATTTTAATAATGATCACTTTATTATTTTAATAATCATCCTGAATCAACAAAATTGTCATTCTGATTGAGGGGGAAATTCCTAGGAAGGGTATTAAAATACTATTTTAAACCCAATTCCTTACACATCCGATAGTAATTCGGGGGAGCCAATCCTAATTTACGGGCAGCTTCCGCATCTGAGCTTGAATTTTCTCGAACAAATCTGAAATATTTTGCCCTGAATTTATTTTCGACTTCCCGCAGGGTTAATATTTGTTTCTTTTCCAATAAACCCGAATATGATAATCCTGAATCGTCTTCTGATTTATGGGGTGACATTAAAACCTCCCGGACACTTTGTTCATCAATATAGCTTTTCTCGGTCAACACTAATCTCTGGACCACATTCTGAAGTTCTCTGACATTACCTGGCCAATCATATTCCTGCAATATTATTAACGCTTTTTCATTTATTTCCGGTTCCGGTCTCTGGGAATTACGTGCATATTTACCTAAATAATAGTTCGCTATTTCAAGAATGTCCTCTTTACGCTCGGTGAGAGGAGGTACCCAGATCGGGAATACATTAAGACGGTAAAATAAGTCTTCTCTAAATTTTTTTGATTTTATTTCATCTGAAATATTTTTATTAGTCGCAGCGACGATGCGCACATCCACATGCACACGTTTAGTCCTCCCTATTTTTTCAATTTCACCATCCTCCAGAAATCGCAATAGTTTTACCTGTGCGGAGAGCGGCAGTTCTCCGATTTCATCCAGAAATAAGGTACCATGATCCGCTAATTCAAAAAGTCCCGGTTTTTTATTCTGCGCACCGGTAAAAGAACCTTTTTCAAATCCGAAAAGTTCACTTTCTATGAGCTCTTGGGGTATACTTCCACAATTTATGGGTACCAGATTTTCAAATCTCCGACGACTTTGATAGTGAATGTGGTTGGCAACTAATTCTTTGCCGGTTCCCGATGCTCCGGTAATTAAAATAGTGGCATCCGACTCCGCTGCTTTGTCAATATCCTGTCTTAATCTTCGGATTGCTTCTGAATTACCCAGAATTTTTTTCTGTTCAAGATTTTTCTGAATATTTTGATCAAGTTTTGTCCTGGACTTCAATTCTTCCTTGGCCAAATATCGCCGCTCGGCTGCATTAAATAAACTCAGAATAAAATCTGTGGGCTGATATATATATTCCTCAATGTCACCCGGATATTTAGTACAATACCACATGGCGCCTGCTTCAATTAATCGATTTGCAAATTCGAAATCTATGATATTCACAGTCATTTTTGTGACAACCAGAATCTGAATTATATCATCTATTTCCTTTATCTTTTTAATCAGACTCTCGCCGGATAAACTGCCCACAATCTGGAAATCCATGATGACTACATCAAATTTTCCTCTTTCTTCCCGTAAAGCTTCCAGAGCAGCTTCACCCGTAGAGACAATTTTTTTCAGAATCAGATAATCCTGAAACGGTTTGAGGGTATTTTTTATACGGCGCACATCATAGTCTTCATCTTCAATAAGCAAAATATTTACTTTTCTATCAGAAAACATATTATCCTCTTTCTGCATAAGGAATAATCAGGTTGTAACAACATCCCCCCTCGGGCAAATTGATGACATCCATTTTCCACCCACACCGCTGGGTTGAGATCTCATAGGCCAGGTAACAACCATACCCTGAATTACCGCTATTGACTTTAGTTGACACATTTTCTAAAAATAGTCTTTTAATACCATGTTCGTCTACTTCAAGAAGTTCAGCCTTTATTCCGGTCCCGTTATCACTGATAGAAAGGTAACATTGATTTTTCGAAGAATCAAATTGTGTGGATATTGTGATAATGACTTTATCCTTTCCCGAATGATCAATGCTGTTCTGGATTAAAGGTTCAATTATCTCCCATACCACAAATTCATTGACACCAATCTGAGGAACCGCGGGATCCAAATTGAAATGAAATTCATATTCGGTAGTTGGATAGGCGACTCTTTGGAAAATTTGCTCTACAATAAAGCGTAATACCTCGTTCAGGTTTGTCTGGAACAAAGGATTTCTAATGGTCTGCAATGGAGGATCATACCACTTCATATCATATATAACTCTGGAGATAAAGTTAGCATATTTTGTAACACGGTACTTTATCTCGTCAGTTTTCGCAGGATCCAGTTGCAGCAAATCTTCTTTGATAAATCCCATTATCTTTTCAGCCTTATGATGAGTGTGGTAGATTCTCTTTGTAAACAGAGCTTCTTTTTGATGATGGATTTCCTCTTTAAAGTACTTTTCTCTTTCAGAGTACAGCTGTCGAAATGCTTCATCTCTTTCCTTTACGGTATAGGAAGAAATATAAAACATCGCAATCAAACCGAATAAGATGAGCGCTGTAAAAATAAGGGCAGTTTCGTCGTAACTCGAAATTATTTCACTGGTAATAAAGGTGAAATCCGGAATATTCTTTACATACACCGCGCCCACATATTCACCTTTGGGAACAAAGGGGACGAATACATGAAAAATATCTTTATCTTCTCTTACTGAATAGATTTGTTCATTGTTCTGAAGCTTCGTGGAAAGATCTTTGTACAAATTAATCGCTTCAGAATGTAAATTATCCGATAGATGAGGAAGCGATACACCCCTGAAGAAAAAATCAAAAAGAAGTTTACCATCATCAATCGAAATAATTTCATTACCGTCAGGTACCAAAATGCAAATATCCCTGACACTTTGTTGCAACAGGGGTTGACTCAAGATAATATTGAATGCCTGGATAATTTCCTGAATATTCTTGGAATCATCAATGGATTTACTGCTGGTTGTTTCCAGTAATAACTCAAGCGAGGTTGCCGACAAATTTGCCAGGCGCTCGGCTGAATCCTGTTGATACCAGTCCTGGGTCTTTAATAATAAATTTTGTATAGAACTTTTGTGAACCAAAGAAACCAAAATTTGAAAAATAATCAGAATAAGAAGTAATACCAGTAAATGTTTGAATTCAAAATGGTATTTTCTGTATTTCTCAAATAAATTGAACGATGAGGATTTCATAAAATTCGATCCCCTATTTGATAAGAAATTTGTTGGTATTCATTAAATATTCTGCTTTGGCAAGAGCCTCCTCAGAGCTAAGCTCTTTTTTAATGGCCTGATGAATATAAAAAGAAATAATATCCGATTTTTTTGTATAGTCTGATGTGTAAGGTCTGTGGACTCCATTTTTAAACAGGGTATAATAGTAATTTAAATGTTCATGTTTCTCCATAAATGGTTGATCTGCATAAACCTGTAAATTTACGGGGAGATAACCGCCCACTGAATACATCATTTCCTGATTTTCTTTTCGTAATGCAAATTTTAAAAAGGTTACTGCTTCATCCACATGTTTTGAGTGTTTGGAAATCATTAAATTCCAGCCACCAAAAACTGAAACCGGCGTTGACCCTTTAAAATGAGGCAAGGCAGCAACTCCAAAGAGGCCTGTTTTGCCAGCTTCCTCAATGATGCCTGAATGATTGAGCATAAATCCAGACCACCCTCTGAAAAAAATCCCATCGTTCTTTAAGCTGTAGACATAACTCTGATACTCATCAAAATTTAAGACCGCCTCAGGTGTCACGTGATATCTATTGACCAGGTCTACCAATAACTGCAGTGCCTTTTTTGATTCCGGAGTGTTTATTTTAATGGTATCCTTATTAAAAGATGATTTGTTTTGTGACAAAATCAATTCAGCAAAACTACAAACGAGACCTTCATAATTTTTTGCCGGATAAAGGTAAAATGATTCAACATCACTGAAATAACGTTGCCTGAGATCAATAAACTCTTCCCAGGTAATAGAATTTTTCAAATTTTCTTCAATAACCGGAAAATCGGGCACCTTTTTTAGAATATCTCTTCTATAGTACATCAGACCCACATCGATATAAAGGGGTATTGCAACCAATTTTTCCTCAAAATAGCAGGATTCCAGAGAATGATTTGAAATTGATTTTAATTCGGAAGAATTAAAAAAATTATTCAGCGGATGAACCCATTTGGCAAACCGGGGAGACCAGATGAGATCCCCAGCAAAAATATCAATAAGATCACTTTTACTTCTCAGTGACCTGGCCAATAGCTCTTTCCTTTCATTGGTACTAAACTTTGAAAAGGGTAAATCTATTGGAATCACCTCAATTTTACCCTGGTAGTTTTCATTAAAACGATTAATTAACTGTCGCAATGCAGGAGAAATATTGTCTGCAAAATAGATTTTAGTCACATGATTGGTAAGCAGGTTTTGGTTTTTATTAATTATAATACTGATAAAAATTACCAGAATAACAAAAGCCAAACCGAATAGAAAAATTGAAATCTTATTTTTTTTAAAAATATTCCAATATTTCAAATAACACCTCACAAATAAAATTTTCGAATACCAAAAGATACAAATAAATCAAACCTGACTCAAATAGCTTAAGTGATTAAACCAAATTCGGATACAGAAACCTTATAACGCTTAAAACAAACTGAATATTTACCATTTAGTTGATGTCGAAAGATGATCCTTTCTTACCACATGATGGAATATAATCATTGAAATTCCTTTTGTAGACACATATTCACCCATATTTCTAAATACCATAAAAATAATCTTTTAATGAAAGGTATATAATGTGAATCAAAATAGCTTAAAAAGACACCTCCCACCAATAAAATCGATTTTATTCATCGTATTGAATAAGTCATTAAAAATTATAGGGACACTACATACAAAAGGATAAGGAATAAAGTTCTAAAAAATTTGAAAAAAAAATTCTTGCAAAATGAAGAAATAATGTCTTAGCTTTTATAGCTAAATTGAAATAGATGACAGACTTGTAAGTAAATTAACTGTACTATAAAGCGGGGAAAAATCATGAAATATTGTCCTTATTGTGCAGAAGCCCTTACCAAACCGACGAAAATTTGTCCCTACTGTAAAAAGTCCCTTGAATTTGAACTGATCAAAGAAATGCTGGAATCAGGAGAGAGTAGTCAGATTGATAAAAAAGCAAAATTCAGAATCTGGTACAAAGAACATTCCCATATTATTTATCCCTTCATTACACTCGTTATTGGTTTCATAGCGGGTGCAATCCTGCTCTATGGATTTGCACAGACTCAGTTTGCCGGAGAACGATCCGACTACAAGGAAACTATAGCCTCTCTGGAAGCAACCATTCAGAATAATGCAGCGTCGGCGAATACTTCCCAAACCGAACTAGAGGAAATTATTGCACGCAAAGACCAAGTTATCGGTGTACTTTTGGAGCAAAAAGATCTTTACAGCCGGATGACCTATTTCACCAGTCGCCTGGGGAGTAACAGCACCATTACACCAAATACTGCAGAAGATGCGGATTACTATAAACGGAATACCCTCTATCTCATTAGACTCTTTGAGGAAGCTCAGGAAAAACTGAAGACTCTGGATTTTGAAGATGAGAAGAATTATAATCTACAGAGTGTTCCTTCGTTACTCGAATAATATGGCTGAATGTTTTCTAAAATACTGTCGGCGTTCACTTTTTTATTAAAACGAGCCAAACAGTCATAATAAAAAGCCTCCTGGCAGGGGTAGAACCAGGAGGCTTCATTATTGGAGGAGGCCTATGAGGAAGTAAAATATGTTCAATTTCACTTCCAATTTTAATCATCGGTCCTCATACAAAATACTTTAGATTCTCACGAAATAAAAAAAGCGGAAGCTAACTTCCGCTTTTTCTCTTTTTGGTAGTGATGTGAAAAATTATACCACACCCTGGTCCAGCATGGCATCGGCAACCTTGATGAATCCGCCGATATTGGCACCTTTAACATAATTGATAAAATTACCTTCCTTACCATACTTTACGCAGGTTTCATGGATATTTATCATGATACCATGAAGTTTCTGATCCACTTCTTCACGGCTCCAGGACATTCGCATACTGTTTTGGCTCATCTCTAGACCAGATACCGCAACACCGCCTGCATTTGCGGCTTTCCCGGGACCATATAATATTTTACCTTTAAGAAATACATCAATAGCCTCAGGCTCTGAAGGCATATTAGCTCCCTCAGACACACAGATACAGCCATTATCAACCAGCATTTTCGCCTCGGCCTGGTTAATCTCATTCTGGGTTGCACACGGGAGTGCTACCTGACAGACCGCCTTCCAGGGCCTTACCCCTTCCCAGTATTCGCCTTTGTATTTGACAGTATATTCTTTAATTCTTCCGCGCTTTACATTTTTTAAATCCATCACGAATTGTAGTTTTTCCCTGTCAATTCCGGCAGGATCATAGATGGTGCCATTGGAATCAGAAAGTGTAACCACCTTGCCGCCCAGCTGTAAAACTTTTTCGGTGGCATACTGGGCAACATTGCCAGATCCTGAAATAGCAACTGTTTTTCCTTTGAAAGATTCATCCCTCGTTTTGAGCATCTCTTCTGCAAAATATACACATCCGTACCCTGTGGCTTCGGGACGGATAAGACTTCCACCCCAATTGATACCCTTCCCGGTCAATACGCCGGTAAATTCATTCTGCAACCGTTTATACTGACCATACATGAAGCCTATTTCTCTTCCGCCTACTCCGATATCACCCGCAGGAACATCCGTGTTGGGGCCGATATGCCGGGAGAGTTCTGTCATAAAAGACTGGCAGAAACTCATGACTTCATTATCTGATTTTCCCTTGGGATCGAAATCCGATCCTCCTTTACCTCCGCCCATCGGTAAGGTGGTCAGACTATTCTTGAAGACCTGTTCGAATCCCAAAAACTTTAAGATACCCAGATTCACGGAGGGGTGAAAACGCAAACCGCCTTTGTAGGGTCCGATTGCAGAATTAAATTCTACCCGAAAACCTTTATTAACCTGGATTTCTCCTCTGTCGTCACGCCACGGTACCCGGAAAAGAATCACCCTTTCCGGTTCTACAATCCGTTCCATTACTTTTGCATGGATATAGCGTGGATTTTCCTGCAAAAAATCCCACAAAGATTCGACCACTTCCAGAACAGCCTGATGAAATTCTCTTTCTCCGGGATTTTTGGTCACCACCATTTCCATAAAACTGTCAACAGACTTATAAATATTATGTTGAACCATGAAATTCCTCCGTCAGATTAAAAATTAATGTGATATTTTTTTCTTGAGATTACGATTTATTCTTAATCTTTTTGAATTTTACAGCATATAAAATATTTCACAAAATATAAATTTTCTTAAACATTATTGTCAAGGGGTTTCAGAATTTGTCTCCCTGTTTATCATCTGAAATTTTTATTATTTTCTTGTTCTCTGGCATTTCATTATATTTAACTTTAGTTACTTAAATTCAAGCATTATGAAAGTTTTAAATCGTATATCAATCTTCTTTTAAAGCACAAATTTCTTTGCCATTGAATCCTGATCAGAATGGCTCCGAAGTGTTTTCAATAAATGACAAGAAACCTATTTTATATAAGTATTCATGAGGAGGTGGCATGAGCTTTTTAAAACAGATTAATCCGTTTGAAAGTGCCATGAAACAATTCGATAAAGCGGCTTCTCTGCTCAATCTGAGTAAGAGTCAAATTGCGATGATAAAGGAACCCCGCCGGATTACAGAAGTCAATTTACCGGTTCGTATGAGTGATGGCTCAATTCGGATTTTTAAGGGATTCCGGGTTCAACACAGTATTGTCCGCGGTCCGGCAAAGGGTGGCATTCGCTTTCACCCGGATGTCACTGTGGATGAAGTAAAAGCGCTGGCGTTTTGGATGACCTATAAATGCGCCGTGGTGGGAGTACCGTTCGGCGGGGGCAAAGGCGGTGTTGTCTGCGATCCAGCCGAGTTGACTCCAACCGAGTTAGAAAATCTGTCACGCCGTTATTTTGCAGAAATGTCCGATATCTTCGGTCCTGACCAGGACATCCCAGCCCCGGATGTAAACACTAATCCTCAAATCATGTGCTGGATGTTTGATACCTATTCCATGCATAAAAAACAGTTTTTACCGGCTGTGATTACCGGTAAACCGCTGGAATTGGGCGGATCTGAAGGACGATCCGAGGCAACTGCCCAGGGGATGGTTTTCTGTGTTGAGGAGGCTACAGAACAATTGGGTCTGGACTTAAAAAAGTGTACCGTGGCTATACAAGGTTTTGGAAACGCCGGATCCTTTGCTGCCAAACTTTTGAAGGATGACGGTGCCCAGATCGTAGCGATTTCAGACGTGACCGGGGCATACTATAATCCGGATGGACTGGATGTTGAAGCTGCCCTGAATACCTGTCGTACAAATAAAAACTGGCTGTTAAAGGGATTTGAGAACAAGGCAAAGTGCGAGAAACTGACGGATCCCATGAAACTGCTGGAATTGAATGTGGATATTTTGATCCCGGCAGCACTCGAAAATCAGATTACCGAAGAGAATGCCCCCCATGTGAAGGCAAAAATTATTGCTGAATGTGCCAACGGACCGGTTACACCAGAAGCAGATGATATTCTGGAGAAAAATAATATTTTCATTATTCCCGATATTTTATGTAATGCAGGTGGTGTCACTGTGTCATACCTGGAATGGGTTCAAAACCGTATGGGTTATTACTGGAGAAAAGACCGGATCAATGAAGAACTTGAACATATCATGAAAAAGGCCTTTGACCAGGTTCTGGAGACCTCCCTGAAAAATAAAGTAAACATGCGGATTGCCGCTTTCCTTCTCGCTATCGACCGGGTTACCCGAGCGGCAGAATTACGGGGACTATACGCCTGATTGTGATATCCCCCGTTCAGATGATTAAACTGTTTGAAAGCAGTAAAATATTTTGTTACGGGGAATATTGCATTCCACAAAATTTCAATTTTTTTTCCGGATGTAAACACGGGATACCATGAATCTCTCTGAAACTCCGCCCAAAATTATACCGAAATTCAGTGGCTTTCATGATCTGATGAAATTTCGGGTCAGAGAGATCCTGCTGGTATCCAGTCTTTATGATGCCTTTGTACTGGAAGAGGATGGACGCCTGGCTGAAAGAATTTTCAGTGAATATGTTGATCTGAACCTACATTTTATTCCGCGGATCACAAAAGTAGCCACCGCAGAGGAAGCGCTGCAGGCACTTCAGGATGCCCCTTTCGATTTAGTTATCACTATGACCCGTCTGGCTGACATGAATCCGATTGCATTTGGTGAAAAGGTAAAGGAATTAGACCCGGCCAAACCTGTCGTTTTGCTGTCCTATGACCCCCTCGACCCCCTTATGTTAAAGAAAATTCGCCAGGCACACAGCATCGATAAAATATTTTACTGGTCAGGGGAATCAAAATTACTCCTGGCCATCATTAAATATGTGGAAGATCTAAAAAATGCCCCGGAAGATACCTCCCGCGGTGTCCAGATAATTCTACTGGTTGAAGATTCACCCAAATATGTCTCCCAGTATCTTCCTAATATTTATGCTGAGATAATGATCCAAACCCGTAATCTGATTGCAGATGGGGTCAATCCATTGCACCGTCTCCTGCGAATGCGGGCTCGTCCTAAAATTCTCACCGCTGAATCTTTTGAAGAAGCATCCGAAATCATCAATGCCTATGAACATAATTTGCTGGGAATTATCTGTGATCTTAAATTCCCGCACAAGGGTAAACTGGAAGATAAAGCCGGTTTTCAACTGGCCGAAATTGCCAAAACAAAAATTCCCGACCTACCCATTCTAATCCAGTCGGCTGAAGAAAAATGGCAAAAAGAAACTCACCGTCATTATGCCACCTTTATAAACAAAAATTCTCCCAATCTCCTGTTAGAAATGCGGGCTTTTATTCTACATCATTTCGGTTTTGGAGATTTTATATTTCGCTCCTCGGACGGACAGGAAATTGCCCGCGCAAAAAATCTGAACGAATTTGCGCATAGAATTTTGGAAATTCCGGCCAGTTCTCTGGAATTTCATGCCAGACGAAATCATATTTCTATCTGGTTGAGGGCCCGCACTGAATTTGCGTTGGCTGATGAAATCCGTCCCATCAAAGTAAGCGATTTCCCGAATATAGAGGATCTGCGGCATTATATTCACAATTCAATTCACAATCTGATGCTGGGGATTCAACAGGGAGTAATTAAGGATTTTACCAGTTCAGAATTTTATGCAGACAGCACTTTTATCCGTTTAGGGAGCGGCTCCCTGGGAGGAAAAGGACGAGGGATTGCTTTCATGAATGCTGCGCTGGCAAATAGCCGGCTTTTTAAACGATTCGAAGGAGTGGAAATTAAAACACCTCAGACATTCGTAATTGGTACGGAAGTTTTTGAGGAATTTATGGAATCCAACCAGTTGCAGGAATTTGCCATCCGGACTCATCAGGAAAAACAACTGAATGAGAAATTTTTGCAGTCTGAATTGCCCTCAAAAATTGTGGATCATTTAAAGACATTGTTGGAAAGAGTTCATTATCCACTGGCTGTAAGATCCTCCAGTTTACTGGAAGATTCACAACTTCTTCCATTTGCGGGATTGTATAAAACTTTTATGCTTCCCAACGTCCATTCAGATATTCAAATTCGGTTGCGGCATCTGCTGGACGCGATTCGCCTGATTTATGCTTCCGTTTTCTATCGTCAGCCCAAGGAGTATGTCAAGAATACCGATTACCGGATTGAAGAAGAAAAAATGGCCGTCGTCATTCAGCAATGTGCCGGCATCCGGTTTAAAAATTTATTTTACCCGATATTATCCGGTGTAGCCCAATCCTATAATTATTACCCCCTAGAACCGATGCAGCCCCACGAGGGAATTGTCCATCTGGCACTGGGCCTGGGCAAAATAATCATGGATGGCGAACGAATTTACCGATTTTCACCACAGCACCCCAGCATGAATCTACACTACAGTTCTGCCAGAGAATGCTGTGATAATTCACAGATTCAGTTTTATGCCATTGATTTAAATAATCAGGCAAAACAACTCGATGCAAACGAAAATTTCAGTTTGGAAAAGGTTGACATCCAACGGGCGGAAGAGGATGGATCGCTTTTCTTTGTGGGTAGTACCTATTCTCACCATGATCAAGTCATTCAGGACACCCTTTCCATTCCCGGACCCCGGGTTATTACTTTTGCCAATATTTTAAAATATAAAATATTCCCCCTTCCGGAGATTATCACTGCGTTACTCGAATTAGGTCTACGCGCTTTTGGGACGCATGTTGAGATTGAATTTTCGGTTAATCTGTACCGTGATGTAAAACGTAAGCCGGAGTTCTATATTTTACAAATTCGACCAATGGTAGCCGGTTCAGAAGGTCTCGAGGTAAATATCGATCAGGAAGATACTAAGGATGCGGTCTGTTATACCCGGCATGCTATCGGAAATGGCATCATTGACAACCTGTATGATATTATCTACCTGAATCCTGATAACTTCGATTTAACGAAAAGTCAGCACATTGCACAGGAGCTGGAAGAATTAAATCACAGGTATATCAAAGAGAATAAATACTTCATTCTTCTCGGTTTTGGTCGGTGGGGAACCCAAGATCCATGGCTGGGCATCCCGGTAGATTGGTACCAGGTTTCCCGGGCTAAAGTGTTCATAGAGTCCTATTTTAACGATTTTAAGATCGAACCCTCCCTGGGCAGTCATTTTTTCCATAATCTGGTATCCTTACGACTCGGTTATTTTTATATCAAAGGAAGCCCGCATAATGATCTTATCAACTGGGATTGGTTAAATAAACAAAAACCAATGTATAAAACCCAATTTCTCTATCAATTGCGATTTGAAAAACCTTTACTGGTCAAAATTGAGGGGAAATCAGGGCGTGGAATTATCTATAAACCTGATAAATCAATTCAATCTTTTCAATAACACCAAATCAAGCGTGCCTGATTATCTTTTTGTAACTGATCTACATGGACATGTCGACCGCTATCGTCAACTGTTTGAGTTGATACTATCTGAGAGACCGGCGGTGGTTCTGCTGGGGGGAGATCTCCTTCCTCACGCTTATTTCTCAACCAGACTTAATGGGAAGGCATCACATGATTTCGTCTCCGATTTTTTGGTACCTGAACTTAACAAACTCCGAAAAAGACTGAAATCGGAATATCCCAAAGTAATCCTGATTATGGGGAACGATGATACCCGAATTCATGAATCCGCTTTCATTAAATATGCCCAGAGCGGAATCTGGGAATATCTTCATTTCAGAAGCATTACGTTAGATAAATATCAATTTTACGGTTATTCTTATGTTCCCCCAACACCATTCACCTTAAAGGATTGGGAGAAATACGATGTTTCCCGTTTTGTCGATCCGGGTTGTATTTCACCTGAGGAGGGATACCGTACTGTCGCCGTTCCAGGGGAAGAAATCCGCTACGGAACCATACAACAGGATTTAGAAAAATTAACGGAAGGAAAGGAATTACATCAGAGTATTTTTCTTTTTCACTCCCCCCCTTACCAGACTGTAATGGATCGTGCTGATCTGGACGGACAGCTGATAGATCATGTCCCGCTGGATGTTCACGTGGGCAGTATTGCTATCAAACGTTTTATTGAAGCACGGCAGCCCCACATTACTTTACACGGACATGTGCATGAATCTTCCAGGCTCACGGGGGCCTGGAGACAGAAGATTGGACGGACCCACCTATTCTCAGCTGCCTGTGAAGCCCCGGAATTGGCTGTTATCCGTTTCCATCCTGATCAGCCCGGGGAGGCTCGAAGGGAAATTTTATCCTTGGAATAAGTTTTAATGGGAAGCCGGGTAATCGATTAGATCTGAGTTAAATTTATCTTTTCTAATAATTAGTACCGTTGAAGCAATTACTCTTTTTGATTTTTCAAAGGCAATGGGCGCGCCGCATCAGTCACTGCCCCTATTTTAACTGCAAATCCGGATTTCTTTTTCACTTCTTCATCATCTACGTAATGTACATCCAGCAAATTCTCGGCACGGTAACCGGTTCTCAAATAGTTTAATTCACTCAAACAGAGGCTCCAGCCCTCAAACCACAAATCCAATTCCTTTTTTTGTTTTGCAGAACCGCTAAAATGAATGATGACGTCAATATCGCTGCCCGGCCCGGCAATCGCATTTTTTGTACTGCCGAACAGGTAAAATGCTTTCACACCAAATCGTTTTGCATCCAGTTCTGCCGCAATTTTCTTCGCCATGCTGAGGCGCCAGCGCCAATTCTCATCCGAAGAGGTAACCATTTGATATTCCTCAGCAGAATAAATGTCCAGTGTTTCTGAAGGAGCAGACAAGACTCCCATTCCCTCATCCAAATCGGCATTAAGCAAAATCCGTAACACCGACCCTGCAGTGGCTTTTTGAACATCGATGACTTTTATCACCTCATTCAGCTGGGAGAATTCCGGTAGAAGTTCTTCCAGAATATTTGGAGAACGATTCAAAAAGGATTCATTAAATACGATCCCATCATCATCAGGATACAACGGGAGATAACGTATAGAGGACTCGACTAAATCCTGAAAAAAGTGCGTACCGAAGGAAAGATCCGGAACATAATTGCCCTTTTTACGCGCCACCTCGATGAGAACCGCGGTATTACTGATATCAGCATAGGTCACTGAAACTCCCAGTTTAATATCTCCCCGACTTCCCCACCGTCCGGGTCCCATCAGGATAAAGCGCCGTTTTGGTAATACTTTGTTTAATTTACCCACGGCACGTCCGATCAGCCTGAGTTCTTCCAGATCTTCAACTTCGGTATATTTGGCGGGATCGATGTATACGATATGCGTAATATCCGGCACCTTCCCATTTGATATATAGCGATTTGCTGAAAAGATGATACGCTCTTCGGGAATTTCCCTGGGAATGGGGACCGGAACCGAATCCTGAGAAAAACTCTGGGGACGACACTGCAACAAATAGAATTTTTTTCCATCATGAGCAAATTCAATATCGACCGGAGTATCTAGTTTTTGTCTTAATACATCGAGGATAGTTTTTACCTGTTGCAGAAATTTTCCATCATTCACGATCCCATCAAACGTGACCACCACATCTTCCCTTTGAAAATCTTCCACAAAACCTAAAACCTGTTGAATATGGTGATCTTTGGCTATGGAGATGATTTTATTCAAAGCAGGATAACTATCTCCCACTTCCTTTACGAGATCCGCATACTCCATAGTAACAAAAGTATTTTGTTCCAGATCAATAACATCGATCTTCTTGGGAGAATACCGTATTACATCTTCCGGAGTTATATTTACCCGCAGACCGGGCTGCCCCGGTGCAATGAGTACCGGATAATCATCACTCAACCGGTCCACCGCCCGGGTGCCTAATCCAGGTACCATTCGGATTAATCCATCATTTCGTTTAATGCGCGGAGACCATCTGAATTCATTGGTACTAAAGGCAACACCCGCAAAAGCTGGTAGAAAATAATTTCCAACCTTTTTACCCACGACCTCCTGGATCATGATTCCCATCTCTTCGTGAAAATCGAGCAATCCCCGCGATGCCCGATACTCAATCGGATCCGGGCCGAAGGTCGAGGCATAGACCTCCGCAATGGCATCTAACAGCGCTTCCATTCGGGTCTCTTTATCACCCCGGTTTGCCAGAAAGAGGCTTTTGTACTTTCCTGAAAAAGCGGAGCCCAGCCTATCCTCCAGTAAACTCGAACTGCGAACAATAATGGGTTTATCACCAATGTCATCCAGGACCACTGAAAGCCCTTGTATAATTTCACTTGGCATTTGGGAATTTTTAAAAAGCTGAATAATGTGGGGATATTCCTGCCGGACCTGATCAATTTCCTTGTATTTTTGCTCAATCACCTCTTCCAGATTATTAAAATGCAGGAAATTCAAGAGACCATCAGAACTGATATACCAGGTTTTTGGCAAACCCACATCGCTGCACAGATCCAGGCGTTCTCCCATCCGACACAAAATTTTATAGGCCAGAAACAAGCCGGCGCTTTTACCTCCGAGTTTTCCCTGACTGTTCATGGGATAAACCAGATGCCGCAATAAATCATGAAAATCGGTAACCGTTACATAATTTTTAGCAATATTGATGAATTCCAGTTGATCTGTGAAAAATCTGCGAATCAAGAGTACATTCATCGCTTTCTGAGTTGAATCGGAAAGTTCAATTCCGTCGGGAGCCAGATGTTGATAGCGGGTTAATGCTTCCGATATTTCAGAGAGGGAAGAATGTTGATTTTCCAGGGTTCGGATCAGGAAGCTTGATTTATCTTCATGTATCCATTTTTGAACGAATGAAAAAATTTCCTGAGCGGTGAGATGCTTCCCGGCAATGTCAAATATATCATCACTAATCTGCATGATATTTCTCATGGTGGTTTTTCGTTGCGGCCGGTTTACCTCATCTTCATCACCGGAGTCAATTCCAGTGCGACTACTGGTACTTTGCTGCATTAGATTTTGGGCCTCGTCCACACCGTGCCAAGACAGGTAGTTCATCATCTTTCTGGAAACTCTGATATAGAGATTCTGATCCGTTCGTCTCAGCAGATCAACGATTATCCGCCACTCTCCCTTTTCCTTATCTGATATACTTTCCTTTACAGTCTGTATATTGGTAAAAATTTCCCGGATATTGCGATGCAGAAGATAGTGCCCCAAACGGTCCGCAATATAATCAATCAGTTTTCTTTCCTCCTTAAGAAAGGGACCTTCATCTGCCGGGGTACGCTCTTCGGTGTAAAAAACTTCAATTTTTCCTACGATTTCCTCCTGCACCTTGATCTGCGATTGCAACATCCAGGAAGTTCTTTTGAACTCAGAAGTTTTAAACCGTTGCCCACGATAATCCACAATGGCCTCACATACATCAGGATACTGCCATCCAGGAGGAATAGCATTGACCACTTTTTGGAACGCCTGCTCAATTTCTAAATTCCGATCATTAAGGGCTTCTTCAATGCTGTAGAGACAATTCAGCTCTTTAGCCCTCTCTTTCAGGGTATCGATAACATTTTCAAGTGGATTTTTCTGACTTATCATATCCGGATTACTCCTCTACTACTTCGCCCATCAACTTTTACCTGCAAAGGCGACAAAAGTTTTATATGCTTCACAAATTCCGTCTCATCTGCAGCCTGCTGCCGGGATAGCCAATCCCAGTTGATTTTATGTTGAGCGGTATGTTTGACCGCAAAATAGCTGATTCGAAAACTGCTCAGATTATGAAAAAAATGAGACCCCTGGCTCAAATCGACATTCATGTCCGGTAAAGTTGATTCAACCAGAACCTTGGCTGTGGATATCTGTCCCCAATTTGCCGGTATTCCCAACCAGGGATCGGAACTCCCCCAGCGACCAAACCCAATTAACACGCAGGACGTTTTATTTTCTCGCAGCTTTTGATTGATTCTTTCAATTTCAGATGCAATTTGTCGGGTATTTTTGGCCTGAAAGCTCTCCGGTTTCACATAAACGATATCGGTCAAGGTATCGATAGAACCATTTCCGAGCACATTTTCGGAGGCCACCAGGATTTCATCTCCACCCATTTCCTCATCGGAGATTTCCACTACCTCCCGGGATACCACCATTGGACGCACCTGTAAAAAGCCAAATCGTGCCTTTGTATCATCGGATGAATCAATTGTCAAAGCAAATTCAATTTCCACAGGAGTCTGCAATGATTCTTCTGCAATATGAAGCAATTTTTTCACCAATTCGTTCAGTGGAAACTGCTCAATTTGTAAAATTGGAGCAAAGTTAATGATTTTGGTGCCGGTGGGAGAAACGCCGGGATATACTCGATCGGAACCGGGATCATATGTGGAGCAAACATATTTTAGAGATTTATCTTCTGCTGCTGCTGACGTATCGAATTTCAGCAGATACTCGGTCTCCTTCACCGGATCATAGTGGGTCATTTTGGCCAAATTGATTGCCCAGAAATGATGCTGGGATTGATTCATCAGTTCACCAATATTACTGTAGGGAGGAGTCGCCCGCGGATAAGCAGGAGAATAATTCCATGCCACTCCATCATCCACAATGGTTCTTCCCAGGCCTAGAGCCAGGCTAATAATTCCTTCTTCCGGTCTGGCGGTACCGGTAGGATAAAAATTATAAGAACGCGCCACGCCTGAGATTTCAGGATAGAAACGATCCCGGAATCTTCTGCCAACCACCTCCTGGATGATCACCGCCATCTTTTCATCTTGCAGGGAATGTTCAGTGGCCATGAAATAATCCTTGGCATCCTTAAAAAATGTCGAAGCATAAACAAACTTGATAGCCTCAATCAGCTTATGAAATCTGGCTTCCGTATTGAATTGATTATTGGGGGTCATTTTGGTACCAAAAATTCCTGCAAAAGGCTCGTAGAGTGCATCCTCCATTAAGCTCGAAGAACGAATGGCCAGAGGCAATTTCACCTCGGAAATGAGCGCATATAAATCGCCGATAATTCTGGCAGGAAAATCGGAATTTATAAAAGCATGTGCAATGCGATGATCTGCCTCATCCGAATAAGCAAGATCATATAATTTATTTTGGGTCATAAATTCGTCGAATACTTCCGTCGTCAAAACCGTCATCCTGGGGATGGAAACCGATATCTCCGGAAACTGATCGGATTCAAATCTTTGGTTAAGGATGTTAGAAATATTTACCAGACCTTGGGCTTTTCCCCCTAAAGATCCCTTACCCAAGGTGGTAAATTCGGTGTTCGTATCAAAAAATTTTCGATCGAATTTTGCCATGCTAATTTTCTTTTAACCTGATATCTGTAAAATAAAGATTCCCGTGAAAACGTCACGGGAATCTAATAAAGAGATGATCTAAATTGAACATACTATTTTGTAAATCTCAGTTTACCTCTTTTTCTATAATACAAAATAAATTTATCCACATCAACATGATTCAGATTGCAGCCAGAAATCTGCGTTTAAACCCAACCACGATCTTTACATGCCTGTGCGACACGGCTCACGGAAATTACATATGCCGCATCCCTCATATAAAGCTCTCTTTTACGGGCCAGGGCGCTTACTGCCAGATAAGCGGCAGTCATTTTCACATCCAGTTTACCCAGCACTTCATCCTTCTCCCAGAAATAATTCATATTACTCTGGACTTGTTCGAAATAACTGCACGTTACACCACCGGCGTTGGCCAGGAAGTCCGGAATCATAAAAATACCCCGTTCATGAATAATTTTATCGGCTTCCGGGGTGGTGGGACCATTCGCACCTTCCGCAATAATTTTTACCTGTTTGCTGATTTTCGTTACATTTTCTGCCGTCACCTGGTTTTCAATGGCAGAAGGAACTAAAATATCCACATCCTGTTCAATCCAGGCTTCTGCCGGCAGAATCTCATAGCCCAGATCCCGTGCTTTGTTTTTTTGAATACCACCAAACTTATCAGAAATTTTCTGAAGTTCTTCCAGGTTAACCCCATCTTTCTTCCGGAAAGAATATGAGGTCTGATCTTCCTGATCCCAGCAGGAGACACAAATAACCGTTCCTCCCAGTTGATTATACAACTGAATGGCGTATTGGGATACATTTCCGAATCCCTGGAAACTGGCGGTGGTTTCCTCTGGGTGCATTCCCAATTCCCGCAATGCCTCGCGGACTGTAAATATCACCCCATAACCGGTGGCTTCAGTTCTGCCCAGAGAGCCTCCCATTCCGACGGGTTTGCCAGTAATAAATCCGGGAAATTTTCCATTATGCTGGGCTTCAAACTCATCCAGCATCCACAGCATATGCTGGGCATTGGTCATGACGTCCGGAGCCGGAACATCCTTTACTGGACCTACATCTCTCGAAATTTGTCGCACCCAACCGCGACAAATCTGCTCCTGTTCACGCATACTTAGATTATGCGGATCGCATACCACTCCTCCTTTACTCCCACCCAGTGGAATGTCTACTACCGCACATTTCCAGGTCATCCACATCGCAAGAGCCCTCACGGTATCAATCGTCTCCTGCGGGTGAAACCGGATACCGCCCTTACCGGGACCTCTGGAATCATTATGTTGTACTCTAAACCCCCTGAAAACTTTAAAACTTCCATCATCCATCCGGATGGGAATATTAAAATGGTATTCCCGCATTGGATATCGAAGGAGATCTCTGGTGGCCGTATCCAGATTTAGTATATCTGCCACCTTGTCAAACTGTGCCTGTGCCATGGCAAAGGGATTAAATGATTTGTCAGCCATACCCAAAATCCTTTCTCAATTCAGTCGCGTTTTTTCTTGATAAAGTGAATAAAGTTACATAAAATTATGCCAGAGATTTATTCGTTTTAATTATTCATATATATATGACAATAAAACAGATACTATACATAGAAATGAACTACCAAACATTGAAATATATTTTGAATATTGTGATTATGGTAATTTATTATTTAGCAGTATAAAAATAAAGAAAAATAAAAAAAAGTGCAGATTGGTTTACGAATAAGCGAAGTAGAGCAGGATTAAAACCAGCCCCCAATTGAATCATAAAATTATTTGAATCAGAATCCCCGCAGAATATAATTCAGGTTAAGATATTTTGCTAGGCAGTTTCTTAAGATCGTGAAATAGTTTTACAGTTCTTTTCTCAAGTAGATCCAGACTTTCATTATTTTCAATCACAAAATCTGCCCATTGGATTTTTTCTTCTATAGGAATTTGTTTACTCATGCGATCATTGATTTCCTTTTCATTTAATTGGTCTCGCTTTTTAATTCTTTCGTGTCGATTTTTCATTTTCGATGTGACTACAACCACTGCATCAAACATATGTTCCAGGCTCAATTCATAAATCAGTGCAGCATCAACAACAATCAGCTTGTACTTTCCAGATTCCCGGCTTTCCTCAATGATATCAATAATCCGGGATACCATTTGTGGATGTACAATTTTATTGAGACGGGCTGTCTTTGCCTCATCGGAAAAAGCAATTTTGGCCAATAACTTCCTATTCAGCTTTCCATTTCTATAAAAGATTTTAGCCCCAAAGGTTTTTTTCAGTTCTTTTTGAAGCTGTGGATTACCTTCAATTTCCCGTTTGGCAACCGTGTCGGCATTTATCGTCTTGGCCCCCAATTTTTGAAGGAATTGACAAACCGTAGATTGTCCGGTTCCCATACCCCCCGTAATGGCTATTACCGCGGGTTTCCGATTATGCATGAAATTCACTCCTTATCTAAGTACAACAAATTTTCCGGTTTTCTGCTGACCCTGATAGCTCGCCACATAAAGATAGACACCATTCAGAATCCGTCGACCTGACTGATTATTTAGTTCCCAGACCATACCACCTGCACTATTCTCATTTTTCATCTGTTCTACCAGTTCCCCATTAGCAGTATAGATCGAAATTTCACATCCCAGTGGAAGATTTCCAAAAGTAATTTTTTCCTCTGACAATCCCGCACGAAGCGGATTAGGAAAAACTACAATCTCATTCAGATTTTCAACTTCACGCCTTATAAGATGTCGATTTCCCCCCTCTTCCGAAAGAGATTCTCCCCAGATATCCTTTAAATCTCCAATCTTCAAATAATAATTGACACCCAGACTTCCCATCCGATTCCTCCCAGAAAGAGTTAGACACAGATTCTCTGGATTATCTGGTTCCAGGAAAACATCAGTAACTTCATCGTCCGGTTCAAGCTGATAATAATCCAGATTTCTAACACTCACCGGATCCATGGGATGGCTGAAAACAACCAATAACTCTTTTTTACTCTTCATCACGACTTTCTCCACGTATGGTTTTCGACGTGAAGAGAGCACCTCAAAATGAATGGTTAAAGTATCTTTGTAGAAAGGAACTCCGTACTGATTGTACAACTCTGAAATTTGTAATTCATATTCGCCAGCTGCAAGCCCGGTCTGAAATCCGAGTAAAATCTGATTACCGCCTTGTGCGCGCACAGCTGAGGATGGATACAGAGATCCAGGTGAAACAATATATTTTTTCACATCCATCGAACGTGGATCTAATGGGCGATCGAAATTGAGGAGTAACTGCTTATTCTGAATGACTTCCAGGTTAACAAGTTGAGGTGTATTTTCAGCCCGAATCAGAAGTGCATTACTGTTTCCACTAACCGGATTCACAAAACTGCTGTCAACCGCTCGAACAGTGTATCGATATTTTTCTTCTGATAAAATCATGGTATCCTGATATGTAACAGTCTGACAGATAAAACTATCAGGAAGCTGGAGGGAAAGAGTCTCCCGCAAAAGTAAGTAATAATCTGCTCCCCAAACCTCTTCCCATTTGAGTTCGATATGTGCAGTATCGGCGCTCTCCGCACGCAACCGTGAAGGTGCCTGCGGGCGATCCGCAGTAATCATATTTCTCATCACAATCAGTTTAGTTGGGGTGGTCATGAGGATCTGATTCTCGGCAACTAAAGGTACTGCAGCAGCATTAATCCCTTCAAAATACCAGTTGACCTGGTACATATTATCTTCAAATTGAATATAGTATGCCTGCGGGTATGGGGTGAAAAAGATTTCCTCCCGGCCATCCTGGTCATAATCTGCCAAAGATATTCCACTATATGCCTCTCTCAGGTCGACAATACCGTGGAAATTCTGCTTCCACACCGTTTCCAGTATTCCATTCGAATTCAATTTTAAGATATTCACTATCCAGTATTGACCCAAGCTGCTGGATTCCCCATCATAATCCGCCAGTCTTTGGGTAGCGACTATTATTTCGGCCTGACTGTCTCCGTCCACATCTCCCACAGCAAAGCGGTGAGTCGCATCCTGTCCCGGCAGTTTTAAGAAGGTCAAAGGTTCATATCGATTGCCAGACTGTTCTTCATATATGATGATATCTCCATCATAATCTCCCAGGATAATTTCCGGTTGTCCACTCTGATTTAAATCCCTTATTTCTGCGTAGGGGACGCCATAGTTATTTTCCCCATCCGTTGGATTCATCAAAATTTGCAATTGGGTGAGAGTGAGGTCTGCAGGATTGTCCAATCGAAAAATATTCCACTCTCCTAAATGCAGTGCTAGCAGTTCCGTATTGCCATCACTGAATAAATCAGTCATTCGGGCTGCCCATAAATCAGTTAAGCTAAATTGCAATGGATTACCAGTAAATTGTGGTAAATTCTGACCCGGATATAGATAGGATTTGTTCCCGAAACCAGCCAGAAGCTCCGGTATACCATCAAAATTTATATCATAGATATCCCTTCCGAAAGCGGGCTGAATTCCCTGATAAATAATTAAATTCTCATTGATCAAATTTATCGACCCGATCGACGCTGATTGCTGGCCAGGCTGCTGAATATTACCGATCACATCCAGAATACCGTCCCCATTGATGTCAATACTTGGAGTCATTAAATAGCCAAAACCATCGAGCGCAGTTATTTCCTCAAATAACGCACTAAGCGGTAGATTTTTACTTAAGTCAAGTTCGTAAAACTGACCAAGATTATCATCTATGGTCATTAAACCGGCATTATTTTCAAGGCTAAGATAGAAATCGATTTTCTGAGTACTTCGTTCCTGAGTGAGCAGAAAGGTATGCCGGGTACCGAGGTAGCTGGAGATTATTGACCCATTAAACAGTGACGATCCTTTATTACGAAAAAAAAGAGTCGAGCGTGTTTGGTCATCGGTATACACTTCAATAAGAAATCCATTTTTATCCTTCACCAATATCGGAATGATATCCAGTTGTTGCAGTACGGGTGGCGTACGATCCAGAAATACCACTGCCCGGTGGATAAAGGTAGAATTCTGCCAGTCGGTAATTTTCAATTGAATGGTATAAACTGAGTCGATCAACGCACCCGTATCCCAGATACCCAGTGTATCGGATATAACCTGGGTGGTACTCTCCACAAAAGGGATCATTTGAATTGGATTTTCTCCACCCCCCACCGACAAGGTATATTTTTTAAAATTTGATCCCGCTGCGGTTCCGAGGATAGCTACGAATGGATCCTTCACCCCGCTGTAAGTCGGTGGAGAATCTATTCTGGCCCGGGAGGTCTGAAAAGAATTTAAGGCAGTGCTGGCGTTGAGAATACCATGACCATAATAGATGTCCCAACCCGGCATTCCCAGATCTGTACATCCTGCCAGAAGTTGACCGATAAGGTGTTCTGATAATGCAGAGGGCTGTTGTGACCATAAGAGCCCCAATACCCCACAAACCATAGGTGCTGCGAACGAAGTTCCACTATAATTCCCATAATAATTCTGAGTCCCGGTGGACAAGATATCTTGCCCCGGTGCCACTAAATCAAGTTTTGATCCATAGTTGGAAAAAGGAGCAAGTTGTGTATTTGAATCGGTTGCACCGACGGCCAGAGTATTATCATAACCTGCCGGAAATTGCAGGACCTGATTTCCTGAATTTCCAGCCGATGCCACAAAAATCACCCCCTGTGAGGTACCATAATCAACCGCCTCCTTCAATAAATGCGAATATGCCAGATCTCCGAAGCTCATGTTTATAATTCTACAGCCATTCTGCACCGCATAAATAATAGCCTCTGCTACATCATCTTCTTCGAGGTAACCTGAAGCTGTTCCCGCGCGCAGCGCCATAACCCGGATCCCCGGCGCAGTACCGGCGATCCCCAACACATTATGGGTTGCGGCATTAATGATTCCGGCAACCGGTGTTCCATGGCCTCCCGGGTAATCATCCATGGGATCGTTATCAGGAGTCAGATAATCGCCTTGATCGGGAAAAGCAGGTGCATGAGTAAAATCCCAGCCAATTACATCATCGATGTAACCATTCTGGTCATCATCTATACCGTTCAAATCCAGCGAATCCAGTTTTCCATTCTGATTTAAGTCCTCAAGCTGATTCACCCATAGTTGACCCTCAATATCCTCATGATTATAATCAATACCGGTATCGATCACTCCGACTATTATCGCGGTGTCACCCTGTTCAACATCCCAGGCATTCTCCATGCGAATTTCTGCCAAAGCCCATTGCTGAGGAAATAAGGAATCATTCGGGATAAAATGAAGGGAATAAGGATGGTTATATTCTGCCCAGATAACATCTGGATATTTATTCAGAGTGTTGACCAGTGGTTGCCAATCCAGCTGATCCTTTATTGTTACTCTAATAATATTCTGAAAACGGGATTGAAGATTCGGCAGACGGTTATCGAATATATCTCCCTGGTAAACAAGTTGAAACTTTTTTGAAAACTCATTAAGAGCACCATTCTGAAATCGTGCAAAACCCTTGTTATCTGAATAAATCGTATTGCTATTTTTCATTTTTATCAGTATTTCTCTGGCAGAAAGCGAAGAAGAAGAGGAAAAGGTCACATAGAGCAGGTGGCAGATGGTAAGCGCGGTAATGAAAGAAAAAAACCTTCCAAAGGTAGGGATAATTTTTTTTATATTGAAAATC
>CP070707.1:3922173-3930576 GCA_020350205.1 bacterium
TGCCTGTCCGATGCCAGGCGGGCAGCAGGCAGGGCGGCCAGACGGCGTTTCGCTAAGGATTTCAAGTAATTATAAGTTTATAACACCCGAAATATCGGTATAAAACCGTTTACTCACTTAACAAATACAGATCGGTCAGTTCTTCCGCCAATGGAGCTACATCCGGATCATTTCGATTGGTCAGAATAATAACCGAGAATTGATCCTTCGGAAAACGTTGGATAATGGTTCGAAATCCCCGGGTGCTGCCAGTATGATGAATGCGCTGATGTCCTTTATACTCATCAATACGCCAGCCAAAACCATAGATTTCCAGATGGGGAGTGTACGCCAGGGCTAAGGTCTCCCGGCTGACTAATTGTTCGGTGTAGAGAGCCTGATCCCATTTGAACAGGTCATCAATGGATGAATAAATACCCCCATCCCCTAAAACTGCACTGGTCACACTCTGATCACTCGACAGGACACTGTCAGGTAAAACTGTGTATCCATAAGCTCTTTGGAATACCGTAGAGATTCCCTTCTGGTAGGCAACAGTATTTTTCATACCGAGTGATTCAAAAATATATTTCTTTAGAAAATTCGCAAAAGTAAGACCTGATACCTCTTCGACACTGATCGCCAAAACCGCATATCCGGTATTACTATATCGATATTCAGAACCCGGCTCAAAATAGGTACTGTCCTGTTCTTTCATGAGTTGAAGAATCTCTCTATCGGTAATCTGATACGGAAGCGTATCGGTCACAAGTTCTTCGTAATCGATAAGACCGGAGGTATGCTGGAGTAAGTGCCTGAGGGTAATGTGATTTCCGTATTCCGGAAAATCCGGAAATACTTCCCGCAATGAAGTATCATAAGTAATCTTGCCTTGTTCTACCAGCATCATAATACACATGGAAGTAAACTGTTTGGTCATTGACGCCAGGCGAAAATTGGTATGTGGCGTCACCGGAATTTTCTGCTCCAGGTTTGCCATACCATAGGTTTTAATTAGTACCGGTTGTCCCTGCTTCACGACCATGACTGCCGCTCCGGGCGCATTTTCACCGCTATAATCTTCAAATAATGTCTCAACTTTTTGTTCAATGGTCATATTGCATCCTGCAATGAGGAGAATGATAAAAAAAACCGTTTTTATGCTCTGACCTTTAATACCCATCATAATTTAAAAAGGTGAAGTTAGCTTACAAATCTTGTTGTTTTAATATAATCTAACTTTCTTAAATATAGTATTTAATTTGAATAAAGCCGGCAATCTTTCGGTTGGGCCGACCAGGCAGGCTGGCTGGGATTAGAGTCTTCATATTTAAAGAATTCAGATTCTTAAATACCTGCCTGGCGGTAGACAGGACTTTCGCCTGACACTCATCTGGGAAAAGAGATGTGCATTTGCCGGATTACCCAGTGACCGTTTGTTTTTTCCAGTATTCCAGTCCAGCGGGCATTCTCCCATTTGTAAGGTTTTCCATCCCACTCACCAAAATCATCCAGCAGCGCATAATACCAGGCTACCGTTCCGGATTCAGAAATAGTAATTCGTATATCCTTCACCGCAAACCGGGTTGCTTTAAAACGTGGATCCATCCAGAAAGTCCGGGCGGTCTCCTCAACTTGTGCAAATCCGTCGATCATTGAGGCATCTGGATTTATAATCAGGAGAGTCGAATCTTGTTTCATGGTACTATACAGGAGTTCCAGATCTTTTGTCATGGCCCACCCGATATTATCCTCAATAACTTTTTTAACAACTTCTTTTTCAGAAGCTATCTTATCTCTACTGATGTCGGGAGTAAGGTTTTGGCAAGATCCGATGAAGAAGACAATTAAAAATAACCAAATAATCTTCATATCTCATCCTCCGGGTTGTACCCATTTTTCAATAAAACGAATTACGGACTCGGAACTTTCTCGGGTAGGCCGCTATTCTATTCATCTTTCTTATATAATTTATCTGGAACACCCGCTATGCAGCTGCTTTCCAGATTCAGTTACTTTACACCATACGGAATCATTTCACATTAGATGCAAATTCAAAGTGAATAATTCATACTCCTCAGGACTTCCGGATCAGGGCAGGCTCAGGTGATAGATTATGTCCCATTTCTTATACGCTGAAAAGTACAGCTCCTTTGTGGTAGGAGAATAAATAACGGACCAGGTGGTTCCTTTTTGTTCTACATCCTCAAGAAATTTCATGGCAGTTTCCCAGTCCCCTGCTCCATTTGTATTTTCGAGGTTCTCCGACAAACTTCGGTATCGCCAGCATTGTGATCTGAGTACCGAATCAGGGACATTAAATACCGGTTTGGTGGACAGGACTTGCCAGGATTTATCGGAGTAGATATTTCTCCACTGATCCTCATGATATTCCAGTATAACCGATTTCCCCGAAGAATCTGCCACTAAAAAATGCCCATTCAGGGAATTGATATCAAGATCGAACGGAACGATCCTGCCAGACAGTGCTATGGCCTCTTCCACTGATTTTGTCTTATCTAAAATGTTGCGCATCAGGTAAGTAATGAACATGAATTCTTTCCCGTCCTTCGGAGTAACAGTTGTTTGTTTTAATCCAGTCACAGCTACGACCAGACCATGTTCATTCATCCCGTCCATGGCATAAAAGGGTGCCAGCAACAATCTGCTGCCAATTTGAGGAGAAATGATCTGGTCTAATTCAATATATTTGCCAAAACCCAGATCGATTGACCGGGAGAACGAAATTGAGGAAAATCCCTCCGGAGGATGATAATAATTCACGATAATTGAACCGACATTTTCATTATCCCAATTTCTTCCAATGAGAACGGAATTTTCAAAAACACTGGAAAACACACTACAATATCGTGAACGGTCATTGATGAAAGGATGGTCAATAGCTTTTTGGTTTTCTTTTCTGAAAAGATCATCCCGCTGTCCATAGTGGCTCATAAGATAAAGTCCCTCAGATACCCTAAAAACACTTTCCGAGGTTCTTTGGATATCCCGATTCTCCCCACCGGAAAATCCAAAGTTCAAATAGGTAATTTGCCCTTGGGTCCATACAGAACCTGACCGTAAAAGTACCAGAATAAAAATAACCGAGGTAGTTTTCCTGAGACTGTTGATGAGTTGCATATCAATAAAGCCCATATTTTACATAATTTTTTACTAATATCTGACCAAGATATCAAGAAAATGTTGCATACCAACAGATTATTGATTTATGTGGTGATTATCATTATGAGATTTTATTAATACAGATAAAAACTTCCAATTTGGAATTTGATCAGACTATTATTATTTTTCTCAATTCTAAATAATAATGAATAATTCTAATTTATCACTCATTTTATTCCTCGGAGGAACAATGATGAGAAGAATCTCAATTGCTGTTTTAATTTTGAATCTTATGCTGGGAACAACTATGTTGGCGGGTGAACCTTTTGCATCAAAAGTTAGTACCCCGGAAAATCCCGAAAACGATCCAGACCTTGCACTGGCCATCTTATTTGTAGAAAATGTCAAGGTTCCCGATAAAGAAGAGGTCGGATTTGCCGCCTATCCGGAAGCCAAGATCTTTCAAACCACTGCAGCTCAGGCAGAGATGTTACCGTCGGTCCGCCTTTTATCAGGAGATGAAATTGCTCAGGTGGTTGAATTTTATAAAAAAGAACTGGAAGGTTGGAAATATAAAGATTTCTATGGAGTTCATATGTTCTACACAGGTAATGAACAGGATGCCATGTTTGGAAAAATACCGGTGATTCAGATCGAAGACGCTGAGAAATTTAAAAATATTTCAGCTACAGCCAAGAGTGCCATCACTATTATGTATAACGTAAAGGCAAATTAAGATCAGGGCGTTCTCTTGAACGCCCAATGCATTTCAAATCATTTTTTAGATCCTGATTGAGCAATTTTACCTTGAATATCTCTGCTTCCGAATTATGGGAAAGTCATCAAAATTAACCGATTATTCATGAAATAACCGGTTTTATTTTTCTGATTATTTTTATGATAAAATTCAACATCTGTTCTAATCTTTGACACATCTGTTGTAGAAAATCTCATTCCGTATCTTTACATATTATTGTAAAAATAGATTAAGAGGTTTGTCCTGCGTAAACATTAAAATTTTCTCAGTTTTATTTTATTTGTATTGTTGATTACCAAGTCGCCAAAATACGACAATCCCTGATTTATGTAAGAATGAAAACCTAGATATTGAAATTTAATCTTCAAAAGCAGTTTTGAATAATATAGGTGGAAATCGATTTTTACATTCTCATAATTACGTGAAAATGCCTGGGTGAGAGTCTACATTTTTTTGGAACCTACTCAAAAAAGTACCCGTGGTTGTTAGAGAGATTGAAATTTTATTTTAGTTCCCATAATATTGGGATTGATGAGACTTTAGAGTTAAAATTCTATTTCTTTTTCAAACATTTTTAAATAATTTGATCTCATATCAGCCGGTTCCAGATTAATCGTGCCCAGAATAAATCGATTTTTCCATAGAAGCCCTATTATTCCCTGATAGGGATCATTGACCGTGTAAAAATTCTCCTCTTTATCTTGTTTTACACCAATAGCGGAGCTCACGTAAGATTCAAGAATATTTCTGCATTCCCCTTTGCTAGGAGCCTCCAGAAGAAATAGTGAAAATTTATAATTTGACACCTCATAATCAGCGGTAAAAACATTCTTTAAAACAGAATACCCTAAAAAATTCTGCGAAATAAATTTCTCAGAATTTTCTATTTTTCCTTCCCCCGGAAACCAGGATAATGATCCGGGTAAATTTCGATCTCCCTTCAGTTGTTGGTCAATTTGCTCACCAAATTCTTCCAAGATTGATTGGTCTTGATTCTCAAAATCAAGAGTACTTAACTTGACGTAATAACATCCTTTCAGAAAATTCAGAATCCCTTCCTCATAGTAAGCCTGTGAACCAATGTTTAAAAAATTTGATTGTAATGGACGCTCCTGACTGTAGATTCCAAAAGCAGAAACCGGATTATTATGGCGGTATATCTCGACTATGACAGTTTGATTTTGATTATCTTCGTAATTTTGCACCACCAATTCTTGAAACTCATAAGACAAGTATGATTCAGCTGCACCATTGATATATTCATATAAATTTTCAGGGACAAAAATTTTTGTTAGTGTTTTATGCATACCTGCACGATCGATGTCCAGGGTAATATCATCTCCCGTGCTCAGGCAAATACCAGGGAAGATAATCGAGAAAATGAAACATACGGTAAATCGATTAATCATAGCAGGGTCCTAATAAGTATATTTGGTCATTGTTACTTCTCCTTAACCTCTACTTTCCCTTAAGTTAAAAATTCAGAGGGAACATTTTGAATTCTGGCAATATCCATTACCCGGCTTTTGACATCAAAACCGAAACTACACTTCACCGGACAGGCGTGACAATCATTACAAAACTTTCCATCCGAGGATAGAGACTGCATAATTTCCTTGGCTGCTGTAAAATTATTATATCCATAAGCATACATATAGCTACGCATAATTGACGGAATATCCAGAGATTTATGGCATTGGGCCTCACACTGTCCACATTGACTGCAGTAGAGACCATTCATCCCCATGTCATCCCCCAACGTCAGCTCACTCTCCTCCTCAGGAGTAAGTTTCAGATCTTCCATCACTGAAAGATCAAGGTTCATCTGGTCAAAAGTTGTAAAACCTGGAATCGTCGTGTGAACATTCTCATTTGCCAGCACCCACTTTAAAGCGGCTTTCATGTTGATTTGATGTTGCCTTTCCCGGTCCCAGAAAACCCCGGCTTGCGTTTTCATAGCAATAATGCCGACACCGGCCTTAGCTGCATATTCCATGGCCTTATGCATTTCAATAAGGTGGGGTTGCCGAAAATTGTAGGCTGTTAACACTACATCATAAATCTTGCTGTCTGCTACTGCCTGGATTACCTCCGGCTCATTGCGGTGAGTTGAAACCCCAATAAATCTGGTTTTTCCTGCTTTTTTTAGATTTATCAGTGCGGTAAGTAATGGCTCGAACATTGCTGCTTCTTTCTTCACGACATCGTGCAGGTATAGAATGTCTACATATTCAAGACCAAGTCGTTTCAAACTTATTTCAAATTTCTCAATAAATGACTCGGGCTTAGTTTTTTCGGTGAAAAGACCGGTTTTATCATCCTGAAAATCTGCGGGAACTTTAGTAGCCAGAACAAACGAGTCACGCCCTCGGTCTTTTATAACCTGCCCAATCATCTCCTCATTACGTCCCCGTTGGTAACCGTGGGCAGTATCCAGGTGAACTATTCCAGCGTCCAGGGCAGCCTTCACGAGATTGGGATTATCAGCATTCATTACACCCATGCTGACCACTGGTAATTTCATTCCCGTTTTACCAAGAGTACGGTAAATAAATTTTGAGGAAGTGGTTTTTGGTTTCTCAGCCTTTAAACTGGTATTCAGAACTGCTGGCAGCACCACCATTCCTGCAATACTCTTCTTTAAAAATTTCCGCCTTCCTTCATCAATATCCGAATGACTCATTTTTGGCTCCTCCATATGTTCGTTACAAAATTGTTTTATCGTCATCACAGACTTCTTAACTCATCCAATGTTAGGTTTTCCTTTTTTGAGAATGCCGCAGGAACCTCATAAATCCCACTGGGAGGATCTGATTCAATAACTTCGACAACTTTCTGACTCGAGGTGACGCTAAAGCCTTTGGGATAGAATAGTGATTCCAAACTTATCTGATATCCTTCAATATCACTCAGTTGTTCGATAAAGCTGGAATCGTAATTTGCAAATTTTCGCATGATTCCAATCATTCGACTAAAGGTTTCCTCGTCAGATAGCATTTCAGGAGACGCCCATATTTTACTGTCTGTTTCATTAAACTTACTACCCTCATAAATCATATATGAGTTTACTACAAATTCTTGACAATCCCACGTTCCTATTTTCTTTTTTTTCTCGGTTTTTTGAACTGTACCTTTTGTCTCGAATACCTTCAACATACCCACAAATTCTTCACTTACAACTTTTGACCACTGGAAAGGCAGACCGCATTCCACATAGCTGCTATCCATCAGGTTGATGATAAACATCATATTCTTATTCAGGTCTAAAACAATTTTCCAATTCTGCCGAAGAGTGCATAACTTTTTCTCTCCAATCCAAACCTCTCTTTCACTGTCTTCGGCGGGATGCACAACCCCACTATGATAATAGGAATCAGTATGTAATTTCTCTCTTACATAGCAATCCGGATAGAGGATATGGAAGGAGATTAAAATTGTGAATAACATATAGAGGGAACTGTTCATGATGACACCTTTTTCTCATTTTTTATGGTCCTATTGTTTTACGTTAATTATTTGACATCAAGAGTGGTTATGATTTTGTGACTTATTCGGTCAAATACTGATATGCTGATAATCACTTTAAATCAATAAAATGAATGATTCATCCCCGGGCATAAATTGTAATTTTATTAAAATTTATAAAACCACATCTTTAATCTGAACAGATATCTATCAGTCCTACTTTTAAAATAGTTATTTAGAACTTAAGATTATAACAAAATGTTAACTACTGTTTACGTATAAAAAATGTTAGGGTTACGAGTTTGGTAATTTCATAGCAGGAAGCAACCACGGTTGCATGAAAATATTTCTAAACAAGCTACTGAACTAAGGGATGACAGGCATTTTCCTGGTCTCAACATAATCCCTGCTTGCAGTCTATTGAGGTAGAAATCTCACTGATGAGACCAAAGGAGCTTTTTTAATCCAATTCTTTGAGTTTATTTGAGCGAGTATAAAATTGGAAAGATCTTCCACATTAATTTTTGTTCTGGCTAAGTTTTTCTCATCTGCGTTTACTTTACCCGTAGAACCTCCTTTGGTAATCTGAGGGGGCCTCACTAAAGTCCAATCAAGATTTGACACTTTTAGAACCTCCCATTCCAGCTTTTTTGCCACAAGCCCCGGTTTCCATACTACCTGAAGAAATAATCTTAAAATCCTTCTGCCCATCGTCCAATTTTCATTTTCACCTCCTGGATGAACCGCACCACCTATATGAATAAAGCGTTTAATATGCTGTTTTTCCAATGCAATAACTAGGTTTTCCATCGCTCTTTTATATTTTTCCGGGTCTTTTGGATTTCGTTGTGGAGGACCTATAGTAGATATGACTACTTCGGTTCCCTTGACAGTTTCCGTAATTTTGCCGGACTCAAAAATATTGCCTTGAATAATATCAACACTATCCCTTAATTCACCAAGTTTTTCTGGATTTCTAACTAAGGTTTTTACTTGATATCCACTATCGAGTGCTTTCCTAAGTAATACTTTCCCTAAAAATCCAGTTGAACCCAATAATGCTATCTTCATATTTCCAT
>CP070707.1:3930676-3947831 GCA_020350205.1 bacterium
GCAATATGAGCGGAACCTCTATGAGTACTCCCATCGTAGCAGGCCTTGCGGGATTAACCTATTCCATGTTTCCTCACTATACACCTGACTCGGTCATCAATCGAATTAAAAACAATTGTGACAACATCGACACATTAAATCCTTCCCATGCCGGACAATTAGGGAGTGGAAGGATTAATGCCTTTAAAACCCTGGATAAAGTCATTCGCATCCGCTCACATGCTGTAAAAGATTCTCTTCAAGGTAACGGTAACAGTCGGCTGGACTATGGAGAAAATGTAGATATAAGTATTACCTTAAAAAACACTTATCAAAATGCCAGCGACGTTTCGATTACAATGCGGAGTTTGCATCCGCTTCTCACGATTCAGGACAGTATCTCTGCGCTTGGAAACCTGCCTTATGGAGCAACCATCAGCAATTCAGGATCCCCTTTTTCAGCTTCCGTTGGAACCGACAGCAGCATTTCAATGATCCCGATTCTGTTCACAATCACAGCCAATGGTAATTATCGGTATCAAAAAGTAATCAAGTTTGCTATTGGTCAGCGTGAAATACTGCTGGTTAATGATGATGAGACGAATGGCTCATCTAAAATTGCCTATTATACCCAGGCGCTGGACAGCCTGCAACACCCGTATGATGTTTGGGACATACAGCAGCAAGGGGTGCCCGGATCCGGAGAGAGCAATTACAAGATTGTCATCTGGTATACCGGGGAGGCTGAACAGAACGTACTAACCTCTGCAGAACAACAATTTTTGCAGAATCATCTGGATAACCAGGGAGGATTATTCCTCACCGGTCAGAATATCGCTTACGATCTGGTTGAACAACAAAACGGTATTCCCTTCTTTCAGAATTATCTTCATGCCAGCTATATTAACAATAATTCAAATGACTTTGCTCTGGACGGAATTCCTTCGGATCCCATCGGGGCCGGAGAGACCTTGATCCTTCTGGGATCAGGGGGAGCTAATAACCAGTCAAGCCCGGACATCATTCAGGCAATTTCGCCCGCACAGCCGGGTATTCTCTATGATATCGGGAATCAGACTGACCAGGCAGCTCTGTATTTGGCCAGCACCTATAAACTTGTATACTTTGCTTTCGGATGGGAAGGTATTAATGATAATGGCCAGGCAAAAAGAGTCAATGTAATGAACCGGGTGATCAACTGGCTTTCAGATCCAAGCACTCAAATCCTGGACAGCAATTCCGAAATATCCAAGGTAATCTCTCTGTATCAAAATTATCCTAACCCTTTTAATCCTGAGACAACCATTCCGTTTTCCCTCTCAAAATCCGAAAAAGTTTCGGTACAGATTTTTAATAACTTGGGACAAATCGTGAAAGATTTTCCGAATCAAAAGTATGAAGCCGGATTTCATAAAATTATCTGGGATGGAAATAATCAGGATGATAAATTCTGTTCCAGTGGCATTTATTTCTATAAAGTGACCATCGGAGAACAAAACTTTACTAAAAAAATGATTCTTATACGATAGGAAACCTGTTGAAATAATTATAGTATGAATCCATATTAAATAGAGGAATAATATGGTGCGTGCTTTGCAGATACTCTATATAGTCTTTTTTATATTTTCAGTTTCGATTTCATCATGGGCAGGTACCACTGGAAAACTGGTGGGTACGATCTCTGACCAAGAGACCGGAAGACCGTTACCGGGGGTCAACATTGTTATTTTGGATACATACTGGGGAGCTTCCACCGATGTGGATGGAAATTTTCTCATTCTAAACCTTCCTCCGGGAATCTATAATCTGGAAATCAGCATGTTGGGATATCAGACCGTTCTCAAAAAAGATGTGCAGATTTCGGTCGACTTAACTACTAATATCAGTCTTCAGTTAGCGGAAACCACCATCCTGGGCGATGAAGTGGTGGTTGTCGCAGAGCGCCCTCTCATCAGGAAGGATATCACTTCCAAACAATCGTATATCGACAGCCGGGAAATCACAGAATTACCCGTACGGGATTTCAAGGACATTCTGGCCTTACAGGCTGGTGTGAGTAAAGATGCTTCGGGAAGATTACACATTCGAGGTGGGAGAACTGGTGAGGTTGCCTACCTCATTGATGGTGTACCGGTTGACGATCCTCTTCGGGCCGGATTCGACAATGAGCTGGAGGAAAGTTCACAATCCCGGCAGTTTATGAGCGGAAATTTAGGGGTGGATATCGCAGATGAGGCCATTGATGAAATGGTAGTCATCAGCGGTACCTTTAATGCAGAGTATGGAAATGTTATGTCCGGTATCGTTAACATCGTTACCAAAGAACCGTCTCGGCGTTATACCGGCAAACTGGAAGTTACCACTGGATATCTCAACACCTCCCCTTATCGGCAGCAAAACGCACTGGTTCCGGATAAAAATCCCATTGTTGGGGGAGATACAGGCGAGCGACTGGAATACAATCCACCCGCCGAGAATTTTCAGGGATATTCAACCGCCATCAATGTACCTAACCAATTTCAGGGATCTTTCAGCGGGCCTATTCCCGGTATCCGGAAGCTGGCATTTTTCTTTTCCGGAAAATATGCCAATTTCGATTCCTATCTTCCCCACGGATTTGATTTGGATAGAAATTATTTTGGTAAATTCACTTTTTATGCTACCCCCACCCTTAAACTTAACTATTCTGAAAGTTTCAGTCAGAGAATTTTCCAGGTATACAGCCATGCCTGGAAATATTTACCACAAAATCAGGGGCTGAATCAGAATAAACAACTGCGGCATATTTTAAATGTCTCTCATACGATCTCTTCACGCATGTTCTATATTTTGAATTTATCGCTCTCCAGTCAGCAAAGCGAATTTGGCGTTTGGGATTGGGAAAACAACCGCTTTAAGAACCCCGACACTGAATACCAAAAGGGAGAACGGGATAATGAACTGGAATTTTATATCCGGGGAACGGATGATCTGTACATCAATTCTGAAACCGATCTCTATTCATTGAAGGGGGATTTGAATTATCAGGCTAATCTACATCATGAATTTAAAACCGGTGTTGAGATAAAATATCATGATTTAAGATCGCTGAAACGTTTGGAACCCTGGCCCGATGAAGGGGGAGCAGATCGCCGGATTCCCCTGGATTATCAACCGCTGGAGTGGTCAGTTTATCTCCAGGATAAGATGGAATATGACTATCTGATTATCAATGCTGGCTTGAGGTTTGATTATTTGGATGTAAAAGCGCGTAAGTGGAAAGAGATTGACAATCCCCTCTCAGAACTGGAAGACGCTGCCCCCAATTATCAAATTAGTCCCCGTCTGGGAATGGCATTCCCGGTCACACAGGATATGATATTTCATTTTTCGTACGGACACTTTTTTCAATTCCCAAATTTTGCTGATATTTACAGTAATTTAATCTATCAGGATCCGGAAAATTTAAGCCAGGAAGCCTTTGTAATTATCGGCAATCCGGGCGTAAAACCACAAAAAACTGTTAGTTATGAAGCCGGTTTGAAATTCCAGCCTACCCCATTCAGTGTCTTTGAAGTATCCGCTTACTACAAAGATCTGGAGAATTTACTGGGGACCCGTTTTTATCGCAAACAACTGATTTATCGCTATTCCATATTTACCAATATTGATTATGGAAGTGTGAAAGGAATTGATCTTTCCTGGCGGATCAGACATCAGAAGTATTTTAACGGTATTATCAATTATTCTTACTCCGTCGCCACAGGGAATGCTTCCTTTCCGACAGACCAATCATATAATGCCTATTTTGGATTAGAAGAAACTAAACAGGAATATCCGCTGGATTTCGACCGGCGACATATCATCAGCGCTTCCATGAATTTTACCTATCCCAGAAGAACAGGTGCAAACTTCTGGGAACAGGCTATTTTATCTCAACTCAGTCTAAATTTCATTTTCCAGTTTGCTTCCGGATTCCCCTATACCCCTATTACAGACGACCCAACCCTCTTCATTGCTCCCAATTCTGCGCGGATGCCCTGGACCGGGACAGTGGATCTTCGCCTGGAAAAACGCTGGAATATCCCCAGGGCTCAGATTGGAGCATTTTTTGAAGTTGCTAATCTGTTTGACCGCCTCAATGCCCTGCGGGTACAGCCTTATACCGGCAGATTATGGGATACCGGAAAATTAGATCTGCTCTCTACCGGCACAGATTATGTTCATAATCCCAGTGATGCAGGGCCACCGCGGTTGTTTCGGGTCGGCGGATTGATATATTTTTAATAACCAGGATAGTCGCATATGAAAAAGAATAAAATTTTTACGATTGTCTTCATCCTGTTATGGGCCAGAATAATTTTCTCACAGCCCTTATTTAATGAGCGCGATGAAGGGAAAAAAGTGTACGAAAAATATAAAAACAGGCCGAAAGGTGTACTTAGTAAAACACTGGACAAGGGAGACCGCGCTATCGGTATTCTGGACCGGGGCGAGGTCGCCAATGTCACCGGTAACTTCGGAGTACTGTCAAATTTTCACCTGTTTTCACCGGCAATTCACTGGCCCAGCTGGGCAGACGATACGCATCAATACTGTTTCGGTATGGAGTTAATGGTTGGATATAACGGGGATGTTGTCACATCAGTGCATGATCCGGCAACTGTTGCCGAAAACTACGACTGGGAAGCACAGGATGGTTCGTACGGGAACCTGTATTCTGGAAATGTAACTGTATCCGATGGAACACCGGTGTTGGCGAGTTCCGATAATCAGGAAACCTGGCCCAAAAATAATCAGGGACAACCCTTCTGGCCGGGACCCTTTCGTTTTGATCCCGCCACGGGAGGTCAAAAAGAAGGAGAATTTGTTTCTGAGCGAGATATTTACAGTATCTTTACAGATCAAAATAACCAGAATGGCAGCTATGGTCTGGTGGTTAAACAAAGATCGTATTCCTTCAGCCGAAGTTATGCGACAAACTTCATCATATTTGATTTTACCATAACCAATACCTCTTCCGATACCCTGGATTCCGTATGGGTCGGATATATGGCCGATTTTAAGGTTGACTTCGACGCCCACGATCATATCAGGTTTCGCGCCTTGAACGAAAATCAGCCACAAAGAAAAGATTTAGTGTATTTATGGGATTCGGATCCCTCACAGGGAATCTGGGACATTACGGGATACATTGGCTTTCTGTCACTCTTCACACCCCTCAACCGGGGTATTACAGATTTTCACTTTTTCGATAATATTTACGAACCCAGCACCAATGAGCAGATCTGGGAGATTATGACCAGCGACACTTCAGGTGCCCATATTACACCAAGCCTGTATTTTCATGGCGATAATTATCGCATCGATGACGATGCACTGGCCGATGATTTGGACCCCAGTGGTCAAAGACTGGGAACAGATTTTGTGTTTATCCTTTCTAGCGGCCCGATCAGACTATTGCCGCAGGATTCAGTTCACTCCGCCTTTTCCATTGTGATGGGGGAAACGGAAAGTCAGATGTTAGCTAACGCTAAGCTGGTGAGAGATATGGCAAACCGGAATTATCTGGGACCAAATGCACCACCTTCTCCCCCGGTCTCGGCTTCGACTTCCGACCGGAAAGTGATTCTCACCTGGGATGGACAGAATTCAGAAACGGCAAGGGATCTGCTCTCCGGTAAAATGGATTTTGAAGGCTACCGTATTTATCGCAGTGAAGACTATGGATTGACCTGGGGCGATCCGATTACCGATGAACGCGGTTCGTTGATCGGGTATGTGCCCTTTGCCCAGTATGATCTTGATAACAGTATTTCCGGTAAAGATCCGAATTCAAATTTCTATTTGGGCGATAATACGGGTCTGAAGCACACCGTGATTGACTCAACCGTATACAGCGGAAAAGAATACTGGTATTCTGTGACTGCTTATGACCGCGGTGACATAGAAACCTCCCTCCCTGCTCTGGAAAGTTCACGCGGAGTAACTCCCGATGAACCAAATGTTGTGAGCACAACGCCCGCCGGAACAGCGTCAAATATTCAATTCAATCCGATTCCCAGTGCGGACTCTCTTCCTCCTTTAGGCGGTAACTGCGATTCCCGTTTAACTATTGATGTCATCGATCCCAATCAACTCACAGGGCACTTATACCGGGTTACATTTAATGACGTGGGTTTAGTGATTCGGGCGACAGAGGAAGCCGAACCGGATACCACCTATGAAACCACTTTCAACCTCATCGATGTAACGACTCAGGATACCCTACTCAGAAATCATCCGCTATTAGATAATACCGGCGATAACGTACCGGTTACACATGGTTTCAGGGTGCTGGTCAGAGAAACCGAACCCGGTGTGAAATTCATTGGATGGACGCTAGTTCAGGGCGACACCTGTACCTATGAATGGAGAGTCAGAAATTTTGAATCTGTCGCCACCAATAGTCAGGTTGGACCGGAGGGTGTGTATACTGGAGATGATTTAAGATTGCGGGTAAATTATAATTCTTCCGGAGGATCTGAAGTGAGCTGGTATGATATTTTCAGTGGGCAGGAGAGGGACTCTTCAGTCAGGATTCCACTGGATATCGAGTTAATTACTGACATCAATAATCCAGTACCGATTGGTTCTACGTCCTGGTTATTGGAATATGATCTGTTTAACTCTTTCCCCAATCGCGAGAATTTTTTCAGTCCCTTGGGATGGGATCTGGAACCGGGAGGCGCTGGATTTAATCCGAATTATAATCCCGGATTTAACTATGGCTATCTCTGGCCAGATATCATAAATCCGGAGTATATCATCACAGATGAAAATACCGGATATTCAAAACCGAGCGGTTTATATTTAATCACCCAAAATTACCCAGATGCCTATATCGATCAATATGGCGATAGCGTTAACCTCCCCGCAGTAAAACCGTCAGACGGTGATGAATTTACAATTATAACCAAAAAACTTTTCCGTTCCGATATTCATTATGAATTCGAAACCATTCAACCAAGTCAAATCGAAGGCAATACAAATCTGAGCCTAATTAAAGTCGTACCTAATCCTTTTATCGTGAGAGCAGGCTGGGAACAGAGTCAGTTTGAAGGTAGATTGCAGTTTACAAATTTACCCAAGGAATGTACTATTGCCATATACACTACAGCAGGTGATTATGTTACCACCCTTTATCACGATAATCTGAGCAATAGTGAATTTTGGAATCTGCAGAATGACTCAGGGGTTAACATAGCTTATGGTCTCTACGTCTATGTGGTCAAGACACCTGATGGTCAAAAGGAAACCGGGAAATTTGTTATCATCCGGTGATTAACTAATATCAACCTAGGCAAGAAAAAAATATTGGTTCCTAAAATGATTCGATCACTCATCAGATTTTTAAGTCTAGTTTTTTTGCTGATACCGCTAAGTTCATCTCTGGCAGTTTCCAAAGCCGGGACATCCGCTGCCCAGTTTTTAAAAATTGGAATTGGTCCCCGGGCAACTGCTCTGGCAGGGACTTTTACCGGCCTTGCTGACGATGTGACGGCGCTATACTGGAATCCAGCCGGAATAGCCTGGCTTCAGAATCGACAATTTATGGCAACCCACACCGAGTGGTTTACCGATATCAATCATGAATTTGCTGGCCTTGTTATTCCTCTATCTCCCTCATCCACACTCGGCGCCAGCTTCATGGCCCTCAGTACACCTGACATGGAACAAACCACCATCGACCAACCGGACGGTACCGGGATCTTCTTTGATGTACAGGATATCTCTATCGGGCTCACTTATTCCCGGCGAATGACCGACCGATTTTCATTTGGCGCTACGGTCAAGTTTATCCAGCAAAAGCTGTTCAACGAAACAGCCCAGACTTTCGCAGTAGACCTGGGTGGCATATTGCACACCGGTTTTAAAGGAATGCGTCTCGGGATAGCCATGAATAATTTTGGCGGAAAACTACAACTTGATGGGCGCGATTTAATCATATCCTACGAAGATACGCCTGCAAAACTTGAAACCCAGAGCTGGCCTCTGCCAATTAGTTTTCGAATCGGACTGGCACTGGATATCATCGGATTGAGAGAAGGATTCATCCTGAGAGAATCCCAACGGCTGACTTTTCTGGTAGATGGTTATAATGTGAACGATGCACCGGAGACGATGAGTTTCGGATTGGAGTACGGGTGGAATGAAAATTTCTTCCTGCGGGGAGGTTATCGCATCAATCATGATCTGGAATCATTCAGCGGCGGCCTCGGTTTCCAATTTCCGGTGCAACGCCTGATGCTGCGTGCCGATTATGGCCTCACCAGCATGGGAGACCTGGGATACATTCAGCGGATTGGTCTGGGATTGACTTTTTAGAAAAACGAAATTCCTTGACACACAGAAAAGCCCGGTCAGAGAACCGGGCTTTTTTTAGGAACAAAAAAAAGGAATCTCTAGGTTGTGCGATTCTTTATAATTTTTTCCCGATTCAGGAAAAACAGCACTATAAGAACTGAAAACAAAACAAATTCCACCAAAAACCAGATATAATTAATTGAAACAACCGGCAAAATATAAAATACCCGTTCAATGAGTAAACCCAATAAAATCAAAAAAGAAATGGAAGTGATCCATACCGGGGAGGCCTTAATTTTTCGAGGTATGAACACAATAAAAGGAATTATAAAAAGTAATAGGAGTATGAGATACATCATCTCTCTAAAGGGTGAATGATCCATGCGAACCGCAAAATAGCTGGTCTCCCAGGGGATGTTTCCATACCAGATTACCAAAAATTGCCCGTAGTAGAGTCCTGCCCAGGCCAGGGCAAATCCAAACATGAATACCGCCGAATCCCGCATAACCTTCTGAACGGCCGTTTTTTCGGTATGCTGTTTCCTGATAAGGCTGGCCGCTATGATACCTGCAATCGCTAAACCGGCATAAAAGGACTCCATAAAAAAGATCGGAGCGAACATGGTACTCATCCAGGGATATTCCAGGCTCATCACCCAATCAAAGGCGACCAGTGATTGGGTAATGATAAAAGAAAACAAGAATAAAATCGCCAATTTTCCGGTGAAGGGTTTTTCTTTCAGACTGGCACGTACAAAAAAATGTGCTAACAAAAAAGAAAGTGCCAGTAGAATGCTATTTCTGGCAAGGAAAAAGTCTGAACGTAACCACCGATGTTCTTCATGTGTCCAATTGTAAATATCCATCTTAAAAAACATAAAAATAAACAGAACTGCCATCAGTAAAATGAGCGGATAGAAGGCCATTAATTCCTTTTTTATGGGTTGAATCCATTTTCCTTGTGAGACCTCCGCTGCTGCGGCCAGTGCTATCGGTCCCTGTATCAAGGCAACCCAGAAAGAGAGAGTCAACAGGAAAGTCCCATCGGACGCTCTGTTGAAGACAGTTTCAATCAGCATAATAGCGACAGCACATATTACGCTTATGACTCCAAGTGTGACCGGTCGGAGTTGTAAAGTGCTCATGGTTAACCCTCATTCTCGATATGAATTACAAATTGGTTACCGTACTCTTCCGGTGTTTGAATTTTCTTGATATTGGGCAATTTGGAGAGTATAAGATAACCGATAAAAGAGATGACACCCCCGAACAGGATAGTCAGTTCAAAAGCTACAATTATAAAAGCCGGAAAAGACAGAATCGGTTTCCCCCCCCGAATGATTGGCCAATCCATCGATGCCCAGCTGGTAAAGAAAAATCCAAACAGTAAACCCGATAATGCACCAATAAGGGTAAAAAATCTCAAGGGCGATGTCTTTATTTTCAAAATTTCTTCTGCTTCATGAACCGGATAAGGTGTAAAAATATTGATTTTTTTGGTTGAAATTCCACTTTTAACTAATTCTTCCAGTTTTTCCAAAAATTTATGTTTTTCATCAAATTTGAACTGGTTTTTCATTCTGCAGCCTCCTCCTTTATTTCAGTGATGGAGAGGATGGGTAAAACTTTGGTGAAAATGAGAAAGAACATGAAGAACATACCAAAACTCCCCAGCGTGATGGCAACTTCTGGCCAGCGAGGAAGGTAAAGTCCCCAACTGTAAGGATCAAAATCTTTTGACAGTGAACTAACAATGATAACAAATCTTTCCAGCCACATCCCGACATTGACGAATAACGAAATTACGAAAAGATAAGTAATACTTCGTCGCAATTTTCCGATGAAGAGTGTAAGGGGTAAGAGCGAGTTACAGAATACCATGAGCCAATACAGATAGCGGTAGTCCCCCAACAAGCGATAAAGGAAATGGGCTTCCTCAAATTTATGTCCACCATAGAAGGCCAAAGCAAATTCCACAATATAGGAATATGTCACAATCAATGAGGTAAAAAGAAGCACCTTGGTTATTTTATCAAAATGGTCAATAGTAATATACTTTTCCAATCTGAAAATCTTCCGCATCGGGATAATCAAAGTGAGAACCATGGCTGTTCCGGAGAAAATGGCACCGGCTACAAAATAGGGCGCAAAAATAGTGGTGTGCCACCCCGGGATAATACTCATCGCAAAATCCCAGGATACTACCGAGTGTACCGAAATAACCAATGGAGTGGCAAAAGCAGCCAGGAACATGTAAAGTTTTGAATAATGACGCCATTGCCGTAAGCTGCCCGTCCAGCCCAGTGAAAAGATACTGTAAATTTTCTTACGAAATCCCTCCGCATACCGCCGTACAATGGCAAGATCCGGAACCATACCAATATACCAGAAAATGGCGCTGATGGTAAAATAGGTGCTCACCGCAAATACATCCCATACCAGCGGAGATTGAAAATTTACCCATAATTGACGTTGATTGGGATAGGGAAACAGCCAGTAAAAAAGCCAGGATCTTCCCAGGTGGATGAGAGGAAATAATCCAGCCGTCATTACCGCAAAAACGGTCATTGCTTCGGCGGAACGGTTGAATACGTTGCGGAATTTTGCCCTGAACAGAAACAGAACGGCTGAAATCAGGGTCCCGGAGTGAGCAATACCAACCCAGAATACGAAATCGGTAATATAGACGCCCCATCCCACCGGATTATTAATCCCGGCAATGCCCATTCCTTTGAGCATCTGCTCCAGCCAGGTATACATTCCCAGGGCAAATAAACATGCACAGACGGTCAGTGCCACCCAGTACAGGGGATTCGGTTTGCGCATGGCCGCCAGGATGTCCTGCTCAAGGGTATTGTTAAAATCCTTTTCCTTCATGTGATTAGGCTTCATGTTTTTTTCCTCTTTTCCCTAAATAATTCACGGCCGGTTTGGTACCGAGTTCTGCGAGAGCCTGATAGGCATTTTCTGATTGAGCAAGCATATAAACCCGCGAATTTTTATCTTCCAAATTTCCAAAGGTGATCGCATTCGTCGGACAGGTTTGAGCACATGCCGGAATAACTTCCCCGTCCTTCACCAGTCGATTCTCATCCTTGGCATGGTCTTTGGCGGAACGAATTCTCTGAATACAAAAGGTACACTTTTCCATAATGCCTCGGTCCCTGACCGAAATATCCGGATTATACATTTTATCGAGAGGTTCCTCCAGCCGATAATCAAACCAGTTGAAACGCCGGACTTTATAGGGGCAGTTGTTGGCACAATACCGGGTTCCTACACACCGGTTATAAACCTGAACATTTAAACCTTCGGGATTATGGTAGGCTGCATAAACCGGACAGACTGGCTCGCAGGGTGCATTATCACAATGCTGGCACATCATTGGGACAAATTCCATCTCATCATGGTCATCAATATATGGTTGAATCCGGATCCAGGACATCTCGCGACCCCTAAGATGTTCTTCCTTTCCGACAATGGGAATGTTATTTTCCACATAGCAAGCCGCTGCACAGGCATTACACCCGATACAGCTTTCCAGATCAATCGCCATTCCCCAGCGATAATTTTCGTGTTCATGTTCAGGATACCAGGATTCTTGCTCAGCATCATGTCCATGGCCGTGTTCATCCTCATGGGGGAGCAATCCTCTCCCTTCCTCAGTCGTGGCGCCGGCCAGAACGGGTAATGGAATTCTTGCACCGGTTTTGGAAACCTCAACATTTGCTAAAAAACAGGACGCTTCTCCACTGCGGGGGTCAATCGTGGTATCAAGAGCAATCTGAAGATCCCGGTTTATCATATAAATATGGTCTGCCATTAACTTTTGTACTTTTGCCGGAAGTTTCAGAGAGAATCCTGCTCTGGAAAGTATGATCTCATCCCGATCTTTTACACCAAGTTCCTTGGCAGTATTTACCGATACAGAAACCCACTCACCATAGGTGATGGTGGTAAGCGGGTCCGGAATTTCCGATAGGAGAGGCAGGTTATGACTTCGGCCATCAAAAGTCCGTATAGAAGGTACCAGACACAGCCAGTTTTTCTGATCATCAGCAGGGACTTTCATGTCTTGCAGGAAAGAACTGATCTGCCGATTCCGCAGGGATAATCTTACTTTTGCTACCGATTCAGTAGCAAAGCCTTTCTGCAGAATGTTGGAAATTTCCCCATTCCCATAGAGACGGTTCCATTTTTCAAAAAGATAGTCCTTATAGGAACGATTTCCATTTTCGAAATTGTCATTACCAAGTAAGTTCAGCAAAATATCCCCCTCACTCAAGCTGTCATACTGAGGTTCAATAGCGGGTTGAATAATAGTGCGTAAACCGGCTTCCGGCACCGCATCTCCCCAGGATTCCAGCGAATGTGAGAGAGGAAGTATGATGTCACAATTTGTTATGGTTTCGTTCATTGTATCAGAAAATCCTACAGTGAGGTCAGCCTTTTTCATACGATCTGAAAAATTGAACGACGGTGGTAGACTCGACTGCGGATTCGTTCGGGTGACAAAAAGTACCCCGATGTTTCCGGCATCGAATCGATTTACAGTATTTTGGATATCTAAGGCCGATCCCACAGTTTTGAAGGAATATGCACGGGAATAATCGATAATAGATTCATCTATGCCCAGGATCCATTGCAGGAGTAAAGCCAGTATGGCCGTCTCCAATCCCTTCTCATGGGCAGTGGCCATTCCCCCGCAGATGACTAAAGGTTTCTGCGCCTGAGATAAGGCCTCGGATAATTGCTTTAATTTTTCTTCGGAAACACCGCTAAAGCGAGAAGTTTGAGCAAGGGTATAATTCGGCAGCGAGCGAATAATCTCGATGCTAAGTCCCTCTTTCTGTCTGTTTTTTTCCAGAATACTCTGAATAAGAAAAACTAAAAGCACCATCTCGGTTTGCGGCTTATAAGCAAGACGTTGATCCGCCTGTACGCCGGTGAGTGAAATATGTGGTTCCGCATGAAACCATCTGAAATTTTCCCGCTTTTTGGCCGCGGCATATTGAGTGGCGAAATTGACCGGTGAGAGAAATGTTTCAAAAATATCGGTCCCGATAGTGAATAAAAAATCGCTGTTTTCAATATTATACTTTGGAATTTCAGCTTGATTAAATACTATTCGGCCCGCTGCTTTTAAATTCGCATGATCAAAAGTTTCATATTCTGGTAATCGCACTACTTTTTTTGATTGACAGAAATCATCGATTAAGTCGGAAAGTGTCCCAGTGGTCAGACCGGACAGAAAAAGGTTGGCTTTTCCGGCACGACTCGAATTGTTCAATCCCTCTTGTATTTTGCCAAATGCTTCCTTCCAGGTTACGATGCGGTGATTTCCGTTCTCATCCCGCATCATGGGTCGGCGGATACGATCCGGATGGTAGAGGTGGAACAGGCCAGCCTGTCCACGGGCGCAGAGCGACCCTTTATTCACCGGATGATCTGCGACACCCTCAAGCTTGGTGGCAAATAGTCCTCGCATTTCATGGTATACCTTTTCATTCACTTTAACCTGGGTTCCGCAGTGCGCCGGACACTCCGTACAGGTGGTATGATAATAAAGCGCTTTTCCAGGATACACTTCCTCTTCCGGAGGAATAACGTAAGGTATGATTTTTTCATTCGCTTTGTCGACGCCACACGAAGAAATCATCGCGCTACTGGACGTAATCCCGAGTATTTTCAAAAAATGCCTTCTATCCATGTAAATCCTCCAGAATTCTGCTATTTATGGCATGTTGCACAATCAATCGGTGCATTTTTTGCCCGATGACAGGACATACACCAACCCATTTCCAATTTGGGAACTTGCTTTATGACCGCCTGAACCTGTACATTGCCATGACAGTTTCCACACTCCAGGCCAGCTTTCACATGCCTTTTATGAGAAAAATAGACATATTTACGGGCGGCTAATTTATACACTCTTTGCCAGGGAACAGGTTGCTTATCCTCCCAATATTTGGTTAACTTTTTTATTTCCGGTTTATCGGTCGCGACAGCCTTGTGACAGGTCATGCAGGTTTGGACCGACGGGATTCCGGCAGAGCTGGACTTCTCCACTGTGGTATGACAGTGAGTACAAGCCAAGCCGACTTTCTGAACATGGACCTGATGACTGAAATTTATGGGTTGTGCGGGTGTTTTTCTATTTTCCTGCCAGTAAAAACCAATAATACCTACAAATACAATAATTGCACTGATATAACCGGCAATGAAAATGGGGGCAAAACCTTTTTTCACAGGATACTCCTTTTTGATCACCTTAATCAGGGATGTTGCTATTTTTGTTTATTCTCTTCTTGTAAAAGATAGGCAACGATCGATTTAATTTCTTTTTCACTCAGGCCCAATTTGGGCATAGCTGGATAATTTTCATCCACCTTATAGGGATTTCGGATGAACTCTGCCAACTTTTCAGGATCCTCCTGATATTTAGGGAGCACTGCATTATAGGGAGGACCGACAATGCTTTGTTCAAATCCATGACAGGCACTGCACTGATTTTTAAAAACTGTTGCACCAACCGCAAGATCAGGTTCAATACTTGCAGCTCTGGCACGTTCTCTTTCCGATTCAATTTCGGCAGCAATTCCGTCTGCCCTGATAACAAGTAAGCGGGTGTGATTCTGGATAGCATCCTCCCGGGCAAGATGGTCGTTAATAATCATAAAAACCAGAGTGATAACAAAAAGAACAAAGATATTGGTTCCAAGTTTGAAGTCGGTATTCTTGACCAGACGTACCAATAACAGAGAAATAAATAAAATCAGTAAGAGCACGATAATCGTGCTGGCGAAAACGCCCATGGAAAGGGCTGGATCTGGCAAAGTAATCAGATTCCAGAACAGTAACACGGGCTGCAGAAGGGTAAATGTAAGCCCGATACCTCCTCCCAATTTAAGCAGGGTATTCCGATAACTTGCATCGATTTCTTTCAGGGATTCCTTCCAGTTAAACAAGAAAAATACCAGTGCTACACCACTTACTGCGAAAGCCGCACAGATAAAGTGGAGAAAGCGGGCTATCACATTCCATGAAAATAAGAACTTCGTCGGATCGGTTACGGTTGCCCACCGACCGGGATCCAGAATCAGCGCAGAGTTCACGCTGAATACAAAATACCCTGCAAAAAGCAGGAATAACCCACCCAGGCCGCTGGAAAGTTGCAACAAGGGGTGAATGTCAGCCATCCGGAAAGTACTTTGATAAAAATATACGGAGGTGATTCCCAGGGCAACCAGGATAGTCGTGTAAAATAAAAAATGCACTACATATATTTCGGCATCATAAAAAACTTGTCCCTCAATCAGGGTCAGAACCAAGATAGGAAGTACACCTAAAATGATACCTGCAGTTTTTCGAAAAACCAGAGTTTCAATAAAATCCCGGGATATTCTCCAGTTGAGGGATTCTCTCTGATTGCCAGCCAGAAGTCTAAAAAAAACCGAAAAAAATGTGCCTCCCAGAAGCAAGCTCACGAAAGGAATATGTATGAAATAGACCAGCAAGATAAGATATTTTGTTAAATGCAAATGATCAGCTGAAGGGGGCAAAAAAAAGCCGTTCAGAAAATCCATATAATCATCTCCCCAAAATGAAATATTTACCTCAGAGGAACTACGGTAGTGTTAAAGCTTCTCTCGGACATCCTGTCCGCAGGTTTAATGACACGCAGGAGTCAAAGAATTGACTCCAAAAATATCCATAATTATAAGAAACTAAACAATTATTTTTTAAATTTTTTAAATGAATTAGATCTGAATGATAAAGTCACATTTAAGATAATTAGCAGCCTATGATTGTGAGAATTCGGATATAAAATGTCTCTCCTGATTAAAAAATATTGGGCTCAATATTTTGCAGGTATTCCACCAGGCGCTGCATAAACCGACCACCTAATTCGCCGTCAACAAGACGGTGATCGTATGACATGGAGATGTATACCATGGCGCGAATACCAATTGAGTCCCCCTCTGGACTCTCAATTACTACCGGTCGTTTTGTAATGGCACCAATTCCCAGAATAGCCACATTAGGTTGATTAATGATGGGTAATCCAATAATATTTCCGAAAATGCCATAGTTTGTCACCGAAAAAGTCGATCCTTCAATATCCTGATAGGTCAGTTTATTCTCCCTGGCCCGATTTACAAGATCATTGACCGATCTGGCAAGACCTGTAAAACTCTTTTCCTCGGCATTCTTGATAACCGGAACGATTAATCCCCGGGGTGCGGCAACCGCAATTCCCATGTTAATATCTTTCTTCTCAATAATTTTATCCCCCTCAAGTGAGGCATTTACCCTGGGAAAATCGATCAAGGATTTTACAACTGCATGCAAAAAAAACGGCGTTACCGTCAGTTTAAACCCTTCCTGATTCTGAAATTCCATGCGACGGTTCTGTAATATGTTCATAATACCTGTTACATCACATTCCGAAACAGAATAGACGTGTGCTGAGGTATCGAGGCTGAGACGCATATGTTCAGCAATCTTTTTCCGGACGTTATCCATGGGAATTATTGTTATCCGTTCCCCTCTGGAAACTGGCTGAACGGGTTGTACTCTTCCGGCTTTTAGATAATTCAGAATATCCTTCTTTGTTACCCGGTTGCCATGGCCGGAACCTGGGATGTTTTCTAATTCCTGCAAGGAGATATTTTCTTTGCGGGCAATGTTTCGGACAAGTGGAGAGTAGAAACGGTTGCTTTTTCCCTGTGCAGGTATCGACTGAATTTGAATTTTATCCTGAGGTTCCGGAACTTTTGGTTCAGATCGCACCATTTTAACTCCTTTTTCCACGTCACCCGCTTTCTCTTTCACTTCAGGCTCTTTTTTT
>CP070707.1:3947931-3978827 GCA_020350205.1 bacterium
TTAACTAAAAAACATACGGCTTGCTTTACATCAAAATGACATCCATACCTAAAAATATAACTGATTCGCGGAATGATGACGATCGTGTTTCCGTGGTTGAGATAAACGGTTATCTTTTTGGTATTGATATCCTGAGATCGAAGGAAGTTTTTCCGCTTCCCCGCATTACTCCTGTACCCAATACACGTGCGGATATCATCGGTGTTTTTAACCACCGGGGGGAAATTTATCCCCTTCTCGATATCTCCCCCATTCTGGGTTTACAATCTAAAACGATTCAAGCAACAGATATGGTTATTCTGTTGGAAGGGGGGGATGGATCGGTCGGAATCGTCACAGATCGTATTCATGGTGTGAGGTTAATACCACCCGGTTCAATTAAATCGCCCCGGGGCACAATCCCTAAAACCATGATGGAATATGTCTCTGGAATGACCTCAGACCGGGCTGCAGATATATTAATGTTAAACGTTGAGAGACTGGTGAGTGCGCTAAATGCAGGTGTACCTTTTTAATTCTGAAGGAATGAGCGAATGAGCGGTGTAAAATTCAGTATTTTGTGGAAATATTTTTTAATTTTAACACTGATTAACTTATCTATTGTAATCATCTATCATGTTCAATCTTTTTCCAGCATGGAAAGTAATTTACAGGAGGAAGCCCTCGGTTATTTGAGTTCTCATGCGCTGATAGCTGCTGCCTCAATCGATGGTGCTGCCATGACGCAAGTCGTAAATAATCGGCCGCTGAACCGGCAGGAAGTTTCACAACTTACCCGCAAAATTGAAGACGAAATGGGGAATTTATCCCTGACCAATCAAAAATTCAGGATCGAGCGCATTTCGATCGTGAAAACGATTGAGGGAAATCCACAGCTTTATTACACGACCGAGAGACCATTTACATTCCTGGCAGATGCTATTTTATATCCTGAAATGACCGTGACCCAGAATCGACAGACGGTTCAATATAAAATGGCCTATCTCGAAACTGGACAGGTTCTCTACAGTGCATTTGCGCCCATTTATGATGGGATTGAAAATGTGGTGGGTATTGCACGGGTGGATATGAAAGAATCGGATATTTTTTTAAATCTGCCAAATTTTTATGGAAGACTGGCCTTTTTTGTGATCATGACACTGGTATTATCATTTTTAGTTAGCCTGGTACTTGCATGGCAAGTTAAAAAACCAATTAATACTTTTGTCAGTTTTGTAAATCAGGTATCTGAGGGAAACTACCAGTTGCGTTATGAAAATCATAATACTGATGAAATGGGCCAAATTGGAAATTCATTGAATGTGATGCTCGAAAAACTTGAAGGACTTATCGAAACTGAGGCCGATCGTGATCGTTTGCAAACTCAGATTACCAGCTTATTAAAAATTGTTTCCGCTGCCGCTGATGGTGATTTCACCGTGAAAGCAGATGTATCGGCCGGAACCCTGGGAGCATTGTCGGATTCCTTCAATTTGATGGTCTCTGAACTCAGCGGATTAATTCGGGGTGTTCAGAAAGCCTCAGAGGATATTGCCTCATCCACCGAGGAAATTTTAAAAAGTAGTGATGTAATGTCTGCAGGCGCAAACAATCAAGCCAAGCAGATTGACTCCACTTATTCAGCAGCCAAAAATATGGCAGAAATGATTAAGTATGCCAATGACCATTCCACCCAGGCAGCCAAAGCAGCCAGCCAGGCTGCAGATCTGGCCCGTAGTGGAGCGGAAATTGTTAAAAGTTCGATAGAGGGGATGCACCGCATTCGTAATATTGTACAGGATGCCGCTCGTCAGGTCCAGGTTCTGGGACAGCATTCTCAGGAAATTGGTGAGATACTGGAGCTGATAAGTGAAATAGCCGACCGGACTAATCTGCTTGGCCTCAATGCTACCATCGAAGCAGCCCGGGCAAGTGAGTCCAGCCGCGGTTTTGGGGTTGTCGCTGATGAGGTAAGGAGCCTGGCAGAACGTTCTGGACAGGCTGCAAAAGATATTGCCACTTTAGTTGAAAATATTCAGACCGGTACATCGGAAGCTGTTAAGGCGATGAAAATTGGAACCACAGAAGTGGAGAAGGAGACAAAAAAAGTCGAGGAAGCGGGAAGCGCGTTAAAGCAGATTCTGGAAAAGGCACAGAATTCAGACCAGCTTATCAATGAAATATCCGAATCGTTCCAGCAACAAACCAGCACCAGTGCCGATATTGCCAACACTATGGAAAAAATTGCGGCCATCGCACAAGAAACGGCTGAGCGTGCGGAGGCTTCAAAATCACTTTCGGAGATTATGGCCAATCTCTCCAATAAATTGAGTGCGGCTATGTCGAAATTCAAATTGTCGCAGCAATTTGTAAAGCAAAATTAGAAAAATCGCCCTAATGCTCAGAAAAAAGGTGAATATGATGAAGATTAACGAAGCCATTGATTTCGAGACTTTTTACTACCACAGATTGCTAGAAATCATCATAAAAAAGAGTCAGGAGAAGCTTCCGGAATCTCTCCAACAATCGGTACAAAATTTTGTCGATTTTTTATCTTCTGAAATTTCACCACTTATGAGTATAGAAAAACTGGCACATTTACAGGGAACCAGCGATCTCTCCATTTTCTTTTCCGACCTGATTGAACGGTTGAGCGATTATGATCCGGATCAGGCGATGCAAAATTTGGATGAGTATGCCAGAGATTTTCTGGAAATTTACAAGGAATTGGCCAAGGATGAGGGGTGGCAGCGTGCTATTCTTGAGGATCTGCTTGGAAAACCTGAAGAAGAGGTGGCTTTGGTTGAGGAGCCTATGGAATTGGAAACTGCTGAAGAGGAAGGTATTGATTTCAATCGTTTTATTTATCATGAATTATTTGAGACAGTCAAACATGCTTTTGATAATAATGCTCCGGATGCTTCGGAGTCAGTTGAAAAATTTATGCATCGAGTGGAAAATGTTTATGTTGCTGCCGAATCTTTCGACATTTACCGATCGAATCCCCTGATTCTACCGGTTAATTTCTTCCTGGGATAAATTATTTGTGGATTCCTTCGAAACGGGTACACTTGAGATGTATCAAAAAGAATTCCGCGGGTATTTATCTGATTTTACAGAATCTCTTCTGGAATTATTTCAGGAGGATGAAACTTTATTCAATGCTTTTTGTGAAGGTAAGACTCCGGAAATTTCTGAAATAACAGCTGCTGAAAATATAGAAGATGAAACTGAAGATTTGATTCAATCCATCGAGAGTGTTGAAGACCAGAGAAAACAGGAAGAGGAAATAACTGATGAAGATAGAAACCTCCGATGGTTGTTGCGCGATTATATACAACATGAGATTGAGGAATTATCGAGGGAAATAAACGAAAATCTTGAGAACACCCTAAGCGGAGAATCACAGACCATCATCCTGGATAATTTGAAAGTTTTAAAAGACTTGGGACAGATTCATAAATATCCGGTCATTGAAAGAGTAAGCAGTGAGATCGGGACAGCTTTGAAGCAATTATTCAAGGATAAACCAGAATTGCCGATGGCAGCAAGTTCTTCCATCCAAAATATTCTGAAGTCGTTCCCGGAGTATATCGACGCGGTTTTGGAAGGGACCGAAAAAGAAATAGTTGATACGATTATTCAGTTGAAAGACAATTTCAGTGAAAGCCTCGCTGCTAAGGCTACGCTTGAATCTGAAGTCAAGTTTAAAGAAAGTAACCAGATAAAAGAGGTCTTCTCGAATGTCCATGGACGGTTTATCGAAAGAATAAAAGTGAATTTCAAGCAACTTACCGAAGATCCTGATAATAAAGAATTGAAGGATTATCTTCTGTCTCAAATTGGCCATCTAAAATACTGGTTCGTGTTGTTTAAGCTCTTTGGTGGGGAGAGTGTTCTGGAGGTCTTACAAAATTGGTTACGAAATCCGCAACAGCAGGAAAAACTCCTCAAAAAGCGGCAACTGATTTTGGAGACATTACAGTCGTTTTCAGATAAACTGTTTGAAATAACCCCGGATGAGTGGACCCGCTACATGGAAAATCTGACCCGGATAGGCAAAGAACCGGTTGAAGTCGGGGTGGATAAATCTCAGAGAGCTTTTACGGACGTTACCGGACGCGCAATTTCAAAGCTATTGCAGAACCTTGAGCAAAAAGATCTTAATTTATATGACTTTTTTGAAAATTCACTCTATCCGCAGCTCCAGCAAATTTTGACCAATAGCACCCTGGTCGGGAATAAAGAATTAGCGGAATTTACTCAATATCTGATCGAAAATTTACCGCGCCTGCAAAATCAGGAAAAGAGTAAATCTGATAAAATTCAGGGAAACCTTCGCGATATTTTTACGAAGTTGTCTAAATCAGTCAAAGAATCATCCTTTTCACAGTCTGTGGATGGACTCAGGGCAGATTTTGAGAAGTTGGTTGCCGGATTGCAGGAATCTCAGCAACCGACAGTTGTGCCGACAAGTGATGAGCAGGAAGATGAAACTGACACTATTCCAGAACAAGATTTTACCATCCCAGAGGAAAATCTGGATGATACCTTTAAAGATGAAGTACTGGGATATTTGAATGAGCTGGACACTCAGATTAAGCGCCTGGCTGACGATTTAGAGAATATGGAGGCCATAAATAATATTGGTCAAATACTGCATACTCTTGGGGGCTCTGCAAAAATGCTCAACCGGTATGGAGTTGCAGAAATTGCCGGACCGCTGGAAAATCTGACAGAATTAATCCAGGCAAATCAGGTCAGATTGATGAAACAATTTATCAGCCTGTGTCAAAAATTCAGTAAAAATGTGAAAAGATATCTGGATGATAAAAAGGTGGATCCAGATAAATTCATTGATTCAATAACTAAATATATATCCAGATATTCAGTCGAAGCTGATTCTTCTGAATCAGCAAAAAAAAAACCTAGAAAATCCAAATCCGTAAAATCTGACAAGAAATCCTCCCATCGCAAAGAAATCCCGCCTCCTGAAAAAAGCCCTACCTCCGAAATTGAAAAAGAGGAAGATGAAACTCCGGATGGACCTCTCCTGAAATTGAAAGAAAAAGATCCGGAATTGCTGGAGATATTTAAGAATGAGGCCAAGGATAAGTTAGACCTTATTGAAGAACAATTAAATCTGATCGATAAATTCCGCTATGACAAACAAACTCTGCAATCTCTCGATCATGCTGTCCATGAGATTCGTTCGGCCGCAAAAATGCTTGGATTTTATGAGATAGGGTCACTGGTGGATCATCTGGAGGAATTAATTGAGATTATTGGCAAAACTCAACCGGAGAATTGGCGAGAAATTATTCCGTCTTTTCGGAAGTGTATCTTAGTCATTCGGGAATTAACCGACAAACAACAAATCAGCCAGCAATCCTATGACGAAGTTTCTGAAACCATTTCCGGTTTTGTAACCCAGTTCAATCAGAAAGATTCAGATCGCTCAGAAATTGCAGAATCGCTTGTCCGGGAGCCTGAAACACCGGAAGAGATAAAACCCCAAGATGCTATGATTCAATCGTTCCTTCAGGAAGGTAAAGAAATCCTGGAGGATATGAATTTTTTGCTCATGAAAATGGAAAAGGAACCCAAAAACCACGAATTATTGGAACAACTGTTGCGCAGTGCCCACACTTTAAAAGGCTCTTCCTCCATGGTGTATGAACATAATTTGGAAAGTCTGATGCATGCTACCGAGGAATTCATCGAGACTCTGCAGCAGAATCAGAAAATACCGGGGACAGAACATATTGACCTCTTGTTCGGCGTGGTGGACGAAGGTGAGTTTATACTTGGTGCCATCGCCAATAACGCGACAAATAAAAAGAAAAATTTTGAGAAACTTATCCAAGATCTGGACAAATCTATCGCATCCATCGGGGCTGAGCCGATCAAAGATGAAAGTAAAAAAAAATCTGCTGTTGAAAAGAAAAAAATTTCAGAGTTTGTTCCAGTTCCTGAGCAGGTTAAGCCTGAAAAACCCCGGGAAGGCCATCTTCGTATGGACCTGAAGCAAGTGGATGGCTTACTGAATGAGGCGGCAGAATTAGTGATAAACAACAATCAATTTCGCATGCAAATTGAGCGTTTCAAGAATTATCTCCCCAAACTGGATGTGGAAGGAAAAAATCTGGACAATGTGCTCTGGCAGTTGGAAAAAGTAGTGAAAGAGCAGGAAAGACTGATGTCCGTACTCAAGCCCGGCCTGGAGAATATTCAGGAAATCGCGGATTCCCAAAAAAGTCATTATGAGGAAATCAAGGATATTATTGATCACCTGCATAAATTTCAGGACAATTTTACTGATACCATGCACGGGATAAAAGAATCCGGAAAAGTGTATGAGGCACAATTGCAGAAAATTACCAAATTGAGTACTCAGATTCATGATGAAATTATGAGGGCAAGGCTCATACCGATTGGTATGCTTTTCCAGAGGTTTCATCGGCCTTTGAGGGATATTGCCAAAAATTATGGAAAAAAAGTAAACGTCCAGATGAATGGTGAATCCACGGAGATTGATCGTATTCTTGCGGACAAGCTATATGAACCGATGCTTCATTTACTGCGGAATGCTCTTGATCATGGGATTGAAACCTCCACTGAAAGAAAAAAACGAAAGAAGTCTGAAGAGGGCCTTATCCAGATATCAGCTCAACGGGAGAGAAATAACGTTGTGATTGTAGTCGAGGATGATGGAAAGGGAATCGACCTTGAGAAGATCCGATCGCGAATCGCTGAGTTGAAAATCCTGGGTAAAGAAGAAATTGACAAATTATCAGATCATGAATTGTATGAATTTTTAATGTATCCGGGTTTTTCAACCGCTGCAGAAGTCGGGACCTTAAGTGGAAGAGGAATCGGTTTAGATATCGTGAGAAGCCAGATTCATAAACTGAAAGGCGACCTTAGAATTTATTCGGAATCCGCAAAATATACCCGGTTTAGTATCCGGGTTCCCATTTCCATTACAGTAACTCAGGCCATGCTGGTTAACATTACTCAACATACCTATGCACTTCCGCTGTTGCAGGTTGAAGAGACGACTAATATTAGTCAGGAAAATTTGATACTCCGTGATGATGGCTATTTTGTTAATTTAAGGGGAATGGAAATTCCTGTTATCCACATGTCCAATCTGCTTAAAATTCAGGATGAAAAACCCACCGTGATGTCTGGAAGTTCAATCTATCCGGTTATTATTGTTCAGGATGAAGGGAAAAAAGCCGGCTTGCTGGTTGATCGAATTGTCCAGCGGGAAGAAATTTTGATAAAGAATATTGGTGAAACCCTGCAGCGGGTAAAATTCATAATGGGAGGGACAATTTTAGCCGATGGCCGGGTCGTGCTGGTTCTGGATGTGCCGCAAATTGTATTTACCAGTCTGCGCATGAAAGAAAAGAGTGCAGCATTAATGCCGGATGATTTTAAGGGATTTCGGGATAGAGTGCCTTCATCATTGAAATCAACTGATAAAAGGACTGTAAAGAAAAAGACTATCAAGGGAAGGAAACCGTCCATACTGATTGTTGACGATTCCTTAAGTGTCAGGAAATTTCTTTCCAGTATGCTCACAAAAAACAACTATGAGGTTCAGGCGGCGAAAAACGGGCAGACTGCCATTGAAATGTTAGGGCAAAACGATTATGATGCAGTCATCACAGATTTAGAAATGCCCCAGTTATCCGGATATGAGCTAATTGAACAAATCCGGTCTGATTTACGCCGGGAAGAATTGCCCATTATTGTACTCACCGGGCGAGCAAGTAAGCAGATCGAGCAACAATCCCGCAAGCTGGGTGCCAATGAATTTATTGTAAAGCCGTTTAAAGATAAAGATTTATTGGAAAAATTGGGTCGTTACATCGATCAACAGGAATAAAGGATAGGGTTTATTCTCAGTGATAGAAGCTAAAACTGTTTTATTAACTTTTTTCAGATATCGCAATATGATGTTATATTTAGATCGGATAAGAATTTTCTGGATTTTAATACTGGTGTACCTCTGCTTTACGGTAAGCCTGTTTGCGCAGAACTTTATTTCCGGAGAAATCAATCAAAATACAAGCTGGAGAGGAGAGATTTACATTGATGGTGATGTTACTATTCCCCAGGGAGTTACCTTGACGGTGGAAGAGGGAACAAAGGTTTATTTTAAACCAAAGACCGATTCCCAAAAATCGGGAAAGGATAAACAACGCTCGGAACTCCTGGTTAATGGGGTTATTATCGCACGCAGTAATAATACACTCAATCAAATCATATTTACCTCAGCCTCAAAAAATCCCCAAATGAATGACTGGTACGGTATTATTATTAAAAATTTTTTTGATCCGTCATTACTACAGAATTGTAATGTTGAATTTGGATACCGGGGTGTAACCTGTTATGGCAGCTCCCCGTTCATTACGGGTGGTGAATATAAATTTAATCATAATTCGGGAATCAGCTGTGAGGTAAAATCTAATCCGGTAATCAGTAATTCGCTCATTTTTGGAAATGGATTCTCCGGCATCAACTGTGAACTGGCTTCCAATCCCATTATCAGCGGCTGTACCATATCTGAAAATAACTTTGGGGTTATCATATTTAGTAAGTCCACGCCGGACTTGGGGACTATGCCGAGGGACGAGAAAAAAAGCCGGGGTGAGAACCGATTGTCGAATAATTTTGAGAATGATATTTACAATCATTCGGCCAGTACTATTTACGCCCAGAATAATTCATGGATTTCTACCCGGCCGCAAGAAATTCAGAAAGCGATATATGACCGGACCGATAATAGTTCCTACGGTGAAGTTGTATTCCAGCCGATTTACGTGGAACGGAGAGCACCGTATCAGATCGCAACCCTTTCCCCATTAGTTGAAGAACAGGCGAGCAGAGATTCCATTGCACGTGGACTGGCAGTAGCGGATACCGCAAGCAAGGATACAACCAATCTGATTGTCCAGCTCCAAACCGCCAATGTGGCCATTCAGGAGACCCGAACACAACAACAGAATTTTTCCGCTCCTCCACAGGAGAATTTGATTGTATCACGGGAGCCAGCACTCCAGACTCCTCCACCCGTCCAGGAACCTGTTACACAGGAACCGGTTTTGGAAGCTTTTCTGGATAGTGGAAAAAGACTATATGCGCGAAGAGCGACGCCCAAATATCCTGAAATATATTTGCAGACCGGGACCCAGGGAGATGTCCTGATTGAAGTCCTGGTTAACAGAACCGGCGAGATTGAAAGTTACCGGATTTTAAAGTCAGATGGAAAATTATTCACCGAAGCATCGGTCGAAGCCCTTGAAAAATTTAAATACCAGCCTGGGAAAATTGGTGGTAAACCCGTAAAGTTCAAAATTATTGAACGCTTCAGATTTAAGCTTAACTAAACAAAATGAGAGTAAAAAAAGCGAATTATCTGGTCGGTATTGCCGGTAATATCGGTGTAGGTAAAACGACCTTAACCCGAAATCTTGCCGAGCGACTCGGCTGGAAAGCTTTCTACGAAAGTGTTATTGATAATCCCTACCTGGATAATTTTTATAAAGACATGAAACGGTGGAGTTTCAATCTTCAAATATATTTTTTAGCACATCGTTTCCGTTCTCAAAAGATCATTTCAGAATCTGGCATTGCCTCCATTCAGGATCGCACTATTTATGAAGATGTAGAAATTTTTGCTAAATCCCTCCATGAACAGGGGTATATGAACCAGCGAGATTACCAAACCTATCGGGAGCTATTTAATGATATGGTTTTTTTCCTCCCTCAACCGGATTTAATTATTTATCTTAAAGCTTCCATTAAAACACTGCTGGCCCGCATAAAAACCCGGGGACGGGACTTTGAACGGTCAATTTCTCCGGATTATCTGGAATATTTAAATTTGGCTTATGAACGCTGGATGAGGGAAGCTCAGGAAAAATTTACAATTCTGACCGTCAATGCGGATGAAGTCGATTTCCTGAAAGAAGATGATAAGTTTGAAGAACTGGTGAAGAAAATCCGTGTCTACTGCCCCTAAAAAACATATTCTTTTCCTTAGTTATTACTTCCCGCCCATGGGAGGGGGAGGGGTTCAACGTATTCAAAAATTTATTAAATATTGGGATTTTGACCAGTATCAACTTTCCATCTTAACTGTCAAACCCAGTCATTTTTATGCACAGGATCCATCCCTGCAAAGCGATTTGCCGGAACAGCTGTCTGTCTATCGAAGCGGTACCTTTGATCCTTTCAGAGTGATATATTTAATAAAAAAAATTTTCCGGAGGTCAAATTCGAAAGCGGTCAAGAGTACCTTCGAGAGCGGTCATTCTTCACGGCGCCTGATCAATTATTTGCTTTTACCAGACAGCCGGATTCCCTGGGTACCATTTGCAGTTCATCGCATCGGAAAAATTCATCGTTCAAGACCAATTGATCTTATCGTCGCAACTCTTCCTCCATTTACAACCGGAACCATCGCATCCCGGATCAGACGCAAGTGGCATATTCCTTATTTGCTTGATTTACGAGATTCTTGGACCCATAATCTTTATATGCCTCGCTTGAGTTCCATCCATGGGAGGATCCAGAATAGGCTGGAATTTCAGACGATTAAATTAGCCTCGGGACTGGTCTTTGTTAATCCCGACCTGAGATCTTACTACCAGAATAAATATTCGTTTCTAAAAAATGCCAGGCTGAAACTCATTCGGAATGGCTTTGATAGGGAGGATTTCAGTCATTTGAACCTCCATAAGTCTGATAAGCCGGATAGTCTATTTAAGATCGGAATTATGGGGACCATCTATTCTCAGGGGAATGCTCCCTATACCCTGATCAATGCTCTTTCAGTTCTCAAACATCAGAGTAATCTACTTAGTCAAAAACTAAAAATAGTTTTTATAGGAAAGTGGACACGATCATTCTACGCCTGGGTTATGTCTCAGACCGTTCATCCTCAGGTGGAATTTATTCCTTACTTGCCGCATCGTAAAGCATTAGAGCTTGCCCGAACCATGAATGCCCTGGCGTTAGCGCTGCACAGTGATCTGGAGGGGAGTGAAATGGTTACACCGGGTAGAATTTATGAATATTTATACTTAAAAAAACCTGTGCTGGCGATGTGTGCCCCTAAAAGTGACCTGGCCGGGCTGGTGCAAAAGAGTAATGCCGGAGAAGTTGTGGACTATCAGAATACGAATGGCATCGTTCAAATTCTTACCCGTTGGTTGACAACCGGGATTTCCTCATATTCCTTTGAAAATATTGAATCGTACGATCGACAGAGTCAGACGGATGAATTGTTGAAATTTATCCGTCAAATTCTGGGGGATTAGGATACCTTCCCTCCCCTCTATTCATATCGTTATAAAAGTTTTACTCTATCAGTAGCAGGTGATAATCCTTTGTGGTGAATGCTTTACAGAAAGTTAGGAGATTAGCTCAATTCACCAATTACCCCTTCTACAGCAGTCAGGAGCTCGCCATTTTGAAGCAGTTGTACTAGGGATTCTATATGAGGGTAAAGGGGTCTGTCCATGGTAAAAAATGGAATATACTCCCTGATTTTATTATATGCGCACAGGGTCCCTTTCCCGAACATATTTTTGGCCGCATGACCAGTATTTTGTTTCAGTCTGAGATCGAGTGCTTGAGCTGCAAAAAACAATTCAATGGCAACTATCTTTTCAACATTCTGTAAGATGTCCAGGGCTTTCCGGGCGGCGATGGGTGCCATACTGACATGGTCTTCCTGATTTTCACAGGTGGGGATGGAATCAATACTGGCGGGATGAGCCAGAGTCTTGTTCTCAGAGACAAGCGCCGCAGCGGTGTATTGTGCCATCATCAGACCGCTTTCCAAACCACCATTTTCGATGAGAAAAGAGGGTAAACCGCTGTTGAGATGTTTATCAGACATCCGAAAAATTCGCCGCTCTGAAATGCTGCCTATTTCACATAATACCATGGCCAGATGGTCTGCTGCAAAAGCGATAGGCTGGGCATGAAAATTGCCTCCGGATATCGCTTTATTTTTCTCGGAAAGTTCCGGCAGGATGATGGGATTGTCGGTAGTGGCATTGAATTCGATGTGAACGATATCTCCAATATATCTCAAAGCATCCCGAACACCGGCAAGGACCTGAGGATGACATCGTAAACTGTATGCATCCTGTACTTTCTCGGGATGTCTGTCTAACAACTGACTTCCTTCGTTAAGTCTGCGAATGTTACGGGCAGTGCTGATTTGTCCCGGGTGAGGTCTCAATTGATGGATTTCTTCCCGGAATGCACTGGAGATCCCCTCCAGAGCTTCCAAGGTCATCGCCATGGCGATATCGGCCAGTTTGAGCAATTTTTGTGCCCGATGTAAAGTAACTGCCAGAATAGATGTTGAAATCTGAGTCCCATTGTTTAACGCCAGTCCTTCTTTCGCCTCCAGTACAATCCTTGGAATACCTGCTTTCTTCATGGCCTCCAGACCGCTCATCAAGATCCAGTCTTTTTTCTTTGCGTCATAAAAATACGCCTGCCCACTATCTTCAGATTTATCTCGAACTACACCCCGGCTTATCACGAGTGCCATATGGGAGAGTGGAGCTAGATCACCGCTGGCTCCCAGCGATCCCTGTTCAGGAATCCAGGGAGTTACGCCCTTCTCTAGCATATCCAGGATGGTTTCCGCTACTTCGATCCGGACTCCGGAATACCCCTTGGCGATGGTATTTACCCGCATCAACATGGCGGAACGGACGACTTCAATCGCTAATGGATTCCCCAGTCCCGCGGAATGACTCATGATCAGATTTCGTTGCAAATCTTTTAATTTTTCTTTGTCGATAGAGACTGTCGCTTTAGATCCAAAACCGGTGTTGACTCCGTACACCACGGGAGTTCCCTGTTTCTGAACCTGATCAACCCATTTCCGGCTTTTTTTCATCCGAATCTTGGATTCTTCTGATAATTGTAACTTTAAGCCCGGGTGATAGGCGATGTGCATAAGATTTTGTAGTGTTAAATTTTCACCGTCAACGATAAAATTTTTCATGGGATCTGGACTCTTTTTAAAAATAATTTTCGTCTGGATGCTATTTAAAATTAGAAAATTTTCTCTAAAACTGAAAGGATATTTTATTATCCCGGCCTGGTGCAGGAATTTCTTCGAAGCATCGTGAGGTATACTGTGTTTTATGAAAAATATGCTTGCAGGGGTAGACCGGCATATGTAAAATGGGTAAAAAGTTAGGATATCATTGGATAAAATTTTAGTCCTGGGAATCGGTAATCTATTGATGGGGGATGAGGGAATAGGAATCCATATTGCCCATTATCTGGAAAAGAATTATGATTGGAAAAATGTCGATATTTTGGACGGCGGTACGGGCGGTTTTCATTTATTGGGGTATTTTCAGAACTATCCGGTGGTCATATTGATAGATGCCACGATTGATGGTCAGACCGCGGGGACCGTCACACTGATAAAACCCAAATATTCCAGTGATTATCCGCCAACTCTGACTGCCCATGATATCGGTTTAAAAGATTTGTTGGATGCACTTTATCTAATGAACAGCCAGCCTGAGATCTGGCTCTATACGGTTTCAATTCAGAAATTGGATAAAGTGACCATGGAATTATCTCCTGAAATAGAAGCTATAATTCCGGTGGCGGCACAACAGGTTGCGGAAAACCTGTCAGATCATGTAAGTAATTCATCATAAGGGAATTAACGATTAATGATTGCTTATCGTTATGCGAAACAATACATTTTAGGCGAAATATAAAATTTATTAAATATGTTTATAATTGTTTAATAATGTTTGCTAATCTGGTGTGAGAACTTTGCACTGATGCATGAATTATCAATCGCTCAAAATATTATTTCGATTGTCCAGGAGAATATAAATCAGGAACAACAATATTCCGTCAAACGCGTTAAGGTAAAAATTGGTAAATTGACCAATATTTTAGTTGATTCGCTGGTTTTTGGTTTTGAGGCCTTAACCAAAGAAACCAACCTGGATGGGGTAGTTCTGGAGGTTGAAAATATTCCCCTGACGATTCGTTGTAAAGATTGTGAAACGTTAACTTCTTTGGATGATTATATTTTTAGTTGTCCGGCCTGTAATAGTACCGCCATAAACCTGATATCAGGCACTGAGTTAATGGTCAGTGAAATTGAATTAAATGATTAAAGGGAGCGCTTATCGTGAGTGTTTTAACTGTTGAACGTAAGGTGTTGGAAAAAAATGATAGTATAGCAGCAGTCAACCGGGAATTACTTAAATCTCACCATATTTTCTCCATCAATCTGGTCAGTTCACCAGGATCGGGAAAAACCAGTATTGTGGAAAAAACCATCGAATTTTGCCGGGACCGGATTAAGATGGCGGTTGTTGAGGGTGATATTCAGACAGATCTTGATGCGAAAAGAGTCGATGTTCTGGGGATCCCGGTGGTTCAGATCGTTACACATGGTGCCTGCCATCTTGAAGCTGCCCTGGTCAGCGAATCAATCAAGCAACTCCCGCTCTCCTCAGTTGAATTAATGATTATTGAAAATGTGGGAAATCTGGTATGTCCCTCGGGATATGATTTGGGTGAGGATAAGAAAGTGGTCATCGTGAGTACCACTGAGGGAGATGATAAGCCCTTAAAATATCCTGCCATGTTTCGTAATGCATCTGTTGTTATCATAAACAAAATTGACCTGGCCCCTTACCTAAATAGTTCGATTGCCGAGCTGGAGAAGAATGCGCTGTCAATAAATCCTGATTTGAAAGTTTTCAAGACCTCCTGCACCACCGGGGAAGGAATTGAATACTGGTGTAAGTGGCTGGAATCTAATATTACCAGAAAATGAAAGAAAAATTAAAAGTTAATATAAAAGGTGCAGTACAGGGAGTGGGCTTTCGACCCTTTATTTATGGATTGGCGAGATCCTTAAACCTGACAGGATATGTATTAAATTCGACAACCGGTGTTACCATTGAGGTTGAAGGCAATAAACAGATTTTGGACCAGTTTATCATGCGCATCGAAAATGAGAAACCAACGCATGCTGTGATACACAGCATGGAATTTTCTTTCCTTGATTTTGAAGGGTTTGAAAATTTTTCAATCCGCCAAAGTCAAACTGAAAACGAGATTTCGGCGGTCATATTACCGGATATTGCGGTTTGTGGGCAGTGTCTGGAAGAATTATACAATCCTTCGGATCGGCGGTATCTTTACCCGTTTATTAACTGTACCCATTGTGGTCCACGCTACTCCCTGATTGAATCTTTACCCTATGATCGGCCCAACACCTCCATGAAAAAATTTGAGATGTGCCCAGATTGCCGTGAAGAATATGAAGATCCGGCGAACCGTAGATTTCATGCCCAGCCGATTGCCTGCCCGGTTTGTGGTCCGCAAATCAGGTTGTGGAATGAAACAGGATCTACACTCTCAGTAGGTACCGAAGCATTAGATCAGACCCTGGAATACCTCTCTTCCGGGCATATAATAGCCGTCAAAGGATTAGGTGGTTTTCATCTCATGGTGGATGCTGTAAATCAAGAGGCCGTCGAACGATTACGTTTTAAAAAACATCGCGAGGAAAAACCATTTGCAGTGATGTTTCCAGATCTGTCGGCGGTTCGCTCGGTCTGTGCAGTATCAGAATTTGATGCCAGACTGCTTCAATCTTCAGAATCCCCGATTGTTCTGTTAAAAAAATTGTTAGATTCCGGGGAAACTGCTGTGGCGCCCTGTACATCGGTGGCACCCGGAAATCCTTACCTAGGGGTGATGCTTCCCTATACCCCGCTCCATCATCTGTTGCTCAGCAGATTTGATAAGCCTCTGGTTGCCACCAGTGGAAATCTGTCGGAAGAACCCATGTGTATCGATGAAGCAGATGTCTTAAAAAGACTCGCAGGGATTGCAGATTTATTTCTGATCCATGATCGGCCGATTGTCAGACCGATAGACGATTCGATTGTCCGGGTGATGGAAGGCAGGGAATTAATCCTGCGAAGAGCCAGGGGATATGCACCGTTACCGATTTTAATAGATAATCCTGAATATGAGCTTAACCCGCAAAGTATGTCTCTGGCGGTAGGAGCACATTTAAAAAACACTATTGCGGTACAGAAAGGAAAAAACGTTTTCCTGAGCCAGCATATCGGGGATCTCTCAACCCAGGAATCTGTGAATAGTTTTGAAAATATCATCAGTGATATACAGCGTATGTACCAAATTTCTCCGCAGAAAGTCATGTCCGATCTGCATCCCGATTACATATCCACAACGCTGGCCCGGGAATGGTATGGAAATCCTATACCGGTGCAGCATCATGAAGCCCACATTGCATCCTGTCGTGCCGAAAATCAGGTGACCGGGAAGGCATTAGGTGTCGCCTGGGATGGCACAGGTTACGGTCATGACGGTACAATCTGGGGTGGCGAGTTCTTTATATCAGAAGAGGGATTCAGCACTCACTATGCTCAGATGCGGCAATTTCTTTTAGTGGGAGGAGACCAGGCGATCAAAGATCCCAGAAAATCCGCATTGGGGGTTCTGTTTGAAATGTATGGTGAAGCCGTTTTTGAAAATAATAAATTAGAACCGCTGCATTTTTCATCCGGAGAAATTAAAATATTCAGAAAAATGCTGAAAAATAGGTTAAACTGCTTTGTCACCTCCAGCGCCGGTAGATTATTTGATGCTATCGCAGCTTTGATCGGTGTGTGTCAAAAAATCAATTATGAGGGGCAGGCAGCGATGATGCTGGAGTTTGTGGCAGATCATGCAGAAATGGATGCTTATTCCTTTGAAATTCTGGAGGCGAAACCATTGCGGATCGACTGGTCGGCGGTTATCCATACCATCATCGAAGATTTAGGATCACAAGTAAGTGCCTCCCGGATCGCAATGAAATTTCATCGGGGCTTGAGTCGGTTGATTCTTTTACTTGCCCAAAAGAGTAGCATCGAGAAAGTTATTTTAAGTGGCGGCTGTTTTCAGAATGCCATTCTACTGGAATATACCATTCAGCTGTTACGAGACAATGGATTCAGGCCTTACTGGCATCAGCGGGTACCACCGAATGATGGCGGTATTGCTCTGGGCCAGATCAGCCTGGGGTTGCATGCAGGAAGGAAAGGCAGCTCCCAGCAACTTCTGTCAAATGTCGAGAAAATAAACCTGTAACTAATAGGAGTATCATTTATTATGTGTTTGGCCGTTCCTGGAAAAGTACTCTCACTGGAGGAAGCGCCCGAAGGTGAACCGAAGATGGCCCGGGTGGATTTTGCCGGTGTGGTCAAAAATATTTGTGTCGATTGGTTGCCGGATATTCAGGTGGGTGAGTATGTGATAGTGCATGTTGGATTTGCCCTTAATAAAATTGATGAGAAAGAGGCACTCGAGACCCTGCAATTACTTAGGGAAATGGGAGACATCAACTAACCCTGCGAGGATATATGAAGTATCTGGATGAATATCGGGATGCCCGGCTGGTCAAAGCTTATGCGGAAAAGATTCGGCAATTGACCACGGATTCCTGGATTATTATGGAAATTTGCGGAGGACAGACCCATTCAATCCTGAAGTATGGTTTGGAGGAACTATTACCCGAGCGACTGAATATTGTTCACGGTCCGGGTTGTCCGGTGTGTGTGACACCCTTGGAGATGATTGATAAGGCAATATCGATTGCACAAACACCGGAGGTTATTTTTAGCTCATTTGGAGATATGCTGCGGGTTCCCGGTTCAACTTACGATTTGCTCTCAGTAAAAGCGATGGGAGGGGATGTAAGAATGGTGTATTCTCCCATGGATGCCGTGAAAATAGCTGAGGCAAATCCGGATAAAAAAGTTGTATTCTTTGCAATCGGGTTCGAAACCACCGCACCGGCCAACGCCATGGCGGTTTTGGATGCCCAACGAAAAGGGCTGGAAAATTTTTCACTCCTGTGTTCTCAGGTCCTGGTGCCCCCAGCGATTGAAGCGATTCTATCTTCTCCCCACTCCCGTGTGCAAGGATTCCTGGCGGCCGGACATGTCTGTACTGTAATGGGATTTGAAGAATATCTTCCCCTGGTTGAAAAGTATCAGGTACCTATTGTGGTTACTGGATTTGAACCGGTTGATATCCTGGAAGGGATATATCTGACTGTGAAACAACTGGAAGAGGGACGGCATGAGGTGGAAAACCAATATCGCAGGGTGGTGAGACGGGAGGGAAATCCGGCGGCAAAAAGTGTTATGTTCGAAGTGTTCCGGACCGTGGATCGCAATTGGCGGGGGATTGGAACGATTCCACAAAGCGGATTATCCTTGAAAGAAAAATACGCACAGTTTGATGCGGAAGCTTTATTCAATGTAGAAAAAATTCTTACCGAAGAGTCCCGGGAGTGCATTGCCGGGGAAGTTCTGCAGGGTTTGAAAAAACCGGTAGATTGTCCCTTATTCGCTAAAAGTTGTACACCGGAACATCCGGTAGGTGCCCCCATGGTCTCTTCCGAAGGGGCATGTTCCGCCTATTTCCGATATCATAAACGATCTGACGTCGCCTGACTTTTATAGTCTATCAAAAATCTGTTTGGATTTCATTTCGGGCAGATGTGTAAAATCATCAAAAAGTACATAGTTAAAGTATAAGTGATGTAAAACTTAAACGGTACGGATTTTTTATCATTTAAAACTCGGGATAGATCATTGAAAAGTGACAAGAATAAAAATCAGGATATTTCCATGGGATTGGTTTGTCCGATTCCCCTTACTGATTATGATAAAATATTGATGGCACATGGTGGTGGTGGGACGCTGTCCCATCAGTTGATTCAAAAAATGTTTTTTAGTCATTTTAATAATGAGTTGCTGAAAACTGAGCATGATGGAGCAGGATTTAGCTTTGGGAATCAGCGGATAGCTTTTACGACCGATTCCTATGTCGTAAGGCCCATATTTTTTCCAGGCGGAGATATTGGAGAACTGGCGGTTTATGGAACCGTAAATGATTTGGCGGTTTGTGGTGCAGAGCCACTCTATATTTCGGTTGGCTTCATTATTGAAGAGGGATTCTCTATGGATGAGCTGTGGAAAATTGTTCAATCCATGAAAGCTGCAGCAGATCGCGCCTCGGTTAAAATTGTTACCGGAGATACCAAGGTTGTCGATAGGGGAAAGGGAGATAAAATTTATGTCAATACCTCCGGGGTTGGCATTATTCCTCAGGGAGTTGAAATTAGCAATTCAAGAATTAAACCAGGGGATAAAATTATTATTTCAGGAAAAATAGCTGAGCACGGGATTGCTATTCTTTCGGCCCGGGAAGAGTTTGAATTTGAAACTTCGGTGAAGAGTGATACCGCACCTTTAAATCACCTTATTAAAAAAGTACTTGAAAAATATCCCGATATACACATGATGCGTGATCCCACCCGCGGTGGTGTTTCCAGTGTACTAAATGAAATCGCCAAAAAATCGAATTTGGGAATTTCTATCCGGGAAACAGAAATTCCGATCGCTCAGGACATCAAAGCTATTTGTGAGATATTGGGTTTAGATCCTCTGTATATCGCCAATGAAGGCAAAGTGATCATGCTTTTGCCGTCGGAACAGGCCGATTCCGTTTTACAGATTCTAAAGTCTGACCCACTGGGCGAACATGCTGCCATCATAGGAGAGGTGGTTGAGGAACATCATGGCCGGGTGGTGATGGAAACGACCATCGGCAGCAATCGGATCGTTGATATGTTGTCAGGTGAACAGCTCCCCCGGATCTGTTGAATACATAAAAAAAGGGTTTCGGAAATTTTCCGAAACCCCTGACCAGAAAAAGTTCTAGGGAGTATCTACTCTTTCTCTGGTTTCTCTATAAACTTCCAGCCGCCTACCATGGAAGATGTTGTTCCTCTCTCTTCTATATAATCATGGTAAAACACCAGGTAAACATGAATCATCGCAAAGATGATGAAGAACCACATCATCAGGTGGTGCCACTGGCGAACTGCAAAATCGCCTCCCATCAATGGGATAATCCAGGTAAATAATCCTGTAAACCAATTGTCACTCATCCCGGCATAGAGTCCAAATCCCGTGATTGCCTGAAACAGGAACACCAGAAAGGTCAAGAAATAGGTGAGTCCTGCCAGTGCATTATGCCCGATTGATTTCAAGGGTTTCTTGCAGATTTGCAGAACGTCCAGGCAAAGTACATGGAATATTTCTTTCCAGTGTTGTGGCGTATAAGGAATAAAGGTTTTCCAGCTGGCAAAAGAATTGCCCACGAAGCCCCAGTAAATCCGATAGAGGAAATTAAAAAAGAAGACGAATGCAAAAGAGAAATGGATGAATCGAACGGTTCCAAACCAGTATTGAAAAGAAGCCTCGGTTGAACTGTGAATGGCGATGGGTTGACCAATCAGGTATCCTGTAATAGCCAAGACCACGATGCACAAGGCGTTGATCCAATGGTAGAATCGTACGGGCAATTCCCAGACGTAAATCTGATAATATTCCGCATATTTGGTTTTAGCTGCTTTCATGGTCTGCCTCCTATAGGATTTTTACCTGATTAATATGTTTTCCCTCAGGATCGTACAGGTGCACTGCACAGGCAATACAGGGGTCGAAGGAATGAACGGTCCGCAAGATTTCCAGGGGTTGGTCGGAATTTGCCATTGGAGTATCCATGAGTGATGCTTCATAGGAAGACTGATTGCCGTTGGCATCCCTGGGAGAGGCATTCCAGGTACTTGGCACAACTAACTGATAATTATCAATTTTCTTATCCTTTATTACAATCCAGTGAGCCAAAGCACCGCGTGGTGCTTCGGAGAGGCCTACACCTTTGGCTTCCGCCGGCCAGGTTTCCGGTTCCCACTTTTCCTTGTTGAACATGCGGGTGTCACCGTTCTTGATGTTGTTAATCAGGTCCTGATGAAATCCCTTCATCCAGTGGGCCGTCAGCTTGGTTTCCAGACCGCGTGCTGCTGTACGACCGAGGGTTGAGAACAGGGCCGTTACTGGAGCATTCAGCTTCTTCAGGGTTTCGTTGACAACTTCCTGCACATCCGTGCTGCCGGAAGCGTAGGCAACCAGCATCCGGGCCAGTGGTCCCACTTCCATGGGATTATCTTTCCAGCGGGGTGTTTTTAGCCAGCTATATTTGCCTTCGACATTCAGATGTTCATAGGGCGGTTGGGGTCCGGTGTAATTAAACTCGGTTTCACCATCCCAGGGATGCAGCGAGGTATTATTGTCCCCGTTGTATTTATACCAGGAGTGGGTCACATATTCACGTACCTGGTCGGGATCATCCCCTTTTACTTCGAAAACCTCATTGAGATTGCGGTTTAAAATAGCCCCGCGTGGAAATTTGAAGTTGGTGGGATCATTATAACCGTTGGTCGGTAAATCACCATAGGACAGGTAATTCTTGAGACCACCCCCGATGGCGAACCATTCCTTATAAAAGCCGGCAACCGCTAACAGATCGGGAATATAAACCTGTTCAACAAAATCGATTGCATCACCGATCAACTGTCCTACCTTTGCGAGCCGTTCTGCATTCAGTGCCATGGCATCGTCCGGATTAATAGAGCAGGGTGCACCACCTACCAGATAGTTGGGATGGGGATTTTTTCCGCCAAAGATAGTATGGATCTTCACGACTTCCTTCTGCCATTCCAGCGCGTCAAGGTAGTGTGAAACTGCCAGTAAATTAACTTCTGGCGGTAATTTATAGGCTGGATGTCCCCAATAGCCGTTTGCGAAAATTCCCAGCTGACCACTTTCGACAAAAGTCTGAATCCTCTTCTGGACTTCTTTAAAATAAGAAGCTGAATTTTTAGGCCAGGGAGAAATACTCTGGGCAATTCTGGCAGCCTCTGCCGGATTTGCCTTTAATGCACTCACGACATCCACCCAGTCCAGAGCATGCAAATGGTAAAAATGCACGACATGATCCTGCACATATTGGGCGCAAAACATGAGATTGCGGATCAATTCTGCATTGGGTGGAACTTCAATTTTAAGGGCATTTTCCACTGCCCGTACCGATGCCAGGGCATGCACGGTCGTACAGACACCACAGGCCCTTTCCACAAAAGCCCAGGCATCCCGGGGATCCCTTCCTTTCAGGATAATTTCAAATCCCCGAACCATTGTACCGGAAGAATAAGCATCGGCTATTTTTCCGTTTTTTACCTCCGCCTCAATTCGGAGGTGACCCTCAATACGGGTAATCGGATCAACAACAATACGCGTGGCCATTATTCACCTCCTTTTTTCTCTTCATCGGTTGCTTTTAATTCTTCATCTTTTACACTGTGCTCCAGTTCGTGCTTGATGATTTTACGTTTACGGATATTAGTGGCTACTGCATGGGCTGCAATACCGGCAGCCGTACCGATGCCCAGAATGGTTCCGATAGTATCCGCTGTTGTTTCGATTCCAAAGCCCGGGAAGGAGGCCAGATGTTGATAGAAGGGACCATTATCCCAGAAATTCGCTTCGCTGCAACCGATGCAACCATGACCGGATTGAATGGGATAGCTTACGCCGTCGTTCCAGCGAATAATACCACAGGAATTATAGGTAACAGGACCACGGCACCCGACCTTATACAAGCAATATCCCTTTTTGGCATTTTCATCGTCGAATGTTTCTACAAATAGTCCTGCATCATAATAGGGTCTGCGGTAGCAGGAATCATGGACGCGTTTGGAATAAAATGCCTTGGGTCGTTTTAATCCGTCCAGCTGCGGAATTCGGTTGAAGGCCAGGTAGTGTACGACTACACCCGCCATAACCTCTGCAATAGGTGGGCAACCAGGAACATTGATGATCGGTTTGTTAGTAATAATTTTATAAATCGGGGTAGCTCCGGTGGGATTGGGATTTGCCGCCTGAATACACCCGTTGGAGGCACAGCTTCCCCAGGCGATAATGGCGGCAGCACCCTCGGCAGCTTCTTTGACTGTACTGAGAGCTGTTTTCCCGGCGATGGTACAGTAAATTCCACCATCCTTGGTAGGAACAGAACCTTCCACCAGCATCAGATAGTTCCCGTAATTCTCTTTCATGGTTTTGTGCAGTGCTTCTTCAGCCTGATGACCTGCGGCCGCCTGTAGGGTTTCGGTGTAATCCAGAGAAATCTTATCCAGGACTATATCGGCGACTATCGGATGCGAAGACCGGATAAAAGATTCACTGCAACAGGTACATTCCTGAAAATGGAACCATACCACCGGGGGTCTTGCTTTGGTTTCCAAAGCTTTTACTACCTTGCTGAGACCACTGGCATGGATTCCGGCGGCAGCGGTTATATAAGAGCAGAACCGCAGAAAATCTCGCCGGGTATATCCCTTCGCCAGCATTTGCTCAAGAATTGTTTGAGGCTTATGGGGCATAGGTACCTCCTTATATGAATTTTAAGTGAAGTCGCAGATCCAGTTTATTTTACAATAAACAAAAATGTATTTTTTCCTTTGGAATTGCATCCCGATAGTTCGCAATTAGAAGAATTGTATCTAAAAGTATTTTCTAAAATTGGCGTTAAGCTTGGTTATTAATTGAGAACCTGCTTAGTTTCTGGTACCGCTTTGACCCTTCCTTGGGTTGGGCTTACGAGTTTGAATTTATAAAAAAAATTAATTTTGTCAAGGAGAAAAATTTTAAATGTGTAATAATATGTTGTTATGTTAATAAATGTGACAATAAATATTTAATTTTTTGAATAATTATTATTGTGATTCAATCTCATTTATATTCAATCCATATGTTTTACTTCGTGCTCCAAGCTTTGTGGATTATACTCGAGAGTGGTGAGAGATGAAGACCGGTTATTGTGTGAATTGCTGAAAGCAGAATTTACAGCATGTCCGACGGCAGAGTACATGCAGTTTTTAATATTTCTGTATCATTACCTGACAACCAAAGATATTGGAGAAGAATCGTGAGGAATGATTGCGAATTAAATATTACGTAAGGTTTTCAGCATTTAAATTTCTCTCCATGAAGCAAAAAATAAATACAGACAACCTGATATCTCGGATATCATCCAGTTAGGTTAATAATATCTTTTTCTCCCCCTGTTCAATTACTTCTCCAATGATAGAGGCAGCAATGATATTATTGCGGTGCAGTTCATTAAGGCAGGAAGATGCGGTTTCGGTGGGCAGAATAATTAACAGACCTCCGGATGTCTGCGGATCACATAAAGCTTTTAGCATGGTTTGGCTGAAGCCTGGGGGTATCTCCAGGTAAGGTGTTAAGTAGTTCAGATTTTCTTTCAGGCCTCCGGGGACCTGTTTCTGTTCGATATAGGATAAAACCTGCGGTAAGAATGAGATGTTTTCTGATCGCAGCAGGGCGCTGGTTCCGCTTCCCTGCATCATTTCTAATAGATGGCCCAGCAATCCGAATCCGGTTACATCAGTGCAGGCATGGACCTGATGTTTCAGCATAATTTCTGAAGCGGCTCGGTTTAACTCCTTCATGCTGGTGGTCACTTGTTCCAGCAGATGGGGGGGCAGTTTTTCATTCTTTAAGGCCGTGGTCAGGATTCCGGTACCCAGAGGTTTGGTGAGAATAAGTTTGTCTCCTGCCCTGGCAGTGCTATTCTTTATGATTTTCTGAGGATGGGTCAGTGCAGTTACAGCTAGACCATATTTAATCTCTGGATCTTTGACTGAGTGCCCTCCTATAATAAGAACATTGGCTTCCCGGGCCATTTCCCAACCCCCTTTTAGAATCTGTGCCAGAATTTTTTTATCCATGGTGGCGATGGGAAAACCAACCACATTCAGGGCACAGAGCGGTGTCGCACCCATGGCATAGATATCACTCAACGAATTGGCAACGGCGATCTGACCATAATCATAAGGATCATCAACTACCGGCGTAAAAAAATCGATGGTCTGCATAATCGCTAAGTCGTCTGAAATTTGGACCACGCCGGTATCTTCGTGAGTCCCAATACCGACCAGGAGCCGCTTGTCCTTCATTTCCGGTAGTTGATGCAGGATCTCTTCCAGGTCACCCGGACCTATTTTGCTGGCTCAGCCAGCGCAAGTAACCAGATGGGTTAGTTTGGTTAATTCCTCTTTAGTCATCTGTTTCTCTTGGGTCTTGTGGTTCGTCCCTTATAAAAAAGCGAATGACTTCTCAAACGAAGATGAGTACTTCTCCATCCCATCCTTGAATAACGCTAAATCTAAGCAGGACTTATTAGGAATTGAACCGAAAAATAATAAAGAAATCTCGTTGCGCATCATTCAATGGAATTAATTTTCAGTAAAGTAGAGAAAATGTGTCATTCTGAGCGTTAGCGAAGAATCCCGATTAGTTGAATAGGAACAAGATCCTTTGCTCTGTTCAGGATGACATAGAATATAAATCCATGTTATTATATAACTTAATTATAGACCACTTTTTATTACGCCTAACGGGATAAAGAAATGTTAAGATTACATTTTATGGATTCAAGATTAGAAATTTAAATTATCCCAGAAGAAATAATTTAAAAACAAATTGCTTCGGAAATTTACTTGTCAAGGAAAACTATAGGAATAATGTGTCAGGAATGAACACAAAATTTGTCCATTCAATAGAATGACAAATCATTCACGGAGAGCAGGGGAATAAAATGAAAGGCTAAAGAATTAATTATTTTCAATATCACAACCTTTAATCAATCAAGAATCTCGCGGATCTGGGAAAGTAATTTTTGTGGTAAGAATGGTTTTTGCAGAAAGTGGGTTCCTTCCTCTAACACACCCTGTTGGGAAATAATTTCATCCGTGTATCCGGAGATGAATAGGACTTTCAGATCGGGTCTGTCTTTTTTAATTTTTTTGGCTAACTTCTTTCCACCCATACCTGGCATAACGATATCGGTGATCATCAGATCAATCGCTTGCTGGAAATTTTTGGATAATTCCAGGGCCTTTTCCCCTCGGGACGAGGCCAAGACCTGGTAACCATTTTCTTCCAGAATTCGGACTGCCAGATCTCTCACCATATCTTCATCTTCTACAAGCAGAATGGTTTCCTTCCCTGCCAGATCCGTCAGTTCAGCTTCCGGGGCTGGAAGGTCTTTCGCTTCCTTTAAGATTCTGGGGAAATAGATATTAAAATTAGTACCCTTTTCGGGTTTACTATCCACCCAGATATATCCTTCACTTTGTTTGATAATTCCGTAGACAGTTGATAATCCGAGCCCGGTGCCTTTCCCATAGGGCTTGGTAGTAAAAAAAGGTTCAAAAATATGTGCTTGGGTCTCTTCGTCCATTCCTATCCCGGTGTCGTTGATCGATAACTTTACATATTCGCCAGCCCGCTGCACTGCCACATGTTCATGAAAGATATCTTCCCTCAAGGTGACATTGGTGGTTTCAATGGTAATTTGTCCGCCCTGAGGCATGGCATCCCGGGCGTTCACAGCCAGGTTCATGATGACCTGCTCCAGTTGACCCGGATCGGCTTTAATGGTTCCTAATTTAGGCTCCATTTCCAGGTAAAGTTCAATATCCTCTCCAATAATCCGATGCAACATCTTGCTTACATCTTTTACCACAGCATTCAGATTGATCAGCTTGGGCTGCAGGACCTGTCGGCGACTGAAAGCCAGTAATTGATTGGTAAGCCGTGAGGCTTTATCCCCTGCCTGTTTGATTTGTCGGATATCTTTAAGGGTTGTATCACTTTTTGAGAGACGGTGTAACAGCAGATCGCTATAACCAGTTATAATGGTCAGTAAGTTATTAAAGTCATGGGCCACACCACCTGCTAATCGACCAATTGCTTCCATTTTCTGGGCCTGACGTAATTGCTGTTCTAATATTTTTTGTTCGGTATTATCAAATAAATATCCTTTTATTTCTACCAGATTACCTTTTTTATCAAATTTGCCAGACATGTTTGCAATAACAAATACCGGTTTTCCATCACTTCGTAAAAGTTCAATTTCACAGTATTCTAATTTTTTTTCTTTTTTCAGCCGTTCCAGGAATTTATCCCGGTCAGAGGGGGTAGCATAGAAATTTTTGACATTGGTTGCCATGGCCTCTTTGCTGGTTTTGAATCCGAATATCTTGAGAAATGCAGCATTACAGGCGAGGAGTCTTCCGTCCGGAGTTGAAATATAATCTCCAGTCAGATCTTCCTCAAAAAATTTGCGGTATTTCTCTTCCGAGCGTCGTAAGGCCTCTTCAGACCGTTTGCGGTCTCCGATATCGGTAATAATACCCAGGATGGCATCTTCGCCCTCATACTTGATCAGTTTGGTGGTAGTGAGCGATTCTATGCGTGACCCATCTTTGGTAATGAGCGTGTATTCGTGGGAAGATAAATCTTCGTCTTTTTGATGTTTCTGTAATCTGTCTTTGATCCAGGCATGGTGTTCAGGGGCAACCAAAATTAAAAAATTGAAATCCGGTGCATAGATTTCCTCCCGTTTGAATCCCATGATTTCTTCACATTTCTGATTGGCATACACTACCTTCCCATTCTGATTGATAAAAATCATGTTGGGAGATTGCTCGGCTAAATTTCTGAACTTTTCTTCAGAGTCCCGCAGCGCTTTCTGGATAACTTTCCTGTTTTCTATTTCCTTTTCCAGGTCTGAGTGGGACTTGGCATTTTTCAGGGCATTGGCCGCCAGGGTGGCAAATGCTTCGACGAAACCCAAATCTTCCTCACTGAATAAACTGGATTTCCGGTCAAGACACACTGCACCCAGAACACGTGAGTCAACAATAAATGGGGCGACAATAATGTTTTCAGCTTCATTCTCAGGAGTACCTGGAATCTGGTAGCCATTGGTCACTTCTTCAGCATGATTGAAAATATATCCTTTACCATCCGATACCGATTTTCCGGTAAAACTATTATGAACTGTCAGTGGTGTTTGGAGAATTTCATATTCAAATTCCGGATCAATGGCGACCACCGGAGTGAGGGTTTCCAGGTCTTTTTCCAGGAGATAAATTGCGCAGCCCTCGGCTTTCAGAATTTCTTTAGCTGCCACGGCAATTCGCGTCAACACCTCATTCAGATTCAAGCTTTCATTGAGATACTTCACTATTTTGATAAGCTGTTCTTGGTCGGCGTTTTTTCGGATAATAAATTCTTCGACTTTTTTACTCTCACTGATATCGCGGATTACCGCCACTGAACCCAGGAATTTACCATTCAGCATAGAAGGTGAAAATTTTGAAGAATACCATTTTGCTGTCCCGTTTCTCTGCATGTAGTATTCATATTCAGAAATTTGGCCTTCCTTGGTGGCCCGCAAAGCCGTATTGAATATTTTTGAGATGTTTTTCGGAAGGACTTCATCCGGTTTTTTACCTAAAAATTCTTCTTTGGGAAGGTAAAAGGGATCGTGGTGACAATGATGACTGATAATTTTCTTATGTGAATCAAATACCAGCATGGTATCAACAATCGACGACAGAATCGCATTCAGCTTCTGTTCAGATTCCTGCAGGATCTTTTCCCGGAATTTCCGTTCAGTGATATCCCGAGCAACTCCCTGGCTTCCCATAAAAGAATTGGTTTCCGGGGGATCGCTGGAATATAATCCTTCTGCTTCCAGTAAAAAAGTAGGTTCGACAAAGATACCAGTGGCATGAACATCGAAAGGGACATAGCGGCGGTTTTTAGCTTTCAATCGTATTTCAAAATGACGCGTTCGTCGCTCCCCGGTTCGTCGCTCGTTAACCCGGAATAGAGATTTTTCGCGGTCCTGCGGATGAACTAAATCAAATATGTTTTTACCTATTAAATCATGGGGTTCATATCCATATTCCCGGATGGCATCATTGATGAAAAGAATGCGGGAATCGCGATCCAATCTGTAAATGATGTCTGGAACAGCTCTGACGATGGAGTTCAGAATTTTTTCAGAATTCCGGAGGGTATTTTCTATTTTCTTTTGATCGGAGATGTCTCGGATTAGCAGCTGGTAAAATTCCCTGCTACCTGATTTTATTTTAATCAGGGATAGCCTGGCACTAAAGAGTTTCTTATTCCCTTTTATAAATTCAGTTTCATAATTTTCAGGGGAATTAATTCTGGCGCTCTCGAAAATCTGGTCAAATTTGAGTTGGGAGGCAGGGGATAAAAGTTCTGATATTGCCCGTTTTAAAATCTCAGATTTTTTACATTCGAAAAGTTCCAGTGCTTTTTTGTTTACATCGAATATTTGTTCATCCCGGCAGCACAAAATAATACCTACATCGGAATGGTCGAAGAGAGAATGATACTTGCGGGATTTTATTTTTAAGGACTGAATCTGGGACAGATGTTCCTTATTCTGTTTTGTCAGATTATCTATCTTACGGTTTAGACGTTCGATTTTCTTATGAAGTTCATCATTTCCGGAGATGACTGACTTTCCCAAATACGGTCCTTCAATTTTTTTGTTGAAATCGATATGTATATTTTCGGAATTTCACTGAATTTCTTGATAGGTTTTGAAAGATTAATTGGTATGAATCCTCTGCCAATATTGAATGATATTGTTGCCTTATTTATAACAGAGGAATTAGAGGTTAGAATAATTCAAAAATGTGAAATGGATTTTACCTGGACAATAATGATCCGAACTGGAGTGGCTTTATTTCCTGCTGATAAATTGTCCGTTTTTTATCATATTTTTATCGAACCCCACCTAGCATTGAAATATACTCCCAGATTATCCCCAATTTTACATAAGAAGTGCCTCGGCTGCTGCCATACCGGACAAAACGGCGCCTTCAATGCCTCCGGTACCAAATCCGTCCCCGGCCAGAACCAGGGGAAGGGGTTTTTTCTGCAGGAAAAATAGCCCGGGATAAGTTCTTCTGGCATTAGCGAATTTCCAGCGATGCAGGTTGGTGGTCATGAGTTGGGAACCAAGTTTCTCGGCGATCACAGGAGATACCTGTGAAATGAATTCTGCTGCTGGTGTATCCCAGTTTTTATGACTGAAAACGGAATTGAAGTGGGCTGTGAAGGTGGGAACTGGCGAAATTCCTCTCTTTTGATGATCGGCAATCCATATGATTGATTCATCCGGTCCCTGAAAGGCACCGAGCGGGGTGATTTTGCTGGGTCTGTCAAGAAGACCAAAAAGCGCCAGACAGCGGTCATATTTTACCTGATGAAGTTGATTAAGGGCCTCTCTCGAAATCGAGATCCGGCTTTCATGCAGGAGCATAAGACTCTGGGGGACCGGGGGAGTTAACAGGAGTGCTGCTGACTGATAATAGTCTCCTTTTTCAGTTGTAACTATCCAGCTGGAATTCTGCTGGAGGTTGGTAACTTTTTCTGACTGGATGATGTGTAAGGGACTGGTAAGATGGATGGCAATGCTTCTCATCCCGGTTAAACCGATATATGTTTGAGGTTCCTCATTATGTGGTCCTGTGTTCCATTTTTTAATTATCCGGTCTTTTTCCCATTGTCGGGCAATAGTTTGCATTAGCGATGACCGGGCGCTAAAAGAAGGGGCACCATAGTCCACGATGCCTGTGGGGTATTCATTTTCGCCCACCCGGCGACTGGCCAATCGTCCCCCGCTTCCCCGTCCTTTATCCAGCAGGGTGACCGATAGTCCTGCCTCTCTGAGAATTCGGCCTGCCATCAAACCGCTGATACCGCTGCCGATGATGAGGCAGTCCACAGATTTAATTGGGTTCTTCATGATTAACAACTTTTTTTTGACAACTTAAAGGTATCAGGATAATTTGATGATCACAAGGCCGGAATTATACAGTTCTTAATCATTGAATTGCCTTTTTCCTTTATTTTTGGAGCCGATGGTGTTAATTTGGAATCTCATAAAGGCAACTGAGAAGTATGAAGTAAAAAGTGAGAAGTCAAATATGTTTGCTTCTAGCTCCCAACCTCTAACTTCTCGCTTGCACTCACCGG
>CP070707.1:3978927-4033607 GCA_020350205.1 bacterium
TTGTGGATTAAAGTATGCACTTTCTAACAGAACATGCTGAGTTTGTGTGCTAACTTCGGAATTCAAACCACCCATGATACCACCGATGGCAACCGGCTCCTGGGCGTCACAAATTAAAACAGTACCCTTCTTCAGAATCCGCTCTTTGTCATCCAGAGTTGTGAATTTTTCATTTTTTTGTGCTTCCCGAACGATTATTTTTTCCCCCTGAATGAGTTCGTAATCAAAAGCATGCAATGGATGACCCGTCTCCATGAGAACATAATTGGTAATATCCACAACATTATTTATGGGTCGCAAACCGACGGCTTCAAGTCTTCGCACCAGCCAGGAAGGAGATTCCCCTATTTTTACATTCCGTATCAGCCTGGCCGAGTATCTGGGACATCCTGCAGGTGTTTCAATTACTATTTTGATTTGTTCGGACGCTGCTTGCTTGATTTCTTGCAATTTTATTTCAGGTTTTTTTATATGCTGATTGACCAATGCACCAACCTCCCGGGCGATACCCAGATGACTCAGACAATCCGGACGATTGGGGGTAACGGCAATATCAAATATGTAATCTGTCTCCAGCTGCAAAGCCTTATCCAGAGGAACACCCAATGGCAGGTTTTCTGGCAGGATCCAGATTCCCTCAGAATGTTCTTCCAGACCTAATTCTGCTTGAGAACAAATCATCCCCTCAGATTCAACATTTCTGATCTTGGTCTTATGAATTTTTAAGCCCTGTGGGAGAGTTGCTCCAATTTTCGCCACCGCTACCACCTGTCCGCTTGCGACATTTGTTGCACCACAAATAATCGAAAGTTCTTCGTCCCCGGTGGTTACTCTGCACAGGGAAAGTTTATCGGCATTGGGATGCGGATCCACACCTAAAATCTGTCCTACAACAACCTGGGGGAAATCAAATTTTCGCTCGATAACCTCCTCAACTTCCAGCCCGATAAGGGAAAGGCGATCTGCCAAATGATGCGGATCAACCGAGAGGTCAAGATAATCCTTCAGCCAATTATAGGATATCTTCATATTTTTCCTTCATCTTTCAACCTTGCATAAACTCAAAATTGATGTAAAAAACGCATATCATTTTCAAAAAAGAGACGGATATCGTCAATATTATATCTGATCATTGCAATACGATCAATACCCATTCCGAAGGCATACCCCGTATAGACTGCAGGATCATAATTTACTGCCTTAAAGACGTTGGGGTGGACCATTCCTGCCCCGGATATTTCCACCCATCCTGTATACTTACAAACTTTACACCCTTTTCCCCGACAAAATATACAGTTAAAGTCATATTCCATACTGGGCTCAGTAAAAGGAAAAAAACTGGGTCGGAATCGTACATGGATATCTTTCCCGAAGAGATATTTTGCAAATTCCTGGATGATAGCTCTGAGATCGGCAAAACTTACCCCTTTATCCACAAACAGCCCCTCAACCTGATGAAAGAACGGAGAATGACTGGCATCGGGAGTATCCCGACGGTATACTCTGCCAGGCGCGATTATCCTGATGGGCGGGGGTTGTTCTTGCATTGTGCGGATTTGAACCGGTGAGGTATGTGTTCTCAGCAGAATTTTATCGGTAATAAAAAGTGTATCTTGCATCGCCCGGGCGGGATGATTTTCAGGAAAGTTCAGGGCAGTGAAATTGTAATAATCAGTTTCCACGTCCGGGCCGTCAGCAATACTGAAACCTAATCGAAGAAAAAATCTTTTGACTTCATCTAGAATCTGTGTCAGAGGGTGTTTCCGTCCAATGAATGGTCTGCGGCCGGGCAGGCTGATATCTAAAATCTCTTCGCTTCTCTTTTTTGCAAATTTCAATTTTAGAGCTTCAATATTTTCTTCTACGATCTTTCTGAGCTCATTTACTGCTTTGCCATAAGCGGGGCGGTCTTTAGGATCGATCTGTGACATTGACGCATAAAGTTCCGGTATCAACCCTTTTTTACTCAGGTACTTTATTCGAATAGCCTCAAATTCCTGAGCTGTTTTTACCTTGCCGATTTCATTTGAGAAGTCTGTTTGAAGGTCTTCAATATTTTTTTTCATGTTCCTAGATGTCATTTTTGTTCTGGCTAAATATCGATATTTGTTTCAGGGAGTAAACTATTCGTGTTCTTAATTTAAATAGAGAACAAATTAATCTATGATTCTATCGGAAAAAAAATAGGAATTGAAAGATGCTTTCAATTCCTATTTTTCTGATAAAAGTGGAATTAAGCAGTCACTTGCTGTACTAACTGTTCGAAGGCTTTAGGCTCATGCATGGCCAGATGGGCCAGAGACTTGCGGTCCAGTTCTACATTTTTTTCCTGTAATGCATGGATAAATTTGGAATACGAAATATTATTAAGTCGACACGCTGCGTTGATTCTGGCGATCCACAGAGATCGGAAGTGTCGTTTTTTTGCACGACGATCCCGATATGCGTATCGCAGACTTTTATCCACTTGATCTTTGGCGGTTTTATAAAGTTTACCCCGTGAAAGTCGATAACCTTTAGCCATCTTTAATATTTTTTTATGGCGACTTTTGGCAGCCACATTATTTTTTGCTCTAGGCATTGTAAATCTCCTCCGTTTCCTATTCGAGAATCATTTTGTGAACACGCGGTTCATCAACCGGGTGGAGATAAGCCGCCTTCCGCAGATTCCGTTTTCTTTTGGTTGTTTTACTCGTAAGTATATGACTCTTGTAAGCCCTACGTGATTTAACTTTTCCGGAAGCGCTTACTTTAAATCTTTTTTTCGCGCCCCGGCATGATTTCATCTTTGGCATGTTAACTCCTACAATTTTATGATATATTTTAATTTTTCGCTGTTAAAACCATGATCATACGACGACCTTCCATTTTCGGTTCCGATTCAACCTTGGCGATATCCTCAAGCAGATGAATGACCTTCTCCATCAATTCTGTCCCAAAGTCTCTGTATGCCATTTCCCGACCCCTGAAAAATATTGTAATTTTAACTTTGTTCTTCTGTTCGAGAAATTTTCGGGCATGTCGTAATTTGGTTTCCAGATCATGATCATCAGTTCTCGGTCTTAAGCGTAATTCCTTTACGACAATCGTATGCTGCTTTTTCTTACTGATTTTTTCTTTCTTGCTCTGCTCATATTTGTATTTACCGTAATCCATAATTCTACAAACAGGAGGTTTTGCATTGGGTGACACTTCCACCAGATCCAGTCCATAATTTTCTGCTTTTTGCAGAGCTTCACTAGTTGAAACAACTCCGATCTGTTCTCCATCAGGAGCAATTAAACGAACATTCTGTACTCTGATCTGATCGTTTATTCGAACATCGGTATCTTTGCTAATATGTTACTCCTTCAGTTTTGTTAATTTTAATTTTTATTATCGATATCTTTTTGAATTCGTTGATTTAATTCCAGTAGATTCATCTTTCCTAAATCACCGCTGCCTTTCTGCCTGACCGAGATTTGCTGATTTTCCGCTTCCTGATCTCCAACAATAATCATATAGGGAATCTTATTTACCTCGGCTTCCCGAATTTTATATCCCACTTTTTCATTTCTACTATCGATTTCAGCTCGAAACTCCTCTTTTAGCAGCGCTTCATAGACCATCCGGGCATACGAGTGATGGCGCTCCGAAATGGGAATAACAATAGCCTGAACCGGGGTAAGCCAAACCGGAAATGCACCCGCATAGTGTTCAATGAGAACGCCAAAAAATCTTTCAACAGATCCCATTAAAGCACGATGAATCATGATCGGCTGATGAGGCTGACCGTCTTCTCCAATAAATTCCACCTGGAAGCGTTCCGGCAGATTAAAATCTACCTGAATGGTTGAGCATTGCCAGGAACGTCCCAGAGAGTCTTTTATTTTTATATCGATTTTAGGGCCATAGAAAACACCCTCACCGGGATCAATACGATAGGGTAGACCACTCTTGTCCAATGCATATTTCAAAGCTTCGGTCGCTTTGTCCCAATTTTCCACCTCACCGACAAATTTCTCTGGCCGGGTGGAAAGATATATCTCATATTCGCTAAAACCAAAAGTTTTCAAAATATGCAGGGTGAAATCCAAAACCCTGGATATTTCTTCGTTCAAATTATCGGGCGTACAAAAAAATGTGTGCATCGTCCTGTGTAAATCCCCGCACCCGCATTAATCCGTGAAGTACCCCGGATCTCTCAAACCGATAGACTGTCCCCAATTCAAATAACCGGATAGGTAAATCCCGGTAACTTCGGATCCCATTCTTATATATCGTGATATGGAACGGACAATTCATGGGTTTAAGCTGATAATCTACCTCTTCTACCTCCATAGGAGAAAACATATTTTCCCGGTAAAAACCGGTATGACCGCTGGTTTTCCATAAATCAAGCTTTGCCACATGAGGCGTGTAGATCAGTTCGTAACCATGTTTGTAATGTTCTCGAATCGTAAATTCTTCCATAATTCGCCTCACCCGCGCTCCTTTAGGATGCCAGAGAATTAGACCATTTCCCACATTTTCCTGAATGCTAAATAAATCCAGCTGTCTACCTAATTTTCGGTGATCGCGTTTTTTAGCTTCTTCCAGCCGGTGAATGTGCTCTTCCAGCAGTTTACGCTTAGGATAGGAAGTGGCGTACAACCGCTGCAGCATTTTATTTTTTTCATCACCCCGCCAGTATGCACCGGCTACATTCAGCAATTTAAAATTTTTTCCTATTTTCCCGGTCGATGGTAAATGGGGTCCACGACACAGATCGGTGAAATCCCCCTGGGAATATGTAGAGACACCATCTTCCAACTCTTGAAGAAGATCTAGTTTTAGGTCTTCGCGGCGTTTATTAAAATATTCTACTGCCTCTTTTTTATTCCACTCTTTTCTAACAATCGGATAATCTTCGTCAACAATTTTGCCCATTTCTGATTCGATTTTTTCGAAGTCTTCAGGACTGATTGCATGCTCCAGCTCAATATCGTAATAGAAACCATCGTCAATTGGAGGTCCGATGCCGAACTTGGTTTCAGGGAAAACTCTTTGAATCGCATGGGCCATCAAATGGGCTGAACTATGCCAGAAAACATCCCGTCCCTCTTCATCGTCAAATGTAAGAAAGCGTATTTCTGCATCACTCGTAATCGATTCAGGTAAGCTTCTAACTTCACCGTTTACCAAAATACCGGTAGCCTCTTTCTGAATTTTATGGTTCAGGGTTTTCAAAATATCCAATCCTGAAACACCTTTTGGAAAGGACTTGGTGCTGCCATCCGGAAATTTTATGTTGATTTTTTCGGCCATTTAGTTCTGTCCATTACTCAAAATATGAAAGAAAGCCACGAAATTTTCGTGGCTTTCCGTTGTGGGGCGGGCCAGAGTCGAACTGACGACCCCTACGATGTCAACGTAGTGCTCTAACCAACTGAGCTACCGCCCCAAACCACGTAAAAAGTAACAAAAAATTTAATTACGTTCAGTGGTTAATGCAACTATAAATTAAAACAACCCCTTACATTAAAAAAGAAAAATAATCAGAAAAAAAGGTATGTAAAACAAGTATTTTAATTCAGTAATACTCTATACGTATTGTGATTATTTTTTAAAAATTTCATCAAAGAATATCTGCATGGCTTCCCAGGATCTTGTTGCGGCTTTTTCATTATAGGCAGCACCACTGGATTTATCCTGGCCAGCGGCCGGATTGGTAAAACTGTGGACCGCATCCCCATAGTAATTCATTTGCCAGTCTACACCGGCATTCCTCATCTCTTCTTGAAATGCCCGGACCTCTTCAGACTCGACATAGGGATCATCAGCGCCATGTAAAGCCAGAATGGAACCTTTGATATTTTTTGCATCTTCCGGATGCGGGGTATTGAGACCTCCGTGAAAACTGACTACGCCATCAATATCCGCACCGCTTCGGGCAAGCTCGAGAGCACAGGTACCGCCAAAACAAAAGCCGATGACAGCCAATCGGTTAGAATCGGTAACTTTTTGTTTTTTCAATATTTCTAATCCCGATCCAGCCCTTTCCTGCATGAGCTTTCGGTCAGTATAAAATGATCCTGCCAATTCAGATGCTTTTTTTGGATCAGCGGTGAGGACACCTTTTCCATACATATCCAGAGCGAATGCAACATAACCTAATTCAGCCAGTTGCCTGGCCCGCATCTGGGCATAATCATTGTGTCCCCACCACTCATGGATAATGAGAACTCCCGGTCGTTTCTCAGAATTTGATGCATCATAGGCGAGATAACCCTGAAGGGTGATACCACCGTGCTGATATTCAATATTTTCTGTATGAATATTTGGTTTTATCTGCACCTCTGGTTGTGCCAGAACCAGAAACACACTACATATAACAAAAACAAGAGATAACTTCATTTATATTCTCCTTCATAATATATTAGCGTTTTGACCCGGTCATTTTAGATATAATAATTGTTTTTTATCCGCAATTTCCTGATTAAGAACCAATTGGTAAAAGTATAGACCACTGGAGATCCGTGAATTAAAATCACTTGAACCATTCCATCTAATCTGATGATTTCCACCGGAAAGGTTTTGATCGATAAGGGTATGAACCCGCTTTCCCTGAATATCGTAGATATATAATTGCACAAAATTATCCCCATTAAGATAAAATGGGATGACAGTCTCACCGTTAAATGGATTCGGAAAATTTTGACCCAGATTAAATTCTGTGGGTGAATCGGGGTGAATTCTGTTAATAGGGGAGACGGTGGATTTAAAGCGATATATCTTCCCGTCAAAGGCACACAAGTAGAGTTCGGAGTCGGAGTCGATTCCAAAAGATGAAATACCCAGGTTGGTATCGAGTAAAAGCGTGTTTTCGGTTTGCCCGGTGCTGTTTTGTGAAAGTGCCCAGATCTTTCCGGTCATAAAATCTGCATAAATATATTTTCCTGTTAATTCAGGTACCTGGTTACCTCGATAAACATAGCCGCCGGTTACGGATAGACCTTCACTGTGACTATATTCGTAAATTGGCATAATCAAACCGGTGCTATCACAAGGTTGTGTACAAGGCCAGGGAGAATTGTAACAATGGAGACCCTCAAACATGCTCCAGCCATAATTCCCTCCCTTCATTATAAGATCAATTTCTTCCCACAAACCCTGGCCGACGTCTCCGGCCCAAATTGTTCCAGTCTGAACATCAAAGCTAAACCGCCAGGGGTTTCTGAGCCCGTAGGCATAGATTTCTTCCCTATATCCCAATGGATTGGATGCAAAAGGATTATCGACTGGAATGCTGTAGGGTAAATTTCCTGAAGGTTGATTTATGTCAATACGTAAAATTTTTCCCAGCAAGGAGGATAGATCCTGAGCATTACAATCCGGATCCCCGTAAGAACCTCCGTCACCGGTGGCGATGTAGAGGTAGCCATCTGATGGGCCAAAAGCCAGTTGACCGCCGTTGTGATTAGAAAAAGGCTGGGAAAATTCCAATATTATAACTTCACTTCCCGGAACGGCCACATTTGGATTGCTGCTCGAAACTGTAAATTTCGAAATGACTGTCCGGTTTGGTTGAGTAGCTGTATAATTAACGTATAAGTAACCATTGGTCGTATAGTCAGGATGAAATGCAAGTCCCAGTAGTCCTTCTTCATTTCCGGTGTCATCAACCCGACTGGTAATATCGAGAAATACCGCCGATGAGTTTACCTGACTCTGATTCGGAAATACCCTGATTATGCCCTCCTGCTCTACCACGAAAAGACGGTTTGTACCATCCGGCGAATACTGGAGATCTACCGGGCGGGTAAAAGTGAGATTGGGAAAGGCCTGCTCTAATTGAAATTGTGAATATATGTATCCAGGCAAAAGTAGCAGGATTCCGAAAGGAATAAACCACTTGAAATTCATTTAATCACCAGTTATTTTTATTGCGATTCAATATTAATAAATAATCCGGGTAAATTCAAATGAATTAGCCTGTAAATCTGAATCAATTATTCATAAGTTTTTATTTCTGAAGTAAATATTATAAAAATTTTAAATTTTTGGAGAAGTACTGATGAAAAGTTTTTTGGTGATTGGTAGTATCATGATCCTGACTCTATGCACGGCATGCGAAATATCAGAAGAAAAATCTGATGATAATAAGATAGATACTTCTTCTGAGGCAATACTATATACTCCACCTGATGCATGGATCTCTGAAATGCCACGTTCTTCAATGCGTAAGGCACAATATAAATTACCCGGAAAAGGAAATACAGGTGCGGCAGAATTGGCTGTATTTCATTTTCCGGGTACTGGCGGATCAGTGGATGCAAACCTGGAAAGATGGTATGGTCAATTTACCCAGCCGGATAGATCTCCCACTCGAGTTCATGTAAAAAAGAATATCATTGAAGTGAATGGTTTGAAGGTGATTGTGGTTTACACAACCGGCACCTACTTTCAATCGAATTCCCCGATGATGAATGGTCCATTTGAGGAAAAACCAGGTTACGCCATGCTGGCCGCTATTGCAGAAACTTCACAGGGACCCTGGTTCTTTAAAGCTGTCGGGCCCCAACATACTATAGATGCCTGGCGGGAAGAATTCGACAATTTTGTTAAAACTTTCCGGAAGTCAGCATCGTGAAGGAACGAAAATAAAGACTCAGAAAGTGAATAATATATCCAAAATTATAAGAAAAGCCTGGGGGAGATTTGAAACACTATACTGCTATCTTTGAGTAAATCGTTAAGGAGTTTTAGTCCAATTTATTACAGCAGTTTTGGTCTCACCGCCGAATTTGATCCCCATCTCCTTGAGCATCTGAAACGGGGGAATGCCCCCGGCAAATATGAATATAAAATCGTTGGGAATTTCAATGGTCTTATCTTGGTGTTCAATAGTTACTGAGTGATCCTTAATTTCAGTGGGACTTGAATTAAACAGCGGTTTAATCTTTTTTCCATCTATCATTTCAAGAATACGGTCCTGGTTTTTCTTTTTAATCCTGAAAAACTTTTCCTTCCTATAAGAGATAGTGACGCTATTTCCTTTCTGCCGGGCCAATCCAACGGCTGCCTCTACTGCACTATCGCCGCCACCCACCACCAAAATTTTCTTATCCTGATACGATTGAGCATCAATAAGTTGATACAGGACTTTAGATTTATTTTCTCCGGGGATTTCTAATTTTCGGGGAGTTCCTCTTCTTCCCATTGCCAGAACGACGTAGGTTGATTTAAATTCTCCCTCACTGCTTATTACATTAAATAAACCATTTTCCTTGCGAACGCCGGATACGTAAATGCCAGAGTGTATAATAATTTGATGCTTATTTATAATGCTATACCAGATTTCAAGAAGTTGCTCCTTTTCCAATTCACTTTTATTTAAGCGCCCGTATAGCGGTATTTCCACCGGCTGAGTCATAACCAGTTTTTGTCGCGGGTATTTTAATATTGTACCTCCCATATCCTGTTGATCAAAAATTTTATATTTGAGACCGTTCCGATGGGCTTCCAGTGCAGCACTCATTCCCGCAGGCCCGGCACCCACGATAATAAGATCATCTGGTGCATCGGATGGTGTTTCTCCCCGCTGTGAGACAATTTGTTGTACCACTCGTTTTCCCTGTTCAACAGCGTTTCTTATCAGAGATATCCCTCCTAACTCGCCTGCAATAAATAAGCCCGGGACGTTAGTCTGGTTAAACTCATCCATAATCGGAATATCATCTCTCTCTTTAATATCACCTAATCCAACTTTTAAAGCACCCACCGGGCAGGCGGGCTCACAAAATCCGTGTCCGATACAACGCAAGCCATTGATAACAGTAGCTTTGCCATATACTATTCCCAGCACGTCACCTTCCGGGCAGGCAAGCACACAGGAACCACATCCGATGCAAAAAGTTTGGTTGATAAAGGGAAACTGAGAAGTTGGTCTGTCTATTCCCAGTTCTTGGGCTTCTTTTTTTCTTTCCCTATTCTGTTTCTGGGAACGTCTGAATTTTATATAATAAGGTATGAAAATAACCGCAATTAAAATGATTGTAAAATACCAAATAATAATAGATTCCATACTCTGCAGCGTTATTTATAAAATAGGTTAATGCTCACTACAGATGCCCGTGTCTGAGATATATTTCATATCAGGATTTATGTTTCACCTAAAGTCTATATCCGATTTCTGCGAGCACTCGGTGACCCTTCATGTCATCACCCCAGTCGTATTCATACTGTCCTGACAAGAAAAACTTTCCAATTATATCGCTGAGAAAATTTATCCTAGCCCACTGATTTATGCGCTGACTGTCGTCAGCTTTTAAGCTGTATCGATACCCTCCGTATGCCAGATCGATGTTGATCCGATTCCCAAAGTATTTTCCAACTATAAATGAGTAGTTAATCCCGTTGGTAAAAAAATTTGAAAATCCGGCAGCATTGATATACAGTCTAAAATTTGGCATCAGGAAATTAACTTTACTAAGCCCTGCGGCATATGATTTGGTAGTCTCCGTATCCGTATCCCGTTTTCGAATACCAAAATTTCCAAAAAGTCGGTAATTTTGTGGTAAAATAACGGTTACATTCCCCCTGAATCCCTGCCGGAGGGCTTCATCAAACAGGCTGTCTGCCAGTGAACGGGTTTCATAGGTCAGATAATTCTGACGATTATCGTACATGGCCCCAACCATAAGATTTTTTAAAATGTTCCATTGAGCCGAGACAAACAGATTTGTCAAGGAGACATCTTCTCCGGCAACCTCTTTTCGCCAGGACCTATTCAAGTCCATTTCGGCACTCTGAAATATTGTCCATTTCTGAGACAAATAAAAACTATTCTGAAAATAAATAAATTCTCTGCTGACGGTACTACCATGATACTCGCCAGCTGCAGCCAGTGTCGATTCAAAACGTCCTCCGCTGTAGTCTCCGCTGACATAATTCAAATAGGCACCATACTTTTGGATAGAAGTTTGAAAACTGCTATACTGCCATTGGGGTTGTGAACCTCCGAAGATGCCGGCGTGAAATTTGGTTGAGGCATTATATTGAAGTAACAAGCCATCAATATAACCGACCCCGCTAAATTTATTGGATATAATCCGACCCATCTGATAATTTATAGGAGCATTTATATTGTCATAACTAAATGAAATTTCATATATCCGGTTCCGCCATTCCTGTTCGGGCGCATTACTGTTCAGGGAGCGTGCTCTCTGATTATGTCTTAACCGTGCACGGATCCTTAAATTAAAATCCTTTCCCCATAATCGTCTGCCGCGTAAACTCAACCTCAAGGTTGGTTGACTAAAGTCTAATTGGGTTTCGTAAAGGTCTTTCCAGTAATAATATTGTAGTGAGAAGGTTCCACTAAAAGGTGACCGTTTTCTTCCGGAACTGGGGGGCGTTATCGGTTTAATATCTTTTTGAATATCGGGTTGGTTTCCTTTAATTCCTGTGGTGACTGACACTGTATCTGGTTTTGCATTGCTTTTGTGCATATACGCTTTATCACCCGCTTGTATGGAAAGCGTTAAATTAGTGATGCTGCAGGATGCAGAATGATCGGACACATACTTAACTTCTATTTCAGCTACCGTCTGACCATTTCTCTTGATCAAGAGACGGTCGCCAACATTCAGCCCTTGCAATTTACCGGCGTCCAGATAAACATTTTCAGCTGAGATATATTTGACCTGGTACACTTTCGACTGGTTATTTTGCGCCGTTAAGAGGTTTATAAAAAAAATTATCAGTATAATATAGACAAAAATCTGAATTTTAGTCATTGTTTCCTCCTTCTGCAGAACCGGTGGGGTGGCAATTATAACAGGCATTACTTTCATAGATGTAACCGTTTACTTCCCGGTGCTCATTATCCATCCTGTCCTTGCGGTGTTCGTGGCAATTCAAGCAACTGAAAATCTGGAAATTCCCTGGTGAAACATGACAATCGCTGCACTCATTCCATTCCCCTGAATGAGTTCCTGAAAATATCGGGAAAATGCCATCGTGTTCAGTGAATTGGGCAGGTTTCCAGCCGTAAAAACTATGGCAGATTTCACAGGTCTTTGGAAATCCGGAACTTTGATGGTTCGGACTTTGGACACTATTATAATCTTGAATATGACATATGTAACATTCCGATTTAAGGGGGGAAAATTCTCCCTCAATGTCGCTGTAATGACAGGCACCGCAATCGAGTCGGGCGTGTTTCCCCAAAAGCGGGAAGGTTGTATTGGCATGGGCTACTGAGGGGTCGATAACCGTCCAGCTTATCGGTGTGTGACAGGATTCACACCATGGACCCAGCCGGGCCTGATGAATATCTGTATGGCATGCCCTGCAGTCCGAGCTTTGATTATAAAAATTTTTTATGTCATGACAGATATTGCAGTTAAATCCCCTATGTTTACCAGTTAATGGGAAATCTGTTTTAGAATGGTCAAAATTAATTTGTAACCAATCCTGCGCATTATGACAGGTTTGACAATCCATATCCATTTGCTCATGTGGCATATCCTGACTGAATAAGATAGTTTGACCAGTCAAAAGTGACAGAAAAATAAGTGTTCTCATCATGATAATTCCTATTTTTCCCCGGTAGGATGACAGTTATAACATGCCTGACTGTTATATTGATAACCTTGAACCCCCTGGTGTTTACCGGCGAGATCCACCGGATCATTATGTTCATGGCAAAGTATGCATTCAAAGGTCAGATAATTATTAGGATCAATGTGGCAATCGGTACAGAGATTCCATTCTCCCTGATGCCTTCCGGAATAGATGGGAAAGTATTGAGTGTCATGATTCCAGTTGGTTTGATTCCAGTTTGTAGTGTTATGGCAGGACTCACACTCTACAGGAAATCCGGCTGCAGCATGATTGGGATTTTGGGTATTCTGATAGTCATCTTGATGACAGGAATAACAGTCCGTGGGTGTATTGGTGTAACCTTGTGAATGACAGTCGATGCAGTTTAAACTGGCGTGGGCGCCGGTAAGAGGGAAATTTGTGTTGGAATGGTCAAATGTTGCTGGAGACCAGGCCACGGTGCTATGACAGATGGTGCAATCATGGCTGAAACTGTTCTGCACATGATTTGGGTCCAAGGTGGTATTAAAATCATTCTGGTGGCAAGAGAAACAATCTGTCGGTGTGTTCACATATCCGTTCTCATGACAATCTATACATTGAAGACTCAGATGAGCACCTGTTAACGGGAATGCGGTATTGGCATGATTAAAGGTCGCCGGAGACCAGGTAAGATTATTGTGGCAAAATAGACAATCCCGGTCAAAATTATTCACAACATGATTTGGATCGGAAACAGCTGTGTAGTCCTTTTCATGACAGCCATAGCATTCTCTCGGCAAACCACTGGTCTGATTGTTTATATGACAAGAATTACAGGTCAGAGTTTGATGCACCCCGGTCAAGGCAAAACCGGAGGCCTCGATATGGTCAAAAATAGCATCACCCCAGCGAGTGGTGTTATGGCACAGTTCACAGGTGGTTAAGAATCCAAATATGATATGGCTGGGATTGGTAGCTTGTTGATAATCCTGAGAATGGCAGGCATAACACTCCAAGGGTGTACCCTCATAAACCTGAGAATGACAATCGATGCATTCAATCCGTTTATGGGCTCCCTCTAATTTAAAATTCAATGAATGCTGGTAAATGGCTTTCTGCCAGCTAGATGACTGAATGGGATGGCATTCTTCACATTGAGGGGCGAATGCAGCTGCACGGTGATCAGGATTTTTGCTGGCCAGATAAATATCCATATGGCAACCGTCGCATTCGAGAGGCAGGCGAGCGATATCTTTTTTTTCAGGACTGTAATGACAGGCTTCACAATCGACAACGGCGTGAACGCCGACAAGAGGAAAGTTGGTGCGCTGGTGTTCTTCCAGCAATTCACGTCGGTTCTCCCAGCTGAGGGGAGTATGGCAATTATCACAGCGCAGACCCAATTCCCCCTGATGAATATCGGCATGACAATCTACACAGGAAGTGCCGACATGGAAAAATTTCAGGCTCTCGTGGCAGATTCGGCATTGAACATCTTTATGACCACCCCAAAGGGGAAATCCCGTCTTCGAATGGTCAAAAGAAATGTTTTTTTGATTAACCGTCCAGTTTGTGGTAGAGTGACACAATGCACAATCAAATGATATATTCTCATGGGGCATTTCTTTTTCCTGCTGGAACGCAGGAGAATAAACCAGAAAAATTATTATCCCTATGGCGATGAAAACTCTAGTTAATTTTTGCATCACCAATTTTCTCCTGTTTTAAGGATTTACCATGACAATCAATGCAATTTGATGGTATTGGTTTATAACGGACAAAGGTTATATTCGATTTGGTTTCGGTTGGATGACACTTGTTACAGCTGATTCTCTCATGGGCACCTTCGAGTTTAAATAGAGCATGGATATCATGATTAAATCTTTCGGCTTTCCAATCCCGGGGAGTATGACATTTCTCACAGGTTTGCGATTTCTTATTTCCGCCTGAGCTGGTTGCAAACTGGTTATAATGAGGATCCTGGTGGCAATTCTCACAATTTTTTGCAGTGTGAGTAAACAGTATGAAATTTTCAGAAGATTTCTTATGACAGGATTGGCAGGGAGCTTTGGCATGTTTGAGTTCGAGCGGAAAGCCGGTTCTAGAGTGATCGAATGTAATAACCTGCCAGCTCTGAACATCGTGACAACCGCTACAACCCACTTCATCCATATATTTGGTAACCGACCCTTTATGAGGATCAGAATGACAGTCGATACAATTTGTAGAAGGAAAACTGAATTTCACTAATTCGAAGGAAGTTCCCTCTTTGAGTTTATAATGGCACCGATTACAGGGAGTAGCCAGATGTCCACCTTCAAGTTTAAAAGAGATCTGGTTATGTTTTTCGATGGTAAATAAAACAGGTTTGTATCCATATACAGTATGGCATTCCTGGCAGTCTCCCTGTGTTGGTCGATGAGTAAATTGTCCTTTGTGGTAATCATCGTGGCAGTCTAAACAACGGTTAAACCTAAGACTCGCCAATGATTTTCCCGGCAAATGGCATTTTTTACAGGTGACCTCGCGGTGTTTACCGTTCAAAGGATACCGGGTCATTGAATGATCGAAACTGTCACTTTCATAATTTGTCCAACCGGTAGTATTGTGGCATTTGGCGCAATTCTGACCGAATTTATTCTTATGAATATCATTATGACACCCGCTGCAGTTATTATATGTGAGTCCCGTCATTTTTAAATATGTTTTGTCATTATCAGCCTGGCCATCGGTAAGAGGAAAATGACATTTTACACACGAGACCAGGGTATGTTTACCGGTCAGTGGATACCTGGTATTACTGTGTGTGAAAAATTCTGCGGGCTTCCATTTCTGAAAAGTGTGACAGTTCTGGCAGAACAGTGAAAGTTGACCCCGGTGTTCATCAAAATGACAAGTATTACAGCGTGAAACCAGCCCAAGGAAAGTTTTATCGGGGTTTTTTTTTGCCCGTGTGATTGTCTCTATTTGAATGATATGTTTTGCTTGATGACAGTCTCTGCATTTTAGTTGAGCATGTTTTCCCTCGAGAACAAAGCCGGTCAGCTGATGATTAAAGTTTTCCTGACCATTTTCCCAATAGATTAGGTCAAAATCCCTTCCGTGATGTTCCACATGGCACTTTTCGCACTCCCTGTAGGCTGCATTTGAATGCAAACCTATATTCTCATCGATTCTTTCTTTAAGTACACGATGACACTTAAGACAATTATCGGCCGCTATTTTCTGTCCTATTCCATGACATTCGGAACAATTTTTTAAACCCTCCAGTTGTGCATGCGACTGATGCAAATCACCCGGTGAAAGTTGACTGAATCCAGTCGACCAGAAAGATAGAAGAGCGAACAGACCGTATCTTAAATCCATACGTGAAAATCAAATTCAGTTAGAAAATATATTTCATGGATAATTTATTCAATTTTATAATCAGGAGCATTACAAAAAACAAATCAATCTGCAAATATATTGCCAGCTAAATATTATATTAAATTTATTAATGTGGAATTATAATTGGTAAATTGCGAAAAATATTTACACAATTATGTCTAAAATTGTGTGCTATTGCGAGAATTGTATCTTATAAATTATTCAATGTTCAAAAAATCCAGAAATATCCTACATAGACTGCCACCAGGATGTGAATTAGCATGATGATATACATGATTATTGCGAACGGTTTGTGAATAACATGCCAGTAGTGAAAAAGTTGGTGGATGGCGTTCCACATGGAGATTCTTCGCTGCAGCATTGCCTTGCGTTTAATTGTTATTAACATCTGACTGACTTCCTGAAATGACAGGTTTAGTTTTTTTATCAAATGTTTTCTGAGTCGATAAGAACGGATAGGCTTGAGAGCATCATTAAAAATCATGGATAAAAATGCAAATATCAATCCTTTTTCAGGCCGAATGGGAGGGAAAATAGAAGCTTCGATGGATTCTAGTTGCTTTGGTTCTATTCTAAATTTATTGTAGATTTCCTGTGCCAGATTTTGATTCATCTGTTCCAGTTCTTTAAAATCGATCTCCTGCCCCGCAATCGTTCTGGGAATCTGTTTATAAAGATATCTTCCTAAAATACCACTTAGAGCCACCGCAATCATCGACCAGAAGCTAACGGCTATTAATCCCTGCACTTTAAAAGATGAATGCAATATGATCAGGAGCGGTCCAATTATTCCAAAATAGATGTGCACCCGGAGCCAGCTGCTTAAATACCCCAGATTCTGTAGCCTCCGGATTCTTTTGCGAATCGAATAGAGTAACATGAAGATCATCATAGCGCTGCCAATAACACCGAAAGCATGACCGATCATTCCTGCCGGACGAAGACTACGATAATCAGGATGATGGGGTTGCTCCCGGAGGGATGTTGAATAAAAATCAGTACCGGTGATCAGAAAATAGACGTAGATGCTGAAAGAGACTAGATACAGAATAATCAAAATCACATCGAGTAAACTGGTTTTGCGAGACTCCGTGGTAGATGATTTCATTTGCTCTTTTTCTTAAGGATTTACAGTTAGGGTGATAATATATGGTGAAATTATAAAAATCAAATTAATTTTACAACTCATGATAATAATCGGGGTTAAGTACCTTATTAACTCAAAAAAGGAGTGTCTAAAAAATTCTGTCTTTCTAGAGAAAAAATATGAACCATGTGAAGATTGTTGAAAGGGGATCTTATGTTATAGATTGTGACATCTGTAAGCATTGGTGACCTACTTCTACTAGATCCCTTGAACAATCTTTAGGCAATAGAACACAACGAAATTTAATAAATCTTTAATCCGGGTTCGAAACAAAAACCACAATCGCTTGTTGATCAGGTGACTCTATTTTTATTCCTTTCTGACCTGCAGACTCAATATTTTCAAATTTTATATCGTCGGCTTTCAGCTTTGCGGTGAAAGATTCTATAGTACCAGATTCAAGCTTATAAACCAGCGCAGGTCTTTGAAGAACTGTATCTTGACTAAAATCCAACCATAGTCCTGCCTGATATAAATATGCCGCACCTGAATCGGTCTTATTCTTATGAGGGTTCAAAAATCCGAGTTGATTCCAAAAGGCAATGGACTGGCCTATATCCGGGGTTGGAATTTTTAAATGATCAAAATTTCCCAGGAAAAATTCTGGATTTTTTTTTGGTTTGGATATCAACTTGGAATCGAAATTAATGAGGGTAATGTTAATATCTGCAGGATTTTTGAGAACGGCCGATTTCAATTGTCCTTCCTGATCATAAATCAGATCAAAGTCTATTCCTTTGGCCTGCATTCTATTTATTCTATTCGGAAGAGACCGACCGTAAAAAGTTAACGCAGGGGAGGGGAATTCATTTTCACTCAACATATAAAGTTGGGAGCCATCGGATATAAGTGCCCAGGGCACATTTGCATTGGATTGAACGTTTAGCTTGGAATAATGTAATTTTTCGTAAAATGACAGAGATTTTTCTAAATCATGACATGACAGCGAAATTTGACCTAAATCTCCAATCAGTGCAGAATTTGATGACTGCTGGATGTCACTCTCTCTCATACAGCCCTGAAAAATTAAGAAAATCATGATTAAATAGAAAACAACCTTTTTCTGCATGGATATACTCCCTTTAAACTATGAATGACAAAAGCTAAGTTAAATAAAATAGGGCCTAGAATCATCATGACTTTTTTTTGGAAAGATTCTAATTTCTGAATTTTGGTATAAAGAAGCGATTATTTTCTTGAGCATCCTAAATTTTAGCTCTATATTAGATCAAAGAACAAGTTAATTACCAAAACTGACCGAGGTTTTTGGGGCATTTGAGAAAATCTATCAAATCTCTATTTATTGTCATAAGTATCTTTATTCTTCTGTTGTTTTTGATTTTTGTGATTAATCAAACTGTTCAAATCATAAATCTGGCAGGATCATTTCACCCTCTCCTGGGTACTATTATTGCCTGGGTTTTGCTGGTGCTCTATCTTATTCTATTTATAGTCCCCATTTTCCTTTACTTCCGGCTTCCTAAAACCTTGACTCCCCCTGACGATATTAACTCGCCAGATTTTACCTTATACCTGGAAAAACTGGGTAGAAGACTGGCAGTCAATAGTCGTCTCCAAGGGAGTCCGCTGTCCACCCGACGGGAGATTGAAGAGGCACTCAAAATACTCAATAATCAATCGATGGACATCGTCAGGAAAAATGCCACAACTGTTTTTATCACAACCGCAATTTCCCAATCCGGGAGACTGGATGCCTTTACCGTTCTATTAACTCAAATCAGAATGGTCTGGCAAATTGCACACGTCTACTCTCAAAGGCCGACTCTGCGTGAAATGTTACATTTATACGCCAATGTGGCTGCCACGGCTTTTATCGCCAGTGAGCTTAATGAGATCGATGTGAGTCAGCAGATTGAACCCATTGTTTCCAGTGTATTGGGGGCTTCTCTTACCGGCTCGATTCCCGGAATCAATATTGTGGCCGGTATAGTTACCAATTCTCTGATTAGTGGCTCAGCAAATGCATTTCTTACACTCCGGGTGGGAATTATTGCCAGTAAATATTCTGGAAGTATGGTCAGGAAAGAACGAAGTATCATTCGTAAATCTGCCAGCCTTGAGGCTGCCCGGTATTTAAGCCTTATTGTAATGAATTCTGCTGGAAATATCAGTCGCTCTATCGTTAATGCAGCTGTAAAAAGTCCAGGAAAAATTTCCCGGGATGTTATTCGGAGCACCTGGGGGAAACTTACCGGTAGGGAAAAACCGACCTCAGAACTTTCTGAAGAACTTTAATCATAAAACCTAATCAAAACTTAATAAGGGGTATATTTATGCAAAAGATTATAGAGTTGTATGTTGTCATTGAAAATCGGCCCAATTCAGCGGGAGAATTATTCCGGATTCTGAAAAAGAAAAACATTTCTATTTATGCCATCGGCCTCTTTCAGGACGTTGCACGACTCTATGTATCGGATTCAATGAAAGCTTTTACTCTCTTGCAAGACAATAACTATGTTGTAGAAGAACGGGAAGTGCTGGCTATTAATTTGCCGAATCATCCTGGTGCTCTGATGGAATTGACAATGAAATTAGGTAACGCCGGTATCAATATTGACTACCTGTATGGTGCTTTAGAACCAAAACAAAAGAAGGGGATGTTAATTCTGGAAGTAGATAAACCCGATCTTGCACAGGATATTTTTCGAAACGACCCGTATTAAAAGATAGATTTAATGGTAGATTTCCATTTTGTATAAAACCTCAAATGAGGAAATAAATTACCTCATTTGAGGTTTTTTTTGTGTTTGTAATATAGTAACTTATTGTATTCATTAGATTTAGATTTTTGGCATGTTTTCTGTACTACAGGAACTGAATCTATTATTTAGAAAGGAGAAAACATGTATCGTTTTTTTGTGTTCGGAATTTTAGTGGCTGCAACATTTATGGTCAATATTTTGCAAGCAGCTGATTTACACGAGGAGAAACAGATTAAGATTGTTAAGGAAGAGTCGCGTTTTCGGCTGGGTATTGTTGTAAAAACGCTCGATTCGGAAAAATTAAAACAGCATCAATTAACAGGAGGTGTAGAGGTAATTAAGGTATTACCAAACAGTGCTGCAGTTGAAGCTGGTTTGAAAAAGGGAGATATTATTGTTAGCTGCAATGGAAAGATGATTGATGAAGCATCCACCCTTCGCGAAATCATCACTGAGAACAAGGAACAGCAGGAAGTGAAAATGAATGTGATCCGGGAGGGTAAGACGATTGAAGTAAAGGCTACTTTGAATGCATATGAGGGCGGGGAAGAAGAGTATCACGTTCATATTGATCCCGAAGATTTGGATATCGATTTGAAAGAGCTTGAAGAAATTCCTAAAATTATTAAAAAATCAATTAAAATAGGCCCGCAAAAAGGGGGTTATCTGGGAATTAGAGGACGCACCTTATCCGAACAGTTGAAGGTTTATTTTGAGGTGGAAAATGGGGTACTCATTGAGGAAATTATTGAGAGTTCCGCGGCGGACAGTGTCGGATTAAAAGCTGGCGATATCATTATTGAAATTGCAGATAAAAAGATTGCTGATTATAGTGACCTGATTCGAAGTCTGAATTACCATGACGCGGGTGAGGTAGTAAAACTCAGCTATGTTCGCAAAGGAAAAGAAAAACAAATCAGCGTTAGACTCCAGGATAAAAGGTACCCGCATCACAGTTTTAAATGGATCGAAGAGGGGGAGAAAGAGAAGATTTTTGAAGATCTCGAGAATTTTCATTTCAATCATGAAATGATGCTCGAATTGCAGGAAGAAATGAAGGATGTTCAGGAAGAGCTGAAGGAAATTAAGGTAGAAATTGACATCTATTTTATTTAATATGTAGAATCGAGCTGTATATCATGGTGAAAGCTTTATGAAAAAATCCTTCTTTATAAGTATAAAAACCAAACTCTTCCTGATACTTTCTGCCTTGATGGCTTTAATCCTGGCGGTTCAGTTTTTCATGGCATATCAAGCCCAGCAGGATTTATTGAAGGAATTGAATTATTTATCGCAAAATATTAATATGGCGATCGATTCGCACTATCTGAATGTGCTTAAAGACATCCAGCAGGAAGCGGAAATTGGTTATGAGACCTTCAAAATAAAAGATGATAGTTTCGCTTTTAGCCGTGGTTATGAAACTTTTCCGGAAAGCCTATATGTTCAGGTCATAACCGAATTAAAAAATCTTAAAATTGTTTAAGAACACCTGAAAGTGACGGAAGGATTGATCGAAAAATCTTACCCGAAAATTCCGTATCCCGGTGGGAAATACAGTATGAAAATTGAAACTGATGTACCTGAACATTCCGCAGAGGCCTCGGAAAAGATGCTTCATGAGAATCAGCATGAGATGGTTATTCTGGAACGGCAATTGAGTAAGATTCAGGAACAAATGGCAGATCTTCAAACCGAAAAAATGTTTGCAATGCTTGATCGTGACAGCCTCCGTGAAGTACTGAAGAGGACAACTATTCCGCATATTGAAACGATTGATATTGACATCGACCGGAATGAAAATTCACCTCAACCATTAATAAATATTGTCCCAAGAGATCCTGATACTGATATTTCAGGGAGTGAGGAGAAAATTATTTTTCGCATTCCAGATTTTTCGGTGCCTGATAAACCAAAGCTGATTCGATATAATTATCATTCCGCAGAGTTTGAAGATGCACTGGAGGCTTCATTTAAAAGGAATATCCTGATTACGGTTATTCTTTTTGGTTTTTCTATATTGGCAATCCTCTTCATCTCCAGAAAATTCTTAAAACCAATCGGAGTTCTGCAGCAATCCTTCGACCAGGTAATCAATGGGAATCTCGAAGTTACCGCAGCGGTAAAAAGCCGGGATGAAATGGCCTATCTGACCGGTGCCTTCAACCATATGGTTGGTGAGTTACGCAAGAATCGAGAAAAAGAAAAATTATTACAACAAAAAGAGCGTCTCGCCTCAATGGGACAACTGGCGGCGGGTATTGCCCATGAGATAAAAAATCCGCTGAATGCCATAAATTTAACCATCGATCATTTGCGGGATAAATTTGCCAAAAAGGATAGAACAGCCCAAAAATATATTCGGACAATTCAGAGCGAAATTACCAGACTTGACAGCATTGTGGATAATTTTCTCAATTTTTTGCGGAGCGAATACCTGAAGAAGACAAAAACAAACTTAAATGAACTGATTGAAAATGTCAGGAGTCTGCTGGAGACCGAAATCCGGTCTGCAGGGATTATTACTGAAATTATTTCAGATAAACCTTTTATTACCAGGGTAGATCCGGAAAGATTTAAAACGGTTTTGTTAAATATTCTGCTCAATGCGATTCATGCGCTGCCCCAGGGGGGTAAAATTAGAATTTTCATCACCCCGGAGGAGAACAAAATTTGCATTGAAGATAATGGCATCGGGATTCCGCCGGACAATATTGAAAAGATCTTTGATATTTTTTACACCACTAAATCGAAAGGCACCGGATTGGGCCTGCCTACGGCCTATAAAATAGTAAAAGAACATGGAGGGGATATCTCGATAGAGAGTGAAGAAGGCAAAGGTACTCGGGTAAGTATTCATCTATAAAAAGAGTCGTCCGAAAATAGCCAATAATAAATTTGACAGGTATATCTTGAAAATTTTAATTGTTGATGATGAATCATCGCAGCGGGAAATCCTGAATGATATCTTGGAGGATGCCGGATTTCAGGTAAAACTGGCCGCCAGTGGAGAGGAAGGAATGGAAGTCCTCAAAAATCAGGAAATATTTTTAATTTTAACTGACCTGAAAATGCCGGGTATGGATGGTATTCAACTACTGCAAAAAGCTTTACACTTAAATCCAGATATACAGGTTATCTTGATGACCGCTTTCGGATCGATTCCCAGTGCGGTTAATGCGATTAAGAACGGTGCATATGATTACCTTACCAAACCGTTTAATAAAAATGATCTTCTACGACTTCTTCAGAGAGCTTCGGACAAAATCCGGCTTATCATTGAAAATCGGCAATTAAAAGATCAGTTGCTGCATAATTATGGATACCACCAGTTAATTGGCCGTAGTAAATCCATGCAGCATGTATTTCATCTGATCGACAAAATCAAGGATGTTGATTCCGCAGTTTTGATCACCGGAGAGAGTGGAACAGGTAAGGAACTGGTGGCCCGGGCTATTCACTTTGGCAGTCGGCGTAAAGATAGTGCTTTCGTCGCTTTGAATTGTAGCGCTATACCGGAAAATTTAATTGAAAGTGAACTATTTGGCTATGAAAAGGGTGCCTTTACAGGTGCGGTTCGAGACCATGCGGGTAAATTTGAACAGGCTCAGGGCGGCACAATATTTCTGGATGAAATCGGAGCAATGCCATTTCATCTTCAACCCAGGTTGTTACGAGTACTGGAAGAAAAGAAAATCAGTAAACTGGGGGGTAAAAAAAACATACATTTAAATGTGAGAGTTATTTCCGCAACCAATGAGGACATCCAGAAAAATATTAAAGAACACAAATTCAGAATCGATCTTTTTCATCGTTTGAATATTTTTGAGATCCAGCTGCCCCCGCTCAGGGAGCGAAAAGAGGACATTGAAATTTTGGCCAGGCATTTTCTGGATAAATTTGTCAGTCGTTATGATAAAAAAGATGTCATCCTGACGTCTGCTGCAATACAGGAATTAAGCCGGTACGATTTTCCTGGAAATGTGAGGGAATTGGAAAATATCATCGAAAAAACAATCTTACTGGGAGAGGACAACAGGATTACACCCGAATCTTTGGTTTTTTCTGGTAAAATCGATTCCATGAAATTGGATCGAAATGAAGCTGAAACGCTTCCCCAGATGGAAAGAGAAATGATAAAAAATGCCCTTCAAATGGCGAATGGATCTATAAAGAAGGCATCTGCCCATCTGGGCATTACTTATAAAACTTTACAATATCGAATGAAAAAATTTAAAATTGACAAAAAAGCCTATAAAGTATAATTCACCCTTTTTTTGCTTATCTGAAATTTATTATAAGAATATTATCTACCCTGGTACAGCAGCACCCCCATGAGCATCGGATAGCTTGGTTACATTTCCTCCAATTAATTCCAGTTTTTTTCTTTTTAGTGGCTAATACTTCCATTAGGAGTAGTATGAATTTGCAACATTGATCTTTGAATAAGCATGTTCATTTCTTAATTTGAAATTTATTTTACGATGTTGTTGAGGAGAGATGTATATGAAAATTCTAATATTGGGTGCGGGCAGAGTAGGGAGTGCCATGGCGGAAGATCTGAGAACAGATACTCGCTTCAAGGTAACACTGGCAGACATTAATGAAATTCCTTTAAAAAAGTTTAAAGGCTCTGTAATTCATGCTGATCTTTCAAAACCCAGAACTATTACTGATCTAGCAAAAAAATTTGATTTAGTTCTAAATGCGGTGCCGGGATTTATGGGTTTTAAAGTATTTAAAACCGTAATTGAATCTGGAACTGATATCGTTGATATCGCTTTTTTCCCGGAAGATCCCTTTCTCGTGGATGAACTTGCACAAAAAAGAGGGGTGGTGGCGGTAATGGATTCGGGCGTCGCGCCTGGATTGAGCAACTTACTGGTGGGACATGCTGCCCGTAAACTGGATAGTCTATTATCAGTCAAAATTTATGTAGGGGGATTACCGTTATTTCGGGATTGGCCCTATGAATATCGGGCGGTTTTTTCTCCTCTGGATGTCATAGAGGAATACACCAGACCAGCCAGGTTTCGCCAGAATGGCGAGTTGATTGTCAAGGATGCGCTTACTGATCGGGAGTTATTGACGTTCCAGCGTGTTGGTACTCTGGAGGCCTTTAATACTGACGGTCTTCGGACTTTACTTAAAACTGTCCACTGTCCTGATATGGTGGAAAAAACTCTTCGTTATCCGGGACATGTGGATAAAATGTTATTACTCAGGGAAAGTGGATTTTTCAGTGCCAATCCGATTCAGGTGAAAGGAAAGAAAATCAAACCATTGGACGTTACCGCACACTTGCTTTTCCCCATGTGGGAGCTAAAACAGGGAGAAGAGGATATTACGGTAATGCGGGTAGAAGTGGATGGAAAAAAGGGAAAGTCGCACATTAAATACTTGTTTAATCTTTTTGACCGCTTCGATGTTCAATCACAAACCACCTCCATGTCCAGAACAACCGGGTATACTGCGACTATGGTCGTACGCCTTATCAGCGAAGGTTTATTTCGGGTACCGGGGATATCTCCACCGGAAAAAATCGGGGAAAGTGAAGAGTGTGTCAATTATGTACTTCAGGGCTTACGAGAAAAAGGAATTACTGTTGATCAGCAAATACAAGTGTCCTAGAATGGGCCAGGAGTGAAGAAATGATGATGAAAGCGCTCTATTTTGACCGCCACAATCTTAAATTAAGTGAAGTTCCAGTACCTGAACCCCGCGATGATGAAGCTCTGCTTAAAGTAAAATACTCTGGAATTTGTAATACGGATTTGGAAATTCTGAAGGGGTATATGGATTTCAAGGGTATCCTCGGACATGAATTTGTGGGAATCGTCGTAAAATCACCCCTGCCCGAGTGGCAAAATAAACTGGTGGTCGGTGAAATCAATATCTCCTGTGGAAAATGTGAATATTGCCATCAGGGACTGGACCGGCATTGTCCTTACCGATCTGTTCTTGGAATACAGGGAAAATCAGGAGTCATGGCAGAATATATCACTCTCCCCCTGCGGAACCTGCATGCCATTCCCGAACCAGTAAAACCACAGTGCGCTTTGTTTACGGAACCACTGGCTGCAGCATGTGAAATTTTTGAGCAAATTCGAATCCTGAGCGATTACCGCGTTTTAGTTATTGGAGATGGCAAGTTGGGACAATTAATTGCCCGGGTAACCAATCTGCATACTTCAAACCTGTGTGTTTTAGGAAAACACCAACAAAAATTAAATTTGTTAAATAAATTGGGTATTGATACGGTTCACAGCGATAATTTCAAGATAGAAGCGGAAAAATTTCAGGTAGTTATTGAAGCAACCGGAAGCTGGCAGGGCTGGGAACTGGCGCTTCAAGCTGTCAGACCCCGGGGAATTATTGTTTTAAAAAGTACTTATACCGGCGCACATAATTTCAACCCAGCTCCCCTTATTATTCATGAGATTACAGTACTTGGTTCAAGATGCGGACCATTTCCGCTCGCTCTGCAGTTACTGGCAAAAAAACAGGTCGTCGTAGATGATTTAATCACTGCCTCTTTTCCGTTTTCTGAATGGAATAAGGCATTTGATATGGCCTCCCGCCAGGATTCGCTCAAAATAATAATGAAACATTAATCAATGTGACCTGCATTCAGATATATAGAAAACCTTAGACTGGTAAGGATTAAAACAATGGAAGTAACGTTTTTAGGTACCGGGACCTCCATGGGGATACCTATGATTGGGTGTCGATGTGATACCTGTACTTCCTCGGATCCCAGGAACAACCGCTTACGAACATCGGTTTGGATTCAAAAAAAGAAAAAGAACATTATCGTAGATACCGGGATTGATTTTCGGCAGCAGGCATTGCGCTATGCGATTCCCACCCTGGATGCAGTTTTATTCACGCACCATCACGTCGATCATATTTTTGGATTAGATGAATTACGACCTATTCATTTTCTTCAGAATAAGACGGTTAAAGTATTTGGCACCTCCGAGACCCGGGAACATCTGTTACGAGTATATCCCTATGTATTCGAAGCAGGAAATTGTCCCTCCGATGTGCCCAAAATAGAGTATCATACATTTAGTAACGAGCCATTTATATTTATTGATATTAAAATTATCCCCATCCCGCTGTTCCATGGAAATTTACCCATCATGGGATTCCGTCTGGATAATTTTGCTTACTGTACAGATGTAAGCAGAATTCCGCGGTCAAGTTATTCATTACTCGAAAATCTGGATGTCCTAGTTCTGGGGGCTTTACGGGACAGCCCCCATCCAACTCATTTTACTTTGAGTGAAGCAGTGGATGAAGCTCAGAAAATTGCTGCCCGTCGGACATATTTCGTCCACATGAGCCATGAATTGAGTCATCAGGAAATGCTTAACAGACTTCCGGCCCAAATGGAACCGGCCTTTGATGGTTTGAAAATAACCCTTTAAATTTGTTCCGCCCCGCAGGTTCTGCGGTCATTAATCCAACTGTTTGCAATAATCTTTCGCAATCGTTAATTTATGATCATTATTATTCTGATAGTAAGGTTTTTAAGCACGTTCGATCATTTGTAAAACTTATGAGCTTGAGTTAAATATTTGCAATATGAGTGATTTAATCTGAGACGGGGTCAATAAGAATTCCATACGTTTATACATTAAAAATGTTTTGAATGTGTCCTGATATTTTTCGCGATTCTGCGGTGTTGGAGATTTAAAATGAATCAGAAATTTGCGAAATTGATGAAAACGGGGTTGTTTTGAACAAGGACAATCAGCAGTTATTTGAAGAACTTAATCAATCCTCCACTGAAAAATCTGGTGGTATTATTTACCGGCTTTTTCAACACTCTGCAATCTATTCACTAAGCACCTCAGTACAAAGATTGCAGGGTTTAATCATGACTCCCATTTACACCAGTACCCTCTATCTACCTGAGATGAGTCAATATGGGAATTATGGGCTGATTTATACGTTTATCGCTTTTATGAATTTTGTTTATCTGTTTGGAATGGATTCTGCATTTTTACGATACTTTTTTCTCGGAAAGTCTAATCGTAAAACTGTTTTTTCGACAATATTTATCATTTTATTACTTTCTGGGGTGGTATTAAGTGTAATTTTATTTGCCTTCTCAAACCAACTTGCCAGATGGATTCTCTTCTCTACGAATTTAGCGCCCCTGGTTAAACTTGCCGGTATTATCCTGTTCCTGGATTCACTGGGAAATCTGCCCTTCCTGATTCTCAGAGCAGAAGAAAAACCGGTACGATTTTCAGTTTTTCGCATGATTCGTTTTGTGTTTGAACTTCTTTTGAATATTCTATTTGTAGTAATTTTGAGGAAAGGTGTGTTAGGTATCCTGTATGCAAATATTGGGGCAGCACTGGTAAATTTCATAATCATGCTCCCGTATACCATAAAATATCTTGGTTTACGGTTTAATCGATCACTGCTTTCTGAGATGGTAAAATTTGGAATCCCCTTTTTGCCGAACGGTATTGCTTTTATGACCATTGAAATGATCGACCGATTTTTGGTCACAAAATATTTGGGTAAAGATGTTTTGGCATACTACCATGCAAACTACAAATTTGCCTCTATTTTACTTCTCTTGATTGTCGGTTTTCGAAATGCATGGCAACCTTTTTTTCTAAAATATGCCAAAAAATCAGATGCTCCCACCATTTATCTGAGGGTTTTGGATTATTATCTTTTTATCGCCAGCATACTGGTAGTCGGGGCAACATTGTTTGTGCAGGATATCTTAACTTATAAATTTTTCGATAGTTTCTATTTGCTAAACAATTCGGAATATTGGGCAGGTATCGATTTTATTCCCTGGATTATTCTGGCCTATTTTTGCTATGGAATTTATGTGATCTTTACCCCCGGATTTTATATTGAAAAGAAAAGTCAATACATGGTGGTGTTCACTGGTACCGGTGCTTTACTGAATATTTTGCTTAATCTTTGGTTATTGCCCCGTATTGGAGTATGGGGTGCGGTTATTGCCACCGTGGCTGCCTATGCCATGATGGCGATCTCAATCTATGGGGTGGCACAGAAAATTTATCCCATTCCCGTATCGGGAAAAAACTTCCTGGCAGTTTTTCTGTTAATTGGCATTTTTTATGGAATTTACTATATTTTTGAACCTCAACTGGTTTTTAAAATAGGTCTTTTTATGATTTACACTGTTCTGGCCTGGCAGTTAATTCTAACCAAAAAAACTCGAAACGCAATAATAACTTATTTCAAATGACTCCCAAGAAATCAGAAAAACATAAACTCCCATTGACGATTTTATGGCACCAGCACCAGCCCTATTATAAGAATAGTTCTGGGATATATCAAATGCCTTGGGTTCGGTTTCATAGCATTAAGGATTACCTTGATATACTGCTTATTCTGAAAGACTATCCTGAAATAAAACAAAATTTTAATTTTGTCCCTTCCCTGCTCTCACAAATACAGGATTATTCGGAAAGGGATGCAAAAGATCTGATCTGGGAATTATCGGAAAAGCCCGCCGAGCTTTTGGAACCTGAAGATAAGAGGAAAATTCTGGATCAATTTTTTCTTATCAACACCAATAATATGATTAAACCTTATCCGCGGTACTATCAAATCTACTTAAAAGTAAAGGATTTTTTAAAGGAAGATTCCTTAAATAGTTTCCTGAATGTTTTAAGTGTGGAAGAGTATCGTGATTTGCAAATCTGGTATAATTTGGCCTGGATTGGAATGGAATCACGTAAAAAGCCAGCGATTGTGAAGTTGTTTAAGAAAGGTAAAAATTTCTCTGAGTCTGATAAAAAAATACTTTTCCGGGAGATTCGCGCAATTATGAATCTGATCGTGAAATCCATAAGAAAACTCTGGGATGCTGATCAAATTGAAGTAAGTACTTCTCCCTTCTATCATCCTATTTTACCTTTATTGTGCGATAATTTTATCAGTCGGGAATCTGCATCCACAATTTCCCTTCCTCAATATCAATTTGCCTACCCTGAAGATGCAGAAATTCAAATTGAGCGGGGATTGCAATATATGGAACAATTATTTGGGAGGCAGCCGCAGGGGGTATGGCCCTCGGAAGGTGGCGTGAGTATGGAATCTCTGGAAATCATTGCCCGCCTGGGAGTGGCCTGGGCAGCTACAGATGAAGGGATTTTGGCCAATACCCTGAAAGAAAAATTCAGTCAAATTCAAATCTATCAACCTTACTTGCTCGATACCGGTAAAAATTCAATTAATCTTTTTTTCAGGGATCATTATTTATCCGATGCTATTGGATTTGTTTACAGTAATTGGCCATATGAGCAGGCGGTATCAGATTTTATTGAACGTCTGAGAGCTATTCGGAATTTAATCATTGATCAAAAAGGGCAGGATGCTCTTTCCAAATCAGTTGTTCCCATCATCCTGGATGGAGAAAATTGCTGGGAATATTATGAGGGTGATGGCAAACCATTTTTACGTTGCTTGTATGAGACTCTGCAGAATGATGATCTACTCGAAACGGTTACCTTTTCAGAAGTATTACGACGTCAAAAAAATCCACAAAGATTACAACACATTTTTCCCGGTTCCTGGATTAACAATAATTTTAATATTTGGGTTGGTGCTGAAGAAGACAATAAATCCTGGGATATTCTCAGTCAAACTCGCGACTTCCTGGTACAGCAAGAAAAAGAAGGCATTTATGCTGAGGAAAAAATCCAACAAGCCTGGGAAAAAATATTCATTGCAGAAGGTTCAGATTGGAATTGGTGGTATGGTGAAGAACATTCTTCGGCAAATGATATTGAGTTTGATCAATTGTATCGTGAGCACTTGATGGAAATATATCAATTACTTGATGCAGAAATTCCGTCCAGTCTTTATCAGACGATTAAACGGATTCATTTTGATCGTTTCGAAAGCAGCATGCCAAAAAATTTCATCAATCCCATTTTAGATGGCTGGTCCACCCATTTTTATGAATGGGTGGGAGCGGCAGTCTATGAATTGAAAAATGTACCTCAATCTTCCATGCATCAGGTTACCCGCATCCTGAATGCACTCCACGTTGGTTTTAACCAACAAAACTTATTTATTCGTCTGGATTTTGTCTCTAAACCGGATCCTCTTACCGAGTTCGTGGTGGCAATAAAACGACCTAAGAATATCACCGTAGTGGTATCTCCTTTGCGTGGTGTCCTGGAAAAATATGAAATGAAAAAAGAAATACAGGTGAAGACTAATCTTATTCCCAGTTTTAAAATGAATAAAATTTTGGAAGTTGGGATTCCCTTCAGTAATTTGAAAATTCTCGCCGGAGAAGTAATTGGGTTCCAAATTTTAGTTAAATTAAACGGCAAGCTTCTGGAAATTTATCCTAGGATGAACCTCATAGAGTTAGAAGTTCCTGACCATTACTATGACCTTGTTGAGTGGTCGGTTTAATTGTTCAATTCCTAAGCCCCATTGTATATAAAAATCATACTAAGTATAATTTTTTGTGATGATAATGTTTGAAAGCAGGGAAAGATTTGATGCAATATATCAATTGTTTTCCCGAAAATATCCATTAAATCAAACCAAAATCCAGCTTGGACAGAAGGAGATAACCCTGTTCTATATCAAGGATGTGGATAAATTGCTGGATGATTTGATCGATTTGGGTCCCGAAGCCGAAGCGGTGAAAGATGAGCGACTTCCTTACTGGGCTGAACTCTGGCCAGCTTCAATTGCCCTGTCTGAATTCATTATAGAAAATGATAATCTGGTGTCAGGTAAAAACGCTCTGGAACTGGGATGTGGTGTGGGCCTTGCCGGCCTGACCGCAGCCATGTACGGTGCCTTCGTGACGATATCTGATTACCAACCTGATGCATTGAGAATTTCTGAATTGAATTGGTTACTCAATCTTGATCGCTCGCCAACTTCCATTCTCATGGATTGGAGAAATCCAATATTAGATGAGAAATTTGATATTATTATTGCCTCTGATGTGGTTTATGAGAAAAGATATTTTGAGGTGTTGATCAATGTATTCAATCATACTCTTAAACCGGATGGTCACATTATATTAAGTGAGCCAAACCGGACTATTGCAATGGATTTTTTCAAGATGCTTACCGAGGAAGGATACTGTTTTAAGAGTTATCCAGCGAAGATCGATATGAATGATCATACATACCACATAAAAGTTTATGTAATCGAGAGTTATAAATCCGGCTAAAGAGTTATCAGATTTTGCCTTGGATAAAATTCTCGCTTGGTATCTCAAATAAAGGAATCTGATATTTTGGGTTCAAATTTGGATAAATTATGTATATATTTTAGGACTTCTGCATCTGAAAATGAATAGTATTAGGTCATGACAGTTTTATAAGATAAATTTTTAGAAAACTTACATTGTTCTGAGGAAAAAATGAATAACCGATCTCTTCATTTTTTACGAATTATTCTGATTATACTTTTGTTGTTCGGTTGTGCTTCAACCAAAAAGGATGTTCATGAGGTATCCGTTGTTGAAAGCCGGAATCTTCAAATCGATTCAACCATAACAGCAGATCCGGCCCTTATGACACTTGTGCAACCGTATAAGGACGATTTAAAGCAAAAAATGGAAGTCATAATCGGATCTGCTGCTCTCGAACTAAGCAAAGGTAAACCGGAAGCTCCTCTAAATAATTTTATAGCTGATTTAATGCTGGAAAGAGCCAACCAGGAATTCGAACAAGGAGTTCAGGTAGCTTTGACTAATTTAGGTGGATTGCGGACTGAAATTCCCCAGGGACCAGTTACCCTTGGCAGAATTTATGAAGTGATGCCATTTGAGAATGAACTGGTTGTTTTAGAAATGAATGGAATGCAACTCCTGACTTTGGCCAAAGAAATTGGAGAAGTCGGGGGAGAGCCCATTTCCGGAATGGTGTTAACATTTCAGGGAGAGAATCTTGCAAAGATGCTGGTTGATCAAAAGCCGGTTGAGAATGACAGTATCTACTACCTGACCACCACTGATTTTCTCTCCTCGCCCGGACGTAATCGATTTGCGATCTTAAGTACCGTTCCCCGCACGTTTCTGGGTGTTACACTTCGCGATGCTATTATTGACAAGGTAAAAGCACTCGACGCAGCCGGAGAATCAATTACGGCAAAAATTGAGGGAAGGATTTCTTTTGAATAACTGTGATATCTTATACCTGATAATTAAAATCATGTAAAACAATAAAATGGATTCAAAGATGAAACGACGTGATTTTTTGAAGAATACACTATTTGCAACTGCCGCCATGCAATTTCCCCATCTGTGGATTAAAACAGGTATGGCGGACACCGATCAATTTAAATTGACAATTCTCCAAACCAATGACACCCATTCGCGAATTGATCCCTTTCCCATGGATGGGAGCAGGAATGAAGGATTGGGAGGTATTGCCAGACGAACTACCTTGGTGAATCGAATACGCTCTCAAAATCCTCATACCTTGCTGGTTGATGCGGGTGATGTATTACAGGGAACTCCTTATTTTAATATGTTTAAAGGAAAAGTTGAATATGAAACCATGACTCAATGCGGCTATGATTTTTGCACTCTGGGGAATCATGAATTTGATAATGGTGTTGATTCCCTAGCAGATGTTTTACAGTATGCAAAATTTGATATTGTCAATTGCAATTATGATTTTGGGGATTCTCCTTTAGCACCGTCAATTAAAACATATGAAATAAGGCAAATGGGACCCATAAAAGTAGGTATAACAGGCGTAGGGATCGATTTTGCAGATTTGGTGGCTCTAAAAAATCACCAGGGTATTTCCTATAACCATCCCTACAAGCGGCTTCAATCTGTCGTGACCTATCTGCGCCGGGATCTAGGATGTTCCCTGGTCGTGGTGCTTTCCCACCTGGGATTCCGTTATGATGATCCCCGCCCCTCTGATGAGGAAATGGCAGTAAAAGTAAATGGCATTGACTGGATTGTGGGTGGGCATACTCACACCTTTATGAAGGAACCATTGGAAATGTTATCCAAAAATCGTCATACCACCCGAATTTTACAGGTGGGTTGGGCCGGTATCCTGTTAGGAAAAACTGATTTCTTCTTTGAGGGTCAAAAATTAGTGGCAGTGAAAACCGAGCCAATGCGTATCGATTCAAACCTTGCAGAATGTAGCAAAGTTGCAGGAAATTGGTCCTAACTTTGCACATTCCTGCCGTAGTATGAAAAATGGGGAATGGGTGATTTTTGTACGGCCCGGTAACTGATCCCTGGTATATTTTCAATAAATTTGAAAAAATACCTGGTTATACTTTTGTATATCCCTTTGAATATTTTGAACCAGATCGTGTTTTAAGGACTGTTCTGCCATCAGCAAGGCATTCTTTATGGCTTTTGCCTTGGATCTTCCATGAGATTTAATGACCAAGTTCTGAAATCCCAGTATGGGGGCGCCTCCATATTCTGAGTAGTCTACCCTTTTTTTAACCTTTTTCAGCATCGGGGAAAGCAGGGTTATACCCATTTTTGCCATAACACTTTTTTTCCAGATTCGCTTGCCGGTTTCAATGCCCATTTCGGCAGCACCCTCAAGTGCTTTGAGTACGATATTTCCGACCAGGCCTTCACTGATAATGACATCGGTGATCCCCCGCATAATATCTTTACCTTCCACATTACCAATGAACTCACCGATTTCAAGTTTTTTGAGATGGGAGTAGGTTTCAATGAGCGTATCGTGTCCTTTCGTTTCCTCCTCACCAATGTTTAATAAACCGACTCTGGGTTTCTCAATTTGAAATAATTCGCGGGCATAATGGATACCCATAACAGCAAATTGTATAAGTTGTGCGGCGCTGCAATGGAGTGTGGCCCCTACGTCCAGCATGATAGATTTCCCTGGATCGGTTGCCTTATTTTTCATAGCCGGAAAAATAGCTGCCAGAGCACCCCTTTCTACTCCTTCTATTCTGGGTAGATGTTTTGCACAGGATATGATTGTGGCGCCTGTGTTACCGGCACTCACTAAAGCTGAACCATCGCCTTCGGCAAGGACTCTGCAAGCTACATTGATTGATGAATCAGGTTTCTCATCCACTGCGAATTTTGGGGCGTCTTTCATGGTAATTACATCTGAAGCATGAAAAATTTCGAAATTCAGGCCAGTGATATCAAGTTTGTCAAGTTCAGCTTTAATCTGATCACGATCTCCAACTAAAAGGATTTGCAAAGTAGGGCTTTCCTTGCTCGCCGAAATAGCCCCTTTAATAATTTCATGGGGGGCATTGTCCCCACCCATGGCATCCAAAATGATCCGGTTCTTTTTCATGAATAGCTTCCCTTCCGTGAGTGTTTGAAAAATATAAAAGATTGGATCTGAAAATACAAGCGACATCTATTAAGTTGCAAAAATTAAGGGAATAAATTAAGTGTAAAGCAGTAGTTGAGGAGGGATAGATTTAAAATTGGTACAGAAGACTGATATTAAAGAGGGTATTCAGATTGTCATTATTGTCATGGTCTCGGTCCTGATCATTATCATAATTTGCATAAAATTGAAATTGCCTGTGTCTGTTAAGCGGGCAGAATCCAAATAGCTGAAGAGAATGAATACGTCGGTTGCTATAAATGCCTAAAATATCCTCAGTACCTGCATTTGGGAAAGTCCGCAGAAGGTAACCATAATTTAAGGAGATCATGAGACCTTTCATTTGCAGTATGTCCATGGAAACTGAAATACCCCGTGACCGGGAATCTTCCAGATTAATCACTGGGGATTCTGAAGAATCATCCGGTAGATGATCTTCTGTTTCTAAGAGATAACCTATTCCAAAAGCTGTATAGACATTAAAATAGTATTTGAGTTGCAGATTGAAATAGGTGTACAGATAATCCGAGTAGGTGAGGTCAGGATTTTGATATGAACGTTTGTCTAATTCAAAACGACCTTCAAGACCAAACGGCTCAATGACTGGCCATTCTGCTTCCAGGGACGGCCGTAAAGACTGATATTGATTTGTGTAGTTATCGGTATAAAATGAGTTTCTGAAATCACGCAAATAATAATTGAACCGACCAATCAGATACCGGTTATAGTCTAAGCGATTATTATACGCGAACTGGGCATTTAACTGGGTGTAGTGAGAACCCTCAGATTGATTTTCCAGATACCGCCTGGGCCTCACTGACAGCTCCAGCCAGTGGAGGGTGCGAAAATGATGCCGAATAGCGATATACAGCTCACCATCATAAATATTTCGAAATGTTTCGTTGCTGGGAAAATAAATCTTCGAACGCAGATTACTCTGTAAATAGAGCCTATTTCTCGAAGTTAAAAGATAATTCCAGTATAGACGAAGTTCGTTCTCCCAAAAAGTGCCGCTGTTTTCCTGCAGTAACCAAAACCAATCGGTTCGGCCTTCAATCCTCCAGTTTTTTTTATATTCCATTGATTCCATGGCCAGATAAAAGCTGGTCTGAAGCAGGTCCTGATCAATCCGAGTGAAATTATAAAAGTTGAGCCAGTTTTGGGCTCGTGAATAGCTTTTAGAAATTCTCATGGCCAAAAAGGGATTGTTTAACTGTTCCAGTATCAGACTGTCTGATTCCAGAAAACTTAACTCGTATTCATTACGCGAAAAGTCAGTTCCCATTTCGGCTGTGAACTGCCAGGGGTTCCGGGGTTGATCTGAAATTGAAAGATTTTTTGCCCAAGGTGTGATAAGATCTAGGAAATCCAGTTCAGAGACGTCTGCAGTATCGGGTTTCATGCTCAAAAAATCTATAGCTTCATTTAAAAGGTCCGTGGCTATTTGATACTCCTCCTGCCGGGCAAAATATTCTGCCTCATTTACATAATAATAGATCAGGCTGTCTGTGAGCTGTACAGTCTCTATGAGGAAATCCAATTGTACTTTACGCGATTCGTAAGCCGTTTTCAGATCGGAATTTTGAGTGAATGACGGGTATAGCAAACCAGAAGATAATAGGATGAAAGTAAACCATGGCCGTAGGAATGCATGGGAGGATGCCACCCGATTGCGTAAGACATGTGAAATATTTGTGAACATGAAATATATTGCAGCTTTCTGATTGGATGACTTAATAATATGGCCCGGATTAAAGTTAATCCGGGCCTGCTGCCAGATTAGGTGTGTCCACCTGAACTTATTTCGTCGAGACGACCCGATAGGGGAATCCCCAGGTCATAGAATTGTAGGGATAAATTTGCTCATCTTCGTCATAAATCGTCCCGTTATCGATAGCATCAATGACTGCATGAAATGCTCGGAAAGCAGGTTCGTGAACAGTCCAAACTCCCTTATAAAGATTGTAACCGGTATTAGGATCCACACCTATATACTCAAATTGTTTCCTGGCTCTGTGGATTCTGTTCAAACCGAAATGCAACAAGAGTGTTTCTGTTGCTCCGGTCTCTGGATTGACCACAGGATTATTCGCATTATTGCTGACCAGAACCTGAACAGTTACCTCTTCTCCCTGGGCAACCACAGGCAGGTTGTCCGGGATGCTAAAAATGGTTCTTAACGGATTTGTAAAAGAGTAAGACTCTCCGGTACTGGTAGTTATATCAATTTGCTGAATTGCAACAGTGGGTAATGGTCTGCTGTTTCCCAAATCCATGGATACTGCCGATAACCGCCAACGTCTCCGGGGATCTCTCATTGCATCTTCATCTTCAGTCTTTTTTGTAAAGATAGCGGTCCGTTTTACGGTGTGTACAAGTGGTTTACGATGGAGGATGAGTGTATCTTCTGTCAAAGGCTGTTCAAGAATTAGGAAATTCCCACCCCATACACGCTCCATGTGCACCAGAATGGAATCGCGAGATATTCTCCTGATAAGCAGGGTTCGGGGAATACGGCGATTTAGAATCCGTCCGAAACGCACCACGCTATCAATCGGAGTCAGAATTTTAGGGAAGTAATTTCCCGGAGAGAAAGTGGAGAAACCATTATACATTTGGCTTTCGTCAATGTCATCGATTCCCCAATCCATAACATAATCACTTTCTTCAATATTCTCATTCGTCAATATTTCTGTAATGGCATTATCTTCCAGTTGTTGATCTGACAAAGCTGAATTTGTATCCTTTTCACAACCACTGATGATGAATAATCCCAAGAGTACTATCATGAAAGTGCAGATGATTTTATTCATTTTTTGCTCCTTGTTTCGGTTAGTGAATAAGACTTCTTCCCGGGCCCTGGGATTAAGTTTATTGAGTTAACAGGTTTATTGCCATTCGGCTCAATTGATTGCACATTTCAAAGTAACCGCTTTTACAGGCCTCCCTCGCGATCTCATACAGTTTCTTGGCATTATAGTAGTTCGCTTGTAGCTGGATGTCCTGCCTGGTTTTTTCCGGGGCATTTTCGAGCATATTTTCTAAACGCTGCAGGTTATTTTCAATTTGCACCTGCTGGTTGTCTTCCACGCTGTATTCAGAACGTAACTGATTAGTTTTAACAGCGAGGCGATTGAAAATTTGTAAATATTGAAAGGCCAGTTTTTGATTTCCCTGTTGTGTTTGCTCTTTGGCATTCAGATAATTTGATTCCTGCAGTTCAAGGAGTCTCTCATAAGTGGGATGTTCAACTTTTTCCAGTTTGAGAGATTGAAGCATCATTTCTGCCGTTTCCAACTGATCTTGTAACTGATTATGCAGGGATTGTCCGGTATTGTTTAATCGCCGGTGTATCTGAAATACTAAACGGTTTGCTAAACTGATACTTTGCCTTGCTCCTACAGGATCATTGCTATTGTATTTATTGCGTGCCTTTGAAGTCAGAAACAGTGTTCTTTCAAAAATTTTATGGACTTGCTCATCTGTGCTTAATTCAATTTCAGGACGCAGGTCTGTGATTCGATCCTCCAGCAGTTGCAGATCAAGATCCAATCTTTCGCTCAGGGAAGACGGAGTACTCTCCAAGAGATCTAACGCCCGGTATAGAAATCGATTCACAATTTGTAATTTCTGAAATGCCTGTCGATATAAATTCTGATCATATAATTGCTGCACATTCAGCAGTTCCCTGCGGGCATTTCGTAAAATTTTCCGGATGGTTTCGTCCGCTTCATTTCCTGCCATTTCTTCAACCTGATTGTAGAGTTCTTTACTGTCTTCCAAATAGCGATTAAATTCAGAAGCATACCTGATTTCTTGTCCGGAAGAAATTCTCAATGCTGATTCTGCAAAAAAGATAGCCACGAAATAATTTCTAAACATCGCTTCCGGCTGATCATTTCTGAAGGTCTGGAATGCTCTTTCCCGGTAGTATTTTGCCCGGTTTAACAATTTAGCCGCCTCCGAGTTTGGCGATTGGAATATTTTCTGTTCGGCCTCCTGAATTTTCAGATCCAGCTGTTCCTTAAATCTCTGGCGGAACCGATCATTATTTTTAAGCCGGAGATAAAATTGAGAGAGGTAGAAATAGCCTAATTTAATGTGACTTACGGCAACTATATAATTTTGAGATATAAAAGCAGATTGTGCCAGACCGTGCTCTTGAGAAGCGTTTTGTATAATATTTCTCAATTCCTGATCATGAAATAACTCCCCGAAACGTCTTGCTTCCCGAATCTTGCTTTCAAGACGATTGAGCTGCCGCTCAATTTCTTCTACCCGAGGTTGAGTTTGGCTCAATGATATGGTTGACATGAGAAGTGATATGAAAAGAATTTTGAGAAGTATTAAATTTTTCATCGTCATTACTCTCCAACGTCTGATATTTTTAACTCAACAACCGTGCCAGAATTTATAAAATTCGTAAGCCTATAAATAATAATTAATTATAAAAAATCCAAACAGGGCGTTTCCTATAAAGGCGTACCATTTGGTACATCGGTATGGACCACATCGTACAGTCTTTCAAGCGAAGTATTAAATAAATACAAATCGTGGGATAAGTGTTTGAAGTAGTGAGGCATCAATGGTCTAATTCAAATCCACATAAAAATTGCCAGCCTTGGGCGGTAAAATTTTGCAGGGCAAACTCGTCTTTGAAGTAACCACCTCGAATAAAATAGAGCAGATTTTTTGTGAGGGGTCTTTCAATTTTAATGTCAATTCGATTTTCGGAATCAAATGGTAGATATAAAGCTAGAATATCACCATCATTCTGGAGCTTCAAATTATTCCAGTAATAATCAATGACGCAAAGCAAGGTAAAATTTTTCAGGAAAACTTTCCCGAAAAGTATTCGAAAATATTGTTCAAAAGAGGGATCCATGGTAATTTTTGACCAATGTCTTAAAAAACTGTATCGGAAAGTCAGATACAAAATTTTATTGGATTCAAAATAGAACTCCGGGCCAAATCGAAATCCGTGGTTATCATTCTGATTTTGTTGTAATGTCATGATAGAATTACTCTCCACGGAAAATTTTTCCAGGTATAAACCGGCACCTAGATTCAGACGGTTTGAATGTATGTGTGATATATATAATTTCGTTTTTAGGGCATCCAATTTTTGTCTGGGAGTATCAGAAATATCCTGATAATAATAAGCAGGGTAAAAAAATAAACGATAATGCTGAGATAGAAAACAGGAAAATATCCCGCTTAATTCGAACAGGTCCAGGGAGATATCACGCGGGGTATTTATATAAAAATAACGTCGTATGTCCAGGCCCATGCCCATATCCAGGCCCGATTTTTGATAAAGATATTGTCCTTTGGTAATCATTTTCATGCTGGTATATCCAACTATATCCTGATAGAATTCAGGTTTAAGTTGTAGGGATAACCACCACAAATTCGAGCGAGTTTGATTTTTAAACTTAAGATACCCATTTAGTCTGCTAAGGAAATACAGGGATCTGTCGGATTCGAATAGGCTTCTCTGGTAAAATCCGGTTTCTGCAGAAATCCGCCATCTGGTCTGACCTCGAGCCTCTAATGAAATAAAAATCAGCAGGATCAAAAAACCGAACAAAATGGATAAACTTATAGGAAAACGAGTCCTGTTTATGTGGTCACCATACAGTTCAGGACAATGTTTATTTCCCTGCATATGTAAATTTCCTGACCGTGTGAACATATGAAGATTATGGTCGAATTTTTTGATTCAGAAAATCTAAATAACCCTCTAAAATATCCTCTGCACGTAGAAGTATTTTCTGATATTCATCCAGGGTCAAGGTTACTTTTCCGGAATCCACCGGGGAGGTCCAGTTAAATTTTTGTTCAGGAAAATATTCCGGCTGGAATTGTTCCATTATGTTGATTAAAGATTCAGCCTGGGGGAGATTGCTAAAAATATCTGTTTGATTGATTCCACTAAATGTGACAGTCCTTTCTGAGAAGGATTGAGAGCTAAGTATTAAGGGTCTGTTATCATCCATGTCTTCCAGAAAGCGGTTTCCTCTTTCCTTTAAATATATGAGTTCTTCGATTTCTTTTCGCATATTTTGCATGTTATGAAGTGTTACTATAATTTCGGACCGGGCATTATTTAAATAATCTCTGTAAATTGCTACCTCCAGTGAGTCTTTACTGTTATGCAGATCAATCTCAACAATTTTATGAGGGTCGAATGAAAATGATTTAAATTTTGGCAGCATTAACAGTCTTTTCTCGGAAAGCACATATATTTGCTTCTGAATTTCTTCGCGTTTCTTTATATCAGGGGTGTTTGACAAGGTTTGGTTTAATGAATCAATTCCTCTGCTATATGATTTTGCCAGATCACTTTTAATCGCTGAGAGTTCTCCCTGTAGCTCATTCAGCTCCATTTTCTGCAGTTCTATCGATTCGGATAGCTGCTTTAATTTTTGATACCATTCTGCCTGTCGGGTTTGATTATTTTCTGCAGCAGATATATCTTTTTCAAGAAGATTCGTCCAATAATCCAGAGTATGTTTAAGAGAATCCAGACGGTGTTCTGCTTGCATCATGTCTTGAATACAGGTTTCCAGTTGCATTTCTAACATAGAAGTGTTTTGAGAAAGTCCGGTATAATGCAAAAGTATAAACAACAGAAGTAAAAATTGTTTCATTTGATCAATCCAAATTTTTGTAATTTATAATAGAGTGTACTGGTACGGACACCTAAAATTTTCGCAGCCCGGTTTTTAACTCCATCCGCTTCTTTCAAGGCTTTAATGATCAAATTTCTTTCGTAGTCTTGCAGTGCTTTTTCCAGAGTTTCACTGAGGACGATTTCCGTTTCATCTCCTGTATATCCTAACTGTTGTGCGGTAAGGGCGGGGGCTATTTCCTGAGTAGAAGAAATCACCACAAGTCTCTCAATCACATTCTCAAGTTCCCGGATATTTCCTGGCCAGTGATATGTTTTTAATAAATTGAGACTTTTTTCGGAAAGGACTCTTTTTTCATGCGCTCGGTTATGCATAATTTTTTGCAAGAAATGTTCAGCCAGCAGTGGGATATCCTCTCGGCGATCCCGGAGAGGCGGGATTTTTATAGGAATGACACTCAGGCGGTAAAATAAATCCTCCCTAAAGCGGCCATCATGCAGTGCCTCCCGCAGATTTTGGTTGGTAGCTGAAATGATCCGCACATCCACCTTGAGTGTCTGTTCGCCGCCCACCCGCTCAAATTCTTGCTCCTGGAGCACCCGCAAAAGTTTGATCTGCATATTCGCTGAAATATCCCCGATCTCATCCAGAAATAGAGTTCCCCCATCTGCAAGTTCAAAACGTCCCCGTTTTTGTCTGATTGCGCCAGTAAAAGAACCTTTTTCATGCCCGAATAGTTCACTTTCCAGTAGATTTTCATTTAATGCCCCACAGTTTACCCGGATAAAGGGTTGATCCTTCCGGTCACTTTTATTGTGGATTGCGCGCGCCACCAGTTCTTTACCAGTTCCACTCTCGCCTTCAATCAGAATACTGCTGTCCTGTTTTGCGACTTTATCAATAATATTGAAAATTTCCTGCATTGCCGAAGACTGACCAATTATATTTTCATATTGATCCTCAAAATGTTCTTGAAAAATCAGGTTTTCTGCCCGAAGACGTTCCAGTTTATCCTGTTGTTTAATTTTATCAACAATTTTGTCGACTCTGACTCTTAACTCTTCAGGAGAAAACGGTTTGGTTAAAAAATCGATTGCTCCCTCACGCATTGCCTTGACAGCAACATCAATGGTACCGTAAGCAGAAATCATCAGGACCTCTAATTGAGGCTTCATCTTTTTAATTGAATTCAGGAGTGAAAGCCCGTCAATGGGTTCCATTTTTAAGTCAGTAATAACCAAATCAGGTTCATTCTTTTGAATAAATTGCAGCGCTTCTTCTGGATGGCTGAAATCTGTTACCAGATATCCCTCGCGCCTTAAACTTTCCATAATACCTAAACGCATGGTCTCGTTATCTTCCACCACCAGAATGTGAATAGTTTTCATAAATAACCTTTAATTAATTTTCTTTCTCATTAAGCTCAATTTTGCCTTCCTGTTTTTGGGTGAGGGATTCTGACAAGCGGCCCCTAATAAAAAATGTACATCCCCTGTCGGTATGGTTTTCAACCCAGATATGGGCATTATTTTCCTGGCATAATTTCCTACAAATTGCCAACCCTAATCCTGCGCCATGTTCCCGGGTGCTAAAAAATGGATTGAATATTTTGTCCAGGTGATCAGATTCAATTCCAGTACCCTGATCCGCGACCATAAGAAGACAGTGTTCGTTTTCCCGACGCTGAATAATTTTAATAAGGCTGTTCTTAGGTGATGCTTCAATACTGTTCGCAATCAAATTAATCAGAATGTGTCGAAGATGAGCGGGATCGAAACGGATATAATCATCAGTAAAATGCGAATCAATGGATATGTTCTTACTCCGGAGCTTATCCAGCAGAATTTCTTTTATATTTTCAATAAGTTCAGCCAAATTTATTTTTTCTGGATTTGCCTGAATGGGTCGACTGAAATTAAGATAATCGTTAATTAAATTTTTCAGCGTATGTATTTCCCGAGAAATCTTATCGATATATTCTGCATTCTGACCTGCACTTAACAAATCTTCTTTCACCAAGCCCGCCAAAAGTTCAATCCCTCCGAGGGGATTTCTAAGTTCGTGGGCAATCTGTGCTAACATATTTTCTTTTTCCTGCTGATGGTCCTGCAAATCAAGTCGCATTTTATCCAATGACTGATTGAGGATAGCCAGCTCACCATAAATGTTTTTTGGGACAGTAGCAGCAAAATTGCCTTTTCCGATTTCTCTGCTGAAAGAGACCAGATTTTCAATTGGTTTATATATCCTGGCCGCCAGAATCCACCCCATGATTAATGTTATGAGCAAGGATAGGAAGCCGATCAGAAAGAAGAGCAACGCCAATTGATCTACCTCAGCCAGGCGACTCGCATCTTCACGGACACCAAGATAATATTTTTGGTGAAACCGGTAAAATCCCCACAGATACCATTGATCATCTTTTCCTCTGAAAGGTTCTGACGTCATGGATTCATCAATCCTCAGATTGAGAATCTTCCTTTTGTTCAAAAGAAGCGATGCCAGAAGATTTCCTCCTATAGAATCCAAATTGGTATGTACCAATATTTCAAAATCTTGATTATAAATGTACAATTCTGCAAAGCCTGACCTGCTTATTTTTTCAGCGAGTTCTTTTTTGTAATAGTCACGGGCCAGTATCTTCTCTCCGGTTGGTTGAATTAGGTCAAGGTATTTTATATTCAAATCTGAGATTAAATTTCGGGTTAACAGATTGACCTGTTCTTCCAGCTGATTGAGGTAAATTCTTTTCACAGTAAAATAAGAGAGGAATGACAAAAGGATGGAAATCAAGAACACCAGCGTGGAGAAGGTAATCAGGATTCTGCTTCTCAGAGACAATTTCTGAATCTTTCCGGCTAAATAATTCATTAAACTTATCTGTTATTCTCAACATATTAAATTACAGGTATTTATACGTTATTATCAAGGATTATTCTTCACATTAAGTGGAAGTCACAATTTTTTACGAAATCCATACCATCTCCATCTGATCTATTTCCCATCGCTCTCTTTTGGATAAGATGATCATATATCCGAATCCTGCCAGATAATGTATGTTCAATGAAATGTAGATGAGGGCCTGGTTTCCGGTTTCGTTAAATCCTACTCGGGAGAAACCAACCAATCCGGGAGAATTTGGATAGGTCTGATAAAATCCTTCCCATCCCCCTAATAGTTCCCAACGTTTCCAGGAAATAAAATCCAAATTCAGGGGCCCGTCAATCGTAATTTTAAATGGATAGCAAACCTGATTACAGAAATTATAATTGTCTATTGTAGCCTGCTGGAGAGTTGGAAATTGTAAGGAATCCTGAGGTTGAAAAAACCAGGTTTCGGTAGAATCCAGAAAGACCATCCATTCCCTTCCTGGCACTAATAACAGAGAATCTATAACAATGCTATATATCAGAAACTCGTTGTTATCTGTATTCAATGAATTCGGTTGTGTAGGATTAATGTTTCCTGAACAGGCAGCAATGATAACCACCATGAAAAAAAGGTGAAAAAAAATAATTTTAGTGAATCCCATATGAGTCTCCTATCCCTGATTTACAGTGAAGTTCTAAAAACCAGCCACCACTGTGCAATCCTGAAGGTTTCTTCAAATTCCGGATTGATTAAGAGCTGAAACTGAAACCGGGGTGAGATATCTACCTCAATCTTGCTGATGAGATCGGTAAAATCCTCTGAAATTTTCTGGGGAGGATTTGTATATCTTTCCGCAAAATTATTCTCAGTTTTCAGGCTATCATTTTCCAAACGTTGACGGGTATGAAAATAGGCGACGGTGACCTCCTCGATTTCCCAGTTCCTGAGAATTTTATTGATACCCACGGTAAAAGACCATTGCCGGTTTAATTGGAAATCGAATATAAGCGGAATCTGGATTGACCATTCTTTCGAATTGTATTTCCAATCCAGAATTTTGTCTTCATACAGGTAATGGTTCCAATCATACGGGGAATTACTCTGGTGGTCAGAAAATAGGGTAACGATAACCGGTTCAGTCGATTGTATTATCGAGGTTTTATGGGCATAATAAAATCCAAGCGATAAATTGCTTGTTCGATTTAATTTAAAACGAAAATTCAACAAAGCCTGATGCCAGTCAATCTGTTTATCTCCAGAGCCCGTCCGGTGATCATGCAATCCGGATTGATAACGGCTTTCATAAATGAGGGTATCGCCGCGCCAGCTTGATTCATAAAATGAGGTATCCCTGATCTGCGATTGATTGGTGGGGTCAATTTCGGAGGATGTATAACGATAATAAAAATTTATTTGATTCTGATCCTTTAAAATTTTTGAAAGATTAACACTACCGTACCAATTCTTTCCATCCTGATCCCAGTTTTGCCTGGTCTGAGAATCATTGAAACTATTTCCGTTATTTTCAGGGACAATCCGGTCCTGATAACTATACTCAGAAAAATAACCTGTTTGGTAAAGTTGATCTGCATGGCCATTCAGATATCCCAATTTTGACCCTATGGCAAAATTTGAGTGAACTTGATAATCCATACCAACCGCCAGATCGAGGTGGTGATAGTTTTGTTCCCGCTGAATTTCGTTTAATGATCGCCAGTCAGAATCGTTGGTACTGCCATATTCATCACTTTGCAGGTTCTGATATATTCCATCTCTGGATTGTAACACACCATTCATAGAAACACCCAGAGTGAGTTTTGTATTTATTCTGCTACCCAAGAAAGCTGAAATAAGATGTCCTTGATGGTTCATCTCATCCTTTCCGGAATATCGATCCTGGACAGGATAATTAAATCCACCTACCTGATTACCAAATACATCATAACCATAACGATTGTAAAAAATCCAGGATGGCATGCTGTAAAAATTTTCTTGTTTGTAAATCAGCTGATAGGTCCCACCCAAAAATAATTTTTGATTTTTGGGATCTTTCAGATAGGTTAGGAATCCTAATGAAAATACGGGTTCCGGATCTCTGCGAGTGGTATTATACCATCTTGGATCAATATAAATTGGGGCATGATATTGGGACATATCCCATAATGGATGAATATAATAATCATCCGCAATAGTCGCAGATGTACGGTCGCCTCGAAAATCCAGATGAATAAGATTACCTTCAGTTAATACAGGTAATTTTGCTGGATTCAAATAGAGATTTAAAAATGGGTCTTCAACTAAACCCACCGAAACCTCGCGATAGCGGTGAAGTCCAAATGTATTCAGATAATAACTGGTAAAGTAAAGATCTGATTGCTCAAAACTTTGTTCAGTTACTCTCTCCCCCCAATATTGTGAATACGCAGGCAAAATCATACAAATCCAGGCTAGAAAGCAGAAATATTTTTTCATATATCTTCTCCATAAAAGTGTGCATTATTAATTTTCCCACTGTGGTTCAGTGATCTTTCCAACAAAAAGAACTGTCTGTGAGGGTTTATCATAAAGAACAAAAAGGAAAGGTCGGACTACCCGCATAATAAATTTGTCGCTACCCGCTGAGGTCAGGGTTATCGTAACAGAGGTTGCGGCTGCCGCTTCTGTACCTTCTTCGTCAACCTGAATAAAGCTTTTATGCATAACCAGACTGATGAATGCGTTTCCCAGTCCCTCATAGAGATTTGAAAAATTCGCATTTATTGGGTCAAACGCGACACCCATGCCCAGTTTTCCCAGTATATCATTCAGCTTTTTTTTGTAGGCAAACTTGAATTTTGGAAATTCCAAAACCCCCTGGCAGGTCTGGAAACTCCCCAGCCAGTTTATGAGCTGCTCATGTGTGATATTAGAAATGAGATTTTGCAAAGAAACCTCTTTCTTTGGAAGAATAATGGCCATCCGGAAATCTCCGTTACCATATGGTAACTCGACAGCCTGAATATCATTATCTTCCAGATAAAAGAAATTTCTTTCCTGATGCATTAATTGACAGGTAATGGTATGTCCGGCCGGGTGATAGAACTGATCTTCCTGGGTCAATTGCGGATCAAACTGGTAGGTCCATATACCCTTAAAATAAATGGCATTAATCAAAAACATGATGTCATTCGGATCAATCTGGTTGATCATTTTCTTAATTTTACCATGGGTCTGATCGAAAACCCACTGATTGATTTTTAGTATCGAGCCTGGATCCGAGAAATTCAAACTTTCAACCCTGGCATTGAAATAATATTTGTTGATATCGATAAACTCCTGTTTGAAAGAGAGATCGTCGCGGTACCAAATTGAATTTGCAATTTTAAAGGCCACTTTAGGGTCCAGCTGGGAAAGGAGAGTAATCAAGCTTAAATAGGATTGGTTGATTTCCTGCTGGGTAAGTCCATATAATTCCAATGTTTTCTCCATCGCCAGACGGGTTTCCCCGGCGGCTCCGTTGAGTGTCATACCCAGCGCCATAGAGATACTTAACGGGGAGATGAACACATTGGAATCTGGTGAAGATTGGGACAATTCTTTAAATATTTTAATACCGAACCGGTTATCCGAGGAAACCAGCTTTGTTTCTTCGGTATTTAACTGGCGCCTCTGGCTGAAAGGAATAGGATCGGTTATTCGTGTACAGGCACCGGCCATAAGGGCGAAAGCGATAAAAATGAAATGTTTTTGAATGAAATAGGTCATTTTATTTTCCTCCAATATTGATTATTCTCAGGGAATACGGCTGGTTTGCCATTCCCCGTATCCCACCAATTGACTGTGCGGGTCGAGTTCCTTATAAGTCCCCTGTAGACTGTCTGCTAAAATCTTCCCTCTCATTTGAAAACTCTCTTTACCTTGATGATCTGTCAGATATAGACTGAACCACAGTGAATCTATCCCGTTGTGAGTACCGCCCATCACCAAAAATGATGTAAAGACTGAGTCGACAGAAAGATGTGCTGATCCAGTAACGGTAGGAGAATTTTCGAATTCACCCTCGATAAGGGTAAGGAAAAAAGAATGACTGTTTAATTGACCTTTCCAGCTTCCTTCAACCAGAACGGACAACGGGGAATTCGGAAGATTATTTTTACAACCCAAAAGATAGCATGCAATAGGAACACAAATATACAGGAAACTTCTCAGAATATTGAGTTTCATTCATTCTCCAGGGGTTATTCCATTTTATTTTTAGACATCATTTTCCAGCGAAAATATTTTAAATTCATGGCCCTCTTATTCCATATTAATTCAAATGACATGCCACCATAAACTGAATGGTGATCTCAATTTATAATATTTCGTAACTATATAAATATTAGTAGATTATGCCTGTTTTAATATGTGTCGTTTTATTGTATGATGTGGAAAAATATTATCAGAATTCTGATACTCTATCAAAATTCTGATATGAAGAAGGTGTGGATTAAACTCAGTGGGATAAGAAATTTTTCAGTTCTGAGAAAAAAATGTTTCCAGGGCTTTTTTGAGGGTAGTGCTGGCCAGTAGGGCACACTCATGTTTTTGCTCCGGTAATCCACCCAGAAAACTGAGAATATCACTGGATTCTATTTTCTGAGCATTCTTAACAGTTTGACCCTTGATCATTTCTGTTAAAGCGGATGCCGCTGCCTGCAGTCCGGCACATCCGATATAGTCATACTTTGCTTCCGTGATAATATTTTGCTCTATGGTGAGATATAATATCATAATGTCTCCGCAGGTTCCCTGATTCTTGGCGCTGACGGTGGGTGAAGGTATCTCTCCCACATTGGTCTTATTCAAGATATATTGGATTGCCTTATCCGAGTATCCCATTGCCTGTAACAGGGGAATGCGTTTCTGCTCCATTTCCATGTTACCATCCCTTTTCAGGACATCACGCCCTTTTTAATAGCTCCTTTACCTTATCGGTAGATTCCCAGGTAAAGTCTTTATCTTTTCGTCCAAAATGTCCAAATGCGGCGGTTTTTTTGTATATGGGTCGTAATAATTCAAGATGATTGATAATCCCGCCGGGAGTAAAATCAAATATATCCTGCACAATTTTAGTGAGGTGATTATCTGGCAACTTGCCGGTTCCAAAAGTTTCAACCATGAGGCTTACTGGTTCTGCAATGCCAATAGCATAGGCGACCTGAATGCCGCATCTCTCAGCTAAACCGGCTTTTACGACATTCTTGGTGACATACCGTGCAAAATATGAGGCGGAACGGTCTACTTTCGTGGGATCTTTGCCACTAAAACAACCTCCGCCGACATAGTATGAACCACCGTAAGTGTCAACCACCACTTTACGCCCGGTCAGACCGGTATCGGCTTTGGGTCCACCGACCACAAATCGGCCGGTTGGATTAATGAAATACTTGATATTTTTATCCTGGAGATTTTCGGGAATGATCGGCTCAATGACTTCTTTGATGATATCTTCTTTTAGTTTTTCAAGATCAATTCCATCATCATGGTTGGCGGAGACAACCACTTTTTCAACCGCTTCGGGCTTATGATTTTTGTAACGTACGGTGACTTGAGACTTTCCATCAGGGCGCAGGTAGGTCAGCACCTTTTTGCGCCTGACTTCACTTAACTTCATGGTAATTTTATGGGCAAGAGTAATGGGCATGGGCATAAGTTCTTCTGTTTCGCTGGAAGCATAACCGAACATCATTCCCTGATCACCTGCACCTGCACGGTCTACCCCGATAGCTATATCGGGTGATTGCTGATTAATATTTGTTAACACAGCACAGCTTTCGGAATCAAAACCATAATGAGGATCTGTGTAACCGATTTCCCGGACGGTATCTCTAACAATGCCAGGAATATCTACATAAGTTTCACAGCTTATTTCTCCTCCAATAAAAACTAAACCATTACTTATAAATGTTTCACAAGCTACTCGCCCAAAAGGATCGCTGGTAATGATGGCATCGAGGATAGCGTCAGAAATCTGATCTGCCATTTTATCGGGATGGCCCTCTGTGACTGATTCTGAGGAAAAACTAAAGTTGTTCATAGGTACTCCGTAACTGTCAGGCTGAATAAACTAATTATCTAAATTTCATTTAAATCCGATAATAATTGACTCTCCAAATATCAGACTTTCATATCATCATTAAATTTACTTAAAGAATCTTTCAGAAACTGGATGCTATCAATTTTATAAGGATCCTTCTCGTAAATCAGGGCTAAGTAATAACTCACCCAGTCACCGATGTATATCAATGAAAATATCCGTGATAAAAGACTTTTTCCTTCACCAAATACTTCAAATATCGGAACATGATTTTTTTGGAATATTTCTTTGGTAATATCCAGTCTGATTTTGTTTCTGGTGAGTTCTGATTGATCCCGTAAAAAAAGTATATTGAAGTTTTCCAGTACTTCCCTGGGTGCCTCCCATCCCATTATCTCGTTATGATTCAATTCTGGAAGAACATTGCTGAAGGCTAAAACTTTAGAATTTTCATTGAATTGATTCCGCCAGCGGGTAACCACGGGGTATAATAATTCTGAGGCTGTGTAAATCATCGGTATTTTTTTGTAAAGCCGCTGTGCAATTAATTTAGCCAGATTATGAATGTGAGTAGTCTGGGGTGCATTTCTTTCTCGAAGTTCGTGTAAAACTTTTATAGTTTCGCTAATTTCCTCATTCTTTGGCTCGATCAAACCAAGATGTTGAAAGAAATTAAGAATGGGAAAAAACATATATCCAAGTGCTTGACGTGGGGGATACCCCTGGGGAATTTTTAAATAGGGAAATTTATGCGACTGTAAAATTTGTTCAAGTTTGCCGCCGCTGGAGAGACCAAAAACAGATGCTTTTTTTTCGATAGCATGTAGGGTGGCATTCAAGGTTTCTTCGGTATTTCCTGAATAACTACAGCTAATAACGAGGGTCTGCGGGCTAACGAAATTTGGCAGGGAATAATTTCGGTTAACAATAAAGGGTATTGCAAATTCATCCTGCAGGTAATATTTAAGCAAATCACCTGCTATGGCAGAACCACCCATGCCGGTGAAAACGACCTCTTTAAAATCTTTTTTTATCGTCTTGATATTTAAATCTTTAACTAGACTGGGCGCTTTCTCAATTTGGTCAGGAAATTCGCAAATAAATTGAAAAAAGTTGGAATGATCAGATGTTTGCATCAAAAATACTCCTTATAGACTTTTCGGTTATATGAGACATCAGCATGTTTAGTTTATGCCTTTTTATATACTTCTCCCCGATGATTCGAAAGTTCGTGGGGTACTGTAAATATGCTGGAATAAAAAGTTTCACACAGATATTGACTTTTTGAGGCAGTTCGGCACTTTTGAACCCGGGTATATAATTTTTTACATGAGTCAAGGTTGATATGGCGAATAACATCTTTTATTTCCGGAATTGCATAATGGGCAACACTCAGATTTTCTAAACCCATGCCGATGAGCAGAGGAATTGCGATCGGATCCCCAGCCATTTCTCCACACATACTGACCAGTTTATTTTTCCTTTTACTAGCATCAATTACCAGTTTTACTAAATGTAAATGAGCGGGATGAAAATGATTATAGAGATGAGAAATTTTTTCATTAGCTCGGTCAACAGCCATGGTGTATTGAACAAGATCGTTCGTACCGATACTGAAAAAATCGACTTCCTCCAGAAAATCATCAATTCGAATGGCCGCAGAAGGGATTTCCACCATCATACCCACTTCGATATCGGGATTAAATTTTTTCCCTTCACTTTCTAAAACCTCCTGTGCTTCTTTGATTACCTGTTTAAATTGAATAATTTCTTCGATTGAGCTGATCATGGGAAGCAGGAGTTTCATATTGCCGTGAATATTGGCGCGCAGGATAGCTTTGAGTTGCGGGATGAATATCTCTTTGTGGTCCAGACAAAAACGTATGGCTCGCCAACCCAGAAAAGGATTTTTTTCGGGAAGGCCGACCAGATCCGGGAGTAATTTATCACCCCCCACGTCCAGAGTTCGGATGAGGACATCTTCAGGATTTACCGCTTCTGCAATCTTTAGATAATGTTCAGTTTGTATATCTTCTGAAGGGAAGGATGATCCGGAAAGAAAAAGACCTTCGGTTCTATAGAGGCCGATCCCCTCAGCGCCTGACTTTTTTAATTGTTCAAGCTCCTCGGTAAATTCAATATTACCCATAATCTGAATTATTTTCCCATCCAGAGTCTGCGCAGGTTTTCCAGCGGTTTTAAGCAAGCTATTTTCCAGAACTATGAATTCTTTTCGCTTTTTGGAATAGGAATCGATAGTATGTGGGGAAGGATTGATAATGATAATTCCCTCACCACCATCCAGAATTAACATATCTCCCTTTTTAACCATATTGGTAATAAACTCCGTACCAACCACTGCCGGAACGCCTAATGATCTTGCTACAATTGCAGTGTGAGAATTTTTACCACCTACATTGGTGCAAAAACCGAGGGTGTTTTTATGATGTAATTTGATAATATCCGCCGGACTGACATTATCGGCCACAACCAGCGATGGCCTTTTAAAATTAAAACCTGTTTTTTTTCCAAGAAGTTTTTTTAAGATAAGCCTCTTTAAATTCTGAATATCTAAAGCCCGTTCTCGAAGATATTCATCCGATAAGTGTTGAAAATGTTCTTTTTTATTTTTGAAAACCTTAAATGTGCCATATGCTGCATTATAATTATTTTCTGAGATCATCAGTTCAACTTCGTTCAGAAATATTTTATCTTCCAGGATGGAAATTTGAACCTGCAGAATATCGGCAAAATCCTTTCCATATTTTTTGTCGGATTCACGGTAGACTCTTTTTAAATCGCGACGGCACGCACTGATTGCTTTTCTGAATTGTTTGATTTCTAGTTCGATACTTTCTTGGGGAATAATCTGAAGTTCCGGTTCATAAGTTGTCTCATGGTAAATGTAGGCTGGCCCAATCGCAATTCCGGAAGATGCTGGAATACCTTTCAGGGTGATTTCAGGTTTAACTTTCATCATTAAAATTGCTTTAAGATTAAAAATTCAGGATAAATGAAAATAGATAATTTTAATTGATATATCAAATATAATTTTATGTCAGGAAAAAGACCATCTTACATGCTATCGTGGTTACTTTTTTGATAGAGTATAATACGGTATCTACTCCGCCTTCATGCTGTAAAAAAATTTCTCAGATTTATAATTCATTCTGTCAATAAGGCTATCTATTCCTCAAAAAATATTTTGGCAATATTTTTGCAAGCCTTTTATAAGGTTATAAAAGGAGACCCACGTGGAACGATTCATTACATCGCTTCTGATTTTACTGATACTGATCTTAACGCCTCTGTATACTCAGACAGATTCTCTGCGCATTTCCTGGAATCCTAATCCAGAAAGTGATATGCTTGAATATCGAGTGCAACGAGCATTGAATGGCCCCCAGAATTTTCAACTGGTCCAAACTGTTCTGCATCCAACTACTCAGGCAGTGGACCGATCGAATATACAACCTGGAAATCTATATTCTTTCCGATTGATAGCAGTGGATTCTGCAGGAAATCAATCTGAACCCTCGGACACCGTTTCGGTGGGTATTCCACAATCGAATTGGACCCTGGCTCAAATTGTGAATGGAATTTCCACAAGTGTACCTCTTTCAAGTTTTGCATCCGATCCTGATAATTCCGTCTCAGAATTAACTTTCATTGCCAGTAATCAGAATAATATTTCAGTAAATCGAAGTGGAAATAATCTAATTTTAACACCAAATCCCTTAACCTTTACGGGAACTGCAGGATTCACTCTCCGGGTTGAGGATCCTGCAGGATTTTGGGATCTCGAGTCAGTTCAGCTATCAGTGACAGCTCCCGTGAATCATCCTCCTCAAATCACCTCCACTCCGGTGACGGTGGATACTGTGGGACAGCTGTATCGTTATCAGGTAACCGCCAGCGATCCGGACCCGGGTGACATTCTTTCCTATTCACTCACGGTAG
>CP070707.1:4033707-4048255 GCA_020350205.1 bacterium
ATATACCCAGGACATGAGTCGGACAAAAATTGAGGGTAAAAAGTAAAAAAAAATAAAAATATGCGGATTGTTAAAAAGGAAAGCAGGCAGATACGGAGATTTTCTTATAAAACTTGCATTCAGAATAGAAGCAATATAAATTTGTGCGCAATTTTCAAAAATCATTTTCGGAGGATCTATGAACAAAGGATTAACAAACTTCTTATTGATTTTGGTTTCGCTAACTTTGCTGGCAGGTTGCGGGAAAAAAATGGGAGAAAAAGAGTATTTTGATATGGCCTATCAGTACATGGGAGAAGAGAAATGGAGTGAGTCCGAAAAATATTTTCAAAAAATTCTTGATGAATACCCTGAAGGGGAATTCGCTTCGAAAGCACTTTTTATGGTAGGATTTGTGAATGCGAATTATTTAAAAAATTATGATAAAGCCCAAAAATATTACAGTGCTTTCCTGGAAAAATACCCGGATCATGATCTGGCCGATGATGCAAAATATGAGTTGGAAAATTTAGGCAGAGATATTAACGATCTGCCTTTTCTGAAGGGGGAGGAAACAGAAGCAGATACCGTGATCTCGGAAATATCCGTAAAAAGTAGCAATCCGCTGTAAATAAAATCTATTGTTTTATGGCAGAGCTAAAAGGCTGCCCGTATAGCCCTGTTTGAAGCCAAAACAGGGCTTTTATATGATTTTTATTCCTGGAACTTTTAACAATCTAAAGAGTAAATATACCCTTCGAAAAAATGAGGTCTATGAAAAAAAGTTATTGTAAAAAGATGATGATGCTTATCTGGTTTGTTTCCCTTGTTTTACCTTTTCATATGCTAGCGTCGGATTCGCTCTCCATGTCGGCGGATCAGCAAATACTTTTAAATACTTACGTGGAAAAAAGTAAGGTTCCCCTGAATGGTAACGTCATCCTTCATATAGAAGTGTCCTGGCCCGGTAAATTAAATCGTTACCAGATTGAACCTGTTTCACAGCCCATCCTCACCAATTTGCTGCTGGAGGGAAGTGGTTCTGAAAATCGTCTGCTGACCCTGGAAGATGGCAGTCTGAAAGCGATCAAGGCAATTACCTATCGCTTTAGACCCCTGGAAATGGGAATGGCCTATATCGATGGTATCGTCATTCGCTATAGTGAGCGGGAAACCGGCGATGAGGAAAATCTGAGTTCCCAACGAATTATGATTGAAATACTCGAGTCCCTTCCGGAGAGAAGCAGTAATCGGTTTCAGGCTGTAATTTATATTGTTTTGTTTATTATTTTTTTCGGGATTACCACCTACTTTATTTTAAAATATTTCCAGAAGAAAAAACAGGTCCGGCAAAACGGAAATTCTGAAATATCGCTGGCAGAGTCTTATCTGAATAAGCTCACCCAGGAGGTCGATCCCAGGGGAACCAATCTGTCTGAAATGATAATTCGATTGTCAAAAATTTTACGGGATTACCTTGATCAGGATTTTAAAATCCCAGCCAAAGAACTGAGCACTGAGGAGATCGTCAGCTCTTTAAAAAATATTGATCTGGAAGATGTTGACCTTGAAAATTTAGCAGCGGTATTTGAGAAACTTGATTTAATTAAATTTTCCGGAAGAACTGTGGATCCGGCCGAATTTACGAATATATATGGCGCCATTGAGAATTTTCTGATAAAAAGAAAACAGCAGTATGATTCGGAAAAGGCTTCAGCAAAGGAGGAGTAATGAGTGTTGATATTCAGGCGATAAACGATAAGATCGCAAAAGAAAGCGCTTTTGTTGAAAAAATTAATGAGGAAGTGCATAAAGTAATCGTTGGCCAGACCTATATGATCGAGAGACTTTTGATCGGACTGTTGTGTGATGGCCATATTTTATTGGAGGGTGTACCCGGTCTCGCTAAAACTCTCGCGGTAAAGACCCTGTCATCAGTTATACAGACCCATTTTCAACGTATCCAGTTTACACCGGATTTGCTTCCGGCGGATCTTCTGGGTACCCTCATATACAACCAGAAAACGGGTGAGTTTACGGTTCGCAAGGGCCCCTTATTCAGCAATTTGATTCTGGCGGATGAAATTAACCGGTCTCCTGCCAAGGTGCAGAGCGCTTTATTGGAAGCCATGCAGGAGAGGCAGGTAACCATCGGCGATGAAACCTATCCCCTGGAAGCGCCTTTTCTGGTGATGGCCACTCAGAATCCCATTGAACAGGAAGGTACCTATCCGTTACCTGAAGCGCAGGTAGACCGCTTCATGCTAAAATTGAATATCACTTATCCTCAGAAGGATGAAGAACTGGAAATTATGCAACGAATGACGAGTGGTATCGATATTAAAATTGCTCCGGTAGTTGCACCACACGATATTCTTAAAGCCCGGAAGGTGGTCAATGAAGTTTATATGGACGAAAAAATTGACCGCTATATCATTGATATTGTCTTTGCAACCCGAAATCCAGAAGAGTACGGATTGAAGGATATTGAACCTTTAATTGCCTTCGGTGCTTCACCGCGTGCTTCAATCAATTTGAAGCTGGCAGCCAAAGCTCATGCTTTTCTGAGACGACGAGGCTACGTCACGCCGGAGGATATTAAATCGATTGGAATGGATGTGTTAAGACATCGGATCATCGTAACCTATGAAGCAGAAGCAGAAGAGGTGACAGCCGAGGATGTGGTCCGTCGTGTGTTAAATCATATTGAAGTTCCGTGATGCAAAGGTGTGTTTATCGCAAAAGTCTAAATGAATGTTACTCTTACTTTTTGAGTTTATAAACCTTTATAGCATAAAGTTTGATTATTTGTTTTTATGGAAACCAAAGAACTCCTGAAAAAAGTACGTCAGATTGAAATCAGTATCCGGGGAGTGGTCAATGAGGTGTTTGCCGGTGAGTACCACTCGGTGTTTAAAGGTCGCGGGATGGAATTTGCGGAGGTCCGTGAATATCAGCCGGGAGATGATGTCAGAACCATCGATTGGAATGTGTCAGCCCGGATGAATCATCCATATGTAAAGGTTTTCGATGAGGAGAGGGAGTTGACTGTGATGGTTCTGTTTGATGCCAGTTCATCGGAAAGTTTTGGCAGCCGTAATCAGATCAAAGGGGAACTTGCAATCGAAATTGCCGCCCTGCTGGCTTCCTCGGCCATTCGGAATAATGACAAAGTTGGACTAATCATATTCAGTGATCATATTGAAAAATTTGTTGCACCCCGCAAAGGGCGAAAACACGTACTTCGGGTAATTCGGGAGTTACTTTATGTTGCCACAGCCCCTGAATACCAGGCGAGTTCTCAGACTGACATTGCATCTGCTCTGGAATATATGAATCAGATTTTGAAAAGACGGGCAACGGTCTTTTTAATCAGCGACTTTATGGCTGAGGATTTCGATAAAGATCTTCAAATTGCCAACCGGCGTCATGATCTGGTCGCAATTCGGCTGATCGATCCCCTTGAAGAAAGATTACCGGATGTGGGGCTCATTGAATTGGAAGATCTGGAAACAGGCGAGACACTGCTTCTGGATACCTCCTACCAGGAAATCAGACAATCCGTGACCGAAAACGCCCTGACCCAGAAGAATCAGCTGGACAAAAAGTTTAAGTCAATTGGTATTGATTATATTGATATTTATACCCATCAATCCTATATAAAGCCGCTAACCCGTTTTTTCCGGGCCCGGGCAAAAAGATTTCATTAATCATGAATTAAGATGCAGGATCGGTAAACATGAGTCGATTTAATTTTCTGAAAAAATATTTGCTAGCAAGAAGAGAATACCGGCAAAAAATATCCTTGTTGATGTTTATTGGTGGCGCATTGATATTTACCTCATGTCAATCTGAGCTTAAACCGCAGATTTCTGCCGAAAAGAAGCGCGAACTAGCCAATTCACTGTACAACCAGCAGCTCTTTGAACAGGCGGTCACTGAATATACAGACTATCTCACCCACTATCCTATCGATGAACGGGAACAGGCAAATATTTCCTACATGATAGCGAATATTTATTTCGAACGTCTGCATGATTATGAAAATGCACTGGCCTATTATTTACGAATCAAACACTATTATCCGGAATCGAATTTACAGACCGAGGTGAGTAAAAAAATGGTGGGATGCCTGGAACGATTGCGACGTTCCACAGATGCCCAGCAGATTATGGAACAGACAGCAGCATTAGCTGAATCGCAAAAGCCTGTGAGTCGTCCCGGTGAGGTGATCGCCCGTATCGGAGATCATCAGATAACCAGCGGTGACCTCCAATATGAACTGAGTCGATTACCGGTCTATGTGAAAGATCAGATTCAGACTCCCGAGCAGAAGATTGAATTTTTGAAAAATTATATAGTTCAGGAATTGCTTTACGATTCAGCCAAAAGGAAAGGTCTCGATAAAGACCAGGAGGTGCGTGAAGGCATTCTCCAGGCAGAAAGGGCACTTCTGGCCCAGAAATTGTTGCAACAGGAAATCGAGAGCGAAGCCAAATTGGAAAATTACACCAATGCGGATGTAGAATTGTATTTTAAAGCTAACAAAGAGAAATATGTGGAGAAGGACCGGGAAGGAAAAACAAGTAGGATTCCGGCATTTAGTGAAGTCCGGGAACGGGTGGCGCAGGATTTTATTCAGGAGAAGCAGCAGGAAGCCTATGCCAGGCTGATCGAGCGTTTGATGATTGCGGAAAATGTTCAAATTTATGAAGGTAAATTCAAATAATAAGATATTATAGCAGAATGAGAATAGTACTCATATTTGGAATCATGCTGGGGCTTCTGCTGGCAGATGCTGAATCATCCAGTGAACTCATCACCGTGAGAGCCGAGGTCGATAAAGCAGTAATCACCATCGGTGACAGGATTACCTATGCCCTGACCATCGAATATGAATCACATTTAAAAATTGAGCAACCCGGTCCGGGAGCAAACCTGGGTCAGTTTGAAATCAAGGACTATACGATTCACGAGCCTCTGAAAAAAGATGGCATGATTTCTCAAACCTTTGATTATGAAATTTCAGTATTTGATACTGGGACTTTCAGTATTCCGCCGTTCCCAGTGGCATTCGCAGAGTCAGATACCAGCCGGGATTATCAGATCATTCAATCCGAACCAATTGAGATTACTGTAAATAGTGTTTTAACTGCTGAAGATAGCGAAATTCGTGATCTTAAACCCCCGTTGGATATTCCAGCAAATTATGGGCGTTTGGTCATAACCGGTGTCATAATTATTATTTCTGTAGTATTGATTTTCTCGCTATTGTATTATTTCAGGTGGCGCAAAAAAGGTATTCCTTTATTTCGCAGGGAGCCGGTCCGCCCTGCACATGAAATCGCGCTGCATGATCTTGGCACACTTGCAGAAGAATGGCGGGAATTATATCAGCAGGGGGAATTCAAACAGATATATACCCGAATTTCAGAAATCCTGCGGCGTTATCTTGAAAATCGTTATTTTGTGAAGGCTCTGGAAGAAACAACGGCGGAAATCAGGGATTCATTGACAGACATAAATCTGGAAACAGAATTACAGAACCAGGTCATGGAAGTCTTGGAGTACTCCGATCTGGTCAAATTTGCAAAATATGTCCCTTCTGAAGAAAATATTCAGGCAAATCTGAAATCTGCAGAGAGTTTTATTCATTCAACCAAACTTGTTTTCGAAAAATTCGAGTCTGATGAAAAAGGGGAACAGGGAGATCCTGGTACTGCTCCCGAATTACAGATAGAGCTTGAGAAATCTGATACAGTTTAGACATATAAAATAATTTGTTTAGGAAAAAACTTATGGAGGTACAAAAGTGATTGAGGTAAGAGAGTTAACCCGCTATTACGGTGAGAAGAGGGCCATCCATAATGTGTCCTTTGAAGTCCAGAAGGGTGAAATTCTGGGCCTCCTCGGTCCCAACGCGGCCGGAAAAACCACCACGATGAAAATATTGACCTGCTATATGCCTCCCACATCCGGAGGCGCGAAAGTGGCAGGATTCGATATATGGGATCAACCGATGGAGATAAAGACATTAACCGGATACCTGCCGGAAAATCCACCCTTATACTCCGATTTGAATGTTTGGGAGTATTTGGATTTTGTGGCGAAAATAAAAGGTGTTCCAGCTCCTAAAAGGAAAGAAGCAATCTCGGTGGCAATTGAAAAAGCTGCACTGGGAGACGTTCAGAAGCAGGTTGTGGGAAGTCTTTCAAAAGGGTTTAAACAACGGGTAGGTCTGGGGCAGGCATTACTTAACGATCCCCAGATCCTGATTCTGGATGAACCAACCGTGGGTTTGGACCCCCGTCAAATCATCGAGATCAGGGAGTTGATTAAGAAATTGGGTGGTGATCACACTATTATTCTTTCCACTCATATCCTTCCTGAGGTCGAAATGACCTGTGGCCGGGTAGTGATCATAAATGAGGGAGAAGTTGTCGCGGAAGACACCCCAGGCAATCTAACCCGCCGTCTGAAAGGTTCGGAAAGAACTGTCTTGGAAATTGGGGGTGACGCGAAAGTTGCCTCAGAGGTGATTAAGGGTTTTAGTGAAGTGCAAAAGTTGGATCACCGGAAGATTGATAAATCAGATCATGTTCGTTTCACGCTGGAAACCAGCACTGATATTCGGCATGATCTGGCAAAAGCCATCATCACCAAAGGTCTTAATCTTTATGAACTTCGAACTGAATCCTACTCTCTGGAAGAAATCTTCCTGCATTTAACCACGAAAGAGGAGGTGGCATAATTATGAAAAAGACTTTGGCAGTTTTTCAAAAGGAGATTAAGCATTTTTTCTATTCACCAATCGCATATATTGTTATTGCAGCATTTACATTAATTGCCGGCATATTCTTCTACCTTTATCTGAGTAGTTTTGTGGAGGCGGCTTTTATGGACATGATCAGATCCCAGCAGTTCCGCAGCCAGCCGCAACGGTTTAATATAAATCTGCAACTGATCAGGCCCTATTTCTGGAATCTGGCACTGATATCCCTGTTTGTTCTTCCGCTGGTAACCATGCGGCTTTATGCCGAGGAAAAAAGATCGGGAACCGTGGAGTTACTATATACAACACCGCTTTCGGTAGGTAATATTGTTTTGGGAAAATTCTTCGCTGGTATATTCTTCTATTTTGTCATGCTGATTCCTACGTTCATTTTTATGGGGATTTTATTCATTTACGGAGATCCGGAATGGGGACCTGTTCTCTCAGGTTATCTGGGGTTATTTTTATTAGGCAGCGCCTTTATATCGGGTGGATTGTTTATTTCATCACTTACCGAAAACCAGATTATCGCAGCCATCGGAGGTTTTGGCTTATCGCTGTTGTTATGGGTTATCGGGTGGGCTGCGAACTACTCCGGACCCGGCTTATCAGCTGTACTCAATTATCTTTCTATCATCAACCATTTCGAGGATTTTGCGCAGGGGGTTATCGATACCAAACACTTATTCTATTATTTTATTTTCTGCACATTTGGGGTATACCTCACTTTTAAATCAGTTGAATCGATAAAATGGCGCTCTTAATAATTCGGATTGCCATGAAGATCCGGATGAATAAATAATCAGGAGGTAAAACGTTTTATGAAACGATACATAAACATTGCTTTGATCATAGGTGTTCTGCTGTTCATTTACAGCTTTGTTAATTTTTCTTTAAATCAATTATGGGACTGGGTATCAACCGTATCATTGATTTTGGGTATTATGATCAGTGGTATTGCGCTTTATTATCGCTTTCAGATGCGCCAGAAGGCATTGAATATCCGGTTCGTAAAGTACGGCGCCAATACCCTGTTATCGGCCCTTATTGTGCTGGGAATTCTGGTATTGATTGCCTTCATTACAAACCGGCATAATGCACGGGCGGATCTGACCGCGCAGGGTCTGTACAGCCTGGCCGAACAGACCAAATCTGTGCTGAATGACCTCGACAAGGATGTTCAAATTTATGCATTTTACAAGAAATCGGATGAGGTTATGGCAAAAGATCAGTTAGAAGAATATGCCTATCGGTCCAAATTTGTTAAATATGAATTTGTGGATCCCAATGAGCAGCCCCAACTGGCCAGACGTTATAATGTAAACCAATATAACACTGTCATAGTGGAGAGCGGTATTAAACGTGAAATGCTCACCGACTTCAATGAAAGCAATTTAACTAATGCCATCATTAAAGTAACCCGGGAGCTTGATAAAGTTGTCTATTTTACCAGCGGTCATGGTGAGCGAAATATCGAGGGAGAAGGAGCCGGGGATTTCAAAAATGCGGTGGAGGGTATAAAATCTGAAAATTACATGGTTAAGGAGATAAACCTGGCCGAGGAACGAAAAATTCCCGAGGATTGCTCAGTTCTGATTTCAGCCAGCCCCAAGGTGGACTTCTTTCCGTTTGAACTGGACTCGATTAAAAAATATATCGAGGAAGGTGGTAAGTATCTGGCCCTGCTGGATCCAAGATCCAATATGAATCTGCTTGATTTTTTGGGGAAATATAAATTTCAGTTTCAGGATAATCTGGTTGTAGATGCCAGTGGGGTAGGCCAGTTATTTGGCATGGGCCCTGAGATACCTCTGGTCAGTAATTATGAAGATCATGAAATTTTTAAAGATTTCAGTGTCATGACTTTTTATCCACAAGCCAGGTCGGTGGAAGAATCGACCGAAGGTGAGGATGGGTTTACCACTCAGGTTTTATTCAGAAGCACTCCCAGCAGCTGGGGAGAAGTTGACTATATGAACCGACAGGTAGGGTTTGATGCCAACCGTGATCTGAAAGGACCGGTACCCCTGGCGGTCGTGTCAACTAAAACCCTCAGTGGAAATAAAAAGGCTCAGATTCTGGTCATCGGAGATTCTGATTTTGCCGCCAATGGCTATATTAAAAATTCGGGAAATTATGATTTATTCCTGAATATTATAAACTGGCTGGCCGAAGAGGAAGATATGATTACCATCCGCCCCAAGGAATTTGATGATCGACGGGTGAATTTAACCCAGAAAGATAGCAAGATTATCCTGTATGTCAGTGTCATCGCTTTACCATTGCTGGTTGTCATTGGAGGCGTTTTTGTCTATTTCAGGCGGAGATAACTACATCGTTCCAAATAGGTAATAGGTTAGTGATTATTAAGAATTCGAGTGATTGAATTATTTGGAGATTCACAATGAAATTGAGGAATACACTTTTTCTGTTTATACTTTTCGCGGCCCTGGGAATTTATGTTTACCTGGTCGAATTTAAACAGTATGAAAAGAAACAGGAGGCTGCGGAGGAATCCAAGAAGCTGTTCTCCATGGTCAAAGATAGCGTTGAGTCCTTTACTTTTCATAATTTTTATGGAAATTTTACCCTCAAACGGATTCAGGACCAGTGGAAAATTACGGAACCGCTGTATACGGAGGCAGATGAAAGTACTGTAAATTCAATGGTTGGAACCCTGGTTGGCGCACAGATTGAGACCGAATTTGAGGTGAATCCAACAGAATTGGTTAATTTTGGTTTAGGTCAAAATGCTGTTGAAGTCCGGCTGACCGATAAGAACGGCACGATGGATTCAATCAGGTTGGGTGATAAGACGCCGGTGGGGACATTTGTATTTGCTAACAAAGTTGATACCACGATATTTACCATCAATCAGGGCATAAAAACCGCATTTGAAAAGAAGCTTTTTGATATCCGATATAAAAATTTAATGCAGTTCAATCGCAATGACGTAAGAAAAATTGTTTTATTAAATCAACATGGAAAGATGGAATTTGAGAAAAGCGGTTCAAATGATTGGACCTTCCTGAACATTGACAGGCTGGCCGATAATACCAAAATAAATTCCCTGCTTTCCAAATTGAATTCCAATCAGGCAAAAGAATTTGTTGATGAGTCTGGAGAAGAATTGGGAAAATATGGATTAAAGAAGTCTGCATTTGCGGTGGAGTTGTTTCTGGGTCCTGAGCAGGGGCAGAAACGGCTGCTTCTCAGTGGAAAATTGGATGGAAAATATTATGCCAAAGATGAAAGCAGAAAGCCTATATTTATTGTAGATTCTACCGTGTTTGAGGATGTAAATCAAACCTCGCAGGATTTTCGGGGCAAGGATATAGTTTCCTTTACCCGCAATGATATTTCCCGGGTCTCGATCAGTTACGGGGATACTTCCTTTACATGTGTTAAAGACAGCGGTGATAACTGGTTCCTGGATGATAGCTCTTTAACGAGTATCCAGAAACAGAAAATGAATACCTTTTTTTCCAATTTGGATTACTCCAATGCGACCGAATTTGTAAAGGATGGCGCCTATAATCCTGCAAATTATGGTCTTGATAAGCCTTCTGTTGAGGTAACACTTTATGATGCCGGTGGAAAGGTACTGCGGCTGATTCTGGGAAATAAAAAAGATATCAATATTTATGCGGCCACGGATCAATATGAATCGGTGTATCTCATTCCAATTAGAAAATTGAGAGAATTCAAGTTAAAGTTAGATGATATTCTGGAAAAACCGGTCACTTCTGTTGAAGAACTTCCGGAATCAAGTGAATAAATTAAATGATAAATTAATTGATATTAAAAAATAAATATTGAATAACTCGTGTTTAGATTTGCAAATCCTGAATATTTGATTCTCTTATCAATTTTGCCTTTACTGGTAGTGTATCACTGGCGACGAAGTCATCGTTTAAGCGGAAAGATTAAATATTCGACTCTTCGCAACATGAAAAATCTGCCGTCCACCTGGCGCCAGAAAGTTCGCAAATATGGTTTTTTATTCAGAATGTTCGTGTTAATCCTGCTCATTATCGGATTGGCCCGACCGCAATCGGGAACCCGTAAACAGGAAATTACCACGGAGGGGATTGATATCATGCTGGTGCTGGATGTCAGTTCCTCCATGAAAGCGGAGGATTTCAAACCGAAGAACAGGATCGAGGCTGCGAAGGCAGTTGCTACGGAATTTATTGAGGGCAGAAATAACGACAGGATTGGCCTGGTTATCTTTGCCGGTGAAGCATTTACCCAGTGTCCGCTCACTCTGGATTATGGGGTTTTGACGGACTTACTGGAAAATATCCAGATTGCTCCGGAAGCCTGGGACGGAACCGCAATTGGTAACGGCATTGCCACCTCCGTGATGCGTCTGAAAGACAGTAAGGCCAAAAGCAAAGTGATTATTTTATTGACGGACGGTCGTAACAATGCCGGGGAAATCAATCCCCAGACAGCCGCCCAGGTGGCTGAAACCTTTGATATTAGGGTATATACCATTGGTGCAGGTACCCGGGGATCTGCCATGTATCCTATCGATGATCCGCTCTTCGGCAGACGATATGTCTCCATGCCGGTCGAAATTGATGAAGATTTGCTGCGAAATATTGCTCATCAGACCGGGGGCAAATACTTCCGGGCCACAGATACCGAGAAATTGCGTGAGATCTATCAGGAAATTAATGAAATGGAAAAAACCAAGATTCAGGTCAAAGAGTTTACCAAATACCGGGAATTATATGTCAATTATGCCGGGGCAGGATTACTTTTACTGATTCTCGAAATTTTATTATTCAATACAGTATTGCGTAAGTTGCCCTGACGAGTGAAACATGAATAGTTCAATGAGGATAAAATAGTGCTGCAGTTCGGATATCCACAATTTTTTTATTTATACTGGTTGATTCCTTTTTTCATCGCGTTTTTTGTCTGGAGTTTCTATCGGAAGAAGCGGTTGCTACGCCAAATTGGAGAGGAAGACCTGGTTCGACAATTAACTCTATCTTCCAGTCGCAGGAAGCAGATCTGGAAGGTCGGACTCATAATCTTTTCTTTGGTGGTGCTTATTTTTGCGCTCTCAGATCCCCAAATCGGTACTAAACTGGAGGAGGTTCAGCGGAGCGGAGTGGATATTTTTGTGGCGCTGGATGTCTCCAAAAGTATGCTGGCGGAAGATGTCCCACCCAATCGACTGGAAAAGGCAAAACACGAATTATCGACATTTATCGATCGTTTACAAGGCGACCGGATTGGATTGATCTGTTTCTCAGGGATTGCATTTGTACAGTGTCCGCTGACGTTGGATTACAGTGCTGCTAAGTTGTTTCTGAATGACATCGATACCGATATCATCCCACAGCCCGGTACTGCTATCGGGAGTGCAGTTCAGTTGGCTCAGCAGTCTTTTGTCACCCGGGAACTAAAACATAAAGTCCTTATTCTCATAACGGATGGGGAAGACCATGAAGACGATCCGGTAGAAATGGCCAAACAAGCCAGAAAAGAAGGCATCGTGATTTACACCATCGGGATCGGATCGCAGCAAGGTGCACCTATCCCGGAATTTGATCGTTATGGAAATCGTACCGGATATAAAAAAGATCGTCAGGGTGATGTGGTTACCACCCGTCTGGATGTTCTCACTCTTGAAAAGATTGCATTTGAAACCGGTGGAAAATATTATATTTCCAGTACCGGTGAGTCGGAACTTGACAGAATATATGGTGAAATTGCCAAAATGGAAGAAAAACAACTCTCTTCGAGACAGTTTACCCAGTTTGAAGACCGTTTTCAGGTATTTCTTTTGATAACCCTTATTTTATTGGTAATTGAAACTTTACTCAGTGAAAGGCGAAAAATAAAACAATTGAATAGACAGAGTATTTGATCATGATGAATCTGAATAGAATTATCAGAACTGCGCTTGTTTTGTTCATATTACTCCCGGTATTTTCCGCCACAGCGGATATGGATCGCGGGAAGGTTAAAAAAGGAATTAAGGCCTATGAACAAGAGCAATGGGGTGAATCGCTCCAACATTTTCAGGATGCCCAGCTGGATGACCCAGAGAATCCCATAGGACACTATAACGTGGCACAGGCACTTTATAAAAATAAAAAATATGAGGAAGCGCTGAAATCTTATGAGAAATCTCTGGGAACCCAGGACATCACGATGAGAGAGAAAGTGTATTATAATCTGGGTAATACCCAATATCAGCTGAATGACTATCAGGAAGCTATCCAGAATTATATCAAAGCACTGGATCTGGATCCCAATGATCAGGATGCCAAGCACAACCTTGAACTGGTTCGTGCAAAGTTGAAAGAGATGGCTCAAAAACAGCCCATGCAGGATCAACAACAACAGCAGCAGCAACAACAGCAACAGCAGAGCGGGGCTGAGGAGCAACAAGGCCAGCAAAATCAACAACAGAGTGAGCAGGATGAGCAGGGGCAGGAGAAAGATCAAAATCAGCAACAGGCTCAACAGGCTGAGGATGAACCCTCCCAACAAGAACAATCCGCCCAACCGCAGCAGAAACAAAAAGAATTGTCGAAGGAGGAAGCTGAACGGATTTTGCAGGCATTGAAAAGTGAAGAGAAGGAAAATCAGAAATTAAGGCAAGTTCAGAGAGCACCCGGAAGAATTCCGGTTGAAAAGGATTGGTAGCCTTGCAACAAACAAATTACATTAGTTTGCTGATTCTGGGCATGCTTTTTATAAGCAGTCTTCAGGCTCAGGAAATTCAAATATCCGCCTCTGTGGATCGAAATCCGGTTGCAGAAAATGAACAGTTTGTCTATCAGGTAGAAATTTCCGGTGCTAGCCAAAACCTGCCTGATGTACAGCTACCGGATTTTTCTGATTTTCATGTAGTGGGAGGGCCCAGTACTTCCTCTTCGGTACAGATAATCAATTTTAAGATTTCTGCCAGTCGAACCCATTCGGTTGTTTTGGTACCCCGTAAGACCGGAGCATTTGAGATCGGTCCTGCCCGTACAAGCTACAAGGACAAGGACTATGCCTCAAATACTATTTCGTTAACGGTACAGCAGTCTACAGGCAGTCCCAGCCCTTCTGGTTCAGAACCACAAACCGGCGCCGGGGATGTTGATATCTCGCAACTGGTTTTTCTGAAGGTGATTCCCTCTAAAACGACCGCTTATGTCAATGAAGAGATGACGCTGCAGTATAAGATTTATTTCCGGGTTAATATTTCGAACAATGAAATGGCCAAATTTCCGGAGGCGCTGGGTTGCTGGGTGGAAGAGTATCCTGTTCCGCGACGCCCTTCGGTGTATTCAGAAACGATTCAGGGCGTTCGATATAATGTAGCCGAAATTCGCAAGGTGGCTGTCTTTCCATCCCGTTCGGGCAAGATTACCATATCACCAATGGAAATGATTGTGGATGCCGTCATTCCGCGCAAACAACAACGCAGGTCCAGAAGTTTATTTGATGATTTTTTCAGTGATCCGTTCTCGCAGGTGGTCAAAAAGAAAATATCATCCGGTAGCCTTGAACTTAATGTCCTGCCTCTGCCCGACCAGGGAAAACCCGCCAATTTTGGAGGTCTGGTTGGTGATTTTACTATTCAGACCTCAATGGATAAGAAAGCGGTGCTGACTAATGAAGCGATCTCATATAAGATAAAAATAGCCGGTTCCGGGCTGTTAAAATATTTGAATACTTTACCCCTTGAATTTTCTCCGGATTTTGAGGTTTTTGAACCTAAAGTGAATGAATCGGTTAATAAGCAAGGGAGCCAACTAAGTAGCAGCAAAGAATTTGAGT
>CP070707.1:4048355-4059956 GCA_020350205.1 bacterium
ATGCGTACACCGATATTAACAATCAGGTCCTCAAATTCCATTTTGTCCTGGATGTAGACTGAGAATTCAATCGGATTTCGGGTATATTCATCATGAAAGATGGATCCAATCGGGAAAATCACCGGCTCGATAAACGGTGAATCCTCTCTGATATCGATGTCATTCGATGGCCGGATGGTAATATCATCGAAATAAAAATCATGGTAACGAAATTCAACACCGGTTTTAACAAGGTGTCTGTTATTGATTTGGCTGGCCAAATCCAGTTTCGCCAGGTAAGTCTGGGTATTTCTTCTGAAGTATTGATTATTAGTTCCACCACTTTTAAAACTGAAGCTAGGCACATTATCGGTGATGGTAGGATGTACTAATTGGCTGGTAAAAACATCATCATACACAGCTTGACGATATTTTTTATTAAAATAGGATAATCCTAAGTCATAATAGGTCCGGTTATTCAGGGTATGCGTCAATTTCAGGATATGCGTATAACCGGTACGGTTTCGGGTCAGATTTCCATCCGGATTCAGTTTATAGTTCCGGTCATATTCTTCAAAATCCACATTATCCCGGATGAAGCTATAATTGATCTTGGCTAAAGGAGAAATGTAGTAGGTCAGTTTTCCCTGTAAATAGAGCTTCTCATTCCAGTTCATGGGGACATATTCACCGTCTCCCCTTCCTTCGGGATCACGAAACTGTACCCAGTTTTCATTTTGCAGGGAATCAACGCTTGTAAATGATATGTTCTGGGGATTATATACTCTCTGGCCATATTGCCATCCCCCAAAATAAATATAGCGTGCATTAACAAAATAGGATAATTTATTGGGGACAATGGTACCATAAAGGCTGCCGTCGAAGTTACGGATACGAGTGGGATTAAAATTATTGACATTCATGAATATTTCATCAGATTCGATGAGAGTGGAACGCGTACCCGCCTCTAAATCTGAATAGTATTGATCCCGGTTAAATTCATGAGTACTATAAAAATCGCCGAAATAAGCGGTTAGGCTCCCACCAAATCGCTCACGCGGTTCGCGGGTAGTAATATTCACAATCCCGGACATGGCCTGCCCGTATTCTGCATTAAACGCTCCACTCACAAATTGCAGCTCTTCAACCATATCCTTATTGACTTCAACGACCTGCTCGCCATCGTAAGAATCCGTAACCGGAATACCATCGATCCAGTAGGAGACTTCACCCTTACGTCCCCCCCGAACATGGCCATCCAAATAACCGGCTTGTAGTGCGAGTGCCTCAGATACCTCGGTAATGGGTAATGCCTTAATTTCCTGAGCGTCCACTTTGGCGGTGGAAGCCGTAAGATCCTTTGTGACCAGTTCTCTTTCTGCGACTACCGTCACAGTCTCCCCTAACTCCAGGCTGGCCTCCTGCATCTGGATAAATGCTTCAGACGTCAAATCGATATCCACATCCACATTCTCTAATCGAACATCGGCAAAACCGATGTATTGCGCCACTAAGGTGTATAAACCGGGTGGGATGTTCAAAATGATAAAGCTTCCATCAATATCCGTGCTCGCACCAAAAGTTGTCCCTTCAACCACAATATTTACACCGATGAGAGGTTCACCAGTATTTTTATCCGTTACAATTCCAGCAATTTTTCCGGTTGAACCTGCAAAAACGATCTGGGAAATAATTAAAAAAACGAGGATAATTGAAAAGAAACGAATGAAAACCATAAAGAGCCTCCGAGGATGGTACTGCGTTTTTTCATTCACAACCTGCTATCCCGACTCTCACAAGCAGCCTTTATAATCCGCAACTCCAATATTAGTGACTAATATAATTATTTTTTGTCCACAAACAAGTATTATTTCATATTATGGCATTTGGAAGATGCATATATTTGCAGTATTTTTGACGCTTTTCGTATTTTGATTACTCCCGCATTTTGTTGTATTTTTTAAAGATAAATCAGGGAGTCACAGAAACCATAATTTTTCAATTTTTTGGGATTTAATATTTATTTTGCAATTTAAAATAGTGCCAGTTAAATTAAAGCCGATATTTTCAAATCATTGAGTATAAATTTAGTTACGTTTATACCTGCAGGAGTTATCCATGAAGAAAAACATTCTGGCGATTTCATCCGTCCTTATTTTCTGTGTGCAACTAAGCTACTCACAAATTTCAGAAAAAATTGGACTGTACGTCTCCGGGGGAGGCACAATGCCGGTGGAATCCATTGTGGGTAAAACTTTTGAATTCCCCCAGTTAAGCCGGGATACTGACAGTGATTTTTTCACCGAAGTTCTGGGACGGGAGGCTGATTCAAAAAACATTCAAAATTACTGGAAAACCGGATTTAATGTAGGGGGCGGACTCAGATATGATATAAATTCCATCCTGGCAGTTTCCGCAGACTTCAATTATAACCTGTTCAGGTTTGATGCAAATCAGCTTGCCGGCGATGTTGGAAATACCCTGCAGGAAATTCCAATAGACCCTAATATGAATATACCCTATAATCCAGACGGCCTCACAATTTCCCAGGGTTCCCTGAACATCTATGAGTTTTCGGTCAATGTGAGAGCCCAGTTTCCACTTGAGAGAATCAGACCTTATATTCTGGGAGGTGCGGGATATATGCGTGTAAACCAGGATGTTATCAGTCTGAGTTATTATGACGACTTTAACATTCCCCCACTCCCCCAGCAGGGCAATGTCAGTTTCTACGATCAAATTCCGGCTGCCACTTATGATGCCGTCATGTTGAATGCCGGTGCAGGATTGGCCGTAAAATTGAGCAAAAACCTTCAGCCATTCGTTCAAGTGAGCTATGTGCTGGGATTAACGGAAGGGAATGATACGATCCTGTACCCTGTAAAATTTGGATTTTTATTCACCTTGAAATAGCAGGACAGAACATATTTTTTTGAAAAGGCTCGCTGAAACGAGCCTTTTTTTTTACCAGACATATCGATTCTTAATAAATAACTGGATCGGATTAGGAGCCATCAAGCTGTCCGAGACCGGTAAATCTTCATACAATTTCAGATAATATACAGCAGTATCAGTTTCAGTTTTAACATTCTCGTAAATATCGGAAATTCTTTTCCATTGATCAGGTGAGCCTTTTTTAAAATTCTCTCCATAGAGCCTTTTTTGAAATTCATCTGCTAAAAGTTCTTCGGTAATTTTCCGGATCGATTCACGGACTTCCGGATCTTTCTGCAAATTCTGTTTCCGGGCTTCCTGCAGGATAAGATCATTCCTGATCATATCAATCATAGCTTGAGTCATCCGCGACCGGGTTTTCAAATAGGGTCTGTGCAGGGGAGGCATCTGCCTTAAGCGATCCAAAAAATCCTCAACCGTCATGGTCTCTTCCCCAAATGTTATCAGGATTTCGTCTAAGATATCCTGAAGCCTCAGCTCTATTCGGTTTAAGTCTCCGGTATAGATGGGGGGTTGAAACAGATTCACCTCATCATAACGGTTACCCATTACATTCATGGTCTCGGTCACCAAGACATCCAATATTCTGTTTGAGACCTGAATTTTTCTGTTGCCTGCAAGATCATTGAGATGAGCCCGGATTTGTTTATCAGCTGCGCGTGTTTGCAAAATTTCTTTAATCGTTTTTATTTTCACCGGTTCGGGTGTTTCCTGAAACTGCACATTTTGTTGAAAATCCAGGACTTTAAGTATATGATAACCGTATGCAGATTGTACCGGCTGAGAAATCTCTCCAGGCGACATCGAATAAACCCGCTCCTCCAGTTGCGGATCCATATCGCCAAAACCGATATATCCCAGATCACCCCCCGATTCACGCAGGGTTGAATCGCGATAAATTTGTTGTGCGATACTTTCAAAAGTCTCCCCTCGAGAGATGCGGGCATACAATGAATCAGCTCCCTCCGGACTCTCCGTAAATAAATGTTGTACCCTGACTTTAGTGCCGAGGCGCGCATAAGCTTCGAGAATTTCCTGATCGTCGATCGTAATCTGATCCAAAAATTTCTTCTGAATATAGAAACGAATGATCTCACGAGCCTCGATATAATTCAGATGGTTTTGAATAAGCGGATCTTCCTCTAAATCCGATTCCCGTGCCGCCAAGTAGTAGAATTTTTGATTGACTAAAAAAATTATTTGGCTTTGACGGGCTTTTTTCATGGGAGTTCGAATGGCATACTGAGGATTGAGAAAAAAACTAATGTCAAAGTCTTCCCGATAGATTTTTTCTTCGCCTACTTCTGCAATCACTCCCTCCAGAGATGCCTGCTTGTCGCAGGAGGTCAGTCCAAGAACGACTGCAAAAAATATAACAATGGTAAGGAATAATGCTTTTTTTTTCATTTCACCGTACTATTTTTTGGGATTGCTCTCATCAATCCCTGTTTCAACTCCCTTGCCGCCGGATAGTTCGGAATTATTTCCAGTGCCCTGTCAACATACACCACGGCAGTTTCTAAATCGCGTTTATTCGCATAGGCTGCAGACAGACCATAATTTATGTTCGCTTCAACAGCAGCGTTTGGTTGATTCGAGTTCAATACCAACGCTTTTTTGAGATGCTCAATAGCCATATCAAATAAACCCTGGTTTATCAGGATCATACCCAGATCCAGCCGGGCAAAAAGATAATCTGGATTAGATTCAATGGAGATCTGATAATGTTTAACAGCATTGTCAAACCGGAGAAGATCCCGGTACAGTCTGGCCAGTTGATAATGGGCATAAAAGTTCAGGGGATATTCCTCCAGAATGGCTTCATAGGTATTTCTGGCAAGGTCAAATTCCCCGTTTTTCTCAAACCATGCTGCCGATCTGTAACAGGCATCATCCCAGACAATTTTTCTTTGATAAACATCACTGACAATCTGAAAAATCTCTGGTGAGGCACTGTCTAAATAATTGGTAGATACAACAAAATTACGAAATGGCCATTTCCCGGTTAAATTTTGTATAGATATATCTGCATAAGCCAGGTCCAACCAGCAAATATTCAGACTATCCATATGCAGGGGCAAAAACAAATTTTCGCGGTGAGTCCGTAAAATTTCCATTTCAAGGATTCTTTGTGTGAAGAGCTCGGCAATTGAATAGTATCCTGCTGTATTTGGATGTAAATGTTCCCAGAACAAATCAAAACCGGCAATCCCATTTTTACTGTTCCGGGAAAAATATGACGCGGTGGAGACAAAAGGTAAATTCTCCTGCTGACAGATCTCCTCGATGATGTGATTTATCCTGCTCGGTGCTCTAAACTTAAGTAGATCATAGTCTCTCGCAAGAATAAGATATTTTAAGGCGGAATCCGATTCACCTTCGGCCAGAAAACATTTCCCCATCCAAAAATTAATCAGAGCATGTTGGGCATCCTGCCGGTGCAGTTTTATTAAATGTTCCAGGGCCAGCGGGTATTCTTCTCTGGCAAATTGTCTCTCAATTTCTTCTATGATATTGTCAATATCAACTTCTCCAATCTTTGGGGGATACGAGAACGGGGCAAATTCTAAATTCGAGATCACGTCACTGACAATGAGGGGAATATTTTTCTTTTTAAACCGGGAAACAATATTACCCAAATTCGCAGAGAAATCACGATAGATTCTTTTTGCATCATCCGAGTCGAGTTCAACCAGACTTCCCCGGGATACCTCCCGCATCAGGTTCTTCTCATCTGAAACTTTCTGGGGCGGTGCAGGAGAGGATATCCAATTTCTCAGAATCTGATATATTCTGATTTCTCTCAGGATGTACTTTAAATCCAAAATGAAGGGAATATTTTTCTCAAGGGTAGTTGCCCCAACACCGTCCGGTCCATAAAACTCATTATGTCCCATATAAATCAACACCAGATCCGGTTCAAAAACATCAAGATGCGGAATCAGGCGTTTAATTACCTGACTGTTTATGGCGCTTGCCCCCAGATTAATCACTTCAATTTCTCTGTCCGGAAATATATGTCGGAGTTGTCTCCGGACCATACCGGGTATATTACTGGTCATTTGGTAAGGTGTGCCAAACATACTGGAACCACCCAAACAGAGAATCCTGAATATATTTGGATTCTTATCTTTTTTGAAGAGATTAGGTTTAAACTCAGGTATAAGTTGAGCTTGATTCGGAAAAAATTTCTTAAGATAAGATCGGTTTACCTGGTACCACTCCACCCCATCGTACTTTACCACCTCAACGATAGATTCATCGTTATACGGAACTGTGAATCGTAAAATGAGCTCCAGAAAAAGCAGGAATACGAAAGGGATAACCAATGTGAAGAGCGAAAAGATTAATTTCTTGACACGGATGTTCATCATTACATTTTATAACCAATCACCGGCAGGTTTAACCTCAAAAAAATAATATCCACGATTTTGTCAATAAGGATACTCTAAAACAGAGTATAGATAAATGGTGCCAGTGCTGATCCTTCTGTTAAAACAATCAGGGCACCAAGCAGCACCAGAATAATAATTATTGGTGCAAGCCACCATTTCTTGCGAATTTTGATGAATTCCCAGAACTCTTTAAGAATTGCTAATTTACCCACAAAATTTTTCCTTTATTTTTTCAATTCCGTGAAGCAGAATTATTCTCCTTCATTTTCTGCGATATTCTGATTCAAAGATAATACGACGATCTGAAAAGGTAAAAGATCCACAAAAATATGTTCTCCAAAGATCATAAACTGCTGATTGCTGATAAGATCGGTCAGGTTTTCGGAGGCAATATCAGGGATTAATACCTTGCCAACCGCAGACTCCGATTGTGGATTGACCAAAACAAACAAAGTTTCCTCTTCAAACGATCGGCTGAAGACCAGGAGGTCTTCCATATCAGGCACCTTATGAAACTGAATATCACCTTGCGTAAGCACATTGTTTGATAATCTCATTCGAATCAATTTCCGATACCAGCTGTAAAGATCGGGATTAAATCTGACCTCATCCAAAGACCTCCGCATTCCCCTCGGATGAGTTGCCTCGGGCTGATATGCGAGTTCGGACCATAACATGGGTTTTCGGCAATCCGGATCGTCGCCCCCCCACATGCCTGCCTCATCCCCATAATAAATCATGGGTGCTCCGGGAAGCGTCATCTGGAGTGCAGCGACCAGTTTTTGTTTCCGGATTTCCAGGCGGGTAGGTTTTCGTATATTAAAACCAATATCCTGAGCAGGATTACCGCCATGGTCCATCCAGCGATCCGGATTGACAATCTGGGAACCAAGCCGCTCGATATCATGACTGCTGATTAAATTCTGAGAGGCATAAAAATGTTCATGACCATAATCATCAATGATTTGTCGAATACTGTCTGTAAATGCCTGGCTATCAATTTGCTCTTTAATGTCAACAACATGTTTTTTAATCGCCCGGCCTGTACGGTAGTTCATAACCCCATCAAATATATCACCTTGTAACCAGGGCGCCGCATTGAACATTTTGTTCTGTGGCCAGTCTTCCCACCAGATTTCCCCCACCAGATAAGCATCTGGATTGATCTCTTTCACCCAGGTACGGAATATTCTCCAGAAATTAGGATGGACTTTCTCCGCTACATCCAGTCGCCAGCCATCCACCCCATCTTCCGGATTTCCATCTCCATTAGGATCCATCCATCTTTTGATGACGTGCCGGATATGGTCTCGAAATCCCGGATTTAATCCATTCTCATCCTCCCGGATTTCCGGTAATTCCCGGACACCATTCCAGCCGGCGTAATTAAACTCGTCCTCTGCTGTCCCCTCATCATCCCAACTGTTGATAATAAACCAGTCTTTATAAGGGGATTCCTGCTGCCGGGTTTTTACATCCTGAAATGCCCAGAACGTTAATCCTACATGGTTAAATACCCCATCGATAATGACTTTAATATTATTTTTGTGACAGGTCTCAAGGAGTCGCAGAAACAATGAATCTGCAGATGTCCAGCGCCAGGTCCGGGGATCTGCCGGATTTTCAGTTCTCCAGATCTCCTTATCACCATCCGGATTCGGGCCAAAATTATTATCGATATGGTGGTACATGGTAGCATCGTATTTGTGATGTGAAGGCGCTTCAAACAGCGGATTGAAATAAATTGCAGTAACACCCAGATCAACCAAATAATCCAGGCGATCTAAAATACCCTGTAAATCTCCTCCATACCGGCGTGCACCGGCAAGGGTATAAAAATCCTGCCCGGCATTCTTCTCCCAGGACGAAAGTGCATACCAGTCAGACGTCCAGGGATGGGTTCTCCAGCCCGGTAAAGCCAGATACGGCCAGCCCGTTATAATATCACTCACGTCTGGATCGTTACGGGGATCACCGTTCCAGAATCGCTCCGGATATATTTGATACCAGACTGCTCTCTCTGCCCATAGGGGTACATTTTTCTGACCGGAACGTTGAGAATATGGTGTGCAGTGCATTACGGCAAATACAGGGACTAGAAATAAAAGAACTGAAAATATTTGTCTCATGGCCTTACTTGGTTATAATTGCTGATAGTGAAACTCATCTAAAGGGTTTTGCAATATGGCTGTGTAATGCCGGTTATCTACCGTGCTAAAATTCAAAGGATATCAAATAGGTCAAACCAGCAGCATAATCAAGCCAGCCGTTTATCTGTTCTGGGATCGAAAAAGTAGACCCGGTTCAGATCCACCGCAACATCTATATTTTCCCCGGCCTGATGCAAAATATCCGGTGCCATACGCAAACAATAATTATTTTCCGGATCACTAAAGTACACAAATATTTCATTACCGATTGGTTCCACCACGTCGACTTTTATTTTTTGAGGTTTACTGATTGATTTACCGGAAGACAAAGAGATGTCATGAATATGTTCCGGTCTCACCCCCATGATGACCTCTTTATCCCGAAAATCCTTTAATTTTTGACCGAGTGATTCAGGCAGATTTAAGTTGAAAAGTTTGGAGTGAAAGTTTAATTCCCCGTTTTGCTCTACTCTTCCGAGAAAAAAATTCATGGCGGGACTACCTATGAAACCGGCCACAAAGAGATTGATGGGTTCATTGTAGAGGTTGAGAGGAGAATCTACCTGTTGAATAACACCATCCTTCAGGATGACGATTTTATCCCCCATCGTCATCGCTTCAATCTGATCATGGGTAACATAAATCATCGTTGTCTGTAACTTATGATGCAGTTTGTTTATCTCAATGCGCATCTGGACGCGCAATTTGGCATCAAGGTTGGATAAAGGTTCATCAAATAAAAAAACTTTGGGTTTACGAACGATGGCACGACCCAGTGCCACTCTTTGTCTTTGTCCTCCCGATAATGCTTTGGGTTTTCGATCCAGATACTGTTCGATATCCAGAATCCGCGCGGCCTCGGTAACCCGAGTCCTGATTTCATTTTTGGGAAATTTTCTCAATTTTAAGCCAAATGCCATATTATCGAAAACTGTCATATGAGGATATAACGCATAATTTTGAAAAACCATGGCAATATCGCGATCTTTTGGGGGGAGTGTATTGACCTTTTTACTGTCAATCAATATTTCGCCGGATGAAATTTCTTCCAAACCGGCAATCATGCGGAGCAAGGTTGATTTACCACATCCGGATGGACCAACCAGTACTACAAATTCACGATCCTCAATCATTAAATCCGCATTGCGGATGGCAGTTACTTTTCCATCATAAATTTTTGTGACCTGTTTAAGTTGAACTGATGCCATATTTCTCCTTAAAATAAATGGTCAAAAAATCAACTAAATTTACGTAGCCGATTCCATAAAAATAATTAAAAATCAACCTGACTTAAAATAAATAGAATAATTAATTACCTTTCAATTCAAAAATCTGCCAATCCTGCTTTCCAATGCGAGCCTGCAGTAAAGACTTATTAACTGCCAGCGTCTGTCCGGAGACCAGATCGCGTGCAGCTAAGATCTGAAACTCATCAGGGATCTTAATAAAAATATCCCGTGGTACCTCAGATTTATTCAAAATCACTAACAAACGCTCTGTTAAATCGGAGCGAAAATAAGCATAGATATTTTGATCCGCAATCGCCGTATAGAAATCGCCCACACGCAACGCAGAATGCTCCTTACGTAATTGAATTAATTCTGCTACTTTTTCTAGCATAAAGTCCTCGTCTGGGGAAAGATCTTCGCCAAATCTCATGGGTCTGCGATTATCGGGATCAGCGGCACCGGTCATCCCAATTTCATCACCGTAATAAATAACCGGTACACCGGGTATGGTCAAAAGATAGGCCAGATATAACCTGGCTTTCTGATAACTTTCAGGATGATCTACCCGGGGTGGATTTTGCCAGCCAATTTCTTCGGTATCTCCCGAGTTGCTTCCAATATCACCATCCGCATAGGCCAGGTACCTCACTTTATCATGACTATCCATTAAATTCCCCATGAGATGGTTGACGCCATATACATCAAAGGTCTTCATCATCTCATCGTTCAAAATTTGAAACGAGGTCTGAGGCTCCAGAAACACTTTAATTGCAACATCGTACAGGTTAAAATTAAACTGGGCAGTGAGTTGACCATTATTGACATAGGAACTGATGAGATCATATCCCCCAAAGGTCTCACCAATCTGGTAAATTGTTTTATTTTGCTTACTTTCCACCTCCCGCTTTAATTTTCTGGTCAGAGTGCGCCAGAAACTATTGGGAACGTGCTTGACGGCATCCTGCCGGAAACCATCTATGCCGGTTTCAGTCATCCACCAGACTGCATTATCAGTCATGACCTGCAGTGCTTCACTGGAACCCTGGTAATCAAAAGAGGGCAGATAGGTGTCAAACCAGGTCGTTAAACGGTACTCATCCCACATACGTATATTATCACGACCATCCGGCAGTTTTAATTCGCCAAACCAGTCGGGATGTTCTTTAAAGAAGGGATGTTCCTGGTGCACGTGATTTGATACAAAATCCAGAATAACTTTTATCCCCTTATCATGCGCTTTTTCAACCAATTTTTTAAATTGATCCATGTTTCCGAAACGGAAATCTACTTTTTCATGATGTATTGGCCAGTATCCATGATATCCGGTATAGTATCGATGTGGCGGGGGATACTCCCGAAAAGCCTCCAGAGGATTTTGATTTATGGGAGACAACCACAAAACGTTTACACCTAAATCAGAAAAATATCCTTCATCAATTTTTTGAATAATTCCTTGAAGATCACCCCCATAGAAGTTTGCTCTCGGATCCAAATCCGGATGCACAACCGGATGATTATTTACTGAATCACCATCAAAAAAACGATCCACCATGATAGCATAAACAATGGCATCCTTCCAGGAGAAAGATGGACGGTCTGAAAGCCTCGACTGCAACATCTCCGGGGGAATTTCCTGAAAGTGAGTAGACAATCCCTCTTGACTCACAGCTACCCGCAACGGTAAATGGCTGGAGAGGTCAGCCTGGTTCAAGAGAACTTCAATAAATTGATTCCTCACTGTTATTTTTTTCTCATCAAGTCTGAAATTTCCCAGCAGTGCATGGATATGTTTTTTCTCCAGGCCAGGGCCGGGATTATTGCTATTATAATGAAAGGTGATTTTAATGCTGCCATTTTCCGTTTCCGAATTTAAAAGATGTAAATACGAACGAT
>CP070707.1:4060056-4063086 GCA_020350205.1 bacterium
GGAAGGACTCTGGATCTTATCAGGTTCGCTATCATAACATCTGGCGGCAACATAGAGGTAGACATTATCATACCCGATCAGGATTTCCGTATTTTCTGAAGGCTCGGCGTTAAAGGTTGGTTCCTGCATGATAACCGGTAGTGGAGTAATCGACTTCCAAGCAGTTTCATTACTCATACCATCCAGTTTGACAGAGCCTGACATGCGATCAATTTGAATCTGATTTCCCTGGGCGTGGAGAATAAAAATGAGATGAGCTACCAGTGCAAAATCAATAAACTTTTCCCTTTGCAAAAGATTTCCCCTAACAAGAATGGTAAAGTCTCATTCATCTTAGTTGCTCGGACTACAGAATCAGTCTAGTATAAATTCGGGCATTATTTTCTTAAAAAGTTTTTTAAATGATTCATTCCTGGATTTTGCTAATTCCAGTATAGATTGAATATCTGGATCCGCCCGAAAATTGGTTAACAAGGGATCTGACATCATATATGCATAACAAAAGAATCCGCCATCTACTGCACGCCGAAGAGCACGGAGGCAGCCAGATTTATCTCCCAGTAAGGAATAGGTATTGGCTATATTATACCAGACTTCGGCATCATAGGGATTGGTATCCTCCCATTTTTTAGCTAATTGTAAACCCTGTTTTTTTTCTCCCAAGTGAGCTGCGCGGATCGCTCCAAAATGCAAACCGAAATGTCCCTCCGGTTCCAGCGGAATAACCTGATCGAAGTATTCTACAGCCTTCGTTCCATCCCCCATACAAAAATAGGCAAATCCTCGCCAAGCCAGTGCCATCACGCTTCCTTTGTCAATTTCAAATATTTTCATGGCTTGTTCATATATCCCTCGGTAAAAGTAGGTATAACCCAGAGAGCGAAATTTGGGATTTTCAGGTTCAAGTGAAAATGCCCGTTCAGCAGCCTTTTGGGATTCTTCCAGGAGACCCGCATAACGCAGGAGATAACTGAGGGAAAAATGGGCAAGGGAATTATTTGGATTGATGGTAATCATTCTTTGTGCATATTCCAAAGCCTTTTCAGTTTTACCGATATCAGTGTATAGATTTGCTAATCCTCCCAGTGCGCTCAATAATTGATCATTGATGGATAGCGCTTTCACATAGGATGCTTCGGCCGATTTATAGGCTTCAGAACCCTGTAAAGCAAAAGTACCAAATGACTGCTGTCGATAGCCGAGCTCAGCATGAGTCGGGGCATAATTATCATCAAGATTAAGAGACTTTTGAAGCATTTCGATGGCCAATTTATCCCCTTCATTGGTATGAGGATAAGATACTGCACGAAGATAATACTCGTAAGCCAATGGATTTTGCGGAATGTTGGTTTGCATTCTTCCCCGCTCATCGCTGGAAAACTGGATCTTCAATCCCTGAATAACTTTTTCAGATACAATATCCTGTAATTTAAAGGCATTTTCATATTTAACCTCAATCGCTTCCCGCCAGACCAGATCATTGGACTGTGCCTTTACGAGCTCAACATTCAAACGAACAACTTCTGCCTCTTTAAGAAAGTATCCGGTTATAATATAATCCACCTGCAATTCTATTCCGGCGGTTGGAGCATCCACAATCTGACTTTGATACTTGCGGATGGCGCTAGAAGGCCTGACCAGAATATTCTGGAGGTATGATAGTGTACCAATAATTTGATCGGCCAAGGCGAATCCCAGAAAACTCATGGCCGGATCGTTTCTTAAATCTGAAAAAGGTAAAACTGCTAGGCCGGGAATAACTTTCTTCTCCTCTGAAATTTCTCCCCTTGTCGGTGTATGTGCAGCTGCTGGAATATTTTTACTATTATGATCTTCCAGATTCAGAATAATTTCTTTCATGTTCTGAAATCTTTCTGCCGGCTGTTTAGCCAGCATCTTTTTCAGGATTGCAATCAGTTTTACCGATATGCCAGTAGACTCAAGGCTCAACCAATCCGGTTCCTCATTCAGAATTGCATAAATCAGTACCTGTTCATAATCTCCCCTGAAAGGCAACTCTCCGGCCAGCATTTCATACAACACCACCCCAAAGGACCAGACATCCGTCCGGTGATCCACCGCCTCACCCCGAGCCTGCTCCGGAGACATATACGCCGCCGTTCCCAGAGTAGATTGTTCTTTGGTCAGATGAAGACCTTCCCCCACCTTCGCCAGGCCGAAATCCATGATCTTAAGTTTTCCTTCATCGGTAACCATGATATTGGACGACTTAATATCTCTGTGTACAACTCCTTTCCGGTGGGCCGCCTCAAGTCCTTCTGCAATCTGCCGTGTATAAGCTAAAACATTACTAATTGATAATGGTTTTTTGAGCATTAACTCCCTGAGTTCCATGCCCTCCACATGCTCCATTACAATAAACATCTCATTCTCCGCTTCCTCGATGGCATAAATCTGCGTGATATTGGGATGATTCAGGGCCGCAGCCGCTTGCGCTTCCAGCTTGAAACGTTTGCGGGATTCGGCATCGACCGAGACTGCTCTGGGTAAAAACTTGATTGCTACCTGTCGCCTAAGACGGGTATCTTGGGCCAGGTAGACCACCCCCATCCCGCCACGGCCCAGTTCTTCAATGATTTTAAAATGTAAAATCGTTTTGCCAATCATTTATCAATCCCAATTGTTTATGAAAAAAGACCGCCGGATAGTATCCACCGTTTCAGAGCTTTTCCACATTTATATATTGTAACACCAATACTTAATAGTTTTGCGCCTCAGGATTAATTCATTGGTAAATTCATGCGTCGGATTAATGCTTGAAATCGAGGATCTTCACGAATGGGATCAAGCCAAGGATCTACTTTTAAATTTAAGATTCTCCCTTCTTTCTGCAGCCATTTAAAGGCTTTATCTTTTTCCCCTAAGGCAATATATAAACGACCTATAAAAGATCCTGGTATATAGGTCTTTTTTTCCTTTTCCAAAAGATAATCTAGTATTTTTCTCGCCTTGTCAGAGTAACCTGCCAACGCGTAGGTGTAACCGAGTGCCCAATTCATTTCGGGACTT